>NZ_JAJTTG010000003.1:0-535565 GCF_021341655.1 Bacillus sp. Au-Bac7 | reverse complement strand
GACCCAGAGCCGAGCAGGGAGGATATTGAGGTTACAAAGCGGCTGGTTGAGGCAGGAAAACTAATTGGAATTGACGTTCTAGACCACATTATTGTAGGAGAAGATTCATTTACATCTTTGAAAGAAAAAGGATCCATTTAAGGAGGGGGTTAGATGTTTTCGCATGATCAGGTAGTTAAATTCATGGTAGGGGAGCTAGGTGTTATTGTGGATCAAAATAGGCTTGGTGAAGAGACGGTAGAACTTTACCAGGAGGAAATTGACGAGGAGATCATTTCATCAAAGGGTCTTGCCCATTTGCCTAATCCTGTAACTGTACAAACATTCGTATACGATGATGAATTCTTAGTGGAGTGGGTAATTGGTATCGCATTCGATGTGACCGCCAAATACCCACTCCTTTTGTTTTGCCTAAAGGATGGTGTCAGCGTATATGAAAGATTACTGATTTAACCAATTATGATTCCCTTTCATTATTAGAAAGGGGGTGGGTTTATTGTGGCAAAAGATATTAATACCAATTATCGTAGCGGTAGCAACTGAAGTAATAAAAATTATAAACAATGACGACTTCACGAAAAGAAATTAGCAACAAAATTAAGCCGCTGGCATGTGCTAGCGGCTTTTTGTTTAAGCTGAATAACTATTCAAGGAGGGAAGGTATGAAGAAAATTCATACATATGAAGAATTTGTGAAGATAAAAGAAATTTTGCCGAAGGATTTTATGGAAGAAATTGAGGCTCACCTTCTCCACCTTTTGGAGCAGGAAGGAATTGAAGAGGAACAATCGATTCGCCTTTCTAGTAGGAAGGCTATAATCCTCATTGAGGAAAACGATGAATTACTTAAGATTGTAGGAGAGTTGATTGATATAGAGTATATTGAAAAGTCAACTGCTGCTGACAATACCACATATTATAGAATCGCTAAGCGGTACGATCATGAATATCAGCTGCTATATACCTTGGCAGGCGTACATGACGACCAAACAGAAGAGTGGCTAAAGAAATATTCTGAGTAATGTAAAGGGGAATTGAATGTGTTTGAATTACAAAAAGACAGTTACATGACAGGAACAGTTAAAACTGAGTTAAGCCAGGAACACCAACTCTTCATTCTAAACTACATTACAAGGTTCCATAAACAAATGACTGATTATTTTCAGATATTTGAGTTTTTCGTTCAAGGCGACCATCAATGGCTGCTTCATCGTCAAGAGGAACCGGAAATAGAGACCCTGGTAAAGGTAGATTTGCAGGAAGCTTTACCAATCAGTCAAAAAGTTTGGGCTATGGATGAGCAGGATCATATAATCATCCTTCTTCCGGAAGATTATTGATTAAAATTTAATGGAAAAGGAGCGAGGTAAATGCTAGGAACATATCATAAGATAACTATTGACGGTGAAACATTCTTTCGGGAGTATAATTCAGGACTGGACAGCTACGAAGATTTACTTACAGAGGAAGAGCTCATGGAAACAGTTATGAGTGAAATTGTAGCTGAGGAACTAGACATTGACCATCACCAAATTGAATGCGCTGTTAGAAGAGTCACTTCCCATAGTGATAGAGAAATTTTAAAGTATTATATCCGTTACCTTGAAAGGTTAATCAATGAATAGTTAACATTCAAAGGATTAGCATTTGGCCAAGTGAGTGTATACTTGGCCATTTATTTTTTTTGAGTGGAAAGTCCATAAAATAAAGTAATTTAGCTCTTATTTAAATGAGTCTTGTTATTTATATATATTCCTTTATATGGTATAGTATAGGTAAATAGAACCTATGTTCCTGTTAGGGAGTGCCACCAAATGTTCAAACAAAAGCGCCAAGGCCATTTTAAAAATAATGTTGAACTCAGTAAAGTTAAACGAGAAGCATTAAACGAAAAGTTCTTAGCTCATGTTAAAACGAATACAAGAGACAAAGAACAGGACCATAAAGAAGAAAATAGGGAAAAACAAAGGATTAAGGAATTCCAAAAACAGTTAAGAAAGGCCAAAAAAGAAATTGAGGAACAGAAAAAGCTTATTACTGATCTGAAGAAAGAAAATCGGACAGTAAGCAGATGAGCGGCTCACTAAAGAAGGAAAAGTGGCAACTACAAGAAGAAATTAATCATATTACAAAGCAATTCGACCACGAAAAAAAAGTCCTGAATATTAAGCTTAAAAACGAAATGAACCTAACAAAAGGGATGCAAAGACAACTAGACACACAAAAAAAGGAGCGTTCGGGAAAACTCAAGGGGCTTGAAAAGCAAATAGCTTTAGCAAAACAGATTGAAATGCTTAAGAAAAACAATGCTGAGCTTAAACAGAGGCTAGATAACTATGATTCGTTGGTTAAACAAGAGCATGTTGACTATAAGGCAGAGGTAGCGAAACTACTGAAAGAGCTCAACAGGTACAAAATGTTAGAAAACAGGTTAAGGAACAACCCAGAGGCTTTGTTTAAATATCTTCAACAACTAATGAATACCACACACTTGCCTGAGTTCCTCCACCTCTTGGAGCAATACATAACAAAGGAAAATTTAAAATATTTTTACAAGGAAGATCAGAATGTCTTCTATACATTCATGAGGAGAGTAAGTCTGCTTAGCTACCATTCTAAGAAAAAGACAATTAGTCCATTTGTTTTAAGAAATCCAAAAAACAGTAGTGAAAAAGATAGGCTTGGTTATCTTACTAAAGAAGATGGGGAATGGAAGTTCATAGATTTAACCAGTACCCCCGAAGCAAAAGAACTTCCAGTCAAGAATAATTCAATTATAGATTCAGCTAACGTGGAGTTGCCGGTGAGAGCAATTGTATATGAAGGGGTTGCAGAAATAACCCGAGTGTATTCTGGGCAGGAATTTAATCAAGGGAATAGTGGGCAAAACACTAACAAAAGGGTTACTAAACGCAAGACTTTTAAACCTTTTGGTAACTTTAAAGTTTTAATAGTTGGTTCAAGACAGATGAATGACTATAAGGAACGTCTTGAGAAGCATGGCTGTAATGTCGAAGTCCATAACCCTTATGAAGAAGGCTTCGAGCTTTTTAAGGGTAAGATAAGCAGGGCAGAAATTATCCTCGTTTGTGAGCGACACGTACCACATAACGTTTGGGCCTACATAGATAGGCAGCAGCCATTTGTTAGTGTTTTGAAGAAGGATAGTCCAGATCTTATCGCAACCTATGCATACATAACATTGCAAAGGTGTGAATTAATTTGAATAGGCTTTCAGCAAAGTAGTCGTTTTCAATGCGAATCACACCAATTTATTTGGTTTAAAACCATTAAAACCGAATAAATTATTGAGATTTTTTAAAAGCCAAAAATATCAGCTATTCTGCAAATGTAAATGGTACCATTAAAAAGATTAGGAGTTAACACTAATGAAAAGTGAAAAAATTAACTTTACGTTGACGACTTAAGGGATTGTCCTAAAGGATTTATAGTCGCGCGGAACACAGAAGAAGCCATTCATTATATTGAGAATTACAAGATAAACATACTTTCGCTAGACCACGATTTAGGAGAAGATCATGATGGTAACCTTATGCCAACAGGGTAAGATTTAGTAAAGTATTTCTGTGAAAAAGGATTACGAGCTGACCAAATATATATACACACCGATAACGGTGTTGGACGTGACAATATGTATCATACTCTTAAGGCTGCTCAAAGAAGGGGTTTTATAGACGGTGACATAGGGATCTATCATTACTCCATCACACCAAATAAATACTCAGGAGATAGTTTGTGATCAGGGAAAGAATAAGGAATAGTTATCTGTCTAGAATAACTACTTAAATTTAAATAAGGGAGTTCCCAAAAAGAAAAAAGAGAAAAGAAAGAAGTGTGAATTACTCGTAAACATCGAGAGGTGGAAAGTGTCATGACAAAAAATTAGAAGAGTAAGAATTTTTTATACTCTAATTTATAATCATGGCAACAGAAACTAATTAGATTTATATAAGGAGCAAAATTATGTTATATGAGAAGGTAAAGCAAATAATAGAAACGGAAACAGAGGGGAAACGACCCTTTATAGTTGGCGTTGAACCCATAATAAATTATGTTTGTTTTTATTTTATATCCATACATCTACAGAATCACAAATATAATAAAAGTACTTCTATATATAAATATTCAAATAATATGTTTGAGAAACAGAATCAAGGGATTCAATTACTTGAGGCGGAATATGAAAGATTCAAATTCAACGAATATGAAAATACACTGGATTTCTTTAACAGGATAAATTATGAAAAAAAGCTGGAGTTGCTTGAAAGACAGGTTCAGGAAAGTAAACAAAGGAAGTATAAACTTAATCGTGGTATGAACCTAAAGGGAAATAGTGCGAGGTATCAAGGTAATAAATTAATGGAGTATCAAATATACGAATTTAAAGGTATGCTGAAAACAAAGTCCTCTCAGAATTTAACTAAGACTTATAAAAGACTAGTTAGTGACAAATTTTATCTTTCAAAAATAACTTTTAAAGAATATAAAATGTTCATTGAGACGGAAAAAGAAAGGATTAGGAAATCTAGCTTGGAGCACAAAAATATTCAATTTTATAAATTGGAGAAAAGGTTAGGATTCGAGTTAACTAAGTGTATTTCAAGGGGGATAAAAAGATTAAGGAACTGCAAAAATGTTAATTTAAAAGCGGCTATCTCTGATTTATTAGCTTTAAATCTAATACCTCTGATTGACGTACGCTGCAATTATGTAGATTTGTACACAGCCTCAGAAGATTTATATATGTGGAAAAAAGAGATTACCTCTTTAGATATGCTGATAAAACAGGCCATAAATTATATCTTTATATACCTAGATGTGTCTGACCCTAATTCAATAAGTGAAGAAGACTGGAAAAGATTCGAAATGATTTACCGAGACGGTTCATATGAAAATAACTATCTTATAAGAAAAGATTTTAACTCGGAAGATTTTACTTTATACATGGAAGTCCTTAACGACTTTAATAGGGAACAGTTTCAGAAAGCCAAAAACGCTATTCAAAATAATGAATTGGAAAAAGAAAACCATTGAAATTAGAAAGGGGTTCCTCTTTGGGAAAGAAAACACAAAATTAAATAACGGACCAGGTGCATTAAAATCAATAAGGTGAAATTAAAGTGAAGGAGTAAATAGGTTTGAAAAAAAGACTTAGAAAAAAAATGCTTAAAAAAATGTCTGAGAAGATAGAAATATCTAAGCTAGAGATTAATAAAGAGAATATATTAAAAGTTGATAAAAATGGCGTAGTGCAAATCGATTGGAATAATCCAATACATGTAGATATATATAATCGATGGATAAAAGATTGAAATTTACATTGTGAATAATAAGACATTTAATCCAGAAAACCTGACAGAGGCAACGATATCGTTGCCTTTTTTTATGTTGAAATATAGGTAATTTCCATTAAAAAAAAGGAGTTTTTCTTTTTTTTCTGAAAACCCCACATTTTACCCAAGAGCAAAAAGCGAATTAACTCTGTAAAATTCAATTCTGTAATCATTAACACAAAGAGTCATTGTGAAACGAAAGGGGAGATTATCGTGAAAAAAAACATAGACCTGTCTGACGAATTTATTGATTTTAGGCTGAGAACTATCTGGACGCCGAATTTTCAAGCTAAATATCAGCTTGATGAAGACAAAGTTTACGAAGTGGAACACATTAGGGCTAGATTTTCTTATAATGTTTTGTCAATGCGAAGGGCTCAAGACGAAGACCAATGGGACAACTTCAAAAGTTTCATTGCAAAAGATTTTGATCAGTTGGATTTACCTCCTTGTCACCTTTATGTTAGCCGTAAAGAATTATTGGCAATGTGGTTTATTCCTGAGCAGCTAGTAGTAAAAGGTTTTGAATCTCAGCAGCAAAAAATCCTCTTAGAAAACATTGTTGAAGACCTAACTAAGCTAAATCAATGTTCTCTTAAAGAGATAACAATCTCTGGTGGGCAGTGGTCACTTAAGCAGGAGGAATACTTGTTAAGAATTTATCGAGTAAATCAGTTTATTAAAAAGATGCAGTAAGACAAAGAGCAATAATTCGCCTATGAGTACAATTCAAAAATTTGAGGAGGCTTAGTATAGATGTCATTACAATCTACACTAAATAATTTTTTTAGCGGGAACCTTAATTTGTTTGATGGGGCCGAAGAAAAATACGAACTGACAAAAGCGCATTATGACAGCTTCTTAAGTCATGATTTTGCACGACAAGGTGAGCTATGCATTAACGATTTGATTTACCTTGCGGAAATTACACAATACAAGAAAGAGTCATTAAGCGAAATGACGGTAGAAAACCGCGAAATCGCTAAAGGGGTAATCATTAAAGGTTTAGGTGAGTTGCCATTTAAACCTGTTGGTTATGAGGTTCGAGAAAACTCCATAGTAGTTTGTTGGTATGTAGTACCATTCTATCCTGCTCCAGATCCAGGAGAATTACCGGGACAGAACATTATGCTGGATGAGTTTGATCGCCCTCGAGATGATGATTAGTAATACAACTAGTTATAAGGAGTTGAAGAATGTGATAACAAGGCAGATATCTAATTACCTGAAAGCAATAAGAGTACTTAATGAGAAATATGCCAGGAAAGATCACTGTGATGGTACAAATGCTCTTTATCGACTAGTTGCATCCCTTTCACTAGACAAAACCTTTTCTGCCAAAGACTTTGAAAGCTATCTCCTCTATCTTACCAAGGAGTTTGAAAAATTGGATGTTCGGCCAAATGCTATCTGCGTGTTGGAAACAAAAATTGATGTCATATGGTATCCCCGAGATTTTCAGATGGTGATGAATCGAGGTCAATATGCAGGGTTATGTCTTGAATTTGCCGAGTTTCTCAACAAAAGTCATTTGAACTTAGAGATTCAAGAGGACAGCTTTTCAGAAGACCCAGAGGACAGGGTGAAAAGTGTCTCAAACGATATTATTAATTTTTTTCCAGAGTTCAATGCCAGGTGTTTCGGTTCTAATGAACCGATCGCAATATTAAATCTAAATGACAAATATGGATGGGGTAAAACATGGCTGTAAGAAAAACAAAGCGAATCATTACACCTGGAGAAAAAGAATGGCTTGATAAGAAACAGGCCGAAATAAACAAAGTGGCATCTTCTAATGAAGATGTCCAAATTCCTAAAAAGGATAACCAGCTGTTAGAGGACGACTCAGAATGGGATTTATCTTATTTACAAGATAAATTCATTCCATCCGTTCATATTCCTAGCTCCTGTGACGTAATAAGAAGGTTAATTGGTAAAGAGGAAGACGAGGGTTTATCAATTCTTGCAAAAGCATTTAATGAGGTTGCAGGGGAAAATGGCAGGGAATTCTTTGCCAAAACACTTGAATCTGCAGGTTTTTCTCTTGAATCATCTAAAAAATCCCTTTATGAAGCATCTAAGGGTTTTGCTAAGGAAACTGTGCCGAGCTCTGTTATTGAGGAGGTGAAATTTTTAATAAAGATAAGCAAAGCGACAGATAGCGGCTTTATTTACGACGAAAAGAAGGGCTCTTATAGCTTTAATCCTAATCTTTTTGTAAGACATTTTGTAAAAAGAATAACAGCTTGTGCTACAAAAGATGGGAGAATTTATCTCTATAATCCCAAGGGATATTATCAAGAGATGTCAGAAGTTATGCTTGGGAAAATAATCAGGCAAGTAATGAACCAAGGATGTAAGGACAGTTGGACAAGCAAAAAAGAGTCTGAATCTGTGAAGGCTTTACAACGGGAACTTACAATAACTGATGAAATGAATTCCTCAAAGGAATTTATAAATCTGCAAAATGGCATGTTGAACTTAGTGGATTTTCACATATATCCACACGATCCCAAGTACCTTTCGACAGTTCAGTTACCGATATGCTATAACCCGAAAGCTGATTTCCCTCAGTTCCAGAAGTTTATCCAAGACATAACTCTAAATGATAAAGAGATGGAAATGGTACTCCAGGAGGTAATGGGCTATGTTTTAACAGCTGAAACAAAAGCTGAGAAAGCATTTTACTTATTTGGCAGGGGTGCAAATGGAAAAAGTGTCTTGGCTAGTATCATGACTGACTTGGTGGGCAAAGAGAATGTGAGTAATATACCTCTTGCTAATTTTAATCAAGACTTTGGTTTAGAGAGCATTATTAATAAGACTGTTAACATCTCCATGGAAAATGAGATGGTTGGTAATAGCCTAAAAACTGATAATTTTAAGGCTATTGTCAGTGGAGACAGGATTAATATTAATATTAAATACAGGTCTCACATTAACTATGAACCTTTTTGCAAGCTGATCTTTTTAGTAAACACGCTTCCTGATACTAGTGATACAACAGAGGGATACTTCCGAAAGATCCTCATAGTCCCTTTTAAAAGGACTTTTAGGAAAGAGGAGCAGGATGTTCACCTGAAAGATAAACTGCTACTTGAACTACCTGGTATCCTGAATTGGGCATTAGAAGGACTTGAGCGCCTACGGGGAAATAACTACAGATTCAGTAAATGCAAAGCCATAGAGGAGAGTGAGTATCTCTATCTATTGGAGCAAAATCCTGTTCAGTCATTTGTTGATGAAAGGGTTGGTGTAGGGCGAGGTGCAACTCGAAAGCCGGATATCTTTCCGGAATATCTCAAATGGCTAGACGCTCAAGGGATTGACGATAAGGGAACAAGGTCAAGAAATATATTTTGGAAGTATTTCAACTTGGTCCTTGAGAACCTCGGAACACCTATTAGAACAGTAAAAAGAAACGGTACAGATTATTTAGATGGTATACAAATAGTAAATTCATAGTGTTTTGGGGGCCAGGGGGTTACCAAAATAAAAACTTTTACAGTAAGGAAGAGATCTATCACTTGTAATAATAGTTTCTTTTTTAATAGCCCCAAAGCCCCCAAAATATCCTCATACTTGCCGAGAGAGGTTGGGGGTTTGGACATGGCGACTACCTGCCGCAATACTCTGGCATAAATAACAAGCTACTTCTTGGCACTGAACCAACTAACAGTAAACAAGGGGGAAGCCCGGGGCTATCAATGTATAAGGAATTGATGACAAAGGAATAAAATCACGTCAAGTATTCTGGCTCTATTTTTAAAGTAATTTTAGATATTGAAAATATCCCGATTCCTAAGAAGTAAGTGGAGGGAACTACCTACTATGAGGTATAAAGCTGATTGAAATGGAAGATATCCAATTCCCTACTCTAGCTGACAATTCAATTTTATGGGGGTGTAGGGGGTGTGTGAAAAGCAAAAATACCAATACCTAAAGCTAAAAATCCAATGAAAAAAGTTTTGTTTTTAGCTAACCACCCCTCCCCCCATTTCTGTACAAGGAAATAAAATATATATTATTACTTCGATGAGGAGAGCATATCATGAATGAAAAAGAAGTTTCTATCTATGAATATCAAAATCTGTTAGACATCTTAGCAGAAATGGTCACAGAGTATCTTGCAAAAAAAACCAAAGGAGAAGGCCAATGATTAACAGAGATGAAAAACAAAAGCAAAATCAAGACAACCTGGCAATCTACACTAGAAATACATCTTGGACCCAACCCGAGGGGTATCGGGTCTACCGAAATATCCAGGTCTTAAAAGACAAATGCAAGCGGGCAGGATATCAAGTTAACAGAGTTTACTCTGAACCAAGCTCGAAATATTCAAACAAAGTAAGACCAGTATTAAAGCAGATGTTAAAAAATGCTGCTGATGGTTTGTTCAAGGTAGTCGTTGTTTGGGATGTGTTTACACTCACTCCTGATGGAGAGGAGCTTCAAAGAATAGAAAGGGAGCTTGCTAGATATGGAGTGAAAATTTGCTCATTGAAGGAGCATATTGATACTTCTACAGCAGAAGGATTGAGAGTGTTTGAGTACATGTGCAAATTACTCAATACGAGACATTTAAGATTAGCAGCCATGCAAGGGATTCCGCTGTCACAGGTGGCAAGTTGGTTAATTGAAGATGAAAATGGGGGTGAACGTTATGCCGAACTATGCGAGACAGCTCAACGATCAGGTTGACCAATTTAGCCGAACTGGCACACAGAAAAGAGCCGCTATCTATGCTCGAGTCTCCACATTGGAACAGGCGGAGGAAGGGTACAGTATCGACGAACAGGTCCGGGTACTAAGGGAAATGTGCGAGCGAGAAGGTTACGTGGTTCATAAGGAATACGTGGATAGGGGTAAAAGTGGTAAAAATATCAAGGGACGACCAGCTTTGCAACAATTACTGCATGATGCCAAGGGTAAAGACTTTGATTTGGTGCTCGTTTGGAAGGTGAACCGCTTTTCCCGGAAGACAAAGGACTTACTTAATATTGTCGAAGAACTGGAAATAAGAAACATTGTTTTCCGTTCTTTTACTGAGCGCTACGAAACGGAAACTCCAGCGGGGAAAATGCAGTTCCGTATGTTGGCAGTCATTGCTGAATTTGAAAGAGATAATATCGCACAAAATGTAAAAATGGGGATGTTGGCACGAGCGAAGGAGGGTTCTTGGAATGGCGGCCAGGTGCTTGGTTACGATGTTGTGAGTGTTCCAGGAGAAAACCGTAAGAGAAAACTCTCAACACTTGTTGTTAATCCAGCAGAAGCGCAAACGGTTCGAAAGGTATTTGACCTTTATGTTGAGGGGAATGGCTACAAATCCATTGCGAACAAACTCAACAATGAAGGACACCGTACAAAAAAGAACAAAGACTTCTCCATCAACGGGGTAAAAACGATTCTGAGCAATCCCCTTTATGCAGGACTTATTCGCTACAATGTCCGGAGAGATTGGAACGAGAAGAGAAGAAACAATATCAATCCTCACCCTGTGATTGAAAAGGGGCAGCACGAAGCCATCATTTCAGAAGAAACATGGGAAAAAGCAAAAAATATCATGGAGAGCAGAAGCGGCAAGCCTAATCGAATACATGACGGCGAGTTCCCGCTCACTGGTATCATGAAGTGTCCTGCATGTGGGGCAGGAATGGTGATTGGGAGGACTACGAATACACTCAAAGACGGAACAAAAAAGGTTCTGGAGTATTATGTATGTGGAGCTTGGAAGAACAAAGGTTCAGCGGTTTGTCGCTCGAATGGAGTTAGAACAGATTATGCAGACCCCCATGTACTTGAAAAGCTATCAAACATAGCCAAAAGTGATGTGCTTATAGAGCAAATTGTTGAACGGATTAATAATAAGAAAGAACAAGATTCTTCTCCGCTTCAACACGAATATGAGACCTTGAAAAAGGTACTAGAATCCAATCAACAAAAGAAAGAGAAGGTCCTTGGTTTGTACGAAGATGATTTGATTCAAAAAGCAGACCTTGTGCAGCGGCTATCCACTTTGAATCATGAAAAGGAACGACTTGAAGAGAGACTATCTCCAATTGAACTGCAGATGGGGCAAGGCGGTACACAACTCATAAGCTTTTCAATGGTCAAACAGGTCATGCAAAACTTCAAAAGTGCCTATCAAGAGTCGTTAACCAGAGAGCAGAGGAAAAGGCTTATGCACCTGCTCATCCGTCAAATAACCATCAATAAGGATCGAAAGATTGATACGATACAAATACAACTCAATAAAGAAGTTGCAAAACACTTCACCTTTAAAGGGGGAGAGGATTCATCTATTACGGATGAGTTCTCTCCCCCTTTTTCTATTTTAATCGACCTATGAAAAGGAGCAAATTACCTATGAGCATTATTAATGTATTCAGGAATTACATGGAGGAGCATCACCCACATTTAGCTTGGAAGGACTGGAAAGCTGATGTTAGAACTCTTTCAGTGGATGACATAAACAACGAAGATGTTAAGGCTACTATTCCAGATGAAAACAAACCAGAATTAACATGTTGGTTATTCTTCTACGATGGCGGTGCATCGAACGTTGTGTATTTATTACAGGATAAGCAAGGTCTGAAGGATATAGGGATTGGACTCTTGAAAGATGGAGAACTTGTTAAGCCTATTAGCTTTCTATAGTGACAAGGCAGTTGGAAAGGTAGCACAATCAAATATGCTTACTCGTAAGAGAGGTTTGCTCTAAAAGATGATTCGTCTAATCTTTTATGTCTACTTTTACGGTAAGGGAGGTGACCTCACGACACCAAATGAAGGAGAGTTTAATCAATTAATAATGGATGAAGAAAAGAATATAGAGTTTATTGAAAAAATCATAATCAATATGGAGACTTCTCTTAAAAAGATTGGCTTGCTTCAGTTTAAGGATACACAACTCTATTACCTTTTAAGATATAATTAAAAGTATATATGGATTTATTAGGAAACTAAAGGTAGGGTCGTGAACATTCATGAAAACAAGGTTCGAGAGTTGGTTTGAAAATTATAATTTTCCTGGAGATGCTGACACTCTCTTTAAAGAAGCAGTTTTGTGTTATAAGATTTCTGCTTACAGAGCTTCTTTCATTATGTCATATTTAGGTATCCAAACTGTCCTTCGAGAAAGGTTGCTTAATTCTCACCACAAGCCTAACAATATGCCACAAAACATGTGGGAGAAAAAGTTAGAGGAACTTAAAGATGACAATGCATGGGATAACACGGTTTTCGATTTAGTTAATAGAACAAAACCAGACAATCCTTTCGTAATAACAGATGATATTAGAGTACAGTATTCATATTGGAGAACCATAAGAAACGATTGTGCTCATGCGAAAAGTAACATTGTAAGCTATCCACATGTAGAGGCATTGTGGTTGTTTATTGAATCAAATTTGAATAAATTTGTTGTAAATGGCGGAACGGCTGGTTTGCATGAAAAAATTAAGAAACACTTTGATACTAGGTATACTCCTCCAAATACAGATGTTTTACCTATTGTCAAAGAAATTCCTCATGCTATGACTAAAACAGAAATACCCTTATTTTTAAAAGAAGTTGATGATTTCTTTGAAGAAACAATATTGAAATTTAATCATTTTGATGAAGACAGTGAAGACTTTAATTTTTGGAACCATGTAGCAAACTCAGAAGATGCGATATTAAGAGAGGCATTTATAGATTTTATCAAAAGTGATTGGGATATTTTTAGAAAATTTATAGTTGTATTTTCAGGGAAACTGTATGAAATTTCAAGTGATGGTGAATTCATTAGAGAGTTTTGGTCATCAGAAATTTGGGAGCTTTTTAAATGGGGTAATATAGATGGGTGGAAAATATTAAAGGTTTTACTGGACAACAAAATTATTCCTGCAGAAGAATTAGATGAATTTATTAAGAAATTATATAAGAAGGCAAAGAGAAACCCTCCAGAATTCATGATAGATTTTCTGAAAACAACCGACTATTTTAAAATGTTGAAAGCTAGTTTGTTTGAATGTAGGAGGATGTCAAAACCATTCGGCATAGAATTTGCAAATAATCACTGGGATCGAATTAGATTTTACCTTAAACATATGGAGTTAGATAGTGTAGTTGTTTCCGAGTTAAATTCTGCATATTTAGCATCCTCTTATGGTGAATTTAATAGAGAAATGACAAAGTTATTTGAAACAGATACTGCTTTTAGTCAAATATATAAAAAAATCATACAAGATGAAAAGTATAAACTTCCAAGTATCCTAGAGAAACGGGAAGATACTCCTGATGAAGAGTAAAAATCCTAGCTTAGGCGAGTAACAGTAATAGGTCAGTTTCTTTATTCACTAGTTAAGATAATTAATTTATACTTTCCATCAATATTTTAAATAAAACCTCATTTAGATACATCACGGAGAACCTTATCATAAGTGAATGTTTCTCTCGTTCGCAAGCAAGTGTATGTAAAACGTGAGGAATAATCATGTCAGGACTAAAGGTGTTAGCTTCTTAGCTAGGTCGAAGTAATGAACGGCACATAAGCTTGTTCAAGTAGAATATCATGATAGTATGGTAGAAATAGTTACCGGGAAAAGAGAAGCACTTAACAGCTTCTCAACTAAAAAGAGTTAAAAATGCTTATAAAACATTAAAAGCTAATTTTTTGTTCAGTCAGGATAATCTTATTAGAAGGAATATCCTGACTGAACAAATACAAATTACAGCACTCTAAGTCAATTGTAATCACATTTGCTATTAGCTTTTATTTCTTAACAACCGGAATCCACATTTCCCCATATATTAAACCTTTTCGCTGCTCCATCTCAACACTTGCGTTTGGTCCACCAACATAAGCGATATTCTGTACTTCTGGCAAGACTTGACCAAAGGCAATCCCAGTAAGTTTATTGCTTAGCTCCTCAGCTGTCAGTGCTTCTCCTTTGACAATTAAATAGAATCCTTTAGGAAATTGGATAACTCTAGATTCCTCTTCTGGTAAGGTTTCCTCTGACATGACACCGGCATAATGCATCATTTTGTTATTCACTGCCTCGTTAACAGCAAAAATATAGTCATTTGTAGCGAGTGCTTTTAAAGTGTTAAGTCTTCCATCTTGTTTGACAGCTTCCCAAAAATCTGACTTTTCTTTATTTATACCGGCATAGTCTGTATAATCGCTTTTTAGCTCAATTCCCAAACCTAAAACCGTAAAGCTTTCTTTTTCTTCTAAAGTATACTCCGCCATATTCAAAACCTTCCTTCTTGAAATTTTTCAAATGACTTGTGTTTTCACTTGATGTGTTTATAATAACCTTTAATCATGTCAAAAAATGATACTGTTTAGGAGATCCTTTATGAAAAAAGTTGAACGGATTAATACTGTTATGCGCTATATTAATAATCGTGCCCATTTTACAATTTCTGAAATCATGCAAGAATTTAATATCTCTCGTTCAACAGCTACCAGAGATATCAAAGAAATTGAAAGTATGGGAATGCCGCTTGTTGCTGAGGTTGGAAGGGACGGAGGATATTATGTAATGAACAACTCTGTTTTGCCTAATGTTCACTTTACCGATAGTGAAATCAAAGCTCTTTTTATTGCCTTCATGGCAACAAGAAATCAACAGCTCCCGTATCTTAAGAGCAGACAGTCTTTGGCTGAAAAGTTACTTGGCCTTCTTTCAGAAAATCAACAAGATGATTTAGTGCTTTTAAATCAAATTTTACTGTTTGAAGGAACCAATCCTCATAATCCTGATCTGCTTGATTTATCAGATCTTCCACATCCAACATTGGAGAAACTTATCCAAACACTACTTTTGGATAGCTATTTACTGATTACCATTAAAGAGGGGAAGGAAATAAGCTCTTATCCAATTTTTCTCCTGCATCTGTACCGTGAAAAAAGTCTATGGATAATTGAAGGCTTTGATTTAAAAGACGAAAAGAGGAGAATTATTCCTGTCGACAATCTCACCAATGTAGAACCATATCCTACAAAAAATAGAGTAAGTAAGAAAAAAATTTTAGAAAAACTAAGTAAACAGCAGGAAGTATACAATATTGTCTTGGAACTTGGTCCAAGGGCGATTGCACAATATAAAAAATACCATCCACTAAAGGTATCCATTTCTTATACGAATCCTTATCAAACTGCAGCTATTCTAAAGGTTTTTATTAACGTTAAAAATCCAGAGGAATTAACTGAATGGACAAACTGGTTGCTTTTTTTAGGTAGAGATATCAAGGTCAAGGAATTGCCTGAAGAGGTTTTAGATGATTTGCGAGAGAGATTATGGTTATTTGATGCATAAGCGGTGCTAGTTATCAATATATCTCGAGCGGTGCATTACGACAAATAACTATACGTAAGATAGAGTAATATAAATAGCGTAGAAGTTTATCAGATTTTAATTATTGAGAATAAGGTAGCTAGACATAATCATTATCTTTAATGTTTAGCTACCTTTTAAAAAGCTAAGCTATAATCAAATCACTCTTTTACTGTAGTAAGATAATAGACTCCTTCAAGGCTATAGTCCATGATAACCCAATTGCTTTGATAGTTCTTGCCCGGATTTTTTCAGTAAGGTAATATATTCATCCAATTCACTATCATTAACCCTAGCAGTTAAGGTGGAGATACTGATGCCAGCAATTACTTTATTCTCATGGTTTAAAAGTGGTACAGCAATACAGCGTACACCTTGTTCATTTTCCTGATTATCAACAGCATAATATTGGGCACGTACCTTTTCAAGTTCTTTTAATAGGTTTGCTTCATTCGTAATGGTATTTTCAGTTGGTTGGGTGTATTCGTAACTATTTAACAAACGTTTAATATCTTCAGGCAACTGATAAGCCAAAAGGGTTTTACCAAGTGCTGTAGAGTGAAGGGGGATTCTTTTTCCTATTTGGGAATAGCGGATTACCGCCTTTTTACCCTCTACCTTATCAATATACACACTATATTGACCATCTAAAATTCCGAGATGTGCAGTTTGACCGGTTTCCATTGATAAATATAGAAGATATTTTCTAGCAGTTTGTCTTATATCCAATGTATTAACAACAACATTACCTCGTTCCACCAGTTTAAGTCCTAATCTGTACTTTCCATTTTCGTTATTCTGACTAATATAACGCTCTTCCAACAGGGTCTTCAGCAAAGAATGAAGAGTACTTTTATGAAGACCCGTTCGTTCACTTATTTCCGTAATTTTCAGTTCTGTTGTATGTTCATTGAATAAATCTAGTATCTTAAGTGCCCGTTGGACCGATTGAATAAGGGGCATAGTCAACCCTCCTTTTAGTTTTATAATATAAAACAAAGTATCGTTATTATAAAAGTAAATTATATATTAAGCAAATATTTAACTAAAAATTCAGAAATGAAATGGCTTTCTTTTTAAGAAGGTGTTATAATTTGGACGAATAATCTAAATAATAAAATGCTGTTTTATAATATAAAACAAAATAAAGCTGTTTGAACATAGCTTAGAATGGAACAGTATTTTACAAGAAAGAGGGGAACAGCAAAAGAAGTAATCATTTTGTAAACTTAGTTCGTCTAATAAACGAACTAAGTAGATTTACCTCATGTACCTAAATGTTATTTGCTTCAAGTAAAAATAAGGTTTATAAGGGGGATTAGGATGAATACAAGTCTTGCTGAGAAAATACCAGCAGTACCTAAGGGAAAAATTAAAATGAAGGAAAAGGTTGGTTATGCAACCGGAGATTTAGCTTGCAACTTCATTTATCAAACAGTAAGCAGTTACTTGTTATTTTTCTATACGGATGTTTTTGGGATTACTGCTGCAGCAGCTGGATTAATGTTCCTCATTGTTCGTATGATTGATGCAATTGCAGACCCACTTATTGGAATTTTTGTGGATAAAACGAATACGAAATATGGAAGATTTCGTCCCTACCTTTTATACGGAGCTTTTCCATTTGCAGGTGTAGCCATCCTTTGTTTCACAACTCCAGGGTTTTCTGACCCTATGAAGTTAGTGTATGCCTATATAACATATACACTATTATCAATCACGTATTCTGTAATAAACATTCCTTATGCAGCACTTACTTCAGCAATTACTCAAGACAATAAAGAAGTTGTCAGTTTAACGTCTATTAGAATGCTATTTTCAAATACTGGTGGATTAATTGTCTCCTTTGGAGTACCTCTCTTGGCTGGGATTTTTACTACTATGACTGGGAAAACAAGCAGTGGCTGGCAAATTACAATGTCACTCATGGGTATTTTAGGAGCTTTACTGCTAATTTATAGCTTCAAGAATACAAAAGAACGAGTTCCAATAAATCACTCGAAAGAAGCAAAGGTTAATGTGAAAGATATTTTTCTTCAACTAAAGGTAAATCGTCCGCTACTAATTGTTTGCTTTTTCTTTATTTTAAATTTTGGTGTTAACTCAATTGTCAATTCAGTTGGAATTTACTATGTCACTTATAATGTTGCAAGACCAGATTTAGTAAAGTGGTACGGTTTAATGGGAACGCTTCCAGCTCTTGTTCTAATGCCATTAATGCCAATGCTATACAAATGGATGGGAAAGAAAAAGTTGCTATTCACTGCTCTAGCTTTGAAGGCAGTTGGCTTAATTGCCTTATTCATGATTCCTGCAACAATGGTTCCACTTGTGTTTGCAGGGCGTTTAGTATCGGCATTAGGTACCATAACAGCAGGTGCATTTACTTGGGCATTAATTCCGGAAACCATTGATTATGGGGAGTATAAAACAGGTAAACGGGCGAGTGGTGTCATTTATGCATTGGTTGGATTTTTCTTCAAGTTTGGTATGGCAATAGGAGGAATTGTTCCGGGCTTAATCTTATCAAAGTTTGGTTATGTCGCTAATCAAGCTCAAACTTCAACAGCATTAAACGGTATTTTAATAACAATGACTGTGATACCTGCAGTGTTTGTTATCATCGAGCTTGTTGCAATTTTCTTCTATAAGTTAGATGAAAAAGAACACAAAAGAGTGCTTGCTGAATTAAATAAGAGAGGATGATGAACATGACAACGATAAAGAATCCAGTATTAAAAGGCTTCAATCCAGATCCAAGTATTTGTAGGGTTGACGAGGACTATTATATTGCAGTATCAACATTTGAATGGTTTCCTGGAGTACAAATCTATCATTCAAAGGATTTAGTCAACTGGCATATTATTTCGCGCCCGTTAAATCGAGTTTCATTAATTGATATGAAAGGAAATCCAAATTCAGGCGGCGTATGGGCACCGTGCTTAACTTTTGCCGACGGGAAATTCTGGCTTATTTACTCTGATGTAAAAATGCATTCAGGTGCATGGAAAGATACCCATAATTATTTAACAACCTGTGAAACAATTGATGGTGAGTGGGCAGACCCGATTTATTTAAATAGTTCAGGCTTTGATCCTTCTCTTTTCCATAATATAGATGGAAGAAAATATATTGTTAATATGCTTTGGGATCAGAGGACCTATAAACACTCATTTGGCGGTATTGTTATGCAAGAATACTCCCCTGAGAAAAAACGTTTAATTGGGAAGTCACAGGTGATTTTTGAAGGTACAGACATCAAGCTGACAGAAGGACCGCATTTATACTACATTGACGGTTATTACTATTTACTAACAGCAGAAGGTGGAACAAGATATGCGCATACTGCAACTCTAGCCAGGTCTAAAAATATTGATGGACCATATGAACTGCATCCAGATCACCCGTTTCTTACTTCTTGGCACGACCCATGAAACCTATTGCAAAAATGTGGTCATGCTTCAATTGTACAAACACATACAAATGAATGGTATTTAGCCCACCTGACTGGTAGACCACTGCCACATGATGATAAACCTGTGTTGGATTTTCGTGGGTTTTGCCCACTTGGAAGAGAAACGGCTATTCAAAAACTGGAATGGAGAGACGGTTGGCCATATGTTGTTGGTGGAAAACAAGGCTCAAATGACGTAGAAGCACCAAAAATGGAGGAAGTAAAGTGGGAGCAGGATTTTAAACCAATTGACCACTTTGATAGCACTACCCTTAATCATCACTTTCAGTCACTACGGATTCCTTTAACAGAAGATATAATGTCCTTGACAGATAAACCAGGAAATCTACGACTTTATGGTAAAGAATCGTTAACGTCCTGCTTTACGCAAGCAATGGTTGCCCGTCGCTGGCAGTCGCTTCACTTCAATGCGAGTACAGCAGTTTCTTTCCAACCTACTACTTACCAGCAGGCTGCAGGTTTAGTTTGTTATTACAATACCGAGAACTGGACATCTATACAAATCACTTGGAATGAAGAAAAGGGAAGAATTCTTGATATTGTTAGATGCGATAACTTTATTTTCTCACAACCGCTTGAAGGTACAGAAATTCAAGTTCCAGATACGGTTGAGTATGTTCATTTAAGAGTAAAAGTTAGGGTGCATACCTACCATTTTTCCTACTCTTTTGACAACAAAACTTGGACGGATATTCCTGCAATCTTTGAGTCTTATAAGTTGTCAGATGATTATGTCAGACTTAATGGATTTACTGGAGCATTTGTTGGTTTACACTGTCAGGACACGAGCGGGGGAAGTGTACCTGCTGATTTTGATTATTTTGTCTATGAAGAATTATAGTAGTTAGCTGGTCATTTAGGTAGAAGAAGTGATTTATCTTATCATTCTAAATATCTTAAAAAAGCAAACGAAATAAAAAATCCAATAATAGTGGTTGATTATAAAAATGCTGATTACAAAAGGTAATATAGTCATTTTTAAATCAGCATTCTCTGTTACGTTCATTAAATAAAAAAATCAGAGGAGGTTTACTATGGCGATAGATTCTATTTTCGGTACTAATAAAGCAATTTATAAAATAAGGACACATGCAGCTGGACCAGAGGGTTCCTTACCATTAACTCCTGAAATGTTAAGAGAACGTCCGAGCGGAGATATTTTTGGGATGACTATGAATGCTGGTATGGGGTGGGACCCTGCCAAATTACTTGGAAAAGAAGTATTGATCATAGGAACATTGGGTGGCATTCGTGATCAAGACGGCACACCGATTGCTTTAGGCTTCCACACCGGTAATTACGAATTAGGACTTCAAATGAGGGCTGCTGCTGAAGAAATTTCTAAGTTGGGCGGGGTGCCTTTTGCATCCTTCGTAAGTGACCCATGTGATGGTCGGTCTCAAGGAACACCAGGAATGTTTGACTCGCTTCCTTACCGTAATGATGCAGCTATCGTAATGAGACGGTTAATTCGCTCCCTCCCAACTGGACGTACTGTAATAGGTGTTGCTACTTGTGACAAGGGCTTGCCGGCGACAATGATGGCGCTCGCTTCCATGCATAACCGTACAACTATCCTTGTTCCAGGTGGTTCTACTCTCCCTCCTACAAAAGGAGAGGATGCTGGACAAGTTCAAACAATTGGTGCGAGATTTGCAAATAATGAGCTTTCATTGGAGGAGGCTGCAAGACTTGGTTGTGTAGCATGCGGATCTTCTGGAGGAGGATGTCAATTCTTAGGAACAGCAGGAACAGCCCAAGTTGTTGCAGAAGCACTGGGATTGGCATTGCCCCACTCTGCTTTGGCACCTTCTGGTCAGCAGGTCTGGGAAGAAATTGCAAAACAGTCAGCAAGAGCGGCATTGGAAATGGAAAAGAAAAGAGTTACTACGAAGGATATTATTACAGATAATGCAATTGAAAATGCGATGGTTATTCACGCTGCCTTTGGAGGATCTACAAACTTGTTGCTGCATCTCCCAGCTATTGCACATGCAGCTGGATGTAAAGTACCGACAGTCGATGATTGGGAAAGAATTAATAAAAAAGTTCCTCGTTTAGTTAGTGTATTGCCAAATGGGCCAACTAATCACCCAACTGTTCGGGTTTTCTTAGCTGGAGGGGTACCTGAGGTTATGCTTCAACTAAGAAAATTAGGACTCCTTCACGAAGGGGTTCTTACAGTGACGGGAGAAACGCTTAGAGCAAATCTTGATTGGTGGGAAACATCTGAACGCCGTCAAATATTTAGAAACCTATTATTCGAACATGATGGAGTTCAACCGGATGATGTCATCATGAGTCCCGTTCAGGCTAAAAACAGGGGCTTAACTTCAACGGTAACGTTCCCAAAAGGAAACTTAGTACCAGAGGGTTCTGTTATAAAGTCAACATCTATTGATCCAACTGTAGTTGGGGAAGATGGCGTATATCGCCATACAGGACCAGCTAAAGTTTTTACCACTGAAAAATCTGCTATAAGAGCAATTAAGTTAGGTGAAATTGAAGCTGGGGACATTATGGTTGTGATGGGTGGGGGCCCATTAGGAACAGGGATGGAAGAAACGTATCAATTAACATCTGCTTTAAAGCACTTGTCTTATGGAAAGCATGTTTCCTTGATAACAGATGCACGATTTTCTGGTGTTTCAACAGGGGCATGCATTGGTCATGTTGGACCAGAGGCCCTAGCAGGGGGGCCGATAGGTAAGTTACGCCATGGGGATATGATTGAGATTATTGTAGATCGGGAAAATTTAGTTGGATCTGTTAACTTCGTTGGAACAAAAGACAAAAGTTTGAATAATGAAGAGGCAGAAAGTCTTTTAGAAGCACGTAAGCTGCATCCAGACCTTAAACCGAATCCTGGTTTGCCAGATGACACACGTTTATGGGCTGCGCTTCAAGCGGCTAGCGGAGGTACTTGGAAGGGTAGTGTTTACGATACGAATCGAATCATCGAAGTTTTAAATGCTGGTATGAAAGCTTTAAATGAAAAGATTGAGAAAGAAGTATAAAAAATAGATGTTAGGAGTTATGGGGTTAAGAATAAGAAAAAGGAGAGACCTATGAAAAAAGCTCAGTTTTTAACACCTGTAGTTACTGCTTTTGATGCTGAAGGGAATTTGGATCATCAGGCGAACAAAAGTATTTATGATTTCTTAATTAACGGGGGAATAGACGGCTTAGTTATTATGGGGAGTACCGGGGAATTTTTCTCTATGCAGTACAATCAAAGGGTTGAACTAATTGACCTAGTGGTTAACCATGTAAGGCATCAAACAAAAGTATATATAGGAACTACTTGTATGTGCTTGGAAGAAACGATTGCTCTTTCTAATTATGCAATAGATGCTGGTGCGGATGGAGTCATGATTATTAGCCCATACTATTTTGCACTCTCAGATGAAAGTATTGAATATTATTATGATCAAGTTGCAAATGCAGTAAAAGGTGACATTTATTTATATAATTTCCCTGTAAGAACTGGTCATGATTTGTCCCCAGAGGTTACTCTTAGTCTCCTACGGAAGCATGAAAATATTAAAGGATACAAAGATACAGTTACAGAGATGGCCCATACGAGAAAGTTAATTCAAACAGTACGAAATGAATTTCCTGACTTTATCATTTATTCTGGTTTTGATGAGAATTTTGCCCACAATATTCTCAGTGGAGGAAATGGATGCATCGGTGGACTTTCAAATGTATATCCAGAAATCTTTTCAAAATGGGTAAAGGCAGTTGACGCGAATAATTTTGAAAAAATAGCCTTTATACAAAAGATCGTTAATAAAATGATGGAGCTATACGATATTGGTAATCCATTTATCCCTATTACAAAAAAGGCGATGATGATTAGAGGTATCTCCTTACAAGAATTTTGTCAGAAGCCATTAATTAGTCCTAATCAAAAACAGACAGAAGTAATTGAATCTCTAATAAAAGAAATAGATGGATTGATTACTATAGAATAAATTGTAAGTCGAATTTATAAGCCAAATTGATTATTATCAGTTTGGCTTATTTTTAACTAGTTTAGAGCCATTAGCTGTTGAAAATTATTTATTCTAAATATATTTCAATACTCAAATTAAGCATTTATTAAACAAATGGAAATCGTTTAGAGAATTAAGAGTTCAAAATCCATTTTTAAAATGTGACACTAAGTCAGTTCTTAATCATCTACACGTTTTGCTCTAGACCGTTTAAACCCGCCGTCCTGCCACAGTTGAAACAAATAGATGATTAACGAAAAACCGACCATCATAGCGACAACAGCTATTGTAGGCAAACTCGATTTACTTGAAACCATTCCTAGCCGTTGCCATATTGGGTAAACTATGTACATAAATCCCCCGTCCAAAAGGATATTAACAATCAAATATATCCAAAACTTCTCATAAGTAAAATGAAATACCCAGATAACAATCACTAAATAGGCTCCATATACCCAAGGAACCGGAATGATTTTATCCCATCCGAACAGACTAGAACCTGTCTCATTCCACCATCCATAATGATGAGCCGCTTGATAGGCCAAGGTATGAATAACGGTCATAAAAAGAGCGACCGGCATGTATCTGCGGACAGTATCCATTTTCAAAAAAAACAAGGAAAGCCAAGGCACTATCAAGAGTGACCAGAGGATGATCTGTTTCATGTTTATTTAATACCTCACACAATAGTTTTATGATTAGTGTTGCTCTCGGTTCTTATATTTATTCGGATGCATCCTTTAAAAGTAACTAAAATATAATTGTGATTCCATATATAATGGAATCTATACATAACAAAAATAATAACGCTAGTTTCCATGAATAAGTATGTTTCTATTTATGAACAAATATGCTCTAATAGGGATAGATAATAGTTCATACAGATGTGAGTAGTTAAAGAAGTGAGGAATTAATGGTGAAAAAATTCAAGAAGTTTTACTTAGAGATTACAAGTGTATGTAATCTTGCATGCAGCTTTTGTCCGCCAACAGAACGACAGAAGCAATTCATTTCTGTGGAGGATTTTTCTAAGCGATTAGACCAAATTAAACCGCACACAGACTATATTTATTTACACGTAAAGGGTGAGCCGCTGCTTCATCCTAAAATAGGCGATTTGTTAGACGTAAGCCATGAAAAAGGGTTTAAAGTTAATATTACAACAAATGGAACATTAATTAATAAAAAGAGAGAAAAATTACTAAATAAGCCTGCGCTAAGACAAATGAATTTCTCACTCCATAGCTTTGATGGCCATATTGGTTCTAAAGATAAGGAAGGGTATGTGAGAAGTATTCTTTCCTTTATTAAAGAAGCTACGAGCCAATCTGATATGATAGTTTCCCTGAGATTATGGAATCTCACTCAAGATAATACGACGAATTTGGAAAGAAAACGAAACAGAGAGTTGCTTGAAATTATCGAGAAAGAATTTGAGTTAGACTTCAAAATTGAAGAGAAGGTCACACCAGGAAGTGGTGTTAAACTAGCGGAACGCATCTTTATTAATCAAGATTACGAGTTTCAGTGGCCTGCATTACATGAGGAAGAAGATGATGGAAAGGGCTTTTGCTATGGTATGCGTAATCAAGCAGGTATTTTAGCAAACGGAACGGTTATTCCTTGTTGTTTAGATGGTGAGGGAGTTATTAACCTTGGTAACATTAATGATAATTCATTTTCTGATATTATCGAAATGGATAGAGCAAAAAATCTTGTAGAGGGTTTTTCACGAAGAGTGGCAGTAGAGGAACTCTGCAGAAAATGCGGATATCGTAAAAGATTTGGAAAATAGAGAGGCAATTGAGCAGGAGGTAGTGAGTTAGTTAGATAACTCACTACCTCCTTTAGATTTTATAGACTAAAAACAGGTGAATATATTTGGAAAAAATAATGTTTCCTGTATCCTCCAGCTCCAATTGATTAATAATAAAATCAATTGGAGCTGGAGGAGTGGAACACAATGACTGTCAGTGGATTAAAACAAACCTATCTTAAAGTATCTGGTATCAACTTATACTGTGAATACATATTGAATGATAAACCACCAATTCTTTTGATCCACGGCTTTGCATCCTCAACTTATACGTTTCGACGCATTGTACCTTTATTGCAAGAGCATTATTCTGTCGTTGCTGTTGACCTCCCTGGATTTGGGAAAAGCGAGAAATCGACTTCGTTTATATACAGTTTTCAAAATTATGCGAAGCTAATGTTAGAATGCATGGAACAGTTTGGATACTCTAATGCTCATATTGTTGCTCATTCGATGGGAGGTCAAATAGCGCTTTATATGGCCATGATGGCTCCTGAGAAAGTTAATAAATTAGTTTTATTATGTAGTTCTGGATATTTGAAACGGGCGAAAAAACCGCTCGTTTTCACTTCATATTTACCTTACTTTGAGAAGCTTGTTTATCATTATATTCAAAGAAGGGGTGTCATACATCATTTGAAAAATGTCTTTTTTGACCAAACATTAATCAATGATGAAATGATTCGAGAATTCGGTAAACCGCTGGATGATATGGGATTTTATAAGGCTTTAATCCGACTCCTGCGACATCGTGAGGGAGATTTACTGCCAAAACAGCTGAATGGTATACAAGTGCCAACATTATTGATATGGGGCGAGGAAGACCGTGTTGTTCCAGTGGGGGTAGGAAAACGCCTTGTTAGTGATTTACCCGATGCACAGTTAATTACCTATGAAAAGACAGGACATTTAATTACAGAGGAACGTCCAGAGCTTGTTTTTAAGAATATCATGATGCATATAAACTGATAAAGGCAAGTTAATGTAAAAAAGGTGCTTGATTAAGCACCTTTTTTGTTAATTCATTTAAGATAGTTTTTCTTTGGCTGCTTCATAGTAAGGGTCGCCAACCTCTAGAATAAATTGCAGAATGTCTTCTGCTGCTTTTGTATTGATAAAATTGCGTTGACTAACAATCATTTCATTTAGTTTCTCACCATTATTTTCAAGTAAACTTGTTAACGTATATTTAATTTCCTTTGGTTTTTTACAGACTACGCCTAAATTAAAGTTCTCTGCAAAGGTTGGATTATCCTCTTCCTGACCTGGCAATGCTCCCGTAATAATAAGTGGCGTATTGGTAGCTATTGCTTCAAACATGACGTTAGGACTTCCTCTAGTAAAGGCAATATCTGCTGAAAGCATGAGATCCTGGATGTTTTTCGTGAAACCATAAATCTCTACTCGATCACCATATTTGGCCTTAAGGGACATTTCCAGCTTGGTTTTTAGATTGAGATTTTTTCCAGCTACTATTTTAACGTTACAATCAAAATGGTTCAGTAAATTTTCAGCTATTTTCTTCATATTACCAACACCTTCACCACCGCTCATAATTAAGCATGTTAAAGATTGGCCTTTTTTATAAAATTTACGATGATTATAACTTTTAGGGAAAAATCGGGATCGGACAGGAAAACCGGAAACCTTTATTTTTTCATCTGGAATCCCAAATTCAATGCATTTATTTTGAGCTTCAGAGGTAGGGCTGATAATATAGTGTGCTCTTTTGTCTGCCCAAAGAGGAAAAATATTCACAAGATCAGCAATGAGAGTAAAGAAAGGAATATGAATATCCTGCTTTTCTAAAATATTTAAGATAGAACCATTAAAGTTAGGATGAACCGATAAAATCATGTCTGGTTTTACATCTTCCAGTAATTTTAGAAAATTATCTCTAATTAGTGATTCAATAAAATTGTCTACTAGATGGGGCTTCAATGCAGATAGTTTCCAAATCATTTTCCAAAGATTTTCAGAGTTTCTTGTGATAGGGCCATAGGATTGACCAATTTTTAAAAGCAACCGTTTACCGAGAGAAAATCCATCTACTACAAAAATTTTCACATCATTATGAGATTGAACTTTTTCACACAATGATTCTGTGATGCTTTTATGCCCATGTCCTGTAATATCAGAGGAGATTATCAGTAATGTCTTTTCCATAGAATCAGCCCTTCTTTAAGATTGCTGTATTTTTTAATTGTTTTATAACTTGCTTATATTGTTTCAAGGAGTACAGTGTACCGATAAAACAGTCTCTAATCTTGTGATCGGATGATACAGAAAGGATGGCAAGAATGGGAAAAAACTTATTGGTACGAAAACGCAGATCCTTCCAATAGACCAAATATCCATTCTTTCTTTTAAGAACAAATGGGTATGCATATTGGGTGCTAGAAAGAAAATCGGAAATAAGCGGGTGGCTTTTACTGTCTGTGACTATTTTTGGATATTCTATTTTCTTTACAAGAGAGTGATCGACCTTAAGACTGCCATTTGAGTAAACTCCAAATAAAAAGTCTTCTTTCGTCTCAATGATAACGTCCCAATGAAACAAGGAAATACGTGGGATTAATTTAATTCGAATAGAGTGATGAAAATGCAGATGCAACGTTCTCTTAATTAAAACGGTCGACAGAGTTCGAAAAGCAAGATATAGAATAATAAAGATATAAATAATTAAAAACACTTTGCCCATTTCATAAAACGGCAGCAGGCAAAAGCCCAGCAAATGTACGAATAGGATAGTAGGATCTACTAATGGAATGGAGTCAAAGGCAATCCATTTTTTCGAGAAGGGCAGTAAAACTTGAGTTCCATGAACATTGAATAAATCAAAAAGCACATGCAAAATAACAGCTAAAAATGTCCATAAAAGTAAATGAAGAAAGGAAGATTCCGGGAAAAAGGCATAAATAATACCTGAAACAGCGAGACTCCATAATGGCAATGCTGGGAGAGAATGGGATAAGGAACGGTGATTTCGGATATAACTTCCTTTGCCCTTCATACGATAGATGAAGTCAAAGTCAGGAGCATTTGAACCAATTACTGTTCCAAACATAACAGCTTGTGACAGGGCAGGTTGATTAGCAATAACAGGATCAATATGAGCAAGGGCAGCTAATCCAAAACCCATAATAATGTGAGAACTTGTATCCATATAATCACTCCTTATCATTTTTCAATATAAACCACTTTGTATATAGGTAAGTCCTCTTCATTATATTTGGTATGTGTTCCTTCATTCGTGATTTAATGTAAAGATTATGTAGAGATTCTGTATGAAAAATGGCTTTTTAAAGATTGATAGAAAGTAAGGATAGTATTTCAAACGGTGAGTCTATGATTTTGAATTGATAAAAGGAGTTAAATAGGGGAAGGCAGAGGTTACAATCTTTTTACTTGTAAACCGCCTGCCTTTTTTGTTGATAAATATTAGGAATATCTAACCTAAGCTTATGTCAGAATGCACGTATTCATGGTTTCAGCAATCACACTAGCACTGTTTAAAATCAATCACCATCCGTCCTTGAATCTTACCATGCGCCATTTCCTCAAAGACATCCTGTACTTCCTCTAAGCAGCGAGATTGCACAATTGGAACTACCTTTCCTTCTGCTCCGAATTGGAACGCTTCTTCTAAATCTCTGCGTGTGCCAACTAATGATCCGACTACTTCTATCCCATCAAGTACAAGGCGTGGAATATTTAAGTCCATCGTCTCTGATGGCAGGCCGACTGCGACAACTTTACCACAGGCGCGGACTGCGTTGACGGCAGAGTTAAATGCTGTTTTTGAAACAGCTGTTACAACTGCTGCATATGCTCCACCGAGTTGTGCTTGAATGATTTTATCAGCATCCCCCTGTGTGACAGGATTGATTGTCATATCTGCTCCTATTTCTTTAGCTAATGTTAATTTATCATCATTAATATCTACTGCAATAACTTTTGCGTTAAATACATGTTTAGCATATTGGATAGCAAGATTTCCTAATCCGCCACAGCCATATATTACAATCCACTGACCAGCTTTTATGTCGGAAACTTTAATCGCTTTGTAGGTAGTAACACCTGCGCACGTGATGCTGCTAGCTTGTGCAGGGTCTAGTCCTTCAGGCACTTTAACTGCGTAATCGGCTGTTACGATGCACTGTTCAGCCATCCCTCCATCGACACTGTAGCCAGCGTTTTGGACGTTGCGGCAAAATGTTTCTCTGCCTGTTGTGCAGTATTCACATCTGCCGCAGGCTTGGAACATCCAGGCAATACTGACTCTATCGCCAATCTTTAAGCCAGTGACGTCATCTGCAATTTTTGATACAACTCCAATCCCTTCATGTCCAAGGATCCTGCCTTCCACATTACCAAAATCACCAGCAGCCACGTGCAGGTCAGTATGACATACTCCGCAGTATTCAACATCTACCAAGGCTTCACCAGATTTTAGCGGTCGCAATTCCTTTTCAATAATCTCAATGTTTGCTTTAGATTTTGGATTAACTACTACTGCTTTCATAAATGTGATTCACTCCTTTAGTGATTAAGAATATTACTAGTTTCCTTTAACCTTATTACGGGTTCATCATAACACGGAAATCCACCATAAAATTGTGAAATATTGAACAATTTATGAATTTATATTTTGTTTATATTTGCGATATAAGGAGTTTAGTATTGGTCTCTAAAATAAAGGTAAGCAAATGATAAAGGAGAGGAATAAATATGGAGAAAAAATTTAAATTGGCAGCAGCAGCTTTTTTAAGCTCAATTACTATTCTTGCGGCATGCAGTGATACAACAAATAATGAAGCGAAATCAGACTCTGCAAAGACTCAGCAGACAGAACAGGAAAGTGTGGTCCAACAAACAAAAGGTCAAGAGATGGCCGATATACTAGGCAGCACAAATTGGCAGGGTACTCGTGTTTATGATAAAGATAATAATGATCTTACAAAGGAGAATGCTAACTTTATTGGCTTAGCAAAGTATGATTCAGTGACTGGACATTATGAATTTTTTAATGCCGAAACTGGTGAGACACGCGGTGATGAAGGCACGTTCTTTATGACAAATGATGGTGCAAAGCGTATACTTATTTCCAGTACAATGAATTATCAGGCAGTTGTTGATATAACAGAATTGGAAGCGGATATCTTTACTTATAAACGCATGGGGAAAGATGCGGATAACAATGATATAGAAGTTTTTGTTGAGCATATACCGTATGATGAAAATAAGCTAACCTTCACAACACCAGCGCGAAATTTAACGGCTTCTACAGGGGATATTGTTACAGAGGAAGATGGAGATAATATTCTTGGCAGTACGTTATGGCAAGGTACAAAGGCTGTTGATGAAGAAGGCAATGATGTTACTTTGTATAATGAAAACTTTATCAGCTTAGCAAAGTTTGATAAATATACAAATCAATATGAATTTTTTAATCTGGAAACAGGGGAAAGCCGCGGCGATTTTGGTTACTTTGATGTAACCAATGATAATAAAATCCGTGCACATGTTTCAATCGGTGAAAATAAATATGGTGCAGCGTTAGAGCTTACTGAGTTGAATGAAAATAGATTTACTTATAAACGTGTCGGGAAGGATGCTGAAGGAAAAGACATTACCATTTTTGTAGAGCATGAACCATATAAAGGAGAATCAAAACCGTCCTTTAGCTTTTAAGAAAGCATTGACTATCTCCTTTATAAATGGAGAAGGGAATCAAGATGACCATTAAAAATCGGTTTTTAATTTCATATATTGGCGGTATTGTGATTGCGAGTATCTCTATTCTCGCAATCCTATGTATTTTGTTTTATGTAACGACAGGTACTGTTCCGACACCGAAAACATGGTATCAAACCTTTACGAAGCAGCGCTCCTTGAGTCCGGAAGAGGAGCTTGCTTACGTTGAGCTGCGCAATATTGCAAAAACAGATCCAGACCAGCTTTTAGTAGAAGATGTGCAAACAAATTTCCAAGATATTGAGAAAAAGTCACTCGGTGTTGTCATACGCCATGATAAGGATATTTTGTATTATTCCAAAGGCTTAGTTGAAAAATCGCTAGTTGTTCATTTTCCAGTTTTTGATGCAAATAATATTGAAACAAAAGGAACAATAGATAACGCAGGAAGATTATATCGTTTTATTAAGTTTGATTTTTATTATAGTGATCAGACAAAGGGAAGTATTCTCGTGTTAAAAAAGGAAAATAATCTATTAGAGTTTTTTACTAAATGGGGAATTGCTATTATTATCATTATCCTACTTGCATCATTTGGAGCTGTGCTGTTTTTGAATCAGCTATTACGCAGGACTATTATTAAGCCTTTAGAAAATTTAGGACAGTTCATGTCTGAGCTGCGCGAGGAAAACTTAATAATTGAAACACCAGCCTTACCGGAGAGTACTGCAAAGGAAGTGCAGCAGCTGAAAGAAAATTTTGAGAGTATGCGCGCAACACTTTTAGCCTCTAAAAAGGAAAAGCAAGGTCTTGAAAATAATCGAAAAGAATTAATTGCGAGTATATCTCATGATTTAAAAACTCCAATTACATCTATTATCGGTTATATAGAAGGCTTGCGAGAGGGGGTTGCTGATACTCCTGAAAAGCAGGAAAAGTATTTGAGAACAATTCATTCTAAATCACTTGCTTTGAATCAGTTAATAGAAGAGCTCTTTCTGTACTCCAAGCTTGATGCAGAAGCAGTTCCTTTCCAATTTGAACGTATTCAGCTTTCCGATTTTCTTGTGCATATGGCAGAAGAGTTTCAATTATACAACCAAGATGTTAAGTTCCAGATAAATGCGGCTGATGAGGTATATGTTTCTATTGACCGTATGCAAATGAATCGGGCATTTAATAATCTATTTGAAAACAGCTTAAAGTTTAAGAAGCTAGCAGAGCCATTATCTATAACAATAGAAGCATTGGCAGCTGCTGATAATGTTGAGGTATATGTCACAGATAATGGACAGGGAATTGCAGATTTTCAGCTTCCTTATGTATTCAACCATTTTTACCGTGGAGAAGCAGCGCGTACAACGACGACAGGAGGCAGCGGCTTAGGGCTTGCTATCGTTAAGCAAATCGTCGATAAACACCATGGAAAAGTGCAGATTCAAAGTAAGTTGCAATTAGGCACGACTGTAACAATAATATTGGCAAGGGCTTAAAGGGAGGTGTCTATCATGCTGTCACCAAGAGTATTAATTATTGAAGATGATATTAGTATTGCTGAGCTGCAAAGAGATTATTTAGAGATACATCAAATGGAGGCTGAGATTGTAGTAGATGGTTTAGAAGGTGTAAATCGGGCATTAAATGAACCCTTTGACTTAATTGTTATTGACTTGATGCTGCCTTCTTTGGATGGTTTTGAAATCTGCCGGCGGATTCGTGAAAAGAAAAATATTCCTCTTATGATTGTTTCGGCGAAAAAGGAAGATATTGATAAAATAAGGGGACTCGGCTTAGGTGCAGATGATTATATGACCAAACCATTCAGCCCGAGTGAGCTCGTTGCACGTGTACAGGCCCATATAAAACGGTTTAAGCAGCTGACAGGTGCTGGATATTCACAGGATATTCTAGAAATGAAGGATATTCTAGTCGATAAAGGTGCACGTAAAGTATTTATTTTAGGGCAGGAGTTTATTTTTCCTACGAAGGAATTTGATTTACTTGTGTTCTTTATGGAGCATCCAAACCGCGTATGGACAAAGGAGCAGCTTTTCAGGCAAGTTTGGTATATGGATAATTTAGATGGTGATGTATTTACAGTTGTAGTTCATGTTGGGCGTATTCGAGAAAAGTTAAAAAAAGGGAAATTATCAGAGTTGCCGATAGAGACTATTTGGGGAAGTGGTTATCGCTTTAATAGCTAGCAGAAATGTTTCACATGAAACATTTTAACTTCTATTATTGCTTAGTTTCATTAGACAGCTTGGTTAAAATGAGTTCGGTATATATCGAACTCATTTTTTTTGTTTAGAGGAGGTAGCTAAGTGCGATCCTTTTTCTCATAAAATCTCTCATCTTAATTTAGTACTTATAAAACAGCTCAAAACATATTCTTATAAAAGAAAATGGGGGAGGTCAAAGCAGTTGAAAAAAGTTAAAGTTGGTTTACGCCCGATTGTAAGTAAGATAAATTTGCCCACTGTAATGAAAACAGCTGTACTTCCAGGTGATTCTGTTGAAAGTTTATTTATTGCAACCCAGGTAGGAGAAATCTTTTATGTGGGTAACGGGAGGATTAACACTTTTTTAGATATTCGCCCGCTCATCATACAATTAGGCACTAGTGGCGGATATGATGAAAGAGGATTGCTTGGGCTAGCTTTTCATCCTAATTTTAGGTATAACGGTTTGTTTTACCTTCATTATTCTGCAGCTGGAACACAGGGGCCAGGTGTTCAACTAGAAGATTTTAAACCTGACCCATGCAAGCCTGAAACTTTAAAGTTAAGGTGGACGAATCGAGAATCTCAGTATGACCATATAGATAAGGTAGAAGAATGGGGTTTACAATCTAGTGGCCAACCTAAAAAAAGACGGACACTGCTTAACTTAAGAAGGCCTTTTTCAAATCATAATGGTGTCAACAGCTTAAACTTTTCACCTGAAACAGGCAAACTTATTTTAACAACTGGGGATGGTGGATCAGGTTATGACCCATATAATTTAAGTCAAGATGATATGGAAATCGCCGGTAAAATTATTGAAGTGGATATAAATAAGTATACATCTACCAATAATCAACCTGTCGTTACTCGTTTTCATGAACTGCCTTCAGACATTCAGGAGATGCTCACTGTTATGGCAAAAGGAGTTCGAAATATAACAGGTATTTCATTTCAAAGTTATTATCAACAGTTTATTAAATATGCAGGAAATGTCGGACAAGATTTGGTAGAGTCTATTTTTGCATTTGTCCATTATAAGCCAATAGCGGTTACTCAGCTTGTTAAAGCTTATGATAGAAATATCAAATCAAGCCAAAAAGGACTGATAAAATTCGGCTGGCGGGGTTGGGAAGGAGATTTTCCTACATCCATTATAAGAGATTGTACGATTAACCCAGAAACTAAGGAGCAAATATGGAGCTTTTATAAGGAAGCTGTGACACTCTCAGGGAGTCGACTTCCGCCTTTAACCAGTTACTTTCATCAAGACCCTAGACCGGATAAATTTAGTGGAACAGCACTAACTGGAGTTCAGCCATACTTAGGAAATGAAATTCCTAGTTTAACGGGAAGAGTTATCTTTACTGATGTTATGCGGAAGAACTCTGCACGAAAAAGAGGTGCTTTAGCATATACAAGTGCAAGACCAGATGGGAAACAAAATGACTTTCACGTGATTGATATTAATTATGACTTTGGGCCGCAGTCAGCATACTATGTTAGCTTAGGATCAAATCTAAATCAAACTACCTTATATTTAGGAGTATATGGGTCTATGAAGGTAGCTGATTATAACCAAGGCACTGTTTTTGAAATAATTCCATAACCTTTATAGCTAGCTAGCAAACACTTTTAATCGTTTAAAAATAATTAAGGCAATTTCGACCCATATCCAGCTGTAAAGGAAGCAACAGAAAAAAATAAGGCCAATAGTAAGATAGGAAAGGGAGTTTGAGAAGGCTGGCCCTAGAATAGGATAGTGCAGTAAAAACAACAGAGTGCTTATGCCTAGCATTAAAGACAAAGTTCCAGCAGCAATAATACTTAATCTGTGTTTAAAGAAGTAAAAGGCTGCCCCAATGCCAAGCCCTAATAATCCTGTTGTAAAAGGAAATACAATCAGTTCTGTTGGCTGAAGGATGAATAGCAATAAAATTGTTTGAAAATAAGCCAGAATTCCAAATGGAGTAGAAAGCATCGAATATAACAGAATAGGTGCTGTGGCAAGGGGGCTTAAAAGATAGCCTATTCCGGGAATAAAGCCGCCCGCAGATTGGAGAACAGCTGCTATACAAGCAAAAATCGCTCCTAAAATAAGCTTTTTCGTCTTTTTATAGGTTTTAAATGTTTTTTGAGCTAAACGAACTTCATTAGAAACAGGTTTGAAATGGTACACAAATTCACCTCATTTTATATTCGTCTATACATTATATAGAAGAGGTGAATTTAATATTAATAAACGAAACTAAAAGGAGACATTTGCCTCCTTTTAGTTTCGTTATTTTAGGAGATATATTTTATCGTACAGACTCTATTGTCATCAAACACCATAGACTGTAGGAACGAAGTAAAAACGGGATATATAAGGAATCGCCAAGCTGAAAAGAGGGATAGTATGTATCATTATTATAGGACTGGGGTTAATCAGCCGGAAGTTGTTTCCTTTGCACGTGGTGATGTTAATGGGGATGGAATGCCTGATAATGTCTATTTAACTGGAACGAAGACAGCAGACAGTCCATTTATTCAAAATATTACGCTTCATGTTCAAGATGGAAGAACTGGCCATGTAATAAGTGTTTCCCTACGTGAAAATGCAGGCTACAATCCTGTGTTATTTTTAGGAGATTTCACTGGAGATGGCATCGACGATATTTTTATAAGTATTGCCACCGGCGGCAGCGGTGGAATTATGTATCATTATATATATTCTTTGGAAGGGAATACTGCAAAACTGTTATTTGATTTCAATGTCTATAATGAACAATACCAGTACGAGGTTACGTATTTAGATCATTATAAAGTGAAGGTTTTCAGCAAGTTTAATAATCAAAATTATATAATCGATATATCAACAAGAGATGCAGATTATTTAAATGAAATTTATGATCCTAATGGTAAATTGAAGAGTCCTATCACTGGTTTTGTAAATCCTTTAAGCGGTTTGTATCCTGTAGATTTTGATTTAAATAATGTTTATGAACTATTAGCCTATCAAAAAGTCGCAGGCAGATATAATGCCGATTCTTTAGGTTATGTGCTGAATACTTTAGGCTGGTCAAATAATAGATTTGCGCTGCAAAATCAGTATGTTGCTATTCTGGGATTTTAAACTAGCATCTCTCCCTTCTTTTTACAAACAATTTACCTCCAATTAACACAACCAACTTGGCACCAAGTTACCCTTAAAACTGTGATAATAGGAGTGGTTGCTTTTATAAGGGCTGTGCCGACAGTATTATAGGTGTTAATCTTTGCAGTTGCAATTCGATTAAAGAGAAAGCTGAAGGTTAATGGGTAAAACTAAAAAGTGCCGTACAAGAGAAGCTAGAATAGCTTTTCTTTTTGTTTGTTCCAAAATAAAAATAAACAGCCGCAACAACGGCCGTTTCCTGATTTTACTGAATTCCAGATCGAATAAATCGTTCCCGATTTCTCCCATAAGCCTCTTTACATAACCGCTTGACCTCCGCATAATTCTCGGCACAAACCGCTTCATAAATAGCCTTGTTTAGTAGATTGGCAGAGTAATGTTTTTGATGAGGTGTCAGCTTCCAATTGATAATGCCGAAATGGATAAGCTTATCCTTAACAGAATCCATGATTTGCAGCATTCTGTGGTTATTAGCTGAAGTGATCATACTTCGTGTGAACATCATGGATGAGTGCACATAGGAAGGATAATCATCTCTTTCTTCCGCTTCAAGTTGCTGATCTAAATGGGTTTTTAATTCTTCTATATTAAAGGTGAGGCCTTTTTCCTTAACGGAATCCACGGAAAACTCTTCTAAAAATAGGAATACTTCCATTACATCTAACATTTCTTTGAAAGATATTTCTTTTACGAAAATGCCCCTGTTTTTTAGTGAGGAGACGAACCCTTCTGTTTCTAAACGGGAGATGGCACTTCTAATAGGTGTCCGGCTCATGTTCAGCAGTTCAGCTAGTTCATTTTCTGATAAAAGGGATCCAGGCATATAAATACCAGTCATAATGTTTTCCCTGATTTTGTTGTAGGCGATGTCAACTAAGGAGGACATATTTCCATTTCCTTTCAAAATAGGATTGCACACTTATCTTACCTGATACTTTATGCAACCGCAACAAACAAAAGCTAAGTGATTTACTTACATTAACTTAATAGTTCGTTAATATGGACTTTACGTTAAGGCGTTATTCTATTATTGCATTCAAGTTGTATACAAGTTGCATTCAAAGGAGGTTTTCTTTCCGGTAGTTTGATGTGATGTTCTTAGTCCTTATAAAAATAAAGATGTGGCCATACAGGAAAAAAATCGATAATTTCAGGAGGAAATGATGAAAAAACTTCTTTCATTTTTAGTGTTCATGCTTATCATATCGGGGATTTTAGCTGGCTGTGGGACAAGCAGTTCGTCAGGTTCTGCAAAAAAGGATAAGTTTGTTATTGCTTATCTGCCACAGGAGTCTGATGAACAAATGCAAAAAACATACAGTAATTTTGAAAAGGAACTCTCTGAAAAAATTGGCGTTAAAGTGGAGGCTTATCAGGCCAACAGCTATAATGCTGCAATCGAAGCGATGAAGAATAATAAAGCAGATATGGCTATGTTTGGTCCGTTCTCCTACATAGTTGCGGAGGAAAGAGCAGATGCAGAGCTTATTGCTAATCTAAATAATCCAGAATTAGAAGGACAGGCGCCATCTGTTATTGTTGTTCCTAAAGATTCAGACATTCAAACAATTGCCGATTTGGAAGGCAAAACAATTGGATTTGCTGATCCAGTATCCACAACAGGGCATTTGCTTCCTAAATCAACGATTGTTAAAGAGCTGGGCATTGGTGTAGAAGATCTGGAAAAAAGTTTCTTTAAAAGTGTGCAATTCGCTGGAGGACATGATAAGGCTCTTATAGGTGTTGTGCGCGGCCAATATGATGCTGCCGGGGTTTCTGCGATGATGCCGGCAATGCTTGAGGAAAAAGGAATAATTGAAAAAGGTTCCTACCGTGTTATTGCAGAGTCTGAAGCAATTCCTGTTGGAGCACCATTTGCAGTAAGAAGCGGCTTAGATCAAGAAATGAAAGACAATATTAAAGAGTTTTTATTGAGCTACGATGATCCGCAGTATTTTAAAAATATTTTGGGTACGGAAAATGCAAAGTTTATGGAAGCATCTGATAGTGATTATGACCAATTGCGTGATATAGCTGAAATGCTTAACTTAAGTCCTGAGCAACTATTGGAAAGCTAAGGAGGAACTGATATGCCAGCACACAATAACCCTGCGCTGAAAACAGCTGAAATGCGCAAAATGAAAGGGACATTGTCCCTTATATTCTTCGCTATCCTGATTGCTTTTTCCGTTTGGTTTGTAGAAATGGATATATTTGAGCTTATCCAAAGCATCCCTTTATTTTTTCAGTTTTTATTTACAGATTTTTTTCCACCGAATATTAGTGATCTGAGCACATACCTTGGTCCTGTTGTCGATACACTTATTTTTGCGGTAGTGACAACATGTTTGTCTTCCGTACTGGGCATTGTCATTGGATTTTGTATGGCGCACAATACGACGCCGCATTCAGCTGTTCGGCTGTTTTTCAGAGGGATAATTGCCTTTTTAAGAAATATTCCCTTCTTAGTATGGGCATCTATTTTGGTAGTAATATTTGGGGTTGGAACAATGCCAGGGCTGTTTGCGCTAGTCTTGTTTGGGACAAGCTTTTTATCCCGTGTCTATGCAGAATCGATTGAAGAGCTGAACAAGGAAGGCATCGAGGCTCTTGATGCTTGTGGTGCTTCCTATTTCCAAAAGATTAAACATGGAATTATTCCGCAGTTCCTGCCGGGCTTTTATTCATGGACGCTGTTTATGTTCGAAATTAACATCCGCGCTTCCGCCATTCTTGGGCTGGTAGGAGCAGGGGGAATGGGAAGCATCTTAAAGCAAACGATGGATTTGTTTCAATATGGCAAAACCTCTACCGTCATTGCCATAATGGTCATCCTGATTTTAATGGTCGAGTATGTAACAAACCGGGTAAGGGAGAGATTAATTTAACATGTCAAAAAGCCAAATGCCGATCCCTAATACATTAGTAATGAAAGAAAGTATGCTAACGAAGAAAAAAATACCAATAGCACATAAACAGACTAAGAGGCAGCAACAATACTTTTTCACAACAGTCGGTATCTTATTTATTGTTTGTGTTTTTCAGATAGATATAAGCTTCTCCCAGTTTCAAGAGGGAGTAGCAAGAATTCCATCTGTTCTGTCCATGATGCTGCAAATGTCTTTTGCCGAATTTCCTGAGCTGGCAAGTGAAATGGTAGTTTCCTTAGTAACAGCCTTTTTAAGTCTTGTTCTTAGTATTATCTTTGCAGTTGTACTTGCATTTCTCGCAGCAAGAAACACTACTCCGAACAGATACTTTGGAATGATGCTCCGTTTCCTCTTTATGGTTATCCGTGCTATCCCAGCAACTGTGTGGGTCTTAATTGCTGTAGCCAGCATTGGGTTTGGAACGATGGCAGGTGTGTTAGGTCTTATTTTTCCAACCTGCTCTTATTTAGTGAAATCCTTTTCTGCTCAAATTGAAGAAGTGGGCCAAGAAACAATTGAAGCACTGCAATCAGTTGGGGCAACATGGTGGCATATTGTTTTTAGAGGCTTAATTCCTACACTTCTCACTAGCTTTCTGGCTATTACAGCCTTTCGATTTGAAATGAATGTAGCTGAATCTGTTATTTTGGGAATGGTTGGTGCTGGCGGTATAGGACTATTAATTCAAGGATATATATCCTTCTATGATTTCAGCAGTCTAAGCTTAGGAATAGTAATGGTCTTTATCACAATGTTTATGCTTGAATTCATGACAACTCAAATTCGCAAGCGCATGTCTAATTAGGAGGAATATGATGGAAACCATCCTTAAAATTACGAATCTAGCAAAAACATATAATGGCGGCACATTAGCGTTAAAAGATATTAATCTTGAGGTGAAAAAAGGGGAATTTATAGCCGTAATTGGACCAAGCGGTGCTGGAAAATCAACTTTACTGCGCAGTATCAATCGTTTAATTGAACCGACAGAAGGGACGATTGAGTTCCTTAATCAGCATATTGAAAAAGTAAATAAAAATGAATTGAGAAAAATCAGATCAAAAATGGGCATGATTTTTCAACATTATAACCTGATTTACCGATCAAGTGTCCTCGAAAATGTTCTTCATGGCCGATTAGGATATATGGGTTCACTGGCAGGAGTCTTTAACCGCTATAAGGAAGCGGATAAAAGGGAGGCAATCATGCTCCTTGAAAAGGTAGGATTAGAAGCTGAAATTTACAAGCGGGCGGACGAGCTGTCAGGTGGCCAAAAACAGCGCGTTGGCGTATGCCGTGCTTTGGCGCAAAATCCTGAGCTTATCTTGGCAGATGAGCCAATCGCTTCCCTAGATCCTAAATCATCAACTGTTGTGATGGACGCTATTTATAAAAACTGTAAGGAGCAAGGAATTGCCTGCTTAGTAAACCTCCATCAAGTCGATGTGGCCAAAAGATATGCAACTAGAATTGTAGCAGTAAAAGCAGGCACCATTATCTTTGATGGAGAGGCAAGTGAATTAACAGATGCAATGATTAAATACCTTTATGAAGGAAAAGAGCAAGAGATGTTGGAGCGAGCCAATTAAGCTAAAAGAAGGGGTGTAGTTGTAAATGGAGAAACAAGGAGTAACAGCAAGTCCAAAAAGCAGAATTATTCCATTTGAAGGAATCCGCAATTTTCGCGATATGGGTGGTTATAAAACCACGGATGGAAGAACAGTTAAATATGGAGTGTTTTACCGTTCAGCCGAATTGACGGGAATGACGGAAAGAGATAAAGAGATTTTCAGCACACTGGGAATAAAGTATATATTTGATTATCGTGATGATGGAGAAGCTTCCGTCAAACCAGATCCTGTTATAGAGGGAATCATAAACGAGAGAATTCCTGCAATTGCTGGAGAAGTACAGGGGCTTGTTCAATCAATGGAGGATATAGTAAAAAGTGAATTATTTAAAAATATAAATATAACTGGATTAGCTGAAATGTACGGAAAAATGACCTTAAATAATTCTTCCTACAAAAGATTGTTCGAAGTTATCCAAAACCCTGAAAATCTAGGGATTGTTCATCATTGTGCAGCAGGCAAGGACAGGACTGGGGTAGGAGCTGCTTTGATTTTATCAGCATTGGGTGTTCCTAAAGAAACAATCATAGAGGATTACTTAATTACAAACGAAACCATGCGAGAATTCCAGGAAATAATCAAAGCAGAGCTGTCTGGACAGCTGACAGAGGAAGAACTCTTGTTGTTTGATGTAATGATGGCGGCGAAAGAAGAATATTTACAAGCAGTATTTACGGTTATTGAGGATACTTATGGAAACATGGACATTTACTTTGAGAAGGAATTGAACTTGACTGCAGCAGACCGAGTAGCACTGCAAAATCTATGGTTAGAATAAGAGTTTCTGAAAAAAGGCGCTTTAAAAGGGCCTTTTTTTGTTGATTAGTTATTCTGTCTTAGCAGTCTTAAGTCCGTTTGTCCTAATCCCTAAAATATGACAATACTCGATATTGAAATAAAAAATGAAAACGTTTACTATAAGGTAGTATATACATGTAATAGCAATAATTACTGAAGGAGGCTGAAATGAAATGAATGCAATTACGATTGTAATTGGGACGATGTGTTTCTTAATGATTGCGTATCGTTTATATGGTACTTTCATGGCGGTTAAGGTAATGAAGCTAAAGGAAATGGAAGAAAGAAAAAAGACTCCTGCTCATGAGCTCAATGATGGGAAGGATTATGTGCCGACAAATAAGTGGGTTACCTTTGGGCACCATTTTGCGGCAATTGCGGCAGCTGGCCCCCTTGTTGGTCCCATTTTGGCTGCTCAATTTGGTTATTTGCCAGGACTGCTTTGGCTGTTAATTGGGGCAGTTATCGGGGGAGCGGTTCATGATGCAGTTGTGCTTATGGCCTCCATGCGTAAGCAAGGAAAGTCTTTGTCCGAGGTTGCCAAAGAGGAGCTAGGTCCAGTTGCCGGCTTCTGTACAGGACTTGCCATGCTGTTCATTATTACAATTACGATGGCAGGTCTTTCAATGGTTGTCCTTCATGCTCTTGAGAGAAATCCGTGGGGAACATTCGCAGTAGGTATCACTATTCCGATTGCGATGGGTGTTGGTTTATTTTATAAAAAGACAGGAAATTTAAAGCTGGCCAGCACAGTGGGCTTTATTCTCCTTATGATCGGTGTTTTTATCGGTCCCTCTATCCAAGAGACTGCATTAGGAGAGTTCTTGACATTTGACTCAAAAACATTGGCAATCATCCTGCCGATTTATGCTTTTTTTGCAGCTGCTCTGCCAGTATGGCTGCTGTTGGCTCCAAGGGATTATTTAAGCAGCTTTATGAAAATTGGTGTTTTTATCGCTTTAATTATCGGTGTGTTCATTATAAATCCAGATGTACAAATGCCTGCCTTTACTGAATTTATTCACGGCGGCGGTCCAATCATTGCAGGACCTGTTTGGCCGTTTATTTCTATCACCATTGCTTGTGGTGCCATATCCGGTTTCCATGCCTTCGTAGGTTCTGGAACGACTCCGAAAATGCTTGATCGCTGGCAGGATATAAAAATAGTCGGGTTCGGCGGCATGCTTGTTGAATGCTTAGTAGCAATTATGGCTTTGATTGCAGCCGTTTCCCTGCATCCAGGAGATTATTTTGCCATTAACTCAACACCAGAGGTTTTTAAAACATTAGGAATGTCTGCCGTTCATTTGCCAGAATTGAGCCAGGAAATTGGTCTGGATTTGGAAGGCAGAACGGGAGGGGCTGTTTCGTTAGCTGTCGGAATGACCTATATTTTCACCAGCATTCCTTGGTTTGATAATTTAGCACCGCACTTTTTCCAATTCGTTATTATGTTTGAAGCGGTATTCATTTTAACCGCTATTGATGCTGGTACTCGTGTGGCCCGCTATTTAATTCAAGACTTTTTCGGTGAAGTTTATAAGCCGCTGAAAAGGGTCGATTGGATGCCTGGAAATATCTTTGCCAGTGCATTAGCATGTGTAGCTTGGGGGTACTTATTGTATTCAGGGGATATCGGTTCTGTTTGGGCATTATTTGGTGTGTCTAACCAGCTGATGGCATCAATTGGCTTAATTGTTGGAGCTACTGTTATCTTGAAAATAGCTGATAAACGCTCTTATATGCTTACATGTCTTATCCCGCTTGCTTATCTTTTTGCTACAGTAAATGTGGCAGGCTACTGGATGATTACTAATGTCTATTTGAATCCAGAAGCGGCTGGTTATAATGTCGTCAACGGTGTTTTGTCGATTATTATGCTTATTCTCGGAATTATAATTGTAGTGGCAGCCATTAAGAAGTGGGTGGAAATTTGGAAGACTCCAAGTTTAAGAGGAGATAAATACCTTTCTGCTTAATTTAGAGGAGAGCCTGCATTCATTTAAGCAGGCTCTCTTCATTTTATTTGGCTAGTTTAAATTAATTGCTGAAGAAAAGTCATTCTGTTATTATTTAGATGTCTATTATTTAGATATCTAAATAATAATACGGAGGCAGTTAATCTCCGCTGTTAAAGAAGATTAGAAATAATATTTAGATGTCTAAATAAAAAACGAATGACAGTTAGGAGTGTATATAAAGATGGGAAGATTAGAAAATAAAGTAGCAATCATCACTGGTGGAGCATCAGGCATTGGTGAATGCATGGTCGATTTATTCCAGCAAGAAGGTGCGGTGGTAATTGCTGCAGATATTAATGAGGCAGCACTAGAAAAGGTAAGCCAAAAGGAAAATGTGTATGGGATGAAATTAAATGTAGCTTCCGATGAAAATTGGCAAGCGTTGGTGAAAGAAGTGATAACCAAGTTTGGAAAGATTGATATTCTCGTAAATAATGCGGGTATTTCTTCTGAAAAAATGTATAAGGATATTAATTTTGAAGACTGGCATAAAATGCTTTCCATTAATGGATATGGTCCTTTTGCAGGGATTAAGCATGTTGCTCCATACATGGCAGCTCAAAAGAAAGGTTCTATTATCAATATCTCATCCTATACAGCTCAAATTGGTCAAGGCTTTAATCATTATTCTGCATCTAAAGGGGCAGTTCGTGCTTTCTCTAAAGCAGCGGCTACAACCTTTGGACATGATGGTGTACGTGTAAATGCACTTTTTCCGGGCATCATTGAAACACCAATGACACAGTCCTTGAGCACTTCTAGAGAATTGCTTGACCGATTAATCCAGGCAACACCTCTTCAACGGCTGGGACAGCCTAACGATATCGCGAAAGCCGCATTGTTCTTTGCCTCAGACGACTCGGATTACATTACAGGTGCAGAATTAGTGATTGACGGTGGATTCTCAGCTCAGTAGTAATGTATGATAAGAGAGTTCCTGAATAAATTCAGGAGCTTTTACACTTATCGAAAGCAGGGATATGATTGATGGAAGAACAAACTATTTTCGAGATTATTCATAACATGGACAAGGTTACCAATAATTTAATCATTCAGTGGAATAAAATGTTTAATGAGGATCTTGGCATATCCCATATTCTTGTTCTCAGCCATCTGGAGAAAAAGGGAAATAGCCGTCCATCTGATATTGCGAAGGCTCTAGGTTTGACTCCGCCCACCTTGACACATTTATCAGAAAAACTAGTGCACAAAGGATTGGCCATAAGAATTGTAGATGAAACGGATCGCCGAATCATTTATTTAGGAATTACAGATAAAGGCAGTGAGATAGTAGTTAAAGCCCACCAAGAAGGGCAAATGCTCCGCCGAAACTTGTTTGAAAAACTGACAGAAGAAGAACGATTACAGATGTTAAAGATATTTGAGAAGCTGAATGACGCACAAGCTTAGAGAAAGGGAAAAGACGAATAAAAGTCAATTATTCGTCTGCTGATTTATTCCTTTTGTTTATATAGATTAATACCCTTGCATTGTCTGGTTTAAATCATCTGCCAGTTCAGCTACTTTAGAGCCGGCTTCGCCAATTTCTTTTAAAATATTAGAGAAATTACTCATTTCTTTATTGTTTTGCTCATTTTTTTCGGTGCTTACGATGCTTGCTGACAGAATTTCATCAAAGCTGTTCACTGTCTCTTGAACATTCTGATTGGCTGATAAGGTTTTAGAGTTTACTTCATTTATTTGTTTCACCACATCTTCAATCTGCTTTGTAGTAGAAAGAACTAAATTAGTAATATTGCTTGAAGATAATTTAGTCTGCTCAGCAAGTTTTCTTACCTCTGCTGCTACGACAGAAAATCCTTTTCCATGTTCCCCAACTCTTGCAGCTTCTATGGCAGCATTTAGAGCAAGAAGATTTGTTTGCTCTGCAATGGATGTAATTACGGCCACGATATCACCAATTTCCCTTGAGTTAGCTTCAAGTGAACCTACACTAGTCTTAATTTCATTGACACTATCTTTCAATGCCACCGTTTCTTCTATAACTTGATCGAGCTGCTTTCTTCCTTTTATAGAAGATTCGGATGTAATGATAGAGGATTTCAAGCCTTCATCCAGTTCTGTTTTCATGTTTTCAGAGCGGACAACCACATCGGCAACAGATGCGCCAACTTCCTCTGACATTGCTGCAAGCTCCTCTGTAATAGACCCAATTGTTTCTTTTACTTGCTGCTTTGCTTCCATTTCCTTCTTCACAGAAGCTTCGTTTTGCAGCTCTTGTAGATAAGAAAGGCACAGCTGCAGCTCCAGATTATAAATTTTTGTAGTGACATTAGCAGCTAAGATAAGGCTGTCTACATCATCTTTATAAACTTCCTTTAAAAGGTCAAGAATGGTGCTAACAAAGACAGCATTTGTACAAAGATACCAACGAGCCTCTACACCTACCGCTAAATAATATTTTGAGATGTTCATTCTTCGTTCTGCGAATTGGTCATCTATGATTCCATCAAAAAAGCCAATTACATATTCTTGACATCCAGCCAAGTCTACACCGATTGAAGTCATGTCCACTACCTTGCGTATGCCTGGATTAGCATGATGATAAATAGGATTATAGATGGCCTCAATATTTTCTCGAATGAAGGGCTGCAGTACTCTTGCTACTGCTAAATCGTCTAATGTGAGATTAATTACTTCCAGCTGCTTAAGAAGATTAGCTTCTTTTTTTATATCTATTAAAACATTGTCCCGTTCCTGCTCAGCAGCCTCTCTTAAACTGCTTGCTTTTTGTTTTTTTGCAAAAATATTCATGTATACCACCCCTGTGAAAATTAAATGTGTCCGAACTATTAGGAATTATTTACATGTAATATATCGGTAAAAATAATTATTTTTAAATAGTAGCTCGTTGCTCCTGTCTATCAACGAAAAAACTTTTACATTCTTTTTTGCTTTCACCGACTTTTCACCAAAGACTATTAAACTACAAACTATCAACAGGAAAGGTGGAAAGAAAACAATGAATGCTAGAGTTAAAAAAAGTATTTTCTGGGGTGTGTTAATTGCCTCCATCCTATTGGCAATTAGCATCATCAAAAATCTGATTGGAGGGGCCGCCGCACTTGCACACGGTTATGGATTCGGCGGAGGCATGAGACAAGGCGGATTTGGTCATAGCCAAATGATGGGTGGTTTCCACCATGAACCAAGTTTTTCTTGGCTGGGCATTTTATTCTTTGTAATCATAGCAGCTGCAGTGATCACATTTGTGATTAAACTTTTCAAAAAGAAATCACAATCATCATCTGTTGAGAACTTCATTAATACATCAGCTATGAGTACACCTAAACCGTCAGTGAACGTTAATAATGCTTCTATCTTAGATGAATGGGAAAAAAATAACACAAACTCAAAGGAGAGACTATAAAATGGGTATTTTTAAAAGAATAAAAACAATGGCAAGTGCTGATATTAACGGATTGCTGGATAATATGGAAGATCCAATAGCAATGTTAAATGAATATACGAGGGAAATGGAGCAGGAGCTTGGCAAGGCGCAAGCAGCACTATCCCGCCAAATATTCGTAGAAAATAAACAAGCAGCACTAATTGGACAAACGAAAGAGTTAATAGAAAAACGAACACATCAAGCTAAGCTTGCTCTTGAAAAGGGAGAGGAAGGGATTGCGAGGCTTGCTGTACAGGAAAAAATCAACCATGAGCACCAGCTTAGTGTGTATGAGCAGCAGCTAGAAGCAATAAAGGAGCAAACAATTATCCTCAAAGACAAGTACAATGAACTGCAAGTAACATATAATGAGCTTCAGCATAAAAAGATTCTGCTGGCATCCCGTGCAAATGTGGCAAAATCAATTAAGCAAATCCAACAGGTGTCAAGTTCCTTTAACGCAGACAATGTAGTTAGAGGCATTACAAGAGCGGAGGAGAAAATCCTGTTTATGGAAGCGGAAGTACAAGCAGGAGGCTTTACAAAAGCTCCGCTTAACAGCTTTGCTGCAACAAGCTTCACAAATGTCAGTGATGAGGAAGTTTCAAAAGAACTAGCGAAATTAAAGGCATAAAATAAGGAAAGACCTCTTCATTTTGAAGTGGTCTTTCCTTATTATTTTGGAATATCGTTCCTGTTAAAAGGAATACTAAGCTCATGGCGCAAAGCTTTCACCCATATGCTCGCCGCTCATTATGATACACTAAATATAACCTCTTTAATCCTCTAATAATCCTTTCTATATGTATTTTTACACAAAGGAGTTTTGCAAAAATGAATAATTCTGATGAAAAAGTTTCTTCTAAAATCTATTTTCAGAAGGTGTTTGCAGTTTTTAAACAATCCTTTAAGGTGAGCAAAAACCCATTTCCATGGCTGAAGGCTTTTTGTGCCGGCTTGGCCGCTTCTTTGCCTGTATTCATTGGTGTTCTTTTCGGCAGTTTTGAATATGGTTTACTGGCAGGAATAGGGGGATTCACCTATTTATATGTATTTGATATTCCATATGTCCAGCGAGCAAAAAAAATCTTTTTTGCCCTGTTAGGAATCACATTTTCCGTGTTTATCGGTACCATATTAGCACCATATCAAGCTTTGTCTGTGCTAATGCTGGGAATAATCGGTGCCGTTTCTGTCTTTATTTTTGGTGCACTGAAAATAACCGGACCATCTGCGCTGTTTTTTGTACTTTGCTTTGCGATGGCAACTGGCATGCCTGTAGATCCGTCTTTAGCTCTAATGCGTGCAGGCTTTGTATTTTTAGGAGGTGCTTTATCGTGGGCTATTGCAATGTTTGGCTGGTTCTTTCAGCCTCATGACCCTGAAATAAAGGCGGTGAAAAAAGTTTATAGTGCACTTGCAGAATTAATGGAAGCTGTCGGCACAGGTGGTATTAATAATGCCAAGCATAAAGCTGTTACTGCTTTGAGCGAGGCGGAATCCGTCCTGTTTGCTGGTTATTCTTCTAAGACGGCGACATTATTGTGGAATCAATTATTTCTATTAAATGAGCATGCCAACGCAATTTATTCCCATCTTGCCAGTATATCTACACAAACTAAAATTCCACCTGAATTTAGTGCAGCGGTGCAGTCTATCTGTGCAATGATAGGTTCTGGGAGAAGCAGCAATAATTTAGATTTTCCTGATTATAGGAATCAAGAGTTCGAGGAATTAGTACATAAAATTAATGAGGCCAATAGTATCCTTAATCGAACAGTTGAAAAGTTACAGCATGACGTAAAGCTAGTGAAACCACCTTTAAGGACAGTACTTTTAGGAGCCTTTGATAAGAACTCTATTGTATTTCTATCCTCCATAAAATATGGAGCAGTCTTGATGATAGCAGCGCTTATTGCTTATGCTTTTCCTTTTGAAAGAGCTTATTGGATTCCACTGTCCTGTGCAGCAGTCATGTCAGGTCCAACAATAATTGCGACATTTCATCGCGCAGTCCAAAGAATGATTGGAACAGTCCTTGGTCTGTTTATTGCAGGAAGTATTCTCTTGACGGTCCATAATGGCTATATAGTTGCTCTTCTTATCCTCTGTCTGACCTTTTTAACAGAACTGTTTATTGTTCGTAATTATGGATTAGCTGCCATATTCTTTACAGCTTCAGCTCTGACTATGGCAGAATATTCTTCCCAAATGTTTGATTACTCCTATTTTGCAGTTGTAAGAGCCACTGATATTTTAATCGGAAGTCTTATTGGTCTTGCTGGGGCACTGCTGATTGGCAGGAAATCAGCTTCAAATTTATTGAATCACTTTATTGCCAAAACAATCAGAAGCCAAAGTCAATTACTGGTGGCACTGTTTGCTGAAAACAGCGGGCTTGAATATGCAAACAGCAAAGAGAGAAGTAAAATGCAGACAAATCTTACAAACTTAATGACAGTTTACCAGTCGGCATTAGGGGAAGTGTTTATAAACAAAAGTAGGCTGGAAGCATTATGGCCTGTCATTTTCTCTATAAAGCAGATTAGCCATTATTTAATTGTATGTTTAAAGTCTGAGCAGAAAGAGGATTTTCCTGAGAAGGAGCTCGCTCAATGGCTTTATGTCATGGAAACAATGGCAGTGTCTATTGAGAATAATATGGTGCCGGCAAAAAAGCAACTTCCTGTTGTTGCAGGCTTTGCTCAGCTGCGCAACGAAATGCTTGATTTACAGAAGGGGCTTCAACATATTGAGTAATAAATAAAAAGCTGGCGGCTGCCAGCTTTTTTTATGTATTATGGTTGATAGAATAAAACGTAGTCACCAGGTCCAGTTAAAGCTACACCAATAGCGACTGCAATTAAGACGAAATTGTATTCAAATCCACCTTCCGTCATCCAGTAGCCATTTTTGCCATGAACAGCGATTATGGCATCAATCATAACGATGACAATCATTGCTGCTCCGAGCCATGTAAGAGCACCTGAAGCAAACAGGAGTCCGCCGATAAGCTCGAACAATCCTGCCAAGGTTGCCCAAACTCTCGCCCCTTTTTCAAGACCAATCGTCTTCAGCCAGTTTCCAGTTCCAGTGATGCCAGTACCGCCAAACCAGCCAAACAGCTTCTGGGCACCATGCCCGACAAAGGTCAAGCCAACTACAAGGCGAATAATTAAAAGCCCGATATTTACCATTGCGATATTATGAGCCATGCCTCTACCTTCTTCCAATATATGTTTATCGTTATAGAATGATCTGATAGCTTAGTATATGGACAAATGGTCAAGATTATACGACTAATAGACCGGAGAACATTATTCTTCTAAAATATGTTCCGCCAGTTGAGAAAAGCAATCCATTCACCATTCTTTTCCCTAATAAGCCTTAATCTAATCACATTAATACCCATAATCAAAAAGCTATTTAAATAACCAGTTGTAATTATAAACATTCCTTTTTTTGAAAGTAAATAAAATTAGTCGGAAATAGATACATTTTACTAATATATTATCAAAACGAGTAAAGCACACCTCTTAAAAAAAATGCATACTTCCTCCCTTAAAGGGTAAAGAGCTTCTATGAGCAACTTGTTTGATTGGAGGTAGCAACAATGAATACAGAAACTTTAACAGGAAAATTAGTAAAGGGAATTGCACCGAATGTTGATCCGCAAGCTTTGTTAAATGACAAAAGAAAGGTGTTCTTATTCGGTTCACCAAGCTATACAAACATTGGTGATCAGGCGATTGCTTATGCGGAGGAAAAGTTTATAAAAAATCATTTCCCTTATTATGAGTATATTGAAATTATGGATTATGCAACAGAAGAAGGGATAGAGCTAGTCAAAGAGATAATCAAGGAAGATGATATAGTTTGCTTTACAGGCGGAGGAAATCTCGGCAGTCTGTATTTGGAAATTGAAGAAGACAGACGGAAGGTATTTGAAGTATTTAAGGACTATAAAACCATTTCCCTTCCACAATCTGTTTATTTTGAAGACAACGAGGCAGGTAATGAGGAAAAGAAAAAATCCCAAGATGCCTATCATCAAAACCGAAATTTAACGATTGCGGCAAGAGAGTCACAAACTCTTGATGTTGTTAAAGAAACATTTGATTCGAATGTTATTTATACACCAGATATGGTTCTTTCCCTTGATATCGTGCCGAAAGAGCTGGACAGAGATGGAGTATTGTTTATATTAAGGGCAGATAAGGAAAAAGTGACCGATGAGAATTTTATTACTGAATTGATGGCATGGGCAGAAAAAAAGGGTCCTGTGGAGCGAACAGATACTGTGCTCTCAGAAGTAGATATGATTGATTATGATGAACGAGAGAAGTATTTTCTGAAAACACTCGAAAAAATCGGTTCGAGCAAAATAGTAATAACAGACCGATTACATGCGATGATTTTTTCCATCATTACCAAAACCCCATGCTTAGTATTCGGTAATAGTTACGGCAAAGCAAAGCATTCCTATACAGACTGGCTTCATGGGCTAAACTTCATTGAATATACAGATACACAGAATATTAGTGAGCTGGAAAAGCTGGTTGAGCAGCTTATGCAGGCAGAGCCGAATCGTGTTCAGCTAACAGACGATTTCCAGCCTTTAAAGGATTTCTTCGCGAACTAACATAAAAAAGGGGGCTGCCAAAAGGCGGCCTCTTTGGTGGGTGAATTATAGGAATAAAGCATCCGTGTAAGTTATTTCAATTAATAAGCCAGAATCAAAGCTAACACTCCTAGCTAACAGTATAATAAGTGTATGGATGTAAACATTAGTAAAGAATATTACTTCGTTAAAAAGGAGATATCATGACAAAAAGCAATGAAGCTGGATGGAACTTAGATAATAGCTATGCTCAACTGCCAGAAATGTTTTTTACTAGAACAAAGCCGACCCCAGTAGCAGCTCCCAAGGTTATCTTTTTCAATGAAAGACTAGCAGCAGATTTAGGATTAAATGTTCAAGAGCTTCAAAAACAAGAGGGCGCAGAGGTTTTCGCCGGAAATGTCAATCCTGACGGTGCAGATCCACTGGCTCAAGCTTATGCAGGTCATCAATTCGGCTATTTTAACAGACTTGGAGATGGTCGTGCCATCCTTTTGGGAGAGCAGATTACTCCAGCTGGAGAGAGGATTGATATTCAGCTGAAAGGCTCAGGCCGGACACCGTATTCCCGCGGTGGGGATGGTCGTGCAGCAGTCGGACCAATGCTTCGGGAGTATATTATCAGCGAAGCAATGCATGCGCTTGAAATCCCGACAACGAGAAGTCTGGCGGTAACGAAAACAGGTGAGCGCATCCTTCGTGAAACAAGGCTACCTGGTGCCATTTTAACGAGAACGGCAGCAAGCCATCTTCGTGTTGGGACCTTCCAATTTGCTGCTCAGTGGGGAACTGTAGACGATATTCGTTCTCTTGCTGATTATGCAATTAAACGACATTACCCTGAGCTGGAACAAGAAGAGAACCGATATCTGGCTTTGCTTGAGGAAGTGATTAAGAGGCAGGCTAAGCTTATCTCTCAATGGCAGCTTGTCGGTTTCATACATGGTGTCATGAATACAGACAACATGACAATCAGCGGCGAAACGATTGATTATGGACCTTGTGCGTTTATGGATGTTTATAATCCTAACACCGTATTCAGCTCGATTGATGTAGAGGGCCGCTATGCTTATGGAAACCAGCCGGTAATTGGCGGCTGGAACTTAGCCCGGTTAGCAGAAAGTCTGTTGCCGCTCCTTCATGAAGATGATGCTGTTGCACTTGAGATGGCGCAGCAAAAAATATCAGGCTATATGGATATGTATAAAGAGAATTGGCTTGCTGGGATGAGGGCAAAGCTTGGAATCTTTAATGAGGAGAAGGAAGACGAAGCTTTAGTTAACAGTCTTCTTGATTTAATGGAGAAATATCAAGCAGATTACACAAATACATTCCTGACACTTACCTTTTCTAAAAAGGATGATTCTGCATTGCTGGTAAGCGAGGAATACGAGCAGTGGCATAAGCGCTGGCAGGAAAGGCTCAACAGGCAGGAGGAAACAAAGGCTCAATCAGATGAGCTGATGCGAAAAAGTAATCCGGCTGTTATTCCTAGAAATCACCGGGTGGAGGAAGCGTTAGAGGCAGCGGTTGAGCGTGGTGATTACACAGTTATGGAGAAGCTTGCGGCTGTCATTACCAAACCATATGCGCATACTCCAGAGCAGGCTGAGTATGCAGAGCTGCCTGCGCTGAAAGCACCGTACCAGACTTACTGCGGCACTTAAAACATCTGTAATGCCTTGCATATATGAAGTGATGCTGCCTATAATGAGGGCAGCATCACTTCTTTTGTTTAATTGTAGTTATTCCCATAAGTAAGGAGTGTAGAAAGCAGTGGCTAAATCGATTACAGATAAACTTAACTTACATAAATACGAAAAAAAAGCAGTGCTGCATATGCCTCAAGATAGCGCGTATTTGGACGAGCTTAAAAATTATGGGACAGAGCTGGTGCCTGAGGAATCTTACGACTTGATATTTGCCTTCGTATTTAATATGGATTCCATGAAACAGCTTGCTTTGGAAGTTGTAAAGAACAGCTATCTTAACAAAGGCGGCTACTTGTTCTTTGCCTATCCAAAAAAGGGCAATAAGCTTTACTCAACCTATATTCATCGTGATGAAATATTGGGCGGACTTGGAGCGGATGCGGATGGATTTATCGGCAGCAGCAATATTAAATTCAGTCGGATGGTTGGCATGGATGAAACATTTACTGTCGTTGGCCTTAAGGAAGACTCTAAAATAAAAAATAAACCATCAACAAAGGCGAGTCAATGTGTGGATGATTATATAGAGGATATGGCACAAATTGAAAAAGACTTAAAGGATGATCCAAATCTGCTTGCGTTTTATCAATCTCTTACACCTGGATACAAAAAGGATTGGGCCCGCTATGTTTATAGTGCAAAGCAGGAGACAACAAAGGAGAAGAGACGGGAAGAGATGAAGGTCATATTAGGTGCAGGATTTAAAAGCCGTGACCTGTACCGAAGGGATAAGGCGAGCAAATAAAGATAGATAAAGGCAGTATAAGCTGGCCTTTATCTATAGAAGAAGATGGTTAAGTTATCCTTATTATCAATGGTAGCAAGCAGGATGTCTTTCACCTCTGCTTGATATAAGCTTTTTAAATTGTCCGTCAGCCAGTCTTCGTTCTTTCCGTGTATTTCCAGTTCCTTTTCACAAATGTGACCATCCCGTATAATCGTTTTAGGCAGGTCAAAAGAAGCTGTTGTCATTTGGAGAGAAGCTTGGGTAAGAGGTACGTATAACGGTTCAAGAAACACGGACATATTTCCGTTAGGCTCCCAGACTGCTAATGCTACTTTTTTTATGTTTTCCACTTGCTTTCCACGCAGTTCTTCAAGAAGGACATCAATGGAGATTCTTGCTTTTTTCAACCCTTTATAGACGATTTCTCCATTTTGAACAATTACAATGGGCTCTTTGTTGATTATTTTTTGAAACCATTGCCATTTCAGTATTAATTTTGTTCCGCCGAGATAAAGGACAGCAAGAACGAGCGTTGTCAGCATGGAACCTTTAAGTCCTAGTTTTTCATCTGAAAGAGGATGGGCAACTATATTTCCAATCATCAATGCAATGACAAAATCCATCAGCCGTAATTGGGATATAGTACGCTGCCCTAAGATTCTTCCAATTATCACTAAGAATATAAATGCAATAATGGCGCGGAGTATCCATTCAATAGCAGTTAGTGTTTCTTTCCCTTGGTAAAAATCCATTAATTACACTTCCTTATGGTTCATATTCTTAGTGTTACACGGATGTCTCCTTCATAATCAGAGACGTAAAAAAATTCCATAATAGCAATAACAGCAAAGATATTGGAGAATGCTATAATTAACATTTTCAAAGATAAATTAGATATATTTTAGGAGATATCCATGTTTGGAACTAAACTTTTCAGCAAACCCCCATCTAATTGGGCAGTAGTGGCACTTATCGCGATTTTTACTACAATAGCAAGTGAAGTAAAAGTTGTCCCTTTCCAAGGAGAAGCATTTCGTTTCGGTTTAGGCAGTATTACTTTTTTTATGCTTATTTTAATATGGTTGCCTAAAAACATTTTGAAGGCGGGGGCAATTACAGGATTAACAGTTGTAATTATTAGGACATTGGAAGATGTTGTTTTTCGAGATGAGCTATTTTTCCACAGCATAATTAGCCATATTCCTGCTTTTCTTTTTTATTTTACCTATGCTTTTGGCTTTCATCTTATAAAAGTGGAAAGATATAAAACAATGCCCTTCCATTTGGGGGCATGGGCCTTTCTTTTTGAATTTCTAGGTAATGGCGCTGAACAGCTTCTTCGTCATGAGATGGAAACAAATATCAATGTCGATTTTTGGAGCTGGGCACTCATGAGTGGAGTAGCTTTATTCAGAAGTTATTTTGTTGCGGGGTTAATTGCGTCCATCACTGTTTCTGAACAAAAAAAGCGAGTAGAGGAAATGCTGGGTGTCGGTTCAGAGTTATATGCAGAAGCATTATACTTGCAGAAATCAATGAATCATATTGAAAAGATAACCGCATCAAGCTATGAACTTTACCAGAAATTAAAGAAGAAGGAAGAGCTGTCATTAAGTATTCAAGCATTGAAAATTGCCCAGGAAATCCATGAGGTCAAAAAAGACTCCCAGCGAGTATTGGCAGGAATCTCGAAAGTTACTTCTCAGAAAAAGGAAACGAGTCTTACCCTTTCCGAGTTATTGCGGCTAGTTATTTTGGCAAATGAAAAATACGGGGAATTTTTAAAGAAAGCAATAAGCTTTCAGCTTAAGCTGTCTTCAGACTATGAAACAGATAAGCATATCCCTTTGCTTGCGCTTTTAAATAATCTTGCAGCAAATGCCGTTGAATCAATTGAAGGCAAAGGTGTTATTAAAATTCACTTATATGAAGCAGAAGGACAAACCTGCTTCGTTATTGAGGATACAGGAATAGGCATAAAAAAAGAGGATATCCCTATTCTTTTTGAACCAGGTTATACAACAAAATTCAATGAAAAGGGAGTAGCTGCTACAGGAATCGGTTTATCCCATGTTAAAGAAATAGTCCAAAAACTGAATGGACAAATACAAGTAGAAGCACCGGAAAATGGCGCGGTTTTTCGGGTTTCTATTCCAACGCAATGTTTAAGAAAGTGAGCTGATATTTCTGCGTTATTATATTGTTGACGATGACAAGGCGAGCAGAACCATGCTAAAGAATATTATTGAAGAGGAAGATCTCGGTGTGGCAATCGGTGAGGCTGATAATGGAAAGGAATGCTTGACTGCTATTATGACCATGCATCCAGATGTTGTTTTAATAGACTTGCTGATGCCGGAAATGGACGGAATAGAAACAATAGATCAACTTAAAAGAGAAGGTTTTGAAGGACAGTTTGTCATGATATCCCAAGTTGTAAACAAAGAAATGGTTGGTGAGGCATACAAAAAGGGAGTAGAATTTTTCATACATAAGCCAATCAACAAAATTGAAGTGCAAAGTATATTGAAGAAATTAGTTGAGCAGTGCAAGCTAAAGGAATCTCTGCTAACAATACAGGAGTCTTTAGCGAATATTGGCCTTGCGAACACATCCTTGCAAAAGCCGCAAAGCGTTAACCAAATCGTTTTATCTATTTTGAACTATATGGGCATTATTGGAGAAGCAGGCAGTGATGATATCGTTTCTATCATTGAATATTTGGTAAATGAAAGAGGACATTCACCGCAGCTGCCGCCTTTAAAGGAATTATATGAAAAGATTGCTGCAAGAAATGCAGCCGGCATTGAGGTTAAGAAAGAAACAAAGGCGATTGAGCAGCGTATCCGCAGAACCATTTTAACGGCTATTAATAATTTGGCATCACTTGGCGCCATTGATTATACGAATCCAGAGTTTGAGTATTATGCTCCCCGCTATTTTGATTTTCAGGAAATACGAAATCATATGATTCATATTCAAGAAGGAAAAGGCGATTCAGCAAAAGTGAAGGTTAACATAAAGAAATTCCTTCAAGTGCTGTACTTAGAAACTTTGGAAAAATATAATAAAACTCACTAGAATATTTAATAATTTTAAAAATTTAGATAGATTAAATTTACGATTAATTTAGGATTTTGTCGGATTTTATAAGTAGCCTTTATAATGTGTAGTATCCTGACTGTTTTCGTTAAGGTTAACACAAAAGAGGTGAAAATTAATGAAGAAAAAGTTTAAATTTACTTTAGCCTACCAGATTCTTGTTGGTCTGGTGCTGGGGATCATTGTTGGGGCAGTTTTTTACGGAAATCCTGGTGTAGAGAAATATTTACAGCCAATCGGAACTGTCTTCCTTAACATGATCAAAATGATTGTTGTACCTATCATTATCTCTACATTAGTAATAGGAGTTGCCGGCACTGGTGATCTCAAAAAACTAGGTAAGCTTGGCGGAAAATCCTTAATTTACTTTGAGGTTGTTACAACAATTGCTATTATCGTAGGTTTGCTTGCTGCAAATATCTTCCAACCAGGTAATGGTATTGATATGTCTTCCCTTTCAAAAGGAAATATCGACCAGTATGTGGAGACGACGGAGGAAGTGCAAAGCCATGGTATGCTGGATATCCTTGTCAGCATTGTTCCAAGTAATATTTTCCAAGCGATGGCAGAAGCTGATATGCTTGCGGTTATTTTCTTCTCCGTTGTATTCGGCTTAGGTGTTGCTGCAATCGGAGATAAAGGTAAACCTGTGCTTGCCTTCTTCGAAGGTGTAGCAGATGCGATGTTCTGGGTAACAAACTTTATCATGAAATTTGCTCCATTTGGAGTATTTGCATTAATTGGTGTTACTGTATCCAAGTTCGGTGTTGAATCACTGCTCCCGCTTGGAAAATTAATGATTTTAGTATATGCGACAATGATATTCTTCATCATCGTTGTACTGGGCGGAATCGCAAAATTAGTTGGTATTAACATTTTCCATCTTATGAAAGTATTAAAGGATGAAATGCTTCTGGCTTATTCAACATCAAGCTCAGAAAGTGTTTTGCCAAAGGTTATTGAGAAGATGGAAAAATTCGGATGTCCAAAAGATATTGTATCATTTGTAGTACCGACAGGCTATTCCTTTAATCTGGATGGATCTACTTTATACCAAGCATTGGCTGCCTTGTTCATTGCCCAAATGTACGGGATTGAATTGAGCATAACAGAGCAAATTACATTAGTGCTCGTTTTGATGGTCACATCAAAAGGTATTGCTGGTGTACCAGGCGTTTCCTTTGTTGTCTTGCTGGCAACGTTAGGGACTGTCGGCATTCCATTAGAAGGTTTAGCATTTATTGCAGGTATTGACAGACTTCTTGATATGGCCCGCACTGTTGTAAACGTAGTAGGTAACTCTTTAGCAGCGGTTGTCATGTCCAAATGGGAAGGTCGTTTTGATTCAAAACAAAAAGATAAGTATTATGCTACTTTCAAAAAAACAGCATAAGTTAGATAAAAACAGGTCTCTAAAACAGAGACCTGTTTTTTTATTATATATATTTTTATGCTCTGTCTGCATTTGCAGCAGCAGTTAAATTCTCTTCTTTATCTTCCCAAACTTCCTTAGCGATTTGAGCGATAAACTTCAGCTTTTCCCATTGCTGTTCTTCTGTCAGCTCATTACCGTGATGAGTTGATGCAAATCCACATTGCGGGCTTAAGCACAGCTGATCATGCGGGATATATTGCGATGCTTCTTTAATGCGGGCTTTAATGGCCTCTTTGTCCTCTAGCTCTCCTGTTTTTGAAGTAACAAGCCCTAGCACGACTTTCGGGCCTTCTTTAGGGATATGGCTTAAAGGCTGGAATGTTCCAGAACGCTCATCATCATACTCCAAGAAGAAGCCGTCAACCTTTTCCTTAGCAAGCAAGGTTGGGGCAATAATATCATAGCTGCCCGCAAAAGCATGGTCAGAGCGATAGTTTCCGCGGCATAAATGAGTAGTTACAGCTAAATCCTCAGGTTTTCCTTCTAATACCTCATTGATAACATGAAGAGCAAGTTCAATAAGCGTTTCCCGTGAATATTCACCATCATTGAAAGGAATATCTGGGGAAGAAAGTCCTGCTATGTAGACATCATCAAGCTGAAGATAGCGGACACCTGCATTATAGAAGGCTTGAATGGCATCTTTATATGTCTGAATAACATCCTTTGCAAATTCCTCAATAGTAGGATAAGTTTCCTGATCGCGGATACCAATGTTAAAAAGCTGGTTCGGACTAGGAATAGTTTGTTTTGCCACCGCACGTCCGCCAACAATCTCATTGAAAAGAACGAAATCCTTAATTTGAGTATGATCTGGATTGAAGGAGATTTTCCCTTTGTTACGAATAGTATAACGCTCCGTTTCCCCTCTGCTGAAAGGATATCCTTTATCAGGAATAAAGCCTTCAACTCCATTAAGCTGCTCTAGGAAGTCTGTATGCCAGAACCTGCGTCGGAATTCACCATCTGTAACAACGTCTAGTCCAGCTTCAATTTGCTTATCAACAATTCGTTTAATTTCGTTTGTTTCAATTTCATACAATGCTTCAGCTGTAATTTTGCCATCCTGGAAATCTGCTCTTGCTTGAAGAAGTGTTTCCGGACGAAGTAAGCTACCAACATGATCTGCACGGAATGGGATTGTTTTATTTGACATATAATTACCCTCTTTCTTTTATGATTCGTATTTTTTATAACGGTTGAACTCTATCAGATAAGGAAACTGCATAATAAAAATTAGCTAGTAAAAAACCCTCTTCTTATCATAAGAAGAGGGTTTGAATGAACTCATGTCTCTCCTTATCTTCAAGCATTGCTTTCTGGAATTAGCACAGTGTTAAAGTAACCTGTTGCTGAGGCTTCAAAGGGCCAGTCCCTCCACCTCTCTAGATAAGATGTTTTGCTATTCACTTTAAATAGATTAACTGTTTGCTAATCTTGTATATTAATTTAAATGGAAAAGGGGTATTTGTCAACTGAATTTTCAGAATAAATTTAAAAATATTTTACACACCAAAAAAGGAAGGAGCTACCCTTCCTTTCATTCATTATAGTGCAGTTAAACCGCCGTCGATTGGATAAACAGCCCCATTGATAATGTTTGCCTCATCGCCTAGCAAGAATACAACTAGGGCAGCAACTTCCTTAGCAGTTCCGTATCTTCCAGCAGGAATTCCGGATTCAACAGCTGCTTTTGCTTCCTCAGATCCTTGTGTAAAGCGCTCCATCATGCCAGTTGCTGTTGGACCAGGAGCAATTGCGTTGACACGAATGCCTTGTGCTGCATATTCGCCAGTTGCTGTTTTAGTTAATCCGATAACGCCATGCTTAGTTGCTGCATATGGACTAACACCTGGAGAGCCAACTAGGCCTGCATTTGATGCAGTATTAACGATAGAACCGCCGCCATTTTTAAGCATGACTTGCAGAACGTATTTCATGCCGTAAAAAGCACCTTTTAAGTTTATGTCCACAACTCGCTCAAACATATCCTCTGGATAATCTGCTAAAGGTGTAACAGTTCCTTCAATTCCAGCATTGTTAAAGAACATATCAATTGTGCCGAATGCCTCTACTGTTTTATCAACATAGTTTTTTACATCCTCACGTGCTCCAACATTTGCTTTAATGAAGATTGCTTCTGCACCTAAATTTTTAACAAGGTCTACAGTCTCGTTACCGCCTTGCTCTGAAATGTCGACTACGGCGATACGAGCTCCTTTTGCAGCAAGTAGAAGTGCTGTTTCACGGCCGATGCCGCTGCCTCCGCCTGTAATTATTACTGCTTTATCTGTGTAATTTGTCATATGTAAAAATCCCCTTTCATAGTTAATTATGCATAAAAACTTTTTATAAATAAACAATTCTGCTTTATTATTGGGTAAATTTACCGATATAATACATAGAATTTGTTTAAATAAAGGGGTTTTATATAATTGGATAACGTACAGGCATTTATAGCTTCTATACCATACTGGAAAATTATTATGAAAGAAGAAGTAATGATTACTGTTTTTGATCATGAAAAATACTTATACTACTCTCCGAGTTCTGATTTAAACTTTCATCACAAACCAGGGGATTCCTTGCCACCGTCATATTTAAATTATGCAATGGTGAACAAGTCAGGTACTACAATAGTGAAAGTACCAGAAGCTGAGTTTGGTATTCCTTTTGACAGCATTTCTTTTCCAATTAAAGATGATAATGGTACAGTTGTCGCAGCGGTAAATGCCGCAATCAGCACGAAGAAGCAAGAAATGTTTAAGCAAATAGTCACGGACATGGATACTATTGCTGATTCCTTATTAGGGAAAGTTCAGCAGATTGCTGCTCATTCAGAAGAATTATCAGCAACAGCTGAACAAATCTCCGAGAATACAAAGGAAACAGTAGAGCAGTCCACACAAATTACTGGTGTTACTGGAATGATTAAAGGAATCAGTGAACAGACAAATCTGCTTGGACTTAATGCAGCAATTGAGGCTGCAAGAGTAGGCAGCGCTGGTGCAGGGTTTGGTGTTGTAGCAACAGAAGTGAGACGTCTTGCTATCGATTCAAAAAATGCAACTGTCAACATTGAAGAGACATTAAACAAGATCAAAGAATCAATTGAGCAAATGCAGGATGACTTTACTGATATAGCGAAATCCTCTCATGAGGAAGCAGCTCTTGTTACAGAATTTATGTCAGAAATCGAGAATTTGACGGCTACATCTAATAAACTGAAGAAATATATGGAAGAATTTATTATGCAATAACCGCTGGCTTGGGACTTTATAGTTCCAGGCTTTTTATTTCTTTTAATCTGCTGAAAAATTTTCTTGTATTATTTAATAGTCCTATTATACTATTTAGGTGAAGAGGTGGTAAAAAAGTACTGGTTAACAAACTTTTTTAACATTTTAGTAATAAAAAATTAAAAGTGAAAAGGGCAAATCATGGGAAACTGTGAGACGCAAAGCTATGGGCCTAATACATATCATTTGTTCAAAATTGATATGATGGCAGCCGGTTACCACAAGAAGTCATAGTTGGCATTTTTCTATGGACCTTCTGCGGGTCTTTTTTTATTGTCCTTTTTTACAAGAAGGGTAGGAATATCGGATGAGGGGAAAATCTATATTTTTAAAGTCTTTTTTATTGTTAACGCTCCTTGTATACCAGTTGGCTTTTCCAGTTGGAGCAATAAAGGCAGCCGCAAATGAAACCATCTTGCCTCCGAGCAATCTTGCTTATCAATCATCTTCACCAGATGATGGGAAATTGACATGGAGTGCAGTATACGGTGCAACTGGATATAAAGTTTATGAAATTAAGGACGGTCAGTTAACATTGCTTGGCACGACTTCATCAGTAAATTACAGCGTAAACGATCTTCCTGAGGGAGCATACAGGTACGTTGTTGCCACAGTAACGAATGATGGCGAGTCAGGGCCTTCTGCACCAGTGAGTACAGAAATAATATATCCAGATATGCAGACTCCGACAAACATTGTGTCAACAGTGAAAAATGGGAATGATATTGTGCTTTCTTGGCAAGCAGCAACTTATGCAGAAAAGTATAATATTTATATAACAAAATCTGGACAGAAATCTTTGCTGACATCAACGACAGCAAGGTCATATACAATTGAAAAGGCAGAAGAAGGAGCATACTCTTACTCTGTGTCAGCTTATAATTCCCTTTATGGAGAATCTCCAGAAAGTGAGCCGGTGAGTGTTGAGTTGGTTCATCCTGAGTTAAAGGAACCAGAAAATCTGACATTTACTATCACAAATGGAACAGATGTTAACCTAAAATGGCAAGCATCAGATTATGCAACAAGTTATAAAATTTATGAAGTAAAGGACGGTCAGCTTGAACTGCTGAAGACTGTTGCTGGTACAAGTGCTTCTTTTACAAATTTGCCAGCGGGAAATTATATTTATAAAGTTTTTGCATTCAGTGACCGATTTGGGGAATCGATTGAGGGCAGTCAAGCAGAGGTAGAAGTGAGTTCTATCGTTATGACAGGTCCTGAAAATGCTGCCTATAAAATACAAAATACAAATGATGTTGTCTTTAGCTGGAATACAGTTCCATATGCTAATGCTTATAAAATCTATGAAATAGTAGATGGTGAAAAAATATTAAAGACAACGGTAAAGGGCACAACAGCAACATTATCAAAGCTTGCTGGTGGCAGTCACGAATACGAAATATATTCATACAGTGATAGATTTGGTGAGTCTGAAACAGCCTCAAAACTATCATTCAGCATAGAAACAGTAGCGGTGAATCCTCCGGAAGGACTAACTTATAAAGTCCAAAATGGGAACGATATTGTTTTAAATTGGTCTGCAGCAGAGAATGCAACTAATTATAAAATTTATCAAATCATAGACGGAGAAAAAATAGTAAAAAGCACTGTGACAGGAACAACTGTTACCTATACGAATCTAGCAGCGGGAAGCTATCAGTTTGAGGTCCATACAAACAGTACAAGATTTGGTGAATCAGAAAACGGAACATTAGTGTCGATACAGCTAGATGAAGTGAAGCTTGCGGCACCTGAGGAGCTTTCTTATGAACTGAAAAATGGAAATGACGCTGTGCTGACTTGGAAGCAGGTTGAAAATGCAGCCAGCTATAAAGTCTATCAGGTCATTGATGGGAAGAGAACATTAAAAGCAACGGTTTCCAACACAACAGCAACAATTACGAATTTGCCTGAAGGAGACAATTCGTTTGAGGTATATGCTTACAACAGCCGCTTTGGTGAGTCAGAAAAAGCAGCAGTGCTCAGCATTCCGGTTATTTATCCGAAGCTTGCGCCACCATCAGAATTAGCGCAGACAATATTAAATCCTTCTGCCTTCACACTCAGCTGGAATCAAGCAGAATATGCCTCTAGCTATCGAGTCTATCAGCTCATAAATGGCGAGAAAGTATTGAAGAGCAATGTGAACGGAACAAGTGTAACCTATTCTAATATTCAGCCAGGAACATATAAGTATGAAGTTTATTCCTATTCATCTCGTTTTGGTGAATCAGAAGAAGGAAAAGTACTTGAGGTGACGCTTAGCGGACAGGTACTCGCAGCTCCTGAGGATGTCACTTATACTATTGCAAATGGAAATGATCTTACTCTGAAATGGAAATCGGTTCAATATGCAAATGGATATAAGATTTATAAATTATTGGACGGAGAAGAGACGTTAGAACGCACAGTAACAGGCACAAGTGTAACCCTCACTAATGTATCAGAAGGGGATTTCCATTATGTTATAAAAGCCTACTCCAACCTGTTTGGAGAGTCACCTGTTGGCGGAGAAGCAAAGGATACACTCAACTATCCAGAAATGGCACAGCCCCAAAACGTGACGAAAACTGTTACTAACGGAAATGATATTACATTGAAGTGGAATGCTGTTACTTATGCAAAGGGCTATAATATTTATCAATACAAAGATGGCGAGAAAGAGCTTGTACGCACAGTAACAGGCACAAGTGTTGTATTTTCCAATATGCCTGAAGGGGAGTATCTATATATTATTCATTCCTTCAGCGATCGTTTTGGAGAGTCAGCAGAAGGAAGTACAGCGGAATTTAACCTAACTTGGCCGATTATGCAGGCACCAGGGAATCTAACAAAAACGATCAGCAATGGAAATGATATTACATTAAGATGGAATAGTGTTACTTATGCAAAAGAATACCGGATTTACCAAATAGCTGAAGGGGAGAAAACCTTAGTCAAAAAGACAACAGGTACATCTGCGTCCTTCACAGACATGCCAGAGGGCGATTATGAGTATGTTGTATATTCATACAGTGACCGCTTCGGGGAATCACCAGAAGGAAGCACACTTACATTTAATGTAGTGTGGCCGATTATGCAGACTCCAGAAAATTTAACGAAAACAATCGCAAACGGCAATGACATTGTTCTGAAATGGAATGCATCTGCCTATGCAAAAAATTATAAAATCTACCAAGTTATTGATGGTGAGAAAGTGTTGCAAAGCACAGTAACAGGAACATCAGTAACATATAAAGATATGGCTGAAGATGACTATACATTTATTGTGCAATCGTACAGCGACCGTTTTGGAGATTCACCAGAGGAGAGTACGCTTACGTTCAATTTAACATGGCCGACTGTGCAAGTACCAGTGGTCAGCGGCAGTGTCTTTAATGCAAACAATATCACTCTCTCATGGAAAGCAGCGGATTGGGCTAATAGCTATAAAGTATATGAAGTGATAGAGGGGGAAAGAAAGCTTTTATACAGCGGAACGGCGCTTACGTATAAAGTTTATAATCTCTCAGAAGATACGCACACTTTTGAAGTGACAGCATACAGCAATCGTTTCGGTGAGTCTTTACCGTCTGAATCGTTCGTTCAGACAATTGTCTATCCAGTAATGGAAGCACCAAAGGCATCACTAACATTGCTGAGTGAGACAAGTGCGAGAATTACTTGGGACTTTGTCACATATGCTAATGGCTATAATATTTACGAAATTATAAATGGCAAGCCAGTTTTGCTTGTTGAGAACTTGAATAATTTATCGTACGAACTGAAAAACCTGACTCTTGCTAATCATGAATATTATGTCACTTCATACAGCAATTCCTTTGGAGAGTCTAAACCTTCAGAGACGGTTATCGCAAAGCTTATTGTAGATACACAGGCACCTGAGACAAAGAGCAATGCACCTGTTCATTGGATTAATGAAAATTTTTCTGTCCTTTTAGAAGCTGAAGATGATGAAACCGGAGTAGCGAATACTTATTACTCCTTAAATGAGGGCATTATTCAGGCAGGTACATCAGTCTATATCGACCAAGAAGGCGTTAATAAGCTTAGCTTTAATTCATTGGATAAAGCAGGAAATATGGAAGAAGTGAAAACTGTCTATATTAAACTGGATAAGACGTCACCTGTAACTACAATTAGTGAAATGCCTGCATATGCACAAATAGTAGATGTGCAGCTGACAAGCTCAGACTCATTGAGCGGTGTTGATAAAACATACTATTCAATCAATGGCTCTGATTATGTTGAGGGAACAAGCTTTTCGGTAGAGAAAGAAGGAACAAATGAAATCTCCTATTATTCTGTCGACGCTGCAGGCAATAAAGAAGAAGTAAAAACAGCACAAGTAAAAATAGATAAGTCAGCACCAGCTACTGAAGCCAATATAAAAGACGGTTGGGCAAATAAAGAGGTGGCAGTCACATTAACTGCAAAAGATGAGATGAGTGGAGTTGTAAAAACATACTACTCTATCAACGGCTCAGAGTATGCGGAGGGAACAGCCTTTACAGTGGAGAAAGAAGGAACAAATGAAATCTCCTATTATTCTGTCGATGTTACAGGCAATAAAGAAGAAGTAAAAACAGCACAAGTAAAAATAGATAAGTCAGCACCAGCTACTGAAGCCAATATAAAAGACGGTTGGGCAAATAAAGAGGTGGCAGTCACATTAACTGCAAAAGATGAGATGAGTGGAGTTGTAAAAACATACTACTCTATCAACGGCTCAGAGTATGCGGAGGGAACAGCCTTTACAGTGGAGAAAGAAGGAACAAATGAAATCTCCTATTATTCTGTCGACACTGCAGGCAATAAAGAGGAAGTAAAAACAGCACAAGTAAAGATAGACAAGTCAACTCCAGCCACTGAAGCCAATATTAAAGATGGTTGGGCAAATAAAGAGGTAGCAGTCACATTAACTGCAAAAGATGAAATGAGTGGAGTTGTAAAAACATACTACTCTATCAACGGCTCAGAGTATGCGGAGGGAACAGCCTTTACAGTGGAGAAAGAAGGAACAAATGAAATCTCCTATTACTCTGTCGATGCTGCTGGCAATAATGAAGAAGTGCAAACAGCAGAAGTCAAGATAGACAAGTCAGCACCAGACCTTACAATCCATAAACAATCTCTTTATGAACTTGGCACAAAATTTGTACTGGATTATGATGCCAGTGATGATCTATCAGGAATAACGACTGAAATTGCTGTTATTAATGGGAAAACGTATAAAAAAGGTGATGCCGTTCAACTTAACGAGCCTGGCGAATATAAGATAAGTGTAAGTTTGACAAACGGTGCTGGGCTGACAACTGTAAAGGAAGAGACAATTAAAGTTTATGTCCCTATATCACTTGAAGTGTTGCCAAAAGTGATTAAAGGGAATAAAGGTACCTTTACGGTGAAGGCAACTTTGCCGAAAAAATATCAATCCTTAAAGTTTGATGTATCATCGATTAGACTGAATGGAATTGCTCCTAAATTAGACAGCAAAGGCCTAATATTGCAGGCAGAAAAAGGCCAGTTCAAATTTGATCGAGAGGATTTTGACTGGGAATCAGGGGATGTAGAACTTGTGCTTAGCGGCTATCTAAATAATAAGATTTATGTAGTTGGCCAGACAACAGCAGAAGCGAAAGATTGCAGCTATAAGGGCAATTGTCTTTTCGGTTGTTTCTTCGATTGGCTCTGGTGTATAAAGTAGGTCTTTAGATGTATAAATCAAACAGAAATGGATATAGTAAAAAAGGCAGAAAACGCGTTCTGTCACAGAATTTCCAATATATTCACGGGAAAACGAGGTTGACAGATTTAGCAGCATCATGTAGCCTAAAAGATATAACTGAATGAATTAGACCTCACTTTTTTTCAGTGAGGTAGAGGCGCGATATTTAACAGTCTTTAAGCGGAGCTTGAGAATGCAATGATGCTAAAGAGAAGGAAATATCGCCGAAGTGAGCAATAGATCTCAGGTATTGCTTGCTGGGTCTGCAGTTAATAGCTGCAGGACTGTCTCAATAAACTCCCAGTTTATTGAGTTGTGCTATCTCAATTGGAAACAAAGAGAGGACTTTAGGGCAACTATAATATTGCGACCTGAGTGTATCTCAGGTCGCTTTTTGTTTAGGCGCCTAACAGACCATGTGGAGGGAAAACAAATGAAGAAAAAAGCACCATTTTTATTTTTATTGTTGCTTTCAGCTATTATTCTCTTAGCTGGGTGCGGGACAAGCAATGGGTCCGGATCCGGGGATGATGCAGATACATTTAAAGTAGGACTAGAAGCAGGCTATGCACCATTCAACTGGACACAAAACGATGATTCCAACGGAGCAGTCAAAATAGACGGCACTTCAGAATATGCGGGCGGCTATGATGTAGAAGTTGCGAAAAAAATCGCTGATGGTTTAGGCAAAAAACTAGTAATTGTCAAAACGGAGTGGGATGGACTTGTTCCAGCACTTACTTCAGGTAAAATTGATGCAATTATTGCAGGTATGTCTCCTACCGAAGAGCGTAAACAAACAATTGACTTTACAGATAACTATTACAAGTCCAACTTGGTGATGGTTGTTAAAAAAGGTGGTAAATATGATGGCGCAACATCTATCCAAGATTTTAAAGGCGCCAAAGTGACAGCACAGCTGAATACTTTCCATTACTCTGTTATTGACCAAATTAAAGGTGTTTCTAAACAGACGGCAATGGATAACTTCCCGTCAATGCGTGTTGCTCTTGAGTCAGGTGTAATTGATGGATATGTATCAGAGCGTCCAGAGGCAGTTAGTGCTTCCAATGCAAATGATAACTTTGCAATGGTTGAATTTAAAGATGGCTTTGAAACATCAGAAGATGATACAGCCATTGCTGTAGGGCTTAAAAAAGACAGTGATCTTAAAGATAAAATCAATGAAATATTAAAAGGCATCTCAGAAGAAGACCGTACGAAAATCATGGATGATGCAATTGTAAACCAACCTGCAGCAAAATAATGATAACATAAGACCGGCTGTCTTTTTGTGCAGTCGGTTTTATGATGAATAATGGAGGAAAACGATGAGTTTTGAATGGATAGTAAAAATTATTTCCGAAAACTGGCCAATGTTTCTTCGCGGTGCAGGCATGACGCTTTACATCGCATTAATAGGTACAATTATTGGGGCAGTTATCGGTTTAGTCGCTGGAATTGTCCGCACAATACCTGTGCCGGAGCGCGGCTTTAAAAAATTTATTCTAAAAGTTATTAATATCATACTTTCTATATATATTGAGATTTTCCGCGGAACGCCTATGATTGTACAAGCAATGGTCATTTACTATGGTTCTGCATTAGCTTTCAACATCGATATGAATGTAATGTTTGCAGCGGTAATTGTTGTATCCATTAATACGGGAGCATATATGGCAGAAATCGTCCGCGGTGGAATCGTGTCTGTTGAGAAGGGACAGTTTGAGGCAGCTCAAGCAGTCGGCATGAATCATTTCCAAACAATGATGAATGTTGTCTTGCCGCAAGTAGTCCGCAACATCCTGCCGGCAACAGGTAACCAGTTCGTCATTAATATTAAAGATACGTCTGTACTAAACGTTATTTCCGTTTCCGAACTGTTTTTCATGACAAAATCTGTTGCAGGCAATAACTTTAGATATTTTGAATCATTCTTTGTAGCATGTATCATCTACTTTGTGATGACATTTATTGTTACGAGAATATTGCTTTACTTCGAAAGAAAATTAGAAGGACCAGATAACTACAAAATGCTTGGCGAGGAATTGGATGCACAGCCAGGAATGAAGCAATAAAGAAGGAGGAGAGACAATGGAAAAAGTCATAGATATTCAGCATTTAAGCAAAGCCTTTGGCAGCCATGAAGTGTTAAAGGACATTGACTTCTCAGTAAACAAAGGAGAAGTTGTCAGCATTATTGGCTCTTCAGGTTCCGGAAAATCGACCCTTCTTCGCTGTATCAACATTTTAGAAAAGCCAAGCGGTGGTCAAATCATCTTTAATGGAGAGAATATCCTTGATGATAAACATGATATATTTGCTTATCGAAGAAGATTAGGAATGGTGTTCCAGCAATTCAATCTCTTTAATAACCATAATGTTTTAAGCAATTGTGTGGTAGGTCAAATCAAGGTGTTGAAGCGTTCAAAGGCGGAAGCAGAGAAGATAGCGATGAAGTATTTGAAGGTCGTTGGTATGGATCGCTATATAAATGCCAAACCAAAACAGCTGTCAGGCGGACAGAAACAGCGTGTTGCTATTGCTAGAGCGTTGTCAATGGAGCCAGATGTTCTGCTTTTTGATGAACCTACTTCAGCGCTTGACCCAGAAATGGTTGGAGAAGTATTGAAAGTAATGAAGGAGCTTGCTGAGTCAGGACTTACAATGCTGATCGTAACACATGAGATGGAGTTTGCAAGAGAGGTATCTGACCGTATCGTATTTATGGACAAAGGGGTTATTGCAGAGCAGGGAACTCCTGAGCAAATCTTCCTGAACCCAACTCAAGAGCGCACAAAGGAATTCTTGAAGCGCACATTAAAAGAAGCCTAAGAATCAAAAATCGCACCCCAATTGCAGACAATTGGGGTGCTTTTTATTAATCATCCAATGTTGATAAATCACCAGTAGGCAAACCAAGCTCCCAAGCTTTCAAGACGCGGCGCATTATTTTACCGCTTCTTGTTTTAGGAATCTTTTGGCAAAATTCAATCTCTCTTGGTGCTGCATGTGCTGCTAAACCGGTTTTTACAAACTGCCGTATTTCCTCTTTTAGCTGATCTGACTCTGTATATCCATCGGTAAGGGCAACAAAGGCTTTAATGATTTCTCCTCTAATAGGGTCAGGCTTACCGATAACACCCGCTTCAGCGACAGCAGGATATTCAATCAGCTTGCTTTCAACTTCAAATGGCCCGACCCTTTCTCCAGCAGTCATGATGACATCATCCACACGACCTTGGAACCAGTAGTAGCCATCTTCATCTACGTAAGCACTGTCGCCTGAGATATACCAATCGGAGACAGGGAAATAGCTGTCGTACTTTTCCTGGTTGTTCCAAACTGTGTGCATAAGGGAAGGCCATCCCTTTTTTATTGCCAAGTTGCCCATCTGATTTGGAGGGAGGATGTTGCCTTCATCATCAAGAATAGCTGCTTCTATGCCAGGAAGCGGCTTCCCCATTGACCCTAGCTTTATTTCTAGGCATGGGTAATTACATATAAGCTGTGCTCCAGTTTCCGTCATCCACCAAGTATCATGAATTCTTTGCTTGAAGGCTGTTGCCCCCCAGCGGATTACTTCTGGATTTAATGGTTCTCCCACGCTTAAGACATGCCTTAAGGAGGAAAGATCATGGCTAGGTTCACCTGCAGCCATCAGCATGCGAAAGGAAGTAGGTGCACTGTACCAAACTGTTACACCAAAAGTTTCAATGGTTTTATACCAGCCCTCAGGACTGAAGCGGCCGCCAACCACAATATTTGTTGTCCCAGTTAGCCAAGGACCAAAAATACCATATGATGTACCTGTTACCCAGCCCGGGTCAGCTGTGCACCAGTAGATATCATCCTCCTGTAAATCTAACACCCATTTTGCTGTCTGATAGTGCTGAATCATTGCATTATGGACATGCAATATACCTTTAGGTTTACCTGTCGAACCAGAAGTGTAGTGAAGTATTAAGCCATCCTCGCGGTCCACCCACTCAATATCAAGTTGATCTGATGCTTCCTGGAAATACTTTTGGTAATCAAGATAATTATTCTGCTCCTCCAAATTTTCTCCAACGAGAAAAATCGTTTCTAAGGCAGGAAGGTCTTTGACAGGCACCCTTTCAATTAACTCTGGGGTTGTGATGAGGACTTTCGCAGAGCTGTCATAAAGGCGGTCTTTAACTGCATCTTCCATGAATGCCTCAAATAAAGGGCCGACAATTGCACCGATTTTAATTGCTCCTAATAAGGCGAAATAAAGCTCTGGTGAGCGGGGCATAAAGATGAAAACACGGTCACCCTTTTTTACATTTGCTTTATCTCTTAAAACATTGCCAGCCTTATTGGTCAGCTGCTTTAAGTCGCCAAATGTGTATGTCTCATTTCGTGTGCTGCTGAGGTAGCAAAGGGCTGGTTTATCCTTTTTTGAACCTTCTGCGTGTCGGTCGACCGCTTCATAAGCCAAGTTGACTTTTCCTGTTGTATGCCATGAAAAATGCTCTTCTGCTTGTTGCCATTGAAATTGTTCATACATCACATCATAGTTTTCAAGATTATAATTGCCTTCAACAGGTGGAAACGCTTCTATTTTCATAGGATAAATCATCCTTCCTCTCAAGTCTTGGACTTACTCGGAAATGCTGTTTAAAACCATATACACAATTTTAATGATGAAAACGCTTTATTATGACTATTTTATAAAAAAGTATCAAAATGATTCAATAGCCAAATTAACTAGTTTATGTATTTTTTTAGCTCAACAGCAAACAATGATAGTAATTAAGAATGAGTACAGCAGGCGGAAACTAAATAATGGAGGAATGGAAATGCAAAATAACCCTTCGATTACGTCATCAGAAATTGGCGTACTTTGGATGACATATCAACAAAAAACAATGATTATCAGTATGCTGGAATATCTCATTAATAAAGCAGAGGATCCAAAGGCAAAAGATATAATGACTGATTTATATAAGGAAACAAAACCGTATTGTGAAAAAATAAGAAAAATTTACGAAAAAGAAAAGCTGCCTGTACCGGTAGGGTTTAACAGTGAAGATGTGAACCCTGAAGCCCCAAAGCTGTTCGATAATGGGTTCGACATTATGTTTATCAGACTCATAAAAGAAATCAGCATGGGCATGCATACACTCAATCTGACGATGGCTTATCGGAGTGACATCATGCAGCTGTTTAGAGAGATGACGATAATAACACAAAAGTACTATGACCGGTGCACATCTTACTTGCTTGAAAAAGGTCTGCTTCCGCGCGCCCCATATGTAGCTGTCGAAGAAGGGGTCGAATTTGTAAATGAAAAGAGTTATTTAAGTGGAAGCAATTTGTTTAATGAAAAAAGATCGTTAAATACAGTGGAAATTTCCCATATGTACCATGCAGTTGAAACAAACTTGATTGGAATGCAGGTAATCAACGGTTTTTCCCAGTGCGCGAAGGAAAAAGAGACTAGTCAGTACTTTGCTAAAGGAGGGGAGCTTGCCAAGGAAATTGCCACAAGCCTGGGAGATATTATCTTAAAGAATGACACCCAGCTTCCTGGGCTTTCAGGAGGGAATGTGACAACATCTACGGTAGCGCCTTTTTCAGATAAAATCATGATGTATTGTATCAGCTTATTTTGCAGTTTTTCCTTAGGTGGGAATTCACTTGGAACTGCCTTTAGCTTAAGAAATGACCTGCCTGTCAAGTTTTCAATTGTCATGAAGGATGTATTTGAATATGCCCATGAAGGTGCAAAGCTTATGATTAAATATGGCTGGATGGAAGAGCCGCCGCAAACAAGTAAAATAAAAACAAAATAATTAAAAGCAGACAGCTGGCAGCTGTCTGCTTTTAATTATTAATGCGTTGAACAATTTGCTCGCAAATAAGATGTGTTATAAGAGAATCCTCTATCGACGGATCAGGTATCTGTTCATTTGCTACACAGTCAAGAAAATGATCGGTAATTTGGTAAAAACCCCGTTTAAATAATGTAGGCTCCCAATCGCCAAATTTCGTCACATTCATTTGTTTATGATGATAATGAACGGTTTCAACAAGACTGCTAACAACATATTTGTGAAGACCAGTATGATACTCGATTATTTCCTCTGTTACTCCACCATTTCGATTCATGATTCCGATGGCAATGCAGTTTTTGCCGATAAGCTGAACGATGAGCTGGTTGAGGGTTTCATCAGTCTTAGAGCTCTCGACATTAACTGCAATGACTTCTTCATCCATTAAAAAGCGCAAGGTATCAACAACATGGATGAAGTCTTCTACCACCACTTTTCTTGGGATATCGGGCAATGCAAAGCGGTTTTTTTGCATTAATATTAAATTAGCTTTGCCTTTTTCCTTTAAGCTTGCCACCATAGGAATAAATCGGCGATTAAAGCCGACCATGGCAATTAGTCCATATTTATGTGCAAGCTCGACTATTCTCTCTGTTTCATGCAGATGTAAAGACACTGGTTTGTCTATATACACATGGATTCCGTGCTGAAGCAATAGTTCGGCTGTTTGGAAATGAGTCTCTGTTATTGTGGAGATAAAAGCAGCTTCTATGTTTTTTAATAGCAGCTCCTCAACTGTTTGCACTCTATCCTGAATTCGATATTTTTCAGCAAGCTTTTGGAGTACAGCTTCATTCCTAGTGCAGAGTACTAATTCTATATTTTCTCGTTCTGTCAGAACAGGCAGATAAGCCTTCTTAGCAATATCACCTAATCCAATTACTCCAACCCTCATCTTCATCGTCCTCCAAGTAATTAGTTACTTTGCTTTTAAGTATAAAACAAATAGAACTATAACAAAAAGGCTTGAGACAAAATAAAATATAGCCTATCGAAATACGAATAATAAAATTACAGCTAAATTTAAAAAATGAAGCTTGTGACTAAATAGAATATGGCTTTAAAATTAGTTCGTTTCATTGCGCTCCAGCCATTCGCTTTACATACTTAATTCCCAGTCCTCTGGTGAATCAGTCACTTATAGATAAATCAGGCTGCCTGTTTAGCAAATCTTCCATTTCACTGCTTCCACAAGGTCTTCCGAAAAGATAGCCTTGCATTGCATGGCAATTAATTGATTTCAGAAGCAATGCTTGATTTACTTCTTCTACACCTTCTGCAAGTACATCTAAGTTTAAGTTTTGTGCAAGATCAACAATGGAAGAGATAATGGTTTCCTTAGATTTATTTTCCTCGAGCTTATTTATGAACTCTTTTGCAATTTTCACTGTATTAATTGGAAACTCAGCTAGATAGGAAAGGGAGGAATAGCCTGTCCCAAAATCATCAATAGAGATAGTTACACCTAATGCTTTTAATGCATGTAGTTTAGGCAGAACTGCTTGTAAATTATTAATAGCAGTTTGTTCTGTGATCTCTAAATCTAAAAAGGAGGAATCTAATTTAGAGATAGCTAATGCTTGTTCTACATTGGTCAAAAGATTTTCCTGATAAAATTGTTTCGGAGAAAGGTTAACTCCCATTTTTAGATAGTAGCCTTTATCATGCCATTTTTTTGCTTGTTTGCAAGCCTCCATTAACACCCATGCACCGAGTTTGTGTATAAAGCCTGACTCTTCAGCGATTGGGATAAATTCACCTGGCAGCAACAGACCAAGCTGTGGGTGCTTCCAGCGGATGAGCGCCTCTGTGCCAGTAATTTTTCCTGCAGATAAATCCATTAATGGTTGATAATGAAGGAAAAACTCCTTGTTCTCTAAAGCATAAGGCATATCCTTTTCTAATAACAGTTTTCTCGTATAAGCTTTTGCTGCATCAGAATAAAATAAATAACAGCCTTTGCCGTTCTCTTTTACTTGATACATTGCTGTGTCTGCTTTTTTCATTAATTCAACAGAAGTCGTGCCATGATCAGGGTAGAGGGCGACCCCAATGCTTGGTGTACTTATGAGCTGGTGGCCGTTGATATCATGAGGGAGCTTTAATGATTTTAGCAGCTCCTTAACGTATTGCTCTGCACTCTCTTTAGTTGTTTCTTTTAGGACAATAGTAAATTCATCGCCGCCTTGTCTAGCTGCCAGATCTGCCAGGGGAAGACTGTTCTTAATTCTGCTTGCTACAGAGAGTAAGAGTTTATCGCCAATATCATGCCCTAAAGTATCATTGATGCTTTTGAACTTATCTAAGTCGACAAATATGACTGCAAGCTGTTCCTTCCTTTCCTGTGCTTTTTCGATTGCCTCAAGGAGATAGGACTCAAATCTTGCTCTATTTGCCAAGCCTGTCAATGGATCATGAAAAGCAAGAAACTGAATTTTTGCCTCGTTTTTTTTGAATGCAGTAATATCTCTGCCGATGCCAAAGATACCGACAATCTTATTTTTTACGACAATGGGAATATTAGTGATGCTGTAATAACCATGACCATATTGGCTATTGATGGCAACTTCATAAACTTGAGGAATGCCTTTTCGCACCTTTTCATAATGTTTTAGAATTTCGTCTTCCTTCGACATTAAGAATGTTGTGCTAGCCAAGCCTTTAATATTTTCATTTGCCATTCCAAGCATTCTTGTCCCAGCATTATTCACGCTCACAAAGTTTCCATCTAAGTCCATAGAAAAGGCAGCATCTGGATGGTAATCAAAAAGAGATTGATAATGCTGTTTATTTAATTCAGCCTTTTCTGTTTGTTCATAAAGGCTGTTAACAAGCCGTCTGTTTTCCGTGATAATCAGGATTTGTCTTAATAGAACAAGCAGAATGGAAACGCTTGTCCCAATTGTTAATGCGTCCATGCCTTCTGAATTTGTAATCATAAAAATAAACAAGATGATGACATTAACATATGGCATGGCTGTGCGAAGAACATCCCGCTGCATGAAATTACTTTTTCGTACTTCTATCTTTTTCTGCGGAGCATTTCTATATAAATTGCCAGTAAATCCGACAAGCAGTGTACCTAACAAGAATAATGGATCAACAAAATCCCCAGATTGATAGCTATCATGATATTGTAAATAGAAATACCAGCTGTCTGCCAAAATATAAATTATTAATCCTGTCAAAATAAAAAAAATGCTCTGACCGGAAAGAAACGACTTTGGACCGAACAGTACGAGAATGACTCCAGCTAAAACAGCTAAATCACCGATCGGGTATGCTAGTGTTATTGCTAAAGCAAAATGTGACATTTGTGCTGAATTAATAATAGGGCTAATGATAAAATGCCAGCTGAAAGTAAATGCAACAGTCATTAAAATAGCAACATCAAATAAAAACCGGGCAACCTGCAATTTTCTTTTGACTAGTGATAGATGATATAAAAATGCGCCAAAGAAGGCAAGAACCTGTATAAAATAAAGAACATCCAAAAAGCTTGGAAATGGAATTTCCTGCTTAAGAATGTTTTCTTGGAAAAACCAAGAAACCTCTGAAAGCATATAGCTCATATTTCCGATGAACAGCAAATACCAAAACGTTTTTACAGGCTGTTCGCTTCTTTTGGCAGCATGTAAAAGCCATAAGGATGCGGCACAGCTGCCTAACACACAGAGAATGTTTGCTCCCCATGTCAGTACAGATTGATTTTCCTGAAATAAATACAACCAGATATAATAGATAACAGTAATAAGCAGAGTAAAAGTAAAACTTAATAAAGGAATTGTATTTTGTCTTTCCATAATGTAACTCCTTGATAAACTTGTGAAAGCAATACTGATAAGTAGCTTTTCCTTTCTTCATCTTATAAGATTTCCTTGGCGTTGCATACTAAAATTTAGGTGATTGTAATAATTGGAAGTGTTGTGATGTGCAAGGGGGAGAAGGATGCTAATGCCTGTTAAAAAGCGGCGAGGAATGTTTCATGTGAAACTTTTGTAAATTAAAAGAGCAAGCGTCTTAACGACAGCTTGCTCTCTTTATTAATAAACTTTGTCTCCGTTAAAGATGGAGTTTTTTACAATAACATAATCAACATTGCGGATGGCATCCAGTTTCTTTCCGCCAGCATAAGAAATAGAAGACTGCAAGTCTTGCTCCATTTCAATTAATGTATCCTGCAGGGAACCTTTATGCTCTACATACATTTTTTTGCCTTCAACGTTTTTCTTTTCGCCTTTTTGGAATTCAGAAGCAGATCCAAAATACTCTTTGAAAAGCTTTCCGTCTTTTTCAAACGTTTCTCCAGGAGATTCCTCATGACCAGCAAAAAGGGAACCAATCATGACCATGGAAGCACCAAATCGAACGGATTTCGCAATATCCCCATGTGTGCGGATACCGCCGTCAGCGATAATTGGTTTGCTCGCAGCCTTTGCACACCAGCGAAGTGCTGCTAGTTGCCAGCCGCCAGTTCCAAAGCCTGTTTTAATTTTTGTAATACATACTTTACCAGGTCCGATACCAACCTTAGTTGCATCAGCTCCTGCATTCTCCAGCTCTCTGACAGCTTCTGGTGTACCAACATTACCAGCAATAACAAAGCTTGCAGGCAAATGCTGTTTAATATGCTTAATCATTCTGATTACAGCATTAGAATGACCATGAGCAATATCTATTGTTATAAATTCAGGAACTAGGTTCTTGGAAGCAAGTTCTTCAACAAACCCATATTCCTCTTCTTTAACTCCTACACTAATTGATGCAATATATCCTTTTTGTTGCATATCCTGGATAAATGCCTTTCTAGTTTCAGGCTGGAAGCGGTGCATAATATAGAAATATCCATTTTCCGCTAAATATTCAGCAACCTTTTCATCTATTATTGTCTGCATATTTGCAGGAACAACTGGCAATCTAAAAGTATGTCCACCCAATGTTACAGATGTATCACATTCTGAACGGCTATCCACGATACATTTTGCGGGAATTAACTGTATATCTTCGTAATCAAATACGTTATCCATAGTTTACACTCCTAAATACGAATATTTTAGTATGTTTAATTAAAATTGTTCGTCCCTATGGTACTTTAACTCATTTTTAACAGTATGTCAAAGTTTTTTGATAATTATGTAGCTGATAATTTGTTCTAGCTTGGTTTCTTTTGAATACAATGTATGGGGGTACACCTAAATGATTGTAGTTTGCCTTTGTCATAAATTGACGAAGGGTGTAAATTTCCCGGGAAATTTATATACAATAATGTAAAATATTGCTGCACTTTGTCTTTTAGGAGGAGATAAATACATGAAAATAGGAACTATTAAAAAAGAAGCTTTACATGCTCTAAGAGGGAATTGGGGACCGGCAGTACTGGTAACTTTTATTGTTTTTGTTATTAGCGCTTTTGTTCCTTTAGTTTTTGAGGTGCCATTAAGCGGCGGGTTTGAGGCTTGGGTGCTGCAGGATGCAACGCCATTAGGAGCAACTATTGTGAGCACTCTCATCTCGGTGCTGCTCGTTCCGTTATCAATTGCCGTACTTTGGTACTTTTTGGACTTAGTGCGAGGGAAACTGCCTAAAGTAGCAGATATATTCCTTCCATATAAAGACCTTGGGTTAGGCTTGAAAATAATTGGTACATCCATTATGCAAAGCATATTCTTATTTCTTTGGTTTTTGCTATTATTCATACCTGGTATTATCAAATCATTGTCTTATTCGCAAACATACTATTTACTAAAGGATCATCCTGAGTATTCCGTATTTGAAGCAATAACAGAAAGCCGTAAACGAATGGTCGGCTTTAAGTGGAAGTATTTCCTTCTATATTTAAGTTTTATTGGCTGGGGATTGCTGTCTATCCTAACACTTGGCATTGGTTTTCTGTGGCTTGCACCATATATCAGCACAACGCTTGCAGTATTTTACGACAATCATATTTCAGATAAAAAGGCAGAATTAGAATAAATATAAAAAAGGAAAAGGCAGTGAATGCCTTTTCCTTTTTTGATTTAATCTTTTATAAGAAGGTAAATAAAATACGGTGCGCCAAGGCAGGAGACAACAAGACCTACTGGTATTTCAGTCGGTGCCATTAAGTTTTTGCCAATTGTGTCAGCAGTCAAAAGCAATAAGGCACCTATTAATGCGGCAACAGGGAGGAGTGTCTGATGTCTAGGACCGATTATTCGTCTTGCCAAGTGAGGGGCAATCAAGCCTAGAAAAGAGATTCCTCCGCCGACAGATACGCAAGCTCCTGCAAGAGCTACTGAAATAAAGAGAAGGATGCCTCTTTCACGTTCAATTGCTACTCCAAGCCCTGCAGCAGTGTTTTCACCAAGCTGTAATAAATTCAGCTTATGGGACTTATACAGAGCTAAAGGTACAAACAGGCAAATCCAAGGGAGCACTGCAAAGACATAATCCCAGCTTGCGCTCCAGATGCTTCCTGTAATCCAAATAGTTGCTTGTGTGAAGTCCCGAGGGTCCATCATTAATTGGAAGATAATAATTAACGCGCCAAATGCAGAATTAATACCAATTCCAACAAGCACAAGTCTTACCGGCGAAACGCCATCCTTCCAAGCAATCATATAGATAAGACCAGCAGCAAGCAATGCCCCAAGCAAAGCAGAAAAAGGCATAATAAAAACAGATGCAGTGCCAAAAGATCCTTGGAAGAAGAAAATATAGAGAATAACCGCAAAACCAGCACCGGCATTGATGCCAATGATACCTGGGTCTGCAAGGGCATTGCGTGAGACGCTTTGCAGGATAGAGCCAGCAATAGCCATGCCTATACCTATCAAAATGGCTATAACCATGCGCGGCAGTCTAAAGTTGAACAAAATGTTCGCACTTTGCGGTGAGCCTTGTCCTAAAAATGCTTGCAGCACCTCAGATGGCGATATTTTTATTATGCCCAAGTTTAAGCTCAGAAGGAAAACAACAATAATCGCAGCAATTAAGCTTATAACTGTAACAGTAAAGCGCTTTGTGGTCCATTTTGTCTGAGACATTATAACCCCCTCCCTTCACGGCGAGCTAAATAAAGAAAGAATGGAACCCCAATTAATACGGTGATGGCTCCTAACGGCGTTTCAAACGGCGGGTTTATGACGCGCGCACCAACATCGGATATAACTAAAAGAAGGGCGCCGACTACTGCCGAGCATGGAATGATTAACCGGTAATCAGGACCAACTATAAAGCGGACAATATGCGGTATCACGAGACCGACAAAACCGATTGTTCCGCCGACTGCAACTGCAGCACCAGTTAAAACTAATACGGCGATAGTGCCAAGAAACTTGACTAAACCTGTCCGCTGCCCGAGACCTGCGGCAACATCTTCGCCTAGGCTTAAAACAGTAATTGACCTGCTGATAAACAGGGCAATAACCAGACCGACAATGACAGCAGGAAGAAGCAGCTTAATGCTTATCCACTGAACACCGGCAACTCCGCCTGCATACCAGAAGCTTATATCCTTGGCAATATCAAAGAACAGGGCAATACCTGTTGAGATGGAACTGAGAAGCGCTGTTACTGCTGAGCCAGCAAGCGCCAGTTTAATTGGAGTAAGTCCTCTTTTGGATAAAGCGCCTATTGAAAAAACTAACAATGTGCCTAAGCCTGCACCTAAAAATGCAAGCAGCATAAGTACTAGATTTGAAGCGGATGGCAGAAAGGCAAAACTAATTGCAATCATAAAGCCTGCTCCAGCTGTAACTCCCATAACGGAAGGGGAGGCAAGGGCATTTCTTGTCATCCCTTGCATAATAGCTCCGGAAACTGCCAAAGCTGCTCCGATTAAAGCAGCCGCAACCGCCCTCGGCCAGCGGAGACGATGAATAATTTGATGCTGAGTAGACTGAGGGTCATAATGGAAAATACTTTGCCACACTGTTGATATACTGATATCAGCTGCACCATATATGATGGATAAGCCCATCGATGCCAGCAAGAGGGCGAGACCGAAAAAGATGACAGCTGTTGCTGTTTTTGGTCTGTAAATATCTTTTTGTACACCCGTTTTATTTTTTTGCATAAAAGGACCAACTTTCCGACCAGATTTCATAATTCCTTTTTATAAAAATATGTAATTAGTGCAAAATAATAATAATCTTCAATTGACTGTTAAAAAATTTGTCGTTTTCTTTAATAAATTTTACTAGAAAATGATAAAAAAATACATAGTCTATTGAAAATGATAATTGTTATCACTTATAATGATTGTATAAACACTCAGGAGGGTACATAGATGTCCAATAAAATGGTTAAATCGCTTTTATTTGCTAGTTTATTATTAGTATTTACTATATTAGCTGCATGCGGTAATGAAAGCGATTCAGATAAAGATACAGGAACAGATACTGCGGAAGAAGCAAAAGACCGCACATTAACAGATGCTATGGGACATGAAGTGACTGTTCCGGCTGAACCAAAAGCAGTAATTGGCTCTTATTTAGAAGATGAGCTTGTTGCACTAGGTGTAACACCTGCAGCACAATGGTCTATCCAAGATGGAGCAGGCGTACAGGATTATCTGCAAGACTCCTTGAAGGATGTGCCGACAGTTGACTCAGAGCTTCCTTACGAAGCTGTTGCTAGCTTCAATCCAGATTTGCTGCTGATGACATCAGCTGCTACTGTAGAAGGTGCTAAATACGAGCAATATACAAACATTGCGCCAACATATGTTGTTTCTGAAGAAAACAACAATGATTGGAGAAAAAGACTGGAAACAGTTGGAGAAGTGCTAGGTAAAGAAGACGAAGCTAAAAAGGTTTTAGCTGATTATGATAAAAAAGCAGAAGAAGCAAAAGCAAGCATTCAAGAGGCTGCCAAAGGCGAATCAGCAGCAGCAATCTGGCTTGTGGGCGGACAGCTGTTTATGGTTGGTGAAAATGTATCAAGCGGTGCAGTATTGTACGGTGACTTAGGTTTAGCAGTACCGGAAGTAGTTAAAGAAATTTCTAAAACAGCAACTGGCAACTGGTCTTCGGTTTCACTTGAAAAGCTTGCTGAGCTTGATGCTGATCACTTATTCCTAATTAACAGTGACGGCGAAGCTGCTGAAACGTTGAAAGATCCGCTATGGTCTAATATCCCAGCAGTGAAGAACGGAAATGTTTACGAGTTTAGTCCTGATACTAGCTGGTTATACTCGGGCTCTATTGCTAACACACAAATCATTGACGATGTTGTGGAAAGCTTAACGAAATAACCCAAATTGGCACATTCCTTTTTCAGGAGTGTGCTTTTTTTAAGAGATGTAAACAAAGGGATATGTTGCTGACATAGCGAAATAATATAGCAAGGAAAAAATGACAGGAGGAAACATATGAACAGAATCAATTTAATCGCACTTGGTGTAAGAAAAATTGCAGACTCACTGGCATTCTATAAATCAATAGGGTTTCAAGCATCTGTCGTCGGTTCAGATGAAGAACCAGTCATTGTGTTTTTTAAAAACCAAGGCTCTAAATTAGAGCTGTATCCTCTTGAGCTGCTTGCTAAAGATATTAATGAAGAAAATCCGCCATCAATAGTAGAGACTGGAGGATTTCCCGGATTTACGCTTGCTTATAATGCAAAATCTGTTGAAGAAGTGGATGCTATTTTCACAAAGCTTGCTGAGCTTGGTGCCAAAATAGCAAAAATGCCACAAGCAACAACTTGGGGAGGCTACAGCGGGTATTTCAAGGACTTGGACGGTTATTATTGGGAAGTTGCATATGGGTCAGACTGGGAGTTTGATGAATCGGATATGCTTGTCATTAACTAAGAGGAAGGGAAAGACCATTAAAATGGTCTTTTTTGAATTGATTTTCCTAAATGAAAGAGACTAATGGAAAGACTTATGTGAAGAGGTTGTTTAAATGAGTGAACTACTAGAAGGATATTACGACAAATCAGTAGAGAAAACAAAGAAGCTGATTATTGAGGATATAGAGAGATATCTGCAGGATAAAGAGAAAATGCCTTCCTATGAGCAATATTTGCGGGAAAGAGGAGAGTTTATCCACCAAATATGGCTTAACACGTGGATTAACATGACTGGAAGTGAGGCATCCGGCAGAGAAAAGAAAGAGTATTTAGAGGAAAAGGGAATAGAGACGGAGGGCTTAACGAAGAAAGTAATCAAGCAATTATTCAGACAGGAAATAAGAGAACCGAAAAGCTATAAGTTTGAAGAATGGCTGGATACGCTGTACGCAGGAAAGGAACTGGAATGGGAAGCCCTTTATACGAGTGTACGGGAAAAATATTTTGAATGGAAAACAACGCAAGAAATACAGGAAAAAAACCGCAAGCTGAACAGGAAATTTGCCTATTATATAGAACAGGAGCTTGGAGAGCATTATGAGGAATTGTATTTATATGTTCGCTACTTGATTGGCTGTCACTTAGAAGTGGAAATAGAAGGGAATGGCATTATTCTGTCTTCAGATGATATTATGTTTGAAGATTATTTATACAATGAACTAGACATGCCATATAACCAGTTTTATTTTGTAGAGGACAGAACAGCGGCTTATGAGGACATGATCATTGCTTATTTAGGTGATTTTGGACCAAATTGGCTGAAACAGCATCTTCCTAAACATCTGCTTGACGAGTATCTTAAGTACTCGGAGAAACCAGTTCCGCTCTCCTATTTAAGGGAAATAGCCAGTGAATTATTTGAAGATATTGCTTCAGACTTCTTCGCCGATCTTCTTGAAGAAAGGCTGGCAGATTTAACGAAGCTGATTGATATTCCTTTTGATTTAGAAATCCATAGGGATATTTATATAAAAGATAAGGAGTGGAGAGAGCGGCGCGAACGGGAAGAGCGCGAAGAAAAAAGAAAGCGCAAAGAAAAAGAAAAAAAGATGCTTGAAGATATTTTTGGAATGGAATATAGTCCTCCGACTGGCCGGGATATTCAGTATAAACTCCATGTGGGTGAGACAAATACGGGAAAAACCTTTCGTGCTATCCAAAAAATGAAGGAAGCAGCAAGCGGTCTGTATCTTGCGCCATTACGCTTATTGGCATTGGAAATATATGAAAGGCTGAATGACGATGGCGTCCCTTGTTCGTTAATAACTGGAGAGGAAGAAAAACTTGCGAAGGAAGGAAAGCATCTTTCCTGTACCGTCGAGATGTTTCGTGAAAAGGACTTTTATGAAGTAGTTGTCATTGATGAAGCCCAGATGATTGCTGACAAAGACAGAGGTTTCTCATGGTATAAGGCAATCACGAAAGCAAATGCAAAGGAAGTACATATTATTTGCAGCTTTCATGCAAAAACGATGATTTTGGATTTGCTTGGAGATTCAGATGTGGAAGTGAAGGAATATGAAAGAGATACCCCATTGAAGGTAGAGTCCTCGCCATTTAAGCTGAGCGACACGAGAAAAGGTGATGCACTTGTCTGCTTTTCAAGAAGAGGCGTTTTAGAGACTGCTTCACAAATTCAAAAGATGGGACGGCAGACGAGCATGATATACGGCAGTATGCCGCCAGAAACGAGAAAAAAACAGATGCACCGATTTATTGATGGAGAAACATCTGTTATTGTTTGTACGGATGCGATTGGAATGGGGTTGAACTTACCGATCAAACGGATTGTTTTCCTGGAAAATGATAAATTCGATGGAACTAAACGAAGGATACTCACATCCCAAGAGGTAAAACAAATTGCAGGGAGAGCAGGACGCAGAGGTTTGTATGAAGTGGGCAGAGTAGCATTCGCAAGTGAGCCGAGAATGATGAAGGTGCTGCTTGAGAAAAAGGATGAGGATATCACTGGCTTCACAATTGCGCCGACTTCTGCTGTTTTGAAGAGGTTCCAAAAATATTCCAACAGCTTAAGCTTGTTTTTTTATCTATGGGAGAACTTCAAAAATCCAGAAGGTACAAGAAAAGCAACATTAGCTGATGAAATGCTCTTATATGATATGATTAAGGACACATTGGTTGAGGCGAGGCTGTCCTTAGATGATCTATTCGGGTTTTTGCGTCTTCCATTCTCTGCGAATGAGCCTGTTTTGCGGGCACAGTGGAAAAGCAAAATGATTTCCATAGTGGAAAACAACGATTTGCCTGATCCTATTATAAATAAATCAAGCTTAGAAGAACTTGAACTTTCATACAAATCTGTTGGCCTGCATCTTCTCTTTTTATATAAGATAGGCAAAGCGACAGAAGCCTATTATTGGGAAAGAGTTCGTGAAGAAATAAGTGATTTGATTCATGAACAATTAAAATCTGGCGTTAAAATACGCAGAAATGTATGTGAAACTTGCGGGAAAGAACTGCCGCACCGGTTTAAACATAAAATATGCAATGAGTGCTTTTTCATCAGATAAAAAACAGCCAAAGGCAAATTTGCCTTTGGCTTCCTTTTTAATTTAATGTAGATGCTGCTGATTCTTTTTTAGGCCAAACCCCTGCAAACTCCTCTACATCATAGGAGAGAAAATCATGTAGCTTTTGCTTTCGATCATCAAGAAACAGCTCATCTGCTACAGCCGAAACGATTCTTGGGATTCCGTAGCGCATGCCGGACAGGGCAGAAGCAGACAAACCACAGCTGATAAGCGCCGAATAATTAAAGGCAAACAAACCGTAAAGGAGCGCTTCTCCAGCTTTATCCTTACTTATGAAGGAGAAACCATTACTTAAATATGGATGGGCATCAATAGTCGGGTTAGCAATATCTTTAGGTGCTTGGTAATAATCTTTCCAGCGTGTAATATGCTTTTCCACTAATTTAAGCTCAGGGCGAAGCGCTGGATCAGTTATCAGGCCAGTGCTGATAATAAGGAAATCAAACTTCGCCTTACTTTGAGGTGTAGTTACAACAGCTGCACCTTGCTCCTCTTTAACTTCAAGCCACGGGGACCCTAAATGAAGATGAAATCCTGGCCAATTGCTAGCCCGCTCGAAGATGTCATTTGTAGGCGGCTGGTTGAGCTTAAAGAAATGTGCCATTCCTGCATATTTCTCTGCGTCGGAAAAGGCGGGGTAACGCTCAATCATCCCTGAAACTTCCATTTGCCGGATTGGATTAATGCGAGGCAGCTCTTTTCTGCGGACAAATACATGTACCTCGCTGGCACCTTTCTGGAGCGCGTAATTGGCATTATCAAAAGCAGATGCTCCTCCTCCTAATACAGCCAGCTTTTTCCCTTTTAGTTCAGTAAAATCAATGGACTCAGAAGTATGGGCATAAAGACTTTTTGGCAAAGATTCTGATAAGAAGGAAGGTACATGCCACTCACCGCCGCCTTGAATTCCAGTTGCAAGGATGACTTTTCGCGCCAGCAGCTTTTCCTGAACATTCCCTTGTTTGCAAACATGGAGGCAATGCAATCCCTCACCAAGCGGTTCAATGAGTTGGAGCTTTGTGTCATTAATAACAGGTAGATTTAAGATTCTGCGATACCAGCGTAAATAATCCATCCAATCTCCCCGGGGGATTTTATCAAGCTGTTCCCAGCCCTCCACTCCTGCCTGAGCCTCCCACCATGCCCGGAAGGTTAAGGAAGGGATGCCAAGGTCAATGGATGTTAAATTTTTCGGTGTGCGCAATGTAATCATTCTTGCGTACGTATCCCAAGGACCTTCATAGCCTTCAGGGTTTTCGTCTAGGACGAGAATATTACTGATCCGTTCCCGCAGCAGACCAAATGCAATTCCTAATCCTGATTGTCCACCGCCGATGATGACTGTGTCATAAACATGACCATTCTTATGAGAACGGGGCTTCATCCAATCTGGTCCGCCAAAATTTATATAAGATAAATCCGTTTTTACTCGTTCATTTAGTGCCTCTAAGCTCATGTATCCTCATCCCTTCCTTACTTTTTCATGTATAAATATAGTAAATAATATAATTTTATGTTAGGTTTTATTACATAGTTGCGTTATGAAATAATGGTATCATTTTTGTATGTTTATTGTATGGATAAAATATCTAAATTTTCACTCTTTTTTTAGTTATTTCGCTTTACTACCGAAAGTGTTGACTGTAGCCCATCTTTTTAGTAAAATAGAATCATCATAGAGCTAATAGCTCATGAACATTTGAATACTCCAAAGGGGAGTAGCTAACAGTTACGTCGTCAATACGTGGCAATTTACATGCCACCGGCCAAACTGGCAACTTGAATGTTGTTTGCGAGACCTTTGCCATTAACGGTAAAGGGATAAATATGACTATTTTCAAACCTTTACCAATCCGGTAAAGGTTTTTTGTTTTTAAAAAAAGGGGGAATAGTAATATAAGCGGTAGATAATCACTGTATATATTGCGAGTCATAACAAAAAAAATAGAAAAGTGGAGGAAACAAATAATGATGAAGAAACTCTTAACAGCAGTATTAACACTTGGACTTATCTTTTCACCTGTCGGAAATGCAGTGTTCCATGAACAGACAACAACGGTTGAAGCGAAATCTTATAAATCTGGAAAACGAAGCTTTAACAATAATAACAGCAATACAAACACAAATACGAACTCCTTCTTTCAAAAGAAGCAGAACAATAATTCCACAACAACAACTTCTAAATCAAACAACAGAGGATTCTTTTCAGGCGGCTTGATGAGAGGCTTAATGATTGGTGGACTTGCAGGATTGCTGTTTGGCGGCCTTTTTGCCAATATGGGTGTACTTGGGTCTATTTTAGGTCTAATCATTAATGTTTTGGCTATCGTAATTCTAATTAGCGTCATCAGAAAAATCTTTGTTTATTTCAAAAAGAAAAAAAGAGAGGAAGCTAATAATTGGAGAAACTAATCATTCCAGAGCAGGATATTATAAATGCAATTTGCGTTTATATTTCAAGAAAGAAGCAAGTCCGTCCGGATGAAGTAGAAGTGGAGCTTATGTACGATGATGATTACGGCTTTTCTGCTGAATCCTATGTTCATGACCGAAAGCAAGTGCTGATTGCTCAAAATATCATTGAAGCATTGCGCCTATGGATGGATGAGTATTTAAATATTGATCCTTATATCGGAATTAAATTAGTGCTGGATGACGAGCAAGGAATCATTGCTGTAACGCGATAAGCAAAAAAAATAGTAAAAAGCCGTTAAGGAAATTCCTTAACGGCTTTTTTTATTAGTCGAAATGAAGCTTGTAATCATCTGCTTTGATAACTTTAAGTTTTCTGGCAAAGATATAAATTAAGGCAAGGTTGAGTATGACTGGAACGATAAAGAATACGGAAATCATAATGGTAATATTCTTATATGTCCACCCTCCGTCAGCCAAATGCATATAATTTAGCGGACCTACAAGTCCTGAAAGCCCAAAGCCTGCACTGTAAGGAGTGCCCTGTATATTTAAGAATCCTGCTAATGCACCTAGCACAGCAGCGGTTATCAGCATTGGAAACAATATCTTAGGCTTCATAAAGAAGTTCCTCATCTGAATCTTTGGTGAGCCGAGCACATGTGCCAACGCTGTTCCGAGTGCGTTAGCTTTATAGCTTGCAATTGCCAAGCCGATGCCTGCTGCAACAATTCCAAGGTTCGCTGCACCTGACCCGATCCCGGATAATGAAATAACAGTCGCAAGGCCGACGGTTGAAACGGGAGACAAAATGATAATGCAGAAAATGACAGAGATGATGGCTCCCATCAGTACTGGTTGAAGGGTAGTAACATGCTGAACCCCTACACCAATAATTCCTGTTGTGTTTTTTATGTAAGGCAAGATAAGATAGCCAGCCATGCCTGGCACTAATATACTCAAGGTAGGCAAGAGTAGAATAGAATATGCCTTCAGGCGGTCTCCTACTAATTGGACAAATAATACGGTTAAAGCGGCAGTTAATCCTGTGTTGATGACGACCCCAATTCCGTTTAAGGTAAATAGCCCATCAGCCGTTTTTTGAATAACACCGCTCCCGACCATCGCGGCAATGCCGACACTCGCTGTTTGGATGGAGGTGAGCTTAAAGGATATTCCGACCATTACACCAATAAGCACAGGCAGCAGGCTCATCACAAATACGGTGATGTCATAAACATGTTGAAGGGATGGTATATAAGGTATCAGAAGCTTTAAAATTTCCCCTAAAAGTGCATTTGGTATTAATGAGACGACAATGCCAATACTGATTCCAGTTAATAATTTGTTGAAAAACTCTTTCATCCCCATAATCTCCATTCCCTTGTATTTTGTGGTAATTATATGCAATATATGGGTGGGCGTCAATAAAAATTTTTAATACTTTAACGCATGTGTGTATAAAAGTAATGAAGTATTAAAAAAGGTAGTTGGAAGCAGATAAAAACCATAACAAATAACTGGAAAAACGTATTCAAGCGCTTGCCAGTTTGGTAGACTAAAGATGTATGGAAATTAAATAAAAGGTGCATAAAACATGAATTCATATAAGGATTTTAATGTAAAGGTTTATTACGGGGTTATAGCTGTTATCATCCTGTTCATGGTGACAGGAATGGTAGCAAGTTTATTCATGGAGACAGCGGGACTGCGCTTTGGGAATTACATAAATGCAGTAGAAGTGGTCATATTATCTGTGCTGTTGCTGCTGTATCCGAAGATTTCTGGCTGGTGGCTTAATTTTTTAATCATCATCGTTGGAACGGCCTATTTTTATACGATATTTTATGTATATCCAGATACATGGTCTTCCTTTATTTTTGTATGTTTCATCCCGGCAATCTCCATTTTATTTTTTGATAAACAGCTTTTCATATTTTCAATGGTAATGAATATATGCCTTTACTTGCTTGGATATGGTTACATTCTGTTTATGGACAAGGCAGAGACATTTGGGCTGCTAGGAATAAATGTTCCAGGCAATGTTATTAACTTCCTAGGAAGCCAAGCGCTATTATATTGTATTTTTCTTTTAACATATGAACGAATAAAAAAACAGCAATTGTATTACAAACAGCTTCAGCAATCAGAACGGCTGAAAACTACAGGTCAGTTAGCAGCAGCTGTAGCCCATGAAATCAGGAACCCATTAACAGTAGTAAAAGGTTTCCTGCAGCTCTATCAGCAAGAGGAGAAAATGGATGAAGGCTCCAAACGGAACTATAGCCTGATGATTGATGAGCTGAACACAGCAGAGCATGTTCTTTCTCAATTTCTGATGCTGGCAAAACCCGATAATGATATTAAGCTGGAGAAGGTTGAAGTAGACTACTTGCTTCAAAGCGTTACTGATCTAGTAAAATCATATGGAATTCTCAGGGATAATAATATATTTCTCCGTGATGTACAGAAGGATTGTTATATTTTAGTGAACACCATTGAATTTAAACAGTTGATGATCAATCTGTTGAAGAACGCAATGGAGGCATCGCCGTATGGTGAGCCAATCTTTATTGAAACAGAGCTGCAAAAGGATATGGTGGAAATAAAAGTGACAGACCATGGCTGCGGTATGTCAGAGGAGGAAGTCCAATCATTAGGGACACCGTTTTATTCCTTGAAAAGCAAAGGAACCGGTTTGGGAATGATGATATGCTTCAATATTGTCGAAAAGTATAACGGAAAAATCAGCATTGAAAGCAAAAAAGGGGAAGGAACGATAGTTAAAATTCAGTTCCCGCTTGTAAAAAATCCGTAAGAAAAGGAAAGGGCAGCAAATTGCCCTTTCCTTTTTTATGGGAATATTGATATAAACAAGCAGGAAGACAAATAAAGTGCCCGTTTTATTATTTAGTTACTGGTTCTTTAGCTTCCCATAATTCCTCGGCAACTTCGACTACTAACCGCAGCTTTTCCCACTGCTGCTCTTCTGTCAGTTTATTGCCGTGGTGTGTCGACGCAAAGCCGCACTGTGGACTTAAGCATAGCTGCTCTAAAGGCAGGTGATTTGCCGCATCAAGAATGCGGGCTTTTAATGTTTCTTTCTTTTCTAATTCGCCAAACTTAGATGTCACAACTCCTAAAACAACCTTTGCTCCTTCATGAGGAATATGTTCAAGCGGTTTGAAGTCACCTGAGCGTTCATCATCATATTCAAGGAAGAAGCCATCAACCTTCTCTTTTGCAAGCAAAGTCGGTGCAATTAAAGAATAGCTTCCTTCGAAAGCCCAAGTTGATTGGTAGTTTCCTCTACACAAGTGGGTTGTAACAACAAGATCCTCTGGTTTATCTTCCAATATGCTGTTAATGACATACAATGCTAACTCAATCCAATGCTCCCTGCTGTACTCTCCGTCATTAAAGGTATGCTCTGGCGAAGAAAGTCTTGCAATATAAACATCGTCTAATTGTAAATAACGCACACCAGCATCATAGAAAGCTTTAATAGCGTCACGGTAAGTTTGGATTACGTCTTTTGTGAAGTCTTCTAAGTTTGGATAAATAGCTTCATTTCTAATAGTGCTGTAAAAAAGCTGGTTCGGACTAGGGATGGTTTGTTTCGCAACAGCGCGATCTCCGACGATGTCTTTAAACACTTTAAAATCCTCAATGAATGGGTGATTTGGATTGAAAGCAATCTTGCCGTTATTGCGGATATTATATTTTTCTGTTTCCACGCCATCAAATTTATAACCGCTTTCTGGCACATAGCCTTCGATTCCATCCAAATGCTCAAGGAAGTCAAGATGCCACCATGTGCGTCTAAATTCTCCGTCTGTCACGGCTTTTAAGCCAATCTCGATTTGTTTATCAACAATTCTCTTAATCTCTGCTGTTTCCACAGCACGAAGCTCATCTTTTGTAATAATGCCTTCTTTGAATTCTTTTCTAGCTTTATGCAAGCTTTCAGGCCGCAATAAGCTGCCAACGTGATCTGCTCTGAATGGACCTTGGTTTACTATTTTTGTCATGATTAACTCCTGCTTTCGTTATTTTATTTGGAATGAAAGAAGATAAGCCTAAAACACACAAAAAGCCTCTTCTTGTAAATAAGAAGAGGCGAACATTCACATTGGCTCTTCTTATCTTCAAGCGTTGCGCTTCTGGAATTAGCACAGTATTCTAAGCAGAATCTGTTGCTGAGGCATCAAAGGGCCAGTCCCTCCACCTCTCTCGATAAGAAATGAAATTTTTATTTTTGTTTTTGAAATATCTGTATACTAGATTAATTGGAAAAATCTAAATAGTCAAGGAAAATATTTTATTATATTGATATACTTATTTTTTCTTGAACAGCAAATACATGAAGTAAGGCGCGCCAATAATGGCAGCCATGATTCCAGCTGGGACTCCGTCAGGATCAAGTATGTTTTTGCCAATTGTGTCCGCAGCCAGAAGGAAAAGCCCCCCGATCAGCAGTGCAACAGGTAAATACATTTTATGCCTTGGGCCGACTAATGCTTTCGCAATATGAGGTCCCATTAATCCTATAAAGGAGATGCTTCCTGTTGCGGAAACAGCAGCAGCAGCCAGAGCGACCGCAGCTATTGCCAGAACTATTCTCTCCTTCTGAACCGATGCGCCAATACCGACAGCAACAGGCTCGCTGAAGGTCAGAACATCGAGCTTATTCGCTTTGTATAAAGTAAAAGGAATAAATACAATCAGCCAAGGAAGCATAGCCAAAATATACGGCCAGTCTGTTCCCCAAACATTGCCTGCCAGCCATTTTGAAATAAACTCTACTTTTTCTCTTTCAGCAGAAGAAATCAGCACAACCATGATTCCTGATAAAGCCATAGAAAAGCCTACCCCAACTAGTACAAGGCGAGTTGGCTGGAAACCGAGGCCTTTATCGTATGAAAAGAAATAGATAAGCAGGGCGGACGCAACAGCACCGGCAAATGCACAAACTGGAATCATATAAACAAATGATCCAGCGTCAATCGGGAAAAACAGGAAAAAGATTGCAACAGCAACACCGGCGCCTGCGTTAATGCCAATAATGCCTGGATCTGCTAAATCATTTCTTGTGATGCCCTGCAGAATTGCTCCAGAAAGAGAGAGGGCAACCCCTGCAAGCAAGGTAACAATAATTCTTGGCAAGCGAACAGAATATAGAATAAATTCCTCTGAGAATGTGCCATTTCCAAACAGTGTCGGCAGAAGCCGTGACAGACCGAAGGAGGCGTACCCGATACTCAAGGAGATTCCAATAGTCAAAAATATGAGTGCTGCAAGCACGGTGATAACTAGTTTTTGTTTTTTCAGCAGTGCAGAGGATATCATGCGAATTTACTTCCTCCTTTTTTAACGATGAATAAAAAGAAAGGCAAACCTAAAATACTGATTATTGCTGCTACAGGTGTTTCATATGGAGCATTCATTGTCCTTGCAACAGTGTCAGCCATCAGCATAAATATTCCACCTGCAATGGCTGTAATCGGGAGAAGAAAGCGATAATCTGTTCCTGCAGCCCAGCGGACCATATGTGGAACCATCAGCCCAATAAACGCCATATTTCCAACAAGTGCGACAGCGGCTCCTGCCAGAATAATAATAACAATAAAAAGCAGTCCCTTAACCAAGGCTGTCTTTTGCCCAAGCCCGACTGCTACATCTTCACTTAAGCTTAAGATAGTAAGCTGCCTGGATAAAAAGAAGGCAACAGCGATGCCAATAAGGATGGCAGGAAGAATAATCTTAAGCTGTCCCCATGATGTGCCAATCAGACCACCAGAAGTCCACATCGACACATTTTTATTGATGTGAAAAAACAGGCTGATTCCTTCAGCGATGGCAGTAAGGAATGCTGTTACAGCTGCTCCTGCCAACACAAGCTTAAGCGGAGAGTTTCCTCCTTTTCGCATCATCCCGATTCCAACTACTAAAACCATGCCAATAGCGGCACCAACAAAACAGATTAACATTATACTAAAATAGTTTAATGACGGGATAAGTGCTAAAGATAAAGCTAAGGCGAAATTTGCACCTGCAGTCAATCCTAGCAAACCAGGATCAGCAAGCGGGTTTTTTGTTATGCCTTGCATGATAGCACCAGAAACGGCTAAAGCAGATCCCACTGCAATTGCAGCAACCTCTCTAGGAAGACGGATTTCCCGCAGTATATTGCTGTTTTGATTTTGGTGTTCAGAAGTGATGGCGAGCCATAAGTCCTTTAATGATGTATCGGCAGCTCCGAAGATCATGGAGATGATAAATGCAGCAATCAAAAGAGAGATACCTATTAATAATTTCCATACAAACGAAATAGAATTAGTCATTTTATATCATCTTTTCTGTTTAGATTTGTATAAAAACATGCTGCGCACAAACGTGCACAGCATGCAATCCTAGTAGTTAGTTGCCTAGAAAATGCTCTTTAAAGAATTCCAGTTGATAATCAAGCGTCACAGGATCATTAAAGTAGAATTCATTTGCATTTGCTTTAAATACATGGTTATTTTTTACTGCTGGTATATTTTTGTATGCTTCTGTTTCTTGATAAGAGTTATCTTGATCTGCATATTCACTGATAATCAAGTAATCTCCCACATACTCAGGCAGCACTTCTGAAGATAATGCATAGTATCCGTCTGCAAGTGCCATTTCTTTCACCTTTTCGGGCATGTTCAGCTTCATTGCTTGATAGAGTATTTCAGTTCCGCGACCCCAGTTGTTGCCGAATACATACATTTGCTTATTAAAGTTTTCGATGACAGTTACTGTTGCATCTTCCCCTATTTTTGCTTTGATTTCTTTACCAGCTGCATCTGCACGCTGTTTAAAGTCATCAACCCAAACTTGTGCTTCTTTTTCTTTATTAAGAAGCTTTCCAATTTCAAGATGCTGTGTTAAATAGTCTGCCTTGCCATAAGTAAATGTGACAGTTGGAGCGATTTCATTTAACTTGTCTACATTTTTAATAGTTGATAATCCGATGATTAAATCTGGCTTTAATTCAATTATTTTCTCGAGATTTTCATCTGTTACTTCTTCTACGTCTTTCAACTCTGAATCAAATCTTGGGTTTTGCTTTGACCAGGAATCAACACCGACTACGTTTACTCCAAGTGCCATAACGTTACCAGTGAAGGTGGATAATACGACAACGCGCTGTGGATCTGCAGGTACTTCAACAGGTCCATTTTCAGACTGGTAAGTAATAGTTCCAGATTTTTTGTCTGTATCTTCTGTATTGCCGTTCGTTTCTGATGCCTTATTTCCACAGGCACTAATAACTAGCAATAAGATTAGAATCATTGGCAATAACGACTTCTTCATGTTTCTTGTCTCCTTTTATGAGGTGGTATGTTAAGCATATCGGCTTTTTCGTGCGAGGGTCTTCCCCTATTTCCGCATCAATTTGAAAAACTTTTCGTAAAATATCTTTTGTAAGGATTTCCTGCGGGCTGCCAGCTTTAACTACCTCACCGTCTTTCATTGCTATAATATAGTCAGCAAATCTCGCGGCTTGGTTTAAGTCATGAAGAACCATCACGATTGTTCTGCCTTGTTCTTCATTAAGCTTCTGGAGCAATTCGAGCACTTCTAATTGATGTGCCATATCTAAATAAGTTGTCGGTTCATCAAGAAAGATAATATCTGTTTCTTGGGCAAGTGCCATTGCAATCCATGCACGCTGTCTTTGACCGCCTGACAAGGCATCTACAGATCTGTCCTTGAATTCCTTTGTATTGGTCGACTCTAACGCCCAATCAATGGCCTCGATATCATGCTGTGATAGTTTTCCGAATCCTTTCTGATGAGGGAAACGCCCGTATGACACTAGCTCCCCTACTGTTAATCCTGCAACACTTTCCGGTGTTTGAGGAAGTATAGCCATTTCCTTTGCAAGCTGTTTCGTATGTATTTTGCTTATGTGCTTGCCATCCAACAGGACAGAACCAGACTGGTGCGGGATAATCCGCGTCATTGCTTTTAATAATGTTGATTTTCCACAGCCATTAGATCCAATAATTGTCGTGATTTTTCCATCTGGTATAACAACATCAAGGTTTTTAACTATTAGCCGTTCGCCATAGCTGATGCTTATATCCTCGGTATATAGTCGCCCCATCATTATCCTCCTATGATTTTCTATTATTAAATAAATGAGAATGATAATCATTTTGAACAAGTAAATCTTATTATCGTTTCATATTTCTGTCAATAATCCATTGTAAAAATTTTAAAAACGGGTTATGATACTAAATGAGAATGAGAATCAATTTAATTCCAAACCATAGGAGTGAAGTAATATGGAAAATACGGAAATATTCGATGTGACGATTATTGGTGGTGGACCAGCAGGACTTTACTCTGCTTTTTATAGTGGTTTAAGAGAAATGAAGACAAAAATTATTGAATTTTTGCCCCATCTTGGAGGCAAGCTTCATCTTTATCCTGAAAAGATGATCTGGGATGTAGGCGGCGTTACACCGCTTCCAGGAGAAAAGCTAAGAGAACAGCTAGTACAACAAGGGCTTACGTTTAATCCGGAAGTCGCATTAAATACAAAAATTACATCTATAAGCAAAAATGCTGAGGGATGTTTTATATTAGAGTCAGCTAATGGTGAGCAGCATTATTCAAAAACGGTTATTGTTGCTGTCGGCAGCGGAATACTTACTCCACAAAAAATAAAAATTGAAGGTGCTGAAAGATTTGAGGTTTCCAACTTGAATTATACAGTTAAATCTCTCATGCAATTCAGAGATAAAACAGTCATTATTTCAGGCGGAGGCAATTCAGCAATAGATTGGGCCCTTGAATTAGAGCCAATCGCTAAAAAGGTATATATAACTTGCAGAAAAGACAGCTTTAAAGGACATGAAGCTAAAGCTACACAGCTTATGGAAAGTAAGGTAGAATGTCTTTTCCACACATCGATTACAAAGCTTATCGCAAAGGATGGTCATGATACGATTGATTCGGTAGAAGTCACAAATAATCAGACAGACGAAGTCGGTTTGCTTGATGTTGACGAGGTTGTCATTAACCATGGCTATGAAATGGATTCCTCATTATTAAAGAACAGTGATCTGGAAATCAAAATGTTGGATGATTTTTATATTGCCGGCAATGCCAACAGTGAAACATCTGTTGAAGGATTGTATGCTGCCGGAGACATTCTGAAGCATGATGGAAAGGTTCACCTGATTGCAGGTGCTTTTCAAGATGCAGCCAATGCGGTAAATAAGGCAAAGCTGTTCATTCAGCCAGACGCCAACACTAGTGCGATGGTTTCTTCTCATAATGAAGTCTTTAAAGAACGAAACAAAGACATCGTCAAAAATATGATGCAATGTGACGATTGCACACAAATGAAAGTGAAGATATAAAAAAATCCGCTGTACTAGCAGCGGATTTTTTTGCTATTTAACCGAAACAGCCATCTTCAATGCATCAACAGGATCCCCTGTTGTTGCAAGAGTGTATAAAGTGGAGTCATCCTCCCATATTATCCGAATCTCAGCATTATTTTCACCTTTTGGATAGCTTACCTCTACCATGCCTTCATCATGAGGAGCAGGCAGAGCGTGTTCCTCTAAGTATTTTACCATCTTTTTGCCGTCTACCTGTAAATCGCGATTATCAGCAGACACCGCTTTAATCTGTAGAACCCATCTGCCTTCCTTCCATTGAAGATAAGTACTTCCTGCTGCTCCTTCGAGTATACCGTTGATGCCGTAGCCTAAATCGACAGACATATCCTCAGGGATATTCTCTTCATCAAAAGCGGGGAACGCAGGAGCATCCTCATCTGTAGTTGCTGTGAACTCTGCTAATGGCTCACCAGCTTGATTTGAATCTTCGGCTACAGACTCGTAAAAGCGGATGCTGTAGCCAACCTGTGTGTTTTCCTCAATATGTGCTCCAAGATAATTGCCATCCTCAACAGGAAAGCTTTCTGGCAGCAAAGCATCTTTTATTTTCAACTCGTTTCTGATATCTGTTAATACTTCTCTATTAGTAAGCTCCGTGGCGGCATCTGTGTTGTTAGCAGTTTGTTCTGCTTGCATTTGATTGCTGCTAGCAGAAACCTTCGTATTCTCCGTACTATTTGCTTGTTCCTTTGTACTGCAGCCTGTGAGTAAAAGGCAACTGGCAGTCAGCATAATGGGAAATATTTTCATTGGTATTCTCCTTTCTACTCCATTCTTACTTCTTCTTTTCCCTATCTTTCATTAAAAATGAGTTTTTTTGAAAATTTTTTTTAAAAATTTACGAAAATTTTGAACACCGTTGTTCATAAAATATGTCATGTTAAATGACAAATTAAGGTTTGCGAAGAATAGTCTTTTTTAGCTGTTAAAAGCAATAGAATAGACTGAATGCTTAATAATAGGGAAATATGCAGTTATTTTAAATATCAATGTAATTATACTAATAAATATAAGTGTTAGATTATGTGACAAATTTTAATTTAATAATAAAACTATATGCAAATATCTACTTTGGTAGAAGGGAATTAGGTTGTAAATAACTTGTTTTGTGAAAAGATATAACATCAAAATGGAAAAATCAAGGTATTGCTTTCTACAATAATTTGAGGTTAATATAATAATCACATTAGTTCCATTTTTCAAAAAACTATTAGTGAATATGAATAATTTGGTTCTAATAAATAACGAGAGAGTGCCGATAAATAGGAAAGCAGCGCTAATTCTAAACAAAACTGTCTTAAATTTTCAGAGTTATTAAACTAATTAATAATTATATTAAAAATAAAGACAGCGGCGTACTAGAATAGCAATTATGTTTCAAAGAGATAGAGAAATAGCTTTGGAGATATTATTTTCGGAATACTTAAACAAAAGGGGAATTCAAACATGAAGAAGAAGCTTAGTTATTTGTTAGCAACGTCTGCTTTAGCGGCAGGAATCTTGGCTGGATGCAGTCCAAAAGGTGACAGCGGTGCAAGCAGTGATGAAATAAAATTCGGAATCAATTTAGAATTATCAGGTCAGGTTGCATCATATGGACAATCATTAGAAAGTGGAATTGATTTAGCAATTGAAGAAATCAATGCAGACGGCGGAATTGACGGCAAAAAAATTGTCCCTGTAAAGGTTGATAATAAATCAGATCTTACAGAAGCAACAAACGGAGCCCTTAAATTAATTGAACAAGATAAAGTATCGGCAATCATCGGTGCAGCAACAAGCGGTGATACAGTAGCACAAGTTCAGATTGCCAATGATAAACAAACGGTATTGCTAACTCCATCAGGAACAGCACCAAACGTTACAGTAAATGATGATGGCTCTGTAAACGAATATGCTTTTAGAACATCCTTCATCGATCCTTTCCAAGGAAATGTTGCGGCAAACTTCGCAACAGAAAAACTGAATATTAAAAATGCAGCAATTTTTGCTGACAGTGCCAGTGATTATGCGAAAGGTTTAGCGGCAGCATTTAAAGAAACATTTGAAGCAAATGGTGGAAAGATTGTGTCTGAAGAAGCTTATGTAGCAAAAGATACTGACTTTAGCTCTACATTGACAAGAATTAAGTCAGAAAATCCAGAATTCGTATTTATTCCAGGCTATTACGAGGAAGTTGGACTTATCATCAAGCAAGCTCGTGAAATGGGTATCACTGTACCATTTATGGGAGCAGACGGCTGGGATTCACCAAAGCTTATCGAACTTGCTGGTGCAGAAAACTTGAACAATACGTATATCACAAACCATTATTCTTCTGAAGATCCAGATGAAAACATTCAAAAATTCGTTCAAGCATTTAATGATAAATACAGCAAGAGCCCTGACGCGTTCAATGCACTTGGCTATGACTCTGTATACTTGTTGAAAGATGCAATTGAAAGGGCTGGAAGCACAGATTCAGAGAAAGTGAAAGACGCATTAGCTGAAACAAAAGATTTATCCTTAATCACTGGTGTAGTCTCCATTGATGAGAATCATAACCCAATCAAATCTGCAACAGTGCTTGAATATAAGGATGGAAAACAAGTCTTTAACTCAAAGGTTAATCCTTAATAGTTCAAAAAATGGGGGGGAGCATCCTCCCTATTTTATATTTTAGGAGAAAAAAAGGTTAGTTTTGGAAGAAGGAGTGAGAAAAAATGGAATGGATACAGCAGCTTGTCAACGGCATCTCCCTTGGCAGCATTTACGCACTTATCGCATTAGGTTATACAATGGTTTACGGAATTATTAAACTTATCAACTTTGCCCACGGGGATGTCTTTATGGTCGGCGCCTTTATAGGCTTTTATTCCATTACAGGCTGGGGATTGGGGTTCTTCCCTGCATTGATTGTTTCCATGGTAGCATGTGCTATTTTTGGTGTAATTATTGAAAGAATTGCTTATAAAAGACTGCGAAATGCTACTAGGATAGCGGCCCTTATTACTGCTATCGGGGTTTCGTTATTAATTGAATATGTATTTATTTACTTTAGAGGAGCAGGCTTAGTTGCCTACCCGAATGTACTGCCAACAAAAACATTTGAAATTTTCGGTGCGCAAATCAGCAGCAAGTCGCTATTAATTCTAGGAACTTCTGTAACGTTGATGCTTATTCTGCAATTCATTGTCCATAAGACGAAAACAGGAAAAGCAATGCGCGCAGTTTCTCATGACATGGATGCTGCGAGGTTAATGGGGATTAATGTAGATAGAACAATCTCAGCTACATTTGCTATCGGATCGGCTCTCGCTGGGGCTGCAGGTGTTATTTTCGGTGCTTATTATACAAAAATCGAGCCATTAATGGGTGTAATTCCAGGGTTGAAGGCTTTCGTTGCTGCCGTACTTGGGGGTATTGGCATTATTCCTGGAGCAATGGTGGGCGGACTTATTTTAGGTCTTGTTGAGACAATAGTAAGTGCACTCGGCTTCTCACTTTGGAGAGATGCTGCTGCATTCATCATCTTAATTCTGATACTTATCTTTAGACCAGCTGGTATTTTAGGTAAGAATACGAAAGAGAAAGTGTAGGTGAAGACAATGAAAAAATCAAAAAGTTTCTGGGTGTTTTTGGTACTTTCCATTATTGCCTACAGTGTTATCCAATATTTAATAACTTATGGAATAATTGATTCTTTATACAGCAACATGATTATCTTGATTGCGATCAATATTATGCTGGCAGTCAGCTTGCATTTAGTTATTGGGATAACAGGCCAGTTTTCAATTGGACATGCAGGTTTCCTTGCTGTCGGTGCTTATGTATCTGCGATTGTAACGATGAAATTACAGCTTCCTTTTCCTGTCGCAATTATCGCAGGCGGTGTAGTCGCAGCTCTGGCTGGCTTATTGGTCGGAATCCCGACATTAAGACTAAGGGGAGACTATTTAGCAATTGCTACATTAGGCTTTGCAGAAATTATTCGTATCTTTTTCTTGAACATTGATTATGTTGGCGGAGCTGCAGGGATGCAGGTTTCCCATATGACCACTTGGACATCTGCATTCATCTGCTTGTTTATTACAGTGTTAGTTATTGTTAACTTTACGAACTCTCGGCATGGACGTGCAGCCATTTCTATTAGAGAAAATGAAATTGCTGCAGACGCAATGGGAATCAACACAACTTATTATAAAGTCGCAGCATTTGCAATTGGCTCCTTGTTTGCTGGGGTTGCAGGCGCACTGCAGGCACATAATTTCTATATTATTAACCCTACTAACTTCGGTTTCTTGAAGTCTTTTGACATCTTAATTTATGTTGTTTTAGGTGGATTGGGAAGCTTGTCTGGTTCTGTGATTGCAGCTGTTTTCTTGACCATCATCTCCACCTATCTGCAGGATTATCCATCAACACGGATGATTATCTACAGCTTAGTTCTCGTTATTGTTATGCTATATCGTCCTAAAGGTTTAATGGGCACATTGGAGATCACTGATTTATTTAAGCGGAAAGGAGGCGGTTCGAATGGCAAACAATGATGTGCTTTTGCAAGTGAAGGGTGCAGGCATTCAATTCGGCGGATTAAAGGCCGTTTCAGAAATTAATATAGAGCTTAACCGCGGTGAATTGATTGGTCTTATCGGTCCGAATGGCGCAGGGAAAACTACAACATTCAATATGCTGACAGGTGTCTATGCACCTACTGAAGGAGAGATTTTCTTTGACGGAAAAAAGCTGAAGGGCTTGAAGCCATACCAGGTAACACGGCGCGGTATCAGCAGAACCTTCCAGAATATCCGTTTGTTTAATGAATTAACTGTTCTGGACAATGTAAAGGTAGCCTATCATTCTTTAGCTAAGCATTCGATGTTGAGCAGCATACTCCGCCTTCCTTCCCACTTTGCAGGTGAAAAGGAAATGGAAGAAAAATCGATTGAATTTTTAAAGATTTTTCAGCTTGACCGCTATAAAGACGAAAAAGCAAAAAACCTGCCATACGGCCAGCAGCGCCGGCTCGAAATTGCCAGAGCGCTTGCAGCAGGTCCTAAGCTGCTATTGCTTGATGAGCCTGCAGCAGGGATGAACCCGCAAGAAACACATGAGCTCATGGAGTTGATTGCATTTATTAGAAAACAATTCGATTTGACGATTCTGTTGATTGAGCATGATATGCCTCTAGTCATGGGAATCTGTGAGCGCATCTATGTTTTGGATCATGGACAGCTGATAGCAGAGGGTACTCCTGATGTAATCCGCAATCATCCAAAGGTAATTGAAGCATATTTAGGCGAGGAGGTTGCAGAATAATGCTGAAAGTAGAAGACATTAATGTCTATTATGGCAATATACAAGCATTAAAGGGAGTCAGCCTCGAGGTGAATGAAGGAGAAATCGTCACACTTATTGGTGCAAATGGTGCAGGAAAAAGCACGCTCCTAAAAACATTGTCAGGGCTGCTTAAGCCAAAGAAAGGAAGCATTGAGTACTTAGGCAAGTCTATTTCAGGAAAAGCAGCTCAAACGATTGTTAAAGCGGGTATTTCCCACGTACCAGAAGGACGCAGAGTTTTCTCCAACATGACAGTGGAAGAAAATCTTGAATTAGGTGCTTACTTGCGCAATGATAAAAATGAGATAAAAAAAGATTTGGAAAAAGTATATGAAGTGTTTCCGAGATTACTGGAACGGAAGAAACAGCTGTCAGGAACACTTTCCGGCGGAGAACAGCAGATGCTAGCAATGGGAAGAGCTATCATGGCAAGGCCAAAGCTGCTTTTGCTTGATGAACCTTCCATGGGCTTAGCGCCGCTGTTTGTAAAAACAATATTTAAAGTTATTCAGGAAATAAATGCAACAGGAACTACCATATTATTAGTCGAACAAAACGCCAATATGGCTCTGTCCATTGCAAACAGAGGCTATGTCATCGAAACAGGCAAGGTTGTGCTGTCAGGGACAGCCGCCGAGCTGTTAGAAAGTGATGATTTAAAGCAAGCCTATCTTGGCGGACATTGATGGTTTTGGTAAGCTGCCTTTAGTAAGGCGGCTTTTTTTATGGAGAAAACAAAAAAATGAAACTTTTTCGCTCACTTTTTTCACTAATAAGGGAAAGGGGAAGATGAAGATTGAAGGATAACGAAATAGTGCTTATAAAAAAAGCGATAAAAGGAAACAGCAAGGCTTTAGAGCTGTTGCTTCAGAAACATTATGAACGGTTATACAGGACTGCCTATTTGTATGTACATAATAAAGAAGACAGCTTAGATATCGTTCAAGAGACAGCATATCAAGCGTTTAAATCAATAAAAACAGTAAAGAATCCAGAGTATTTCCTGACATGGCTGACAAAAATAGTGATTCATTGTGCAATGAATCATCATAGACAAAGAAAAGATGTCATTCCACTGACAGAGGAAATCCTCTCAAAGCAAGCGTCACCTAGCACAGGGCCGGCATATGAGCTCATGGATGCAATAAAAGAGCTTAAAGAAAGTTTCCGAACAACCCTTATTCTTTTTTATTATCATGATTATTCAATCAAAAAGATCAGTGAAGTAATGGAGCTGCCGGAAGGAACGGTCAAGACAAACTTAAGCAGAGGAAAACAGGCGTTAAGAAAATGCTTAAAGGAGGAGATGATCCATGGATAGACAGAAGTGGATAAAGGAAGTAGACTCCGTTGAGGTGCCGAAAGAAGAAGTTTTTCAAGCAATTTCTCAAGGAATTAAACAAGCTGAAAAACCACGCCGGAAAAAACGAATAATTATTGGAGCACTCACAGCTGCAGCAGCCATAATCATCATCGGTTCAGGTTTCGTAAGCCCTACAGCCAATCAAGTACTGGCGAAAACGCCAATATTAGGAGAGCTGTATAAAAAGTTTGACGATAAGCTTGGCATGAAGCTGGCAGAGAAGGATATGGTCACAAACCTGAATGAAACTATTACCAAAAATGGTGTGACATTAAAGGTAACGAGTGCTTATTTTGACGGTTTTCAAGTGACAATTGTGGGAGAAGTCTACAAAAAAGGTAAATGGCCAGCAAATGAACCGGATGAAATAAGTTTTGATATGAATTTTGAGGGTTACAAAGGGGATGCAGACCCGTGGCTCGATGGACATACTAGCGATTTTATTCAAATTAAGGACGGTTTTGAATTTCATTGGACAATGAACTATCCATACGAAGATATTAAGGAGAATATAGAACTGCCAATAACTATTCATAATATTAATGGTGTTGAAGGAGATTGGAAGTTTTCTGTCCCTGTTGAACAAAAAAAGTTCGCAGAAATCGATTTTGCTTATAAAGAGACCTTCGAGAACGGCAGTTACATAGAAACAAAGAGAATACTAGAAGGGGCTGAATATCCTACATTAATTTACAGCATAGCAAATCCTAATGAAAATGATGTGGTGTTTTTGTCGAAGGCGATGGATGATAAGGGAAATGAATTATTTTCTGGTATCGATTCGCAGATAATTGATGATTCTCCTGATGACTCCATTGAGACTTTCGCTTCCGAAATACATAGTATGGATAAAGAGGCAAAGTCTATAACCTTTTATCCATATCTTAATATATATGAAGACACATTATATCAGAATTTAAGTGAATCAGGGTTTGTGTTAGCGAGTAAAAGGACAGATTTAGCACTTCATGTAAACAGTGTTAAACAAGAAAAAGACAAGCTGATATTAGACTACAATATAACAGGAACTATAGATAAAGCATCTAGGTCAGACTTAATAACTAACTTAGAATCTGAGTTGACATTGGTTGATGAGAAGCATGTGAAAGACATTGATGAAGACAATCCTTTCCCTCCAGAAGGGCATTCTATTTCAAGAAATAAACTGAAGGTATTAGATAGAGACAAGCTTCACTTCCAGTCTGTCTTTAATTTAAAGGGAGAGGAAAAAATAGAAAACTTTAAACTAGAGGAAACAGTTCTTGGTATTAATTTTTCTATGTATTTTAATTCAATCAAGCTTGAACCTTTTACAGTGAAATTGAAAGAATAACCACTGGAAAAAGCAGTTGATTTTAAGATGTCCACCATATGATACAAGAAATAATAAGACTCTTGGATTTCGTCAAAACAGCCAATCACCATGTATTATATAAATGAGAACCCTCAGAATTAAAAGTTGTTAGGGAATGCTTGATTTCAATAATATAAGAGTTTCTATAGATGACTCAATGGAAGTATAACAATTTCCGATGGGAGGAATCATTGTGAATTTGCTTGTAACAGGCGGAGCCGGCTTTATTGGCAGTAATTTTGTCCGTCATATGCTTGATACATATCCAAATATGATTATTGTTAATCTCGACTTGCTGACGTATGCAGGTAATTTAAACAGCTTGGCGGATTTAAAGGGAAATCCTCGCCATAAGTTTGTTCATGGCAGCATTACGAATCGAGAGCTTGTTAATCATTTGCTTGATGTTTATAGTATTGATGGAATTGTCCATTTTGCTGCAGAATCGCATGTAGACAGAAGCATTATTAATCCGGGTGCTTTCGTGGAAACAAATGTGCAAGGGACGCTAGTTTTGCTGGAGGCAGCAAAGATAAAGGGAGTTGGCCGGTTTGTGCATATTTCTACAGATGAGGTTTATGGAAGTCTTGGCGAATCTGGCTATTTTACAGAAGGCAGCTCCATTGCTCCAAACAGTCCATATGCGGCAAGTAAAGCAGCAAGCGATATGCTTGTTCGCTCCTATTACAAAACGTATGGTTTAGATGTAAATATAACAAGATGCTCTAATAATTATGGGCCATATCAGTTTCCTGAAAAGCTCATTCCGCTTTTGATTACAAATGGTGTGAATGGGGAGAGGTTTCCTGTTTATGGGGATGGAAAAAATATCCGCGATTGGATTCATGTTAAAGACCATTGTGCTGCAATTGACCTTGTTCTGCGCAAAGGAAAAAAAGGGGAAGTTTATAATATCGGCGCAAGAACAGAAAAGACCAATAATGAAATAGCGCAGTTAATCATGAAAGAATTAAAGCTGCCAGAAAAAAGGCTGCTATATGTAAAGGATCGGCCTGGTCATGATTATCGATATGCTGTCAATCCAGAAAAGCTGGAGAAAGAATTAGGCTGGAAACCAATGTATTCTTTTGAGACCGGCATTAAAGAAACAGTTGATTGGTATTTGGCTAATGAATCATGGTGGGGCCCTTTAAAAGGCAAGCAAGGAACATAACATAATCAGGGGTAAAGGCGCACTAAAGGGAGTCACTTATTCTTTAATGTGCCTTTTATTCATTTTTACCTCATGTATATTGCAAGGTCTGGATGACTGCCTGTAGTGATAACTTCACGAAGAATTTTCGCTAAGGCCATGCTGTAAACAAGACCGTTATCTCCATAAGCCATTAAAAAGTAGCAGTTAGGAAATTCCTCGTATTCCCCTATTAGCGGAAGCCCATCATGTGTCCCTCCATAAAAGGCACCTAAATAGTAATCTGCTTGAAGAGCTAGATCAGGGAATAATTTATTGCATTCCTTTATAAGCTTGTCTTTTCGGCCGATAATTTTTGCATCCCGCTCTTCGGCAATAGCAGTGTTTTCATCCAAACCGCCAATAATAATGCGGTTATCTGAAGTTGTGCGCATATAAATGTAAGGACGGGCAGTCTCCCATATCAATGTGCGCTTATGCCAGCTGGAGAAATCTTCAACCGGATTAGTAATGACAGCATAGGAGCTTGACAGTACACTGTTTTTTTCTTGTTTAAATTCTAGGTTTTCGTAGCCTGCAGCAAAAATTACATGTTTAGCTGTAATCGAGTGACCTTTATCTGTATACAGAACGGCTTGGTCCTTTTCTAGCTTCTTGCCATTTATTCTTGTGTTTTCGTAAATAGAGACTTTCTTTTTGGCAGCGCCGTCTAAGAGGGCGTGATTGAACTTGAAAGGGTTCAGCTCGCCGTCATTATATGTATAAAGGGCTTTGTACTTGCTGAATCCATATTTCTCTTTTATCTCCTCTTCTGAAAGCAAATCAGCCTGAAAACCGTGCTTTGTAAGATAAGCATACTCTTTATCAAGCTTTACAACATCCTCTGGGTAGCTCGCATAATAAAGGCTGTCTCGCCGCTTGAAATCAGAGGCAATATCAAGTATGGCTGCTGCCTTTTCAATATCATTGATTGCTTCTTCACATAGCTTTAAATGTCTGATTGCCAGCTCCTCACCAAAGCTGTTTACAAGCTCAAACAGCATTTTATCGCCAAGGTATTGAATCAGAGCCGTGTTTGTTGAAGTGCTGCCTTCTCCAATCCTCCTTTTGTCCACTACAGCAACATTCAAGCCTGTATCCTTTAAGTAGTGGGCACATTGGGCACCAGAGCTACCGCCGCCAACAATCAGCACATCACAGTTAATGTCCTCCTCTAATGAAGGATAGACAGGTGCTTCTGGAAATGTAGTCGGCCAATAATAGTTTCCAGCTTGCAGTTTCATTGCGTTTTTCCCCTCTCTTCATTTAATCTAATCATATAAAGGTTAATTCCTGCATAGCATTTCCTGATTTCAGAGTTTTTACTTAGAATGGAAGTGTTAATGTAAAAAAATAAAGGCAAAGGCTAAAATTATGACACCATTTACAGAGAAGGTAATTGAAATCATTCAAGCTATTCCATATGGAAAGATCATGACATATGGCCAAATAGCAAAAGCAGCAGGGAGCCCGAGAGGTGCAAGACAGGTCGTAAGAATTCTGCACACTTCTAGCAGAAAGCACAATCTTCCTTGGCACCGGGTCGTCAACGCGAAAGGTGAGATAGTGATAAAACAGGAGGAAGGAAGTGCTATGCAAAAGCAGCTTTTGGAAAGTGAGGGTGTAGAGTTTATAAGTGCGAACAAGCTTGAATTGAAACGATATCAGCACATTCCTTTAGAGGAGTGGGAAAGAGATTATTTTGATGAATAAGACAGACAGAAATAACAGTCACAATCACTTTTACTGCATCTAAAAAACCCTTCAAAACCGCCTTTAGGGTTCGAAGGGTTAATGGCTAAGCGAAGTTTTTTGTTTTAGTTCCTGTAAAGATTGCTGAAAAGCGCTGTTAAAGTGGTCGGGATTATCCATCATGACATTATGTCCTGCATTTGGAATGGTGATGAGTTTTTTGTATGGTGCCTCCATGAGAGGATAATATTTCTCCAATAAGTAATTAAAATGAAGATCATATTCACCAACCATGTAAATGACAGGTACATGGTAGTTCGAAGGAAGCTTCCGCAAATCGTATCTCATTGCATATTTCGATAAGGGAGCTTGAAGCTTTTCCATCTTGAGAAAATAGGTTAAATGCCTAAGAGAAAAGTAAGGCGAAACTATTCCAGCCTTTATGAAAATAAAAGAATCCTCTACGTAAGAAATATACTTCTTTGCAACCTTATACATTTTTAGAACTGCAGCTTCGGTTGCTTTAAGACTGTCATGCAAGCCTTTTTGCAAACGGTCCAAAATCTCAGCATCCTTTGATTCCCCTTGTACAAGAGCTTTCTTTCGTATTTCAGCTGCCATAAGTGCAGCACCTTCATTTAAATGAACGATTTGAGAGATGCTGATATAAGCTTTTGTCAGTTCAGGGTAGCGCTGGACAAACATGCTGCCGATAATCGTACCCCATGAGTGTCCCATTATTATGATGCTTTGCTGGTTAAAGCGCTTTGCCAAATAGAGGGTGATTTCATGAATATCCTCAACAAGCCGGTCGGCGGATAATGTAGCAAGGACATCAGCTGCATTCTTTTTGTTCAGAAAATACGTCCTGCCTGTATTTCGCTGATCCCAATTTACAATGGTATAATCCTGCTCCCATTCATATTGATACGTATGCAGCACAGGAGTCATCGAAATGCCTGGTCCACCATGAAGAAAAAGAATAACTGGATTGCCAGTATGCTGTCCTCTTATATATAAGTATTGTTCTATTCCGCCAATATTAATTGTCAGTTCCTGATCAATCCCATTTTGTGATTGAATTCTATGCTTCTTAAGCATATTATTTGCGAGAATTCTCCTGCAGATAAAAAGGATGGTTATAAGAAGGAGGAACATGACCAATGCTTTTATGAAAATAAATTTTATCACTGGCTGTACCTCCGTGTTAGTCTTCATTTTATAGTAATGCTTTCTTCTAGACATTAGCAGATTAACTGGAAACAAACAATAATTTTTCCAACTTTTCACAAAAAAGGATGCTTGAATCTATCTATAGCACTAGCATGGTCAAATATTTGGAAAACTATTAAACAAAACTAGAACCCTGATGCAAATTAGCATCAGGGACTCTGTTTGTTAGATTACCGTAGACATTGTTTCTTTCAAAACTTTTACAGAATGGTCGAATTGTTTTTGTTCCTCTGTGTTTAACGGAATTTCAAGCACCTCACGAATTCCATTCACATTAATTACAGCAGGAACACCGATATAAACATCTTTATGACCGTATTGTCCATCTAAGTAAACAGATACAGGCAGGATAGAATTTTCATTTCCTAATATAGCTTTTGTGATGCGAACAAGAGACATTCCGATTCCATAATAGGTTGCGCCTTTTCTCTCAATAATATGGTATGCCGCATCTCGGACATTGACGAAGATATCATCAAGATCCTTTTGGCTGTACTTGCTGTTTTTAGCGATAAGTGTCTCGATTTCTTCCAATCCTATTGTTGTGCGGCTCCAGACTGGCAGTTCTGTATCACCATGTTCCCCAATGATAGCAGCATGGACGTTTCTAGTATCAACATTAAAGTATTCACCAAGCATATAGCGGAATCTAGCTGTATCTAAAGTTGTTCCAGAACCGATTACCCTCTCTTTAGGCAAACCAGATTCTTGCCATGTTACATATGTCAGAATATCAACAGGGTTTGTGGCAATAAGGAAAATGCCGTTAAAGCCGCTGTCCATTACATTTCGGACAATCGTTTTGAAAATCGCTGTATTTTTTGCTACTAAATCAAGACGTGTTTCACCTGGTTTTTGAGGCAAGCCTGCAGTGATGACAACTAAATCTGCCTCTCCGCAATCTGCATATTGACCGCTCCATACCTTCACTGGAGTAGGTGCAAAAGGAATTCCGTGATTTAAGTCCATTGCCTCTCCTTCGGCTCTTTTTTCATTCACATCAATCAGTACTAGCTCTTCGGCAACACCTTGATTGATGAAAGAATAAGCATAGCTGCATCCGACTGCACCAGTTCCAATTAAAACGACACGATTGATATTTTGCTTTTTCATAAGTAACTCTCTCCTTTAGATGATTAATATTTTAAAATAGTATCCAACTGACTAATCCAACTAACACTAGCAGACAAATGCTGTATTTAATGGTTACTTTAAACAAGTCGCTGTCTCTGCCTGCCAATCCTACTGCCGCTGCTGCTACAGCGATTGATTGTGGAGATATCATTTTGGCCATTGTGCCGCCAATGACATTGACTGCAACCATTGTTTCAGGTGCAATGCCAATTTGAGTGGCTGTGACAGCTTGCAGTGGTGCAAATAAGGAACCACTGTTAACAACAGACCCTGTAAGGAAAACACCTAACCAACCTAATAATGGTGCAAATAATGGGAAGATATCCCCTGTTGATGCAAAGGCAAGACCGAGTGTAGAAGACATGCCAGAATAGGTGCATATATAGGCAAATCCAAGCACACTGCAAATAGTCAGTACAGGTGCTAACAGCTCTTTTGCTGTTTCTTTCGTTGTTTCCATAAGCAGTTTTTTTCGGCATTTAAACAATATGCTCGCAACAATGATTGTAATGACAATTGCTGTTGTTGTAGATGAAAACAAATCCAGTTTAAAGATCGCTGCATATGGGGTTGCTTCTGGCACAATTGGTGCCAGTTTTATCACATTGTTATTCAGGAATGGAATTGGCAGCTGAAGCACTAATTTTTCCAATGGCCCGCCTGAAATAAATAAGTTCTTGAAAAAAGATAAGTTGAACAAAGTAACAATAATAGTTAAAAAGATAAATGGCAGCCAAGCATAGGCAATAGTAGATAATGAGTACTTCACCGTACTATCAGCTTTTTCCTTCTGATTAACACGGTAAATCTCCTTAGGCTGCCATTTTTGCAGAAAGAGAGCTAGTGTCACAAGGCTGACGATGGCTGCAAATATATTGGCTAACTCTGCTCCGATAAAGTACAGCACCAAAGCTTGAGTAATGGCGAAGGACAAACCAGATACGAGCACTGCCGGGTATGTTTGTCTAATACCTTTCCAGCCGTCGATGATAAACACGAGCAAAAATGCAACGAATAGGGCGAGAATCGGAATAATGATGGCGGTATACCTGCCGACTGAAAGTCCATCCAGTCCTGTGAGGAGTGATGGAACGGTTACAGGTATTCCCATTGCTCCATATGCACCGCCTGCAATGTTGGCAATCAAGCAAAGACTTGCCGCATAAATTGGACTGAAGCCCAGCCCTACTAATATGGCAGCGGTTATCGCGACAGGTGCGCCAAAACCAGCTGCTCCTTCTAGGAAGGCTCCAAATGAGAAGGCTACAATCAAAACCTGCAAGCGTTGATCTGATGTAATAAAGGATATGCTATTTTCGATAATGGCAAACTTACCAGTTTTGACAGTAATCTTGTAAAGGAAGATGGCGGCAAAGACGATGGAAGCAACTGGCCAAATTCCTGCAAGTGCACCGTATAATGCTGACATAAGTGCTAAAACAAAAGGCATTTTATATATGAGAACAGCCACAATTCCTGCAGCGATAATACTCAATGCTCCTGCGATATATCCCTTTAACTTAAATAAAGTCAACATGAGGATGAAAAATAGTATCGGTATTGCAGCGATGATAGCTGAGATCCATAAGTTATTCATTGGATCATAGACTTGGTTCCAAGGTGTCATGTTTTTTCAGCTCCTCTTAAATAAAAGATTTAATTTACAATGTCATTATAAAACATACTTTGTGAAATATATCACATAATTTTTGTCTATTTTGTGAAAGTGAAGTGTAAAACGCTTACTATGCTGTTTGATGTTCACCTGTTTGTAACATTTTCATGAGATTTCGAAATGAAAACAATGTCTATAGTTTTATCCAAATGCTGTTTTTTTATATGCTTTTTTATGAAAGGAGAAAAGAAGGGAGTTCTGATTTTTTCGAATATTTTATTGACAGTATTTAGCTGTTTATGTAAAGTATAGGTAAATTAATAGGAAAATCCACTAGGGGAGCCAATCGAGGCTGAGACAAGAAGTTCTTGGACCCTTTGAACCTGATCTAGTTCGTACTAGCGTAGGAAAGTGGAGTTGGTATCTATTCGGTTATTTTTATTTGACTTTTATAGGCCGCTCCATTTTTGGAGTGGCCTTTTTATATTCAAGTTCACTCTTATTTTCCTATTAAACAAAAAGGAGGAGAATAGTGATGAGTTTTTCTAAGCAGTTGCGTCAAGAAGCAGATCCAATTTTCGAGGCTATTTTTGAACATCCCTTTGTCAGAGGTATTGCCAATGGAGATTTGAAAAAGGAACAGCTAATTCATTATGTAAAGCAGGATTTTGAATACTTGAATTCCTTCATGCAGATTTATGGAACAGCTATTTCTAAATGTGAAAATAGGGAGGATATGCAAATGTTCAATGAGCAGATTTCCTTTGTGCTCCATAGTGAAATCCACCCTCATAATAATTTTTGTGAAGTGGCTGGAGTTACGTATGAACAGTTGCAAGGTTTCCCCCTTTCTCCAAGTGCGCACCATTATATTCGCCATATGCTCACGGTTGCCCAAACAGGAGGAATTGCGGATATTCTCGCGGTACTGCTGCCATGTCCGTGGACATATGCAGAGATAGGCAAGAGGCTGCTTGAAGAGGTGAAGCCAGACCGAAGCCATCCCTTCTATGATTGGATCGTCTTCTACGGTGGTGGTTCAATGGGAATTACAAGCACCTTTTGCGAACGTCTTGATGAATTAGCAGAAAGCCTGAATGAACACTATAAGCAAAAGTTGCTAGAGTACTTCTTAATAAGCTGCCATATGGAATATAAGTTTTGGGAGATGGCTTATACGCTTGAGGACTGGCCTGTGAAAATGGAGGTAAAAGCATAGTGAACTGGAAGATTAAAGAGGTAGTGCTGATGGTTGTCCTGTCCGTTGCGTGCGGGGTGTTATATTTAGGCTGGTCTAGTCTTTACTTGCCGATTTCTGCACTAGTTGGCCCAGTTGGTTCTAACTTTATGTTTGGAATATGGGTGATAGCAAGCCCGATTGTCGCATATATCATTCAGAAACCTGGAGCAGCTTTCATCTCAGAGGTTGCAGCTGCCGCCGTTGAGCTTCTTACTGGCAGCCACTTTGGATTATCAGCATTGCTGATTGGTGTCTTTCAAGGGCTTGGTGCAGAGGCCGCTTTTGCACTGTTCCGCTACCGAAAATACCATGTTTCCGTATTGATGCTCTCCGGTGCATTTGCAGCAGTAGGGAGTATGCTGTACAGCATCATCGCCAATGGATTTGGCTATTATACATCAGGTACATTGCTGCTTACATTAATCATTCAAGTTATTAGCGGCATGCTGCTTGGTGGACTGCTTGCTAAAGTTATCGTCGATTCCTTATTTGCAACAGGTGCGCTTGACCAGTTTTCAATAAATAAACAAAAAGCTTCAAAGGAAGATAATGATGAGTTCATTATTAGGATGTAAAAATCTATCTGTTCAGTTTTATGGTCAAAATCAGCCTGTTCTTAAAAATATTACCTTACAGTTCCACCCTGGTGAAACAGTCTTAATTGTTGGGCCAAGTGGTTGCGGGAAGTCAACATTGCTTGCTGTCCTCGCAGGCATCATTCCAGAACACCAAGAAGCAAAAATGAAGGGGGAAGTGACTAGAAAGAACCGTGTCGGGATTCTGTTTCAAGATCCTGATACGCAGTTCTGTATGCAGCATGTGGATGATGAAATAGCCTTTAGTCTCGAGAATAAAAGGGTCCCCAAGGAAGAGATGACAGCTAAGATCAAGGAGCTGCTGAAGATAGTCGGACTTGAGGTTGAGCTTGATACAAGGATTGATGCATTGTCAGGTGGGATGAAGCAGCGCCTTGCCTTAGCTTGTGTTCTAGCAATGGAACCAGAAGTGTTATTTTTAGATGAGCCTACCGCCCAGCTCGACCCTGTTAGCAGAAGAGAAATATTCGCCGTCTTAAAGCAAATCTCAGAACGAAAAAAACAGACGTTGATTATGGTAGAGCATGTGTTGGATGGCTGTATCGAATGGGCAGACCGTATTATTTTGTTAAATAAAGAGGGGAAGGTAATGGGTGATGCCAATCCTAACAGCGCTTTATGTGAATTTGAAAGTGTAATAGAGGAAGCTGGGATCTGGAGCCCAGAATTGTATCCATATGATTGGGATGAGATCATTAATGACAGTCACCATCCATTAAGCAAACAATTAAAGGAAAGATATCGGCAAAGAAAAGCAAACAAAGTCCAAGTAGAGCGGAGCACCCTTTTGGAGGTGCAAAATCTATCTGTTTCCTATGAGAGCAAGGAAATTCTTCATAATCTAAACTTCCGGTTTGGAAAAGGCGAGTGGATCTCGATTATTGGAAAGAACGGAAGCGGAAAAAGCAGCCTGTTGAAGGTGCTGGCTAAATTGAAAAGAAGAAACAAGGGCAATATCCTCTTTAAAGAACTGGAGTTAAAAAATTGGAAGGAGAGTCAGCTTTATCAGCATATTGGCTTTGTCTTCCAAAATCCAGAGTGGCAGTTCATCACTCAAACTGTTTATGAGGAAACTGCCTTTTCAGGAGAACAGCAGAAGTGGCATAAAGAGATGATTGAAACAAAAACTTTGGCGCTTCTGGAGGAGTTTGGTCTTTTACAGCATAAGGACGTTAATCCATTCAACTTAAGCTTTGGTCAAAAAAGAAGGTTGAGTGTTGCAACAATGCTGTTGCTAAATCAGGATATTCTTTTCCTTGACGAACCTACCTTTGGACAAGATAAAAGAACAACAGAGAAGCTGTTAAAAATGCTGAAGAACAGGCAGGAGCAAGGAACAACGATTGTAATGGCAACCCATGATATGAATCTTGTTGACCAATATTCTGACAGAGTCCTGTTTTTTAAGGAGGGTGCTCTTGCATTTGACGGCCATCCTTTCCTGTTATTTTCCAATCCTCAGCAGCTAAACGAAACGGCAATCATCCCGCCTTTGCACTATGCCTACATAGAAGCAGTAAAGGAGGAGTTACCTAATGGAGGGCAATCAGTCTTATCTGTCTCATATTAATCCAAGTGTAAAGCTGATAGCCCATCTTGCTGTTATGTTTTTGCTGATGATGATAAGCGAACCAGGTAAAACATTATTAATATGGACGGCATTTTTATTTCTAGGCATGATAGGTGGGGGCTGGACAATCAAGTATTTACTGAAAGTGATGCCTCCTTACTTTGTTTTTTTTGTACTAACCTTTTGGATGCTTGCAGCGTTTGGAAAAGGAGAAACTGAAATATGGCAATGGGCATGGTTTAGAATAACAGCGGAAAGTGCAAGCAATGGCCTTACCATTGCAACGAGAATGCTAGCATTCGTGACTATAGGGTTGCTTTTCACCTCTACCACATGTATCCATCCATTTATGATGAGTCTTGTACATCAGCTTAAAGTTCCGCCAAAATGGGCATACGGATTTATGGCAGGCTTTCGTTGCATACCATTGTTCCAAAAGGAGCTTGCCCACTTAAAGGAAGCGCACCGAATAAGAGGCTGCAGGCATAATGGCAGCTGGCAATCATTTAAAAGATATGCAGTTCCACTCCTTACAAATGCTGTTCGAAAGTCAGAACGAATGGCCCTTGCAATGGAGGTAAGAGGTTTTACAGGTGACAGAGACAGAAGCTATTACAAAAAGACAATCGTTACAAAAAAGGATTATTACTATGCCAGCTTGCTTGTAGGCAGCGCAGTTTTCATTTTAATTTTTTAAACAGAAGGGTAAGGGCTTTTTGCTCCTTATCCTTTTATTTATTGAAGAAAATCCAGATCAAATTTTAGTGTTCCGATACATGGGTATATTAAGGAATATTCTGCCGTTTATCACTATAAAAATGGAAATAAAATCTAATGAAAAAAGAATTGACACAACATGTATATACAACATATAATTGAAAGCGTAAACAGTTTACTTGTATATACATGTTTATGTAATCGCAATCATATTAGTATAGATAGAAACAACTTTTGTTTACGGAAAAAAGGAGGAAGAACTATGAGCAAGTATACAGAACCAGCGAAACAGCTCCTTGAACATGTCGGTGGAAGCGATAACATTTCTGTTGTTACTCATTGCGCGACAAGAATGAGATTTGTATTAAAAGAACCATCAAAGGCAGATGTTAAAAAGGTAGAGGAAATCGGCTTAGTTAAAGGTACTTTTACTCAAGCAGGACAATTCCAGGTTATTATCGGAAATGAAGTATCGTCTTTTTATAATGACTTTATTAGCATTGCAGGTGTAAGTGATACGTCAAAGGATGATGCAAAGCAAGCAGCGAAGCAAAATATGAATTTCCTGCAACGAATGATTGCACACTTGGCAGATATCTTTACACCGTTAATTCCAGCAATCGTTGTTGGGGGGTTAATTTTAGGATTCCGAAACATCATCGGTGAAATCAAAATGGTTGATGGTGGTACAAAAACATTGGTGGAAGTATCCCAATTTTGGGCAGGAACAAACGATTTTCTTTGGTTAATTGGCGAAGCGATATTTCACTTCCTCCCAGTTGGTATAACATGGGCAGTTACTCGGAAAATGGGTGCGACGCAAATATTGGGAATTGTACTAGGTATTACACTTGTTTCACCACAGCTGCTTAATGCTTACGCTGTGGCAAGCACACAAGAAATTCCATTCTGGGATTTTGGCTTTGCTCATGTTGACAAGATTGGTTATCAAGCACAAGTGCTACCGGCAATATTTGCAGGACTGCTGTTCTCCTTCTTGGAGCTGCGTTTGCGCAAAGTCATACCTAATGCAATCAGCATGATTGTTGTGCCATTTTTAGCATTAGTTCCGACAGTTCTTATTGCGCATACTGTGTTGGGCCCTATCGGCTGGCAAATAGGTTCATTTATTTCAGATGTTGTTTACTCAGGTTTAACATCTTCATTAGGCTGGCTGTTTGCTGCAGTATTTGGCTTTGCATATGCGCCGCTTGTTATTACAGGCTTGCATCATATGACCAATGCAATTGACTTGCAGCTTATGAGTGAATTTAACGGCACAAACCTGTGGCCAATGATTGCTTTATCAAACATCGCTCAAGGTTCTGCTGTATTGGCAATGATCTATATTAACCGCAAGGATGAAAGAGAAAAGCAAGTCTCTATTCCAGCAACTATCTCTTGTTATTTAGGAGTTACAGAACCGGCAATGTTCGGTATTAACTTGAAATACGGCTTCCCATTCTTAGCAGCTATGATTGGCTCTATGATTGCAGGTGTGATTTCAGTTGGTTCCCATGTTATGGCGAATTCCATTGGTGTCGGCGGACTTCCAGGCATTCTGTCCATCCAGCCGCAGCATATGGTAGCATTTGCAATCGCAATGGTTGTTGCAATCGTCGTTCCATTCGTATTGACTATCATCTTTGCAAAAGCAAATATGGGCAAAGTATCTTTGAAAAAATTCAGAGCATAAACAATAAAAAGCAGCTGAGCTTCAGCTGCTTTTTGCTGTTTTAGTTTCGCAAACTTTCAAGTACAACTTGAGCTTGATACCCATCATAAAAGTCTGGCAGATCTGCCTCCTTATGATGAAGAGCATTAACCAATTCGTTCATTAGTGAGGAAACTGGTGTGCTTTCATCAAGCTTTTCAAAGTCGCATCCCTGCTTTGCTCCATAGAGCTCAGACCAATCCTCCAGCGCGAGTGTTCCTTCTGTGCCATATGCAGTAAATTTCACCACTTCTTTTCCTGCTGTTTGGCTCATTCCGTTAATAAAGACAGGTGTTCCGTCTTCCAGCTCGAGGACAGCGAGAATGCTGTTTTCTGAAAGATTTTCGTCTTCCGGAAAGGAAACGTTGCGATGGACCAATTGAACGGGTCCGAAAATCTTTTGGATTTGCTGAATCCAATGGACGCCAACCTCCAGCACAAATCCGCCTTGTTCTCTGCTTCCAACCCAATTATTTTGCTGCCATGCTCGCGGCCATTGGGGGAAATGCATTTTTAGCTCTAGGCGGCGCAATTTGCCGATATAGCCTTCTTTAATATAAGAAGCAAATGTTGCATTGCCAGAGCTGTAATTAAGGGGAAAGTTCATTGCATGGATAATGCCCGCATCAGCCGCTTGTTTATATAAGCTCTCCGCTTCCTCTACAGAATTAGCTAAAGGTTTTTCGCAAAGTATATGCTTTTGCTCAAGCACACAATCTGTAACGATTTGATGGTGGAATTTAGGCGGAACTGCGACATAAACTAAGTCTATATCTGCGTTTTTAAGCATTTCTTTATAATCAGTAAAGCCTTTTGCCTTTCCAATTGCAGCAACAGTGCTGTTTAGCAGCTCCTCTAATGGATCACAAACAGCGGTAATTTCCATCTCTGGATGCTCTGTAAAGCTTTTGATAAGCCGCTGCCCAATTGCTCCTAAACCGATAATTCCTACTTTAAACATGTTCATCTCTCCTAATTAGTTGGACTAATAATAGTTTATCAGTTTTTTGATTATTCTGGCATAACTTGAAAAAATATTTCAATAGGGAAAAACTAGAGTGATATAATATTGAAAAAAAAGGCTAGGAAGGAGCAGTGTTGTGACACATCGATATTTTTTATCACTGGCATTGCCGTTAATCTTTGCGACGATAACTGTTCCATTGCTTGGTGCTGTTGATACGGCTGTTGTCGGACAGCTGCCAGATCCAGCATATATTGGCGGAGTCGCTGTGGGCACCGTTATTTTTAACACCATTTATTGGCTGTTTGGTTTCCTTAGGGTCAGCACATCAGGATTTGCCTCCCAAGCGTTAGGTGCAGGGGATGATGTGCAAAGCTCAATGGCCTTTTTTCGGCCTGTCTGCATTGCTCTTATTGTCGGTATAGCAATTATCTTACTTCAAGAGCCGATTTTTAAGCTGTCTGTTGCATTTTTAGGAATTCAAGGAAATGTAAAGGAAGTAAGCTCATTATACTTCCATATTAGAATTTGGGCAGCGCCTTTTGCATTAATGAACTACGCTGTTTTAGGCTGGTTATTAGGAATGGAGCAAATTAAAGCAACGGTGCTCATTCAATTACTGATGAACATTCTTAATATCGTTTTGGCAGTTGTACTTGTCCTGTTTTTTAATTTTGGAGTGGCAGGTGTTGCCATTGCCGCATTATGTGCAGAAGTATTTGCGTTCCTATTAGGTATCATACTTTTAATTAGCAGCGGCAAAATGAAGAACAGCCTGAACAGGAAGGAACTGCTTGGTCATCTTTATGACCGGGAGCCATTGCAAAAAATGATGCTAGTTAACCGTGATTTGTTTATCAGAACGGTTTGTCTGCTGGCAGTCTTTAATATATTTACTGCCAAAGGTGCTGTGTATGGTGAAGAAATTTTAGCTGCTAATGCTATCCTCATTCAAATACATTACATAATGGCTTATTTTTATGATGGGCTTGCCAATGCTGCCAGCATTTTGACAGGAAAAGCAGTAGGGCAAAAGAACAGCCAGCTGTATAAGGCAACCGTCAAGAAATCGTATTTCTGGTCATTTGCCTTTTCGGCTGCAATCAGTCTGACATTTTTGCTGAGCAAGGATGCGGTCATCCCGTTATTTACAGTAGTAGAAGAGGTTGTTGCCATTGCAAAGCAGTATGATGTATGGCTTGTGCTTTTCCCCCTTGCCTCAAGCATAGGCTTAGTCTTTTATGGAATTTTTGCAGGTGCCTCAGAAGCTGGGCTGGTTAGAAATAGTATGCTTGGCTCTGTTGCAGTATTTTTACTCATCCTCTTCCCGTCAACGCTCTTCTGGGGTAATCACGGATTATGGCTTTCCTTCATTGTTTTCAGTCTGTTCCGCTCCATCCTTTTAATTCTTTATATGCCAGCTTTAACGAGGAGGCTGAAATTCTTAAACAGGGAAAAGGCTGCCTAGAAGAGAGCTCAAAGAAAAACACCGCTTCTTAGTGTAAGAAGCGGTGTTTTTTATGTTAAATATGGCCTTTGGCAGTGTTTTTAACTCGAACTCGCTCCCATGGCCTTGACAGCCAGCGTTTGCAGGCGAAGATTCCTCTGAACCACTCATCCATACCTTGGGCAAGCCAAACGCCGAGTAATCCTAAGCCGAAGGTTATACCAAGAGTATAGCTTAGCGTAACGGCAATTCCCCACATAGAGACCATGCCGATGATGACAGGGAAACGAACGTCTCCGGCAGACTTTAAGGAGCTCATCAGTACAATATTCATAGCTCTTCCCGGCTCGGTAAATACGACAGCCCATAAGATTGGCAGACCGATAGCTATGATCTGATAATCATCTGTAAACAGCTCTAATATTGGCGAACCAATCATTGCCATAGCAACAGCAGCTGTAAGGGATGCTACCATAGCAATTCTTAATGTTTTTATGCCCCGTTTCAATGCACGGTCATATTGCTTTCCGCCAATATATCTTGCTACAAGAAGCTGTGTTCCTTCTGCAATAGCGACAGTGAACAAGTAACAAAGCATGGAAATATTGGTTATATACACTCTTGCTGCCAAGGAAGCATCACCTAAAGAAGCAACAATTGCTGTAATTACTAACTGGGAAAACTGATAAGACAAGTTTTCACCTGCGGAAGGAATGCCGATATAGAGCATTTCCCTAACATCCTGTTTATTGACCTTAATAATATCCTGTACTTTAAATGTCAAAGCGATTCTGCGGTAAACGATATAGAGCAAAACCACAACGGCAAATGCACGTGCAATTACAATCGTCCATGACACCCCAACTACTCCTGTAATTGGCAAACCGAATAATCCAAATATGCTCATTGCATATCCTATAACACTGATGACATTCATCATAATACTGACAATCATTGATTCTTTCGTAAAACCGTGGCTGCGCAATACTGCGCTTAGTGCAAGTGAAAGAGATTCTAAGAAGAGGGAAGCACCACAGATGCGGATAAAAATAAGCCCGTAATTTAAAACTTCTCCTTGTATATCAAATAATCGTAACAAAGGCTCACCGAAGACTAAAACGAGGATAGCAACAATCACTCCGAACCAGACGTTGAGGCCGACTGCTGATCTGGCGAATTGTCTTGCCTGACTTAATTGATTAGCTCCTAGTCTTTGCCCGATTAAAATCATGGCTGCGATGGAAGTGACGTTGAAAACAAGGATGAATATCCCGAGTAACTGGTTAGCCACTCCGACCCCTGAAGCTGCATTGTCTGAATAATGGCTGAGCATAAGTGTGGCGATAACCCCCATCCCCATATGCAATGCAAGTTCGATAAACAGAGGCCAAGAAATGTTAAAAAGTGACTGTTCCTGCATTTTATTAGATGTAACGTTCAAACTTTATATCCCCTTTACATTTAAAGATTATTGGCAAATATAAGAACCATTTTATGCTTATTTATTAGAAAGTAAAGAGGAAAACATCAATTTTTTCTGGAAAATTTTACACTGTTTTGCATAGAGTAATAGGTTTGTTCTTATTCAAGAAATAATGCGTTTTCATTATGTTTTTTAGCTATTTTTCTTAAATATTCTGATATTTACAAACTGATTTTTGTGTTAGTCAATAAAAATGTAATGATTACTGTCAAGACACGTGTTAATATAATACTTGGTTATCATAAATCGCTTATAGATGGAAAAACTATAGAAAAGTTGTAGGAGGATTGTATGAAAAAAGAAATATCAAATAAAAAGCTGCTGGGAATAGCAGGCCTTGGCTGGCTGTTCGACGCAATGGATGTCGGTATGTTATCGTTCATCATTGCTGCTCTGCAAGTAGACTGGGGTTTGTCCGTTAAAGAGATGGGATGGATAGGAAGCATTAATTCCATCGGAATGGCAGTAGGTGCATTCTTGTTCGGCATTATGGCAGATAGAGTCGGCAGAAAAAATGTCTTTATTATAACGCTATTACTGTTCTCTATCGGCAGCGGAATATCTGCATTTACAACCTCGCTTTGGATGTTCCTTATCCTGCGGTTCTTAATTGGTATGGGATTGGGAGGAGAGCTCCCTGTGGCATCAACACTTGTCTCAGAAAGTGTGCCTAATGAAAAACGGGGGCGAGTTGTTGTTCTGCTAGAAAGCTTTTGGGCATTTGGCTGGCTGATTGCAGCAGTCATCTCCTATTTTATTATTCCGAACTTTGATAATGGCTGGAGAATTGCACTGTTGATCAGTGTTCTGCCTGCAATTTATGCTTTATATTTAAGGTTGAAGCTGCCTGACTCACCGAAATACTTGAAGGTAGAGCAAACAAAAAGGCTGACAGCTTGGGAAAGCATCAAAACAGTCTGGTCAAAAGATAATGCTAAAAACACAGCAATGCTGTGGGTACTGTGGTTTTGTGTTGTCTTTTCCTATTATGGGATGTTCCTTTGGCTGCCAAGTGTGATGGTGCTTAAAGGCTTCAGCTTAATTAAAAGCTTCGAATATGTTCTGATTATGACATTAGCACAGCTTCCAGGATATGCACTTGCAGCATACTTAATTGAAAAGGTAGGCAGAAAGTTTGTACTCGTTGTGTTCCTAATCGGTACGGCAATCAGTGCTTATATGTTCGGAACAGCAGAAAGCACAGCCTTGCTGATGACTTCTGGAATATTACTTTCCTTCTTTAATCTTGGAGCATGGGGAGCATTATATGCCTACACACCTGAGCAATATAAGACAAATGTCCGCGGAACAGGAGCGGGAATGGCAGCTTCCTTTGGGCGAATTGGGGGAGTACTCGGCCCATTGCTAGTTCCATATCTTGTAGCACAAAATATTTCAATCGCCGGTATATTTACGATTTTCTGTATTGCAGTCCTTGTAGGAGCAGCAGCTGTATTCTTTTTTGGAAGAGAAACGAAGAATACAGACATTGCTTAGAAAGAATAGGGTAAATTCCCTATTCTTTTTTTATTTTAAAAAAACTGCAATTGTGAAATAAATATAGCGTTATTCCTGCGTATAGCAAAAAAAATATCTTAAAAAACAACAATATAGAAAAAAATGAGCTGGAAATCTTCCATATTGGTTAAAAATGAGAACGCTTTAATATATTCAGAAATAAAATAATTATTTACATTTTCAGAATATTGGTGATATTATTGCTTCACAATAACTTGTTTTAGGAGGAGAATATCATGAAAGCAAATGCAATCTTAACTTCATCACTCATTATTATTCTCATACTCAGCACGTAGGATTAAATGAACCCCCCATTACTATTATAGGGAATCGTTTAGTCCAGTTTTTGTTGTATCAAACAAGGGCGCTAAACGTGATGTACGAATGGTGCCTATCCGGAATCTGCGGACAGGCTTTTTTATTGGAGAAAATTAAAACAAGGGAGTAGAGAGAGATGAATAAAAAAACTTTTATGGATGGTTTATATAAAGCATCAGCAGGAATGTCAAATGCCGTGTTGGTTACATTAGGACTTGGCTTGCTGCTTGAATCAATCGGAAAAGCGCTAGGGTGGGATACTCTTACCCACATCGGCTCTGTAGCTAAAGTGCTATTGGCACCTGCCTTCGGGGCGGGAATTGCCTATCAGCTTGGCGGTAATACATTAGTGATTTTTAGCGCGATGGTCTGCAGTACAATTGGAGGGAATGCACTGCATGCCACAGAGTCAGGCATGGTCCTTGTTACAGGGCAGCCAATCAGTGCCGTTCTTGCTGCAGTAGTGGCAACAATTGTTGGTAAAAAAATTGTCGGCAAAACTATTTTGGATATGATTGCTATTCCAGCAGGTGCTATTCTAGTTGGTGGATTTGCGGGTGTTGGCTTGGCTTATGTTACAACACCGCTATTAGAGTGGATCAGTGCTGAAATTACTTCTTCTGTGCAAGGTTCACCATTAGTTGCATCAATGGTTATTTCATTAGTTTGGAGTATTTTGTTAATGACACCGGCTTCGTCGGCAGCCCTGGCAATTGCCTTGCAGATGGATCCAGTTTCAAGTGCTGCTGCACTTATTGGCTGTACCGTTCAATTTGTTGGATTTACGGCAATGTCTCTACGTCAAAACGATATGGGTGGCTTCTTGGCACAGTCGATCATCACACCAAAGGTGCAGTTCCCGAATATTGTGAAAAATCCGTTGCTGATCATTCCGCCATTTGTAGCAGCCGTTATTTGTGCACCAATCGCTACATTAGGCTTTGGCTTTACAGCAACTTATGAATTAGCAGGACTTGGCTTGAATTCTTTAATTGCTCCAATCAGCATTTTGGCAACACAAGGTGCGAGCGGATTCTTAACATATATGGCATTAGGAGTTGTTCTTCCAATTGCCATTACACTGCCTTTATACTATGTTGTTTTAAGAGTCGGCTGGGCAAAAACAGGCGACTTAGCAATGAAGGTACAATAATAAATTAAAAAAAGGGCTTTCGGATGAAACGAAGGCTCTTTTTTTCATAGGGGTGAAGCAACGCATGAATCCATCTGGCATTACATTAGAAGAGTTGTTAATGCTTCCAGTTTTAAGGGAAGCAAGTGTAATAAGTGGAAAGGAGGGGCTCTGCCGTGTTGTTCAATTTATCGATATTATGGAAGTGCCTGATATTGACGGTTGGTTAAGGGAAGGAGAACTGCTGTTGACCACAGCTTATTCTTTAAGAGATGATCTCTCAAAGCTGCCAAAGGTTGTCGAAATGCTTGCAAAGGCAAATGCTGCTGCACTTGCTATAAAGCCAGAAAGATATTTACATGAAATGCCGCAGGAAATGATTGATTTAAGCAATCAGCATCAGCTGCCCATCATTCAGCTTCCGCCAGGAATTCCCTATATTGATATTACTAATGCTGTCATGGAACAGATTCTGAACAAGCAGGCTTCATTGCTCAGAAGATCGGAGGAAATTTATAAAAAGCTGACAACATTAGTTTTAGAAAACAGCGGAATCCAAGTGGTTGCCGATAATGTCTCGCAAATGCTGAATGCGCCAATCTCTCTGCTCGACAAGCATGGCAATATGATTGTTTCTTCCAACTCTATTACAAGCGAAACATCTGCAAATATGAGCTACTGGGATATTACAGTAGATAAGGAGCATGTGGGAACATTCATACTTCAAAAAGAATCCCTTGATGAAATGGAAATGGTATGTGTAGAGCAGGCCAGACTTGTGTTCTCATTAGAACTGATGAGAAGAAAAACAGCCGTTGATACTGAAAATAGACTAAGAGGAAGCTTTATGGAGGAGCTTATAGCAGGAATTTACTTACCGCAGGATGAGGTAGTCACAAAAAGCAGACAGTTTGGGCTAAATCCAGATGCTATGTGGCAGGTGGTTGTCTTTGAACTGCAAGGGCTGTTAGAGGAAGATGCAGGCATGCTAGTTCAGCTGCAGACTTCTTTAAAAGAGCTGGAAGGGTTACAAGGTATTAAAATATACAGTCTCTTCCAAGGAAATAGGCTTGTAATAATCCAGTCGAGCAGTTCAAATTCACTTTGGAGGCCTGAGCACTGGTCTAAGCAGCTAGAGCCGTTTACAAAGAGATATAAAGGACTTCAAGTAGGAATAGGTGGCTATTCCTTGCTATGGGATATTCATTTGAGCTACCAAGAGGCAAGAAACGCAGTCAAGATAGGGAGAAGCTTAAATAACGATCAGCAGCTTCATAACTTTGATGATGTGGAGCTATTTAAATTGCTGTTAGACAGCACAGAATATATTAATTTTGATGCTGTCATCGAAAGAAAGATTGGCAAACTATTATCATATGACAGAGAGACGGGCAGTGAGCTTGTGAAGACATTATTTTATTACTTATCAACAAATGGCAGTTTGTTAGAAACAGGTGAACAATTATTTATCCACCGAAACTCTGTCAAATACCGAATAGATAAGGTAAAGGAAATGTCTGGATTAAAACTAGAATCTTTCTATGAAAAGTTTTCATGCTATCTTTGTATATATTTCCATTTATTTCGAATTTCTAGGTGAAATTCCTGCTCATTGTGCCCAGAGCACAATGGGCTTTTTTATTTTTTGTATTTTCGGGACATTGTTTGCAATTTATATAATCGGTAAGATAGACACATTAACAAATTTTAGAAAATTAAATCAATAGGAGGAAATTATGATTGGAGTTATCCGGGTTTTCACCGCAAAGGATCCTGAAGTAGTTAACAGCCATGGAAATAAAATCAATTCTTTATATGGAATTCCTGTCATAAACAGATGTATTCCGGATCAGCCACAAGGTATTCATGATGCTGCCACAGAATTAGCAGCGGTGCCGAAGATAGTGGCATTAGGAATCGAAATGGAGGAAGAAGGCGCAGAGCTGATTGTAATAAGCTGTGCAGCAGATCCAGGTATAAAGGAGCTGCGTGAGGCTGTTTCGATTCCTGTCATCGGTGCAGGCAGTGCGGCTGCTTTGACTGCACTGGCAATAGGAAAGCCTGTAGGAATCATCGGTATAACAGAGAAGCCTCCGATTGTGATGGAAGAAATCCTCGGTGAAAAGCTAGTAGCCTACTTGGTGCCGGAGGGTGTTGCGAATACAAAGGATCTAATGAAACCAGAGGGGAAGGAGAAGGGGAGACAAGCAGTCCTAACCCTGCTGGAGCAGGGAGCAGAAACAATCGTCTTTGCTTGTACTGGCTTCACAACCATTGGTCTTGCAGATATGTTGCGGAAGGATATGAATATTCCGATTATCGATGCAGTAGAGGCGGAGGGCTTAATTTCCGCATATATAGTGAACTCCTCCTGTAATAGAAGTGGTCAAGGTGGATTAGGCGTCCTTCTCTAGATAATATAGTAAAAATCAACTTACAACTTTGTAATGGAGGGCCATTAAATGAAACAATTCAAAGAAGAAAAAAAGCATCCACGGCTGTTTGAGCCATTTTCGTTAATTTTAACAACTATCACAGCAGTATTCGGAGCCATTATTGGGATGCAGATTATCGTCTCACTTGGAGTAACGCCTAATACATCGATTATCGGTGCTCTTGTCGCTATGCTGATAGCTAGAATACCAGTAACAATCCTGTCGAGATACAAGTCAGTGCATCGGCAAAACCTTATTCAAACATCTATTTCCTCCGCAACCTTTGGGGCAGCCAACAGTTTGTTGATTCCAATCGGTATACCTTTTTTAATAGGTGCTCCTGATCTTATTATACCGATGTTAATAGGCGCAGCGCTGGCAATGTTTGTAGATGCTGCGATTCTGTATAAACTGTTTGATTCAAAGCTTTTCCCAGCATCAGGAACTTGGGCGCCGGGTGTTGCCACAGCACAAGCAATTGTTGCAGGTGATAAAGGGGGGAAACGGGCTGGTCTGCTTGGAGTCGGCGCCGTAATTGGCATAGTCGGCTCCATACTGCATATTCCAATGTCCGCTTTTGGTGTAGCGTTTATCGGAAATATTTGGGCGCTGTCCGTATTTGGGATTGGCTTGCTGTTCCGCCAATATTCTATCCCAGTGTTTGGCGTCGATGTGAATGCATTATATATTCCCCATGGCATTATGATTGGCGCCGGTATTGTAGCGCTTGTGCAAGTTTCTATATTGATTTTCAGAAAAGAAGGCAAGGAAAGCAGAAAAGGAAGAAAAGAGATTGCTGCCGCAGTAGACAAGCCAGAGGCCGAGACTTTTACTACTCCTATTAAAACAGCTCAGAAAACGTTAGGTTTTGGCTTTCTTGCCTACCTCGTCATTGCATTAATTCTGGCCCTTGTTGGAGGTCTCATGACACAGATGTCATTAGGCATGCTCCTTGCTTTTCTCTTGTTTGCTGCCTTTGCTGCATTCGTACATGAGCTTATTGTCGGGATTGCCGCCATGCATTCTGGCTGGTTCCCAGCATTTGCTGTAGCCTTCATTACCCTATTGTTAGGGATGATGATCGGTTTTCCACCGCTTGCCTTAGCTCTTCTTGCCGGGTTTAGTGCAGCCACAGGTCCAGCATTCGCCGACCTTGGCTATGACTTCAAAACAGGCTATATCCTGCGTGGAAAAGGAGAGAATCCTGAGTATGAGGTGGACGGAAGAAAGCAGCAATATATGACGTCGCTTCTGGCTTTTGGGATTGCTTTATTGACTGTTTTGTTCACATATAAAGGCTACTTTGCTAACAATCTTGTACCGCCAATCGATGCTGTTTATGTTTCTACCATTCAAGCAGGCACATCGACAGACGTTGCAAAACAGCTCTTAATATGGGCAATACCAGGAGCATTGCTCCAATTAATTGGCGGACCGACCCGCCAAATCGGCATCATGTTTGCAACAGGATTGCTTATATTGACACCTTATGCCGGTATCGCTGTTCTTGCAGGTATTATTATTCGACTGCTGTGGGTCAAGAAAAAAGGAAAAGAAGCAGAAACACCAATGAGCATATTGGCAGCCGGATTTATAGCTGGTGATGCCTTGTACAGCTTCTTTAATTCCGTATTCAAATTAGGGAAGTGAGGAATATAAATTGGCTATTAAATTAGATGAGTATACAGTAGAGCATGCCGTTTATGGAGGAGCAGTCCTTGGCGGAGGCGGAGGGGGCAAAATTGCAGACGGACTTCAAATCGGCCGGCTTGCCCTTGAAATCGGTCATCCGATTTTAAAGACAGCAGAGGAAATGGAAGATGAGGACCTGCTTGTGACTGTTTCCCTTGTCGGGGCACCTGCAGCAAAGGAACAATATGTGAAACCGATGCATTATATCAAGGCTATTGATTTACTTTCACAGGCAATGAACGAGCCAATTCGCGGAATTATCACAAATGAAAATGGCGCGAGCACAACTGTTAATGGCTGGTTTCAATCAGCCGTAACTGGTTTGCCTGTTGTGGACATTCCTTGTAACGGAAGAGCTCACCCGACAGGAATAATGGGATCTCTTAATTTATCTGAACAAGCCGGATTTATTTCTCATCAGGCTGCTGTCGGCGGAAGAGGCGAGCGCTTCCTGGAACTCTCCATCTCAAGCTCTTTAGATATAGCAGCTAGTACTGTGCGGCAACTGTCAGTGGAAGCAGGCGGTTTAGTGGCTGTAGCCCGCAATCCAGTTCCAGTTGCTTATGCAAAGAAACATGGAGCAAGCGGTGCGATTCAGCAGGCAATCCAAGTGGGAGAAGCGCTTTGCTCTCACAAAGGAGAAGCCGCTATTGACAGCGTAGTCGCTTTGCTTGGCGGAAAGGTCATCGCTGAAGGGACAGTTACTGATTTTGTGCTGGAAACAACAGGCGGCTTTGATGTTGGCACGGTGACGATAAATAAGGATTGGAGCATGAGCTTTTGGAATGAATATATGACGATTGAAAAGGATGGAATCCGCTACGGAACATTTCCAGATTTAATTATGACACTTGATGCTAAAACTGGCCGGCCGGTTGTTACGGCAGAGGTGGAAAAAGGGCAGAACTTAGCTGTGATTATTGTTCCAAAGGAAAAACTGATTTTAAGCAGCACAATGAGAAATCATTCATTGATGTGTCCAATCGAAAAAATAATCGGCAAGCAAATTATTAATTATCTATAAAAATTACTGGAGGGATTACAATGGCGCTTAAACAAACACTGAAGGCAATTGATTTACTGGATAATGCTTATGTAACGGGAGAGACAGCTGCTGAGCTATTTAAGGAGTATCCTAACATAGAGGTAAAAGTTGAAACTGTCAAAGGCGAAAAAGGCAGCACGGATTTTATTAAGGTGACAATACCAGGTTCTGACGGCAAACTTGCGGGAGGAAGTGCTCCGACTGTTGGTATCATTGGAAGATTAGGGGGAATAGGAGCACGGCCAAGCAGAATTGGCCTTGTATCAGATGCTGATGGTGCTGTCGCTGCGATTGCTGCTGCACTTAAATTAGCTGAGATGCAGGCAAAGGGCGACACCCTTGTAGGAGACGTTATTATCACAACACATATTTGTCCAAATGCGCCGACAAGACCTCATGAGCCAGTGGACTTCATGGATTCACCAGTCGATATCTTGACGATGAACAAACATGAAGTTGTTCCTGAAATGGATTGTATTCTGTCTATTGATACAACTAAAGGAAATCGCGTGATTAATCATAAAGGCATCGCCATTTCACCAACAGTTAAAGAGGGCTACATACTGCGGGTTAGTGAGGACTTGCTGCGGATAAAAGAAATGACCACTGGAAAATTTCCTGTTACATTTCCAGTAACCTCGCAAGATATAACTCCTTATGGGAACGATCTGTATCATATAAACTCGATTCTTCAGCCTGCTGTTGCAACAAGTGCCCCTGTTGTAGGCTTGGCAATCACCGCTCAATCCATTGTCCCAGGGTGCGGTACAGGCGCAAGCCATGAAACAGATATAGCAGATGCTGTCCGCTTTGCAATTGAAGTGGCAATAGAGACAACGAACGGAACTTGTGAATTCTACAGCGCGTCTGAATTCAGCCGTATCACAGAATTGTATGGTTCAATGCAGATTTTACAGACGATGGGCAAAACAGCTGCTGTTTAAATACTAACTTAAAGAGGAAGTTTGCTTCCTCTCATTTTATTAGAGGGGAGACTAATCATGAAAAAACTAGGTATGATCACAATTGGTCAGGCGCCAAGAATGGATGTTGCTCCTATTATCCAAAAGCATATTAAGGAAACAGCCGAATTAGTCCAGGTGGGAGTATTGGATGGTCTTACTAAAGAGCAAATAGAAGTTGATTTTTATCCAGAAAAAGGGGAATATGTGCTGACATCAAGGCTTACAAACGGCGAATCTGTCATCATGTCAAGAGAGAAGATAAAGCCGATTTTACAGGATAAAATTAATTACTTAGAAAGAATAGGAATAACGCAAATTTTGCTTTTATGTACAGGTGTCTTTCCTGGATTAACGACGAAAAAAGCCTATCTAATTGAACCAGATCATATCATTCCGCCTACAATACATGGACTGACAGGGAAACGCAAGCTTGGTGTGATTGTTCCTCTTGAGCAGCAAAAGGAAACTTCCTTTCCTAAGTATTCACCGTTTGGAATGAACCCAGTGTTTCAAGTGGCAACTCCTTATGAAAATGACCTAACTGAATTCCACAAAGCAGCTGCAATGCTGAAGGAAGAAGCAGATCTTATTTTACTTGACTGCATGGGCTACACAGAAAATTTAAGACGAGAAGCAGAAAAGATTACCGGCAAGCCTGTCATACTGTCTAATGCATTGATCGCCAAGCTTGTTTCCGAAATGATATAAGGAAAGAGGGAGGAAAATGAAAGAAAAAATTATCGAAGTTAGTAAAGGACTGCTCGTTAATTGTTTGGATTTGAAAGAGCAGGAGTCATTTCTTGTTATAGCTGATGATGAGAAGAAGGAGATAGGAGAATGCTTGTATCTTGCAGGTAAAGAGCTTGGCGCAGAAGCGATGCTGATGATAATGGGAGAAAGAAATCATTCTGGTGAAGAGCCGCCTTTAGCTGTAGCAGCAGCAATGCTACAGGCAGATGCAGTCATATGTGCTACAAAGCATTCCTTAACACATACCCAAGCAAGAAAAGCTGCAGCAGCAGCGGGATCAAGAATTGCTACAATGCCTGGCATAACAGAGGACATGTTTTTGGAAGGTGCCATTTCTGCAGACTATAGCAAAATTAAGACAATAACAGAAAAAATAACAAAATTACTGACAGACAAAAGCACTGTGACAATAGTCAAGGCTGGCTGCTCCTTAACTTTTGATATAAAAGGAAGAAGTGGAATACCGAGCACAGGAATGTATGTGAATAAAGGAGAATCAGGCAATTTGCCTTCAGGTGAAGCTTATATTGCACCTGTTGAAGGATCAGCACATGGTAAAATCACAGTAGACGGCTCTATTGCAGGTATTGGTCTTCTGACATCACCACTTATTCTCACTATTCACGAGGGAAGGCTCGTGGAAGCAGAGGGAGATCAGGGACAAGAGCTGCTGGAAATGCTGGGGACCGGCGAGGGAAGATTGCTCGGTGAATTTGGCATTGGCACAAACGAGAAAGCAAGAGTTACTGGTGTCGTGTTAGAAGATGAAAAAGTTTATGGCACTATACATATAGCCTTTGGCAGCAATATGACATTCGGAGGAACTGTCTTTGCAGGAGTACATATAGATTGTGTTGTCATGCAGCCGCAGGTATTTTTGGATGATCTTTTGTTAATGGAAAATGGAGAATTACTAGCTGAATAATGATATAGGCATAAAGCTTGGGAAAAGCACTGCATGTTCCCAAGCTTTTTTGGCAAAAATAACACGTGAAATAATTATTTGTGAAATTAATCACAAAACCCTTGCATGCGAAAAAAATGTATGTATAATAAAGGTATGAACAAATTGTGAATGACATCACATAATTTGTGATTTTTTTCACTAACATTGTGAAATAGTTCACAACTTTTACAAAAAATTCTCTTACAAAGGAGCTTCAAAATTATGAAAGTTATTGTAATTGGATGTACACACGCTGGTACAGCGGCAGTTAAAACGTTAGCTAATGTAAATAAAAATATAGATATTACTGTTTATGAAAAAAATAATAACGTATCATTTTTATCTTGTGGAATCGCCTTATATGTCGGCGGTGTTGCGAAGGACGCAAATCAATTATTCTATTCTTCTCCAGAGGAGCTTAAAGCATTAGGTGCGAATATGCATATGGAGCATGAAGTGCTGGAGATTAATAAAGATAATAAAACAGTACTTGTGAAGGACTTGAACAGTGGCGAAACTCGCACAGATTCTTATGATAAATTAGTAATGACAACAGGTTCTTGGCCAATTATTCCACCTATTGAAGGTATTAAACTTGGAAATATTCTTTTGTCTAAAAACTTCAACCAAGCAAATGAAATTATTGCGAAAACAAAAGATGTTAACCATGTTACTGTAATCGGCGCCGGCTATATCGGAGTAGAGCTTGTAGAAGCTTTTGAACAAAACGGCAAAAAGGTAACGCTTATTGATAGTGAAGACCGTATCCTGAATAAATATTTGGATAAAGAGTATACAGATATTATCGAAGCCGAGCTTCAAGGAAAAGATATTGAGCTTGCATTGCAGCAAACTGTTATTAAATTTGAAGGAAATGAAGCAGGAAATGTAACAAAGGTCATCACAACAAAAGGAGAATATGAAACAGATCTCGTTATTCTGTGCGTAGGCTTCAGACCGAATACAGGCTTGCTGAAAGATAAGGTTGACCTTCTGCCAAATGGCGCAATTAAAATTAATGAGTATATGCAAACAAGCAATCCTGACATCTATGCTGCAGGCGACAGCTGTGCGGTAAATTACAACCCAACAGGTGATAAAGTGTATATCCCGCTAGCAACAAACGCTGTGCGCATGGGAACATTAGCAGGTTATAATATCGCCGGGCAAAAAGTGAAATATTTAGGAACACAAGGAACTTCTGGCTTGCATCTGTTCGGATTGAGCATGGCATCAACAGGTCTTACAGAGCTGACAGCAACAGCAAATAAAATTCCTTATGAGGAAGTAACGGTTATTGAAAATGACCGTCCAGAATTCATGCCGACATTTGAACAAGTACGTTTGAAAGTTCTTTACCATCAAGAGACTAGAGAAATTATCGGCGCACAAATTATCTCTAAAGCAGATATGACACAAATGATGAATACTTTATCTGTCTGCATCCAAACAAAAATGACAATAGATGAATTAGCATTTGTCGACTTCTTCTTCCAGCCGCATTTCAACAAGCCTTGGAATACATTGAACCAGGCAGGCTTGGCAGCAGTTGCAAAACAAGCTGAGAATAGTGTGCCGGCACATGTATAAATAAATGCAGGAAAGCTTAGGTATCCCCTAAGCTTTTTTTGTGTTTTATGAGAAAATAAAAATAAAAAGCGCAGGTGACCTAAATGATTGATTATATAAACACAACTACAGAGGAAATTGCCAGACAGCTGTTAGGTAAGCTGCTCGTTCACCAAACACCAGATGGTATTTATTCAGGCTATATAGTGGAAACGGAAGCTTATATTGGAGTTGAAGATATGGCATGTCATACTTATGACGGCAAGCGGACTCAAAAAGTTGAATCGATGTATCAAACAGGTGGGACAATCTATATTTATACGATGCATACACATGCCATGCTCAATATCGTCACAAAGGAAGAAGGAGACCCGCAGGCAGTCCTTATTCGTGCGTTGGAGCCTGCAGATGGAATGGAGAGAATGGAAAATAACAGAAAGGTTACTGGAGTTTCCATAAGCAACGGACCTGGAAAACTGACGAAGGCAATGGAAATTACTAAGGAGCTAAATGGAAAGATGCTTAATGAATCTGCTCTTTCGATTGATGCTCGCCTAGGAAAGACGCCGGCTAGCATTGCAGTATCAGCAAGGGTTGGCATCCCGAATAAAGGAGAATGGACGTCTAAACCATTGCGGTTTTATGTAAAAGGGCATCCTTATGTGTCAGGTATGAGAAAAAAGGATTATCAAGAATTAGTTGATTGCTGGCTTTAAAATGGGAGGGCTGCTTGCACATAAAATACAAAAGGAAATCAGATAGCGCTTTCACAACAGTCCTTCTTCGGCTATGATGTTATTAAGGAAACATATAGCTGATAAATAATTGGAAATGCAGTTGATGAAGGGGTGTAATTTGAAATGCTTTCATTACGTCAACAGAAACTGTTGCATTTATTGATGCAGGCAGAAGAGGCACTAACGGGTGCGGAGCTTGCTTCAGCATTGCAGGTCACATCACGGACGATAAGAAGTGATGTGAAGATACTTACAGATAAGCTGCAGGCAAATGGTGCGTATATTGCTTTAAAAAGAGGAAAAGGCTATGAGCTCATCATTGATGATTATAAATATTTCCGGTCTTTTTTGCAGCGTGCCGTTGCAGGAAATGAGGATGATACAATCCCGGCAGATCCGTCAGAAAGAATGGAATATATGCTGAGACGCCTGCTTCTTTCAGAGGATTACATTAAGATTGAACATTTTGTAAAAGAGCTGTATATAAGTGAAACGTCTATTAAAAACGGGCTGAAGGAAGTAAAAAAAATTCTTCGCCGTTTCAATTTGGACTTGGAAAAACGTCCGAATTACGGGCTGAAAATAGTCGGATCCGAAGCGAAAATGCGCATATGCATGGCAGAGTTTGTTTTCCATTCAGATCATCAACCATATCAAGTTTTGCCAGCACATGAACTTGAAAAGATAGAGGAGATTCTGCTCAAGCATACGAAAGAAGCTTCGATTTTACTTTCCGATATCGGAAAATCTAATTTAATCACACATATTGCTATCGCCTGCAAACGAATACTCGATGATAATTATGTTTCTATGCCCGAAAAGGAATTGGAAGCTATCATGGCGGAAAAGGAATATAGTGTTGCCAAGTTGATTGTGAAGGATCTGCAGACATCATTAGGTACAGCATTTCCAGAGGCTGAAGTTGCTTATATAGCTGTTCATTTATTAGGAACGAAGATTATTTCTTATCAGCCAGCAGCAGAGATTAATATATTGGACATGATTGAAAAGGATATACTAGAACTTTCCAAAAAACTGCTTAACGAGGCAGAACAGGTTATGCAGCTAGGAATATCCACCGATGAAGAATTGATATACGGGCTGTGTCTTCATTTAAAGCCGGCTATTAACCGCTATAAATTTGGCCTTAGCATCCGCAATCCGATGTTGAAGGAAATCATCAAAAACTATCCAGTTGCCTTTGATGCAGCCATTTCCATGGCAGAGAAGCTTAAGCAGGAAACTGGCATGGAGATAAATCAGGATGAGATTGGCTATATCGCCTTGCATATAGGAGCTGCGATGGAACGGAAAAAAGCAAAGGGGAAGGCGAAGCGTTGCCTGATTGTTTGTGCTACTGGGGTTGCAAGCGCTCAGCTTTTATACCATAAGCTGCAGGCTACCTTTGGCAGCAAGCTGCAAATAGTTGGAACAGCTAATGTTTTCGACATGCATAAGTATGATCTAGGGTCCCTTGATTTTATTATCAGCACCATCCCAATTCAGAAGAGATTAACCGTTCCTATTATTGATGTAAATACTATTTTAAGAGATGAGGATATTGCCAGATTGGAAAACTTAGTAATTGAGAATATCGGCAGTGTCTTGAAATATATAAGACCAGAGCTTACCTTTTTTCAGCAAGATTTAAAATCAAAGGAGGAAGTGCTTCGCTTTCTTTGTACGAATATGGAAAGACTGGAGGATATCCCTGATAACTTTCAGGAACTGGTAGAGGAACGGGAACAAATAGCTCCGACAGGATTTGGAACAATGGTTGCCATTCCCCATCCAATCAGACCTGTCACTAAAAAGACAATTTGGGCTGTGTGTACATTAAAAAGGCCAGTGCAGTGGGGCGACAGCCGTGTTCAGTTCATTTGCTTGCTGAGCGTCCAAAAAGAGTATAAAAAGGATTTACAGAAGATGTACCAGCTTTTAGTGAAAATATCAGGAAATGCAGCTCTCGTAGAAAGGCTTGTAAAGGTTAGTTCTTATGAAGAGTTTGTGAGTATCCTGCTTTCGGTGGAGGAATAAACGGTTATGAAAAAGGACAGCGTTATGCTGTTCTTTTTTGTTATACAATCTTGAGGCACTCTTTTCCTCGTAAAGTTGGAAAAAGAATGCATGTAAATGAAAGCGCTTTTTATATAAACTGATAAACAAGAGCACAAGAAGCATTTCACTCTATGAAATTATTGATGTAATTCCATTTTTTTATAAAAGAAACGGAGGTTTTAAGATGAGCTTTAAAGATAAGGCGGCAGATGTATTAGGCAATGTCGCCTACAAAATCACCAATCAGAAATATATTATGGCAATCAAAAAAGCATTTGTTACGTTAATGCCAGTCATTATCACAGGAGCTTTTGCTGTGCTTGTAGCAAATATGATTCTCGGAACAGAAAGCGGCTTGGCGCATTTTGAAATGTTTGCCTTCCTCGCAGACTATAAGCCGATTATGACAGCCATTCAATATGCTACGCTTAACTTCCTGACAATCGGAGCTGTCTTTTTAATTGGGATTGAGCTTGGACGGATAAATGGTCATAAATCACTGTTTCCAGGGATTCTCGCTCTTATGTCTTATATTTCAGTTGTGCCGACAACGATAGAACTGCTTGTAAATGAACAAAACCAGCTAGTCACAGATGTATTGGCAAGGCAATTCTCCGATCCGAAAAGCTTATTCTTAGGAATGATTATTGCTATTGTTTCTGTTGAGATCTACAGCAAGCTTGCGAATGTAGAGAAATTGAAAATCAAGATGCCAGACAGTGTACCTTACAATGTAGCCACCTCTTTTTCAGCATTGATTCCATCGATCTTGACGGTGACAATTGTCGCAACATTCGGATTCATCTTCTATAAAGTAACTGGCATATATTTATATGAAGCCATCTACAATGTTGTACAGAGACCGCTTGAAAGTGTTATGCAGGGCTTACCGGGAATTTTGATTCTTATGTTTGTCGCGCAGTTCTTCTGGGTGATTGGAATTCATGGTAACCAAATGATTAAGCCGATTCGGGAGCCGCTCTTGCTTGCGTCCATAACAGTCAATATGACTGCCTTCCAAGAAGGAAAGGAAATTCCAAATATTATTACAATGCCATTCTGGGATGTATATATGAGCATTGGTGGTTCAGGAGTAACAATTGGTCTCTTAATAGCAATCTTTATTGTTTCAAAAAGAGAAGAAATGCGAAGTATTGCTAAATTGTCTTTCGGTCCAGGGATTTTTAATATTAACGAACCTGTTATCTTCGGACTTCCGGTCATGCTCAATCCAATTATGGCGATTCCATTCGTTATCACACCATTAGTAACAGGAACAATCGGGTATATCGCAACTGCAACAGGCTTTGCAGGAAAAGCAGTCGTTATGGTTCCTTGGACGACACCGCCGATTATTAATGCTTGGCTGTCTACTGCCGGGAGTATGGGAGCAGTCATCACACAGCTGATATGTATTGCTGCTTCTATATTCATCTACCTGCCGTTCGTCTTAATGGCTAATAAAGTGTCCCAGCAAACTGGAGAAGAAAGTGATGATACAAGGAAGGTGATTTAAAGATGAAGATGTCTTTCAGATGGTATGGAAAACAAGACTCTATTCCCCTTGAATATATTAAGCAAATCCCTAACATGAATGGGATAGTCAGCGCTGTTTATGATGTTCCCCCAGGTGAAGCTTGGCCGGAGGAAAGCATTCAGGAGCTCTATAGAGAGATAAGCGCAGCAGGTCTAGAGTTCAAGGTAGTGGAAAGCGTGCCTGTTCATGAAGATATTAAATTAGGTCTTCTAAACAGAGATACGTATATTGATAATTATATCCTCACAATGGAGAGGCTGGCGAAAATTGGTATTGAAGTGATCTGTTATAACTTTATGCCTGTCTTCGACTGGACGAGAACACAGCTTGATAAGGAGCTGGAGGATGGGTCTACTGCATTAGTTTATTATCAAGAACAGCTAAAGAGGATGGATCCTGTGCACAACGATCTGTCCCTCCCAGGCTGGGATACTTCTTATACGAGAGAAGAACTGCAAGAGTTAATCAGGCAATATCAGGAGTTGGGAGAAGAAGGCTTGTGGAATAATCTGGAGTACTTTTTAGCTAGAGTGATTCCGGCTGCAGAGAAGCATGGAATCAAGATGGCCATCCATCCAGATGATCCGCCGTGGAGTATATTTGGACTGCCCCGCATTATTACAAATGAACATAATCTTGATCGCTTTTTAAACTTATATGAAAGTGAAGCAAATGGGATCACTTTATGCTCAGGCTCGTTAGGTTGTACAAAAGATAATGACATCGTTAAGCTGGCAGCAAAATATACGCAGCTTAACCGAGTTCCTTTTGTTCATTTGCGCAATATTAAGATACTCGCAAACGGTGATTTTGAGGAATCAGCACATTTCTCAACATGCGGAAGTCTCGATATGGCTGCTATTATGAAGGCGCTCCATGACAATGGCTTTACAGGTTATGTAAGACCTGATCACGGCCGGATGATTTGGGGGGAAACCGGAAAACCTGGCTACGGACTTTATGACAGGGCTTTAGGAAGTATGTATCTTTCAGGCATATGGGAAACGCTTGAAAAATCGGGAGGTAAATAATGTCGGATAAATTAATGGTGAAAATACCTGATGATTTTATCATCGGTGCTGCAGCATCTGCCTGGCAGACAGAGGGCTGGTCAGGAAAAAAGGAATCTCAAGACTCGTATTTAGATCTTTGGTACAAAAATAACAAGAACGTCTGGCATAACGGGTACGGACCAGGAGTAGCAACTGATTTTTATAACAGATACAAGGAAGACATCGGGATAATGGCAGAAATCGGGCTAACCCATTATCGCACCTCCATTAATTGGTCCCGCTTCTTACTAGATTATGAGGAAGCAATAGTGGATGAAGAGTATGCAGCCTATATCGATAAGGTGATTGATGAGCTCTTAGAAAAACAAGTGGAGCCGATGATATGCTTGGAGCATTATGAAGTGCCTGCCTACTTGTTTGAGAAATATGGAGGCTGGGACTCCAAGCATGTGGTCGAGCTTTTTGTAAAGTATGCTGATAAAGTGCTGGACCGTTATGGACATAAGGTGAAGCACTGGTTCACCTTCAATGAGCCGATTGTTGTTCAGACAAGGGTTTACTTAGATGCCATTCGTTATCCTTTTGAGCAGAATACAAAAAAATGGATGCAGTGGAACTTTCATAAGGCTTTGGCAACAGCTAAAGTAGTGGAGCTTTTTAAACAGAAAGGGCTCAAGGAAAAGACAGGAGCGAAGATGGGGGTTATTTTAAACCCAGAAGTGACATATGCGCGCTCATCTGCTCCACATGACCAAGAAGCAGCTAACATCTATGATTTGTTCTTTAACCGAATATTTTTGGATCCTTCCATTAAAGGCGAATATCCGCAAGAGCTTTTTGACTTGATGGCCAGACATAGCATCGCCTTTGAGTATACACAGGCAGACTTAGAAACTATCAAGCAGAACACAGTTGATTATGTAGGCATTAATTTGTATTACCCTCATCGTGTTAAGGCAAGAACGACAGCTTGGAATGAAAGCACGCCATTTCATCCTTCTTATTATTATGAGATGTTTGATATGCCTGGCAAGAAGATGAATCCTTTCCGCGGTTGGGAGATCTATCCGAAAATTATGTACGATATGGCTATGAGGATGAAAGAGGAGTATGGCAACATAGAATGGTTTATCGCTGAAAATGGCATGGGTGTTGAGCAGGAGTGGCGCTATAAGAATGACGAAGGCAGTATTCAAGACGACTACAGAATTGAATTTATTGCCGAGCATATGAAATGGCTGTTGAAGGCGGTGGACGAAGGCTCTAATTGCAAAGGGTATATGCTTTGGGCGTTTACTGATAATGTTTCACCGATGAATGCCTTCAAAAACCGCTATGGATTAGTAGAAATTAATCTGGATGATAACAGGAACAGACAGATGAAAAAGTCTGCTAGATGGTATCAATCCATTATAGCCAATCGGACTTTAGAAGCCGCAGATGATGATTTGGTGAAATAAAATAGAAGGGCAGGAATTGAATATGAAGAAAATTATCTTAGCATGTGCAGCAGGCATGTCCACTTCCATTGTTGTCTCTAAAATGAAAGCAGCAATTCAAGCAAGAGGAGAGGACATCGATGTTTATGCCATACCAGAGGGAGCTATTGAGGATGAATTAGCCACTTCAAGTGAGGGGATTATTGCTATTGTCCTTGGACCACAAGTACGCTTTATGAAACAGGCGGCAGTCAATACTGCCAAGCCGTATGGAATACCAGTTGATGTTATTGATGTCAGACTGTATGGAACAGCAGACGGGGAAAAGATTCTCGATCATGCATTGCAATTAAACCAAAAATAAAGCTGTCGGAGGGAAAAAATGAAGTTACTAGAGGAAATGCAGGCGGCGGCTTTTCAAATTATAACGTATTCAGGTGAGGCACGGAGCAGCTATGTGGAGGCAATCCGCACTGCGAGGGAGGGGAAAATAGACGAAGCGAAAGAGATTATTAAGGCAGGGGAACGCTCCTACAACAAGATACATAAAGTTCACGCCTCCTTTGTTCAAAGAGAAGCAAGTGGGGAGGAGCTGCCTTTTTCGTTAATCTTGATGCATGCGGAGGATCAAATGCTGACAACAGAAACCTTGAAGATTATGGCCTGTGAAATGGTGGAAATGTGTGCTGTTTTTTTGAAAGACAGCAGGCAAAATACGTGACCTAACAAAAAACACGAGATATGCTCGTGTTTTTTTGTTAGGAGATTTTCTTGCCAGCAACTTTTATCAATGAAGGCTTCTGATAAACCGTTCGAATCGCTTGGCCATAAGTGGCAGCGAGTATTTGCTGGAAAAGCATGCCGATGACAACAGGCACAGCTGTTTGGGGCGGGAAAAAGCTGACCGCAATAACAGCACCAGCGCTGATGTTCCTCATTCCTCCTGTATAAATCATCGCAATCGTCTCATCCTTATGACGCTTTGTGAGAACACCAAGCATCCATGAAAAAAAGTATCCAGATAACGCCACAAAAAACATCGTTAGAGCAATGTAGATGAATTTCATGTCAATATTGCGGAGATAAGGAGCAACAACGGAGCTGTTTATTGCTACAACAGCTGCCAAACCAAGCTTTGAAAAAGGAGCAAGTGTCTTATTCCAAGTTAACGCTTTTTCCTTGGAATAAAACTGGTTAACAGCCATCCCTGCGATGGATGGAAGTACAATCATTCCAAGAAGTCCCCTCATCATGCCCCAAATATCTAACTGAACCGATTCTCCGACAAAAATGCTCATGCTCAATGGCACTAAGAATGGAGACAGCAAGGTGTCTGCCAAAATAATTGCCAACGTGAGGGGGACATTTCCTTTATAGATGGAAACCCATATAACGCTCGTAATACCTGTTGGAATTACTGTGGCAAGTATAAGGCCGGTAATGGTGTACGGGTCATTATGAAAGAATAGGTGACCAATTGCAAACGCCCAAATGGGGGTGATAATATGCAGGGCGCCCAATGTCAGTAATAAGGATAATGGATGAGTGACAGTATGCTTCATTGATTTAAAGTTGGAGTTAAGGCTCCCTGTGAATGTCATGGCAGCAAAAATCCATGGAACGAGAAAGGATAAATGATGCAAAAAAGAGGCTAAAAGCACCCCTATTACCACACTAACTGGTGTAAGCAAAGGCATCCATTTACTAAGAAAAGCATTCATGCTTTGAAGCATATAACAGGACTCCAATCAAAGTTAATATATAAGTAGCATTAAGCGCGTCTTTCAATTTCATCTGATTCAAGTATATGCACACCGCTTTTGTTTTCTGCAGCAAGCTTGCTCATTGCAGCTGCAACAGTTTGCGCTTTAATGCCCCGATACTTCCTCAAACGGCCAACGAACATAAAGTGCAGAGGCGGCAGCAAGTAAGAGCTCAGCTTTTCTCCAAGACGAAAAACTCACCTCTTGCACCAAGGAGAAGGGAAGGTCTTACAATTGTCAGAGATGGAAAACCGATTTCTTGAAGATGCTCTTCGAATTCTCCCTTGAGTCTGCTATAGAATATTTTAGAGCTTGAATCAGCTCCAATTGCACTGATTGCAAGCAGCTGTTTTGCTCCCATCCCAAATGCGAGCTTAGCAATTTCCACAGGATATTCCAAATCAATTTTTGTCATTTCTGCCTGGCTACCTGCCTTTTTTATTGTTGTTCCTATACAGCAAAAAATATCATCAACTGCAAACTCTTGTTTGTATGCGGACAGCTTGCTGAAATCTGCGACTACTTCCTTTATTAAAGGATGATCAAAGCTTTTCCTTCTTGTCAGTACGGTTATTGTGCTGTACTTGTTCTCTCTTGCAAGCAGCTGTACAAGCTCCCTTCCGACAAGCCCTGTTGCGCCGACCACTAAAGCATTTTTTTCCATTTCGACGTTCCTCTCTAATAAATATTTACATATAGTATAGCAAATAAATGCAGTCAGCTTGTTGTCAGTCTTGTGATAAATAAAATGCCCATTGATTTTTGCGCACATAATGATATCGCCTAGAATAATTATACATTAAGGCCAGGAGTTGGATGAAAAGTGTTTTAAGACAGGAGGTTTAAAAGTGTATAAGTTAGAGGTTAAAAACAGCAGCAAGATTTTCAGGAAGGACAGTAAAGACTTCTATGCTTTAAAAGATGCAAGCTTGCAAGTTCCAGAAGGAAGATTTGTCAGCATCATAGGTCCAAGCGGCTGTGGAAAATCAACTCTATTTAATATCATTGCTGGGTTAATCAAACCTTCCACAGGGGAGGTGCTGCTTGACGGTAAAGATATTGTCGGCAAGAACGGCTATGTAGGCTATATGCTGCAGAAGGATTTGCTGCTGCCTTGGAGGTCGATCATGCATAATGTCATTTTAGGATTGGAGATAAAAGGTGTTTCTAAAAAAGAAGCAATCAGCCAGGCGGCTCCCCTATTAGAAAAGTACGGATTAGGCGGTTTCGAAAATCACTTTCCCGATGAACTCTCCGGGGGAATGAGGCAAAGAGCGGCTTTGCTCAGGACACTGCTGTATGACCAGGACATCATTTTATTAGATGAACCGTTTGGTGCTCTTGATGCGCAAACAAGACTATTAATGCAGGAATGGCTTTTGCAAATATGGACGGATTTTAAAAAGACCATTCTTTTCATTACACATGACATTGATGAAGCGATTTTCCTGTCTGATGATATTTATATCATGTCTTCTAGGCCAGGAACAATTAAGGAGAAGGTCACTGTCCCTCTAGCAAGACCGAGAAGTGCCCAAACCTTATTAAGCACTGAATTTATTGATTTAAAAGAGCATGTACTGCAAACGCTGAAAACAGAAAAATAAAGGAAAGGAGGAGTCTTCGTTGGCGCAGCAGAATCAAAATCCCCTTCCGTATATAGAAGATGAAGAGAAAGCAGCAAAAAGAAGATCACGCATTACCTTATACGGACAATGGGCTTTAGGAGTTTTACTGATTGTGTTTTGGGAACTGTTTGCTAGATGGCAGATTATTGACTCTTATTATTGGAGCAGTCCGTCAACTATATGGAGTACGGCATATACAGCATTTACAGAAGGAACATTGCTCGATGATTTAATTTATACAAGCGGATCGACTGTACTCGGCTTTATTCTTGGAACCTTTATTGGTGCACTGCTTGGTTTATCCTTTTGGTGGTCCTACTATTACTCGCGCATTTCAGAGCCATATTTAATTGCATTTAACGCGGTTCCAAAGCTTGCTCTTGCACCAGTGCTAGTTATTCTCTTTGGGATTGGCTTCAGCTCTAAAGTGGTGCTTGCCTTCATGATGACGGTTATCGTCACAGCACTAGCTGCATACAGCGGTGTGAAAGCAGTTGATAAGGATTTAGAGAAGCTCATGTATTCGCTTGGCGCAAAGCGGTGGCACGTATTCACAAAGGTTGTTATTCCAACAAGCATGCCATGGATTGTGAGCTCATTAAAAATAAATATTGCCCTTGCCTTGGCAGGAACAATTGTCGGAGAATTTATCAGCTCCAGACAAGGAATTGGCAGAATGATTCTTTATGCAGGACAAATTATGAATATCAATCTCGTCTGGGTAGGAGTTGTTGTCTTGTCCTTACTGTCGATTCTAATGTATTTCGCGACGGTCTGGGTGGAGAAAATACTGTTAAAGGGCAGGAATGCTCCGTAATAATTGGAGCCAGGAGGTAAGATTCATGAATATAGACAATGCTGCCTCCCATATATTTTACCGATGACCATCCTTTATTAGAACAATTATCAGCAACTTTAATAAGATGTGTTTTCCCGGGAGATGGCTAATCGCAACTTAGAAAAAAGGGGGATTTATGGTGCGGAAAGGCAAACTGCTGCTGATTGCTTTATTAGGCCTTATGATGCTGCTTGCAGGCTGTGCTTCAAAAGATTCTGGTGGCGGGACAGAGGAAGGCTTGAAGAAGATTGTCATAGCCGAACCTGTTCATTTAATTGGTTATCTGCCTCTTTATTTAGCCATACAGGAGGGGTATTTTGAGGAAGAGGGACTGGAAGTGGAAGTCATTACTGCTACAGGAGGAGCCCACGTCACATCCCTTGTGAGTGGAGATGCTTGGGGCAATATTGCCGGACCTGATTCAAACCAAATGGCGAATCCAGGCAGCTCTGATCCGATTCAAGGAGTCGTGAATGTCGTCAATCGAGCTAATGTGTATTTAATGGGCAGCTCTGATGAACCAATAGACAGTACAAATGAAGCGGAACTGGCAAGTTATTTGGAAGGAAAAACAATTGCCGCCGGCCGGTATGGCGGCAGCCCAAATCTTTTGACAAGATGGCTGCTGCTCGAGCTTGGTTTAGACCCGGATAAAGATGTGAAGCTTGAGGAGCCTGCTGATGCAAGCGCAGTTGTCTCCCTTGTTGAATCTGGGCAGGCCGATATTGCCAATGGCGGAGAACCGCAAATAACAGAAGGCATTAATAAAGGAGTCTGGAATGAACCGTTCTATAGCTTTCCTAGTTTAGGAGACTATCCTTATTCTGTAATCAGTGTCAAAAAATCAACGATTGAGAATGAGCCGGAAGTGGTCGAAAGCTTTGTCAAAGCAATGCTTAAAGGACTGAAGACGGTTGATGAAGACCATGATTTGGCTATGGAAGCTTTGAAAAAAGAATTTCCGACTACATCTGACGAAAGCTTAAAGGCTTCTCTTGACCGGGCCTATGCAGATCAGCTATGGAGCAAGGATGGCTTCATTTCTGAAGAAGCATTGGCAAAGCCGATGGATGTTGTGGAGAAAACCGGTGTATATAAAGAAGGCTATAAATACGAAGAGCTAATTGATATGCAATTTGTGGAGAAGTTGTCAAAGTAGTATTAATAAGCAAAGCCAGGTCTGTAATGGGCCTGGCTTATTATGTGAGTAAGTTACCAAATAAAAGCGCTTTCATTCTAGTGGGTTTTATGCCAAAATATATAAAGTAGATGATTAAAAAATAAATGAGAGCAAAGGGGAACTAGCATGATTAAATTGCTTGTAAATGCGGATGATTTCGGTTTTTCCAGAGGTGTTAACTACGGGATTCTTGATACTCACTTAAACGGGATTGTCAATTCCGCAACAATGATGATGAATGCAGCAGGAACGGAGCATGCCCTTGAAATTGCTAAAGCTACACCTTCTTTAAAGGTGGGAGTCCATCTTGTCCTCACATTGGGAAAGCCGCTGACTAGTGCTTCAAGCCTTATTGGTGATGATGGTTTTTTTAAGAAGCAAAAGGAGGTATATGAGCATCCAGAGGAAATTTCACATGAGGACTTGGAGCGGGAATGGACGGCGCAAATAGAAAGGTTTTTGGCTGCAGACCTGAAACCGTCGCATTTTGACAGCCATCATCATGTCCATGGTATCAAAGAGTTTTATCCTGTTATTAAAAGGCTGTCAGAAAAATATGATGTTCCAGTCCGGATTGCTGGTCCCCATTTTACAGATATAAAAACAGTTACAGATATTTTAATTGCTGATTTTTACGGTGAGGGAGTTACAGAGGATTATTTTGAAAAGCTCCAAGATAGAGTGGCAGATGGCAAAACAGTGGAAGTGATGACACATCCTGCCTATTTAGACTCTAGACTGAAAAACGGCAGCTCCTATTATGAGGAAAGACAGGAGGAGACGAGAATTCTGTCTGAAGTAAAATTGCCAGAAAATATGGAGTTGCTTTGAGATAGTATACAGAAAATGAGCCAGGATCTCGGCTCATTTTTTCATGCAGCAGGCTCCAGTTGGTACGCTCGATTTGAAGCTAACTATAATTATAGTGTTGTTGTACATAACCTAATCCATATAGAATAGTAGAAAAGCTAAATAACCATTCCAAAGGAAGAAGGGAGCAAATCAATGCCTAATCAGCCAATAAATCCTTTCCGGCGGGAGATGTACGATTCTCTTGAAAGTTTTGTAGACCATGTCAGTGAATTGCTCGGATGCTCGATAACGCTTGAAGATACACATCATCGTGTGCTTGTATACAGCAGTCATGGGGAGGAAACCGATCCTGTCAGAATTTCTACCATTATAAGCAGACGGGTTCCTGAGAAAGTAATAAACCGCTTATGGAAAGACGGAGTTATCCCAAGTCTCCTCCAAAGCAAAAAGCCAATCAGAATCGAAGGAAAAAAAGAGATTGGTCTTGGAAGCAGAGTGGCTGTTTCTATATGGCGAGGGGATGAAGTCATTGGGTATATTTGGGCTATTGAATGGGATCAGCCTCTTACAGACAGTCAAATGGAAATATTACAGAACGCTGCTGCCGTCGCGAAGCATCTGTTATCGCGGTTTGGGAAAAGCAAAAGACCGTCAACCCATGATGATCAGGAATTCTTTTGGAAGCTTCTTACTGGTCATGTGAGCGACCATGAGGCTAATCAAAAGCTGTTAGAGCTAAATTACACAAGCAATAAATTTACGATTATGGTTTTTAACTTTAAAGAAATTATCAGCAAGGATATGGAAAAGCAAATCATATATTTGCTTAAAGTAATGGATGATATCAAAATCATTCTCTATACGATGGATGATCATGAGCTGATTTTGCTAGCAAGCACAGTAGACAGACAAATCAGCCCTGCTGCAGTATTTAAGCAGTTCATTGAAAATTTCCCCAAAAGCTTAGCGGAAAAATTTCATATAGAAGGCGTGTACGGCGGATATGGCAGCATATATTCTGAATGGAACCATGTAAAGAAATGCTTTAAGGAAGCGAAAAAAGTCGTGGAGGTTAAGGAGAAGTTCCCAGAAGAGGCAGAGTCTTTTTCTGCTTATCAGGAATTAGGAATTTATCAATTTATGGACGTCCTGTTGGAAAAACGAGTTCAGGATGGGTTCGACAATATAGCGATTAAAAGATTAAGAGAATATGATAAGAGTCATAATACAGAGCTTTTAGTTACCTTGGAAGCCTTTTTGGATGAGAGTGAAAGCATGCAAAAAACAGCAGCACGGCTTCATATACATACTAATACATTAACCTATCGATTAAAGCGGATTACTGAAATAATGGAAGTTGACCTGTCCGTCCCTTCTCAAAAATTCATGCTGTATCTCGATTTGAAGCTGCTGCGCTGGCGACAGAATTAAACCCTTGTTTTTAAGTTTTGTGAATTTTCACAAAGGCTCATCTTTACTTTTATCCTTTTTACCAATGATTAATTTCACAATCCGTCCTATTATAATTATAAGATAACTAACAATTAAAGTAAGGAAAACTGACAAGGGGTGGATTGGATTGATTATTGGTATTCCGAAAGAGATAAAAAACAACGAAAACAGGGTTGCAATTACTCCATCTGGAGTTGCTTACTTAAAAAATAGCAATCATGAAATCTTAGTCGAGACAAATGCTGGTGCAGGCAGCGGTTTTACAGATGCTGAGTATGCAGCGGCTGGGGCGAAGGTTGCTGAAAATGCAAAAGAGGTATGGAATTCTGCAGAGATGATCATGAAAGTAAAGGAACCGCTGCAATCAGAGTATGGCTACTTCCGCAAAGGGCTCATCTTGTTTACGTACCTGCACTTAGCTGCAGAAAAGGAATTGGCTGCAGCCTTGACAGAAAAGGGAGTAACAGGCATTGCTTATGAAACAATTGAAGTGAATGGCAAACTGCCGCTGCTTACACCGATGAGTGAGGTTGCAGGCAGAATGGCTGTTCAGATTGGTGCCCAGTTTCTTGAGCAGCCCCATGGCGGCAAAGGGATCCTGCTTGCAGGGGTGCCTGGTGTGAAGCGCGGTAATGTGACAATCATCGGAGGTGGTATTGTCGGCGCGAACGCTGCGAAAGTTGCAGTTGGTCTTGGGGCAAATGTAACGTTGTTGGACTTGAATCCGGAAAGATTAAGAGAATTGGATAATCAATTTGGGTCAAGCCTAAACACAGTTATGTCTAACCCGGCAAATATTGAAGCAGCTGTAGCAGAGTCCGATTTAGTAATCGGGGCTGTTCTTATCCCTGGTGCTAAAGCGCCGAAGCTTGTGACGGAAGAAATGGTTAAGAAGATGGCTCCAGGCTCTGTGATTGTCGATGTGGCAATCGATCAAGGCGGAATCTTTGAGACAGTAGACCATATTACCACACATGATAATCCGACATATGTAAAGCATGGTGTCGTTCACTATGCTGTTGCTAATATGCCAGGTGCGGTGCCGAGAACATCAACAATTGCTCTAACTAACGTCACGGTCCCATATGCGCTGCAAATTGCCAATCAAGGAGCTGTCAATGCAATCCAGAACAACTACGCAATCAAGCAAGGTGTTAATACCTTTAATGGACATATAACATATGCTCCTGTAGCGAAGGATCTTGGGCTGGAGTATGTGCCTGTTCAAGAAGTCATCAATTCCATTCCCACTACTGCAGTTTAACAATAGATTAACAGCCAGGTTTCCGTTTTACTGGAACCTGGTTTTTTTATGGAGTTTGCTTACAAGTATATAAATTTTTTCCAAATAAATGAAACTTATTAAAAGGCAAACTCGTAATAGTATATGACAGATAAGGTGGGGTACACATAGGATCTTAAAAAAAGAGAGGAGTTTAACATGTCTCAATATGCATTAGAGGTAAAAAATCTCACAAAGAAAATCAGAAGCAAAACGATTGTAGATAAGGTCAGTTTTGCGGTGGAAAAGGGAGAGATTTTCGGACTGCTTGGCCCGAATGGTGCGGGAAAAACAACTATTATTAGAATGATAGTCAGCTTGATTAACAGAACAGAAGGCGAGGTTGTCATTAACGGACATAATCTAGACGCTTCCTTCGCTGAGGCGATGAGCAGCTTAGGGGCCATTGTTGAAAACCCTGAATTCTATAAATATATGAGCGGCTATAAGAATTTGCGCCATTATGCCAGAATGGCAAAAGAAGAAATTTCGGAAAGCAGAATTACAGAAGTCGTTAAGCTTGTAGGACTGGATAATGCTATCCACCAAAAGGTAAAAACATATTCCTTAGGAATGAGACAGCGTCTTGGCGTTGCACAAGCCCTTCTGCATAATCCTGCGATCCTAATTCTGGATGAACCAACAAACGGTCTTGATCCACAAGGAATAAGAGAGTTCCGTGACTATCTTCATGAACTGGCAGCAACAGGGATATCTGTGCTCGTATCATCACATTTGCTTTCGGAAATGCAGCTCATGTGTCATCGCTTTGCAATCATTGAAAAAGGTAAGCTTATCCACATCTCCTCTATGGATGAAACAGTCGCTGAGGGAGTAGATGAGCTAAGAGAAGTGACCTTTGAAATAGATGAGGCTAATAATGCACTAGAACTGCTGAAAAGCAGCGCAGTAGCTTTTGAGGAGGTTTCGCTTAAAAAGGAACTGTTAACAGTAAAACTGTCGAGGTCTTCCATTCCGGCTGTGAACAAACTATTTGTGGAAAAGGGAATTTCTGTGTACGGAATAAATGCGGCGAAAGCGACATTAGAAGACAGATTCCTAGAAATCACGAATAAAAAAGGAGAGGAAGCAGTACGATGATTGGGTTAGTCCAGAATGAACTGATAAAGATATTTGAAAAGAAGATGAGCTGGATTTTTGCCATTATACTTATTATTGCATTAGTTGGAACTGCTGTACTTGAGTTGAAAACTAGCACACAGCAAACAGAAGATGATTGGAAGGTGCAGGTTCAAACGGAAATAGACCAGCTGGAGAAGGAAATGGAAAAAGCTCCAAGCTATGAGGATATTCCAGAAGATGATTATACGACAAAGGCAAAGGAGGATATCCAAGCCGAAATCGACAGTTTTAATGGCAATTTAAATGACAATGTGAATCCCTATACGACAAGCTGGTCATATTTGGATTATTATGGAATTGCATTGAAGTCTCTTATTACTCTTTTTGTAGTAATTGTTTGTGCAGGGAATATATCGTCTGAGTTTTCCGATGGCACAATTAAGCAGCTGCTGATTCGGCCTCATAGAAGATGGGCAATCCTGCTGTCAAAATATATTGCGCTTCTTATTTATTCTGCGTTTTTGATTGCGGTACTAATTGGAATAGGCTATTTAGTGAGCATTGCCTTCTTTGGTATTGATGACTTTAGTGGAAAATTGTCGGTGCAAAATCCTACTACTTTTGAAATGGAAGCTGTAGCTGGTGGAGCATATTTCTTCCAAAGCCTTCTATACTATTTGCCAGGGCTTATCATGGTCCTTACGCTGGCATTTATGCTGTCTACATTGTTTAAGAACCAAGCAATTGCAGTTGGAATTGGTGTATTTGTACTATTCTTTTCTTCGACTGCAGGAGCATTAATTGTTGGTTTTTCAGAAAAGTACACATGGACAAAAGCGTTAATTTTCCCGCACTTAGATCAGACTGTATTCGTAGTGCAGGATAAAATCTTAGAAAATATCACGATGCCGATGTCATTAGGAATTCTTGGAATTTACTACCTTATCTTTATGTTTATCACATTTTTCTTTTTCCAAAAAAGAGATATCAGCATTTAATGAAAAAACCGGAGAGGGCTGCTCTCCGGTTTTTTTAGCTTTTCTTTAAAAAGTTAATAGCTTGTGTGAAACGTGCTAAGCCATCTGCAAGCTTTGATTGCGGACAGCCAGCATTCAGCCTCAAGAAGCTCCTTCCTTCAGCTCCGTAGGTATCTCCGGCCATGATAGCCACTTTACCTTCATGGATAAGGGCGTGCTGAACTTGTTTTGGGGTATATGGCATGTTTTCGATATTAATCCATGCTAAGTAAGTTGCTTCTGGAATTTGCAGCGTCGCTCCTAATTGCTGCTTTTCTAAATATGCCTGTATAAACAGCATGTTATTTTTAATATAGTCATTCAGTTGATCCACCCAACTGCCGCAAGACTGATAGGCCTCTATCGTTGCAGTCAATCCTAATATGCTTGTGGAGGAAAGGCCATCACGATTTTTTAATGTTAGCAAAAATTCATCTCTTATATGCTCACTTGGGATAATGGCATACGAACCAATAAGTCCTGGAATATTGAATGTTTTGCTGGCAGAGGTACATATGCATACATTTTCAAGCGCTGTTGCTTTGCTGATGATGGGAGTATGCTTATTAGGCTGCAGTACAATATCCATATGAATTTCATCGCTGATAATAAAAACATGATATTTCCTGCAAAGATTAATGATTTGTTCAAGCTCATTTTCTGTCCAAACTCTGCCTGTCGGGTTATGTGGGCTGCACAGCAAAAGCACTTTCGCTTTATTGTGGGCAAGCCTGTTTTCTAAGTCAGCAAAATCAATGTGATATTTCCCGTCTTTTACAACTAGTGGATTTGCAGAAATCCGCCTGTTATTATCTGTAATCATCTTAAAAAAAGCATCATATGCTGGAGTCTGTATAACAACATGATCTTCATCATCTGTTAAAACATGAATTAGTTTCGCGATTGTATAAATAACACTTGGGCTGTAAACAATCCAATCTTGTTGCGGCTCTGCAGAAAAGCGTTCTCGATACCATTTTTGAACAGCTTCTTTAAATTCCTGGTGATTCCATCTTGTGTAGCCGAAAATGCCGTGCTCCAGCCGTCTGCTTAAAGCTTTGCTTACTTCTTGCGGTGTTTGGAAGTCTGTATCAGAGATGGAGAAGGGCAACAGGTCTGCTTCTCCGAATCTGTCTTCAATATAATCCCACTGTGTACAGTACGTACCAGTTCTTTTTGTTATCCGATCAAAGGAATATGTCATAAACGGTACTACTCCATTTCTATTTCTAATGCATTTTTTAAAGATGCTACTTGTGTGCCGATAATAACCTGTAAATTATGATTATCGAGCTTTACCACGCCGAGTGCTCCGCAGTCCTTTAATTCTTTCTCATCAATTTTGCTCATATCATTGATTACAAGGCGCAGTCTAGTAATACAATTGTCGAGTGACTGAAGATTTTCTTTTCCGCCTAATGCTGACAGTATTCTTTTCGCATCATACTTGCCTTTTTTCTGATAAGTTAACTCCTCATTCCCAGTCGTCACTGCTTCATCCTCACGGCCAGGTGTTTTTAAATTGAACTTAATAATGGCATATCGGAAGATGAAGTAGTAAACAGCAAACCAAACAGCGCCAACTATTAGAACGAGATACCATTTCGTATACGTTCCTTGCAGAACTCCAAAAATAATGAAGTCAAGGATACCGCCGTCTGTATTCCCGATTACGACACCAAGCAAATGCATCGTCATAAACCCTAACCCTGTTAATAGAACATGAATGCCGTAAAGGGCAGGTGCAAGAAATAGAAACAGGAACTCAATCGGTTCTGTTATACCAGTTACAAATGTAGCAATGACACCAGATATCAGTAAACCTTTAATCTTGCTTCGTCTATCAGGAAGGGCTGTATGATAAATTGCCAGTGCGACTGCCGGTAATCCAAACATGAAGGTTGGCATTTTTCCTTGAGACAAAAAAGCAGTAGCGGAAGGACTGATTGGAGAGCCGCTTTGCAGCTGAGCATAGAATATGTTTAATGCTCCAGCTACTGTTTGCCCATCAACAACTTGGATGCCCCCTGCTTCTGTAAATCGAATCATGGCGACAAGAATATGATGCAGTCCGAATGGGAGCAATAAACGTTCTCCTGCTCCGAATATGAACGGACCAAATGCTCCAGATTTTTGAATTAGCTGGCCAATTCCAGTGATAGCAATGGCGAATATTGGCCAAATGATTGGAATAAGTATGCCGACAACAGCTAACGTAAGAGAGGTGATGATGGGCACAAATCTTGCTCCCCCGAAGAAGGCAAAAGCATCTGGAAGCTGAATATTATAGAAACGGCTATGCAGTAAATGGACAATTACACCGACAATAATTCCGCCGAGAACGCCCATCTCAATTGTTTGAATACCCATTACCATGCCTTGACCTGCTTCGCGAAGTTTTTCCGCTGCTGCAAGCTGGCTTGTTTCTGTTAAATAAAAATTGATAGATAAATGCATAATGACAAAGCCTACAAATCCTGAAAAAGCAGCAACTCCTTTTTCATAACGTGCCAATCCGAGTGGGATTGCAATTGCAAAGAGAACAGGCAGATAGGTGAAAGCGAAGCCTCCGATGGTAGACATAAACCTAAATATCGTTTGCAGGAAGCGGTTGTCTAAAAAAGGCAGAGCTTCAATTGTAGACGGGCTTGTGAAGGAGCTGCCGATTCCTAGCATAAGACCCATAAAGGCAAGCAGAGCTACTGGAAGCATGAATGTCTTTCCGAGCCCTTGGAAAAACTCCCAAAAGCGTGATTTTGCATTATTCATAATCACTTACTCCTTTCTAAAACATGGATGTTTGTGTCTAGAGTAACTGTCTATGACAAGAAGAACAATTGGTTTTGGGATAAATGTAAGGGTATACAATTTTTGTACAGCGGGTTTTCCATAAAAAAAGCCGCTAGGTTCACGCCCTAGAAGCCTTCTGTCCTGTTTTACCTGATTCTAATGCAGTCAGGATGATAAAATCTAATAAAATACTTAATGGAAATCTTGAACTCATATCAAGATCTCCGAGATAACAGTTTTGAATTCGGGCTTGAAAAGTAATATCTGCTAAATCCTTCAGCCGGCTGCTTTTCCTTCCGACAATAGCAATTGTTTTTACTGCTCTTTCCTTTAGAATTGTAGCATAATCAAGAATATGAGCGGTTTCTCCGCTGTATGAAACCAATATAGCTAAATCCTTATTGGACAACCCGTTAGCGACACATCTTAACTCATCCCAGTCTTCTCTTGCGTTGCAGATTATCCCTGCAAAGGTTAGTTTTCTGGCCGCATCAATGCAAGTTGGCAAGGATGCTCCGACTCCAAAGAACTCAATAAAATTACTTTCATGAATGAAGCTTGCTGCCTTATGAATATCAAGCTCATTAATATGTTCCAAAGTCCATTCCATTTCCTGTTTGACTCTGTCCATATGTGCTGTCAAAAAGCTCGGCGGATGTACAGCTTCTTTATATAATTCTTGTTCGCTATCTTTGTTTAAGCTGTATTTTAAGTCTTGAAATCCGCTGAATCCTAAGCGTTTACATGTTCTGCTTATTGTAGCAGTTGATATGAATAAAGCTTTTGATAAATGGTCCAAGCTCGATTCAGCTACAAGCGCTGGGTTTGCAATTATATAGTCCAATACTTGTTTTTCTAATTCGCTGAGTTCGCCTTTAGATTGGGCAAGGCGCTTTAAGAGGATATTCAAATTTTTTCAGCTCCAGACTTTGTTAAGAAAGGTACTAGCTAGTCCTCTTTATTATAAGTCGACTGCCGGCGAAAAAGTACTGTTGCAGCTGCAGTTTTAAAAAGATATTGCCTAAAACCTACGAAAGAGGCTCAGGCAATATTTGTAACTATCTCGCAGCAGCTGGCTGTACCTCATCAGGGATAGGGCAGACATAGCCTTTTTCTCCAACTGTTTGCTGCAGCTCCTTTTTCGCTTCTATAAGTAGTTCCGGATCTTTAAGCAGTTTAGCTGCAGTAAGGAAAAGGATTTTTGCAACCTGTAAGGTTCCTTTATGAGCGCTGCTTGATTTTCCTTGTGCTGTTAACTGCCAAGTATGAAAGGGAGTTCCGATTGCGCAAGTTGTAACATTGCATTGAGCTGTTGGTGTAACCCAGCTGACATCGGAAACATCAGTAGAGCCTGGCATGAGTGACATTGATTGTTCGTAAGCAAGGACATCCTCGAACAAGGGACTATCCCCTCTGTTCATACTTAAAGGTTTATATGCTTCTGTTAGCATCTCATCAGTAAGGGTGGCTTGAATCTCTGTCGCAAACTGCTTTTCGGCAGCAGTGAATTTTGTCGGCCCGACTTCAAGCATTGCTTCTTGCATCACTAAATTAAGCGTGTTGTTCGGGATATAGTTGGAGCAGGCCTTATCTATAACAACCTCCATTTCTGTGCCAGTCATTAAGGCAGCTCCCTTTGCGACATCTTTCACTCGTTCAAATAAATCTATCACCGTATCTGTTTTAGGAGCGCGGATTAAATAAAGGACCTCTGCAAAGCCTTGTACAACATTTGGGGACAAACCGCCTGAGTTAGTGATGGCATAATGAATACGAGCCTGGTCAATTATATGTTCTCTCATATAATTAGATCCAATATTCATCAGCTCTACTGCGTCAAGCGCACTTCTTCCTAAGTGAGGAGAGCCAGCAGCATGTGCGCTTTTGCCTTTGAAACGGAAGTAAACTTGAATATTCGCTAAGGAGCTGGTGTTCATTACAAAGGTAATGTCATTTGGATGCCATGTTAATGCACAATCAACATCATCAAATGCTCCCGCTCTGACCATGAATGTTTTGCCTGAACCGCCTTCTTCTCCAGGGCAGCCATAATAACGAATGGTGCAAGGAATATTGTTTTCGGCCACATAATTTTTCAATCCAACAGCAGCAGCCATGGCTCCTGTGCCTAGAAGGTTATGACCGCAGCCGTGGCCATTGCCGTTTGGAATAAGAGGACATTCCCTCGCGGTTCCATCTGCCTGACTTAAGCCTGATAAAGCATCAAATTCACCAAGGAAAGCGAAAACTGGCGTGCCTGAACCAAATTCGGCCATAAAGGCGGTCTCCATGCCGCCGATCTTTTCGTGAATTGTAAATCCTTCCCCTTGAATAGCTGTCTTCAAATAAGAAGCGGAGGCGAACTCCTCAAACCTTGTTTCAGGATGATCCCAGATATAATCGCTTATTGTGCTCCACTTGGCCTTTGTTTCCTCTAAGTATTCTGTAATCCAAAATAAGTTGCTCATCTATAATCCTCCTCTTAAAAATAAAAAAATTAAAAAAATTTTGACATTTACTTGCAGTTGTTGCTTCCATCCATTAAAATAACGTTAGATTTCCTAACATTAAAAGGGTAGGTTAATGGCGAAAATGCAAAAATCCACCACAAGCTAAAAGTATAAGGAAGCTGCTTGCGATGGATTGTATCTATTTTAACTATTTTGGATAATACGAAGAATATCATGGGCGTTATCGCCAGCAACTGCTGCGAAGTCTTCCCATACCTCATCACGAAGAAGGTCAATCTCGACAATTTTTTTTGCTAATTCGATTGCTTCTTTGCTGATCATTGCAAATAGCTCCTTTCAGTAAAAAATTTTACGTTCTCTCCTGATGACCAACTATACATAAATATTTTAAAAGAATTTTATGCAAAAAACAGCTATATTGTCAGGTATTCTTACCTATTTTTTGAATTTTGCGTTAGATTTTATAACAGGATACGATAAAAATCTGAATACTCGTATTATAATTACAGTTAATGAGAGAAATTATTACTTCATGAGGTGAGATGATAATATGGATCATGAGCCATCCTACAAAAAAAGGAAAGTTATCACGATTGGTGTTGTTAGTGAGCTGACTGGGTTAACAGAAAGGCAAATTCGCTATTATGAACAACGAAAGCTTATTTTCCCGGAAAGACCTGAACGGGGGAACCGGAAGTATTCATTTTCAGATGTAGAGCGCTTAATTGAAATTGCCAACAAGCGGGAAGAAGGAGTAAGAACCCATGAAATACGTCAGGAAATAATTAAAAAAACCCGTGAAGAAGAAGAGCGCAAAATAAAAAAACAAATGTTACGCGGCCAAATCAATGCGCGGTTTGGCATTCAAAAAGACTGAAAACAAAATGAGAAAATTCATCCACTTCGAAAATTGTCCCCTTCATAATATTTACATTCCCAAGTGAAAGTCCTTTTTTAAAGGACTTTTTGTTATGTTTGCAAACAGGAGTTGTACTTCTTCTATTGATTATAGGTGAACATGTCCTTTAAACTGATAATGGTAATTTCTTTTAACAGCTAAGAATGTTTATATATTGGAGAGTTGGCATGGACTATATATCCAAAGAAAAAACGTATGAAATAATTGAGGTTTGCTTGCTTGCTGGAAGAATTATGCTCAAAAATGGAGCAGAAACATATCGGGTGGAAGACACGATGACCCGCATAGCCAAAGCGTATGGAGTGGAGGATTCAGACAGCTTTGTTACACCTACTGGTATTATCTTTTCTTTAGAAGGGCGTGAGCCGACAAAGACAAAGCTGATTCGGATTATTGACAGAACAACAAATCTGGAAAAGGTTCTGAAGGTAAATGATATATCGCGAAAAATCAGCTCCGGCTATATCTCTTTGCAAGAGGCATATCATCTATTGAAAGAGATTGATAAAGAAGGTCCAACCTATACAGTTTGGGTGCAGTTTGTTGCTGCGGCAATAGCAAGCGGCTGTTTCTTAATAATGTTCCAAGGAATCTGGAAGGATTTCTTAGCGGCTGTGATTGCAGGCGGAGCAGGGTTTTTATGTTCTGTTTATTTCCATCGAGTGGTGCAAATTAAGTTTTTTGCAGAATTCCTGGCATCGGTGCTCGTTGGATTGATTGCTTTTGGAGCTGTTTATATAGGGTTTGGTGCAGAAACAGACAAAATCATTATCGGTTCGGTTATGCCCCTTGTTCCAGGGTTGCTGATAACTAATGCAGTCAGAGATTTAATGGCAGGTCATTTAGTTTCAGGCATCTCTAAAGGAGCTGAGGCCTTTTTGACAGCTTTTGCGATTGGATCTGGAATTGCTGTTGTGTTTGTAGTATTTTAAGGAGAAATTTATATTATGTGGGAATTATTAGAACAAGCAGTTACAAGCTTTATTGCATCATTTGCCTTTGCGATGATTTTTCACACACCACAACATTTGCTTGTGAGATGCGGGTTTGTCGGCATGTGTGGCTGGGTCGCATATTGGGGCGCGGTCTATGTAAATATAGATGAAGTTCCTGCGACAATCATTGGTGCATTTCTTGTTGCAGTGATGAGTCAAGTATTTGCAAGATGGTATAAAACACCGGTTATTATTTTTACAGTAGCTGGGATCATTCCCCTTGTACCTGGTGGAATGGCTTATAATGCCATGCGACACTTTGTGGAGAATGACTATTATAACGCAGTCAGCCTTGCTGCCAAAGCGTTTCTCTTATCAGGGTCGATTGCAATCGGATTGATGTTCTCAGAAGTGATAAATCAGTTGTTATATAAAAGAAAAACAAGAAAAAGCAATGGAAGCATATAAATGAGTGCTTATCATTGCTTTTTTTATGTAACAGGTTGTTCCTATAAAGTAACAAGTTCCATTCGGTGTGACTAAGTACTAAATCTGGAAGATGTATTTACTATCATGAGCGTGCATTGTAACTTATAGATGTAAAGCAAAAGGGAGCAATGCTATTTCCCTTCATCCCTGTTGATTAAGGAGGATTGCATATAGTCGAAAGTCTCTTTTCCTAACCGTTCAATTAAAAACATGACTGGTATTTGAGTCGTTAAATTGACATTTCCCAAATATTCTGTCGTTATATAATACGCCAGGTTGTAATCAGACATTTTGGCCAGTGAGCTGTCAGAATGATTTGTCAAACTTACAATGATGCTGCCGTCCTGCTTAAGGCGGTCCAGCTTTTCCATTGTTGACTTAGATTCGCCTGACACAGACAGCACGATTGTGACACTGTCAGTTATGTAGTGACTGTAAATTGGGAAATACGGATCTTTAATATGAAGAGAAAATTTCTTGAGACCGGAGAAGAACCTTGCACCATATTCTGCAATGACGCCAGAGGTTCCTGCACCGATAAAAATAACGATTTTTGCTTTAGCGATAACTTCGGCTATTTCTTTAATTTTAGATTCATAGTTTGCTGAAAGCGTTCTTTCTACGAAATCGGAAACAGTTGTATATGTATTGTTAAGCCGATATGTTTCTTCCTCTGCAAGATGATTTTTCAGCTGCACCTTGAATTCAGTAAAGCCGTCAAAACCAAGCTTTTTGCAAAAACGAAGTATGGTGGTTGTGGAGACATGCGTTTCATTTGCGAGTTCTCGTATTCTCATATAGGTTACTTCCCGAGAATTCTTCATAATGTAATTGTAAAGCTCATATTCAAGATCGGAAAAAGATTGAATCTGCTCATTTGTAAACATGTTAAACACATCCATTAAATAGATTTACTCCAACTTAGATAATCTTATTATAACATCAACTAAAATTGAAAAGGGTTACACACCTAAAAATAAGAAAAGGGGCGTTTCTATATGAGCAACGGAATTAAAATTGTAACGATTGGCGGAGGTTCCAGCTACACACCTGAGCTTGTTGAAGGATTCATTAAAAGATATGATTCACTGCCGGTTCGTGAGCTATGGCTTGTTGATATTCCTGAAGGACAAGAAAAATTAGAAATCGTAGGTAATTTAGCGAAGCGTATGGTGAAAAAGGCTGGTTTACCAATAGAGGTTCATTTGACTCTTGACCGCAGAGAAGCCTTAAAAGATGCCGATTTCGTTACAACTCAATTTCGTGTCGGCTTGCTTGCAGCAAGAGCGAAGGACGAAAGAATTCCTTTGAAATACAATGTAATTGGACAAGAGACAAACGGTCCTGGCGGCCTTTTCAAAGGCTTACGCACAATCCCTGTCATCCTTGACATTGTTAAAGATATGGAAGAGCTTTGTCCAAATGCTTGGCTGATCAACTTCACGAACCCTGCAGGAATGGTAACAGAAGCAGTGCTTCGTCACAGCAATTGGAGAAAAATCGTCGGTCTTTGTAACGTGCCGATTTCTATCCAAATGAGTGTAGCCAAGCTGTTGGAAGTAGAACCTGAGCGAGTTCGCGTTGATTTTGCAGGACTTAACCACATGGTATACGGCCTGCATGTGTATCTTGACGGAAAAGAAGTTACAAAAGAAGTGCTGGAAGAAATGACTTCAGGCAAGCATGCAAGTGCGACAATGCGTAATATTGCAGCAATTGACTGGGATCCAGACTTCATTAAAGCGTTGGGAGCAATCCCATGCGGCTACCACCGTTACTACTACAAGCAAGCACAAATGCTTGAGCATGAGCATGAGGAAGCAGCAGAGCAAGGAACAAGAGCAGAAGTTGTACAAAAGCTGGAAAAAGAGCTGTTTGAATTATACAAAGATGAAAATCTTTCTATTAAACCGCCACAGCTTGAAAAACGCGGAGGTGCATACTACAGCGATGCAGCCTGCAGCTTGATCGACTCCATGTACAACGATAAGCGCGATATCCAGCCTGTTAATACAATTAATAACGGTGCAATTGCCAGCATTCCTGATGAATCAGCTGTAGAAATCAGCAGTGTTATCACAAAAGACGGCCCTAAACCAATTTCTATTGGTGACCTTCCTGTACCTGTCAGAGGCTTAGTACAGCAAATTAAGTCCTTTGAAAGAGTGGCAGCAGAAGCAGCGGTAACAGGCGACTACAATACAGCATTGCTTGCGATGACAATCAACCCGTTATTGCCTTCTGATAAAGTGGCGAAAGAAATTCTGAATGAAATGCTTGAAGCACATAAAGAGCATTTGCCGCAATTCTTTAAAGAAGATAAAGTTTTATCATAATCAGGAACAACGAATGTTAGAGGAGTGTCATTGTTGACACTCCTCTTTTTGTAGAAAAACAAAAAAGAACTATATTACTAGATTTTAGTGTTGAAAAAAGGGAGAATATGTCCTATTTACTATAATATTCATAGGAAAATAAATGCATTTATGGTCAAAAGTTCGTTTTATCCTTTATTTGGATATTAAAATGTGGTAATTAATATATAGATGTTTGTTTTCCATTAGCTACATAGTTATAAAGAATGATAGCTAAAATTTTTTTGAAAAAGGAGAGAGGAAACATGGCAGGAATCATTCGAGTAACCCCTGAAGAGCTTATTAGCATGTCAAACCGTTATGCAAACGAGGGAAGTCAAGTTGGTGAACAAGTCACTCGTTTGGATCAAATGATCCAAGAATTGGAAAGCATTTGGGAAGGTCAATCAAGCCAAGCGTTCAGTGAGCAATACCAATCACTTCGCCCTTCATTCCTTAAAATGCAGCAATTGCTAGAGGATATCTCCTCACAATTGAACAGCACAGCTAAAGCGCTTGAGGATGCTGATGCTCAAATCGCTAACCAAATTCGCGGCTAAGTGTCTGAACTTAATATCGTTAGAGCTTCTTCATGATTTGCATCATGATGGGTGACGAAATAGCGGATGTGGCTTTTTAAAAGCCGTGTGTATTTTAATAAATGAACTAAACCCTAGGAGGAGCGCTTTTTTTATGGAGCGCTCCTTTATGTTTTGAGGTGGAAAATAATGTATATAGAAGTAACGGTCGATTTGCAGAAATACAATCGAAACAAAATCGACTTACGCTTATCTGACTATTACACAATAAAAAAGCTAATTGATTTATCATGGCAGGTTTCTGATATAGAAACTCTTCCACGATCAGGTTATTGGGTGCGTGTGAAAAATAAACAAAAGGTATTCCCGGGAAATCAACGGCTAACAGATGCAGGAATTACTACGGGAGATATTATTGAAATTTTATGAGGGTGGTATAGAAGATGCCTCAAGCTGAACGTACATACTTAGAAAAAAAGTTGGATGCGATAATCAAAAAAGACAAAAATCGTATTACGTTTATCTTTCAAATTGAAAAGATAAAGATGGATGATAAGAGTGAAGTGTTAATTCTTAAGGATATAGAAAGTCAGCTTCCTAAAGAAATTAATGTAGAGGAGGATGCTCTTCAAATACAGATTGATATTCCCAGCTCCTATCAATATGGTACCTCTATTCAAGGGCTTTCGCACAAGGACAGATTAAAAATAATCTATCAATTGATTCATAAAGTAAAAGATCATCGCATCTCAAGGCTGCATCTTTTCATCAGTCCCGAGAACATTGTGGTGGATCAAGGCTTGACCCCTTATTTCCTGCATTATGGAGTGAAAGAAAGTCTGCCTCCTTACGAAAGAGATGAGGTTGAGCTGTGGCAAGAGCTGAAGGCGCTGGCTGCTTCTTGGGTCGATGTCTCCCGTTCATTTGAGCAATACCTGCAATATGAGAAGACTTTGGAGCTGAGTGAAGACAGCAAAAGGGTGCTTGAGGCCGAGTCTGTTGAAGAGCTGTTAACAGTAATCGACGAGTTTATAAGGAAGGATAGGGAGTCTGCATCTCTGTATATAGAAGTGACAAAAAAGAAATGGAAATGGTTCCGTAATAGTTTGATTGCTGTGAGTGTTCTGCTTGTACCAGCCATTATATATTCCTTTTATTCTATCTTTTTTCTGCAGCCGAAGCAGTCCAAGATTATACTTGCACAAGAACAATTTCTAACCAGTTCCTACAGTGACGTAATTAATACACTTCAGCCTTATAAAATCGATGACTTGCCTAAGGTTGCTAAATATGAATTGGCAACAGCTTATATTTCAAATGAAAACCTGACAGATGAGCAAAAACAATTTGTCCGCAATACCGTCACCCTGCAATCTGATACTAAGTATTTAGATTATTGGATCCAGATTGGCAGAGGAGAAGGGGAAGAAGCACTGAAAACGGCAAGATTTCTAGAGGAGACAGATCTTATTGTCTTTGCCCTTATTAATTACCGGGAAAATATTTCTGCAGATGAATCGATGGACAGCGAGGAACGTCAGCAAAAAATCGATGAAATTGATCGGGAGATTAAGGAATACCAGCAAGAAGAAGACAGTGAAACTTAATCGTTTATCGTCATTACGTCAGCGATTAAAGAGGAGATAACAAGATGTACACATTATTTGTATTTCATGATGATACATACGAAAAGGCTCATCTGAAAAAGGATGACGAGCTAACCATCGGAACAGCAGTTGATGATGATATTACTTTAACCGCAGCAAACATAATAAGCCAGTTAACAGTAACAGTCGACAAAAATGGGAATGCCTTCTGTCAGGTTGGCAAGGAAACAGTCCAGTTAGAGGAACAAATGCAGCATTCTGTAAATACAGGGACTTTATTTATTAAGTTGTTTCTAACAAGGAATCTACCTGAAACCACCTATTATATTGGTAATCGTAAGGAAATCCGTTTTGCAGCGAATGGAGATGAAGGAAAGAGCGCGTCGGAATACTGGCTGCTAGAGAAACAGGACGAGTTGTCAGCAGGCTTTATGCTCGATTTATATGACAAACCGTCTGTAAAGAAAGGGGAAGCCAACTTATATCTTAATGGCCATTTGCTGGCTGCAGACAGTGAATTGGAATTAGGCGATATCCTCTTCTGGAATGGTATGGAAATTACATATTTGGAGGAAGACCTACTTGCTGTTACGAGTGCAAAGGAATTTGGCACAGAGTTGGAGGCAATTAAACCTCATCAGTCTGAAATGAAAAAACGTTATCCTTTATACAGACGAACACCGAGGATGGTATATGAGCTTCCAAAGGAGAAAGTTCAACTCACATTTCCAGGACAAGAGGCACAGCATACGAAGCGCCCACTATGGCTGATTATCCTGCCGCCATTAATGATGCTTATCGTAATGGGAATTGTAGCGCTGTTCATTCCTAGAGGAATATTTATCGTCGTTTCTCTTGTGATGTTTGCAACTACTTTATTTACATCTACCTTCCAGTATTTTAAAGATAAAGCAAACCGCAAGGAATGGGAGCTAAGAAGACGGCGTATTTATTCTAATTATTTGGAAGAGAAACGGGAAGAGCTTCATCTGCTGTCTGAAAAGCAGCGTGAAGTGCTTCACTATCATTTTCCATCCTTTGAACGAATGAAATATATGGTCTCAGAAGTATCAGACAGAATATGGGAGCGAACATTAACAAGTCAGGATTTCCTGCAGTTCCGCATTGGAACAGGTAAAGTGCCGGCCAGCTACAAAATCGATGTAAGCTCACAGGATATGTCCAACAGGGAAATGGATGAGCTCATGGAAGCGTCAAAGCGTCTTGAGAAAACCTATCAGGAGCTTGAGCCGCTACCAATCACTGTCGATCTGTCAAAGGGTGCAATTGGATTAATCGGAAAGGAAGCAGTACTTAAAAGGGAGCTTCACCAACTGATTGGTCAACTGGCATTCTTCCACAGCTATCATGATGTCCGCTTCATCTTTATTTTTGATGAAAAGGAATACAGCACATGGGAGTGGATGAAATGGCTGCCTCATTTTCAGCTGCCTAATTCCCATGCAAAGGGCATGATTTATAACGAAAGCACGAGAGACCAGCTTCTGAGCTCGATATATGAAATGATTCGGGAAAGAGACTTAGAGGAGGATAAAGAAAAGCTGTTATTCTCCCCGCACTATATTTTTATCATTGCTAACCAGCAGCTTATATCAGAGCATGTCATCCTAGAATATTTAGAGGGTGAGCACAAGCAGCTTGGCATCTCTGTCATCTTTGCTTCAGAAGCAAAGGAAAGCTTTTCTGATAATATCCATACGCTTGTCCGCTATATTAACACCTCTCAAGGAGATATCCTGATGCAGGATAAAAAGGCAGTCGAAATTCCGTTCAGCCTTGATACCCATCAGTATGAAAATAATGAGTATTTTGCGAGGATGCTAAGGACGCTGAACCATCAGGTCGGTGTGACAAACTCTATTCCAGAGAGTGTATCCTTCTTAGAAATGCTGCAATTTAAAGATGTTAAAGATATACCAATCGAGGAGTACTGGCATAATAACCAATCAGCAAAATCGCTAGCAGTACCAATCGGTCTTAAAGGGAAAACAGATCTTGTCAGATTGAACCTTCATGAAAAAGCACACGGTCCGCATGGATTATTAGCAGGAACTACTGGGTCTGGTAAAAGTGAATTCTTGCAGACATACATCTTGTCATTAGCTGTGCACTTCCATCCCCATGAGGTTGCCTTCCTGCTGATTGACTATAAAGGTGGGGGAATGGCTCAGCCATTTAAGAATATGCCCCATCTGCTTGGCACTATCACCAATATTGAAGGAAGCAAAAACTTCAGCCAGCGCGCACTTGCTTCTATCAAGAGTGAGCTCAAGCGGCGCCAGCGTCTGTTTGACCAATATGAGGTGAATCATATTAATGATTATACTCGTCTGCATAAACAAAATAAGATTGCTGAACCGCTGCCGCATCTCTTCCTTATTTCTGACGAGTTTGCAGAATTAAAGAGCGAACAGCCTGAATTCATTCAAGAACTGGTCAGTGCTGCCAGAATTGGACGAAGCCTTGGTGTCCATCTTATTCTCGCAACACAAAAGCCAGGCGGCATTATTGACGCGCAAATCTGGAGTAATGCCCGCTTCCGCATTGCCTTAAAAGTGCAAAATGCTGAGGACAGCAGAGAAATCTTGAAAAACGGAGATGCTGCCGGTATTACAGTGACAGGAAGAGGCTATTTGCAGGTTGGCAATAACGAGGTATACGAGCTGTTCCAATCTGCATGGAGCGGAGCAGCCTATAACGATGAAGCCTCACTTAATGAGGATGAGGTTGCTCTTGTTACAGATTTAGGACTAGTGCCTTTATCGGAGCTTTCCTCACAGGATACAACAGGAAAAGATTCGGTAACAGAGATGGAAGCAATTGTTGAAGAGATTGAAGCAGTTCATCAAAAATTAGGTCTTATCAAAATCGCTAGTCCATGGCTGCCGCCTTTATCACCGCGCATCTACAGACCAGATATCGCCCAAGAGAAAGAAGCGAAGAAGGTCTTGTTGGCAATGGTTGATGAGCCTGAGAAACAAAGTCAGTCTTCATATACATATGAATGGATGGAGGATGGCAATGTCGGAGTCTTCGGATCTTCAGGCTATGGAAAAACACAGACAATGATTACCTTGCTGATGGGAATTGCTGCCGATGCAAGCCCGGAAGAAGCCCATTTCTATTTGCTTGATTTCGGTAACGGCGGTTTGCTGCCATTAAGGCAGCTCCCGCATTCGGCAGATTATTTCTTGATGGATGAGCAGCGCAAAACGAATAAATTCGTTGCCATTATTAAAAGTGAGATGGCGAAGCGAAAGAGACTGTTCCAACAAATGGAGGTAAGCTCCATTAAGATGTACAACACTCTTTCGGCAGATCCGCTGCCATTATGGTTTATTGTCATTGATAACTATGATGTTGTGAAAGATGAAATGCATGACTTTGAGACCCAGATGAATCAATTTGCAAGGGATGGACAATCGCTGGGCATCTATATGATTTTCAGTGCAACGAGAGTTAATTCTATTCGTCAGACATTAATGAACAATCTTAGAACGAAAATTGTCCATTATTTGATGGACAACACGGAAGCTTATTCCATATTAGGCAGGGTGCCGTTTGAGCCTGAACCGATTCCAGGCCGGGCAATTATTAAAAAGGATTCTGCCTTTTTCTCTCAAGTTGTTCTGCCAAACATCGGAATGGATGAATATGAGCAGCTGCGATTGCTGAAAGAAGACATTGATGCTTTAAAACAGAAATATATGGAATGTGATAAGCCGAAAGCAGTGCCAATGCTGCCTTCTGAACTGAATAATAAACAGTTCTACTTGTATGTAAAGGAGCAGCAGCAAGGCTTAATTCCAATTGGATTGGAAGAGGAGCTTGTCGAGCCTGTCAGCATAAACTTTGCCAAGACCAATCATTGCTTAATTTTAGGTCAAGCGCAAAAAGGCAAAACAAATGCCATGCAGCTTATTTTAAATGAGGCGCTTAATCAGACGACCGAAAAGCCTGCCATCTTTGATTCTATTGACAGAAGCCTGTCACATGTTGGAGATAAGGATGAGGTCAGCTTTATCGATAACAAGGAAATGATTGCTGCTTGGATAGACAATGTTGAGAACATTTTAAAGCAGAGGGAATCAGATTATGCAGAGGCTGTGCAAAGCGGCAGGATGCCAGAGAAGCACCCGCATATCTATATGTTTATTGATGGATACGGAAGGTTTTTACAGCAAGTCGATAACCGCATTCAAGAAAATATTGTTCGACTTATGAAGAATTACAGCCATCTTGGTTTCCATATCGTTGTATCTGGAACAAACAATGAGCTGACCAAAGGCTATGACCCACTGACATTAGAGTTGAAGCAAGTCCGCCAGGCACTTGTCTTAATGAAGAAGTCAGAGCAGACCTTATTTACCCTCGCTTATGACAGACAAGAGCAGGAAGTGCAGCCAGGGTTCGGCTATTATGTGGAAAATGGTAAAGAAAAGAGAATCCAGATTCCGTTGATGTTAGTGGAAAGGAAGGTGAGCCTATAGTGAAGGGCTTTCCTATATGGAAGATAATTATCGCATTAGTTGTCATTATTGGTTCCCCATTGCTGTTTTTTAAGGCAATTGGGGAAAATCCCCTTAAAGAGAAGGAGAACGCAACAAAATCAATTGCTATTGTAAACGAAGATGTTGGCGTACAAGGGGAGCAAGAAATTCGTTTAGGCGAAAGTGCTGCAAGTATTTTGGCAAAAGACTCTGCATATAACTGGAGTGTTGTTGGCAGAAGCGCCGGCGAAAGCGGGCTGCGCAACAATAAATATGATGCTGTCATTTATATTCCATCAGACTTTTCGAAGAAAGTAATGGATTATGAGAGTGAGAACCCAGCCAAGGTGACATTTGATTATAAGTTGCAAGCACAATTAAATGCTGTCAATACAGAGAAGGTAAAGCTGGAAATTGAAAAAGCAACAAAGCGGACAAATCAGCGCGTATCTTCTTTATATTGGAGCTATGTCGCGACAGACATGAATTCTGTTAAGAAGGAATTCGACCAAATCCTGCAAAAGGAGCTTGATTTCCAAACTACGATGCTTGCCTTTTATAAGCCGAGCTCAAAGGATTTAACAGATCAGATAAAAGAACAGCAAACGATGCTAAACAATATTAAGAACTCCTTCGGGCAAGTTGCTGATCAAGGGACAGATCAGGCAGCTTCAGCTGATTCCTTTTCAGAGGACTTAACAGGTTTTGTTGATAATGTGAAAGCATATGAACAATATCAACAGGAGCAACAAAAGCTTCTTGCAAGCATTCAAGAGGATGCGGTTGCCAATATTAGCACAGCGACAGAAAACCAAAAGTCGCCGTATTTGCAGACACAAAACTTGTTAAATGAGAATGAACAAACAGTTTTGCAGCAAATGGCCGACTTGAACACTTCTCTGCAGACAAATGAAAGCCTGCTTCTAGAAACAAAGCAAGAGCGAGTTGATACAGTCGGAAGCCAGCTGCTTTCCTATAATCAATATCAAAGCAATCTTTTAGACTATTATCAGCAGTTAGTTGATACGAAAACACTTAACTCCTTGCAGACTAAAATAGTAGCTGCAAAACAAGGTTTATCAGATGGAGAAGAAGTGCTGCTGCCAGAGGCTCCGCCGGAAAACCCGGAAGTGCCAGAGGAAATGACGGACGATGATGTTACAGAAGATCCAGGAACAGAGCCTGATGAAGGCACAGAAGAAGAGGGAGCAGATAGTGATAAGCCAGCTGATGACAGCGGTGAAAACTCATCTGCCACAATTGAGCAAGACGGAACGAACGGAAACGAGCAAACAGGTGAAGAACAGGAGCAACAGCCTGGAGGTTCGAATGAAGCAGGTAGTGAACAAAAGGAATTAGAAGATATCCATGCTGCTTTGCAAAGCCTTGAGGAACAATTGGCAAGCATGGCAGGCAGCACCTCTAGCGAAGAAGTGGCAAAGGCTGTTGAACAGCTGAAGGCTATTAATGAGCGTGTGCTGAAAGTGAGCGAAAGTCTAAAGACAAGCGGTGATAACCAGCAAGGTTATGTTAAAGGACTGCTTTCACAAATTGCCGAACTAACAAATCAGCTCACCAATAACGCAACAAGCTTAACAGAGCTGGAAACGAAGAATGAAGACTTAAATAAACAACTCGAAGAGCTGACGAAGCAAAAAGAAAGATTAATAGAGTACGCAGAGGATTTAACAGAGGTAAATGACGAGCTGAGAGACCAGCTTTCCCAATACGCTGATAATATGACCGCAATATTGGATGTGATTGAAGAAAAGGAACAGTCTATATTATCATCTGAAGCTCTTTCCGGAGAGCGTAAACAGGAGCTTGAGAGCTGGTTTGATAAAGATATGGAGACAGGCAAAGTGGTAGATCTCCTTTATTACTATGCGTTCTTAAACGAGTATGAAGGCACATTGTCAAGCATGCTCGGTCAGAATCCAGCAAAAGAAGAAGTTATGGCAAATGAAGATTTCCTTAAACAAATTCAAGCTATCTTCCAAGTAACAGATGAAGAAGCCAGCTATTGGAATCAGCTGGAGCAGGAAACACCAACAATGCGTGACGGTTTAACTGCATTAAACGATAGATTTACTTTGTTTATGGCAGATTACAAGAAAACAATGGATGAAAATCAAAGCATTCTTTTAGACAGCTTTACTTCCATGCAAGAGGATGCGAGCAAACTAATGGAGCAAATTCAGCAGCCGGTTCAAAACGAGGCTGGCAATTTAAGTGCCGAAGCAAAGGGAACTGGAGTTGCAACGAGCTACAAGCTTATTCAAGAGCAAATGAGCTCCTTCCACAATGGGCTCAAGGAAGCAAGCGAAAGTCAGGATACCATTATTGATTACACCAATGATTTACATCAAGAGGTTTCTGCTGTTCAGACAGATGCAGATGTGCTGAACAATAAATGGTCAACAAATGTTAAGTCAACACAGCTAATAAGAGATGACGTCTTCTCCGTGCTTGGCAATGCTTTTGTTGACGATCAATCGAATGGTGTTGTTTATGACTTCCTTTCAAGTCCGCTGCAGCTGACTGCAGGAACTTCTGAAAAGGTTGAAACAAACACAGTGCCGCCGGTAGTTGTGCTGTTTATCGTTTTATTAAGCAGTCTGTTAATCGGTTATACAACCTACTATTTCAACAGCCTGCCATATTGGGTAAGAGCAGCACTATTCCTGCTCGTCAACACCCTTGTCGGCTTTATCATCAGCCTTTACGGTCTGAAAATATATCAGCTGGCAGAGCAGGCCACAATGGAATGGACGGTGTTCACTATCTTATTGCTAATGGTAAGCTCAGGCATAATTACTGTAGCATTTTCACTGCACCGCCTTGCCGGTCTGTTTGTAACAGCAGGTATGGTTGCTTTGTATGTCACACCATTGCTGGCATTGAGCACACCTAACTTTAAATTTACTGATCCGATGAGCAATGTATATATTTCCATTCAGTACAGCACTGAATCATTATTTGCTCCGGCTGCTATCATCCTGGTGTTTGCACTGCTTCTTCTTATCGTTCTGCAGGTGCTGATTGAACGATTTAAAGGTTCCTCCAGCAGCTTAGAGCATGAGGTGGGAGCTAATGAAACGATGTAAATGGATTATATATCTGGTTATTTGTTTTATGGGAATAAATGTTTATTTTTACAATGAAGCTGTGAAAAAAGCATATGCAGAGACAAATACAAATATTGATGAATTGGCACCAAATGATTATGAAGGTAAATCAACTGACAAAAATACAGACTTACTTGATGAGGATGCTTCCTCATCAAGTAAGTCTGAAATTCCAGAAGAACAAAAGCAGCTCATATTTGACGGCAAAAAGACCTTTTCTGCTGATGATGTCAAAGAGAAGCTATTCCAAAAAGCAGCCACAAATAAGATTGAACAGAATGCAGAACAGCTTGGATTGTTTGCAGGTGATGATGAAATAAGGCAAGCGGGAGTATCAGAAGAAACATTGCCTGATACCACCTCCTCTTTATCCTTATTTTTAGGCATTTTGATTGCTGTCTGCATCACTTTGCTTGGCATCGTTTTAACTGTTTTCTATCGGACAGCAAAACAAGGGGAAAGAAAGGGGCAATAATTATGAGTCTTTCTAGTATACTCGCAAACCTAGGCGGCGATGTAAGCGGCAAAATAGATAATATTGAACGAAAAATTAAAAGGTTAAGATCAGCTAAAAATAAAGTGGCGAATGAGCAGGATGCAATGCTCGAAGAAATCAGACAGCTGAAAAAGCCTGATTTAGACAAAAACTGGGTTGGCAAAAGAGCAGATGAGTTTGACGGAAAGCGGGAAGATGTGTATCAGACGATGAGTGATATTGGGAACAGGGAATATGAATATTACCAAAGCTCAATCGAAAATAAAATCAACTTCCTGGAAATAGAAAAAGCCAGTCTCCATGGTATCGGGGTCCTTGTTTCTGAAGCGAACAAACTATTGGACCGCGGAGAAGAAATGGTTGAGGATGTCAAAGGCAAAATATCTGAAATTAGAAGGATGTTGTGATATGGCTACGATTAAACTAAACCATGCAAATGCAATCAGCAAACTAAGCAATGCAGAACAGGCGGTGCACAATCTTGATATGAGCAGTGCACCGACAAGCAAGCTGAAGGATAACAAGCTTGATTTCACTTCAGAATGGAAAGAAAGAGAAGAACGAATCGAGAACTTGATAGAGGAATACAAAAAGATTGTTCTAAAGAATGTGGCCGATACGAAGGATAATATTGATGCATTGAAGGAACAAGATGAAGCGATAACCAGGTAAAGGGTGATGTCAGTGAAGGTATTAGATGGAAATAGCTTACGTGAAACAATGGAAGCAAGAGCTAAACACTATTCATCCATACGGGAACAGTTTGCACAGCTGCGCAAAGCCTTTCAAGACATTGTTGAACTAAATGAATTTGAGGGGCGAGGCGCAGAGGCAATTAAAGGATTTTACAGAGGTCAAATAGAAGTAACAGAAGCATGGCAGCGCCTGATAGACAGGCAAATTGCCTTTTTTGAAGGTGTGCAAGGCAAGCTGGAGGATAAGAACTTAGGCAGCAATACTAGAGTGGAAACTGGCTTTCTTGAAGAAGCGCTGCTTTATAAAGAACGACAGGCAGATGAAATGGTCAGTGAGCAGCGCAAAGCTCTCCAAAATATTTTCGCAGAGATCGAGGATCTGATATCCCTCGATCCTTTTTCTAGAGAGCGGTTCGACAACGAAATGGTAGAAGCTAGAAAGAAAAGGACCGATACACTAGATGCCGTCGGGCAAACCGACCAGGAGTTATTAGAAGAATACCTCTCCTCAGAAGGAGAAGAATTCTACGTGGCAGCCCTTTTCCGCGCCCTCCTTGAAGCTACAAAACAGGGCAGCGATATATCACCAATTCATTTTAACGCAGACGCTTACCTAACAAGCGAAGTGTATCAGCTCAAATCTGAAGCAGAAGCACAAACAGATGCATATCTCAGCTTCAAAAAAGAGGAAAAAGAAGCGAGAGAAATAGCAAACCGGCCATGGTACGAAGATCTATGGGAAGGGACCAAAACATTTGCAGGAGAATTCTCCGGCTATTATGATTATCTTAGGGCAAAAGACGGCGTCGACCCCGTAACAGGAGAAAAGCTTTCAGCCGGTCAGCGCGTCACAGCAGGAGCCATGGCCGCAGCAGGATTTATACCAATAGTCGGCTGGGCAGGACGGGCCATCAAAGGCGGCAAAGGCATTTACTCCGCAACGAAAGCCATCACAGCAGCCGATCATGCTCTCGATGCATACAGAAGTGCCAGCACCTTCTCCGCCTTAGAGAAAACAGAAATGGGCCTTTACGGTCTAATCGCAGCAAACGGCCTGTCCGAATACATGACAGGCAATGACATGTTCGGCAACGAACTAACAGACGAGCAAAGGCATGCAAGCCTTGCCCAAGGCATTTTTGCAGGGCTGCCCTTTGTGCCAACTATGGCGCGGGAAGCGACAAGTATGGGGAAAGGCTGGATTGATGACGTCACACAGCGTATCAGCAGCTCACCTAAACTTGTGACAGAAACCGGAATTGTCCACATCGATGATACTGTAAAAGCAGAAAGTAAGGCAGTGGAGTCTGTTAGCGGGGAAAAGGATAAGGCTTTGAGTTTGTTGTCTGGGCAACAAAGACCACAACTTAAAAATGGGCCAATAAAAACTAAAACTAGTGAATCTATACAAATTATTTTAGAGAAGTATGGTTATTCAGTTGATGAATTTTTGGTTTTATTACATCCAGATAAATTATTAAGTGAAGAAGATTTTCAGAAAGTTAATTTAATTAGAGATGAAATAGGCTTACCGCCAAAAAATACTCCAATGGCAAAAGTAATTCCACAAAGTGATCTATACAATTATCTTTATAATGAAGAATATAGTGGAGTAAGAGGGTTTACTGCTGTGAAGGAGCATACAGAAAAGTTGATAACTTTAGAAGAGAAATTTGAGGGGGCTCGTCTGGATTATAATAATACAGCATTTAAAATAACAAACGGTATTGACGGTATATCAGAGTCTGTTGGAAGTCCAGATAATTTTTTTGGAACAATAGAATATAAGATACTAGAACCTGAACAGTTATCTATCCCAAGATGGGAGCCTAAACCTGATTCCTATCCGTACACAGGTAGAGGTTTTACAGGAAGCAGAGAAGTTGTTCTTCCAGAATACTACCAACAAGCAAGAAAGTTTGTTGATGGAGATTTGTTGATTATTAGAGATAGCAAAACAGGGGAACCTGTTTTCAAATTTATTTTTGATGAAGAAGTTGGATGGGTTAAAGATAATTAGGGTGGTGTTACATATATGGCGAGATACGCTAGATATAAAAGTGCAAATTATCCTCTAAATATACGTAATAATACGTATAGATTAAAGAGTAATAAAAAGGAAAGTGGATTTAAGGTATTAGTGGATTTAGGTGGCAATGTTCATGATAATATATTTATTAAAGAAGTAGACATTGATGAGATTGAGTTAATATTTGAACGAAAATATAAGGTGATATATAAAGGAAAAGAATATGATACTTTTGCAATAGGGGAATTAGTGATAAATGATGGAAAAATTAAATTAGTGAGCAGTGATTCCGAGGATTATCATAATAAAGGGTTCGAGAAACAGGAGCAATTTGTGTTTACGAAAAACGTTAGAATAGAAGACATTGATGCATTAGTAGAAATTATAGAGCCAATTATGGAATTCAACAATTTACCTGTAGAAAGAAAGATAATTCCTAGTACTCAAATAAAGGAGTTTATAGATAACGAACTATTTTAAGGAATTAGGAGAATTATGAGATTTACTATCATATTACAAATGGTAAAAAGATATCGATAGTTAAAAATCGCCAGCTTTTGTTGTCATGTACAATTATAGTTTCTATTTAAAGCAAGTTAATAAAAATAGCCTTCCTTTAGCTCGAAAGGAAGGTACTACTGCTGCTAAAGATATAGAAAATCTTAAGAGAATTTACTTTAAAAAGTAACAATGCTAAAGCATTATTTTAAAAGGTGTTTCCTTTAAAATAATGCTTTTTATTTATATGTTGCCTTTTAGAACTTGAGGAATAACAAACGAGGTGAGCGATATTAATGATTATTAGTCAGGTATAGGAAAATAACAGAGGTTAAGGGAAACTATATAAAGGAAATTGTTCCTCCATATAAGAATTACTATGTGTTAGAAAAGAAAAGGGAAATATGGGAGTTTGATTTAGTTATTGTAGAGAGGCAGAATGAGCCTTATCTAAAACAGAAAAAACAATTCAAATCAGAAAAAGATGCGGCAAAAATACTTCTTACTTAATAGATTGTTGGACTACTATTTTGCGAGGTATATCAGTCCGTTTATGAAAGAGCATCCACAATTTAATATCGGCAGGCCAACTGTTAATGAAAATAAATTATGGATTGCGATGTCTTTGGCTGGAATACCTAGCGATATGCTTATACGTGAAAATAATGCTGTTAAGCTAAAACAGCTAGACGAAGCGCAATCGTCTATAACATATGTTGGCAGTAAAGGAAACACAGTGAGTTCCAGTATACCAATTGATTATTAAAGAGCACTATTTATTACCTTTAAAAAGTTTTTTTGCTATATCTATTGAACAAAATATAAGCAGAATACTGCAGTTAGAAGGAGTAAGTGCTGGAAACTCTGAAGAAGATCTCAATATTTTTCTGGCTTAATTTTAATTGAAGTCTGCTTTGGTACAGGAGATGCAAAGTTTGTATTTGCAAACGCTCTTGAAAGAACGGATACATTCTACTATCAAAAGAGGGTGACCCTGGATGAGATATATTGTTATCTCAACAGAGAATCGCAAAGATATAATATTAGAGTAAATGGATATGAGTAATGAAGGACTAAAGTTTATAAGAGATACTTTTAAGCATAATTTCATTAGAAGTTATGCTTTTTTCTATTGGGGTATTAATGGAACTATAAAGGATCCTGGCAGCCCGGCGGCCATAATAGGTTGTCTATCTTAGGTCCGTGGCTTTGCGTCTTTTACTTTCGTAAAATTTGCCTTTGCAAGATATTCATATATTCAGGTTTCTTTCTGGTGGAAGCTGTTCTGCTGTTCTTCGAAGATGGAAATAGCTTCCTTTAATAATTGTATGTCTATTTCGATTTCCCTTTTTATAAGAAAATCAGGGCATCTGCTGTGATCGTCTAATAAGCGCGCAAGCTCCCTTTTTACCAGCTGCAAACAAAACCACTTCCTTAATTTGGGGTTGCTGAATCTATTATGACTTATTATAGCCAACTTGAAAAGTTTTCATGTCTATTTTGGGAAAAACAGTAAAAAAGATGTTCACCATTTCGCCTTGTATAAACATCATTCGATTCAGGAAATCTAATAAAACCGATAAACTTTAATAAGAGGAGTTCATAATGAAGAAAACATTGGATTGTGCAATTATTGGCGGAGGTATCGCTGGCTTGCAGGCGGCTATTCAGCTTGGCAGGTATAAACATAATGTATTGGTGATTGATTCAGAAAAGGGCAGGTCTACTCTTTGCAGGAGTTATCATAATATCCTTGGCTATCCGGACGGTATCAGCGGTGTCGAGCTGCGTCAGAAGGGAAAGCAGCATGCAGAAAGCCTTGGTGTCGAGTTTCTTGCTGCTGCCGCTACTAAAGTAGAGAAGCAAAGTGACTCTTTTCATATTTATACAGAAGCAGGGGAGTTTGAGGCGAAAAGACTATTGCTCGCAACTGGTATCATTGATAATATTCCGCCATTTCCTGAGCTATATCCTTGTTTAGGTATCAGTGTTTATCTTTGTCCAGATTGTGACGGATATGAGGTTAAGAACAAGAAGACGATTGTTATCGGCAATGGCAAAGTCGGTGCTAATATGGCATTAACATTGACTTATTGGACGCAGGAGCTAGTTTACATTAATCACGGCGGTGAAGCAATTGATGAGGAAGTGCAGAAGAAGCTGGACGAGCATCATATTCCTGTCATAAATAAGCAGATTAAAAAGGTAGAAGCAGAAGGATCCAACTTGAAAGGTTATACATTAGAAGATGGAGAATTTCTTGAAGGAGAACACAGCTTTATTGCATTTGGCGGCAATATTGTTAAGTCAGAACTGGCCAGACAGCTTGGCGTTCAAGTCATGGATAACAACCATATAACGGTTGATGGCAGAACAAAGATGACAAATGTCGAGAATGTTTGGGCTGCTGGAGATGTTGTTGCTCATTCCGAACAAGTGACGATTGCGATGGGGGATGGCTCTCAGGCTGCTATTTGGATACACAAATCTTTATTAAATGAAAAATAACCTCCTGATTTTTCAGGAGGTTTCCTTCGTTTACAAAGAGGCCCTGTAAACACGATAACCAATGAAATTTCCATATGTGTATAAGATTTGCGCATGCTCTGATAGCTTATTTTCCATTTCCATATTTCTTGAAACAGTAAAATCCATTTCCTCTTCTTCGGCTTCCATATTGGCATACATATGGGAGAAAACAGTATGAGACAGCTTTATGTCTACATTTGTAAATCCTGCGTTCACTAAGCTGCGCACCCATTCTCCTTCTGTATATACCCTGTCAATACCATACACAGCCCGCATATTGCCTTGTTCTGCTGGTGTCAAATCCCTTTCAGATGTCATTTCCAATGCAAGGACGACACCATTTGGCTTCAGCACTCGCTTTAGCTCACTCAAAGATCTGTGGATATCTGTAAAGATAAGGACAGATTCTACAAGAATAATATCGAAGCTTCCATCAGGAAAAGGAAGCTTTTCAACGCTGCCTTCAAGCAGTCTGATAGGTAAGTTCTCCCTTTGGAAACGGATTGCTGCTCTTTTTATCATTGTTGGATGAAGATCGATGCTTGTGACAGAGCATGGATAATCTTTTTTTATAAAGGCGGAGGTTTGTCCTGTGCCGCAGCCTGCGTCTAAAAGTTGTGTTGTTGATGTTATTCTTTCTTGCTGCAGCAAGTATTTGGTCAAGGAAAGTCCGCCAGGATGGGCACCGTTTACCCCGTAGTAAGCTAGTGCATCTTGATAGGATGGTTTCATCATTATTCCTCCAATAGTCCGAAAGCATTTTGCTTCCTGCTGAAATAAGGAAGCTTTCCAATACTATATGGCACATCTTAAAAATAGGTTCTGGTAATGGGCGGGATTTAGAGAAAGGGATGAGCTATAATGAAAAAAAGAGAGTAGAGAGTGGGAAGTGATTAAATGGCCAAAGGAAAAACAAATGCAATGCGAATTCTGGATGGATTAAACGTCAGTTATAAAATTCACTCGTATGAAAATAAAGATGGAAAAATTGACGGTGTTTCTGTAGCGGACAAGATTGGTGTTGATAATAAGATTGTGTATAAAACACTTGTTGTCCAAGATGGGGGGAAGGAGGTTTATGTTTTTGTTATTCCAGTTGCCGAGGAGCTAGATTTAAAAAAAGCAGCAAAAGCAGTTCATGCTAAAAAGGTTGAAATGGCAGCAGTAAAAGATATTCAAAAGCTTACAGGTTATATTAGAGGCGGTTGCTCACCTGTGGGCATGAAGAAAAAATATACAACAGTGCTTGATAAAGGTGCAGATGGGCTGCCGTCCATTGTTGTCAGCGGAGGAAAAATAGGTCTGCAGATTGAACTGGAAGTTAAGGATTTAATGTCTGCGACAGACGCAGTGCTCGCTGATATTCTGTCATAATGCACCACTTCTTCTTACTGGGCATACCATATGTAAAGACAAAGGCCCAAAGGAGTGCGAATATAATGTATCCCGAATATCCATATTATGATCAAAAGCAAGAAGTGAAAACGATCCCCATTGCCTTTCCCCCGCAGCATCAGAACAGAATGCCAGGCTTTGAATATGAGATGAACCCACTGCCTATTTCAGAAAATCCCAACTATCAAGGCAGCGGCAAGCTCAAGGGGAAAGTGGCAATTATTACAGGCGGCGACAGCGGTATTGGCAGGGCAGCAGCATATGCCTTTGTAAAGGAAGGGGCAAAGGTCGTTATCGTTTACTTAAATGAACACAGAGATGCCCAAGAGACAGAGCAGCGAATTAAACAGCTGGGCGGAGAAAGTTTATTTATTGCAGCAGACCTCAGAGTCGAAGAAAACGCAGCGGTTGTTGCACAAAGGGCAATCCAGCGTTTTGGAAAAATTGATATATTAGTCAATAACCATGCCGTACAATTTGTACAAAAGAGCATTCTTAACATTACAAAGGAACAATTGCTGAATACCTTTGAGACGAATATATTTTCATTCTTTTACTTAATAAAGGCTGTGCTTCCTCATTTAAAGGCGGGAAGTTCCATCATTAATACAACTTCTGTCACTGCATATGAGGGAAATAAGGATTTAATTGATTACTCAGCTACAAAGGGTGCAATTCTTACATTGACAAGGTCGTTATCTAAGTCGTTGGCTAAAAAGAAAATCAGGGTGAATGCTGTTGCGCCTGGTCCAATTTGGACACCATTGATTCCGGCAAGCTTTTCTGAAAAGAATGTTATGACTTTCGGAACTGATACACCAATGAAACGGGCCGGCCAGCCGTTTGAGCTTGCGCCTGCTTATGTATACCTGGCGTCTGATGATTCAAGCTACACGACAGGGGAAGTTATTCATATAAACGGCGGGCAAGTCGTAACGACATAAATAATAAACAAAAAGATGAGGCAGTTAATCATGCCTCATCTTTTTCAAGAGAAAATCTGGATGATCCAGTTCATATAGCTGTCTGTAGCGTTTCTCTTTCAGAAGTTCCGTATGGGTGCCCCTCATTACTATCTGGCCTGCTTCCATAAAGAGAATCTCATCCATATGCTCTACGCCGACTAAATGATGAGTAATCCAGATGACTGATTTTCCCTCTAGAGCGGTAAAGATGGTCTGCAGAAGCTCCTTTTCTGTACGAGGATCTAGGCTTGCATTTGGCTCATCTAAAATGACTACTGGTGTGTCTTTTAAGAGAATTCTTGCTAATGCGACACGCTGTCTTTCGCCTCCAGAAAAGCGCTGCCCTGTTTCCTGCATAAATGTATCCAGTCCTTCTGGCAGTTTTTGGACTAAATCACTGAGCTTGGCAAGGTTAATTGCCTCATTTAATTCCTTGTCACCAGCATTTTCTGATCCTAACAGCACATTGTTTCTTAGCGTTGTATCAAAAAGATGAGGATTTTGATTTAGTACAGAAATGATTGCTGAAGAGTCCATCTGAACGCAAGCAGTCTTTCCATTATAGGATACTCTTCCAACTTGAGCAGGAATCGCTCCTTGGATTAGCTTTAATAATGTTGATTTTCCAGCACCGCTTCTGCCGATAACTGCAATTCTTTTTCCTTGTGGGATATCCACAGAAACATTTTGAACGGAAGGAATATCAGCTTTTGTGTAGGAATAGGAAACTTGCTCGAGCTTAATGTGAACAGAATCTTCTTTTGCAGCAGTTTCCTGTGCGCTAATTTTTTGTTCAGCACCGTTTTCTATTTTTTTTAGTCTGTTCAAGGAATCCTGATAGCCTGGAATTCTTTCGAATGCCTCGGAAACGACGAGAAGTGCGTCCAGTATAGGTAATGCTACTAAAACTATTGCGGCAATCAATGTAGCTGGTATATGCCCTTGTGCATACTGTTCAGCAGACCAAACAAGCAAAGAAGTGATAACTAATGCAGAAACTGCCTGCTGTGCAAAATTACGCCATCTTGAAAAGCTTGTTAGCCTGCTGTTTACCTGAGCAGCAGAGACTTCATCTTCTTCATAAGAGGAAATAAAGCTGCCAGAGCGCCCGCTGATAACCCAATCTGTGATGCCTAAAACACTGTCAGTCAATCTTTGATATAGCCCGTTCCTCCGCTGTTTATAGTCTGTTTGTTTTTTTCTCATTAAAAAGAGAGAGCAAATCGGAAACACAATAAGCAGCAATGCTAAATATATGGCCATTAAGATCGCAAACGGAATATCAAGAATTCCGATAGAGCAGATGACGATGATATAAAGTACAAAGGCGGCAATTGTAGGGAAAATCGTCCTCAAGTAAATATATTGCAGCTGTTCAATATCTTCAGCCAGCACACCGAGCATATCGCCCATCTTGAAGCGGCTTTTAATGAAAAGTGCCTGTGGCTCTAAAATACGGTAAAGCTTAATGCGCATTTTCGATAATATACGCAGCACCGCATCATGACCTGCCAGTCTTTCCAGGTAGCTGAACACAGCTCGGCTGATTCCGAATGCCCTCACACCGACGATGGGAATATAAACCATCAGGATGTTTTCAATCGGCATAGCAGATCTGCTGATCAAGAAGCCGGACGTAAAGGTGAGCATTGCTCCTGTACCGAGTGCCAAGATGGCCAATAAGAGAATGATTAGGATTCGTCCAGCGTTTTCTCTCATAAACGGAAATATCCATTTGTCTTCTTTCATGATTAGCAGCTCCTTACTGTGTCAGCAGCTTGTAATAGCTTCCTTTTGCTGTTACAAGCTCTTCATGTGTGCCGTTTTCAACTATTTTACCGTCTTCCATTACGAAAATCTGATCCATGTCCTTCATCCAATGAAGGCGGTGTGTTGCTAAAAAGACAAGCTTATCTTCAAATAATGGAAGCATTGTCTCCTTTAATTCGTACTCTGTTTCAATATCTAAGTGGGACGTAGGTTCGTCTAGCAGCATGACTTTCCGATCGGTTAGGAAGGCCCTAGCTAATGCAATCCGCTGTTCTTGTCCGCCGCTGAGTGTCCTGCCGCCATCACCAAGCATTTCATCGAGTCCATTTGGAAGGGAGCGGTACAATGCTTCCAATCCAGTTGCTCGTAAGGCATTTTCCACGTCCTCATCTTTCGCTTCTGGACAGTAAAACTTAATATTATCTCGCAATGTCATGCTGAAAATATACGGCGACTGTGGGATATAAACCGTTTGTTGTCGCCATTTTTCTTGCATGAGGCTAGGGATAGCTTTATTGTTTAGCAAAATGGTTCCCTCTGTATTTGCAGAGAAACCGCTGAGCAAGTCGATAAGTGTTGATTTCCCTGCGCCACTTTCACCGACAATTCCAACCTTTCTACTGCCATTAATATGGAAGGAAATATCTTTAAGTGTAAACTGTTCACTTTGAGCATGCTGGTAGCCAACATGCTCAAATGAAATGGAAGAAATGCCCTGTATATCTGCATCTTGCCTACTCGAAATATCATCACTTTTCTCATCGAGAATTCCCAAGATGGATGCACCTGCTTCTTTGCCATTTAATGTAGCATGATAGTCAGCTCCAACCATTCTGACTGGCAGAAAGTATTCAGGTGCTAAAATTAAAATCATCAGTGCCGGCAGCAGCATCAAGTTCTCATTGATAAGGCGGACACCTAAATTAACGGCAACAGAAGCAACAGATAACGAAGTGAAAAAGTCCAGTGCAAAAGAAGATAGGAAAGCGACACGCAGTGTTTTCATCGTGGCAGTCCGATATTGTTCGCTGACTTTAACAATATTGTCACTGTGTTTTTTGCTTTTTCCCAGAAACTTAAGTGTTTCCAATCCTCTCAAAGAATCGAGAAAGTGATTGGAAAGAATTCGATATGTTGCGAGCTGTCTGTTCATTTGCCCCTTTGCCGCTAGCCCAACAAGGATAAGAAAACCTATTAAAATTGGCATGGTAATGGTCAGAATGATGCCTGCAATCCAATCCTTCCAATAAACAAAGAGTAATATCATTGGCGGAATCACGGCAGTGCTGATCATCCTTGGCAAAATCAGCTCTACATAACCTTTGTATTGGGATATTCCCTCAAGTACAAGTGTTGATATATTTCCGCTCCCTTGTTTTTTCGTATATTTCGGTCCAAGCTGAAACAATTTATTGATAAGACGGGAGCGCAGTTCCCTGCTCGTTTTTTCAGCAAAGCGAGAGGAGATGCTCTGCTGGAAGAGCTGGAGAAGATGGCGAACCAGAAATGCCAACAAGAACAATATGATCGTCTCATATTGTTCTTGAATTTTTTCCCCATTAAATAAAGAGGTGATCGCCTCTGCAAGCCACTTGGCTTGCAGAATAATGGCGGCACCTTGAAAGATTGTTGAAACAGCTAGCAATGCAAGAATCGGCTTGATTCCTTTTGACTTCATTAAGTTTTTATCCATCAGTACTCCAGATGGGACTTTTCTGTAACGCGTTTACGGAATACAATATAGCTCCAAATTTGATACCCTAATACAAAAGGCAGCAAGGTAAGTGCGACAATGGTCATTACCTTTAAGGAATAATGGCCGGAGGCTGCATTGGAAACCGTTAAGCTAAATGTGCTGTTGATCGAGCTGATCATCAGTCTTGGGAATAAGCCGATAAAAATGGATATAAAGGAGAGGGCAATGACAGCACCTGTCATTCCAAATGCCCAGCCGTCCTTTTTCCTAGAAATGAAATATCCGCTCAGAACAAATGCAATAACACCGATTCCGAACAGGAAGGAAAGGATGGTGCCTTGTCTTTCGAAGATATCCGTTTTGATATATGTCATTACAGTAAATGCTGTTAATAAAATACCTAATGGCGGCAGTAGTTTTTGGCCAAGGCTGCGGGCGCGGTCCTGCAAATCGCCGACAGTCCGGATTGTTGTAAACATAAGCCCGTGAACTAGACAAAGCATAAGGACAGTAATGCCGCCTGTTAGTGTGTAAACATTAACAATATCGAAAAAGCCGGCATTAAGCTCCATATTTTTGTCAATTGGAAGTCCTTGTATAAAGCAGGCAAACACAACCCCAAACAAGAGTGGGGGAAGGAGACTGCCTAAAAATATGCAGATGTCCCATGTCTTTTTCCACAATGGGTGATTTCCTTTTGCTCGGAACTCAAAACCTGTTGCACGAATAATTAAAGCAAGCAGCACGACGACAAGCGGTGTATAAAATCCGCTGAACAATGTTGCATACCAATGAGGGAAGGCAGCGAATAGCGCTCCTCCTGCTGTTATCAGCCAAACCTCATTTGCGTCCCAGAATGGGCCGATTGTGTTAATGAGAATTCGTCTTTCCATATCATTTCTGGCAATTAACTGTGTGGACATGCCGACACCGAAATCAAATCCTTCTAGAAAGAAGAACCCGATGAATAAGACAGCAACTAAGATAAACCAAAGTACACCTAGATCAAACATGGAAACCCTCCTTTGCAAATGGGTCATTGTTGATTTTTTGCTCTTTTGCGTCCATTTTGTACGGGCCTTTTTTGATTACCTTCACATAAAGGAAAATCATGATTACAGCCAGTATTGCATAGACGGTGCAGAACGTGATGATGGAAAATAAGACTTGGCCTGCACTGACACTTGGACTTATACTGTCTGCTGTTTGCATAAGACCGAAAACTGTCCATGGCTGCCTTCCTATTTCTGTCATAATCCATCCTGAAGTATTGGCTATAAATGGCAAGGATATACCTGCCACCATAAAACGGTAGAACCACTTATTTGGTTTAGAAACAAGTTTCTTTTTCCAGGCCAAGTAAACACCGTAAATGCCTAACACAAACATGGCAACTCCAGCAGCAACCATGATGCGGAAGCTCCAAAACGTTGTTTTAACAGGAGGAATATAATCTCCTTCCCCGTATTTTTGCGTATACTCTTCTTGAAGCTCATTCATCCCTTTTACGCTGCCGTCCAAAGTATTGTAGGAAAGAATGCTGAGCAGATAAGGTATTTTAATTTCACCTGTGTTTTCCTTTTTGTCGACATTAATAAAAGCAGAAACAGTCCATGATGCCGGATCATCGCTATGTTCCCAAAGACCTTCACTCGCTGCCATTTTCATTGGCTGTGTTTTCACCAAATATTGAGCTTGTGCGTGACCTGCGACCATTGTCAAAAATGTCGAAATTAACGCAACTGCAATCCCAATTTGGAACGATTTTTTGAAGAAAGAAACATCTTGTTTTTTTAATAGTTTAATTGCGCTTATCCCTGTAACAAGGAAAGCTCCTGTTGCCAAAGCCCCGAGAACAGTATGGGGAATTTCAACAAGTGCCTGCCCGTTTGTAAGAAGTGCCAAAAAGTCATTCATTTCTGCTCTGCCATTGTTGATTTCATAACCGACAGGATGCTGCATAAAGCTGTTTGCCACAAGAATAAAGAAGGCAGACATAATCGTACCGAAAGATGTCAGCCAAATGCAGGCAAGGTGAACCTTCTTGGATAACCGATCCCAGCCGAAAATCCAGAGCCCGATGAAGGTGGATTCTAAAAAGAAGGCAAGCAATGCCTCAATCGCAAGGGGAGCACCGAAAACATCTCCTACAAAGCGGGAGTAGTTCGACCAGTTCATACCAAACTGGAATTCTTGAAGTATCCCTGTAACGATTCCGATGACAAAATTAATAAGAAATAACTTTCCCCAAAATTTTGCCATTCTTTTATACTCTTCATTTCCGCTTTTAACGTACATCGTTTCCATAATAGCAATCATGAATACTAAGCCGATGGAAATTGGCACGAAGAAGAAATGAAAGATGGTGGTGGAAGCAAATTGCAAACGTGATAAAAACACCATATCCATGTGTTTTTCCTCCTTGTTCTTAAAAATGTGAATTTGTGAACATGATAATTAAAATTGCGATAAATATCGTTGACTAACCAGTGAAAAAGAAAAAAACATTTGGAATCAGTAGCATGTTAGAGCAGCAACCTGAATGTGTTTTTTAGTCTCTTTACTCTTTAAAAAAGCTGCTGTACAGTTGTTTGTGCCTCTATCGTCTCCTTTTCCAAATGATAGCTATATCATAATGAAAAAGGATAATTCTGCGTTATAAATCACAAAGTGTTTGAAAAATGTTCACAATATTAGTTCACAAATATGACAAAAATACCCTGTTGAAGAAGAGTGGAAGCACTACAAAGCGGGGTGTTATTAAAATTGGTGGATACATGGTATCATAAAGATATTGGCTACAAGATTAAATTTTTTTTAGGAAGGTTGGAAGCGCTAAACTTTACTAGTGTTACTCCTTCCGCAAATAAATAAAAAGGGTGTTCAAAGAATGGTAAAATGTATTGCGATAGACATGGATGGCACGCTGCTGACATCAACTCAGCAAATAACAACGGAAAACCGTGAGGCGATTAAACTCGCACAGGAGAGCGGAGTGGAGGTCGTGATTGCAACAGGTCGTGCTTATGAAGAAGCAGGCGATTTGCTGAAGGATGCAGGTATTATCACACCGATGATTTGTGCAAATGGAGCGGAAATCCGCACAAGCGCACATGAAATTATCCATACAAATCCACTAAGCAAGGAACTTGCAAAGGAAGTTGCGGAAATTCTGCATAGCAATCAAGTTTATTATGAAGTTTACACAAATAGAGGAACATACACTTTGGATAAGACAATGGCCAGATCGTTGATTATGGACATTTTTACTGTAAATGGGCATATAAAAGACATGGAAGAAATTAAGCAGGCTGCAGAGGAGCGTTTGCAGGAGGTTAATCAGCTGGACAGTTATGCTGTACTGTTTGAGGATGAAGACCAGATTATTTACAAGCTGCTGGCATTCCACTTTGAACCAGTCACATTAAATAAGGTAAGAGAAGAATTAAAGCAAATTTCAAAGCTTGCAGTCAGTGCATCAGGCAAGGAAAATATGGAAATAACAGCAGTGGAAGCTCAAAAGGGCATTGCTTTAGAGGAGTTTGTACAGTCAAGAGGAATTTCGCTACAGGACACAATGGCAATCGGCGACAACTATAATGATTTGTCCATGATGCTGAAGGTTGGACGAGCAGTGGCAATGGGAAATGCTGATGATGAAATTAAAAGACAGTGCCACTTTGTGACAGCAACAAACGAAGAAAGCGGTGTTGGCAAAGCGATTAAGCTTGCTCTAGAGGCATGATGAAAACTTACATATATGAAAATCCCCTGTTGGCCAAGTGGCTACAGGGGATTTTTTTGTGAATGTACCTTTTAAGGGGCAAGGCCGGCTAATATGAATTCAAGCGTTCTTTCGATTTCAGCTTCATCATCCCAATTAAAATCAGGGATGATGAGGTGCCGGGCAATGAAATATCCAATGATAGAAGTGACTGTTAGACGTACAGCAGAAAGGCTGGGCATTTCTTTTACTTCGCCCTTCTTCTGATAGAAATCCATGATTTCCTGCAACCGCTTGAACACCTTTGAGGCAATTTGTTCAATGAAAATTTCTCTTAAATCTTGATGAAAGGGAATTTCTTGTATGAGAATTTTAAAAAGTGCTTCATTCTTTTGCAGAAATTCCATCCGGTTTTTGACGACCGCTCGAAGAAAATCCTCAAAGCTGTGATGTTCTGCATCCAATACTTTATTAAAATCCTTTAGCACAACTGGTGCAATCAGCTTTGAAAGCATAGGAGAAAGAAGCTTTAGCAGTAAGTCTTTTTTTGTTTTGTAATGACGGAAGATTGTTCCTTCGGCGACGCCAGCTTTTTTGGCAATTTCGCTCGTGGAAGTTGCTGCAAACCCTTTTTCGGAAAAGGCTTCAATTGCTGCTGCGATTATTTGTTTTTGCTTTTCTGTCACATTATCTTCATCTTTAAGAATGAAGTCTAATATGGATTCTTGATTACTCATGAGACGCTCCTTTAATTGCAGGATCTTTCTCCTATTGTACAATGAAAAATGCAGAAAACCTATTTAGAAATAACTTTGCCTAGTATGTTATATACTTCGATGCCGCTTTAATGCTGCTATATTGATTAGTACAAAAAGGGTGGAAAAGGCGAGCAAAACGAGAATCGGGCCACCGATTTCTGTTAAATCCTTTCCTCTAATCATAACATCCTTCATGGCATTGCCAGCATAGTACAATGGCGTAACAACAGAAATCCAGCTGATGGTTCGAGAGATAGTCTCTAAAGGAAACAATCCTGAAAAAAACACTTGTGGTACCACAATAATTGGAATAAACTGAATCATTTGCAGCTCATTTTTAGCAAAGGTAGACAATAAAATGCCAAGTGTCAGTGCTGTTAAGGACAGGATAAGTGTAATCAGCAAAACAAGAAATACAGAGCCTTCATTTATCATCCCTAGAATATATACTGCAAATAAAACAATAATCGCAGATTGAAGCATGGTGAATAATCCAAAGCCAATTACGTAAGAGAGAACTAGTTCCCATCTTCTAATTGGGCTAGAGAAAAGTCTTTCTAATGTACCGGATGTCCTTTCTCTCAAAAAGGAAACGCCTGCGACAAGAAAGACAAAAAAGAAGGCAAAAAAACCAAGTAGAATGGGACCAAAGGAGTCAAATTGGCTCATTTCTTCTTCACCATACAAAGTATCTATCCTCATATTAGGAACATCTGTCCCAGCAGGAAGGGCTGACTGAACCGCTTCAAGTACAGATTTACTTATACTTGGATCACTGCCTTCGACCATAATGCTAAGGTCCTTGCCAATAAGAAGATAACCGTCTATCTTGCCTGCAGCCAGGTCAGTGAGCGCAGATTTTTCTGTTTTATAAAGGGTTGTGGAATCATTGGTAAAGGCATTTTCTATGTTGCTCGGAGGATTAATGAGCCCAATTGTAGGTTCATAGCCATCACCGTTAAAAACAAGATGAACCATTGTTAAAATAAAAATTGGTGCAACTATCATCATAGCGACTGTTCTTTTATCCCGATAAAATTGCTGTAAGATACGGATGACTAATGCTCTAATTCTCATCGTTAACCCCTCCAAAATATAAGAAAGCTTCCTCCATTGTTCGGGCATTACAGCGGGCCATCAGTTCATCTGGAGATCCTAATGCGATGATTCTGCCGTTGCGAATCATACCCAGTCTGTCACATTTTTCGGCTTCATCCATCACATGTGTTGTCACAATGATAGAAGTGCCTGAGGCTTTAAGACTGCGGAATGTTTCCCAAATGCTTTTACGGAGAACAGGATCTATGCCAACGGTTGGTTCGTCTAAAATAAGAAGTTGTGGTTTATTTAACAGAGCGATGCAAATAGACAATCTCCGTTTCATACCGCCTGAATACTGAGAAACTGTTTTATGGAGATGTTCTGTTAAGTTAACAAGATGAGCAGCCTCTTCAATCCGCTCCTTTCTTTGAGCCTTTTTCAACCCATAAAGCCTCGCAAAAAACTGGAGATTCTCAAGTGCTGTTAAATCATGATATAGGGCATCAGCTTGCGTCATATAGCCAATTTTCTCCATGATTTTGAGGTTAGGCATGGCTGTCTCAAGTGCTGTTACACTTCCACTGCTTGGTGTTTCAAGGCCAATCATTGCTTTTACAAGTGTTGTTTTCCCAGCACCTGAAGGTCCAAGCAGACCTAATATTTCTCCTTGCTGCACCTCTAGATTAATATTTTCTAATACAGGACGCTTGCCAAAAGCTTTGGAGAGTTTATGAATAGCTACAACTGGTTTTTCTGCCAAAATGACTCCTCCTGTCTTTTAATGAGTGATTACTCACTTTAATAATAAAATCTATAAAAGATAATGTAAAGTGAGTAATCACTCATTTTTATAATTTGTGACTATTGCTGCTTTTTTAAATAAGCTTGGCAATAAAATAGAGTCTTTTATGAAAATCGGTTATACTTATAAAAAGTATTTCAAATAATAGCTAGATTAATAGATAGAATATAATATGAGGTGGAAATATGGCAGACTTTCGTGCAAGTGTCATCATAACAGAACCAGTAGATGTTGTTTTTGCCTACTTTGCCAATATGAGCTACGCACCGGAGTACATGAGTAATGTTGAGGAAACGGAGAAGCTGACAGATGGCCCTATCGGGGTTGGAACTAAATTTAGAGAACTAAGAAAAGTGCGTGGAAAAAACGCAACAGCTGAAATAGAGTATCTTTCTTATGAAAAAAATGTTGGATTTAAACGGAGAAGCAATTCAAATGGATTGCTGGTAGATTATGATTACAGATTCGCAGAAATCCAAGAAGGCACACAAGTAGAATTTGAAGGAAAGGTCCATGTGAAGGGCTTGATGATGAGGCTGACGAAAAGAGTGCTGGTTAATATTATCAAGACAGAAGACGGCGATCATGTCCAACGGGCAAAGGAATTACTTGAACGAGAAGAAACAAGCTTGGAGCTTAATAGAGAATATTAAAAAAAGGATGCGGTCGCATCCTTTTTTTATTTGAATTTATATGTCCATAATTTTTCTGTGTACAGTCTTTCCAGCACAGCAGGATCTTGGTTATTCAATCCCTCTTGCAAGGACAAGGCATACATCTGTGTTTGGGAACGATGTGCTGCGATCGTTGCTATTTTCTTCTCTGCAAAATTTTGAACGTCAACGTGAACATCTGGTTCACCTAAGTCTTCTATGCAGTTGCGGGAAAAAGCAAGACATTGGAGCTTAGGCCTTTTTGATGGCTCTATTTTCTCTAATGTTCTTACAACTCCTTCTGCCGTGGCATCATGGTCCGGATGAACCGAATATCCAGGGTAGAACGAGATGATTAACGATGGATTAAGCTCTTCAATCAATGCTGTGAATTCATTGACAAGAACAGAGTCATCCAAAAATTCTATCGTTTTGTCTCTGTAGCCTAACATTCTTAAATCTTCAAGGCCAAGTACTCTTGCTGCTTCTTGAAGTTCTTCTCTCCTGACATCCGGAAGTGTTTCTCTTGTTGCAAATGGAGGACTTCCAAGATTCCTGCCCATTTGTCCCAGAGTTAAGCATGCATAAGTGACAGGCGTGCCGTCATGAATATACTTTGCTATTGTTCCAGAAACACTAAAAGCTTCATCATCTGGATGGGGAAAGATGACTAAAACATGTCTTTCTTTTTCCAATGTTATTTCCTCCTGCCTAATTCAACTAAATTAATCAAATGGTGTTTCACTAATTTCCAATGCTACAGCAAGCTTGCCTGTAAAATCGAGTCCTGCCAAAAGGAGACGTCCTTTATCATCTACTTCATAATGAGTGATTCCCTCTGCATAAACCCAGCCAATTTCTGTCTTAAGACCAATTCGGTATGGTCCATTGCCTGTGATTTTACCATATTCATAAGCAAGCTTTGCGTTGCGAATATAGGCGCCGGAATTAAAGAAGGATTCGTCATTATGGTTTGCGTAGGCGCCGTTTGTTGTTTCTAAATGAATATAAACTTCCTTTTTAGCCTTCTCATTAATTTGCTCTTGTACCTTGTCAGCTTGAATGAAATCCATGCTATCCCTCCTTCGGCTTTACTTTACAGCTGCGCCGTTTCTTTGGTTGCGGTATGCACCATGCATTGTTGGGCCGACATATTCATTCAGCTTGAAGCCGTTGCTGATTGCAGCAGTGATGAAATCCTTAGCTACCTGTACAGCTTCTTCAACTGATTTGCCCTTTGCAAGTTCTGCTGTGATAGCAGCAGAGTTTGTGCATCCTGCTCCATGAGTATAAGTTGTGTCCACAAGATCACTTTCTAGTACAGTGAAGTCTTTTCCGTCATAAAGAACATCTATTGCTTTGTCATGATTCAATTTGCTGCCGCCTTTAATCAGCACATATTTTGGTCCTAATGCGTGGATTTTTACAGCAGCTTCCTTCATGTCATCAACTGTTTTAATCGGTTTATCGGTTTTTGCCAGCTGCCAAGCTTCGAACAGATTAGGTGTTACAACAGTAGCTCTTGGAACAAGCAATTCTCTAAGAGCCTCCGCTGTTTCTGGATGAAGCACTTCATCTTCCCCTTTGCAGACCATAACAGGATCGATAACAACATGCTTGATTTTATTTTCATCAATTACCCTTGCAGCTTCTTCAATAATTTCAACAGAACCAAGCATTCCTGTTTTCATAGCGTCAATTCCGACAGAGAGAATTGTTTCTAATTGAGATTTAACGGTGTCAATATCTTGCGGAAAAACATTATGATGCCAGTGGTTTTTTGGATCCATTGTAACAATTGTTGTCAGTGCAGTCATTCCGTAGACACCAAGTTCCTGAAATGTTTTTAAATCGGCTTGAATGCCTGCGCCTCCACTTGAGTCAGATCCAGCTAAAGTTAATACTTTTTTCATTGTATAAGCCTCCCTATGTAATCATCGAAGATGTTTCTAATCCAAATAGATAGATGGAATTATTGTAGTTCATTTTAAGCTAATGATACTACTAATTGTTTTTTTTTTCATTAAGTTAGCATTAATAAGTCTATCTTTTAAGATGCCACTGAAATTATAAGTGTATGCGAATTCCTAAAAAAGGCTTTTTCGATTCGTTTAATAATTGAAATAATCAGGAAAGTTCGGTTTAATTAAAACTAAAAGAATCAGTATAAGGGAGAAGGCTATGAACTATCGTATTGTACATGAACCTATTGTTGTTCAGGAAGCAATTGATCTTGTAATAAGCAGAAATGCAGGAGCTGTTACAACCTTTATTGGAACGGTCAGAGAAATGACAGGAAACAAAAAGACGATGAGGCTTTGCTATGAAGCATATGAACCAATGGCCAGAAAAAAGCTGGAACAGATAGGACTTGAGATAAAAGCAAAATGGCAGAATGCAGAGGTTGCGATATTTCACCGAATCGGTGAGCTTGACATAACAGATATTGCAGTAGTAATAGCAGTATCGACGCCTCACAGAAATGATGCTTATGAGGCAAACCGCTATGCAATTGAGAGAATTAAAGAAATAGTGCCTATCTGGAAAAAGGAGTATTGGGAAGACGGGGAAGAATGGATAGGCAACCAGAAGCAGACAAAAGCCTATCCAAGCGGCAAGCCGGAAGGAGTGGATACATATGAATAAGCTGCTGTTTTTTGCAGGATTAAAGGATATTGTAAACGCTGACCAACTAGAGCTCGATATGGTAGGTAAAACGGTGAAGGAAGTAAAGGCAGAGCTAGCGCAGCAGTATAGTGATCTTCCGTTGGAATCAGTGATGACGGCGATTAACGAAGAGTTTGCCTTCGATGATGACATCATCGAAGAGAATGATGTGATTGCCTTTATTCCACCTGTGAGCGGGGGATGAAGCAAATGAAGGACAATCGTTATTCGAGGCAGGTGCTGTTTCCCCAGATAGGAGCTGCCGGTCAGGAGAAGCTTCAAAAAAAGCAGGTGCTTATTGTAGGAGCTGGCGCACTTGGTTCCAGTTCTGCGGAAATGCTTGTGAGAGCTGGTGTCGGCAAGGTGACAATCATCGACCGGGATTATGTGGAATTCTCAAACCTCCAGCGTCAGCAGCTGTATACAGAAGAGGATGCTACTAGCCGTGTGCCGAAAGCAATTGCAGCTGAAAAAAGACTGAAAGAGATCAATTCCTCTGCTGCTGTCACTGGTGTTGTTGCAGAGGCAACGAAAGAATTACTAGAACAATATTTGATAGATGCTGATGTCCTAATCGATGCCACAGATAATTTTGAAACAAGAATGCTTTTAAATGATTTAGCCGTTTATCATCATATTCCATGGATATACGGTGCATGTGTAGGGAGTTCAGGAATGAGTTTTACTATAATTCCTGAGGAAACTCCATGTCTTAATTGCTTGCTTCAGAAGCTGCCTGTACAAGGCATGACTTGTGATACAGTCGGAATCATTGCACCTGCTGTCCAGATGGTCGTGACGCACCAAGTTACGGAGGCGCTGAAAATCCTTATTGAAGACAGACAGGCTTTAAGGGGAAGCTTTTTACACTTTGATTTATGGTCGAATGCATACTCCAGCATGAAGGTAAGCCGTGCCAAAAACCCAGCCTGCCAAACATGCGGAACGGAGCGGTCTTATCCATATTTAAAAGGGGAAAACAAGACAAAAACAGCTGTGCTGTGCGGAAGAGAAACGGTCCAAATAAGGCCTTCCCATGCAAAGAAGCTCTCATTAATAAAGCTGGGTGACAGTTTAAAGAAGAACGGCTATAAAGTAATGGTCCATCCATTTTTGCTTTCTGTTGAACTGGAACAAAACAGGCTGGTCCTCTTTGAAGATGGGAGAGCCCTTGTGCATGACACAAAGGATGTTACGTATGCTAAATCTCTATATGACAAGCTGCTTGGATAAAAAAAGTCAGCCCGTTAAACATTGGGCTGACTTTATTAATTATTGCTGGTGTCCGACGATTACTAATTTTCCTGTGTCCAGCACTTCTTCGTATTTCTCCGCTTCCATTTCTGTTAATCCTACGGATTGCATTTTAGAACGAAGCTCGTCTCCTCTTTTTCTGAAGACATTTCCAATTGTGTCCATTAAGCCTTGTTCCTTCATGCTGACATCACCAGTTTCAGTGGCCGCAGTCAAATCTTCTGAGCGATCTTTGTCGTGGGCGAAAATATAGATATTTTCCTTTGTATACCCTTGATTTTCTAATTGTGTAATCACATTAGTTGCTTGTACACCATTTTCCACTACTTCTACTTTATACATATCTAATTCCTCCTTAGAATTTGTATAGAGCTTCTGTCGCTCTCTCTATCTACTATTTATCCGATTTTACTAATAGTGAAACATAAAATTTTGTTTCTACTAAACTGGAAAAATGATACAAACGTGAAATGCACCACTTTCGACAAATTTCCCTATATAATAAAAAGTACATAAGCTATTAATAAAGGGGAGAAGGAATGAAGAGAAAAGACTGGAAGCAGAGCCGAAGAGAGCAAGCGGCAGCAGTAATGGAAGCAGAGCAGCGTTCTTACCTGCCAAAACTAGGGATTTTCAATCGAACAAAACGGGGAATAAAAAGAGCTTTTTTTATGGTTGTCCTCTTACTTGTTTTGGTAGCAATTATTATAGCATGTTGGAAAATGGCAATGGCAGATGAACCTGCCATAAAGGAAGGCAGTTTTGTTGAGCAGATGAAGGATTTATCCTCATTAGCTACCTCGCAAGCATTTGTGAAGGTTATTCTGGAAAAAGAGGATAATGAAATCTTTGGAAAAGAAATCAGTACAGATATTCCTGGAACAAAACGAAAAATTCTTCTTGTTGTCCCTGGGTCTGTTACTGCTGGTGTAAATCTGGAGGAAATAGAATCGGACCGGATAGCAGTTGACGAAGAGAAAAAAGAGATTAGCCTCAAGCTTCCTCATGCAGAAATTTTGCAAGAGCCGTCGATAGACTTTGATCAAGTAGAGACATATTCTATTTCTGGTTTATTTAGAGGAGATGTAGATTGGGAAGAAGGTTATCAGCTTGCCAATGAGGCTAAAGAGGAAATCAAGAAGGAAGCAGAGTCACAAGGTTTATTGGAAAAGGCAGAAGCAAATGCCGAAAAGACTATAAAAGAGTTTTATTCACAGCTTGGATACAGTGTAAAGATAGAATATACAGAAGGTTAAAGGATGATTATTATGTTGGATATAATTAATAATGACTGGCAGCAGCTCTTAGAGCGTGAACGGCAGAAAGAGTATTTTACTAGCTTGGAAGAATTCCTGAAAGAGGAATACAGTCAGTATACGGTTTATCCTGCAAAGGAAGATATATTCAATAGTTTAAAATACACACCACTAAAGGAAGTGAAGGTAGTCTTCTTAGGGCAGGACCCTTATCACGGACCGGGGCAGGCGCATGGGTTAAGCTTTTCTGTTAAGCCTGGTGTAAAGCTTCCGCCTTCCTTAAAGAATATTTTTAAAGAGCTGAAAGAGGATGTCGGCTGTGAAATTCCTGATAATGGTTATTTAAAAGGCTGGGCAACACAAGGTGTGCTTATGTTGAATACAGTTTTGACAGTCAGACAAGGTCAGGCTAATTCCCATAAAGGAAAAGGATGGGAATTGTTTACGAATGAAGTAATTTTAGAGCTGAACAGAAGGCAGGAGCCAGTTATTTTTGTGTTGTGGGGTAAGCCTGCACAGGAAAAGATGAAGCTCATTGATACAGACAAGCACCGAATTATTACATCAAGTCATCCTAGCCCTTTATCAGCATATAGAGGTTTTTTCGGAAGCAAACCTTTTTCCAAAATAAATGCCATTTTAGAAGAGTTAGGCACAAATCCAATAAATTGGTGTGCAGATGATTGTTTTGGCAAGGAGTAATATAATAAAATAAGAAGTGGACTATTGCTAGTCCGCTTTTTTGACGAGGAGAAAAAGATGACAGAGCAAAAAAGGATAGATTGTTTTAAGTGCAAGCATTTTTATATTACTTGGGACTCTAGATTCCCAAAGGGGTGTAAAGCCTTTGAATTTAAAGGCAGAGCACTTCCGTCTATTGAAGTGAAGAGGGCATCCGGACAAGATTGTCTCCGCTTCACTCACAAATAAACGCGGCAGCAAAAGAAGGAAGGATTAAAACTATGAACATTTCTGTCCAAAAATTATTGGCAAAGATAGAAGATCAGCTGAAGGAAGCAAAAGCAAGCGGCAGCGAGGCGACTATTCGCGAAAGGGTTTATGCGATAAAATCATTATGTGAGCTGTGTTTGGAACAAGAAAGCACGTATCGTTCAAGTGAAACATACAGCCAGCCTGTATACCAGCCAAGCATTGCTCAGCCTGCCCCTGTTCCGGTTCAGCAGCTGCAGCCAGTGCAGCCAGTGCAAACACCTAAATTGGATACTGATGAAGGAAATGGCGACTCTTTATTTGATTTCTAAGGAAACGAGGAGAATAATATGAAAATGTTTATTATCATTGGAGCAATCAGCGCCATGCTATCTGTGGCTATTGGTGCTTTCGGATCACATGGTCTTGAAGGGAGGATCCCTGAAAAATACTTGGAAATTTGGAAAACAGGTGTGCAATATCAAATGTTCCATAGTACAGGCCTTCTTATTATTGGTATTCTTATGAGTAAATTTCCAGAAAACACTCTTTTGACTTGGGCTGGATGGCTGATGGTTGCAGGAATTATTTTCTTTGCAGGCAGCCTTTACGTATTAGCACTTACTCAAGTAGGAATATTGGGAGCTATTACTCCAATTGGTGGAGTGGCGTTTATTGCTGCTTGGCTACTCATTGTAATTGCAGCAGTTAAACATCTGTAAAGCTCTAAAAGCCGCCCACTGGGCGGCTTTTCGTTTTGATTATTTATCTTGGCGGGTACGAAGTTAAGTTTGGAGCACCTGTGACATACGGATATTCATACTCAATTTCTTCGTCAAATGTTACATAATCAAGGTAAATCATTGGAATCAGATAGCGCTGTCCTGTTTGTGGATCACTCAAAATAAGGTGATCACGTCCAGCTGCTTCAATAAGACCTTTAAAAATCTTTGCATTCCATTCACGGTTATTTTCAAATGTAGTGTAAACAGTGGCAAGCTTACCTTTGTTTAACCGTAAAATATTCTCTATATAAGAAGCTTCTAAAGGAAGCTGGCCTGGCAGGGAAGGTGCTGTCTGCTGAGCATTGCTTTGCGGCTGTATGTACGGCGCCTGTGTGCCATATCCAGGTTGTGGTGCTGTACCAAAAAGCTGTCCGGGTGCTGCTCCTTGACTGCCAGGCAATGCTTGACCTTGCTGCCCTGTTCCATAGCCTTGTGGGAAACCATAACCTTGGTTTCGCCCGTCTTGATAAGGGTAATAATTAGACTGACTCATTTTCATCCCTCCATCTTTTAAACAAAACATTTTTATTGCAAACATTCATTCATTGCATTTTTAAAAAGCTGGGCTGCTTGCTCACTATTCCATCCTATGAGGGGAAGAAAGAAGTTATTCCTAGGGGACTGAAAAATTAATAAGTGAAAAAACCCCACCATTAAAATAGTGGGGTTCTAAAAACGTATTATTAAACTTCCAGGAATGCAGGTATATCTGACAAGATATTGCCGACAAAGAAAGAACCGAATTCGCCGTAGCGGGCACTTACTTCATCAAAGCGCATTTCATATACTAATTTTTTGAATTGGAGAACATCATCTGAGAATAATGTAACGCCCCATTCATAGTCATCAAAGCCGACAGATCCTGTGATGATTTGTTTCACTTTGCCGGCATATTGACGCCCGATCATTCCGTGGCTTCTCATTAAGCTTTTGCGGTCGTCCATCGGCAGCATGTACCAGTTATCATTGCCTTGGCGGCGCTTGTCCATTGGATAGAAGCAGACATATTTTGATTCAGGTAGAATCGGATATAGTCTAGCTTTTACATGCGGGTTTTCATAAGGATCTTCATCAGAATTAGATGGAAGATAGTTGCTCAATTCTACTACAGAAACATAGGAATGAGCAGGTACAGTAAATTCTGCTAGCTTCGTTTTGTTGAATTCTGTTTCGATTTGCTGTAATTCTTCCATTGTTGGGCGCAAAATCATCATCATGAAATCTGCTTTTTGGCCTACAATATTATAAACAGCATGGCTACCTTGTTTATTTGTTTGAACAGCATTCCATTTTTCTAGCAATCCTAGGAATTCATTAATGGCTGCTTGTCTCTCTTCACTTGGAACCATCTTCCAAGTAGTCCAATCCATTGTCCGGAAATCATGAAGGCAATACCAGCCATCAAGTGTTTTTGCTGCTTCGCTCATTGCTACCACTCCTTGATAATAATTCTCATATAGGTTTACTATAACATAGTTTCTCCATAAAAGTTGTGAATAAAACTTGAACAAAATAAAGCATAAAACGAACCTAGTAAAAATCATGTGCATGTTAGAACATGATTAGGGAAAAATATAACGGGTAGTTATGCTATAACAGGATATAGCTTATCTGGCGCCGTTTAGAACAGATTTTAGGTGTTACAACAGGAATTGGCGCTTAATTTTAAAATATCGGTATAATTCCTTGAATTTTTAGCAAGGAAGAGTATCCTATAATATGTATACATAAAGGAGGAATTCGTTAATGAGTGACCTATTTACAGGCTTGAAAGAAAAAGTAAAAGGCCAAAACCTTAAAATTGTTTTTCCAGAAGGACTGGATGAAAGAATATTAAAAGCTGCTGGCCGTCTGGCAGAAGAGAATATATTAACACCAATCTTAATCGGAGATTTGGAAGAAGTTCAAACGAAAGCAGAGAACTTAGGTGTTTCTTTACAAAATGCTGAAATCTATGATCCGAAAAGCTATGCACAATTCGATGCATTAGTAGCTTCTTTTGTGGAAAGAAGAAAAGGGAAAGCAACAGAAGAGGATGCTCGCAAAGCGCTTCTTGATGAAAACTACTTCGGCACAATGCTTGTTTATGCTAACCAAGCAGATGGCTTAGTAAGCGGTGCGATTCACTCAACTGCTGATACTGTACGCCCTGCATTGCAAATCATTAAAACAAAAGAAGGCGTAAAGAAAACTTCTGGCGTTTTCATCATGGTTCGTGAAGATGAGAAATATGTATTTGCAGACTGTGCAATCAATATCAATCCAGATAGTTCCGACCTTGCTGAAATTGCAGTAGAAAGTGCAAAAACAGCAAGAATGTTCGATGTTGACCCACGTGTTGCTATGTTGAGCTTCTCTACTAAAGGTTCTGCAAAATCGCCAGAAACAGAAAAAGTGGAAGGTGCACTTGCTGAAGCGAAACTTAAGGATCCTCTATTAGTAATCGATGGGGAGTTCCAATTTGATGCTGCATTCGTTCCATCTGTTGCGAAGCAAAAAGCTCCTGATTCACCAATTCAAGGTGATGCAAATGTATTTGTATTCCCAAGCTTAGAAGCAGGAAATATCGGTTATAAAATTGCGCAAAGACTTGGTAATTTTGAGGCAGTAGGTCCAATCCTTCAAGGATTAAACCGTCCTGTTAATGACCTTTCTCGCGGATGTAATGAAGAAGATGTGTACAAGCTTGCATTAATTACTGCAGCTCAAAGCATCAGCCATTAATCCTCCTAAAAACTATTCATCTTTTAGTTAAGTTCTGCTGAAGATGAATAGTTTTTTCTTTTATTTATTTGCTATATAATAATATGGCGCTATTGATTCAGGAAAACCTGTAACACTAGCATGACTTTTCCTTATGAAGGAGCTTGGCAATAATGGAAAACAACAGTTTGTTAAAGCAAAAGAAATGGAGAATCATTGACCAGTCGAGCACCGGTTTACATGTTTCCCCATTGCATTCCTTTGGAATGGATGATACGCTATGCGCTTCTGTCGGCGGAGGTTTGGCGCCAGCAACAGCGCGCACTTGGGTGCATGGCAAGTCAGTCATATTAGGAATTCAAGATACGAAGCTGCCTTATTTAAAGGATGCGCTTGCCTATTTAGAAAAAGAGGGATTCCAATATATCGTCAGAAATTCAGGCGGATTGGCAGTTGTTCTGGATGAAGGGGTATTAAACATTTCCCTTATCTTGCCTGAGCAGGAAAAGGGGATAGATATTAACAGCGGCTATGATACGATGTGGGAGCTTATTAAATATATGTTCTCTGATTTTCATAAAAACATTGAAGCAAAGGAAATCGTAGGATCCTATTGCCCTGGCAGCTATGATTTAAGCATAGACGGTAAAAAATTCGCAGGAATTTCCCAAAGAAGAATGAGAAGCGGAGTTGCTGTTCAAATCTATCTTTGTGTTTCTGGAAGCGGTCAAAAACGAGCAGAAGCTATAGAAGAGTTTTATGCTATTGGAAAAAACGGCGAAGAAACAAAGTTTGCTTATCCAGACATAGTGCCTGAAGTGATGGCCTCATTATCCGAATTGCTCGGAGTCGAGCTCACAGTTGATCAAGTGCTGACAAAGCTGCTTTATTCCTTAAAGGATCATGCAGAGTTTTTGTTTGCTGACCAGCTGCAAGGAGAAGAGATACCTTTATTTGATTCTTACTATGAGCGTGTAATCGAGCGCAACGAAAAGTTCCTGAGTCCGTTCAGATAAGAAAAGAGGATTATAGATGGATAGTAGGCGCTATTTAACGCTTTTATCGATCTATAATCCTCTTTTATGGTTAACGAGAATGGTTGCCAAACCAGCACTTAAGTCCTGTGACTAGAAGGGTGTGCACGAATAGCTATTCAGCAAGCTTTTCTAAATTTCCGTTTCGATCCATCTTAAACTTTGTTGCCGGACGCTCATCTTCTTCTAAAACGACTAGCTTCCTAGCTCTGTTCATTATTTTAAGCAATGTTTCATAATCTTCCTGAATAGTTTCTGAGTTGCTTTCCAGCTTGTCCAATTTTCCTTCTAATTCTTGATTGCGGCTCTTCAGCATGGCCATTTCCCTTTTTAATCTTTCATTCTCACTTTTTAGCACTTCTACTTGAAGCTGAGAATTACGGAAATTTTGTAAATAGGCAATGACTGTGTCAAAATCCAAAGAATTAGTGTTGGCACTAGGGCTCTTATAGATGCTTGTTGTTTCCTGTGGAGCAGCAAGCAGCATTTGTTCTGGAACACTTTCCTGATAAACTGGAGCAGCCTCTTCTTCCTCTTCTATATTTTGAATCTCAAATGAGGAAAATTCCATGCTTGTGGAGACTGTTAAAGCTTCCAAATCGTCTGCAGAAGGCACTGGTGGAGAATACAAAAGCTTCTTTTTTCCACCTTGGTCTTTGCCGAGGATTCTTTGCCGCTGTTTACGCTGCTTTTTTGCTAATTGCAGTGCCTTCTCGTATTGGTGGCGAACAACTGCGTTCCAGCGGAAGCCGCATGCTGCTGATGTGCGATTGAGCTTATCCCCAACTTCTTCAAAAGCATTTAATTGTGTGCTTCCTTCTCTGACATGGCGCAAAACTGTTTCTGCCAGCAATAAATCATTTTCTTCTGACCAAGCATCTTGGCGTATCTTCATATCACTCAACTCCCGATTTGTTTCGATAAATAAGTATTTCTAGTTACATCATTGCCACCATGGCACTTATTTATACAAACGAAATACAAGGATAGTAGATTTTTTTATAGAGCGAAAGAATACCGTTATCTTGTGGAACCAGCTTTTTCTACTGAACTTTCATTCTGGATAAAAAATGCTGTTACCAGTGCTGCGATGCTTGTAATGAACCCATAAAGGAAAAGATGATGAATTCCTGTCATAAACACAGCCTGACTTGTAAGAAGTGCGCCCATGATAGTAACACCAATGGATGTACCCATATTTCGGCAGAACATAAAGAAAGAGGTGGAAATCCCTTTTTCATGCGGGCCTACTAATGCTTGAGAGCCGATTACCCCGACGGTTGAAAGCAAACCAAATGCTAAACCTTGTATGAGCATGATGATGAATGTATACACAAATCCATAGGTCTCATTGAGGAGCACAAGCATTATACCTGATAAAACGAGAAGTCCGTTGCCGATGATTAGTAGAATGCGATAGCCGTATTTTAGTATCCATTTACCGGCAGGCACTGATACAAGCATCCAGCCAACTGCTACACCTAATAACGCAATTCCGCTCAGAAAAGGAGAAAGTCCGGCGACATCCTGAAGAAAGAGGGGAATATAGCTTGACGTGCCGAACAATGCCAATGTCCCAATAAATCCATTAATATAAATCCAGAAAATTGTCTTTTTCTTAAAGATGGACAGCGGAACAATCGGAGATGTTTGTCTTTTTTCATATAGATAAAAACAAATCAACAGAATGATGCCGGCTAATCCATACAAAACTTGGCCTTTTTCCACTAATGTGATTAACAGCAAGAAAGTGATTGCTGCACCAAACAAAATGGCACCAATATAATCGACACTTGCCTTTTTCGGCTGATAGTCTTCCTTATATGGCAATAAGGTTAAAAATGCAACGATACAAACAGGCAAGTTGATAAAGAATATCCATCTCCATGTTAAAAACTCTACAAATAATGAGCCGAGTAGGGGAGCAAGGATGGCAGATAAGCCCCACATTGCTGTGAACAACGCTTGGATTTTTCCTCTCTTTTCAATGGGAAACAAGTCACCAGCAATAATAGCGGGAAATGGCATCATAAAGCCTGCACCCATCCCTTGAAGAGCTCTGAAAAGGATAAGCTGGACCATATCGCCTGCAATGCCGCACAATAAAGAGCCAGCCAAAAATAACAGTATCCCGAAACCAAAGACCTTTTTTCTTCCAAATATATCTGAAAGTCTCCCTGCAATAGGAGAAAGGATAGTGCTTGTGATCATATAGGATGCAAAGGACCATGCATATAAATCAAATCGCCCTAGTTCTTTTGCAATGATAGGCATTGTCGTATTCATAATCGTTGTATCAATAGAAGCAACGAGCATGGCTAGGACGATACTTACCATGACTAATGTTCTGCTTTTTGTCATATTTACTCCTCCTTAAATTCAGATGAATTATACAATAATTTCCCTGGGAAACATAGATGTATGCTCAGAAGCTTTAAACTAGGAATAGAGCGGTTTCGAGACAAGCCTATTCTGTATTTTTGTTGCCTAAAAGGAGCCTTTTTTCGAGCTGTTTTGACAATAGTTTGCATCTTGCATTGATTTGGAAGAAGGGGTAAAATACCATATAGCAATATAACGAACTTATGAATATCTTTACTAGATTAAAGAATGTTTGAGATAGAAAGGGTTGTCATGATGGCAAACGAATTTAGAGTTTGCGACGATTGTCAGGCAGTTAACTTAAAAACACTGATACCGCGTCTGAAGCAAATAGATCCTGAGGCAAAGATAGAGATTGGCTGTCAATCCTATTGCGGACCAGGTCGCAAGAAAACCTTTGCATTTGTTAATAATCGTCCGCTTGCAGCATTAACAGAAGAGGAATTAATGGATAAAGTAAATAATAAGCTAAAGAAATAATCTTATAACAGCTTAACTGAAAAGAGGAGTTTCTAAAAAGTGTAACATCAGCTTGAGAGGCAAAGCCTGCATGCAGATAACCTTTTTAAACAGAAATCCCTCTTTTTATATTCTTCTTGCAGAGAAACCGACAATAAAAGAAAAGAGGGAAGACGAAAGCATGGCATATTCTACAGAGAAGTTAAATGAAGAAAAGGTGTTTAAGGATCCTGTGCATCGATATATCCATGTCAGAGACCGGGCTATTTGGGATCTGATCGGAACGAAAGAATTCCAGCGCCTGCGGAGAATTAAACAGCTTGGAACCACTTATTTAACCTTCCATGGTGCAGAGCACAGCAGGTTTAACCATTCTCTTGGCGTGTACGAGATTGTCAGAAGAATTATCGATGACGTGTTTAAGGACAGGAAGGAATGGAATAACAGCCAAAGGCTTTTGTCATTATGTGCCGCGCTGCTCCATGATTTAGGGCACGGTCCTTTTTCTCACTCTTTTGAAAAGGTGTTTGATCTTGATCATGAGCAATTCACACAGGACATCATTCTTGGTGATACAGAGGTCAATCAAGTGCTGTCAAGAGTAGCAGCCGACTTCCCGAAAAGAGTAGCAGAAGTCATTGGCAAGACATCAAAAGAAAAGCTAGTTGTAAGTCTTATTTCTAGTCAAATTGATGCTGATCGCATGGATTATCTGTTGCGAGATGCGTACTTTACCGGTGTAAGCTACGGGAACTTTGATATGGAAAGAATATTGCGTGTTATGCGCCCTCGTGAGGATCAGGCCGTTATTAAGCAGAGCGGAATGCATGCAGTAGAAGACTATATAATGAGCCGCTATCAGATGTATTGGCAAGTTTATTTTCACCCTGTGTCTAGAAGTGCGGAAGTCATCTTGACGAAAATTCTACATAGAGCGAAACACTTGCATGAGCAATTTTACTCCTTTATTCATCATCCAACCCATTTCTACTCTATCTTTGAAGAAGAAACAACGTTAGAAGACTACTTGAAGCTGGATGAGTCTATCATTCTTTATTATTTCCAAATGTGGCAAGAAGAAGAGGATGAGATTTTAAGGGATTTATGCCGACGCTTCATGAACCGGAACCTGTTCAAATATGTTGAGTTTGATCCGGCAAAAGAATACAAGAAGCTCGCTGAATTATCTAAGCTCTTTACAGAGATTGGTCTAGATCCAGAGTATTACCTGGTAGTAGATTCATCCTCCGATCTTCCGTATGACTTTTACCGTCCAGGTGAAGAGGAGGAGCGGCTTCCGATTCATCTTTTGATGAAGAACAATGAAATTAGAGAGCTATCAAGAGAATCTGAGATTGTGGACAGTATTTCGGGCAAAAGAAGGACAGATCATAAACTTTATTTCCCTAAAGACATCTTGAAAGACGATCGTGAACACGAAGAAACAAAGATGCAGATAAGGCAGTTATTAGATATTTAATAAGGTGTATTTACAGGATTATTCGGAGTAGGAGATGACCAATTTTGTTAAAAGATCATGCGAAAATTATGAACGCGATTGCTGCTTCAGGTGAGATTATCGGAAGAAAAAAATTGCAAAAGATGATTTACATCGCAAAGAAGCTGGATTTCCCTTTCCATGAAAAATATCAATTTCATTTTTTTGGACCGTATTCAGAAGAGCTGACATTGAGGATAGAAGAACTTTGCAATATGGGGTTTCTCAATGAAATAAAAGAAAAAAAGGGCGGCTATTATCAGTATCGGTATACGCTGACAGACAACGGCCAAGAATTTTTAGAACAGAATGATGTGGAAATGCCGGCATTGCCTGGCTGTCTGAATGATATGAACAGACAAAACTCCCGTTTCCTTGAACTTGTATCCACTGTCCTCTTTTTTGACAATTTGGAAAAGGAAGAAGTGCAAGAAAAGGTATTTACGTTAAAAAGCAAGCAGAAGTATACAGTGGAAGAAGTCGAAGCTGCTTACCAATATATTGATTCTTTAAAAGGGCTGGCAAAACAATAAGAAAAAAGGATAGTGTTCTTTTAAGGCAAAGCCAAAGGAACACTATCCTTTTTTTCTATTCGTCGCTTTTGCGCACACCTGCAATTCCGTAATGGTTTGGGGACATTTCATCAATGAAAATAACAACTTTCTCCTTTGGTACGCCAGTCGTTTCAACAACGGCCTCTGTCACCTTCGCAACAAGATTCTTCTTTTGCTCCTCTGTTCGGCCTTCCAGCATTTTAACTGTAATATACGGCATATATATCCCTCCAAATGCATTTTTTTTAGTTTTTCATATTTTCAAAAAAATAGCAAGTAAGCTAAACAAAGCCAGTTGCTGTTTGAAAGATTTCTTTTCTAATTTATATCATGTATAATTTTATCAAGTACGTCTATCTAAATAGAGAAAATAGAAAGAAGATATAGAAAACAATACGTAATTTGAGGGGAGAAAAAGCATTTTGTTATTTTCACAATCTTTGGCGAGTTTGCCATACATTATCATCTCCATCATTATTGCTTTTACGGTCCATGAATTTGCCCATGCATATGTGGCATATAAGTTTGGGGATCCGACCGCACAAAAACAGGGGAGGCTCACATTTAATCCGATTGCCCATATTGATCCAATCGGGGCCATCTTCATTTTGATTGCCGGCTTTGGCTGGGCGCGGCCAGTTCCGGTCAACCGTCATTATTTTAAGCGGCCAAAACTTGCTGGTGTTTTAGTTTCATTTGCAGGACCTTTTAGTAATCTGATCTTAGCGTTTATTGGCTATGCAGGTGTGTCTATTTTGTACCGATTAGGGGTTCCTGCTGGGACTGCCTTTGATCTCTATCCGTTCCTGTCCATTTTTGTGTCTATAAACTTAATGCTTTTTGCATTTAACCTGCTGCCGCTGCCTCCATTGGACGGCTATCGTATTATTGAAGACTTAGTTAATTCAAGAGTTAGATCTATCTTGTCCAAGTATGAAGTGTATGGCTCGATTCTTTTTATTGTGCTGCTTGTAACTGGATTGTCTGATCAAACAATTTCACCATGGATAAATAGTATCTCTGGATTTTTTGCCAGTCTATTTACTTCCATCTTGTTTTAACAAAATACTATTAAAGGAGTGTACACATTGGAAGAGAAAAAGAAAAAGCCAGTCGGCTTCAATATTATTAAAAACGATCCGACAGACGGTCATAAAGGCTTCGGCATCGGCTCTTTGAGCTTGGAGAATGTCTCTCCAGTAATTATAGATGTAGAAGCTGGTGAGGCAGTTGTCGATGTCGGCGCCATGCATGCTAGAAGTGCTGTTGAAAAAGGAATAAAGTTTTTGAAAGAAAAAGAAGAAGTCCCGAACGGTAAGCCATACTGGCTTGTGTGGGTAACAATCGACCGTAAGCTTGAAGGTCCATACTATGCTGGTGTGACAGCTTGTGAAATGACAGTTGACCGCTCTATTCGCAGAGGATATAAATCCCTTCCAGAACATGTCAATAAAATGGATAAATCAATGAAACGCCATATTATGGTAGATCATATGGATGATAAATCAAAAAAAGTGCTTGCTGATTTTCTTATTAATCATGACGAGTCACTTTGGAATAATTCAACAGATCAGCTGAAAAAGGATTTGCTTGGATAAATAAAAAACAGCCTTCTCTATGGAAGGCTGTTTTCTATTACCAATGAAAAATCCGCTTATACCAAGGCTGTTTTTCCACTTGTTCTTTCCCGTCATTTTTCTTCCCGCTTTGTTCTGTTGAATCATATTTAGGAAGATCATCGCAATATTGGGTTGGTACTTTCTCTTTTGTAAAGTACATAAGCCTCTTTGTTGAACAAGCCTCTGTTGCCAGCTTTCCGCTTTTTGGGTCTATATAAGCAGCTGCAGTGCCTTTTGTCGGTTTAAAGCCTAGAATAGGTTCATCTTTCAAGGCATTTTCCATAAAGTTCACCCAAACCTTTTTAGCATATGTTTTATCTGCAGACAGAGTAATAGACTCTCCTTGGTCATAACCTGTCCAGACTGCAGATACAAGCTGTGGGGTGTATCCGATCATCCAGCTGTCTGATTCAGTCGATCCTGACTTGCCTGCATAAATCCTTGTTATGTCATTTACGATTGTGCTCCCTGTCACGCTTGCATAGCCATTTAGATTTTTATCAAACATGCCTGTCATCATGGAATTCATGATAAACGCTAAATCAGTGTCTAACACTTGTTCATTTTCTTGTTTTTGCTTATAAAGCACTTGGCCGTCAGCAGTTTCAATTTTTGTGATAAATACGGGAGCTACCTTATTCCCGCCATTTGCTAGCATACTGTATGCATTAGCCATGTCCAGCACCTTTACATTCGAGGTTCCGAGCGCAAGTGAAGGAACCTTTTGCATTGGAGTGGTCAGTCCAAATCTTTCAGCAGTGTCCGCCAAGACATCCATGCCTAGAAACAAATGTGTTTTAACAGCATAAACATTATCGGATAAGGCAAGTGCCTGTGCCATTGAGATGTTTCCTTCAGCATATTGATTGTTAAAGTTATGAGGAGTATAGGAATCGCGCCCGTCATCAAATCGGAAGGTCGTTTTCTCACCGCTCATCATCGTCACAGGTGTAAAGCCATGCTCCAATGCAGCATAATAAAGGAGCGGCTTCATTGTAGAGCCAGGCTGACGTGTTGCTTGGGTAACCCTGTTAAATGGGCTTTCGCTGTAATCGCGCCCCCCGACCATTGCTTTAACATAGCCGCTGCTAGGATCCATTGCTACAAACCCAACTTGAATCTTGCTTGTATCACTTATCTGTTTTTTTATCGTATCTTCAGCGATTTTTTGCTGCTTTGTATCTAATGTTGTATATACCCGTAAGCCGCCTAACTGGATGGTGCGATCATCCATCTTCAGTTCTGACTTCAAGATGCTTTTAACAGCATCCTGGAAGTAAGGCGCAGTTTCTGTGCTGGAAATCGGAAACTCTCCTGTGAATTTGAGCTTTTCTTCAAACGCTGTCTTCTTTTGCTGCTCGTTAATATAGCCATTCTCCAGCAAGGAATTTAAGATGATTTCCTGTCTTTTTTTTGCATTATCAGGTGAAACAAGAGGAGAGTAAATACTCGGTCCTTTCGGTATACCCGCAAGCATTGCGGCCTCACCTAAAGTTAAGTCAGAAGCAGGCTTGCCGAAATAATATTGACTTGCCGCTTCAGCACCGTACGCGCCGTGACCATAATAGATGGTGTTAATATAACCTTCCAGAATTTCTTGTTTTGTATAAAACATTTCAAGTCTGATTGTATAAAATGCCTCTGAGAGCTTTCTTTTCCATGTTTTTTCATGCTCAAGAAACAGATTTCTGGCATACTGCTGTGTTATCGTGCTTGCACCTTGCACCTTCGCCATTGCCTTTATATCTGCAAGTACAGCGGCACCAATTCGCTTATAATCAAAGCCATGGTGATCATAGAAGCCCTTATCTTCTATCGATACGGTCGCATTGACTAAATCTGGACTTATTTCCTCAATCGGCACCCAATACCTTTTTTGTCCGCTGTTGCTTTCGCCAATGATTGTACCATCATCAGAATAGTAAATGGTCGATTGGGACACAGTTAGTGGCGGTGCTCCTAATGCTTTCGCATATATGAGGACACCTGCAAAAATAACGCTGAAAATAAACCCGGCGAGGATGGCCAGAATAATGAGCAGCCGGATATATTTGGCTGAATTTTTAAGGCGATCCTTTGCGATGAGTTCCATTTACGCCGCACCTCCGAGTGGATTTGTGATTTTTATAAATCTTGTCATATTGTGAACTCCTATAGCGAGGAATGCTCAAGTTTTTTAGATAGCACTAGTATGTGGATAAGAATGGCATTTTAAACCTTTTATAACTGTGCTAGTAAATTTTTCTTGCATTTTAGCGAATTTACTCTATACTTTTTTTCGTGTTTGTTATTTATTTGTTTGGGAAGTATATAGGAAGGAATAGTCAACTTGGCCCCTTTTCATGCTTTTTAAATGTAACAGCCTGTCTCTGTTGATTTGAGCCTTTCATAGTGAGGCAAGAGGAAATCAATGGCGAGAGCACCTTTTTCAAACCCTTATTTTGAGGTAATAAAGAATGGAGGAAGCAAAAGATGGGATTATGGTTTACAGAAAAACAAACAGATAATTTCGGAATTACGATGAAGATAAAGCAAACATTACATACAGAGCAAACAGAATTTCAAAAGCTTGATATGGTTGAAACAGAAGAATGGGGCAATATGCTCTTATTGGACGATATGGTCATGACCTCCGTCAAGGATGAGTTCGTATATCATGAAATGGTGGCACATATACCGTTATTCACACACCCGAATCCAGAGAATGTGCTAGTAGTCGGCGGTGGCGACGGCGGTGTTATTAGAGAAGTTCTAAAGCATCCTACTGTTAAAAAAGCAACCTTAGTAGATATTGACGGGAAGGTAATTGAATATAGTAAAAAGTTTTTGCCGGAAATTGCAGGTAAGCTGGAGGATCCACGAGTTGATGTTAAGGTTGGAGACGGATTTATGCATATTGCTGAAAGTGAAAATGACTATGATGTAATTATGGTCGATTCAACAGAGCCAGTTGGCCCTGCTGTTAACTTGTTCACTAAAGGCTTCTATGCAGGAATTTCAAAGGCATTAAAGGCAGATGGCTTGTTTGTAGCGCAGTCAGACAACCCATGGTTCAAGGCTGACCTCATTCGAACGGTGCAAAAGGATGTTAAAGAGATATTCCCGATTACGAGACTGTATGTTGCTAATATTCCAACATATCCAAGTGGTATGTGGGCATTCACTATTGGTTCAAAAAAGTATGACCCGCTTGAAGTGAAGGAAGACCGTTTTCATGAATTGGAAACAAAATACTATACGAAGGAGTTGCACAAAGCTGCTTTTGTGCTCCCGAAGTTCGTAAAAGACTTAACAGAATAGACGGCTCTTTTAAGGATAAAGAATCTTTGCAGAGCCTGATATAAAAAGAAGCTTAGGGAATAACCCTAAAAAGGAGTGGACAGGTTTTGCGTTTTGATGAAGCATATGCAGGTAATGTTTTTATAAAAAGTCACCCAAGTTTTGAGGAAAGCAAGGCAGTTCTTTATGGAATGCCTATGGATTGGACAGTTTCTTTCCGTCCCGGATCTCGCTTCGGTCCATCAAGAATTCGTGAGGTGTCAGTTGGGCTAGAGGAATACAGCCCTTATTTAGATCGTGACTTGGCGGATGTTAATTATTTTGATGCTGGAGATATTCCGCTGCCATTCGGTAATCCACAAAAAAGCTTAGATATGATTGAAGAATTTGTGGGAAAAGTACTGGCAGAAGACAAGTTTCCATTAGGAATGGGTGGAGAGCATCTAGTATCATGGGGTGTTTTCCAAGCGATGTACAGAAAATATCCGGATTTGGCAATTATCCATATGGATGCACATACAGATCTTCGCGATGAATACGAGGGAGAGCCTCTTTCTCACTCAACACCGATTAAAAAGGTTGCAAACCTGATTGGTCCAAAAAACGTTTATTCCTTTGGAATCCGTTCTGGAATGAAGGAAGAATTTGAATGGGCAAAAGAAGTGGGCATGCATATTTCTAAATTTGAAGTGCTAGAGCCACTTAAAGAAATTCTGCCAACATTGGCTGGCAGACCAGTATATGTAACGATTGATATTGATGTACTAGATCCTGCCCATGCACCAGGTACAGGAACAGTTGATGCAGGCGGAATTACTTCGAAAGAATTGCTTGCATCCATCCACGAAATCGCTCGTTCTGAAGTAAATGTCGTAGGAGCAGACCTAGTAGAAGTAGCTCCAATCTACGATCCATCAGAACAAACAGCAAATACTGCAAGTAAGCTTATCAGAGAAATGATCCTTGGTTGGGTGAAATAAGTAAGAGTATGAAGTAGCTATCCTGCTTCATAAAAGGAGATTGATTGGAGCGGATAGGTGAGACTTCTTGCTTTTATTAGCGAGGTTCGGCGCTCGACCCGTGGAAATCTTTTCTAGAGGATAATAAGTCTTCCATTTGCAAGAGGCTGTGACATAAGTATTTAATCCTAAGTTGGAACCGAACTATTTTAACCTTTTATTGGTTAAATAGTTCGGTTCTTTTATTATTGATTTAAAATGTTAGGGAAAAGGTGCAGAGGTCACCTCTAGTGAAGCGAGTGGCCGAGCGCAATGGAACGAACCCATTTTCCTGTCAACTCAAGGACCGTATGTTTCAAAGTATTTATTATTCGTCTTTATGGATCAGATAGGATGGATTGCCCCCCCGCTTTTTTATACAAACCAAGATACTTTCATCTATATCCATACATCATCTTGCACTTCCCTTTTAAAAAATTTATACTTATTAAGTTATAGTTTAGAGGAAAAGGAAGTGTTGCCGTTGTCTAATACGTTAGGGCAACAAACACCTGTTAAAATACATGTGACCACCAATATCTACAATGGAAGCAACAAGGAAAGTATTGAGTGGGTTGGATTTGGACAATACTTAGAAAAAGATGGAAGCAGTTATGTGAAGTATGAAGAAGTGATCGAAGAAGGGACCATCAAGACAATCGTCAAGATTGCAGAACACGAAGGTTTAATACTTCGCAGCGGAGCCGTTAAAATGCGCCTTTCCTTTCTGTTGAATAAAAAGCGAAACGGAAGCTATGAAACCCCCTATGGAACCTTTCTGATGGTAACAGATACGAAGCGGTTGAGCTTTGAAAAGGAAGCAGAAAGTTTATCTGGGCTTATTGATATATTGTATGATTTAAATGTGAATGGCAATAACAATGGAACCTATCATATGACCATCCAACTGAAGGAGGAAAAAGAACAAGCATGAATATAGTAGACCAAATAAAAGATAAACTGAAGGATGAAATTAAAGCAAGTGTTATGAAGGCAGGTCTTGCTGAAGAGGCACAGATTCCAGAAGTAATCCTTGAATTGCCAAAAGACAAAGCGCACGGAGATTACTCTACGAATATGGCGATGCAGCTGGCGAGAGTGGCAAAAAAAGCTCCTAGAGCAATTGCAGAAGCAATTATCGAAAACTTTGATCAATCGAAAGCTTCCATTGAGAAGGTTGAGATTGCTGGTCCTGGATTTATTAATTTCTATATGAATAACAGCTATTTGGCTGATTTAATTCCGACAATCCTTGAAGCAGGCGATGCTTACGGAGAAACTAGCTTTGGAAATAAAGAAAAGGTACAAGTTGAGTTCGTATCAGCAAACCCTACTGGAGATCTTCATTTAGGACATGCCAGAGGTGCAGCTGTTGGTGACTCTTTGTGCAATATCCTTGATAAAGCAGGCTATGATGTTTCTAGAGAATATTACATCAATGACGCTGGTAACCAAATCAATAACTTAGCGCTTTCTGTTGAAGCACGTTATTTCCAAGCTTTAGGCTTAGAAAAGGAAATGCCTGCAGACGGTTATCATGGAGAAGATATCGTTGAAATTGGAAAGAAGCTTGCCGCTGAGTTTGGCGATAAATATGTAAATGCTGATGAAAAGGAACGTTTTGAATTCTTCCGTTCATACGGACTTAAGTACGAAATGGGCAAACTGAAACAGGATCTGGAAGATTTCCGTGTTCCGTTTGATGTTTGGTATTCGGAAACTTCCCTATATGAGAACGGAAAAATCGATGTAGCATTAAACTCTCTAAGAGAAAATGGCTATATCTTTGAAGAGGATGGAGCAACTTGGCTTCGTTCTATGGATTTCGGTGATGATAAAAACCGCGTGCTTATTAAAAACGACGGTTCCTACACATACTTGACTCCAGATATTGCTTACCATAAAGATAAGCTAGAAAGAGGCTTTACTAAGCTTATCAATGTTTGGGGTGCTGATCACCACGGCTATATTCCACGTATGAAAGCAGCTATCCAAGCATTAGGCTATGATAAGGATGCTTTGGAAGTGGAAATCATTCAGCTGGTTCATCTTTACAAAAACGGCGAAAAGATGAAAATGAGCAAGCGTACAGGAAAAGCTGTTACAATGAGAGACTTAGTGGAAGAGGTAGGTTTGGACGCAACACGTTACTTCTTTGCGATGAGAAGTGCTGATACACATCTTGACTTTGACCTTGATTTGGCTGTTTCTCAATCTAACGACAACCCTGTTTACTATGCTCAATATGCGCACGCACGTATTGCCAGCATCTTAAGACAAGGGAAAGAACAGGGTATTGAACTGGACAATAATCTTGATGTTTCCTACATTTCGGCAGAAAAAGAATTTGACCTATTAAAGAAACTAGGAGAATTCCCGCAAGCAGTGACAGAAGCTGCTGCAAAAAGAATGCCGCACCGCATCACAAATTATATCTTTGATTTAGCATCAACATTCCATAGCTTCTATAATGCTGAAAAAGTATTAGATGCAGATAATATGGAAAGAACAAAAGCGAGATTGGCATTAATTCAATCTACAAAAATCACACTTAAAAACGCACTGCGCCTTATCGGTGTCTCTGCGCCAGAGAAAATGTAATAAAAAAAGGATGGAATTGCTTCCATCCTTTTTTCTTTAATTCATCACCCATTTATCCTTCAAAAACATTATTCTTCCGATAAAGAAAACAACTACTAATACAATAAGATTGCTGGCAATTGTGATAAAGAAATGCTCATAGTTAGTAATGCCGAAAATCAGCTCTTTTAACAGGGCATAAATATTCATAACCGGTATGGCGAAATGCTTGAACTCTAATTCATTGATGCCGATATTTGACATTAACATTAATGGCAAAATGGTAACCATCATAATTGGCGCACTATAGCTTTGTGATTCCTTAATAGATTTGCCGACGATGCTAGTCAGCATAAGCAGGGAAGCGACAAACATCGAATAAACAATGGTGAGCACGAGTGACAAAGTAACAACTAATAGAAAGTTGTCTTTGAATTCAATTGCATTTTTTAAGTTTTCTGTCAGGAAGGCTATTTCCAAAACAACCACAAGCAATGTAACGATTCCCGTGATTGTACCGATTGTAGAGATTGTCAGCCATTTAGCAAATACAAGTGTCGAACGACTAACAGGGGTCATCAGCAATGCCTCCATTGTTTTCTTCTCCTTTTCTCCTGAGAAGAGGTCGGCAGCAGCCGGTCCGGCACCAACACCGATTGCAACAGCTAGAATAAGCGGAATGAGCATGGCAACAAGATTAATAGTCGGATCCTCGCTGTTTAATTCCTCCTGATTAATAGAAAATGGCTTTATGGTATCAGTTTCTATGCCAAGATCACCCAATCTTTGGGAGACTATCATGCTCTCATATTGGGATAACGCAGCTTGTGTAAGGGACATGAGTGTAGAAGAGCTTTGACTGAAAGAATCTCCGATTATTGTTATTTCTGCGTTTTGTCCTTCTGATACAAGGTTAGCGAGATTATCATCTGCTACTAAGGCCGCTTGTGCATCTCCGTTTTGCAATGTTTCTTTAGGGTCTTGTGATTCTACTAGTTCAATGCTGCTGTTAGCAAGCAAGCTCGTTTTTACTTCATCTGACAGAGAAGAGGCAACCGCTAGTATATAGGATTCTCCTTCGTCTTCAGATACCAACTTTTCATAAAAAAGGGTAAGCATAGTCATAATGATAATTGGTAATAATACGGTCAATAATAAGGTTCGTTTATCCCTGAAAGAGTCTTTTAATTCTTTTAAATATATATTAAGAAACATGGGTATTTCCTCCTCTGACAAGTCTGCTCATAAAGATATAGTTCAAATCACTGCTTCCTTCGGCAGTATATAAGTCTTCTAGACTTCCATGATGAACAAGCTCTCCTTTGTGCATCATTGCAACACTATCGCACAGCAGAGAGACCTCCTCCATAATATGGCTTGAGAAGATAATTGTTTTTCCATCCTGCTTCAGCTGATGGACAAGCTGGCGAAATACATTGGATGAAGTAATATCAAGGCCTGTCGTCGGTTCATCAAAGAGAATAATCTCCGGATTATGAATAAGTGTCCTCGCAATGGCCACCTTTTGACGCATCCCTTTAGAGAAGTTGCCGACTTTTCGGTCCAGATAATCTCTCATTCCGAACATCCTTGCCAATTCATCAATTCTTACCTTTGTTTCATGTTTGCTGAGACCATAAAGCCTGGCAAAGTATTCTAAGTTTTCCCTTGCGGTTAAGCGATCGTACAAACCCGTTTCACCACCAAATAAAACACCAATCTTTTGCTTTATTTCATTTGGGTTTGCCTTCGTATCAAATCCAGAGACAGTGATAGAGCCTTCTGTTGGCTGAAGCAATGTGGCGATCGACCTAAGTAAGGTTGTTTTTCCTGCGCCGTTTTCCCCCAGCAAGCCGACAGTTTCTCCTTTTTTTATTTGAAAGGAAACATGCTTTAAAGCTGTTACATATATCTTTTTATCCTTAAATGTTTTCGTTACTTTATTTACTGTTATCATCTAGTCACTTCCTTCTCGTTTTCTATGTCTTTATCATACAGATAAAGGAAATGAGCGTCTGTATAGATGTCGTGAAAAGTCCGTTTCCTGTCGTGAAAATGCCAGAAGATGTAAGGGAAGGATATTTACTCTTACCTCCTAATATTTCCAAGGTGGCAAACATGGTGAGTTAAAAACATGGTAAAATAAAACAATGTGGAAAATACTCAAAAAGGGGATACAATGAGGATGAAAATTGGATTGGTAGACGATAGAGCAATTGATTTGGATAAGTTAGCGGGCATTGTCTCTTCTATTCCAGAAGCAGAGATCGTGTTTGCCACTACTTCTGCAGAGGAAGCATATGAACAAATCAAAAAAGAATCCATTACACTTCTGATTGCAGATATAGAGATGCCTAATCTGTCAGGGTATGAGCTTGCAGATATTATCCACTCTCATGCTCTTAATATCGCTGTTATTTTTGTAACAGCAAGCAGCGGTTATGCTGTTCACGCTTTTGAGTTGAATGTCCATGATTATATTATGAAGCCCTATTCAAAAGATAGACTTGTCCAATCTGTTAAAAGGCTGATGGAGAAAACCAGTTCAGCTGAAATAGCTGGGAGATTATATATTAAACAAAAGAATGACATACATATTATCCTGAAGAAAGAAATTATTTTCATTGAAAGATCCGGCAGGTCGACGACCATTCATACGAAGTCAGAAGCAATCAAAACATACCAGACACTTAATGAATTAGAGGGTGAATTGAGAGAGAGGGACTTTGTCAGATCACATCGTTCCTTTATTATTAACATTCACTGCATAAAAAGCTTCTCTTTGTATGCCAAGAACTCCTATACTGTTACATTTGAAGGAACGGAGGCAAAAGCCATGATTACAAAGGAAAAGGTAGAATTCATTCAAAACAATTATTTTTAAGGAGTAAAAAATAGTGAAGGCAGACCACTTATCTTGGAGTTTAATCAGCTTATTTTCCGCCATTCATCTTGGAGCATTCCTTTACGCTTTTGGATGGCATAGTGCCATTTATATATTGGTGCTCATGCTTTTAGCAGGAGGCTTCCTTCTAGTGAGGCTAGGAAATAGGCAAGGCGCATCATTCGACTGGAGACTTGAGGTCTTATTTTGGCTCGTTCAGGCTATGATTGCAGCTGCTGCAGTTATGCAGGAATCAGAATATATTCGGCTTCTGTTTTTCCTGCTGTTCTTGCTTGTTGAAGTTATCAGGGCTATTCAAGTTAGAAAACTGTCTAAATTCAGCAAAGAAATTAACAGGCTAGATGAAGAAATATTTCGCATGAATGAGACATTCAGGACTGTCAGAAGCGAGCGCCATGATTTTCTAAAACATATAGCAGCCATTCATTTTATGCTTGAAAAAGAAGAATTTAAAGAAGCAGGGGCTTACTTAGATGTGCTTGTTGACGGGTACAACGAAACAAATCTCTCCATTAAGGGGGAAAGCGGAGCAGTTGCGGCAACTTTGCACCAGTATTACCTAAAGGCTCAAAAGGAAGGAATGGAAATCATTTATGATATAGAAGTTCCTATCTCCTCTATGCCGGTTCCGGATAAAGAGCTTGTAGGACTTGTCGGCAATTTGCTTGAAAACTGCGTTGAAGCATGTTTGAATTGGAAGAAGGTTAATCAGCAGCATGCCTTTATTACACTGCAATTAGTAAAAAGAAGCGGATTATATATATTAACAGTCAAAAATAAGTCATTGCCAATCCCTGCAAAAATTTTAGACAGGCTTTATCATCAGTATGGTCTGTCGACAAAAGCAGGGAATGAAAGAGGCTATGGGACAAAAATAATTGCCGATATTGTCAAAAAACATCAAGGTGTTTTGGATTTTGTTTATAAGGAAGAAGAATTTACAGTAAAAATCAAGCTGCCGTCCATTCGCTGATTTAATTATGTTATGAGGTTTAAATGCGCCTTCTTTTCAAATAATAAGAGTAATAAGGAAAAGGAAGGTGTCTATGAAATTACTTCTATTAGCATTAATAACTGGATTTTTGACAGGATTTATCTTTGCCTTGCTCAAGCTGCCGATACCAGCACCAGGCGCATTGCCAGGGATTATTGGGATTGTTGGCATTTATGCAGGATTTAAAGTGTATGTAAGTTTGGAACCGTGGATTTCTAACCTTTTTTCAAAAAACTAAGCAGAAGAGGCGGCAGAAAACGACTGCCGCCTTTAATTTTTAATTCCATTCTAGTGTTGCTCCGCCAATTCTTTTAACTCCTCTTATCTTACTGAGATCCTCTACGAGCTGCAGACAGGCCTGATCTTTAAGCTTTGCTTCAATCATAAAATCAACATCCATCTGGAGCGGGCGCAAAAGCTGTAAGAGCGGTTTAACAAACTCTGCATCTACAAAATCTGCATGAGAACGGAAAGCCTTCTCTGTTTTTGGAGAAGACAGATGGATTTTCGGTGTAATCCCTCGATGCTTCCATGTTTCAAAAACTGGTAACAGCAATTCTTCCAGCGGTTTTTCACATAAGTTCGCCATATGGTGATGATAGTCAAAAACGAGTGGGATTGTTTCGTTTTGACATACTGTCAAAGTTTCCTCTGTGTTATATGTCTTGTCATCATTTTCTAATGTCATTATTTTTTTTATGTGTAACGGCAATGACTGTATATTTTCATAAAAGCGGGCCAGTGTTTTTTCTTTATCACCATATGATCCGCCAATATGAATGTTAATAACACTTCTGTCCTCTACTCCCATTGCTTCAAGCATTTTATAATGATATTCCATATCAATTACAGCGTTTTTAGTCACTTCCGGTCTTGGGGAAGTAAACAGGGTGTACTGGTTCGGATGGAAGCTGACCCTGAGTCCATGATCTTTCACAAGCTGCCCCACTTGGGCAAACTCCTTTTCAAAGGGAGTTACAAAATCCCACATCACCTCAGGATGGGTTGCTAACGGAACGATAGAGCTCGACATACGGTATAACATGATTTCATGTCCGATATTATAGTGAAGTGCTCTCATTGTATTCGTAAGGTTTGTCCTCGTAATTTCAAGCAGCTTCCTTTGCCGTTCTTCGTCAGGTAGTTCACTGTAGCGTGCATAAGTCATTGTTTTGGAGGGAGAGGCGTCCCAAAGATTAGTCGCAGTAGATACATAGCCGAATCTGAATTTCATCTGTTTCTCCTTTCCCTTATTTACCAGTGAATCACAGCAAGGGTGCAAATAATCGGGCAAGATACTCCAATAACACAGTTTTAAATTTAGGTTTCAGCAAGAATTTAAGTGTGTACTCTTCCGAAAAAGAAAGGTCCTGCCTTACAATGTTGTTCATCCTTGCTATGAAGCTGGAATCAAAAACACAGCAAATTATTTCATGGTTTAAAAAGATACTTCTCTTATCAAAGTTGGCAGTACCAATAAAGCAAATTTCGTCATCTGCTGTAATAATTTTACCATGAAAAAAACCATGTTTATAATGATAAGCCTTTGCTCCACGTTTCAATAAGGTGCGTAAATAACGGAAAGATGCCTCTTTTACTAAAGGATGATCTGGTTTTGTCGGTAAAAGTAACGTTATCGCCACATTACGGTCTTGTGCCAGGCTAAGCTCTTCCATAATCCTTTTGCTTGGAATAAAGTAAGGTGTTCCGATAAACAGTGTTTTTCTAGCATTTCGAATAAGACCGCATAAGACGTCCTCTAAATACACACCTTGTGTTGGAATGAACTGATGGCGGGAGTGTCCCTTCGGCTGTTCAGGAAAATATATAGGGTTTTGTAGGAGATTTGTTTTTGTCGCAGCAGACCAATCGAGCAAAAATTCCCGCTGCAGGTCATCGACACCTTCTCCTGTCATTTTAAAGTGATAGTCTCTCCATGGACTCAATTTTAAGTTGCCGTGAATATAATCTTTTCCGACATTGAAGCCGCCTACATAGCCGATTTTACCATCGATAATGGTGATTTTTCGGTGATTTCTGACTTGCAGGGTATAGAATAACGGCATTTTTAGTGTATTGCAGTAGGAGAACTGCACACCAGCTTCTTTTAATTTATTCCGGATTTTTTTGCGTACTTGAAAGCTGCCGAGCCAATCGAGCAGCAGTCTTACTTCAACGCCCTCTTGCGCTTTTCGCTCGAGAATGGATAAGAACTGGTTGCTGATTGTGTCAGCCTTAACAGTGTAAAATAATATATGTATATGATTTTCTGCCTCTTCAAGCTCGTGAAAAAGGTCTGGGAAAAGATCCTTCCCATCATTGAAAATATGAAAATCACTGTGCCTGAACGGATAATTTCTTCTCGTTACCTTCCGTTTAGTCAGTGCCTTGCCTACGATTAAATCTATATAAAGCAAGATGATTAGCAGCAGCAAAATGCAGATGATAGTCCAAAAAATTTGCATGGAAGTTCCCCCTTGGCTATGTATTGTGCCCCAATTTGCTATATTCTATAAGAGGGAAGAAAGACGTGATAAACTTCTCTTAAATTTTTAGTGAATGAAAAAGAAAAGTAAAAGCTAAATAAACCTTAGCTAGAACTAGCATATTCACTAGAAAATTGTTTATAATGGAGAATATGTATTTTTCTCTTTACTATGAAATGGAAACTGTATACAATGAAACTCCATGAGGTAATTAAGCTGGTTTACAGCTTTCAATAAAGAAATGGTATAACACCATACAATCCAATTCGGATAAAGAGCAGATAGCGAAAGGAAGTGCCAAAATGAGTGTTGATAACTATACAAAAGAACAACTAAATGAAATGTCTTTAATTGAAATCGCATACGAACTATTAAATGGCGCAAAAACGCCGTATTCTTTCCATGAAATTGTGAAGGAAGTAAGCAGACTGTTGAACTTGTCTGAAGATCAAGTCAATGATAGAATTGCCCAATTCTATACAGATATAAATATTGATGGACGCTTTTTATCATTAGGCGACAATCGTTGGGGACTGCGCACATGGTATCCAGTTGATAAGTCAGAGGAAGATGTCGTTACTGTGACGAAGCCGAAGAAGAAGAAAGCGAAAAAAGCTGCCGAAGACGATTTCGATGACTATGATGACAGCGTTGAAGAAGATTATGATGAATTCGATGATGATGATCTTCTTGATGACGATGAAGACGAAGATGTTATCGAAGAAGAGGACGATTTGCTGGATGACGATCTTGCAGAGGAAGATGAAGACGAAAGCTTTGAAGACGAAGATACATATGAAATCGACGAAGATGAGCTGGACGAGGATCTGGAAGATGAGGAAGAAGACGAGGATGAAGATGAGTTTGAGGACGAGGAAGAAGATAAATAAGACCCTTGACTTTTATATGCCTTGCTTGTAAAATCATTTTTGGGCTCCTTAAAAAAGGAACGAACTGATATTTGCTTAAATAGCGCTCCCTTACTTGAAGAAGTAAGTGGAGCTTTTTTGTTTTTATAAAATGATTTTCTAGGCCCAGAACCTGCTTAAAATGCTAAGCATAGGGTGCTGAAAGGCTTTTTTATAAAAGTAGCTTTACGGCAATTTGTTTCACTCCCCTCGAAAAAAATATTCGATTATTTTTCTTTAAATAAAGACAAATATGCACAAACTTTAACTAAGGGGGATTTTAAAATGACAAAATATATTTTTGTTACAGGTGGGGTAGTTTCATCACTTGGAAAAGGAATTACTGCAGCATCATTGGGAAGGCTGCTTAAAAATCGCGGAGTGAGCGTGACGATTCAAAAATTTGATCCATATATTAACGTGGACCCAGGAACAATGAGTCCTTACCAACATGGAGAGGTTTTTGTAACAGATGACGGCGCGGAAACGGATCTTGACTTAGGACACTATGAGCGTTTCATTGACATTAATTTGACGAAATTCAACAATGTTACAACGGGAAAAATCTATTCAACTGTCCTAAGAAAAGAACGCAGAGGCGACTACTTGGGAGGAACTGTTCAAGTTATCCCGCATATTACAAATGAAATTAAAGAAAGAGTTTACCGAGCAGGCCGTGAAACGAATGCAGATGTTGTTATTACGGAAATCGGGGGAACTGTTGGTGATATCGAATCACTTCCATTCCTGGAGGCAATTCGTCAAATCAAAAATGATATTGGCAGAGAAAACGTGATGTATATTCATTGTACATTGGTGCCGTACATCAAGGCTGCCGGCGAAATGAAAACAAAGCCAACACAGCACAGTGTTAAAGAGCTTCGCAGCTTAGGTATTCAGCCAAATGTGATTGTTGTAAGAACGGAAAAGCCAATTTCTCAAGATATGAAAGATAAGATTGCTCTTTTCTGTGATATTGACACGAATTCAGTAATTGAGTGCCGTGATGCAGATACATTATATACAATTCCATTAGCTCTTCAAGAACAACACTTGGATCAAATCGTTTGCGACCATCTTCACCTTAAGTGTGAAGAAGCAGATATGACAGAATGGATTGAGCTTGTTGATGTAGTCCGCAATCTGTCTAAAACAGTTAAAATCGCTCTTGTTGGTAAGTATGTTGAGCTTCAGGATGCCTATATTTCTGTAGTTGAAGCATTAAAACATGCAGGTTATGCCTTTGATGCAGACATCGAAATTGATTGGATTAATGCAGAGCATGTAACTTCTGAAAATGTAAAAGAGCTGTTGCAGCATGCAGACGGAATCCTTGTTCCAGGAGGATTTGGTGATCGTGGAGTAGAAGGGAAAATTATCACAACACAATATGCTCGTGAAAATAAAGTACCTTTCTTTGGAATCTGCCTTGGTATGCAAGTAGCATCTATCGAGTTTGCGCGTAATGTATTAGGCTGGAATGGAGCAAACTCATCTGAGTTGGATGAAAATACGGCATATCCTGTTATCGACTTGTTGCCAGAGCAAAAGGATATCGAGGACCTTGGCGGAACGCTGCGCTTAGGCTTGTATCCATGTAAGTTGAAAGAAAATACAAAAGCATACGAAGCATATCAGGATGAGGTTATTTATGAAAGACACCGTCATCGTTATGAGTTCAATAACCAATACCGCCAAGAGATGGAAGAAGCAGGTTTCGTCTTCTCTGGAACAAGTCCAGATGGCCGTTTGGTAGAAATTATCGAGCTGAAGGATCACCCTTGGTTTGTAGCATCACAATTCCATCCGGAGTTTATCTCAAGACCAACTAGACCACAGCCTTTATTCCGTGAGTTTGTAGGTTCATCCCTGCGTTTCTCTGAAAAATAAGCAAAAAAAAGCTAACCTTTATAGGTTAGCTTTTTTTTTGCTTAGAGTTCATATTCTTTAATAAACTCATCCAGCGTAAATTTAATACCGTAATAAACAAAAATAGCCGCGATAGAAGCAGGATAACCAAAGCGGTTTCCCTCATCATCAGGGAGCAGACCCTTTGTCAATTTAAGGTCTATATGTACATCTGCTTTTGTGTGAATACCGTGTGAGTCTGATGACATTATAGTGCTCACTGATACAAATGGGATGTACTCCTTTGTGAGTTTTTCAGCAAAGGGCAGCAGTTCCTCATCATCTGAAGTTCTAGAGAAGAATAGAAACCGGTCATTAGGACTGATATTTTCTAACGAGTGGGAGCTCGTCCATTCTTCTGCTCCTTGCAGCGGTTCGGCGCTGTATAATGCTTCTGCAACTACTGCTTTCATTTCGTTTGTTGCACAAATGAAGATTTTTCCTTCCCCGCTTAATGCTTGGGCAAGTATTCTTGCACTATCCTCAATTGCTTCTTCTTCTTTTTCATGCAGTCTTTTAAATAACCCACTTAACTGTGTGGAGAACATTTTTAACAATGTGAGAAACCTCCTGTGTTTATATTTCAAGGTTATGCAATGGAATTAGATTCAATAGTATTATAAGTAATGTACAAGAAAAGGCAAAATTTATGCTTGTCAGCAGGAATTTGTCAATAAAAAGTAGAAAGTTATTTAAAGAAAAAAACTTTGTTATATAATGGATGTAATTGGGTCTATTGTCTAAAATAGTCTTTTTGCTGTGTCGATTTATCAGCAGTATGTGTGAGTGGGAAATAACGGGGAATATCTTTTCAAAAAAATAGAGAACACATAGAAGGGAAGGTCTACAATGAAAGGGAAAATATTAATCGTGGATGACCAGTTCGGCATCAGAATTTTATTGAATGAAGTATTCCAAAAAGAGGGCTATAAAACTTTTCAGGCAGCAAATGGTGTACAAGCGCTTGAGATAGTGACACAGGAGGTGCCTGATTTAGTGCTCCTCGACATGAAGATTCCTGGAATGGACGGCATCGAGATCTTAAAGCGAATGAAAAAATTGTACAAGGATATCCGTGTTATTATTATGACTGCTTACGGAGAGCTTGATATGATTCAGGAAGCAAAGGATCTTGGCGCTTTGACACATTTTGCAAAACCATTTGACATTGACGATTTGCGTGCGGCTGTTAAAGAGTATATTGTCAGCTGATAAACATATGTCTAATCTTGGCTAAAACTGCTGTATCCTGGCATTATAAGTTTAAAAATTACTATAAATACATAATAAAAAATATTAATAGAGCTGTTGCCAGCTCTATTAATATTGTGAATAAAAGCAATTTTTTTTATGACATTTAATAAAAAGTGGTTGGATTGATAGCAATTCTCTGCTTATTTTGGTATGATTACCTATGGAATTTAAAAGCAAAGTGATTCGTTTAGATTACTTTGGGTAATATATACATATTCAAATTCTCTTTGGGAAATTTAATAAAGGTTACCTAGTAATTGAACGATCATAAGAAGGAGGAAGAATATATGCCTTTAGTTTCAATGAAAGACATGTTAAACAAAGCAAAAGCAGAAGGCTATGCTGTTGGTCAATTTAACTTAAATAACCTTGAGTTCACTCAAGCTATTCTTCAAGCTGCAGAAGAAGAAAAATCTCCAGTTATCCTTGGGGTATCTGAAGGTGCTGCTCGTTACATGGGTGGTTTCACAACTGTAGTAAAAATGGTAGAAGGTTTACTTGTAGACTATAAAATCACTGTTCCAGTTGCTATCCACTTGGATCATGGTTCTAGCTTTGAAAAATGTAAAGAAGCTATCGACGCTGGATTCACTTCCGTTATGATCGATGCTTCTCACCACCCATTTGAAGAGAACGTTGAAACAACTAAAAAAGTTGTTGACTACGCTCATGCAAAAGGTGTTTCTGTAGAAGCTGAGCTTGGAACTGTTGGCGGACAAGAAGACGATGTTGTAGCAGAAGGCGTAATCTACGCTGATGCACAAGAGTGTGTGGAACTTGTTAAACGCACTGGCATCGATACTTTAGCTCCAGCACTAGGTTCTGTACACGGACCATACAAAGGTGAACCAAACCTTGGTTTCAAAGAAATGGAAGAAATCGGTAACCTAACTGGTCTTCCACTAGTATTGCATGGAGGAACTGGAATCCCAACAAAAGATATCCAAAAATCCGTGTCACTAGGAACAGCTAAAATCAACGTTAACACAGAAAACCAAATCGCTTCTGCTAAAGCAGTTCGCGAAACTCTAGCTGCTAAACCTGAAGAGTATGATCCACGTAAATACTTAGGACCAGCTCGTGACGCTATTAAAGCAACTGTTATCGGCAAAATCAAAGAATTCGGTTCTTCTAACAAAGCGTAATATAAATGGAACGATTGAAACCGTCCTTATCAGGGCGGTTTCCGTTCATTTATTGTATTTTAGCAAGTCAGTCGAATAAACAGACAAATTGTCGGTTATGATGTATAAAGAGTGATATATCCCCATTTTGAAGACTGGCTGTCTGCTGCTTAAAGGAATAAATCAAGCAGTCCCCATCTGGACTAGACTAAAGCACCTTTTTGTTCAACACATCCAGTATTCTAGTTATCAAGCTTCTATTGAAAAAACACCCAGACTTAAATTTTGACTTATATTAAATTTCTTCATTCGCAAATTAGACCTGGCAATATTAATTTTGACACATTACTACTAGAGATTTATTAGCCAAATTAGGAACAGGCCTATTTGTCCATGTTAACCTACTTAGGTCATGCACCTGTCCTATTATTAGTGCATGTGCTTGCACTTTTCCTATCTTCCTCAACTTTGGTATAATAATTGAATTAGTAGTAATTCTTAATTAATTACATCCAAGTGTTGATTCAATTTTTATATTCCTGTAAACAGGGAAGTTAATGGCGAAGTTAGTACGTGTCCTAGACAAGCAGTACATGCTTTGCTTGGCTTAGAAGGGAGTTAGAAATGGAAAAACTTATGATTGCAGGTGGATCTCCATTAAAAGGGACCGTTCGCATTAGCGGAGCAAAAAATAGCGCAGTTGCATTAATACCAGCCACTATTTTAGCAGAATCTCCAGTAACCATTGAAGGGTTGCCTGACATTTCTGATGTTCACATATTAAAAGGGATTATGGAGGAGTTAGGAGGAAGCGTTTCATTTTCTGATTCCGATATGACGATTGATCCGACATCAATGATATCTATGCCGATGCCAAATGGAAAGGTCAAGAAGCTTCGTGCCTCCTATTATTTGATGGGAGCGATGCTCGGCAGATTCAAAAAAGCTGTTATTGGCCTGCCGGGAGGCTGTCACTTAGGTCCAAGGCCAATTGATCAGCATATAAAGGGCTTTGAGGCTTTAGGAGCTCAAATAACGAATGAGCAGGGAGCCATTTATCTTCGTGCTGATGAGTTAAGGGGAGCAAGAATATACTTAGATGTTGTAAGCGTTGGCGCAACTATCAATATTATGCTTGCGGCTGTTAGAGCTAAAGGCAGAACCATCATTGAAAATGCTGCGAAGGAACCTGAAATCATCGATGTTGCTACATTGCTGACAAATATGGGAGCAAAAATCAAAGGTGCAGGAACGGATGTAATCCGAATTGATGGGGTGGATCATTTGCATGGCTGCCGCCATACCATTATTCCTGACAGAATTGAAGCTGGAACTTATATTATTATCGGTGCAGCAGTTGGCGATGGAATCCTTATTGATAATGTTATCCCGCAGCACTTGGAATCTTTGATTGCAAAGCTAAGGGAAATGGGAGTGCAAATCGAGTCAAGCGGCGACCAAGTCTTTGTCAGTTCCAATCCTGATTTAAAGCCTGTTGATATTAAAACATTAGTATATCCAGGATTTCCGACCGATTTGCAGCAGCCGTTTACCTCGCTGCTGACGAAAACAAACGGTACAAGCATGGTAACTGATACAATCTACAGTGCCCGCTTTAAACATATCGATGAGTTAAGAAGAATGAATGCTACCATTAAGGTGGAAGGAAGATCAGCAATCATTAATGGACCAGTTCATCTTCAAGGAGCTCGTGTGAAGGCTAGTGATTTAAGAGCTGGAGCCGCGTTGGTAATAGCAGGACTCATGGCGGACGGTATTACCGAAGTCACTGGTGTTGAGCATATTGACAGAGGCTACGGTCAGCTTGTAGAGAAGTTGAAAGGCTTAGGGGCGTCCATATGGCGTGAAGGCATGTCCCAGGAAGAGTACGAACAGATTAAGAATGTGTGATGATAACAAGGCGGGATCAGGTTAAGATATTCTTTTGAGCATTTCTTAGATAAGACTTGCCTGATTCTGCCGTTTTACCAACATGCTTTTTGGTTTACTAAACAGAAAGCATAAAAGATAACGATTGCAGTAGCTGTTCTAAAGGGAGAATGGCTCGTTTGTCTGCCTTCTCAAAAAGTTAAGGTGAAGATGCAGTCTATTAAAATATTGTTGCATATAAACGTTTATATTAGGTAAAATAGAGATTGCTTTTTAGTGACTGAAAAAACGCATTGCCTTTTAACTGGAAGGAATGCGATAATCAATACTATACTTCATTAACTATACTCAATTTATAGTTTTTTCTCTTCAAACATATAACGCCTCAAAAAAACGAAAACATTCCTTTCCAAATACAAATTTCGCTAAATGGTAGGAATAACTGAAAATGAAAAAGAGTGGTGGCAAAATGGGATTGAACATATCTAGTTTGGAAAACATGAAATTAAAAGAGCTGTATGAATTGGCTCGTGAATATAAAGTTGCTTATTACAGCAAGCTGACAAAAAAAGAATTAATATTCTCTATTTTGAAAGCGAGAGCGGAACAGGAAGGATATTTCTTCATGGAAGGCGTTCTGGAGATTATCCAATCAGAAGGTTTTGGTTTCTTAAGACCAATCAACTATTCACCTAGTTCGCAGGATATATACATATCTGCTTCCCAAATCAGAAAGTTTGATTTGAGAAATGGGGATAAAGTATCTGGAAAGGTGCGACCTCCAAAGGAAAATGAACGTTATTTTGGATTGCTGCAGGTGGAAGCTGTAAACGGCGATGACCCGGCAACGGCAAAGGAAAGAGTCCATTTTCCGGCATTGACGCCATTATATCCAGACAGACAAATGAAGCTGGAAACAACACAAAAGTATACATCTACTCGTATAATGGATGTTCTGGCTCCTGTTGGTTTTGGACAGCGTGGATTGATTGTTGCGCCTCCTAAAGCAGGTAAAACAATGCTTATTAAGGAAATTGCCAACAGCATTACGACAAATCATCCGGATGCAGAGCTTATTGTCCTCTTAATTGATGAAAGACCGGAGGAAGTGACTGATATTGAACGTTCAGTCAGCGGCGATGTAGTCAGCTCCACTTTTGATGAAGTTCCAGAAAACCACATTAAAGTGGCAGAGCTCGTGTTAGAAAGAGCGATGCGCCTTGTAGAGCATAAGCGTGATGTTATCATTTTAATGGACAGCATTACAAGACTTGCAAGAGCATACAATCTTGTCATTCCTCCGAGTGGAAGAACTTTATCAGGGGGGATAGATCCTGCTGCCTTCCATCGTCCGAAACGCTTCTTCGGGGCAGCTCGTAATATTGAAGAAGGCGGTTCTTTAACCATCCTGGCTACAGCGTTGGTAGATACAGGTTCCCGTATGGATGACGTTATATATGAAGAGTTTAAGGGTACAGGTAATATGGAGCTTCATTTGGATCGCTCTCTTGCGGAAAGAAGGATTTTCCCAGCGATCGATATTCGCCGTTCTGGTACTCGCAAAGAAGAACTGTTAATACCGAAGGAACATTTGGACAAATTATGGGCCATTCGCAAGTCTATGTCAGATTCTCCCGATTTTGCGGAGCGTTTCTTAAGAAAGCTTAGACAAACGAAATCCAATGAAGAGTTTTTTGCTGTGCTGTCTGATCAAATGAAGGCAGGAACAGCTGGGAAGCGTTCTTAAATCTAGTATTAGCTGGAAAAAAATTCATAGCAGTGGATGAGGAAATGAAGTTGCAAAATGCCTATGTCCTTGCTATAATGATGACAGTGTGTTTTTAAAATAATAATGTATGGGAATAAATAATTCTATACGTTATTCTATAACTCTGCTTCGAAAGTTGCAGGGCGGAAGGAGATGAAAAGGAATGAAATCAGGAATTCATCCAACTTATAATGAAATCACGGTAAAATGCGCTTGCGGTAATGAGTTCACAACTGGATCTGTTGCAAAAGAGATGAAAGTTGAAACTTGCTCTGAGTGCCATCCGTTCTATACTGGACGTCAAAAATTCGCTGAAGCTGGCGGACGTGTTGACCGTTTCAACAAAAAATACGGTCTTAAACAGCAACAGCAATAATCAATCCGAAGAACAGGCAAGAATGCTTCATACCTTGCCTGTTCTTTCTTTATGAGATATTGTCTTCTATTTATGAAAGAGGAAGTTTAAGAATGCAAGGATCTTCACCGTTTTTTGTATTCTTAAGCGTCTTCTAGAGAAAGTTGAACGCTGCAGTCGCTTTGCTAAGAGAAGTTAGTTTATGTAAAGGACATGTTTTTGGAGGAAGGAAGGAGAGGTTTCATGTACGTGATGAAACATCATGGATGGGTAGAAGTGATTTGCGGAAGCATGTTTTCCGGTAAATCAGAGGAGCTTATCCGTCGAGTAAGAAGAGCCCAATTTGCTAAACAAAACATCGTTGTGTTTAAGCCGAAAATAGATAACCGCTACAGTGAGGAAGCTGTCGTTTCTCATAATGGTTCTACTACAATTGCTGTTCCAATCAGTGAATCCTCGGAGATTTTTGAATATGTGACACCAGATGTCGAGTTGGTTGCGATTGACGAAATCCAGTTCTTTGACCCGGAAATAGTGGCTGTTGTCCAGCATTTAGCCAACAGCGGCTATAGAGTCATCTGTGCAGGATTGGATCAGGACTTCCGTGGTGAACCATTTGGAAAGATGCCTGAACTTATGGCAATAGCTGAGCTTGTGACAAAGCTGCAGGCAGTCTGTGCGGTATGCGGTTCACCGGCCAGCAGGACTCAGCGGCTGATTGATGGTTCACCAGCATCATATGATGATCCCATCATACTAGTAGGTGCTTCTGAATCTTATGAGCCAAGATGCCGTCATCATCACGAAGTTCCGAAATCCCCTTCGCTGAAAAAGGCAGACAGCAGCACATCCATTTAGCTAAAATCTCCCATTAGAGAAAACTCTAATGGGAGATTTTTTTATGATTTATGAAGAAACAGCTAAACCGAGTTTAGAAAGCGCCTGTTTTAGTGTGCTGAACGTGGGAATGTCATCTAAACTGATTCCTAATGCATGTATCACTTGCGCCATGTCTGGTCTGAGTCCAGAGATAGTGGACTTCATACCGGTATATTGGAGGACCTTCACTAATTTCATCAGCTCTTGCAGCACCATTGTATCAATGGTAGACACTCCGGAAACATCAATAAATAGATGTCTGATTTGCTTCTCCTGACATCTAGCAGGCACATTCTCAAGAATTGCTTTCCCTCTTGCTGTATCAATGGCCCCGATGATTGGAAGCACACCAATATGATTGATAATTGGAATAATCGGGTTGCTCAGTTCGTTGATTGTCGCTTGTTGGGATAATAGCTTTCTTTGATTGTATTCATGATACATCTCGGTGAATTCGTTGTTTAACTTATCAAATGTAAGATGGAATATCGAACTCCACTCTAGTATAGTTGCTTGTGGAACATTCCTGAGCTCTTCTATGAATCTCGTAATCATATCCCAGATGGTTTGCCTTGTCAGACTTAACGCGTGCAGGACTTCATGAACAGGCACCCCTAGTTCCACTCTGCTTTGCGCAATTTTAATTGCCCATTTTGATAAGTTAGCAGAGAAAATGGTATCATCGTCCAAAAAAGAGCTGATAACTGTTTCAATTGTAAAGGCATGCTGAGCACGGAGAAGATTATTGACGTTATCATCAGATTGTTTGCTGTAAATAGAGCCTTCCTCACCATCTTTTATGGCGAACCATTTTTCTGTTATTACCGAAGCATTTTCCATTATATAATGGTAGACAGAACTGTTGGATAGGGACATATAGGAGCCCTCTCTTTCTATGAATATCTTCATTATAAAGCAATTTCGGTTTAATATAAGTGCATAAACGCGATGAAGCGGTTTTTTTCCTTGTTAATTTGGTTTTGACGGGGATAATAGCCTATAATATAATTAAAATGTTATGGAAAAAAATTGAGGTGAATATACGTGTTTGATCGTCTGCAAGCGGTAGAGGATCGTTATGACAGGCTTAATGAGTTATTAAGCGATCCTGAAATTGTCAATGATACAAAAAAATTGCGTGATTATTCTAAAGAGCAATCAGATATACAAGAAACGGTGGAAGTTTACCGGGAATATAAAGAAGTAAAAGCACAAAACCAAGACGCCCGTTCTATGTTAGAGGAAAAGCTTGATCCGGAAATGCGGGAAATGGTAAAAGAAGAGCTTGATGAAACAGCAGAGAAAATCGAAGAGCTAGAAGCGCGCTTAAGAATACTGCTAATACCGAAAGATCCTAATGATGATAAGAACGTTATCATGGAGGTTCGCGGAGCAGCGGGCGGAGATGAAGCAGCCTTATTTGCAGGAGACTTGTTCCGTATGTACAGCCGTTATGCAGAATCACAGGGCTGGAAGATGGAAGTAATTGATGCAAGTTCAACAGGTGTAGGCGGATATAAGGAAATCATTTTCATGATTAACGGAAAAGGCGCTTACTCAAAGCTTAAGTTTGAAAATGGAGCACACAGAGTACAGCGTGTGCCTGAAACAGAATCTGGCGGAAGAATTCATACCTCCACTGCAACTGTTGCTTGTCTGCCTGAAGCAGAAGAGGTTGAAATTGAAATCCATGAGAAGGATATACGTGTAGATACATTTGCTTCGAGTGGACCAGGCGGACAAAGTGTTAATACCACGATGTCAGCAGTAAGATTGACGCATTTGCCGACAGGAACAGTCGTATCCTGTCAGGATGAAAAGTCGCAAATCAAAAATAAAGAAAAAGCGATGAAGGTTTTACGTGCTCGTGTTTATGATAAGTTCCAGCAAGAGGCGCAAGCAGAGTATGACCAGCAGCGCAAATCAGCAGTTGGTACAGGGGACCGTTCTGAGCGCATAAGAACGTATAACTTCCCGCAAAACCGTGTAACAGACCATCGAATTGGACTAACTATTCAAAAGCTTGATCAAATTCTCCAAGGAAAAATGGAAGATATCATTGATGCCCTAATCTTTGAAGAACAATCAAGCCGTTTGGAAAGTGCATCTGATGTGTAATACAAGACAAATGAAAGTTTTTGAAGCCCTTAAATGGGCTTCTTCTTATTTGCAGGAGCACGGACGGGAGGAGCATGCCGGCGAGCTTTTACTGCGGCATGCATTAGGTGTGACTCGTTCCGAAATGTTAATGAAATTTCGGGATGATATGAGTGAAGAGTCCTTTAAGCTGTTTGAGCAAAATATCACTCTTCATGGTAAAGGGATACCAATTCAATATTTAATTGGCTATGAAGAATTTTATGGCCGTATTTTTGAAGTGAATGAAGAAGTTCTAATCCCGAGGCCTGAAACAGAAGAACTTGTATATCATATGTTGGAGCGAATCAAGGTTTTATATGGAAGTCGGGAAGTCAGTATAGTTGATATAGGCACAGGAAGCGGAGCAATAGCTGTTACGATGAAGCTGGAAAACCCTAGACTGCAAGTGACTGCAAGCGATTTGTTTGAGGAATCATTACAGGTTGCAAAAAAGAACGCAGAGAGAAATGGTGCTGAATCAATTGATTTTGTCCATGGTGATTTGTTTGAACCGTTTATAAAAACAGGCAGGAGGTTCGATGTAGTCCTTTCTAATCCTCCATACATTCCAGATGAAGATATTGCTGAAATGTCAGAAGTAGTTGTAGAGCATGAGCCTCATCGGGCACTGTTTGCTGGAATAGATGGTTTGGATATTTATAAGAGAATTTGTGCACAGCTGCCTTCCGTTTTAAAGGATAAAGGCATAGTCGGCTTTGAGGTCGGCATGGGTCAAAGCGAGGCAGTTTCACAACTGCTGTTAGATGCCTTTCCTGCAGCTAAGGTGGATGTTGTGTATGATATTAATAAAAAGGATCGAATGGTCTTTGCAGAAGTTGGATTTTAACCGCGGTTCTTCCGCGGTTTTTTATTTTGAAAAAAATAAAAGTTGCTAGTTTAAGAATCTATTAATCTGTCCACACTGTTTGTACAAGGGGGCGAATTAATATGAAAAGAAAATCAATGGCAACAAGTTATATATTTGTACTTATCATATCAACTATTTTTAGTTTATATATACCGAAAAACGAAGTAACAGCAAACGAGCAAGTGGTGATTCCAAATGATGCTATCAGACTAAGAATCTTAGCGAACAGTGACAGTGAAGAAGATCAAGCTTTAAAACGAAAAGTTAGGGATGCAGTGAATGCAGAAATTACAAAGTGGGTAGCAGATTTAACTTCAAAGCAAGCAGCTGAACAGCTATTAAAAGCAAAGCAGCCGGAAATTCAAAAAATAGCAGAAAACGTAGTTATGGAAGAAAATTCTGATCAGGCAGTGAAAGTGAAATTCGGAAAAGTAGATTTTCCTACAAAGCTTTATGGAGAGTTCTTATATCCTGCAGGCGAGTATGAAGCAATCTTAATTACATTAGGAGCAGGTGAAGGTGCAAATTGGTGGTGTGTATTATTTCCGCCATTATGTTTCCTTGATTTCTCCAACAGTGTTGCTGTAAGTGACGGATTTGAAGAGGAGAAGAAGGAAGAGGGCAGCAAGCAGAAAGAAAAAGCAGATAAGGAAGAAGCAGATAGTAAAACAGCAAGTGCGGAGTCAGTGAAAAAAGAAGCAAAACAGGAAAATAAAAAAGAAGAAAAAGAAAACAAGGAAGACCCTGTCTATGTTGATGAATCAACAGAGAGTGATGTAGAAGTGAAATTTTTCTTAGTAGAGCTTTGGGATAAAATTTTTGGATGAAAAGAAGCCATCTGCGCAAGTAGTATACTGCAGATGGCTTTACAATTTTAGAAATCAACGATATTTTCTGCTAAGTGTTATATAATAATGGTCGGAATTGCTGATGGTAGATAGATACATATATATTAGAAAATATTCTATCATTTTTTTCGGTCCCTTTTCATATTAATAGAATTAAGAGCAGATTCATTTTATGATAAAAAGGAGACGGAGATAATGGAGCATATCGTACGTAAAGCAAATCGTGAGGATTTAGAGAGCTTGAAGGATTTTATGGGAACAACAGAAGTGAAGTTACATGATCTCGAAAGCTGGATTGACTTCTGTCTTCTAGCGAGTGATGCAGAGTCAGGCATGCTGAAGGGAACGATCGGTATTCAGCCTTTTGCAGATTCTGGATTATTAAGAGCGCTAGTGCTTAAGGAAGGATCTGCAGAGGAAATTCTATTTTTACTCCAGCAGGCGATAAAGTTGGCTAAAGAAAAAAATTTAGGTATGCTATATTGCGTAGTAAATAATAAAAATGCGAGTAATCTCTTTTATTTGCTGGGCTTTAAGGAGATTAATGTCGAAGATTTGCCTGTTGATGTCAGAGAGTCATCAACAGTTAATGCGATGAAAGTTGTGAATAACTCGAAAATTATGTATTATTCCATTAATAATGTGGATAATTAAGGAGAGTTATCCACAAAAATCATCATTTTATTCACAATTTGTGGACAAGTCAGATAAAAGATAAAAATTTTGGCGTGAATCAGTTAAAAAATTCTTGTCGAAAATTGAAGAATCACAAGCAATTTCATGTATTTAAACAAGTTTTGGCTAAAGGTGGATAAGTATGAAGACAAATATATGGTCAGTGGATAAGTATGTGGATATAGATAGTGGTTATCCACAAATACAACAGGCTGCAGACCTTTTAAACAAGAATGAAGTAGTTGCATTTCCAACAGAAACGGTTTACGGACTTGGAGGTAATGCCAAAAGCGATGAGGCGATAGCTAAAATCTTTGCTGCTAAAGGGAGGCCGTCAGATAATCCTCTCATTATTCATATCGCTAATAAAGAGCAGCTGACAGAACTAGTTTCAGAAGTGCCCGAGAAGGCTGAACAGCTCATGGAGGCTTTCTGGCCAGGAGCGCTGACAATTATTTTCCGATTGAAGGAAGGAGCCTTGTCTAAGCTTGCTACTGCAGGACTAGTTACTGTTGGAGTAAGAATGCCTGATCATCCTGTTGCACTAAGGCTGCTCGAAGAGGCTAATTTGCCAATCGCTGCACCGAGTGCTAATACTTCTGGCAAGCCGAGTCCAACTACAGCTCTTCATGTGAAGGAAGATTTAGATTCTATCATAGCAGGCATTGTCGATGGTGGTCCAACTGGTGTCGGAGTGGAGTCAACAGTAATTGACTGCACGGATGCTGTACCGACGATTTTGCGTCCAGGTGGAGTGTCACAGGAGGAAATGGAAAAAGTCATTGGAGAAGTGAAGCTTGATAAGGCGCTTGTAAATAAAGAGTCTGCCCCGAAGGCACCAGGGATGAAGTACACGCATTATGCCCCAAACGCACCGTTGTTTTTAGTCAAGGCTCCAAGAGAAAGAATTCAGGAGTTAGTAGCGGAAGAACGTCGGAATGGCAAAAAAGCAGGAGTGCTTACAACAGAAGAAAATCAAGATTTCTACCAAGCAGATTATATTTTTGTATGTGGAAAAAGAGCTGAATTATCCACAGTCGCTGCGAATTTATATGATGGGCTGAGAAGCTTTAACCATAGTAATGTTGATATTATTTTTTCTGAGATGTTTCCATATGAAGGTCTAGGATACGCAATCATGAACAGATTAATGAAAGCAGCCTCTCACCAAGTGATTGAATAACCCTGAGGAAAAAATGCCAAAAGAAATTTCTGAATAGACCATAGACAAAATGCTTCTAAAAAAACTTGGACGTGCATATTCTTAACTAGCAAGTCCAAGGGGGAAGGTAATGTCTACACTAATCGGAGAAATATTTACACTTATGCTGATGGCATTTGCTTTAGGAATGGACGCATTTTCTGTTGGGCTGGGAATGGGAATGTACAGACTCCGGCTAAGGCAAATAATGAAGATAGGATTTATTATCGGAATATTTCATGTCATTATGCCGCTTGCAGGCATCCTAGCTGGAAGATTCTTATCTGATAATTTTGGAGAAATTGCCGGTATTATTGGAGGAGTGCTTCTTGTCATTTTAGGTGTGCAAATGATATGGACTGGCTTTAAAGAAGATGATGAACATAAAATCACACCAGTCGGATTCGGCCTGATTGTGTTTGCGGTCAGTGTGAGCCTGGACAGCTTTTCAGTCGGCTTAAGCTTAGGTATTTATAAAGCGAAAACATGGCTAGTTCTGCTTGCTTTTGGCTTGAGCGCAACATTACTCACATGGTTCGGCTTGATTATTGGGAGAAAAGCACAAGGACTTTTAGGTAATTACGGTGAGGTGTTAGGCGGAGGGATATTGCTTGCTTTTGGCGTAAAGCTGCTATTACATCTTTAACTACATCGAAGTGATAAACATGCAGGCAGCTTCATTGACAGGCTGCCTTTTTGTTTTGCAAAAACAGCTAAATCTTTGGAATGAAGTGTAAAAATAATAATTCCTGTCGATAGATATAGTAGTGATTCCAAATGGTGACATAAAATTAGGCTGACAAAAAAGTCTATACTATACTTTTACTTAAAAGGAGGTAGAAAATATGGTACGTGTACTGTTTGTTTGTACAGGGAACACTTGTCGCAGCCCAATGGCAGAAGCAATCCTTAAGAATAGCAGCGTAAATATCGAAGTTAAATCTGCCGGTGTTTATGCAATAGACGGCGCGGAGGCTTCTTATCAATTGAAGGAAGTGCTTGCGGAAAAGGGAATGGAACATAATCATCGCTCCTCCATGCTGACTAGCGACTTGTTAGACTGGGCAACACATGTGTTTACGATGACGGTCGGCCATAAGAATGCAATTGTCAATCAGTTTCCCCATGCAATTGAAAAAACATTTACGTTAAAGGAATTTGTAAATGATGATAAGTATGGAGATATTGTCGATCCATTTGGAGGTTCGGTCGAGCTTTATAGAATGACATATCAGGAATTACATAGCTTGATACAGTCACTGATAAAAAAATTAGAAATGGAAAACTAGGGGAGAACAAAATGGATAAGACTGCTTCATATAGGTTCAGCTTAAGAAAGAAACTGGCATTGTTTATTACAGTATTGGCATTGATTACTTACTCAACAAGTGCGTTTTTCATCTATGTTCTGTTTCCTTTGCTTCCAGATGATTTAGGAATTAGTGCCTTTGTATTTAATCTTCTTACATTGACATTAGGAGTCTTATGGTCTGGATTTCTGGCATTTTTGGCAGCGGGTTTTATCATTAAGCCGCTTAAGCGTCTGGAGCAGAGTGCAATTAAAGCAGCACATGGAGATATAAGAGAAGAAGTGGAAATTTCAAGTTCGGATGATGAAATTCAATCACTAGGCATTGCTTATAATGATATGCTGGCTAACTTGCGGGAAATGGTTAAAAGTATTGAAGATAACTTTAACAGCACTAATGCAACAGTTAAAACAATTACAGGTAAATCACAGGAAGCTCATGAACAGACAGTGTCTATTTCAAAGGCAGTGGAAGAAATTGCAGGCGGATCTGAGGTAGCAGCCAATTCTGTTCAAGCAACAGCTGAAGCAGTGGAGCAGTCGATGAAAATTGCCCAAACAGTCCAGGAAAATGCAGATCATACACAGCAAATCTCTAATGAAATGCTTGCAAACTTAGATGAAACGAATAAAGTGGTTCATTCTCTTGTAGCTGGCCTTAAGCAGTTGGCCGAAGAAAACAGCCGTTCCTTATCATCTGTAAAAAGATTAGAAGATAATGCCGCTAAAATCGGTGATATTCTAAAGTTTGTTGGAACAATTGCCTCACAAACAAACTTACTTGCTTTAAATGCCTCCATTGAAGCGGCAAGAGCTGGGGAACACGGTAAAGGATTTGCGGTTGTAGCAGAAGAGGTAAGGGTTCTAGCGGATGAGAGCGCCAAAGCTGTTGAAGGTGTTGGTGAACTAATTGCCAATATGCAGTCAGAAGTCAAAAATGTCGTTGGCCAGATTAAACAGCAGGTTCAAAGCGCCAATGCAGAAGCACAACAAGGTGAAAAAACGAATGCTACCCTTCAAGAAATGACAGCTATTGTGAAACAAATGGCAGATTCCACTAAACATATTACAGCCCAAGTTCATCAGCAAATGGAGCAGATTGAGCATACCTCCAGACAGTCTCAAGAAGTAGCGGCAATTGCGGAGGAGACATCTGCAGGAACGCAGCAGGTAATGATTATTGCAGAAAGCCAGACGAAGATCATTAATGAAGTTGATATTCTTGCAATGGAGCTTCAGCAGCAGGCTGAGCAGCTGAAAGAAACTATCACCAGATTTAAGATTTAATCGTATTATAAGTGCTTTTTCCTGCTTACTTTTTACTTAGTTTTCTGTTTCTAAAAAGAATGTAAACAGCCTTTCTATTTGCTCTTTTTTATGTGAAAATAATAGAGGAATAAGAGGAGGTTAACAGGATGAAAGTTGCTATAGCTTCAGATCATGGCGGATTGAATATTAGAGAAGAAATCAAAAGCTTGCTTAATGAATTGCAGATAGAATATGTAGATTTTGGGTGTGATTGCACTACTTCAGTAGATTACCCGGATTATGCACTGCCAGTTGCAGAAAAGGTTGCGAGCGGAGAGTTCGATCGCGGGATTCTGATTTGCGGAACTGGTATTGGCATGAGCATCGCAGCTAATAAAGTAAAAGGTATCAGATGCGCACTTGTGCATGATGTTTACAGCGCCAGATTGACTAGGGAGCATAATGACAGCAATGTGATTGCAATGGGAGAAAGAGTAATTGGTCCGGGACTTGCCCGGGAAATAGCGAAGACTTGGCTGCTTTCTGATTTTAGCGGCAGCAGACATCAAACAAGAATCGATAAAATCGCAAACTATGAATTAGAAACATCTTCCTAAGCATAATGCTATAACGAAAGGCAGTGTTGTTTATGGGTATAGATAAGTCATTGTTAGTGGAACAGCTGCACAGCATCTTAAATGATTATCAAGAACAGGCAAATTTGACGAGCCGCCATCTGTTTGTTGTTGGCTGCAGCACAAGTGAAGTCATCGGTGAAAGAATCGGGACTGCAGGTGCTGAGGATGTCGCAAGTATTATCTTTCAAGAGTTTAAGCAATACGAGGAACAAACAGGTGTTGCATTGGCTTTTCAATGTTGTGAACATCTAAACAGAGCTTTAGTAGTTGAGCGTAAGCTGCAAGAGGAAAAAGGTTGGCCGGAAGTTACTGTTATTCCTGTACGCCAGGCAGGTGGAGCTATGGCGGCATATGCTTATCAGCATATGGCAGATCCTGTTGTCGTTGAACATATTACAGCAGACGGCGGCATTGATATCGGAGATACTTTAATAGGAATGCATATAAAGCATGTTGCAGTGCCGATAAGAGTAGCGCAAAAGCAGCTCGGTGCAGCACATGTCACTCTTGCCAAAGCAAGACCAAAGCTGATTGGCGGACAAAGAGCTGTATATGAAAAAAATAAAGAGAATGAATCTTGCTAGAAAAAAGATATCCTGAAAGAAGTCAGGATATCTTTTTTTATTAAACAAATAAACTGCTAATCTAAAAACGGCAGTGTTTTTTATATATGATAACTGCTAAATCTTATAAAAAAAACGAATTTATATTATTTTAAGAAAATAATCAGATGGAATTGGATGTTTTCTTAGCAAAACACGAACAATAAATAAAGGTATAAAAATAATAATTCGTATTTTTTAGCTTCTTTTTAAATTTGTTACGTGTTAGAATATAAGAAGATTTTCCGTAGAATCAAAGAAATATAATATAAGTGTTACAGGGAGGATTCAAATGAAGCATTTAGCACAAAACGACCAACAAGTATACAAAGCTATTCAGCAAGAATTGGGCCGCCAACGATCAAAAATCGAGTTGATTGCATCAGAGAATTTCGTAAGTGAGGCAGTAATGGAAGCACAAGGTTCTGTCCTTACAAATAAATATGCAGAAGGCTATCCGGCAAAACGTTATTATGGCGGTTGTGAATATGTTGATATTGTTGAAGATATCGCTCGCGATCGTGCGAAAGAAATTTTTGGTGCAGAGCATGTCAATGTTCAACCCCATTCTGGAGCACAAGCAAATATGGCTGTATATTTCACTATACTTGAGCAAGGGGACACAGTGCTCGGTATGAATCTTTCCCACGGCGGACATTTAACACATGGAAGCCCAGTAAACTTTAGTGGTGTTCAATATAACTTTGTTGAATATGGTGTTGACAAGGAAACAGAACAAATCAATTATGAGGACGTGCTTGAAAAAGCTCGCGAACATAAGCCGAAGCTTATCGTAGCTGGTGCTAGTGCATACCCTCGCGCGATTGATTTCAAGAAATTCCGTGAGATTGCAGATGAAGTTGGCGCATACTTAATGGTCGACATGGCTCATATCGCCGGACTTGTTGCTGCAGGATTGCATGAAAATCCAGTTCCGTATGCAGATTTTGTTACAACAACAACACATAAAACATTAAGAGGCCCTCGCGGCGGAATGATCCTTTGTAAAGAGGAGTTCGGCAAAAAAATCGATAAGTCAATCTTCCCAGGAATCCAGGGTGGACCACTTATGCATGTCATTTCTGCTAAAGCTGTTGCTTTTGGAGAAGTATTGCAAGATGACTTTAAAGTATATGCTGAAAACATTATCGCAAATGCAAAGAGATTAGCAGAAGGATTACAAAAAGAAGGTTTGAGACTTGTATCTAATGGAACAGACAATCACCTGTTGCTAGTAGATTTACAGACTCTTGGACTGACTGGTAAAGTTGCCGAGCATGTTTTGGATGAAGTCGGCATTACGGTAAACAAAAATACAATTCCATTTGATCCTGCAAGTCCATTCGTGACAAGCGGAGTTCGTATCGGTACAGCTGCTGTGACATCCCGCGGTTTCGGTTTGGAAGATATGGACGAAATTGCTTCTATTATCGGCTTCACATTGAAAAATCATGAAGATCAAGAAAAATTAGCAGAAGCAGCTAAAAGAGTGGAAGCATTGACTAGCAAATTTGTATTGTATAAAGAACTATAAGAAACAGCAGCCAGCCTATCATAAGCATAGGCTGGCTCTTTTTTGGGTAAAAATAATGTAAGTAAAGTTAAACTTTCAGTTGATTTGAAAGCCTTTTTTCTGTAGAATTACAAGAAGTGTGTTTACGATAAAGAAGGAAACGGAGTGAAAGATGTGGCAAAAGTATACGTATTTGATCACCCACTTATTCAACATAAACTTACATACATTCGTGAGAAACAAACAGGTACAAAAGAATTCAGAGAGTTAGTAGATGAAGTGGCAACATTGATGGCTTTTGAAATCACTCGTGATATGCCTTTAGAAGAAATTGAAATTGATACTCCAGTAAGCAGAACAAAATCAAACGTACTTTCCGGTAAGAAGATAGGGATTATTCCAATCCTGCGCGCAGGTATCGGAATGGTTGACGGTATCCTGAAGCTTATCCCAGCTGCAAAAGTTGGACATATTGGGCTTTACCGTGATCCAAAGACACTTAAGCCTGTAGAATATTATGTGAAGCTTCCGTCTGATGTAGAAGAAAGAGATTTCATTGTAGTAGATCCAATGCTTGCAACAGGCGGTTCAGCGATTGAAGCAATCAACTCCTTGAAAACAAGAGGCGGAAAGAACATCAAGTTCATGTGCTTAATTGCAGCACCTGAAGGTGTAGAACTTCTAAAAGAAGCTCACCCAGATGTAGATATTTATATCGCTGCACTTGATGAGAAGCTAAACGAAAAAGGTTACATTGTTCCAGGTCTTGGAGACGCTGGTGACCGATTGTTCGGAACTAAATAAATAGCTAAAAGACTGGCCTGTATAGGTCAGTCTTTTTTTTGTGCTTCGAGAACATGTAACCAAAAATGCCCACACATATTTTAATCACTTCTGCAAATTATAAAACCAACTACAGCCCCTTTGCTAAGGAGAATACATATGAAGAAACTAATCCTGCTGCTATCGCTTATAATCCTCCCTTGTTCTAATCATATTATTGCAGCTGCGCTCGAGCTCCCTGATCTACCAATAGAAAGCAAACAGGAAAAAAAGGTAGCCATTGTAAAGCTAAAAGGCGGATGTTCTCAGGCGAAAGTGAACGAGCTAATGACGAAACTGAAAAGTGGCGAAAAGAGAACCGTATTTTGTGAAATTTTTTCAGGATTTTCCGTGCGCGCTACGGTAGATGATTTGCATAAGCTTGCTGACAATCATGATGTGGAGCTTGTATCACAAGTTAAAACATATACTGCAGAAAGTGAACGGCCTGCTGAGATAATTGGTGTTGATTGGATAAGAGGGGCATTAAAGGAGAGCTCTGCCTTGACTGGAAAGGGAATAAAGGTAGGAGTGATTGATACAGGCATTGATTATAATCATCCTGACTTAAAGAAAAGCTTTAAAAGAGGCTGGGATTTTGTTGATCGTGATAAGGACCCGATGGAAACAGTCGGAAACGGGTTAAGAGATACTTTGCATGGTACACATGTCGCTGGAATTATTGCCGCAAAGGGCAAGCATCAAGGAGTTGCTCCAAATGCAGAAATTTATGCGTACCGTGCGCTTGGTCCTGGAGGAGCAGGAACAACAGAGCAAATATTAAGTGCGATTGAAAAAGCGGTAAAGGATAAGGTCGATGTGCTTAACCTCTCACTTGGCAGTGAAGTGAACGGGCCGGATTTGCCGATAAGTATTGCCTTAAATAAGGCAGTTGAGAAAGGGATTGTGGCTGTTGCAGCAGCAGGGAATGCAGGGCCATCCGATTGGACAGTAGGTTCTCCGGGCACAGCTGCTAAGGCTATATCAGTTGGAGCAACAACACCTAATATGAAAATTCCTTATATAGAGGTAGACGGAGCAAGGATTATCTTAAATAAGATGGATAAAAGTAAGCAATGGAGCTTTACAAATAGTTTAGAAATAGCACAAGGGGGGCTTGGCCGCAAGAAGGAGTTAAATAACGTAAAAGGAAAGGTAGTGCTCCTGAAGCGGGGGGAGCTAACGTTTGGGGAAAAAGCTGAAAATGCATATAAGGCAGGAGCGAAGGCTGTTCTTATTATGAATGATATGGATGGTCCTCTGCTTGGAAGCTTGGAAAAAGATATACCAATTCCAGTTGCAGGCGTAACGAAACAGGAAGGCAGTATTCTCCTTGAGAAGCTTGGCAAAAATAAGTTATATGCAAAAATCAACAGTTATTGGGAAAAAGATATTCTGGCAGAGTTCAGCTCAAGAGGACCTGTCACAAGCACATGGGATATAAAGCCAGATGTTGTTGCTCCTGGGGTAGTGATTAACAGCACAGTGCCTGGAGGCTATCTGGCGCTTCAAGGCACGAGCATGGCAGCTCCTCATGTAGCCGGTGCTGCTGCTCTTCTGCTAGAAGCTCATCCTGATTGGAGTCCGGAAGATGTGAAGGCAGCTTTAATGAATACAGCACTGCCGCTCCGCAACAGAAACGGGGAACTTTACAAGGTGTATGAGCAAGGTGCTGGCAGAATCCAGGTGGATAAAGCTGTACGAGCAGAGGTGCTTGTTTTGCCGGGCAGCATGAGATTCGGGAAATTTAAGCTTGCAGACCATCTACATGAACATACTTCCTATTTAACAATAGTCAACAAAGGAAGTGAACCTCAATGGGTAACATTTAAACAGCCTGCTAAGCAAAGAGGCATGACATGGCAGTTGCCGTTGTCCTTTACATTAGCTCCCGGCAGTACCAAAAAAGTGCCGATCCGAATGATGATAGACAATAAATTATTTAAAAACAAGCTGCAGAATGGAGCGCTTGAAGTAAATGCAGGTAGGAATTCCATAACGATACCATATTTGTATGTACTTGAAGAACCGGAATATCCTCGTTTAATGGGCTTTAATATGGTAGAGGAGAATAATGGGAGCTTCAGTTATGAAGCCTATTTACCGACAGGTGCCGAAGAGTTTGGCATAGCTGCATTCGATAAGGAGTCCTTAAAGTTTGTGAAATTTCTTGATTGGAAAAAAGAGGTGAAACGAGGTCAGTTAAAGGGGAATATTAAGAAAGATTCTCTGCCAGACAGTGGTATATATGAAATTATTGCGTTTGCCAAAAAAGCAGGCAAAGAAGATGCTGTCAACGGACAATTAACGGTTGTAGGTAACAAAGTTAATTATAGTGAAAAACGTTAAGCGAAAATAGTTTGGCTATTGTAAACATCTCCCTAATATAAAAGTAATAGGAAATTAATTGAAAGATATGTGAATAATCTCCTTTTTCGATATAAAATTTTTCGATTCATGATAGAATAAAAAAGAAAATTTTTACCGGGAAAGGAGAGAAAAAATAAAACGCTTCATATATGATAATTTAGGGGTTAAACGATAATATTTAAAGGTGAGATTTTAATCTTTTTATGTTGTTAATACTAATTGACATTTGACATAACCTTATTGTATGCTTACAAAGTAGATGATAGGGTTTTCAGGGCCTTTTCAAAAAATATTGCTTTTTTTGTGACGCAAAAAAGGCTGTTTTTGTTCCCTGTTAAAGCTGTCTGAAAGAAAGTCTGTTGTCAGGAGATTTGGCTAAATTATGTTTGAAATAAAGCAGATGCTTACAAAACAACTTAAGTACATATCTATACTGCTTTCACTTTACCTTATCGGGTGGGTTGCAACCCCTTATAAGCCTGTTTTTATGGGTCTGTTAATTGGGACAGCCTTAAGCCTTTATAATATTTGGCTTTTAGTGAGAAGGATGGCAAGATTCAGCAGAAACATAGATGAAGGAAAAAAAACGCAATCATTAGGAATGCTGCAAAGAATGGCGGCTGCGGTCCTTGGGGTTGCATTAGCCATGGAATTTCCTGAGCAGATACACCTTATCAGCGTTGTTATTGGATTAATGACGGCTTACATAGTCATTATGATAGATTACTTATTTAGTACTATTTTTAAAAATAGTATTAGAAAAGAGAGGTGAGAATTGCTTGGATCACAAAGAGAAAGTGTTTTACCTTTTCGGTTCGGAATACTTGAGAGTAGATTTATCCAGTGTCTTGATGATAGCCATAACAAGTTTGATCGTATTTATTATCGCTGTTGCTGCAACGCGCCGACTGGCCCTCAAGCCTACAGGGATGCAGAACATGATCGAATGGGTAATGGACTTCGTGAAAAACATCATCAAAAGCAACATGGATTGGAAAGATGGAGGGAAGTTCCACATGTTAGGGATGACAATCATCTTTTACGTGTTAATTTCCAACCTGCTTGGTTTGCCGTTTTCTATAGTGGTTGACGGTGTTCTTTGGTGGAAATCACCAACAGCCGATCCGATTATCACATTGACATTAGCTTCTATGATCATTGCATTGACACATTATTATGGTGTTAAGCAAAAAGGAGTTAAAGGGTATTTCAAAGGCTATGTTCAGCCGATGAAGTTCTTGCTTCCTTTAAAGATAATCGAAGAGTTTTCCAATACTTTGACGCTTGGTTTGCGTCTGTACGGAAATATTTATGCCGGGGAACTGCTATTGTCTCTATTAGTAGGTTCATTAGCGTGGACAGGATGGGCAGGCTTTATTGCTGCAATTCCTTTAACAATGGCATGGCAAGGTTTTTCTATCTTCATAGGGTTTATACAAGCCTATATCTTTACAATGTTAACTTTTGTTTACATGTCTCATAAAGTAAGTGACGAGCATTAATCTATTCCCTTATTTTTTTAAGGTGAAACTATAAAAAAATCATATTGATATATTTAGGAGGAAATTAATAATGAATCTTTTAGCAGCAGCAATCGCAATTGGTTTATCAGCATTAGGAGCAAGTATTGGTAACGGTTTGATCGTAGGACGTACAGTTGAAGGGATTGCACGCCAACCAGAAGCACGCGGTTTCCTACAAACAACAATGTTCATCGGGGTAGCATTAGTTGAGGCATTGCCGATTATCGGAGTTGTAATTGCATTCATGGTACTTAACCGTTAATAAATAGCTAAAAAATGGCGAAGACTTTTTTGAAAACTTCGCCTTTACTTTATGCAAAAAAAGTCAGTTTGAAGGTAAGCAGTTGGAAGGGAGTGAACCGTTGTGTTATTAAATAGCTTCGTATTAGGAGCTGCTGGAGCAGCTTCTCACGGTATAAATGGTGGAACAGCCATATTTCAATTAGTAATCTTTTTAATTCTTCTTGCGCTATTGAAGAAATTCGCATGGGGACCGATTATGGGAATCATGAAGCAAAGGGAAGAATTTGTAGCAAATGAAATAAACAGTGCGGAGAAAAACCGCATCGAGTCTTCTAAGCTTCTAGAAGAACAGCGGGCATTGCTGAAAGAGGCGCGCACTGAGGCAAAAGAATTGATCGACAATGCAAAGGCTCAAGGTGAGCTGCAAAGAGAAACAATCATTGCTGATGCAAGAAAAGATGCGGAAAGACTAAAGAATTCAGCATTGCTTGAAATTGAACAACAGAAGGAAAAGGCAGTTGTTGCAATTCGCGAGCAAGTTAGTTCCCTATCTGTATTAATCGCTTCTAAAGTAATCGAAAAAGAGCTGAGTGAACAGGATCAGGAGAAACTGATTAATGATTACATACAAGAGGTAGGCGAAAAACGATGATGGATACAGGAGTATCAAAGCGCTATGCTTTAGCCCTTTTCCAAATCGCGAAAGAAAATGGCAATGTGGAACAGTTGGAAGAGGAAATGCGTGTTGTAAAAGCAGTTGTGGCCAACTCACCGGATTTGCAGCAAGTTTTCAAGTCTCCTAATATCTCATTGGAGCAAAAGAAAGAGATAGTAAAAAATGCGTTCAGTTCAGCAAGTGTTCATGTGCAAAACATGTTGATGCTTTTAATGGACAGACATCGCGAAGATTATATCGTCAGCATCTGTAATTACTTTTTGGAATTTGTTAATGATGCAAAAGGAATTGCAGAAGCGAAAGTCTACTCTGTAAGACAACTTACAGATAGTGAAAAATCGGCTATCTCTGCGGCATTTGCTGCCAAAGTAGGGAAACTGTCGCTAAATATTGAAAATATTGTTGATTCCAACCTTTTGGGCGGAATTAAAGTTCGCATAGGTAACAAAATATTCGACGGCAGCTTACAAGGCAAGCTTGCACGTCTGCAACGTACATTATTAGGATAAGATTTCAAGATAGGGGTGAAACGCATGAGCATCAAAGCGGAAGAAATCAGTGCTCTTATAAAAAGGCAAATTGAAAATTACCAATCAGAAGTTCAAGTGAGTGAAGTAGGTACGGTTATCAGTATTGGTGATGGAATCGCTCGCGTTCATGGATTGGACAACTGTATGGCAGGGGAACTTGTTGAGTTCTCTAACGGAGTTATGGGTCTTGCCCAAAACTTAGAAGAAAGCAATGTCGGGATCATCATCCTTGGTCCTTACACAGACATTCGCGAAGGTGACGAAGTGCGTCGTACAGGCAGAATCATGGAAGTACCTGTAGGCGAAGAATTGATTGGACGTGTTGTTAACTCATTAGGTCAGCCTGTGGATGGAATGGGTCCGATTAACTCAAGCAAAACTAGACCGATTGAGTTCTTGGCACCTGGTGTTATGGACCGTAAATCAGTTAGCGAGCCGCTTCAAACAGGTATCAAGGCAATTGATGCACTTGTGCCAATCGGCCGCGGACAGCGTGAGCTTATCATCGGTGACCGCCAAACAGGTAAAACATCTGTAGCAATCGATACAATTCTTAACCAAAAAGACCAAGATATGATCTGTATCTATGTAGCAATCGGACAAAAGGAATCTACTGTTCGTAATGCGGTTGAAACACTTCGCAAACACGGTGCATTGGATTATTCCATCGTCGTGACTGCATCTGCTTCCCAGCCGGCTCCATTGCTTTACCTAGCTCCATATGCAGGTGTAGCTATGGGTGAGGAATTCATGTATAACGGCAAGCACGTTTTAATCGTATATGATGATCTTTCTAAACAAGCATCAGCATACCGTGAATTATCCTTGCTGCTTCGTCGTCCTCCAGGCCGTGAAGCATATCCAGGGGATGTATTCTACTTGCATTCTCGTTTACTTGAGCGTGCAGCGAAGCTGAGCGACGCTAAAGGCGGCGGTTCTATTACTGCATTGCCGTTCATTGAGACACAAGCAGGAGACGTATCTGCATATATTCCAACAAACGTAATCTCTATTACAGATGGTCAAATATTCTTGCAGTCTGACTTGTTCTTCTCAGGAGTACGTCCTGCAATCAACGCAGGGTTGTCTGTTTCCCGTGTAGGTGGTTCTGCACAAATTAAAGCGATGAAAAAAGTTGCAGGTACGCTTCGTCTTGACTTAGCGTCATTCCGTGAGCTTGAGTCATTCGCACAGTTTGGATCAGACCTTGATAAAGCAACACAAGATAAGTTGAACCGCGGTGCCCGTACAGTTGAGGTACTGAAGCAAGACTTGAACAAACCATTAAAAGTAGAAAAGCAAGTAGCGATCCTTTATGCATTGACGCGCGGATTCCTTGATGATATTCCAGTACATGATATCAGAAGATTTGAAGATGAGTTATTGAACTGGATGGATCATAACCGTAAAGAATTGCTGGATCACATTGTGTCAACGAAAGAGCTTCCTTCTGACGACGATATGGCAGCTGCGATTAACGACTTCAAAAAGACGTTCGCTGCAACTGAGTAATAAAAGGAAAATCTGATGAATGGTGGTGAAAACGTTTGGCATCATTACGCGATATAAAGTCACGTATTAATTCAACGAAAAAGACAAGCCAAATCACAAAAGCGATGCAAATGGTATCTGCTGCTAAGATGAATAAAGCAGAAGCAAATGCAAAGTCTTTTGTTCCATATATGGAAAAGATAGAAGAAGTGACACAGTCAGTAGCGGCAGGGAGCAAAGGCAGCTCCCACCCAATGCTGGTTGCCCGTCCGGTTAAAAAGACAGGTTATATTATTATCACATCAGACCGCGGACTTGCGGGTGCATATAACAGTAATGTTTTAAGAAAGCTGAACCAGATTGTACAAGCTAAGCATCAATCAAAAGATGAGTATGCAGTTATTGCAATCGGTAAAGTCGGCAGAGATTTCCTTGTGAAGCAAGGGACAAATGTCATTTTGGACATTGTCGGAATTGCGGACCAGCCGGACTTCTTGGACATTAAGGATATTACGAACAAGTCTGTCGGCATGTTTAGTGATGGAACATTTGATGAAGTACACATCATTTACAGCCATTATGTGAGTGCAATCCAGCAGGATGTAATGGAGAAGAAAATTCTCCCTCTTACAGATATCGGGAATAACTCTGCTGCACTTACTTCCTATGAATTTGAGCCTTCTGCAGAAGAGATTTTGGATGTATTGCTGCCGCAATATGCAGAAAGCCTAATTTACGGTGCATTGCTTGACAGTAAAGCGAGTGAACACTCTGCTAGGATGACAGCAATGAAGAACTCTACTGATAATGCGAAAGAAATTATCAATGATTTGAGTCTAGTTTATAACCGAGCTCGCCAGGCTGCTATTACGCAAGAGATTACGGAAATCGTCGGCGGTGCAGCTGCGCTGGAATAGGATTTAAGCAATAGAATTGCGACTTTGCAATTCTATGAAAAGAAGTATTGGAGGGAAAAACATGAGCTTAGGACAAGTTCTTCAGGTAATGGGTCCTGTAGTCGACGTTAAGTTCGATGGTGGCCATTTGCCTGATATAAATAATGCTTTGAAAGTGGTTCGTATTTCAGGAGAAAATGCTTCTGACAACGCTGAAGTAACCCTTGAAGTTGCCCTGCATTTAGGTGACAATACGGTCCGTACAATCGCGATGTCTTCTACTGATGGAATCACTAGAGGAACTCAAGTAACAGATACAGGTAAGTCTATTTCTGTACCAGTTGGTGATGTTACTTTAGGACGTGTATTTAACGTATTGGGAGAAACAATCGACCTTGATCCAGAAATTTCAGCTGATGCTAGAAGAGACTCTATTCATAGAGAAGCTCCGAAGTTCGAGCAGCTTTCTACACAAGTTGAAATACTAGAAACAGGTATTAAAGTAGTAGACTTGCTTGCACCTTATATTAAAGGTGGAAAGATCGGTCTATTCGGAGGAGCAGGTGTTGGTAAAACGGTTCTTATCCAAGAACTTATCAACAACATCGCTCAAGAGCACGGCGGTATTTCTGTATTTGCCGGTGTTGGAGAGCGTACGCGTGAAGGAAATGACCTATACCACGAAATGACAGATTCCGGCGTTATTAAGAAAACAGCAATGGTATTCGGACAAATGAACGAGCCGCCAGGTGCTCGTATGCGTGTTGCCTTGACTGGTTTGACAATGGCTGAATATTTCCGTGATGAGCAAGGACAAGACGTTCTGTTCTTCATCGATAACATCTTCCGTTTCACACAAGCAGGTTCTGAAGTTTCTGCCTTGCTTGGACGTATGCCTTCAGCAGTAGGTTACCAGCCGACTCTAGCAACAGAAATGGGTAAATTACAAGAGCGTATCACTTCTACAAACGTAGGATCAGTAACATCTATCCAAGCGATTTATGTACCAGCAGATGACTACACAGACCCAGCGCCTGCAACAACATTTGCTCACTTGGATGCAACAACAAACCTTGAGCGTAAATTGACAGAGATGGGTATTTACCCAGCGGTGGATCCATTGGCATCTACATCACGCGCTTTGTCGCCTGAAATCGTAGGAGAAGAGCACTACAATGTTGCTCGTCAAGTACAATCAACTTTACAGCGCTACAGAGAGCTTCAAGATATCATCAGCATCCTTGGTATGGATGAGTTGAATGATGAAGATAAAATGGTCGTACATCGCGCAAGAAGAATTCAATTCTTCCTGTCACAAAACTTCCACGTAGCAGAACAGTTCACAGGACAGAAGGGTTCTTATGTTCCTGTTAAAGAAACTGTTAAAGGCTTCAAGGATATCCTTGATGGTAAATACGATCACCTTCCAGAAGATGCATTCCGCCTAGTCGGAAGAATCGAAGAAGCAATCGAAAATGCTAAAAAAATGGGTGTTGAAGTATAATTCTAGTCAGGAGGGGTAGAAATGAAGACGATTAAAGTCCATGTAGTAACTCCTGATGGCCCGGTGCATGATTCAGACGTTGAGACGGTTATCGCAAAAGCAGAAAGCGGAGAACTTGGAATAATGGCAGGCCATGTTCCAATGGTTGCTCCCCTTAAAATAGGTGTCATACACTTGAAAAATGGAAAGACTTCTGAGTATTTGGCAGTCAATGGCGGAATCTTAGAGGTTCGGCCAGATAAAGTAACGGTGCTTGCTCAATCTGCGGAAACTGCGGAAGATATCGATTATGATCGTGCTTTACGAGCTAAGGAGCGTGCAGAGCAAAGATTGCATGCGCAGAGTAGTGAACATATAGATTTTAAACGCGCAGAGCTTGCTCTCAAACGTGCAATGAACCGTATTTCTATAATCGAAAAAAGATATTAAAACCAAATGCCTCCTTTGCAAAAATGCAAATTGGGGGCATTTTTTTCGTTCGTGAAAGGGCTTTAAAAGAACAAAAAAGGTCTAGAAGAAACGAAAATGAAATAAAAATGAAATGAAAATGAAAAAATATGAAACCTTTTAGGTAGTTAGTTCGTCAAATAGAAGTTAGCAAGGAAACTTAAGAGTGGAGGTTCGGCCGTGATAGAAGATTTTGGCCAACAGGCGTTGCTCAGCATTGTAACAAATGTGGTATTTATTGCCCTGGCTTGGTGGGCATTGCAGTCCTTGAACATTGAAAAGTTCATCCGTGCAAACAAAGTAGTTCAAGCAAGAGTTTTATATGTGTTATTATCGATAATAATGGGATCACTAGTCAGTGACTTCTTCCTTAATTATCTGCTTTGGTCACAACAGTTGCCACTAATTATGCAATAAGATGCATTGGAAGAAACAATTACCAACTAAATAGGTCTTCATACATGTTTTCTTTTGTTCACTTTTTCAGTACAATTCAACTTGCGTGTTGAATAAAATTAGTTTGTACGCTGATATAGAATATATTCATGTCAAAAAGTGACGACAATTCGTGAGTATTTCATTCCCCTACTATGGAAACAATGCTAGTAAGGGGGAGGAATATAAGATGAATAAAAAAAGAACAGTAATTTATATCGTGTTAACAATACTAGTTGGTTTGGCAGCAGTCACTTTTGGGAATAACCCAATTATCGCGAAAAAACAGCTAGACCTATTTATCATAAATGGAATTTTACAAGAGGAACAGAACATTAATGTAACTGAATGGTCTCTGCATGCAAGAGAAAAATTGGAAAATGTGAAAAGCTTATCAGATGCAAAAGCCGTTCAGGCTGAATTGCAGGAAAAATTTCCTGATGCAAAATGGACGGAAACAGAAAACAGCAGCAGCTGGCAGGCTAAAGCTTTACTTTCAGCTGACAGCAGCAAAGAAGAGAGTATAACGGTCACTGCTTCATTAACAACTCAAACTGCTCAATCATATGTTATATATGAAGTGAAAGGGAAGGAGTTAAGTGACCAGTTCAGCAAAATGCTGAAAAAGGATATAGAAGAAAAAGTTTCAGCTATATTTCGTGGAAAACCAACAATTTTCTCTTGTATAAAAGGCGAATTCAATGATAAGATTAGTAAGAGTCTGCCTTATTATGTAAACCATTTATTGGATGCTTTTCAAGCGAAACAAATAGAGGCGTTAGAGGAAGATGATTTTGTATCAGCTTCAGCCATAACGTCTATCTTTGATGAGAAAATTCAGGAAAATGACAAGGCAATGAACTTGCAATTGGGAATCAGGACACAAGGAATGGGCGGTAAGACTACCTTTGTAGTTGGCACACCCATCATAACGATTGAATATTAATATAGAGACATTGGACGCGGAGGGGAATACACTTTGGATAAAATCATCGTCCGCGGCGGAAAAAGGTTAAATGGAACGGTTAAAGTAGAAGGCGCAAAGAATGCCGTTTTGCCTGTAATCGCCGCTACATTATTAGCAAGTGATGGAAAAAGCATAATTAAGTCAGTTCCAACTCTTTCAGATGTATTTACAATAAACGAGGTATTGCGTTTTCTTAATGCTGACGTAACTTTTGCCAACAACGAAGTAACAGTAGATGCATCAAAAGAGTTGAGTGTGGAAGCGCCATTTGAATATGTGCGCAAAATGAGAGCTTCTGTTTTGGTAATGGGTTCATTATTGGCTAGAAATGGCCATGCAAGAGTAGCGTTGCCAGGAGGCTGCGCAATTGGCTCTAGACCGATTGATCAGCATCTTAAAGGCTTTGAAGCAATGGGTGCAAAAGTACAGGTAGGAAATGGTTTTATTGAGGCGTCTGTTGAAGATCGTCTGCATGGAGCGAAAATTTATTTAGATTTCCCAAGTGTAGGGGCAACAGAAAACATTATGATGGCTGCGACACTGGCTAAAGGTACAACAATCATCGAAAATGTTGCTAAAGAACCTGAAATTGTTGATTTAGCTAATTTCCTAAATGCAATGGGTGCAAAAGTAAGAGGTGCAGGAACTGGCACACTTCGAATTGAAGGTGTAGAAAAGCTGTACGGTGCAGAACATACAATTATTCCGGATAGAATTGAAGCTGGAACGTTTTTAGTTGCCGCTGCTATCACAGGCGGAAATGTCCTTGTACAAGGTGCAGTGCCAGAACATCTTTCATCTTTAATCGCAAAAATGGAAGAAATGGGTGTAGTCTTCAAAGAGGAAGAAGACGGACTTCGTGTTATTAGTGCAGAAAACTTAAAAGCTGTTGATATTAAGACAATGCCTCATCCTGGATTCCCAACAGATATGCAGTCACAAATGATGGCATTGTTGCTTCGCGCTAAAGGAACTAGCATGATAACAGAAACTGTTTTTGAAAACCGTTTTATGCATGTTGAAGAGTTCAGACGCATGAATGGCGATGTGAAGATTGAAGGTCGTTCTGTTATTATGAATGGACCAACAAACCTGCAAGGTGCTGAAGTAGCAGCAACAGATTTACGTGCTGCAGCAGCATTAATATTGTCAGGACTTGTGGCTGAAGGTATTACAAGAGTTACTGAACTGAAGCACTTGGATCGCGGATATGTTAACTTCCATGAGAAGCTGGCGGGATTAGGTGCTGACATTGAACGAGTGACAGAAGAAGAGCAAGTTACATTGACTGCAACTTATGTCGCAGATATGAATGCGTAATAAAACATAAGCAGCTATTATTCATTTCCCTTATGAGATGGATATAGCTGTTTTTTTTTTGTGCAGTTAAGCTTGGAAGAGGTTAATGAGGAAATGAAGAGATAACGAGAGATTACTCCCATACTATGCAAAGTTAGAAAAAATAGAACGCCTAGACCGATTATTTTCATGGTTTTTTCCTGATGAATAAAGTCATAAATGCTTGTCCAAGCCCATAAGAATGTTTTGTAAGACATTAATCGTCTTCTCGAAGCAATATCTACATCGTTCTTATGGAGGCTTATATATGATCAAATTCAAACCCTTTATCGCACTAGGAGCCATTCTGTTCAGCATCACTTTATTGCTTCCAGCTGTTTTGGTGCTTCCCTTTATTTCAGAACGAGGGAATGACACAAATGATACGCCAGCACAAGTTACGCCAGCAGAAAACACAGGTCCATCTGTGGAAGTTTCCATCTATCGGGAAGAGCAAAAAAAGATAGAGAAAGTTGATTTAGAAGAATATGTTGCCGGTGTTGTGGCACTGGAGATGAATGCAAGCTTTGAACCTGAAGCACTAAAAGCGCAAGCATTAGCAGCAAGAACCTATATCGTCCGCAGGATGATCTCCCAAACGGATTCAGGATTGCCTGATGGAGCAATAGTCGGTGATTCTATTACTTATCAAGTATATAAGAATAAAGCAGAATTAAAATCAACCTGGAAAACCGGTGATTATGATTGGAAGATGAAAAAGATTGAGGATGCCGTTCAAGCAACAGCAGGACAGATTCTGACATATGACGGAGAGCCAATCGATGCTCTATTTTTCTCCACAAGTAATGGATATACAGAAAACGCTGATGATGTCTGGGCTAACTCTCTTGCTTATTTAACGAGTGTTGAAAGCCCGTGGGATAAGAACTCCCCAAAGTTTAACGGCAAAGAAGAGCTCAGTATTCAAGAGTTCGAAAGCAAACTTGGCGTCTCTGTAGGAAGCAGTACAAGCATTATGACAAATGTAGAGTATACGAAAGGCAAGCGAATTGCAAAAGCGAATATAAGCGGAAAAGAGCTTGCAGGGACAGACATTCGCGATAAGCTTGGTTTAAAGTCAACAGACTTCACTATGACCAGAGAAGGCCAGAATATCGTTGTGACAACGAAGGGATATGGTCATGGTGTCGGGATGAGCCAGTATGGTGCAAACGGAATGGCGGCTGAAGGCAAGACATATGAGGATATCGTCAAGTATTACTATAAAGGTGTAGCTGTAACCGATTCTGAGAAACTTCTGACAGCTTATATGGCAAATAAATAATAAAGAAATAGCAGGAAGCTTCCTTGGCAGCAAGGGGGCTTTTTTTACTTTTCATCCCTTTAGAAAAAAAGTTTTTATTTTCATGCATAAATAAAACCAGTTTGTCGAAAAATAAGTTTTTAAAAAATTTTTTCTTGCATGTATATATTTATCATTATCTGTTCAGAATGATTGCTGAGGTGATGATAAAATGAGAGAGGAAGAAAACAAACGTACTTCTCCAAAATCAAAAGTAAAGAGTTTCTTTAAAAAGCGTTGGGCATTTCCAGCTGTTTATATCGCGAGTGCAGCTATTATTCTAACAGGTGTCCTTTGGTATCAAAACAGTGCAAGCGATACAGACAAGTTCAATTATGATGCGTCAAAAAATCCAAATACGCAGCTTAATGGTGATGAGCCTTCTGTACCAGTTACAAATGATGTTGAGAACTTTGCATGGCCAGTAAATGATCCAGATGCAGTAATTACTCAAAAAGGTTTTTATGACAATAGCCAAAGCAAGGAAGAGCAAATAAACTCACTAGTTTTCTATGATAATATGTACCAGCCTAATACTGGTGTAGATTTGAAAATGGAAGATAACAGTGAATTCGAAGTACTTGCTTCATTAAGCGGAACAGTTACAAAAGTATCAGAAGATTCTGTACTTGGTAATTCAATCGAAATCGAACATGCTGATGGTATCAAAACTTTCTATCAGTCTGTAAAGGATATCCAAGTAAAAGAGGGCGATGAAGTGAAAAAAGGTCAACCTCTTGCTACTTCTGGACAAAGCTTATATAACAAAGATGGCGGCATACATGTTCACTTTGAAATTCGTAAAGATAATGTAGCAGTAAATCCAATTGATTACTTCAATAAATCATTGGCTTCATTAGAAAATGCTGATACTTCTGAAGCAAGCAGCACTTCTGAGGAAAATGAAGTAACAGATGAATCGAACAAAGAAGAGTCTGTTTCAGAGGATGCAACAGAAAATCAATCAAATAAAGAAGTAACAGAAGAGTCAACAGACTCGAAAAATACAGATGCTGACGCAACAGATGAATCAACAGATTCTTCAAGTGATGATGCAGCAGACGAAAGCACTTCAGCTGATCCAAACGCATAATGCAAAACGAAAGAGTCCCATTCTTCGACAGAATGGGACTCTTTTTTCATGAATAAACCTATTTCAAAGACAAATTTCTCGGGAAATAATCCATACCTGTAAATCATGCTTTTTTGTCCATTATAGGCTTCTTTTTTAGCTGCATTGCTTGGACAATTCGCAGGATAGTTAAAATAAACACAGTTGCGCCTGTGAATATATAGAGTATAAGCATCCATGTTGTCTGGCTGTCTGTGCCCAGCAGCAATCCGTGAAGAAGAGCTGCATAGAATGTTGGGAATGCGAGAAAATGGATGGCTCTCCACATCTTCTTCCCAATCTTTTTTAAGAAGTCTGTTGATAAAACTAATAACAAGAATCCATAAAAGGCAAATATGCCTAATGATAGGGAGATGACATTATGTTCGACTGTAAAAGGAATCAGGATATTAAAGATGGTGTAAGAGGTATATTCTGTATCGAATACTAGGACTAGACCATGAACCATTCCAAAAAGCAGCCCGAACCAGCCGGCAGCCTCATGAGTATTTAGAATTATTTTTTGCATTTTCTTCGGAAATATTGGAAGTTTAAAAGTTAGCCCAGTCAGCATGGAGATAAACAGCAATAAATAAGATGTGATGGCTGCTGCCCTTGTTACATTCCAAATGCTGAATAGGTCGCCAAAGGTGGATAACCATTCATTCATACTGTTTCACTCCTTCTTTTGCATAAAAGTTTATATTGCCAGCTTGCAGGCATTGGTCATCGCTTGTCAGCCCAATAAAAGCTAAATTATTTCCTTTAAATTGCTTTAAGCCTTCCTCCCAGCCAAGGATAAGCATGCATTTAGCAAGAGCTTCTGCCTCTGTTAATGTTGGGGCAATCACAGTTGCCTGAATAAGGTTGGAGGTGCTCGGCAGGCAGGTTCGCGGATCTACTATATGGTGACAGTGCTGTCCGTTGGCAGTTGTCCAATGCCTTTTTACTGTAGAACTTGTTGCAATACCTGCATCTCTTTGTAATTCAATGGAGGCAATCGTTGCGTCTGGTCTGCTTGGATGATCTATTTTGACCACACGCTTTCTTTGCTCTAAACCCCAAACACAAATATCCCCGCCTGCAGAAATAGCGCCAGTCTTTATTCCGTCATCCTGTAAAAGCTCAGCGATGCATTGTGCTGTCCAGCCTTTAGCTATGCCCCCTAAATCTATTTGAATATCTTGTTCAAGGGTTACGCTCCTCATGCCTGTATCGATTGTGAGCGGGCGGGAAATCAGTCTAGATGAGGTAGGCTGTTCAGCTGTCTTCGGACATGCCTCCATCAGTTCAAAGCTCCGGTCATAACCGAGAGCACAAAGCGTCCTGCCTAGATAAGGATTATAAATCCCTTTTGTGACTGTAAAGTAGAAGTCCGCAATCCTAATAGCTTCAAACAGGATAGAGCTGCATACAAAAGGGATGTGAATGGTCCTATTTAATTGTGATAATTCACTAGCCTTGTCAAACCGTGACAGCGTCTTTTCTGCCTTTTTAAACAGATGTAATGTTTTTTTGGATGATTCCTCTGGTAAATCAAATGTGCGAATAGTGGTGTTCATACATGGGAATTCTGTTTGCTGCATATAATTATCTCCTTAAGATGAATGGCTGCGAAGGTCTCCACTTTCAGTTGTGCTCCCGTTAGTTGGAGGTGCTTGAAAGGACCCGCCGCTGAAATTATTGGACCCGCTGTTTGGGTCTGTTGTGGTACCTCCGCTGCTGTCACTTGAAGTATCAGAAGAACTGTCCTCTTGATAATCACCAGCCCAAGAGTCGCTGCTTCCAGATGAATAGGAACTTCCTGATGAATCACTGCTGCCTGAACCGTCGTCAGGTGTTGTATAACTTCCATTACTCCCATTTGAAGGGATTTGGCTTCCGTCTTCCTGTGCGAAAGGATTTTGGCTGCTTGGCAGCTCGCTGGTGCCCCCTGATTGATTATAAGCAGTTTGCTGACTGTTCCCAGTTGAAGTTGTTCCATTTAAAAACCCTATAAAACCTGTAAAAGCTGCAACACTGGATAAACCTATAATCCACTTTGTTTTTTTCGGTGCCATATACATCCCCCGTATCTATCAATATTTATTAATAAGGATTGTACGAAACAATCCTTAATTATTTCTTAAGCGCTACCCACTTTTAAAAAAATCAAAGGAAACCTTGTCCCTATTCATAATTTTCTGCATAAACTTTGACCCAAGCTAATAAACTGTTACAAACCTTACAAAGATGAAGTTTGGAGTGAGGGATCGTTTATAGATAAATGGATATGTAGTCGAGGACATGTTTAATCACGATAAGATCAGAAAGCAAAAGCTTTCTGCCGCATGTAAAAAGGAATATTCATGAAAGGAAACGTGCGGGATGAAGAATTTCGATGAAGCGAAAAGCGAGTCTCATTTCACACTTCTCACATCCAATTTAGGGAGGGCGAGTGGTGTGCACGATTACATCAAAGAGAGAACTATCAAGATTGGAAAGTATATCGTGGAGACGAGGAAAACAGTTCGCGTTATAGCGAAGGAGTTTGGCGTATCCAAAAGTACAGTCCATAAGGATTTAACAGAAAGGCTTCCTGAAATAAACCCGGATTTGGCAAACGAAGTAAAGGAAATTCTTGATTATCATAAATCGATTAGACATCTTCGCGGTGGGGAAGCGACAAAAATGAAGTACAAGAAGGAAGAATTGGAAGGGGAAACAGTACAATAACAACATGGAAAGAAAAAAACACAAGAATTTCATTTATGCTTATCTATCGATGGAGGACATCCTCCATCGGTAGAGAAAAAAACAGACAGAAATAGGACTTAGGAAATACTAAGTCTTTTTTATATGTCAAAATACATATCCAACACGCTCCTGTATTACTAACAGTTATATAAGAGATTGGAAAAAAATAGATAAATAATCGTTTAAGCGAACAAATATGAAAATTTTACAAATAAAAATAAGAAAAAATGCGCATATTTTTGACAAAAAGTTACTTCTTTCGTCAGCGGTATGATAGAATAGAAAATTAGAGTAGGACTAATATGATACGTGTTATGGCAAGGGTTGCAAGACATGTGAAGTGTTAGACATACACTTATCAGAAAACGAATATAAGAGAGTCAGCAGTTGTATTTTATATCGAACAACTGTTCTTCTGTCTGTCATAGTATTGCTTGAATTGTTAAAATGATCTGCTTATTAAAATGCGTTACATAATTTAATGAAACTAGTTTTGCTTTTTTGCGTTTAAATAATAGGAGAAATATTAACTTTTCATGTAAAGGTCTGTTTATAAAGAGAACAAATGGAAAAAACTGAATAATAGCCATAAGGAGGAAGTGTAAAAAATGTTCGCTAGAGATATCGGTATTGATTTAGGAACAGCAAATGTGTTGATTCATGTAAAAGGGAAAGGGATCGTCTTAAATGAGCCTTCGGTAGTCGCTCTCGATAAAAACACAGGCAGAGTGCTTGCAGTTGGAGAAGAAGCGCGCCGTATGGTTGGACGTACACCTGGAAATATTGTCGCTATTCGTCCGCTGAAAGACGGAGTTATTGCTGATTTTGATGTCACAGAAGCAATGCTTAAGCATTTTATCAATAAATTGAATGTAAAAGGATTTTTATCAAAGCCACGCATCCTTATCTGCTGTCCTACAAACATTACAAGTGTAGAGCAAAAAGCTATTAAAGAGGCAGCAGAAAAGAGCGGCGGCAAAAAAATCTACCTGGAGGAAGAGCCGAAAGTTGCTGCAATTGGAGCGGGTATGGACATCTTCCAGCCGAGTGGCAACATGGTTGTGGATATCGGCGGGGGAACAACTGACGTAGCTGTTCTTTCAATGGGTGATATTGTTACTTCTTCAAGCATCAAAATGGCAGGGGACAAGTTTGACAGTGAAATTCTTCAATATATTAAGAGAGAATATAAGCTCTTGATTGGAGAAAGAACGGCAGAAAACATCAAAATTAACATTGGAACTGTTTTCCCTGGCGCGCGTAAAGAAGAGATGGAAATTCGCGGCCGTGATATGGTTTCAGGTCTTCCTAGAACGATTACGGTTCATTCAGAGGAAATTGAACAGGCGCTAAGAGAGTCTGTAACAGTGATTGTACAAGCTGCTAAGAGTGTTCTGGAAAGAACTCCGCCTGAGCTTTCTGCAGATATCATTGACAGAGGAGTTATTTTGACAGGAGGCGGCGCGCTTCTTCATGGAATTGACATGCTGCTTGCTGATGAATTAAAAGTTCCAGTCTTGGTTGCAGAAAATCCAATGGATTGTGTCGCAATTGGTACAGGCATCATGCTTGACAATATTGACCGTTTACCAAAAAGAAAGCTTGGCTAATCAGGCTTTTCCATTGCTAAATAAATGAAAAATCGGCTGCCCGAAAGGGTAAGCCGTTTTTTTTGTTTAAAATTTAAAATAAATTTCTGTTTTGCATTAAATACCATTAGATATTTGTAAATAACATCCGATATAATAAGGGATGAAGTAAATACAATACAAAATATGACTTTTTTCAACAAATGACTACAGAAATGAACCTAACTTATTTTATAATATAACTAACTGTAATATGACCTTAACTTCTCAAAGATTGGAGAAAATGATATGTTTAAAGGATTTTATACAGCTGCATCAGGTATGTTAGCACAGCAAAGAAGAACTGAAATGCTGACAAACAATATGGCAAACAGCAATACACCTGGATATAAAGCCGATCAATCTGCTGTCCGTACATTCCCGGAGCTGCTTCAACAAACGGTAGATACCTATACTCCCAGCGGAAAAACAACAAAATCAACAATTGGCTCTTTAGGGACTGGTGTTTATATGCAAGAAGCCATCCCAACATTCACACAAGGTGATATTACTCAAACTGACTTGAAAACAGACATCGCCCTAGTGAATATAAATGTTCCTGGGGATGACAATAATACGGCAGGCTCCATATTCTTTAATATTCAAAATGCAAACGGTGAGACAAGATATTCTAGGAACGGAAACTTCACACTGGACGGCCAAGGTTATTTGACAACAGGAAGCGGCTTATATGTAATGGATGAAAACAATGAGCGAATTCAGCTGCCTGACGATAACTTTTCCGTGTCTAATGAAGGTGTGCTTACAACAAGTGAAGGGCAAGCATACCGCCTTGGGGTGAGCTATACAGCAAATCCTAAATCTTTAGTAAAAGAAGGCGATGGCCTTTACCGGGCTGAGGATGGACAGGCACTTGAAAATGCTTATACAGCAAACGGTGTAACATTCCAGCTTAAACAGAACTTCCTGGAGAGTTCTAACGTAGATACATCCAGGACGATGACAGATATGCTGTCTGCATATCGTTCATTTGAAGCAAACCAGAAGATTCTTCAAGCATATGACAAAAGCATGGATAAAGCCGCAAACGAAATAGGTAAAGTTTAAGGCAGACCACGTTTGGGGAAGCAACCCAGGTTAAGGGGGAGAATATAAGATGAACAGAACGATGCTTATCGCTACAAATACATTGACACAGTTGCAAAAACAAATGGATACAATCAGTAATAATATGGCTAATGTTGATACGACTGGTTACAAAAAGAATAATGCTACATTCACTGATTTGCTTGTCCAACAGGTTAATAACCAAAAGGATCTTGCGCAGGAGGTTAACCGTCAGACTCCTAATGGCATTAGACAAGGAAACGGTGCAATGGTTGCCCAGACCCAGACAGTTATGACACAAGGCACTTTAAAAACGACGAACCGTCCGTTGGATACGGCATTTACGTCAGAGGGCCAGCTTTACCGTGTGCTTGTCCAAAATGGGCAAAACACTGAAGTTCAATACACAAGAGACGGTGCTTTTTATTTATCTCCGGTATCAAATACGGAAAACATGCTTGTGACAAAGCAGGGGTATGCAGTTCTTGATGAAAATAATAATCCGATAATGCTCGATAAAAACGTAAGTCAATATACTTTATCAGAAACAGGTACTCTATCTGCAACTCTGAACAATGGACAGACTCAGAACGTTAATCTAGGTGTGACAGCTGTTAATTATCCTCAATTCCTTGAGAAAAAGGGAGATAATCTGTATGGTTTGCCTGCCAATCTAGATGAGCTTAACATGACGAGAGATCAAGTTCTGACAGATTTGGACGGAGCACTACGCGGAGAAGTTTCCGTCCAGCAGAATGTTCTGGAACAATCCAATGTTGATATGAGCAAGGAAATGGTTAACTTAATGTCGACACAGCGCTCCTATCAGTTTCAGTCAAGAGCTATCACTATTGCTGATCAGATGATGGGATTAGTAAATGAGATACGCTAAAAGGGAGATAAAATAATGTCAGTTAATACAAGCAGTCAAGAAGTCATGAAGACAAGGGAGCAGATAAGGGAAGAAAGACAAGATAATAACTCGCAAGAGAAGTCTTCTTCAAGGTTTGGCAGAGTTCGGATGTTCCCGATTTGGCTACGGTTAATCTTAATTATTGTATTGACAGCTGTAAGCATCACAGCCGGTGCTGTAATTGGCTATAGTGTTATCGGTGACGGTAAAGCTGGAGATACTTTCAAAAAGTCGACATGGACACATATAATAGATCTTGTTGAGAAAGAATAAGGATATATAATTATTTTTTTAAGGAAGGGATAATTTCCCTTCCTTTTTTATAAGGTTATTTAGTACAATTATACATAACCACATATTAGTAGGAGGTCATAAAAATGTTAGATATAAATCAAATTAAAGAAATCATTCCCCATCGTTACCCATTCTTGCTGGTCGACCGCATCTTAGAGGTCGAGGAAGGGAAGCGTGCAGTCGGAATCAAGAATGTTTCAGCAAATGAAGAGTACTTTAATGGTCACTTTCCAGAATTCCCAGTAATGCCAGGTGTGCTTATCGTTGAAGCATTGGCTCAAGTTGGAGCTGTGGCGATGCTGATTAAAGAAGAAAATAAAGGAAGACTTGCTTTCTTTGCAGGTGTTGACAGCTGCCGCTTCAAAAAACAGGTATACCCTGGCGATCAGCTTCGTCTCGAAGTAGAAATGACAAGAGTGCGCGGAAACTTTGGCAAAGGAAAATGTGTTGCTACTGTAGACGGTGAAATAGCGTGTGAAGCAGAAATCATGTTTGCATTAGGAGATAAAAAAGAAGAATAGAGCTTTTGCTCGGCAGAAGCATCTGGTGTTTAATGCCTATTGTTATATATTTATGGGAAAGTCAAATGACATGTAAAATGTCCTTTTTCTTGGACAAGATAATTATTGACCATATAAAAGGTCTTTAAAAATCTTAAAGGAAAAGGGGTTTTTCACTTGAATAAATGGATGACGCTATTAGGTGTTTCTGCATTGTCTGCAATGCTTCTTACTGGCTGCGGTAATAATGATGATCAAAGTCCGGCTCCGGAAGATGATACGACTGTAGAAGACACAGATACTACAGACAATAATATCATTCCAGACAATAACATCATTCCAGACGGTGACATGAATAACGGGACAGACAATAATCGTCTTAACAATGATGATGGTCTGAACAACAGAAATGGCGACAATGACAACAATATAGACAACGGTGATGATGGTTTTATCGATGACAACAATGACAATAATGACCGTAACACTGACAACGATCTTGATGCCGCTGAAGATGATAATGATCCTGGCGAAGACATGATTGAAGACCGTAAAGATCGCAATGACAAGGATGACAAAGATAGCTGATTTTAAAAAGGCAGTCTACAAATGTAGACTGCTTTTTTAGTCTGTATTTTTTTCTACAAAGAGCTGCTGTTTGCTGTGCATCAGTTCTTTAAACCTTTCAGACAGCACACGGCCTTCATAGCCGCTTTCAAGGAGATGATCAAGCAGCATCTCTGCATAATCCTTGCGATTCCTCATCAAGCTCCCTTGCAGCAGCACACTGATTGTGTCCGTAAATTTACTGACAGAATGGACAATGACTTCAAACGGTGCGGGGTCATTTTCCTTTTTAGAAATGACAGCATGTACTAGTAGCTTTTGTCCATCATTTAGCGCATTTTCAAAAAAAGAGTAATCTGTGTGAGCCATATATAATTCGATCAGCCAATTATGATGGTCATCCTCTTTATTGATAATTAATCCGTCTAAAATAGGTATTGCTGTTGCGTTCCCCCCTTGCAGCAGCTGAATGGAGATAAGTTTGAATGTCTTCACTAGAATGCCTCCCCCGAAAGTATCTTAGTTCCTTTTATTATAACGCAGATTGGTTCATGCTCCAATGCATGCATATATTGACTGTTTTGACAATTTTGATTTTGCTGCTGAATTATTATTGTTATTACTATATTAAGAAATTTTTTAGGATTTATACTGCTAAAGTGGTGGAGGAAAGGATAGAAACTTGTCATACTATCGTGCCTTTCGCAAATATGTGTCGAATGGCGGGGGAATATGCGATGGAAACCAACTATTATCCTAGTATAAATTCCTGTGCAAAAGGACTTTAGCACCTTAATAGTAGAAACTAACTATGATACTTTTATAGGGTATCGATATATTCAGAAAATAAAGAATTATCAGGAGGGGAGCCTTGATATGCAAAAAGGGAAGATTTTAATCTTTGTCATTATGCTGTTTATGTTATTTTCCAATAGCGTCTTAGCTGCTGGCATACCAAATAAGGTGGAAAGTACTAAGGGGAAGGACAACCAGCTTACAGTAAAAAAAATCAGCGGCAGTGATGTAAAGGAGAAATATAAAGACACAGATACTGTCCGGGTCGTAGTCGAGATGGCAACAGAACCGACTGTCGATTATGCTCAGAAACAGGACAAGCAAGTAAAAGAGCTGCCTAAAGCAACGAAGAAGAAGCTGAAAGAAGATAAACTTGCAGAACAGAAGGAAGTCAAGGCGAAGGTAAAGCAGGAAAAAGTCAAATTTACAGAAAAGGAAAGCTTTACAACAATCTTCAACGGGTTTAGTGGTGAAATGAAATATGGTGACATTAAAACCGTGGAAGAGCTTCCGGAAGTGGCAAAAGTACATATCGTAAATTCATATGAAAGACCAGACGAAGAAACAGATATGGTATACAGCAAAGAGCTTGTTCAAGCCCAAGAAGCTTGGCGGGATTATGGTTATAAAGGAGAAGGAATGGTTGTCGGTGTCATTGATACTGGAATCGATCCAAATCATCGAGATATGATTTTGTCTGAAGGGACAGAAGGGGAACTAACGAAATCTGAGGTAGACAAAGCTAAAACGGATACTGGCCTACTAGGCAATTACTACACAGAAAAGGTTCCGTATGGCTACAATTATATGGATGAAAACAATATTATCCAAGATGTTGCCGAAGGGGCAAGCATGCATGGTATGCATGTAGCTGGAACTGTCGGTGCGAATGGTGATGAAGAAAATGGCGGGATTAAGGGAATTGCTCCAGAGGCTCAAGTGCTTGCACTTAAAGTTTTCGGAAATGACCCTAATATGCAGTCCACATGGGGTGATATCTATATTAAAGCAATCGATGATGCAATCATCCTTGGTGCAGATGTCATTAACATGAGCTTAGGATCCACAGCTGGGTTCGTAGCAGAGGATTCTCCAGAACAGCAGGCAATCAGCAAGGCTGTTAATAACGGCATTCTTATGTCCATTTCAGCAGGAAACTCTGCACATTTAGGCAGCGGCTTTGCAAACCCGCAAAGCTCTAATCCGGACATCGGCGTGTCTGGTTCACCAGGCTTGGCCTATGACAGTGTCCAAGTAGCTTCTGTTGAAAATAATTTTATGAAATTGGATGGCTTGAATTATACAATTGGTGATGAAAATGGACAAGCAGCCTTCTTATCAGCTGGCAGTGTCCATCCCAATGATTTAGAGCAGAAGGACTTCGAGCTTTCTTATGCAGGGCTTGGAAAGCCAGAAAACTTTAACAGTGATGTTAAAGGGAAGTACGCGCTTATTCAAAGGGGAGAAATAGGATTTGTGGATAAGGCAATAAATGCCCAGAATGCTGGTGCTGCTGGAGTAATCATCTACAACAATACAGATGGATTTGTCAGTATGGCAAGTGACCCAGCTATTAAAATTCCGCAACTGTTCCTTCAGAAAACAGATGGAGATAAATTAGCAGCTGTCTTGGAGCAGAATGAAACAGTGTCTATTAATTTTGATGGCAGCCAAGTGACAGCAGCTAATCCTGAAGCCGGCAAAATGAGTGCCTTTACTTCATGGGGATTAACACCAAATCTTGATTTCAAACCAGAAATCACCGCACCTGGTGGTCAGATTTATTCTACATTAGAAAACAATCAATATGGGGTGATGAGTGGTACTTCCATGGCAGCACCGCATGTATCAGGCGGATCTGCCTTAATATTGGAAAGAGTGGACAGTGAATTTGGGGCAACAGGCTTTGATCGTGTCCGCATTGCCAAGAATTTGCTGATGAATACCTCTGAGCCTGTAACGGATATCGGTACAGTAAACAGCGCATTTGAATGGGATATTCCTTATTCACCGCGGAGACAGGGAGCAGGCTTAATGCAGCTTCATTCTGCCCTGCAATCGCCAGTCATCGTAACGGGAAATAAAACGGATGAGGCAAAGGTATCCTTAAAAGAGGTAGGCAATACATTCAGCTTTACCTTAAAGGCGGAAAACTTTAGCGATAAAGCAGTTTCATATGACATTACTGCGAATCTACAAACGGATTTTGCAGCATATGGAGAGCTAGGCTATAGTGCAGATGTTCTTGAAGCACAGGAAATTCTTGATGCGAGCATCTTGATTGACGGCAAAAAAGAGAAAACAGTGAAAATCGGGGCAAACAAAAGCAAAAAAATTAAAGTTACTGTCGATTTGAGCAAAGCAAAGGTAGTTGAACCATCCTTAACTGGAGACTTTGAAACACCTGTCGCGATTGATCAAGTGTTTGAAAACGGCTATTTTGCTGAAGGCTTTGTAACATTCACAGACCCGACAGACATGAATGCAGACTTGAATGTCCCTTATGTAGGCTTTAAAGGGGATTGGAACAAGGCTCCTATTCTTGACGGAATGAAATATGATACAGAGTCTTTCTATGGCATGAGTGGAGCAGTAACTACAGATGGAGAAGATTTCTCCTACTTAGGTTATGATCCTGTAAACGATAAATATACGAAGGAAGGCATTGCATTTTCACCTAATGGAGATGGTATTCAGGAAGATATCATTCCAGTGCTTTCATTCCTGCGCAATGCAAAAACCGCCGAGTTCTCTATTGTAGACAAAAACGGGAAAACAGTGCGTACCCTTCTTACAGAGGAAGAAGTGACAAAGGATTATTATGACAGCGGCAACGGAACATCCTACAAGCTCGACAGCGATTGGGCATGGGATGGAAAAGTGAACAATAAGCTAGTGGATGGTCAATACTACTATCGTATCAGCGCTACGATTGATTATCCTGGTGCTAAGCCGCAAATTGTTGATATCCCAGTGAAGGTCGACACGAAATCTCCATCTGTTAAAGCAGAGCTGACAGAAAATAATAAAGTGCTTGCAGTAGCTGCTTCAGATGATAAGAACGGGTCTGGTATCGCATATGTAGATATTTTGAAAGATGGAAAGTCCCTTTTAGAAAAACCATTAAGTGCTGACAGTGAAAGTTATACATTGTCCAAAGCGTTAAATGCTGGTGAAAGTCTGACAGTTGTTGCTTATGATTATGCTGGAAATGCAGCAGAAACAAAGCTTACAGCAACAGATACTAAAAAGGATACAACCATCCCAGTTGTTTCTTTAAATGATCCAGAAGCGCTTGGTATTTTTAATACGTTAGAGGTGCCTTTCACAGGCACGATTAAAGATGAATCAGCAATTAAGGAACTAATCGTTGCTGGGAAGACGATTCCAACAACGCTTAATCAAGAAACAGGAGAATATGAATTCAGCCAAAGCTTGCCTTTCAAAAGCGGTGTCCACGCTTTTGAAGTAAAGGCGGTAGACGCTGCAGATAATACGGCAGTCTTCAAAAGAACGATTATGGTTGATAATGAGAAGGCATCTCTGCAATTAAGTGGTTTGCCAGTAAACCGTATCGTAAAAGCAAACAAGAAAAGTGTAACAGTTGACGTTACAGCACGTGATAATTTTGATGAGCTGAAGCTTACCCTTAACGGCAGCCAGCTGTTTGCACAGAAATTTAAAGAGCCGTATGCAATGAGAAGTATAGAGAAAAAGCTTAAGAAGGTGGAGCTTATGCTTGAACCAGGCCTAAACGAATTCACTTTTGAAGCGATAGATCTTGGAGGTAATAAAACATCCAAGACAATCTATTTCTACAAGCTCGGAAAAACGGAGAAGCAATCAAGTAAAACAGTTGTTCCTGCTGATAAAGAATAGTTAGAAAAACCTAAAGGCCAATCAAATTGGTCTTTAGGTTTTTACTTTGGAAAACGATAAAACCCGGAGCTAGCGAGGCTCCGGGTTTTAGTGATTAAGAGAGGGATACAAGATCCTTCAGGTCATCTGTTGAAAGCTCTGTCAGCCAATTTTCATTTTGGATGATTTGGTCATTCAACGATTGTTTTTTCTCAAGCATAGCATCTATTTTTTCTTCCAATGTTCCTGTGCAGATCATCTTATGAACATGAACAAATTTTGTTTGTCCTATTCTGTATGCACGGTCTGTAGCCTGATTCTCTACAGCCGGATTCCACCAGCGGTCATAATGAATTACATGGTTTGCTGCAGTCAGGTTTAGTCCCGTTCCTCCAGCCTTTAAAGACAGGAGGAACACAGGGAACTCATTATTTTGGAATTGCTGTATCAGTGTATCCCTTGTGTTTTTCGGCACACTGCCATTCAAGAAAGGTACGTCCACCTTGTATTTCTTTTTGATCATTTCTTGAATCATATGACCCATCTCAATATATTGAGTGAAAATCAGGCAGCTTTCTCCTTGCTCTAGAATAGCATCAACAAGTTCGGCAAGTTTCTCCATTTTGGTGGAGCGGTCGATTAATTGAGCAGGATTTTCTTCCTTCAAATACAAGGCAGGATGGTTGCAAAGCTGCTTCAGCCTGCTTAGCATCTGTAATACGAGTCCTTTTCTTTCAAAGCCGGTCAGCTGCTCTATCCGCACAAATGTATCCGTAACAAGCTGTTCATAAAGGGCTGCCTGTTCAGGGGTTAAGCCGCAATATTCCTTCTGCTCAAGCTTATCAGGCAAGTTAAGGGCAACCTCTTCATCCTTTTTCGTTCTCCGCAACAGGAATGGACGAATGAGTGACTGAAGCCGTTCAATTCTTTCCTTTTTATTATCCTTTTCAATTGGAATGACAAACCGCTTTTGGAATTGCCCGATACTGCCAAGATACCCATGATTCGTGAAATCAAATATCGACCATAATTCATTGAGTCTGTTCTCCATTGGTGTGCCGGAAAGGGCGATATAATGTCGGCCTTTTAATTTACGGACAGCACGAGATTGCTTCGTCTGCGCATTCTTTATGTTCTGTGCCTCATCAATCGAGATGGAGCTCCATGTCACCTTTTCAAACTGATCAAAATCAATATGAGATAGACCATATGAAGTTAGAACAACATCATAATTCTGCAGCTCTTCAAGGAATTCCTCATCCTTCAAACGGTTTGATCCATAATGCAAATAGGTTTTGAGTGACGGTGCGAACCGTTCTATTTCCTTTTGCCAGTTCCCTAACACAGATGTAGGACAAATAATCAATGCTGGAGCATGATCCTCCCTGTCCGTCTCCTTCACTTTCAGCAAGTAGGAAATAAGCTGAACTGTTTTGCCGAGTCCCATATCATCTGCGAGAACCGCGCCAAATCCATACTTGCGTAAGAACAATAGCCAGCTCATGCCGAGAACCTGATAGTTTCTCAAATCTCCGAGAAACTTGCTTGGCACTTGCTCAAGGGGCAGATTTTTAACCTCCTTCAACTGGTGAATCATCGTTCTCCATTGCCTGTTAAGCTCAATCTGGATTTTCGCAAAAGCTTTAGGATTATCCAGTTCATCAGCAGATAAGTCATCCTGCTGATTTAGCTCCTGTTCAATTAAATCCCTCACATGCAAGCCTTCCTGCTCTGCTTTTTTCATGAGATCCTGAATTTGCTTAATAAAGGAGGGATCGAGCTTAATCCATCGTCCTCTTATAAAGACAAGCCTCCGTTTTTCCTCTACCATTTGCTTAAATTCATCTTCAGACAAAGTCACACCATTCATGGAAAAGCGCCAATTATAATCAAGCATTGCCTGCAGGCCGACAAAAGATGGGCGGTGGCTAGTAGTCGCAACCTTAGCCTTCACTTTCATGCTGGCACTTTTCATCGCTTGCCACCATGATGGCAGCAGAATGTCAACTCCAAGGGCAAGCAATGTTTCACTCGCATCTGTAAGAAAAAGCCATGCTTCTTCTTCTGTCAGCTGATTTGTCAGCCCTTTTTTGCCGGCGAGCCATGGGAACAGGGAAATCCATCTGGCCTGCTCTTCTTCAATATAACCTTCGTATTCAAGCCACTTTGTTGGGATGCCCTGTTCTTCTAAATCAATGACATTATCAGGATTGCTTTTTGCTTTCAAGAATATGTCGATATTCCATGTTTCCGTTAAATCAGCAGGCTCCACAAGTTTTATTCCTAATGTGAAAGGGTATGGAGTACTTTTGAGTCCCATCCATTCTTGCCAAGTTTCCTCTGTGAAATAGGCAGCCAGACTGGCAGAGGAAATATTTGCATTCCGCAACGCATGGATTTTCTCTCCAAAGACCCGTTTGCTTTCTTCATGCTCATTTAAGTACTCATCCAATGAGTCATGGAACCATTTTTTGATAAAGGATAAATTGCTTGTTCCTTCCAGTTCTTCGTCCAATGTTTCTTCCCAGAAATAGTCATTGAACTCTTCTGTGACACGCTTAGGCAACGCCCATTGGAAGGTATCCTTTTCCCAATTGCGGAAGTCTGGAATCCACTCTTTATTTTGGATAGACTCATACAAGCTTGGCGCTGCTGACAAGCAAACCTGCGCAGTGTCATTCCAATCCCATTCCATAAACCGGTTGAACCGTTCATTGGCAAACAGGGTGACCAGTTGCCATGGAGTGAGAGCAATTCCTTCCGTGCCAGCGACAGTTTCAGCGTTCAAAAATGTACCATAAAAGCTTTCTTCATGATGCTGGAAGAGAAGAGTCTTCCAATAGCTTGGATATAAGTAGTCGTGATCAGCCTCTCCAGTTAAGAAAAAGCCTTTATCTTGATAATAATGAACATTAATTTTTAAATAATTATTCTTCAGCATGTATCAATTTACCCTTTCTGCATTCTTCATGAAAGGCTCTTAAACGTTTCGTCCGATCAAGCGTCATCTTTAAGAACAGCTCAAATTGCTGCTGTTTTTTTAATTTTTTATAGATAGTCCGCAGCTTTTTCATTTGGCGGACAGCAATGCGGTAATGGTCTCTGCTTTTTTGATCAATATGTTCCTGGACAGAGCGGTGATACAACGATAAGAGCAATGCTTGATCGTATTCCTGCAGTGTCTTAATTTGCTCTTTTGTCAGCATATCGATTCCGAGTCCCATATAGGTATATAAATCAATCCATTTATCAAACTGCTTCTGTTCATACAAGAAGTCTTCGTATTTCCTGTAGCTGTATGGCAAAGTTTGATTAAACAGCCGTTCTAAAATATCCATCCTGTTTTTAGCATGACAAAACGGAGTAGCTGCCCTGATGCTCATACTTGTGAATTCATGGCAGAATTCAAAGTCATTCTCCTGTTGGATATAAGCTTTTAAGGATTGGATAAAAGGCGTTAAATACAATTCTAGTCTGTTCCAATCTCGTTTACTGTTGAGAATGTCTAACCAATAAAGCATATATGGCATGATCTCTACCTGCAGTTCCTGAATGCTGTGAACTGCCTTTTCGTCTTCTCTTAGAAGGACTTGCAAATGGGTAGCAGCAACCTTCTCTGTGAAAACTGGAGATTCTATGCTTGTGAGCTTTTTCAGCTCATCAAGTCTCCATTGTTTTTTCGTGAACAAGTTGGTCCAAAGGATTCGATATATTTGAATACTCTCAAATTCAATCGTCTTATGGAGATGCAATATTTCCCCGCTGTCATCTTTTAGCTTTTCCAAAAAAAGATCAAAGGCGAAGGGAAAGGTGAAATTGGACAGCCTGTTTAAATACTCCTGCACTCCTTGGAGCAAATCCTGAAATATATGGCGGTAATAACGGTTGATTACTCCGTCCGCGTGATTATTTTCTTTGCTCATGGAAAGAAACAGCTTAAAGGTGATTACATGCCCAACTAAAAGGTATAAATACTTCCACTCATTTTGCTGAGGAGAGGAATTTTTTAATTTGCGCATATATATATAGTACATTTCAGATATAGCACTAGGCTTCCTGCTGCTTTCTCCAATAACAGACTGAAAGGTTTCAGTGAAGAAGTCGACCCATTCTTCATAATCCGGTTCTTTGTTTCCCGGTTTTTTCAACAGATCGCTTGCACGCATAAGCGGAAGGCTGTTTAAATCAACAGCAGCTTTTTGAGGCGGCTGTCTCCACTCTGAAAGCCAAGCTGATACTTTGCCTGCAGCTCCGAGCACAGAGAAAAACAAGGCAAGCTGATGCCTGCAGTATCCTTCAGCAAAGCAAGTGCAACTGCTCATAGAGATATCATCAATATGAAGCACAGCCTTTGCAGAATTTACATCTTGTATAACCCCAGTTACTGTTTCGTGATCAATCTTCACTTGTGAGACATAATTTTGCCGATATAGAAGCAGCCCTTTTTCGACAACTTTCTGCGTAAGGGGATCACTAGAATCGAGAGCTTCTTGAAAGTTCTTAGCACATTGGTTTAAATGCTCTAAATATTGTTCATGCAGCATAGTAAATCCCTCCAGAAATCAGCGAAACCAAACAATCATGAGAAGCTGATTCATAATATGATAATCAAGAACTTGGCGTTCGTTTCTAAAAAAAGTCCATTTAATAATTATAGCGTTTTTTTGCAGGAGATGGTAGGGAAGAGGCAGGAGAAATAACAATTGCATAAAAACAAACAAGACCAGCCTTTTATAGGCTGGTCTTTGCTTTCATTAGTATAAACGTTTAATACTGTTAAAATGCTTCTTGTAATAAGCGTTATCTAAGCTTGTCTTTCTGACACCGTCAGAATCTGCGTGAACGAACTGATTATTGCCGATATAGACGCCGACGTGAGAGATTCCTTCTTTGTATGTATCCTCAAAGAAGACTAAATCACCGACAGCAGGGACATCAACATAGAAGCTGCGGTCATAATAACCTTGTGCAGAAAGACGGCTAATGGAATCACCAGTTTTGTTAAACAAGTAGTAAATTAGTCCGCTGCAATCAAAACCAGCTGTTGTAGATCCTCCCCAAGCATATGGAATACCAATTAAACTGTTGGCTACCGAAACAATGCTTTTATTAGAAGAGCTGTTGTCAGAAATGAATTCTGGCTTGCTTGCTTCCTCTTTATCAGCAGAGCTGTTTGTTTCCGTTACATTTCCTGTTGAACCGGTAACCTTCAGCTTTTGGCCAGGGAAAATAAGATCAGATGTTAAATTATTCAACTGCTTTAGTTTCGCAACGGAAAGATTATAAGATGATGCTATTTTTCCTAATGTATCTCCGCTTTTGATGGTGTATGTACCTGTACTCACAGTTGATGAGTTGTTTAATGATGAGCCAGAACTTGATGAATTGTTGCTGCTGGAAGACCCAGAAGAAGATGGTCTTGATACAACAAGCACATCACCAGGATATATAATGGTAGAACTGATGTTATTCCATTGCTTCAATTCGCCTAACGTAATCGAGAACTTGTTTGCAATCTTAATCAATGAATCTCCGGAAACGATCTTATAAGTTTTTGTGCTTGAAGTTGTTGTCTGTTTGTTTGCAGTTGTTGTGCTGCTTGAAGATGAACCTGTGCCTGCCACATTCAGCTTCTGATTCACATAAATAAGATCAGAGGATAATTTATTATCAGATTTCAATTGCTTGACAGTAGTATTATACTTGTTCGCAATCTTGCTTAGAGTATCGCCTTTCTTAACTACATAAGTACTAGCTGACGCATGGACAGAAAAAGCAGTCGAAAGAATAGCGGCAGTAGCAAAGACTGTGACTTTTTTCTTCATTTTTTTACACTCACTCCCAAAAAAATATAATTATCTAAAACTATCTTATCATAACGTATCGGTCTATAGTACCCGTTTTCATAGAAAAATAGGATCGAAGAAGCAAAAATAGGAAATTAATCATGGTTAATTTAGGGTCTATTAAACATATTACGGGGAATAGGAGGAAAAGTGTCTAAAATAAAAAAGACAGGCGCCAAATAGGGATTTCCTAATCGGTCAGCCTGTCATTATGCTCCTCTTGCCATCTGTCTATCTTCTCTTGAATATAATCTGTATATCGGCTATCCTTTACTAAGTGGAAAATAACAAGTGCTTCTTTCATATAATTGCTGGCAAGCTTGAAATTCTCCTGCTGCTCATAATTATAGCCGATATGATAGTGAAAATGGGCAAGTAAGTATAGGTTGTCCTTTTGAATAGCCCAATCGATACCTTCTTTACAATAGGAAATGGAAGACTCGTATTCATTCAAGTCTGTAAGTGCTTTGGCGATGTTGAAGTACAATCGGCTTTTAATTGTCTCATCCTGCAAATGAGGTATTTTTTGCAAATAGGATAAGGCCTTGTAATAAATCTGCAAGGATTCCTCTAGTAATCCTTCTTCATAGTGAAATATTCCTTTGCTGATAAAGATCTCAATCTCTTTTTCGGTGAAAATCTTTTCAAATGTTAAGGCGATGGCATCTTCAATCAACTCTAGAGCTTTAGGGAAATCCTTATCTACCTCATAGACATATATGGCCTTATGCCATAGAAGGATTTGATAATGCCTCTTATTGCGTGTAAACAGCGGGTTTTTCTCTTCCGCTTCAACGATTTGCTTGATTGTTTCATAGTCTGTATTTCGTCGGGCAGCTTTTAATTGTCTGCTTGTTTCGATAACGTAATCGAGTCTTGGAGTTGTGCCGATATCAAAGAAATAGTTCACGTCTATTCCTAACCTTTGTGAGATTAAGTACAATGTGGATGAAAGCGGCAGGACCTCTCCCTTCTCAATTTTACTAATTTGCGCTTGTGTGCAAATATTGTGGGAAAGTTCTTTTTGTGAAAGTCCTACCTGTTTTCGCAATTCCTTTATTTTCTCTCCAACAGCTGAAAAATCCAATTGATCACTCCCTAAAAATATTCCTAAAGTTATATTTTTGTGCGCATGCATGTAAAAAAGCCTAAAAAAAGAGCTATATCACTCGTTATCAGTCATAATCACGAATACATCTATTTATATAATATGATTTAATAGATTTTACCGCAATATATTAAGAATATTTTGCTATTTAAAGAAGTGCCCACCTACGCCTTCTTTAAAAGGAGAGCAAGATAAAATCTTAATTGAGCATACTTAATAGAACCTTATCGGTTTCTATTAAACCCCATTTATCTGTTTTACGAGTAGTCCTTTTATCTCCAATTTTCTGCCGTTTTCTTTATGAGAGCGGTCTTTTTTTATGTGAATTAATTCTCCCCCCATTTACTCTTCAAAGGTGCTGGTTCCATTCATTATTGCATGCTGCCTCATTCTGCTATAATAGGAAAAAAACCTGTTGGGAGCAAAAAGTAATGAAAAAAAGATGGAGCCTGTTTGCTACCATTATGACACTTATCAGTGCAGTGGTTATTTTCTCCTTATTAATGACAGATATCCTGATCAGCAATTTGATTAATAATCATACAATAAACAGCCTGGAGGAAAAGGCTTTAACTATATCTAGAATTGTAGCGAAAACAGAAATTGTTCAAAATGCTCTTGAAGGAGACGAAGAAGCAAAGAATCATATTCAGGCATATACGAAGGAAATTCAGCTAGATAATGGCGTGGAGTTTGTTGTTATTCTTGATATGAACGGAATTCGCCTCACTCACCCTGATGTCCAAAAGATAGGAAAGAAGTTCAAGGGTGGAGATGAGGTGAAGGCTTTGTCAGGGAATGAACAGACTAGTGTTTCAAAAGGTACACTAGGAAAGTCGATGCGGGCATTTACTCCTGTATATTCAGAGGAAGGCAAACAAATCGGAGTTGTAGCAGTCGGAATTTCTCTTGCTAAAGTCAATGAAGTGCTGGCTGAAGGGAAGTGGATTATTGTATACGGGTCCCTGCTCGGATTGCTGGCAGGAATAGTTGGCGCCTATCTGCTGGCAAAATATATTAAAAGAGTGATGTTTAACATGGAGCCGGCTGCTATTGCTAAACTGCTGCAGGAAAGAAGTGCAGTCATTAATTCTGTCAGAGAGGGCATTATAGCAGTTGATATGGCAAGAAATATCACCCTCGTCAATCAGTCTGCTATCGATTATTTACATAAACTAGGATTAAATACGAATCCAATCGGCCTGCCAATCAGCAGTTATATTCCTTCAAAGGAACTCGACCTTGTATTAGAAACAGGTGAAGCGCAGCTTGATGAAGAACAGATTATCAATGGCACGACCATCCTTGTAAACAGGGTGCCGGTTAAGGTCGATAATAAAATTGTGGGTGCGTTGTTCACCTTCAGAGACAAAACAGAAATAAAAAAACTGTCCGATCAGCTTTCTGGTGTGAAAACCTATGCAGAAGCATTGCGGGCACAATCCCATGAATTTATGAACCGCATGCAAGTTATTATCGGCATGCTTCATATGAAAAATTACGACAGGCTGAAGGAATATCTTGATGACATTGTCGATCAGCAAAGCGGAGATATTTCTGCCATTACTAGTAACATAAAGGATCCAGTCATAGCGGGCCTTCTGCTTGGTAAGCTCAGCTATGCAAGAGAAAAGGGCGCAAGCTTGAAAATATCCGTTCTAACCGTTATTCCTGAATTGACTGCAGCTGCTTCCTTTGAAATCATCACAATATTAGGGAATTTGTTGGATAATGCTTTAGATGCAGTGGAGACTAGTTCGGATAAAGAAATTGAACTAAAGCTTAAAATGACCAACGGAATGATAGATATGATAGTGAAGGATACAGGGAAAGGCATGACTAAGGAAGAAGAGGCTCATATCTTTAAAAAAGGGGTTTCCTCAAAGGGAGAAAATCGAGGTTTTGGTCTTTATTTAGTCGGTGAAAGCTTGCGCAAGGTGTGTGGAACGATTGAAGTGAAAAGCGTCCTTAATAAAGGGACGACATTTAAAGCAAGTATTCCCTATATGAAGGAGGAAAACGGAAGTTGATTTCTGTATTGATTGTAGAAGACGATCCAATGGTAGCCGAATTTAATAAGCAATTTCTACAAGAGCTGAATGGCTTTAAAATCGGCGGCGTTGCCAGCCAAGTGGACGAAGCGATAGAGATAATTAAGAGAGAAAGTATTGATTTAGTGCTGCTGGATGTGTTTATGCCCGGAAAAAGCGGACTGGATTTCCTTTCTTATATAAGAGAGCTAAATGAAAATATGGATGTGATTTTAATCACAGCCGCATCTGACATGGAGCATATTCAGGCAGCCCTCCGATTAGGAGCTGTTGACTATATAATTAAGCCTTTTAAATTTGAACGCTTTAAAGAGTCATTAATGAACTATGCTCAAAAGAAAGAATTTATGAAGGAGCAGACGAAAGTCAGCCAGAGCTTCCTTGATGAACAGATCCTTAACCGAGACCAAAAGGCTGCAAAAGCAGAGCTGCCGAAAGGCTTGACGAAGGAAACGCTCAAAATTGTCTGGGATGCGATAGAAGCACAGCTTGAACAGGAATTCACAACAGACATTATCGCAGATGAAACACAGATATCAAGGGTGTCAGTAAGAAAATACCTGAACTTCCTTAACGAGCAAGATATTATCAAGGTAAGGCTGACATATGGCAGCATCGGCAGACCGGTCAACGTCTATTACGTAAATACGAAAAGAGCTGGCTGGATTGAGCAGTTTCTGTAATAAAGCATGCATATATAAGAAGGTCCCTGATGAACAGGGGCCTTTTTGCATTAGCTTATAGAAACCGCCGCTTTGTATCCTTTGTCGGGAGCATGCAATGATCTTTTTTACCGAACCATTTATAGCGATTTTTAGCGACATAGTCATAGATTGGGTCCCGTATGAATGAGGGAATAATTTTAAAGATATAGGCAAGCTTCCAAGCTCCCTGTAAATGGAGACAGATTTGAAGAGCAGCAGCTGATTTTTCATAAAGCCTACCATTTTCAATAAGTATGACACTATTTATCGTGAGGTCCTTTTTGAAGGGAGTGAGAAGCTCCTTGCCTTTTTCCTCCTGCAAAGGTGCAAAGGTAAAATAAGCGGCAGGGTCTCTTTTAATGATAAATTGAACGGCACTGTTGCAAAGATTGCAGACACCATCAAATAATATGACCGCCTTCATTTTTCCACCTGCATTTCTATGTTTTTTTCTAATCTAACATTTTTCCTTTATTAAGGAAAATATATTTCAAGAAAATGACAGGATAAATTATAATGAAATATGAAATATGGCAAGAAAAAGGCGATGTGCTGATATTTGTAAGAAAATTAAGTGGTGCTGTTGTAATATTCTTTTAATTTAAGTGTAAAAAATGGTACGCTTATACTAGGAGGGGAGAATGAGAATGAAGAAACTATTATGGCTATTGCCGATGATTCTGATTGTAATATTGGCTGGATGCAATAATGATGAGCCTACCCCGGATGATAGGCTTTCCCAATACATAAAGCTGTGGAATGACCAGAAGTTTGATGAAATGTACGGCTATCTGTCTTCCGAAGCGAAGAAGTCAGTTTCAAAGGAAGATTATGTTTCTCGTTATGAGAAATTATACAGTGATTTGGAAATCAAAGATTTGAATGTTTCTGCTAAAAAGCTGTCAGAAGATGAAAAGGATGATAATAAGAAAAAAGAGACTGCAGAGATTCCTTTCACAGCTAAAATGAACAGTATGGCAGGAGAAATCAGCTTTGATAAGGCTGCGAAGCTTGTGAAAGAAGAGCGCGATAAAGAAGAAAACTGGTATATAGATTGGGATACAACGTATATCTTTGCCGATTTAGGTGCTGAGGATAAAGTTTCATTAGAAACGGTTCCTGCAGAACGGGGAGCTATTGTTGATGTTTATGAAAATCCAATGGCGATGAATGGCATCATTTATCAAATCGGTCTTGTGCCTGAACAAATGGAAAATCAGACAACAGAAGTAGAAGAGCTTGCGAAATTGCTGGATATTAAAAAGGAAACAATTGAAAAGGCTTTAAGTGCAGATTGGGTACAGCCAAACCTGTTTGTGCCAATTAAGAAGCTGGCAACAGGCGATCAAGCATTTCTTGAGAAACTGTTTGCCCTTCCAGGTGTTCAGAAGCAGGATGTTGCAGGCAGAATTTATCCATATGGAGAAGCTGCAGCTCATTTAATCGGCTATATTGGCAACATTACTGCCGAAGAGCTGGAAGAGCAAAAAGGCAAAGGCTATTCAAGCTCTGATGTTATTGGAAAAAGAGGCTTGGAGCAAGTTTATGAAGAGAAGCTGAGAGGCGAAAACGGCGCGACAATTTCGATTTCTAAGGTCGATGGCACAAGTGTCACTCTCGCTGAAAAAGAAGTCAAAAATGGTGAGAACATCAAGCTGACTATCGATGGCGAGCTTCAAAAGAAAATATATGATGAAATGGACGGAGAAGCAGGAGCAGCTGCTGCAATCAATCCGACTACAGGGGAAACGATGGCCCTTGTCAGCAGTCCGTCTTATGACCCTAACAAGGTGGTTGCAGGGCTGACAATTTCTGAACAAGAAGAGTACAACAATAATAAGCTGGAGCCTTACACGAACCGCTTTAAGAACACATATGCACCAGGATCTGTGCTGAAGCCGGTTGTGGCAGCGGCAGCTTTAACAGAAGGTGTCATCACACCAGAGCAGGAACGCAAAATTACGACAAAGCAATGGCAAAAAGACAAATCATGGGGCAACTATTATGTAACGAGAGTGCATACTAGCAGTGAACCTGTTAATCTAGCTGATGCCTTGCTGTACAGTGATAATATTTACTTTGCGCAGACAGCATTAGATATGGGCAAAGATAAATATACAACAGAGCTGAAGAAATTCGGTTTTGAAGAAGAGTTTGATTATGCATATCCAATTACGAAAGCAACTATCGGCAAGCTGGACAGTGATATTCTGTTAGCTGACTCAGGCTATGGCCAAGGCCAGGTTCAAACAAGCGTTATTCAGCTTGCAGCAGCATACACACCGTTTGTTAACGGCGGCAACTTAATCAAGCCAATCCTTCTTCAAGACGAAGAAAAGGGCAAGGTCTGGAAGGAAGGCATCATGAGCAGTGCAACTGCTAATACAATTTCAGATGATTTGCAGCAAGTAATCGACAGTCCAAGTGGAACAGCACATGCTGGCAAAATCAACGGTATGACGCTTGCTGGGAAAACGGGTACTGCCGAGCTGAAAGCAAAGCAAGGTGAAAAGGGTACAGAAAACGGCTGGTATGTGACATATGATAAGAAAGATAAGGATATGCTTGTGGCGATGATGATTGAAGGTGTCCAAAATAAGGGCGGTTCTAGTCATGTTGTGAAAAAGGTCAAAAATATCCTCGAATAAACGTTAAGTCTGCAAAGGGCAATCCTTTGCAGGCTTTTTTCTTTAGTTTGGCAAAATATTTTTTTGAGTAATTGCTTGCAAGAATTTTTTTCCACTTTTTAAAAACAGTGAAATAACTCATCATTCTGCGATTTCGCTCATACATTAATTTAAGACGGTGAAGGGAGAGAACGGAATGAATGAAGTAGAGCAAAAGGAACTTCAATACGCCATCGAAGAAATTACAGAAATCGCCACTGGCTTTGGGTTGGACTTCTACCCGATGAGGTATGAAATTTGTCCTGCAGATATCATTTACACATTCGGCGCCTACGGCATGCCTACACGTTTTTCCCATTGGAGCTTTGGCAAGCAATTTCATAAGATGAAGCTTCATTATGATTTAGGCTTGTCTAAAATATATGAGCTTGTGATTAATTCTGATCCTTGCTATGCTTTTTTGCTCGACAGCAATTCACTTATCAATAATAAGCTGATTGTTGCCCATGTATTGGCTCATTGTGATTTCTTTAAGAACAATGTCCGCTTTCAAAATACGAAGCGGGAAATGGTTGAAAGCATGGCAGCCACTGCCGACCGTGTCCGCCAATATGAAATACTGTATGGCAAGCATGAAGTGGAAACATTTCTTGATGCAGTTCTTGCCATTGAAGAGCATATCGATCCAAGCTTAATGAGACCGAAGCTTGCTTGGACAATGGATGATGTAGAATTTGAGGAAGTGGAAGAAACGGTAGAAACGCCATATGATGATTTATGGGGCTTGGATTCCCGCAATAAGCCAAAGAAGGAAAAAAAGAAAATCATTAAGAAATTTCCTCCGCAGCCTGAAAAGGATCTTATGCTGTTTATCGAAAGCTTCAGCAGAGAGCTGACAGACTGGCAGCGTGATATTTTAACAATGATGAGAGAAGAAATGCTGTATTTCTGGCCACAGCTTGAAACGAAAATTATGAATGAAGGCTGGGCTTCCTATTGGCATCAGCGAATCGTTCGGGAGCTTGATTTAACGAGCTCAGAGGCTATTGAATTCGCCAAGCTGAACGCAGGTGTTGTGCAGCCGTCAAAAACGGGAATTAATCCTTATTATCTTGGTCTGAAGATATTTGAGGACATTGAAGAGCGTTACAATAATCCGACAGAGGAAATGAAAAAGAGAGGCGTTAAGCCAAACTCAGGCAGAGAGAAGATGTTTGAGGTCAGAGAAATTGAATCCGATATTTCCTTTTTGCGGAACTATTTAACGAAGGATTTAGTAACAAGGGAAGACATGTATTTATTCCAAAAGCAAGGCAGAGAATACAAAATTGTTGATAAAGGCTGGGAACAGGTAAGAGATCAGCTTGTCAGCATGAGAGTCAATGGAGGCTTTCCTTATATCACTGTTAATGACGGCGATTACTTAAAGAACGGCGAGCTGTACTTAAAGCATGGCTATGAGGGGATTGAGCTGGACCTTAAGTATTTGGAAAAGGTTCTTCCATATATACATCAGCTTTGGGGCAGAAATGTTCATATGGAAACGATTGTTGAGGACAAAAATATGCTGTACACCTATGATGGAAAGGCATTGCACCGCAAGTATCTATAAGAGGGAAATATTCGGGAGGCTTGCAGCTGCGGGCCTTTTTTCTGTTTCAAAAGGATTTTATGAAAGGAAAAAAGGATAAATACTCTTTCATCAAGAATTAAGTAAAAAAACGCTGAACAAGAAACGAGGGAAGGATCTGCCATGGAAGAAAGAAAAATAATCATAACAGGGTACGGAACGGTTGCGAAGGAAATAGTAAAGATAATTAAGGAGCACAATAAGAGATATCAGGATACCTATGGTTTTTCTAGCAAAATTACTGGCATTATCGGGTCACAAGGAATGATTTACGAGGAAGCTGGATTAGACTTAGAAACATTGCTGTCCTTCGGCAAAGGATCACAAGCTCTCAAGCAGTATGCCCAATACAAGCAGGTGCCATTGGCAACAGCGCAAATGAAAGGTGACGTATTGATTGAATGCTCCCCAACCAATCTGGAAACAGGTGAACCGGCATTGTCCTATATAAAAGCTGCTTTAAAGGAGAATATGGACATTATTTCAGTGAGCAAAGGCGCGCTTGTTCATGCTTTGCCTGAATTGAAGCAGCTTGCTGACAATAACGGCTGCCGCATCAAATACAGCGGCGCAACAGCTGCAGCTCTTCCGACTCTGGATATTGGTGAATACAGTCTCGCAGGCAGTCAGATTACCGGGATAGAAGGCATCCTGAACGGCACCTCTAATTTCATTTTAACAAGTATGTCAGATGCTAATCTTTCCTTTGAGAAGGCTCTGGAGCTGGCCCAAGAAAAAGGGATTGCCGAGGCAAACCCAGCACTTGACGTCCAAGGATATGACAGTGCCTGCAAAATACTGCTGCTCGCAAACGGTCTGTTTAATAAAACATGGACGTTAAAGGATATTAGCATTGAAGGCATTGAAAAGGTAACAAAGGGCGATATGCAATATGCTAAAATAAACGGCAATGATATTAAGCTTGTCGCCAGTGCAAGAACCATCAATGGCAAAGTGTCTATTCAAGTAAAGCCTGAAGTTATTTTTGCAGATAACCCGCTGATTAATGTGAAAGGAACAAACAAAGGCATCTTGTTTCACACAGAAGAAATGGGTACGATTTGCTGTATTGGCGGCGCTTCCCATCCTAGAGGAGCAGCAGCGGCAGCTGTTAAAGACATGCTTAATTTATATCGGTAAAGAATAAACCGGCCACCATTACGAAGGCCGGTTTTTATTAAGGAGATAACGCTAAAAGCTGTTAAGAGAGTATCTGTGGTTGCATTCTGCTGACACCGCAGGCATAGCAAGCCGGATAAGCTTCCGTCCATAGGGGGCAGCTTCTCATACTACGGCTTGGCTTTAGTCATAGTGCTGATTTCTGGGCAGCGAGCCGCTGATACTTGACGATATACGTATCAAGCTGTTCACTGATCTGAAGTGTTCCCGGATCATTAAGTCCTTTATCGCTGCCTGATTTAATCAGCTTCAGCTTCAACGATTCAATATCTTGCAGCAGCGCGCTCATACTCTCCTTATTATCTTTTCTCGTTATCATAATGATTACTCCTAGGTATCAATCTTTGTACTTATTTTAACAAATTAATTTGGAAAAATTAAGTGTTTTTATAAGGAAATTTACATAATTTGAAAACATCCGACAAAAAACTGCAAGTTTGGTACAGACTTTTTCCAAAGAGACACAATCATTTCCGTTAGGCAAAGGAAAAACATTATGTGTTCATGTAAGCGCTTTTACATTAAGATAAGGACATAAGGTAATACAGCAACACGGAATGCAAAAAGCATATACGGCAAACAAAAACAAACTTAAATGAAACAATGGTATATGCTAGGAAGCATTCCAAAAAACTCTTTTATTATACAATTTTAATTTCTAGGAGGAATTATATTATGAATATTCTACTATGCTGTGCTGCAGGGATGTCTACAAGTCTATTGGTAACAAAAATGGAAGCTGCTGCAAAAGAACAAGGTATTGAGTGCAAAATCTGGGCAGAAAGCGCAGATGCAGTAAAAAGCCATATCGATAACGCAGATGTCCTATTGCTTGGACCACAAGTTCGCTATTTGCTTCCGCAAATGAAAAAGCTTGGCGCAGAAAAGGGAATTCCAGTAGATTCTATCAATATGATGCATTATGGAACTTGCAACGGAGCAGAAGTACTAAAATCAGCTATCAACCTAGTTAACAACTAAAATAGGATAAGGTGATAAATATGAATAAGTTCTTAGCCTTCTTAGAAGAAAAATTTATGCCTTTTGCAGCCAAATTGGCTGCTCAAAGGCACTTAGGCGCATTAAAAGACGGTATCATATTGGCAATGCCGATGATTATTATCGGTTCAGTATTCTTGATTCTAGGTTATCTGCCAATTCCAGGCTACGCAGACTTCATGGCAAGAACATTTGGCGATGCATGGCTGACAAAGATTTCTTATCCAGTTGATGCAACATTCAATATGATGGGTCTAATCGCAGCATTCGGTATTGCGTACAGATTGGCTGAAAGATACTCATTAGATGCTATTACAGCAGGGGTTATCTCACTATGTGCTTTCCTGTTGGCAACACCATTTAATGTTCCTTTCCTTGCAGAAGGTGCAACAGAAGCTGTAGCAGTAGGCGGCGCTATCCCAGTTGCATTAATGGGAAGCAAAGGTCTATTCGTAGCAATCTTAATCGCATTATTCTCAACAGAAGTTTATCGTTTCATCATTAATAAAAACATGGTAATTAAAATGCCGGATGGTGTTCCACCAGCAGTCAGCAAATCATTTGTTGCTTTAATTCCGGGCTTCATTGTAATCGCTATCATTTGGGTAATTCGTTTAATTGTAGAATATTTCGGTATTAACAGCATACATGATATTGTAACATTAGTTCTTGGCAAACCGCTTGGCCTATTAGGTGGATCATTAATCGGTTCCATTATCGCTTACGGATTAGTAATGCTTCTATGGTCTGCCGGTCTTCATGGTACAAATATCGTTGGGGGAGTTATGAACCCAATCTGGCTATCTAACACAGATGCTAACAAAGCTGCTTTCCAAGCAGGAAAAGAACTTCCAGAGATCTTTACAGCTCAGTTCTTTGAAGTATTTATCAACATCGGTGGTTCTGGTGCAACATTCGCATTCGTACTAATGATGGTATTGTTTGCACGAAGCAGACAAATGAAGGATTTGGGCAGATTATCAATCGGTCCGGGAGCATTTATGATTAACGAACCAGTTATTTTTGGTACACCAGTCGTAATGAACCCATTACTAATCATCCCGTTCTTCTTAACACCAATTGTAACAATCACAGTGACATATTATGCAATGAAACTTGGCTTTGTGGCAAAACCAGCAGGAATTGCAATTCCTTGGACTACTCCGCCACTAATCGGTGGATACTTGGCAACAGGCGGAAAGCTTTCCGGTGCAGTGATGCAGCTTGTCAACATTGGAATCGCATTTGTACTTTACTTCCCATTCTTCCGAACTTGGGATAAACAAAAACTAGCAGAAGAAAAAGGCACAGAATTCACAAAGGTAAGCTAATAACTATAACAACTTAGTGCGCAAGTGTTTTTGAAAACGCTTTAAAAATACTTGCGCTTATACTTAACAATTTTTACATTCTAAAATAGAGAGGCTGATTATAAAATGGCTAATATGGAAGAAACAGTATTCCAGATTATTCTCCACGGAGGAAATGGAAAAAGCTGTGCAATGGAAGCAATTGCTGCTGCTAAAGAAGGAAACTTCGAGCTTGCGAAACAAAAGATGGAGGAAGCTGCTGAAGCATTGAATGATGCCCACCATATCCAGACATCCCTCATCCAAAATGAAGTAAGAGGGAACAAAATTGAGGTTTCCTTACTGATGGTGCATGCACAGGATCATTTAATGAATGCCATTACGCTTAAGGATTTAGCACAAGAAATTATTGATTTATATGAACTTGTTAAAACTCCTGGAGGTGTCCAAAAATGACAAACGGAATTAAAATTGCCACAATTGGCGGAGGATCAAGCTATACACCAGAATTAGTAGAAGGTTTCATTAAAAGATATGACGAATTGCCGATCAGAGAATTATGGCTTGTTGATATTGAAGCAGGGAAGGAAAAGCTTGAAATCGTTGGAAATCTAGCAAAACGCATGATTGAAAAAGCTGGCTTGCCAATTCAAGTTCATTTAACACTTGACCGCAGAGCTGCACTTAAAGATGCAGACTTTGTTACAACACAATTCCGTGTCGGCCTCCTTGATGCCCGTGCGAAGGATGAAAGAATTCCGTTGAAATACGGCGTGCTAGGACAAGAAACAAACGGACCTGGCGGTTTGTTCAAAGGCTTGCGCACTATTCCTGTTATTTTGGATATTTGTAAGGATATGGAGGAGCTTTGCCCTAATGCATGGCTGATTAACTTCACAAACCCTGCCGGCATGGTAACAGAAGCAGTGCTTCGCTATTCTAACATCAAAAAAATAGTAGGCTTGTGCAATGTTCCAATCGGCATGGAAATGGGTATCGCGAAGCTTCTAGAGGTTGATCATTCTAGAGTTCGCATCGATTTCGCGGGATTGAACCATATGGTTTACGGCCTTGATGTTTATGTAGACGGAGAAAGCGTAAAGGATAAGGTTATCAACCTGCTGACAGATCCAAACAACAGCTCATTCGTAAAAAATATTGAAGGTCTTGGCTGGGAGCCTGAATTTATCAAAGCATTGAATGTACTAACATGCCCTTACCATATGTACTACTATAAAACGAGCGAAATGATCGCGAAGGATCAGAAGAATTCGAAAAACGAGGGAACTCGTGCTGAAGTTGTACAAAAACTTGAAAAAGAATTGTTCGAACTCTACAAAGATCCAAATCTAGCAATCAAGCCGCCGCAATTGGAAAAACGCGGAGGAGCATACTACTCTGATGCTGCAGTCCGTTTAATCAATTCCATTTACAATGACAAACGCGACATCCAGCCTGTTAACACAATCAATAATGGTGCAATTGCCGGCATCCCGAATGACTCAGCTGTCGAAGTGTCCAGCATCATTACAAAGGACGGCCCAAAACCAATCGTGATGGGTGAGCTTCCAGTAGCAGTAAGAGGACTTGTTCAACAGATCAAATCCTTTGAAAGAGTTGCAGCAGAAGCAGCAGTAACAGGAGACTATGACAAAGCTATTCTAGCTTTGACAATCAATCCGTTATCACCATCTGACACAGTTGCGAAAGAAATAATCGACGAAATGCTTGAAGCACATAAAGAGCATTTACCGCAGTTCTTCAACAAAGTAGAAGCTTAAAAAATATAAACCGAAAAAAGGCGGAGCAATCCGTCTTTTTTTGTTTGAACAGCTTTTCTTAAAAATGTATGATAGCAAAATTAAATTAAACAGCTGCTTCTTCAGAGTTATCTGCTTGTGTATGTGTAAATAAATAGGTTAGGTAGGAGTGAAGCTCAAATTTTTCCTCTGTAATAAAATCCGTTACATTCATTTTCGTCATTTTCTTCATCGTTAATTCCTCCTTTATACTAGCATTCTTCCCAAACTAGCAAACTCTTATGCATAGAAAGTGAAAAAAGATTAGTAGAAAAGAAAAAAACTATATGAAAAAGCCATGCAATTAGCATGGCTTCGGTTTATGACTATCCGTTCTTTCCATCAATCAGGCGCAAGAATTGCTCTTCGTTAACAATCTGGATATCCTGCCCCTTTTCTTGCAGCTCAAAAGCTTTCTTTTCTTTTGTGCTGATGCCTGAGGCACCGACAAGCTGTTTATCTTGAACACCGACAACAAGGAAGTTTGTTTTTCCGCTCACACCGCTTTTGACAAGTCCGCCTGCGTCAACGACCTTCTGCATTGCTTCTTTCCTGTCTAGTGTTGCTAAGTCCCCTGTGAAGACGACGTTTTTGCCGAACAGTGCATGTGTCTCGTCAAAGGTTTCCGTTGTTGCTGCAATTTCGGAAATTGCTACAGAATTAAATTTCTTAACAGGTTTTGGAGCCGTTCTTTTTTTGCTGAAGGATATTTGCGGCTTTAATGCTGAAAATGGCTTTACTGAAATTCGTCGATTTGTCGTTAAATAAGCATCAAGATCACGTTCATCCATCGCTTTCACGCAGGCAATTACTAACTCTGCACAGGCAATCGCATCCGCTCCTGCATGATGATGGTTTTCTAACATTACACCAAAGCGGGCGGTGCGTGCTTTTAAAGATTGTCTCACACCTTCTCCCCTGCAGGCAGCCGTACTGATGGATATACTGTCAGCAAAGCGCAGCTGCGGTGCTTTAAGATTGTATCTTGCCAGACAGCTGTGCAAAACACTCATATCAAACTGAGCATTATGAGCAACAAGCAGCTGACCTGTCAGCTCAGACTCAAGCTGCTTCCATACTTGATCAAATGCTGGCTGCTCCATAACATCCTCTGCAGTAATGCCGTGAACTCGAATAAATCTCTCATTGAACTTTAACACGGGCGGTTTAATGAGATAATAGTCTGTCTTTACAACCCGATTGTTTTCCACATAAGCAAGTCCGACCGAACAGGCACTGTCCATCTCTTCATTCGCAATCTCAAAATCTATCGCAATAAAATCCATGTTATCACTCCTCGCACATACTTCTTATTAATAATATAACATGTACATTCACTAGAGTGATAATCAAGAAACAGAGCAAATTATTCCAAGCTGAGGCTCCTAGTCTTATAAACAGTATCCCTTCCTCCTTTCAAGGGATTTTCTAATGATTCTCAAAGATAATTTCCAATATATTAATATTTTGAAATAATTATTACTCTGTTGTAATCTTCGTCGAAAGATTACTTTTTCTGCACATATAGTCATATAATGGATATGTAAGTTTAGAAGTAAAGGAGGGATATAAATGGAAAAGTTGAAATTCGTGAAAGATTACAAACAAGATGACGTTTTGCGGCAAAGTTTTTCAGAGCTTGCTAGCAGTGTATTTGGGATAAGTTTTGAGGAATGGTATCAAAAAGACTGCTGGAATGACCGGTATATTCCATATTCTTTTCATGATCACGGAAAGATTGTTGCTAATGTCTCTGTTAATCTAATTGATTTACTAATAGCAGGACAGAAGAAGAAGGCTGTGCAAATCGGTACAGTTATGACACATCCAGACTACAGGGGATGTGGATTATCTCGCAGTTTATTAGAAAAAGTCCTTGCAGATTATGAGGAGAAAACAGATGTAATATATCTTTTTGCTAACAATGAAGTGCTGGATTTTTATCCGAAATTCGGTTTTAAAGAAGTGGAAGAGCAAGAGTTCTTTCTTGAATACAAGCATAAACAGACAGAAGGTGTGACTGTTCGTAAGCTCAATGGAAAAAGTGTAGACGATCTTCGGTTCATTGAGTCTGTGGCACGCAGGAGAAAACCGTTGTCTCAAGCATTTTCGACAGGGGGGGCATGGGGGATTCTGCTGTTTTATTGCTTGAATGTATTTCATGAGCATATCTATTATTTGGAAAAAGAGGAAGTTATCGTTATCTGCGAGATGGAAGGGAATAAACTTCATCTATATGAAGTGATGGCGAGTCATTCCATTGTTCTTGAGAAATTACTAGCGCAAATCGCAAAGGCTGATACGACTGAAGTGGTCTTTCATTTTACCCTAGACAACCTGACTGGTTTGTCAACAAGGCATTTGCCTAAAGAGGGTGATGCGCTGTTTGTGAGGACGGTAGGGGAGACTGTTTACCCGGAAAACAAGAGGCATTCATTATTAACAAAGGCATAAAATTATACTGGAATAAAAAAGATGAATATGTCTGGAAAATAAAAAAGGAGTGAGGACAATAGAAAAGGAAGGGCTCTCACTAGAAAGAATTATCTTTATCGGCAGGACATATGAGGAATATATCGATATGTTCTCACTGTCTTTAGAAGAATTAAAAGGTAAGCGGATACTAGATTGTCCAGCAGGTGCCTGTTCCTTTACTGCAAAAGGGACAAAGCAGCATCTAGATATTACAGCATCAGACATAGCTTATTACTATGGAAATGATGAGTTGTATGAAAAAGGTCTTGAAGACATAAAGCATACTGCCTCTGCTCTTGAAAAAGTAAAGGAACATTTTGTCTGGAACTACTTTAATGATGTCACAAGCTTGCTAAAGCATCGAAAAGCAGCGCTTAACGACTATTACCAGGACAGAGCTAGTAACCCTAAAAAGTATATTCCGTGCACTCTGCCAACTTTGCCCTTCGCAGAAGAGGAATTTGATATCGTGCTGTCAGCCCACTTTTTATTCACGTATGCAGACAGACTGGATAAGGAGTTTCATTTTGCTGCAATCGATGAACTGCTTAGAGTGACAAACGAAGAATTGCGGATTTTTCCGACAGCAGATCTTGACGGCAATAGATATGCTCATATGGATGAGCTGATTGATAGACTGACAGCAAAAGGTTATAATGCACAAGAAATGAAGGTCGGTTATGAGTTTCAGAAAAATGCTAATACGATGCTGCGTATTATTAAAGGACATCACGAGTAAGCTGATGTCCTTTTTAACGCCATAATGATAGACTAAAGAACAAACGTTAGAAAGGGTTAGGAGCATGCAAACAGCGAAAATGACAAAAAGCTGGGCAGAGGAAATCCTCAGCTGGAAGTATGAACCGCCATATGATTTTTACAATGATCATAATAAGGAAGAGTCGATGCAAGAACTGCTTGAAGAGCCTTATTTTGCAGTGTTGGATGACGGCGGGGCATTGATTGGTTTTTACTGTACGGGTACTGCTGCGCAAGTTCCCCTCGGGCTGTTTTATGGTGTTTATGTGGAGGATAGTCTAGATATTGGCTTAGGAATGAAGCCTGAACTGACTGGAAAGGGAATGGGGGCGAGCTTTATCCGCTATATTTTGAACCAGCTTAAAACAACCAGCAGCTCCGTCCGCCTCACTGTCGCAGCCTTTAATGAACGGGCAACTACTCTTTATGAACGTGCTGGCTTCCGAAAAACATATATGTTTACTGGTGAAAATATGATATTTTATGTAATGGCAAAAACCATTTAGAAAGGCTTATTTTGATAGATAATATAGAATGACCATAATTAATACACTTGGAATAACAAGAAGACTTATGCGTATCCAATAGAACCTTGCCTTTGTATATTGGTTCTTTTTTCTTTCGAGTTTTTTCACAGATAGGCTCATGAATAGTATAGTGATTCCGGCTAAAAGACTTGCTGTGATATTATTCATCAGAACAAGACCACGAGAAAACGGCAGTTTTTCATAAACATCCTCCTTTAAATTCTATTATATGAAATATCTCTAATGAAAAACTTAGTCATTTAAACCTAATAGTGAAGGCTTTGTGTCCATGACTTAGGTGTCTGTCTTATTTGCACAAAGATTTTTTGATAAGATTTATAGTGTAAAAAAAGGGAGGCGGATTTTTGTGAATGTAAATGAATTTCAAGAATGGGTTAAAGCTTATTATGAAAAACGGGGCTGGTCCGAGCTGGATATTTTCATCCGCATCGGTTTTTTGGCAGAGGAAACAGGCGAGGTTGCAAGAGCGATACGGGCGTTAGAAATTGGCAGAGACAGACCGGACGAAGCGGAAGGAACAGTTGATCAGCAAAGACAGGAATTGACAGAGGAGCTTGGCGATGTGTTAGGCAATATTATTGTTATTGCTAACAAATATGACATTTCTCTTGAAGAAATCTTCCATTCCCACCGCGAAAAGCTTAATAAACGCTATGCTGAAAACGTAGAATAAAAATAGTTAAATAGAAAAAATTGGAACTTTCTCCTCCTAATCTGGTAATATATTGGTAGAGTAGCAGACAGGAGGATAATAATGGATAGAAAAGCGTGCTTGCTCAGTGATATTGCTGGTGCAGGGTTTTTGGCAGTTTTTTATATGGGATTAATCCTGTTTTTTGACTGGAATATGTATGCGTTTACGGTTGATGGATTTTATTGGCTTCTTTTTTGGTGCAGCGGAGCTCTTGGTTCTTTTTTAGTGAGCCAGATTGCTGCAAGCTATCCAAAATGGACGCTGCCAGCATACACAGCTGCAGCTGTTATGTTTTTTCTTTTGCTCAAGCCGAGCTACACAATTGTTGTCTCTGTCCTGCTTAGTGCCGCATGCACACTGTTGCTTTATTTCGGGAAGAGTTTGGCAAGAAAACTCAAGCTATTCAGATACAGCTTTTGTGTGCTTCCCATCCTGTGCTTGTTGATTACCCTACCAGATACAACAATCAAAAAGGAATGGAATGAGGTTGTCGGCAAAAACTCATATTCTGCTTATTTTTTATACTTTGATGGGGCAAAGGAAATACCAATTGAAGTGAAAAAGGGTGAGGAGCTACTTGTGACGGTAAAGGTAAAAAATGAAAATGGCGGCGGATACAGCTATTATATTGTTGATAAACAAAACAGAACTGTCTCCTCAATAAAAACAAATCCAAGTCAGCTCAAGCTGAATATAGATAAAACCGATACTTATACAATAATAGTAAAAGGGGAAAGCTTGCGAGGCGGTTTTGATGTAGAATGGCAAAATCGCACACAAGACTCTTAGAGGTTTATGATGAAGAAAAGGAACCTGCTGCTTGCAGCTGGGCTTATCATTTGTGCAGCCTTGTTTTCTTATTACCAAAATAACAAACTAGATTGGAGCAGCTATACCATAACATCACAAAAGTTAGCTGGTGCTGGTGTGAAAATTGTTCAGCTGTCTGATTTACACAGCAAGCAATTCGGTGAGAATCAGACGCGGCTCGTTACCAAGGTGAAAGCAGTCAAACCTGATATTATTACATTTACAGGTGATCTTGTTGACCAGAAAAAATATAATGAAAAAGCTGCTCTTGCTTTAATGAAGCAGCTTGCAGCTATTGCACCAACCTTTTATGTTACTGGAAATCATGAGTATTGGTCTGGGCGTTATGAACAGTTGGAGGAAGGGTTAAAGGCGGCCAATATTAATATCTTGCATAATCGGAAGGAAAAGCTACACATGAACGGAACGACGCTTCTTATCGCAGGTGTTGATGATCCAGCTGTCAGCGGAAACGATGATGCGGCATTAACAGTTGAAGGGGAGCTGAAAGTAGCTCTAGAAGGCGTGACAGAGCAGGATTTTGTTCTGCTGTTATCACATAGACCTGAGCTATTTTCCTTATATGAAAAGCATGATATCGATCTTGTATTGTCTGGACATGCACATGGCGGCCAGGTGAGAATCCCTTTTGTTGGCGGATTAGTCGCACCTGACCAAGGCTTTATGCCAAAGTATACTGCAGGTATGTTTGAAAAAAATGAAACAGCAATGATTGTAAATCGCGGGCTCGGCAACAGTATTATTCCACAAAGGGTGTTTAACACCCCGGAAATAGTCGAGATTACTATTAAGAATAAATAGCCTTAAAAAGAGAGGATGCAGAGAACTGTATCCTCTCCTTTTTTGAGTTATTGACAATTAATTTAAAAATGCATAGAATATAAACAAACGAAAGTAAAATTTGTTTGTTTAAATACAAACTTTTAAACGGAGTGTTTATTTATGAAGGAAGACTATTTTAGCAAATCAACCCTAGAAGACTTAAAAAAGGGATATGTCGAGGAAACGGACACTTTTATCTGTCTTTTATGCGGTGAAGCAGTTGAAAAAGGAATCATCTATCCTGATGGAAATGTGCTGTACGAAGCGGAAAAGTTTATGAAGCTTCATATTGAAAGAAGCCATCAATCTGTTTTTGAATATTTAATAAGTCTTGATAAAAAAATAACAGGCCTAACTGACCACCAAAGCAATCTGCTTCGCCTCTTTTATCAAGGTAGGAGTGATGCAGAGGTACAGAAGGAGCTTGAAATCGGCAGTGCCTCAACGATTCGTCACCACCGCTTTGTGTTGAAGGAAAAGGAAAGGCAGGCAAGAACCTTTCTTGCATTGATGGAGCTGTTAAAGGAAAAAGATGGCCATGCGCCAAGCTTTGTACCTATTCATAAAACAGCAAAACAAGTGGATGACCGCTATAACATCACAGAGGAAGAACAAGAGAAAACAATTCGCAAATATTTTGAGAACCAGCCAGAAGCAAAGCTGAAAAAATTCCCTTTAAAAGAAAAGCAGCGGCTGATTATTTTAAGAGAGATTATGAAAAGTATCGATAATGAAGTGATATACAGCGAAACAGCTCTGAATGACTTACTAAAGCCAATCTATGAAGACTATGTACTAATTCGAAGATTGCTGATTGAGTACGGCTTTATTGACAGGAAAGACGACGGAAGCGAATACTGGGTCAAAAAATAATGCCAAGCAGGTGAATAAAATGGACAGGAAAAAGGAATTAAAGCAATTATATAAAGAAACACCAGTCGAAGCAGGTATCTATCTCATTAAAAATCGTGAAAATGGCAAGCTATTTGTTGGAAGCACACGAAATCTGAAAACATTAAACGGTGTGAAATTCACACTCGAAAACGGTGGACATACGAATAATGGGTTAGCAGCTGAGTGGAAGGAATATGGAAAGGATGCCTTCACATTTGAGGTGCTGGAAGTCTTAAAGAAAAAGAACGATCCATATTTCAATGAAAAAGAAGAACTAGGCAAGCTGGAGGAAAAATGGCTAGCAGAGCTGCAGCCGTTTGGAGAAAGAGGCTATAATTAAGAGGATGGGATGCCCATCCTTTTTTTATGGTTGGAAAAGTAAATATGGCACAGATACTTCCTCTTGGTCCAATCCTTGTTGCTCTTTAAGGAATATATACTGCTCTGCTTCCTTTAGCTCCATCCAAGCGATAGCTTCAATCTCTTCAGGCTGCTGTATAGCTAATTTCCCGCTCATAATTTTTCCGTAAAAGGTGAAAAAGACAGCATGGTGACCTCTGTCTGGAAAAAATTTTTCTGTAATTGAAGAAATTCCGCCTACCTCAACCTCTAATCCTGTTTCTTCCGCTACCTCTCGGACAGCCGCATCCATGAGAGTTTCGCCCTGTTCAACAGCCCCGCCTGGCAATGTCCAGTAAGGACCATTGCTGCCGCTGTTTTGCACCATTAAGACATGTTTTTTTTCATCATCAAACAGCAAAACATAAACAACATCTACTCTTTTCAATCGACTTACACTCTCCCTATGGTAACTCGTAATTTAATAAGCTTAGTGTATAGATAAAGCTGTACTTTTACCATATTTATTCAATAAAATTTAACACTAGTAATGCATACTCTTTTTTGCTGCAATTATTTTATAAAGCAGTATTCTGAAATTAATGAGGAAGGAAAAACTGGAAATAAAGCAGAATCAATTAAGAGACACTAAAAAAGGAGTGACAAAGTTGAAACCAGCAATTACAGATTATCCAGAGCATTACCGTAATTATGTTAACCTTGTGCCTGAGGGAAATATCATTGAAATCCTCGAAAGCCAGCTTCATGACACGAAGAACCTGCTTGCAGACATAAAAAAAGAGCAGGCTGATTTCCGCTATGCAGAGGGAAAATGGAGTGTGCTTGAGGTTGTCGGCCATGTGATGGATACAGAGCGAATTATGAACTATCGGATATTGCGAATGGCAAGGGGAGATCAAACACCGCTTGCTGGGTATGATGATGAAAAGTATGTGGAAGAATCTAACTTTTCAAGCAGAACGATAGCTGATCTTCTGGCAGAATGGACTGTTGTAAGAGCTGCCACTGTTGCTTTGTTAAAGGGGCTGCCAAAAGCATCTTGGATGAAAACAGGCTTTGCCAACAATGGAGAATTCACAGTAAACTCTATTGCTTATATTATTGCTGGCCATGAGCGTCATCATGTCGGTCTCCTTAAATCGCGATATATGCTTGGCTAAAGGGGAGAGAGCATATTGGCTAAGAAATCAAGTCGCCAATATGCTGCCTCCCGACAAGTAAAGCTTAGAGCTGATCTTAATAAAGTCTGTCAGCAATGGCGACAGATGTTTATCCTTGTGCCAGGCGAGATTTGTATAAATAGATGGAAGACTATTGCCCCAATCCAGCTTCTTAATTAAACCAGTCTCAGCCTCTTTTTCTATCGCCATTAACGGCAATATGGCAGCACCCATCCCTAAAAGGGCACATTGCTTAAGTGCTTCAATGCTAGAAAATTCCACCTTGGAGCGTGCATAATTCCCTGAGAGTGCCAATGTTTCTTCAAACGCTGTCCGATAAGAGCAGCCTTCCTCTGTCAACAGCAAGGTTTCCTGTGCTAATTCCTCTGGAGACACATATTGTAATTGAGCTAGTGGATGATCAGAGGCGACAAAGAGCACCATTTCCTCCTCCAAAAGCCGGACTGTATGCAGATAAGTGTCACTCCGGGAGATATCGGTAATGAAAGCAGCATCCAATTCCCCTTTTAACAGTCCTTCTCTGGCATGTTCATCAGAATGGGCCGGTTTGAAAATAACCTTCACCTCAGGATATTTCTGCTTAAATGTCTTTAAAATCGGCGGCAGCCTGTAAGTACATTGGCTTTCTTGCGCACCAATAATAATTTTGCCTGTCCTTGCTTTTTCATTAATAGATGTATGCGCCTCTTCTGACAGTCTTATTATTTCATCGGCATATTGCTTATATTTTTTTCCTGCATCCGTTAAGACAATCCGCTTGCCGAGCCGTTCAAACAACGGAGTACCAAGCTCTGCTTCAAGACTTTTTATTTGGGCTGTCACACTCGATTGTGCAAAGTTGAGCTGCTTGGCAGTCAACGTGAAATTTAAATTTTCTGCTGCAGTTTTAAATGTTTTTAGCTGTTTAATCTCCATATTCCCACCTCTAAATCGGTTTTTTCGATGATTTAAATAGTTATATTCAGCTTTTTTGATTAATGCTACCATTATAAAATAAAGATAAGGAAATAAGAACTTAAAAGGAGGATTTTTAATGAAGGCATTATGCTTTATGGAATTTGGACAAAAGGAAGTGTTGCGTTATATGGATGTGCCTCATCCGGTTATGAAGGAAGATGAAGTGCTAATAAGGACAAAAGCAATCGGGCTGAATTATGCTGATATTTACAGAAGAAAGGGCCATTATCATCTTGAAGGCGAACCGCCGTATATTCTCGGCTACGAAGGGGCAGGAGTTGTAGAAGCTGTTGGCAAACAGGTGCAGGGAATTAAGATTGGTGACTCCATTGCTTTCGCTGATGTACCTTATGCTAATGCCGAATTAGTGGCAGTCCCATTTCATAAAGCCATCCCAATCCCTGATAATATTGCCTTTACAGACGCAGCGGCTGTTCTGCTTCAAGGTTTGACTGCTCAATATTTGGTAGCGGACAGTTTCCCTGTCCAACAAGGAGATACAGTGGTTATTCATTCAGCTGCAGGCGGTGTCGGTCAGCTGCTTGTTCAATTGGCTAAAATAAAAGGAGCAAAAGTGATTGCTATTGTGTCATCAGCGCTTAAAGCAGAGGCGGCCAAAACAGCGGGGGCGGACCATACGCTCACATATGCTGATAATTGGACAGCTTCCGTGCAGGAATTGACCGATACTAAGGGAGCGGATGCAGTCTATGATGCGGTCGGAGCAACTTTAATGCAAAGCTTTGAAGCAGTAAAGGTAGGCGGTACGGTAGTATTTTACGGAATGGCTGGCGGCAATCCACCGCTCATAGATCCTCGTATGTTGATGGATACAAGCAAAACACTCACAGGTGGAGACTTGTGGAATGTCCTAACTACCAGGGAAAACCGAATCACCCGCGCAGGCGAGCTGTTTCAGCTAATGGCAGAAGGCAAGCTTTTGCTTCCTTCCATAACTACCTTTCCATTAAGCGAGGGGCAAGCTGCTCATGGCTTGTTGGAAAGCAGAAAAAACATCGGAAAAATAATCCTCCTGCCATAAGAGCTGGAGGATTATTTATTAGTCCAAGTAAAGCACACCGCCGGATGATACCGTAAAACCGGACGTTTTGTAAAAGTTAGCATTATGCTCATCAAAGGAAACAGTCAGAATTCCTAACCCGAACTGTCTTGCCTCCGCAATCAATGCTGTGACAAGTTCCATGCCAATACCTTGCTTTTGTTTGCTTGGATGGACTATTATGTCCTCCACATAACCGTGTTCCAAGCCCATCCCGCATACATAGCCAAATGCGACAAGCTTGCCGAACTCATCCCTGCCGCCAGCCCAGAAATTACATCTCTCTAATAAAGAAGGATAGTCCTTATCCCGTCTTCCCCAGCCAACAGCCTCCCTGAGGTCAGGAACTTCATGATTTTCAATTGGAAGGTTAACCGCAATATTTACTTTCATGTATGCCACCCCTTTTTTTATTGAAAAAATACTGTAAAGTAATTATAAAGGAATAGATTAGGTAACTTGACTATTTTTTTGTAAATATAGAATCTTTATGAAGATATATTCGTATAGTTACATCATGAGAGTGGGGTGATTAACATGGGGAAAACAAAAACAGTCATGACAGGGATTTTATCAACAGCTGTCCTTATTGGCATTACCGGCTGCAGCAGCAGCGGAACAGCAACAGGCAGTTCATCAAGCAATAGCGATATTCCACCAGTACCAGATGATACAAACTGCACCAATTGGGAATGGGATGATGATGATGGTGTCTGGGAATGCGAGGACAGCAATTCCAGATATTACGGCCATTATTTCTACGGTGGAAAATATTATAATTCAAAGTCTTCTTTGCTTAAAAATACGAGCTATAAGAAACAGCAGCAATCAAGCAGCTCCAGTTCAAGCGTGAGCGGTGGCAGTGATTCAACCAATAAATCAAGCGGCTTCGGAAGCGGCAAAAAAAGCTATGGCGGCTAATATATTTTAGAAAGGGAGTGTAAACGTGAACTTATACCTTAATTTCGGTTCTTATTTAGGAGTAGCAATTGTGCTGCTAGTTATCGGTATTCTGTTATTTATGTTAAGTACACCAAAAATAAATGAAATGAGGCTGATTGCAGAGAAAAATGTCAGTGCGGCACTGCTCCTTGGCGGTAAGGTTGTCGGCTTGGCAATAGTATTAGGAGCAGCAGCTGAATATTCGGTTTCACTGATAGATATGGCGATTTGGGGAGCAATCGGTATTGTAGCACAGATTGTCGTTTTCGTATTGGCAGAGGTAGTTACAATCCGCTTCAGTATCAGCAATGCTATTAAAGAAGATAATCGGGCAGTGGGCGTCATGCTGTTTTCATTATCTCTTGCGATTGGCTGGATTGTGGCAAAATGCCTGTCCTATTAATGAGGGAGCTGTAAAATGAAAAAACTGACGTATTTTATTGATAAAGGCAACGGAAACTATGAGCCATTTTATGAGTATGATGTTCGGGATGTTGGTATTGATGAGCTGTATGCAAGGCAATTATGCACATACCTCATCATGAGAGGCCAGCAATATGAGCTTGTATGCAATGAGATGTCAGGCAATGAGGAAATTCTCGTCATTCAGGACAGAGGCAGAAATGTCACCGTGCTTGATGAAAAGAACTACAGAGGCAAAGGCATCCATATCGAGTTCAGAAAGCATCGTGAAGCAGATAATTATCAATTGCTTGCTTCGATTCCTATCGCAAGCCACTTTGATGTGATTCGCTTTTTACTGAAAGATATCACGGATATTCCCAATGTTGGCCAAATGGAGGTAACTTCAACAGAAATCGATGAAGACAGAGGCGTATACGTCCTGTATGTAAAGGATTTGGAGGAGGAATAGAATGGATCGCCACATAGAAAACAGAAGGCGCTTCTATTCGCAGATAGACAGCTTCTGGGCAGATCTTTACGGGGAGGAGTATGCCCTTTATGATGTGCATATGCTGTCACAGGAAGAAGTGGAAAAGATACGCCAAGTCAGTGAATATACTGGGCGAATATTCTTTAAAACATGGGAGCTTTTAAAGGAAGTGCCAGACCGGACATTGCGGGAAATGGGCTTTCCAGAAGAAGCCTTCTCTTTCCTGCGTCTGGAGACAATGGCAATAAGAAGTGTTATTTCCAGGCTTGATTTAATCCCATATCAAGACAGCTATAAATGCATTGAAATTAACGCAGACACACCAACCTTTATTAAAGAGCTGTTTTCCATAAACGGCAAAGTATGCTCAGAGTTTGCCGTAACAAACCCGAATGAAGGCTTGGAACAGGCATTAAAGAAGGCTGTCCGCACTGCGATCGAGGAAGCGGCAGAAGCAATTGGCAAGGACAGGCCAACGATTGCCTTTACTGCCCATGACGACAATATCGAAGATAAAGAAACAAGCCTGTACTTGCTGAACATTTCAGAAACAACCGGCACATACATACCGCTGCATAAGCTCCAGATTGAAAAGGGGAAGGGGCTGTTTGACGAGGCTGGAAATCAAATTGACATCCTGTACAGACAAACCTTTCCAATTGAAAATCTTATTCTTGATGAAGATGAAGAAGAAAATAAAATTGGCATCTGGCTGTTAGAGCTTGTTGAGGAAGGGAAGCTGTCCATCATCAATCCACCATCTGCCTTCCTGCTGCAAAACAAAGCAGTTCAGGCAGTTATTTGGAATCTGCATGAACAAAGACATCCATTTTATACAGATGAAGAGCATCACTGGATCGAGTCCTATTTTCTGCCAACCTACCTCGAGGCTGAACCCTTCATAGAGCGGAATATGGATTTTGTGAAGAAGCCAGCCTTTGGCAGAGAAGGAGATACTGTTGAAATATATAAAGGGAGCGGCAGGCTCGCCCTTGCGGATACCCAGAAGTCCTATACCGACTTTCTCCCTGTCTATCAGCAGTACATCGAGCATCCAAAAGCATCAATACAGACAGAAAAAGGCCGACAAGAAGGGAGCCTTCTTATCGGCAGCTTCCTTCTTAATGGAAAGCCCTCAGCCATCGGACTTCGGGCTGGAGGTACTATTACGAATAATTTATCTTATTATCTTCCGGTTGGGGTTAGGGAATAAAAGAAAAAAGGAAATCAGAAGGAGATCTGATTCCTTTTTTTGTTTTGCTTTTTAAATATAATTTCTTTTTTATTTTTACTTGAATGTTAGCAATCAGTGACCTGCATTATCTGTAAAGTGCCCGTCACCATCATTCATAGAAATATACAAATTTCATGAGTCAGCTGAAGTTCCTGAATATCCTACTGAAAACCCATTAATGGTGTCGTAGTAAGTCCTTAATAAAAATCCCAGCTAGTTTTGTGAATGAGCTGGGATTTTACGTTTTTTTTGTGTGTAAATGAAAAATTTAAGAATGTTGGGCTAAGTCGATGCATTTCTTCGCTTCTAATAGTTAGTTATTTTTTAACCCAGCTGCATAAAGAGGACCGTTGACTGTAATGGTTGTCAGGATACGAGCCATTTCTTGGGGAGATTCCTTCCTGCCGCTATGCAACCACTGTTGCACTACTCCAATCAATGCCGTTCCCATGTAGGATGCCAAGTATTGCCCTGGAACAAGGAAATTTTCTTCTTTTACAAGAGAGCTTGGATTGTTTCCATAAAGTGAATTCCAGATAAATTCTCTCAGTCTTGTCTGAAATGATAAATCACCTTTTGGACCTAACAAAGCTTTCATAATAGCACTATTACTGTTTAAATATTCAAATAATGCAACGGTAAGAGGAAATGGTGGCACAACTGGAGCATCCGCCTCAAGTGAAGCAATAACACTGGGGAAGTTTTGCTTTGCAATACTGGACATTTCCTCCATGATTTCTTCTTCACATTTTGCCATTAAGTCAAATTTATCTTGATAATGGGCATAAAATGTTCCTCTGTTAATTTTTGCTTTAGTTGTTATATCTTTAACTGTAATGGCTTCAAAACCCTTTTCGGTTATTAACTCTATCAATGCGTCTAGAATAGATTCCTTCGTTCGAGTGACTCTTAAATCAGTTTTACCTTCAGACATCTCAGGTTCCTCCTTTGTTGTTATCCAACACAATTTATAAAGGTGTTCTTTATCCAACATATACTATTTATTTGCTTATTGAAGGAAGTACATTTCATCCATATAATTTAGAAGATAATAAACAACACGTTGTTCGTTTATTATACTTATCTTTTTGGAGGAGTTCAAATATGTTTAAAAACAAACTATTACTGTTATCACCATTCATTACATTGGTCATAATATTTATATTTTTATTAACATTAATTCCATCGGTCCAACCAGTACCTAAAAATCTGCCGATAGCAATTGTGAATGAGGATGCTGGAGTGAAGATACCAGATCAATCAGAAATGAATGTGGGCAAAACAATAGTGGAAATGATTAAAGAAAATTCACAGACAACTTCAGACCAAGAAGACCCTGCAGTCAAATGGATTGAAGTAAGTAGTCTTAAGGAAGTTCAAAAAGGATTAGATAACCAGGAATATTATGCAGCCATGGTTATTCCGAAAGATTTTAGTGCTAACCAGGCTTCTTTACAAACAGCAGCACCTGCTTCACCATCTGAACTTCAAATCTTTATTAATCAAGGTATGAATACAATGGCATCAACATTGGCAGGGCAAATTTTGAACGGTGTAGTGGACAATATAAACAGCAATGTTCGTACACAACTACTAAATGGACTAGAAAAACAAGGAACAGCAATAAGCATACAACAAGCTGAAGCCCTGGCAACACCTATCACTTCAAAAGTTACTAATGTTAATGAAACTGGTACTAAAAGTGCTAATGGCAATGCACCTGTTTCTTTATTCCAGCCTCTTTGGATGGCAAGCTTAGCGAGTGCTGCCATTATTTTTATTTCACTTAAAAAGACAACCATAACTAGTCGAAAAGAAAGTTTAGTAGTGAGATGTGTGCAGGTTTTTATTGGAGCAATTATCACACTGGTCGTAGGATTTGGATTAACTTGGCTGGCAGATGGAATGGTAGGACTTCATATTCCTGATTTTTTGAGTACAGCTTTATTTTTATCGATAACATCCTTTAGCTATTTTCTAATGATTTCAGCTGTCCTTTCCATTATGGGACTAAGAGGTATGCCTATTTTTATCTTAATGCTATTCTTTGGTGCACCATTACTGGCAATGGCTCCAGAAATGATGTCACCATTCTATCAAAACTGGGTCTATTCTTGGTTACCGATGCGATTTATGGTAGAAGGCTTACGAGAACTACTATTCTTTGATAAAGGTTTAACTTGGGATTCTGTTTCTACCCTTGTTTGGATTGGAGTTGTAGGCTTTGTCGTCATCTTAGCTTCTGCGTTAAAATTCAAAGCAACAAATAAGCAAACCCAAAATTAAAAATTAGAAAAAATCCCAGCTTATCAGAAGTAGGGTTATGGTCAAATGAAAGAGGTATTTTCGTTCTAGACAATCAACCGTTTTGAACTGCGATGCATATAATTTATCTATGTCGGTTTTTAGGTGAGTGTAATGAAGCTGGAGGACAAAACCTTAGATTGTCGTTTATTAAGGGAAATACAACGGGATATTGATATTGTGATTGCTTCGTTGCTTTTAACTGGGCAAATAACCGTTAGCCGAATTTACTTTGGTCCAGGTTACTTTGGTTTTACAGTCGGCGGGCCAATTACAGGTGGATCTAGGCTAGAAGCGAAAAAGGGCAATCAGTTTGCTGATATTTCATTAGATGTTATTGATATTATCTTAGCCATTCTGTTGATAAAGGACGAAATTAATCTTGTTGGTCTGTTTATCTCATCAGATGCGAGATTTTCTTTAAGTATCAGCGGACCCATTTTTGGAAGGGAAAAGGTAGTTCCGGTTCTTCCATACTTAAAAAAGAATCAAAGGGAATTCAGAAATATTGTCAATAACAGCTTTCGTCTCGATACACAGCTAGTGGATAAACTTAAAAAAGCTAGTGAGGTGTTCTAAATGAGTTTAACAGATTTGCCTGTCATTAAAGGAACGAGCAGTACAGGGAAGTTTCTAATCGCATTATCTCTCGTGATTTTTATTTTCTTTTTTACTCAAGATAAGGAAATGGATAAATAAATACTTTCAAACGCTAAACAGCAAAGCTGCTTAGCGTTTTTTGTTGTCGTTAAATAGTGAAAATTCTAATAAATACTAGAAAAATAACAAATCCACCCAAATAAATCGTTTACATTTCTGTTGACAAATGTTGAAAACGTTTTATAATGGTAAACAAAGGTAACTTAGTATACAAGTAGACAAGTAAATAAGTATACAGGTTAAAATTCAATTCCTTGGGGTGATTAATATGAATGCAACAATTATTGAAGAGTTAAAGCAAAATGCAGTTGATCTTAGAAAAACGGCACTGACGATGATTCATAAGGCACAATCAGGGCATCCTGGAGGTTCATTTTCGGCGGCTGATATTATTGCGGCACTGTATTTTAAGGAAATGAACATCGATCCAAACAATCCTAATTGGGAAGATAGAGACCGTTTCGTTTTATCAAAAGGGCATGTTTGTCCAATTCAATACTCGGCTTTAGCGCTAAGAGGGTTTGTTGAGTATGACACCATTTATACACTTCGCCAAATGGGGTCTCCATTCCAAGGTCATCCGGATATGAAGAAGTGTCCAGGAATTGATATTTCTACAGGCTCTTTAGGTCAAGGTCTTTCATGTGCAGTCGGAATGGCGTTGGCAGGAAAAAGAGACGAAAAAGAATATAGAGTGTTTGCAATGGTTGGTGATGGCGAATGTCAGGAAGGACAGATTTGGGAAGCTGCACAAAGCGCCGTTAAATATGAATTAGATAACTTAGTAGTTTTTGTGGATGATAATGGACTGCAAATTGATGGTCCAACAGAAGAAATTATGCCGAACCAAGATCTTGAGCTGAAGTTTAAGTCCTTTGGTTTTGAAACAACAAGAATAGACGGCCACTCAATGGAGGAAATTGTTGCAGCACTAGACAGCGCAAGAAACTCTAAGAATAACAAACCGAAATGTATTGTTTGTAACACTGTAAAGGGAAAAGGTGTTTCCTTTATGGAACATTCGGTAACTTGGCACGGAATTGCTCCTAATGATGAAGAATACCAAAAAGCATTGGCAGAATTAGAGGGAGGGCTAAAATAATGAGTGAAAACAAAGTGTTACAAAAGAAAGCAACAAGAGAAGCCTTTGGTGATGAAATTGTCCGTCTTGGCGGATTAAATAAAGATATTTACGTTGTAGATATTGATATCGGTAAGTCTTGTAAAACAACAGAATTTGCCAATAAGTTCCCGAAACAGCATGTTAATGTCGGGATTGCTGAACAAAATGGCGCTGGATTAGCAGCAGGTCTAGCGACTACAGGCAAAATTCCTTTTGTAAGCACTTACGCGGTCTTCGGCTCGATGAGAATGGCAGAACAAATTAGACAGGAAATTTGTTACCCGAACTTGAATGTGAAAATTGCTTGTTCACATGGCGGTCTGACGCCAGCAAACGACGGTGCGAGCCATCAAGCGATTGAAGATATGGGTGTTTTGCGAACAATCCCTAACATGACAGTTGTGATGGGTGCTGATTATCATTCCACAAGAAAATTGGTGGCGCAAGCTGCTGAGAAATATGGTCCTGTCTATCTTCGTTTTACACGAGATACGATGCCATTCATTTACGATGAGAATGAAGAGTTTATTATCGGCAAAGCGAAGCGATTAAAGGAAGGCCATGATATCGCCATTATTGCAAATGGAGATACTGTCTATCTTGCCTTGGAAGCGGCGAAGCAATTAGAAAGTAAAGGTATCTCTGTGAAACTGCTGGATATGCATACGATTAAGCCATTAGACAGAGACGCAGTTGTAGAGTGTGTGAATATCGGCAAAATCATCACTGTAGAGGATCACAATATTATCAATGGATTAGGCAGCGCTGTATGTGAGGTCGTTGCAGAAGAAGGAAGAGGGAAAGTGCGCAGAATCGGTGTTCAAGACCAGTTTGGGCAATCTGCTCCATATGAAAAATTATTAGAGCTGAACGGCATAACAATAGAAAATATCGTAAACACAGCGCAAGAATTGCTTCAATAATACTATTAAAGGGAGAGAATACTATGTTTAAATTAGATAATAGAGTTGCGATTGTAACAGGAAGCGGTTCGAAAAAGGGAATTGGACGCACGATTGCTTTAACACTTGCGAAACAAGGTGCCATTGTCGTAGTTGCTGATTTAAATGAAGAAGGAATCGAAGACACAGTTAATGCCATTAAAACACAAGGTGGAGAGGCATTTGGTGTGCTGTTGAATGTTACCAGCCAAGAATCCAATGATACAATGGTTCAAAAAGTCTTAGATAAGTATGGCCGCATAGATATCTTAATTAACAATGCTGGAATCTCTCAAAAAGTAACAGTTGAAGACATGACAATTGAGGATATTACAAAAGTATTTAACGTAAATATGTTTGGATTATTCTTATGTACACAAGCAGTCCTAGACACAATGAAAAAACAAAATTTCGGCAGAATCATCAGTCTGTCTTCCGTGTCAGCAAAACGAGGCGGCGGTGTGTTCGGGGGAGCTCATTACTCTGCATCAAAAGCGGCTGTTCTAGGATTTTCGAAAAACTTAGCTCGTGAAGTGGCACAGCACGGAATCACAGTCAACTGTGTTGCTCCTGGTCTTGTAAACACAGATATTTGGAAGTCACTTCCGGAAGAACAGGCAGCTAAAGTAATTGATGGAATTCCAATGGGCAGACCTGGTGAAACAGAGGAAGTGGCTGCAGCCATTGCGTTTTTAGCAACGGAAGAGGCATCCTATATCACTGGGGAAGAAATAGATATTAACGGCGGATCACATATGGACTAATTAACCACTTTCTAAAAATAAATCATAGCCTTAGATAAAAGAAGCTTCGGCTATGATTTATTTTACTTTTATTGCGCTTACATATTTTTATTTTATATAATAACCTTAATAGTATAATAGGTTATCTAATAATATTAACGCAGAGAGAAGTGGTTATTATTAATTTTAATCCAGTTTCCAGCAAAAAATTGTATATGCAAATATATCAGCAAATCTTATCAGAGATTGAGTCAGGAACTTTTAAAGTAGGAGATAAGCTGCCTGCAGAAAGAGAATTATGTGAGCAGTTTGGTGTCAGCCGTGCTCCAGTTCGTCAGGCACTGAGTGCATTGGAGTTAAATGGATTCATTTATTCCCGCCAAGGCGAAGGCGTTTATGTAAAAAGCAATCAAAACCAAGCTAACAATTCCCACGATCCTATCTCATTTGATTCTGTTTCTCCAGAAGAAATAGTAGAGGTTAGAATGAACATCGAGCCTTTAATCATTAAGTTTGCCGCACAGCGTGCTACAGATGAGGAAATTGCTGTGCTCAGGGAAACAATAAACAAGATGGAAGAGGAAACAAAGTCAGGTGTTTACGTTCCGGAAACAGACGAAGCACTTCACTATAATATTGCAAAAGCCTCTCATAATGAATTGTTCATCAATATTATGGCAGCAATCATTAATGCGATGAAGAAACAGGAAATGTGGCAGTTCATACGAGATCGTACTGTAACAAGACCAGATTATTTGGAAGTAAATTTAAATGAACATAAACAAATCATCGAGGCTATAGAAAAACGAGATGAAAAAAAAGCGACAGACATTATGACTAACCATATGCAAAACTTATATGACCGTTATTGGAAATGATGAGCTGCTTTTATTACATAATTTGTTGAGATAGCCTAAACAGGATTGCTTAGGAATGGCTTTAGGCGCTCTCAACATATTATTTAATAGTAACTGCTTTATTTTTTTAGTGTACTTAGCATACAAGAAGATAAGTATACAAATGTTAAGTAAAAAAGAAAGCGTATTCAAATATAATGCTAGACTGATAGATTCATTGTAGTGAAGTTCGAACCAATAAAAAGGCTGAGGTGAATAATATGCCATTACTTTACGTATCTGTTGGGGTAATAATATTAATCTTTTTAATTATGAAGCTGAAATTAAATACCTTCTTCTCACTGATTATTGTCTCTTTTATCGTTGCCCTGCTTTTAGGGATACCTTTAGAAGAGATTGGACTAATTGTTGAAAATGGATTAGGCAGTACATTAGGACATATAGCGTTAATCTTTGGACTTGGTGCTATGCTAGGTAAATTAATCGCTGATGCTGGCGGAGCAAACCGGATTGCGATGACGCTTATCAATAAGTTCGGAAAAAATAAAATTCATTGGGCGGTTGTTATTGCTTCCTTTATCGTCGGTATCGCCTTGTTTTATGAAGTAGCCTTTGTGTTAATCGTACCGATTATATTCACAATCGCAAAAGAAGTGAAAATCTCGATTGTTAAATTGATTTTGCATATGAGTGCGGCTTTGCTGATCACACACAGTTTTTTGCCGCCGCATCCAGGTATTACGACAGTTGCGAACGGACTTGGCGCAGATGTTGGGACTGTTCTTTTATACGGGCTGATTATTTCGATTCCTTGTGTGATTATCGCAGGAGTCATCTATCCGAATATTGCTAAAAGAATCGTGCCAAGTGCCTTTGAAAAGGTTACCCCAGACGGAGTTTTTAAGGAAGAGAAATCTTTTAAATTAGAAGAAACACCAGGCTTTGGCATCAGTGTATTTACAGCGATGCTGCCAGTAATTCTGCTGGCAATTGCTGCTGTTATTAAAATTATTGAAGAAGCACTGAATTATCATGACGGCCTTATTTTTAAGGTGCTGCAATTTCTTGGTGAGCCTTCCACTGCAATGATTATTTCGCTGTTAGTTGCGATTTATACAATGGGCATAAAAAGAAACATTGCTATGGTGGATTTAATGAAATCCTGTACGAAATCTATTAATTCGATTGGGATGATGCTGCTAATTATCGGCGGAGGCGGTGCCTTTAAACAAGTCATCATTGAAGGCGGTGTTGGCGAATATATCGCAGAACTATTTGAAGGCTCTGCATTATCACCAGTTTTATTTGCGTGGATTGTGGCTGCGATATTAAGAATAGCTCTTGGGTCTGGAACGGTTGCGGCCATCTCCACAGTTGGTTTAGTCACACCAATGCTTGCAATGCACCCAGAAGTTAATTTAGCGCTCGTAACTTTGGCAATAGGCTGCGGCAGCACGATTTGTTCTCACGTTAATGATGCTGCGTTTTGGATCGTGAAGGAATATTCGGGCATGACGCTGAAAGAAACATTTGGAACATATACCGTTCTTTCCACAATTTCTTCTGTTATTGGCTTGGTTTGCACGCTGATTTTAGACTTATTTGTATAAACTATAATTAGGAGGTTTTACGATGAAAATAGCAATTGGATGTGACCATGGCGGCGATGATTTAAGACCTGTTATCGCGGAATATTTACAAGAATTAGGGCATGATGTAATAGAGTATTCACCTAAGTCAGGAGAAAGCACAGACTACCCTCAATATGGCAAAATGGTTGCAGAGGATGTTGTGGCAAATAAAGTAGATGCAGGTATTTTAATTTGTGGAACGGGTGTGGGCATATCGATTGCTGCCAATAAGGTCAAAGGCATCCGAGCAGTAGTCTGCAGTGAACCGGCAACAGCAAGGCTATCAAAACAGCATAATAATACGAATATTTTAGCGTTTGGCGGAAGAATAGTCGGCAGTGTTTTAGCAAAAGAAATTGTAAAGGCTTGGTTAGATGCAGAATTCGAGGGAGGCAGACATGCAAGAAGAATTGGCATGATTGCTGATATCGAAGAAGAATTCCTATGCTAAGAAGTATTGGAGGAAGTTACTATGAAGAAGCTCGCAGTCATTACGAGCGGCGGTGATTCACCAGGCATGAATGCTGCCCTGTTTGGAGTCGTAAAGGAAGCAGCACGCCATGAAATACAAGTTTTTGGCTGTGTAAATGGCTATATTGGCATCATAAAGGAAGAGTTTATGCTGTTAACTGAATCAGAGCTGTTTAAAGTCATTGATATTGGCGGAACCATTCTCGGTACGCAACGCTTTCCCGAGTTTGCAGACAAAGACATCCAAACAAAAGCAGTAGATATCTTAAGGAAGCATGAAATAGACGGGCTTGTTGTAATTGGCGGAGACGGCAGTTATCAAGGCGCTAAAGCCTTGTCCCAATTGGGCTTCCCTGTTGCTGCCATACCTGGCACGATAGATAATGATATTGCCCTTACGGATATCACACTTGGCTTTCACACTGCTGTAGAAAATGCCGTTGATGCCATTGATAAAATAAAAACATCAGCAGCAAGCCATAAGCATATTTTTGGTATAGAAGTAATGGGCCGTGAAGCCTCTGATATCGCCATCTGGGCCGGCCTGGCAACAGCTGCTGACGGCATCATCGGCACAAGCGAAGACTGGAACTTAGAAAAAGTGCTAGAAGGAATGAGAAGTTCTGCTGGAAAAAGCCAAATTTATATTTTGGCGGAGGGTGCGATTAGTGCAGAAAAGTTTAAAGCAGAAATCGAAAGTCATTCCGAATTTAAAATCCATCCACTAGTGCTTGGTCATATTCAACGAGGCGGAAAACCTTCTGTTACCGATCGTATCATGGGCATTAAATTCGGTGAAAAAAGTGTGGAAACATTGCTTGCAGGCAAAAGCGGCATATGCCTTGCTGTTCACGCTAATGCTATAGTTGAATTGGAATTAGGGAAGGTGCTTTCTAGTACAAATAAAGAGCCGTTTTTGCCTTATTAAATTTGTAAAGATTTTTTAGAAAGCTGCTGATGGCAGCTTTTTTTGCTATTATCATTGTATATTATCATTAACAGAAAATGAAAAACGCAATATACGAGGTACATAAATGTACGAATTTGAACAGGAATCCAGAAAAAAAGCGAAAGGTTCTAACACTTATATAGTCTTATTTGTTATATCTTTTTTTGTAAATCTTCTTTTTTTCCTAATAGAAGGAAATATCATTCGCAGCTTATTCAGTTTTGTATTTTTCCTGCTAGTACTTGTGTTTGGACTGCGAAAGAAATTATGGGCGCTGATTATTATTAAATATACAGTTTGGCTTCATTTAGTCGCTCTTGTTCTGTTAGCTGTCGGTGCTATCTTTAAATAAAAGGAAGGAAGATACAAATCAGTCTTCCTTCCTTTTCTATGTAGCATCCTTCTTCATTAATGCCGCAATATTTAAGACAATAAACAATAAGACAATGATTACACCTGCCGCATTCATTGTATGATGGCCAATTACTTTATAAGTAATGGCGGCAAGAAATAAAAATAAAGAAATAACATTTAACCACTTAGTATTCATCTAACGCTCCTTTTTACAAATATATCCATATATTTATTTTACCATAAAAATACATATATGTGTGTTGAATACTAAATATTACTTAATTGGTGGTTTCTCGCTTTTTAAATAGGTTTGGCAGTAAAATTCCGAGCCCGATAAGCAAGGCAATCACACTAAGAGTAAGCAAGGGTCCGCCATGTTCTTCAAGTGAATCGTGAAAATTTGCTGCTGAAGTGTTTTGAGTGGTACATAAGATGGCTATAAACATATAACGGGTAGAAAATAATAGCACAGAAGACAGGATACATGCAGCACTGATGATCGTTGTTTTCATAGAGCCTCCATTTAGTGTAATAGGGTAAAAAATCAAAGCAGCCTTGTGGAGGCTGCTAAAGGTTCCTTATATGCTTGTCTTTGGATGTTTTATTTTATAAACGATGGATGCCATAATATTGGCAAGGAAGAATAGAGCATTTCCTTGATTATGGCTGTGCAGCACTAATTCACCTGCATTCATCTCGTCGTACATTTCTCCCTGTGTTTTGCCTTTTGCTTTGTACTTACGTTCTTCTTCCTTTAATGCTACGAGAAAGCGGTATTGAACTGGCAGCATTACAATGGAAAGCAGCACATAAATACCAATCACGGTGAAGAAAATAGTGGAGTACATTTCAGTTACCTCCTTTACAGTAAAATGGGAATTTTCCGTTACTTGTAAATATTATAACATTAAATGTAATTTATTTCCTCTTGAATACTGGTTTTCATTTCACATTCGTTAACGTACTAACATAAAAGTTCCTTACAAGACAAAAACTATGCCAAATTTCATTTTTTCAAGGGAGAATGCCATGGATTTACTGATTACGATTATTTTACTGTTATTATCCTTGCTGATATCTAATATTATCAGTCACTACATACCTTCCATTCCAACGGCGCTCACTCAAATTGCGTTTGGAATGCTGTTAGCTTTCTTTTTTGAGGATATCTCCTTTGAAATAGAAACAGAATGGTTTCTGCTGCTGTTTGTAGCACCGCTTCTTTATAATGACGGACGGTATTTTCCTAGAGAGGAGCTGTGGAATATGAGGGCGCCGATTTTCGGAAATGCGATTATCCTTGTTATCCTGACAGCAATCGGCGGCGGTTATTTCATTCATTGGATGATACCGGTCATACCTCTCGCTGCAGCATTTGCACTTGCAGCCATCCTGTCACCGACAGATCCTGTCGCTGTTAATGGAATTGCCAAACGCATTCACATTCCAGCTGGCGTGCTTCATCTTGTCAGAGGAGAATCGCTGATTAATGATGCCTCTGGCTTAGTTGCCTTTAACTATGCTGTTGCGGCAGTTGTGACAGGTTATTTCTCCTTGCATGAGGCAACTCTTGATTTTGTATATAAATTTATATTAGGAGCTTTGCTTGGAGCGGCGTTGGCGTTGCTAATCACATGGGTGCGATTTATTTTACGCAAACAAGGAATCAATGATGTTACTTTTCATTCCTTGCTGCATATCATTACTCCGTTCATCATTTTTATCGTGACAGAGGATTTGCTTCACGCATCTGGCGTAATCGCTGTCGTTGTTGGCGGGATCGTTCATTCATTAGTAAGGGAAAGGCGCGAATCTGCAAGCCCTGAAGAACAGGTGCTGACAGAGAATATTTGGTCGCTTATTCTGTTTACATTAAATGGAGTTGTGTTCTTACTGTTAGGCTTGAACATTCCATCCTCGATGAGAGAGACCGTTTCAGATCCAAGTATCGGCAATTGGCTCGTTATCGGCTATTGTCTCGCCATCGGCCTTGTTATATTAGGCATTCGTTTTGTTTGGGCATATGTGTTTGCTCATTTTGAATATCGTTATTTGAACAAGGGTGCTAAAAAACCAGATATAAAAAATGCCTTGTTCGTCTGTTTAACAGGTGTGCGCGGTGCTGTGACAATGGCAGGTATATTATCGATTCCCTACTTTTTAGACAGCGGAGATCCTTTCCCAGCAAGGTCCTTGCTCTTGTTTTTAGCAGCAGGAGTTATTCTGTTTACATTAATTGTAGCAACCGTGTTTCTTCCAGTCTTAAGTAAAGGAGAAGATATGGAGGATGCAGAAGGAGAAAAGGATTTGTCTCCATTTAAGCAGAGACTGCTAGAGAAAGCTGTCGACCAGATCAGGTCTGTAGTCAATGAGGAAAATAAGACAGCCGCTTACGAGCTAATCGGAGAATACCGGCGCCGAATTCGTGAACTGGCAAGAGACCAAGGCAAGAAGATTTCGGCAACAGATGTGGAATTGGATGTGAAAACGGAAATCCGCATCAAGGCAGTCAAAGCAGAAAGAAGATATATCCAGTCACTAATGGATAAGAACAAAATCGATGAAGAGCTTTTCTGTACATTTGAGAGGTCGCTTGAATACAGGGAAGAGGCATTAGCTGGCAGTTTGCAGTCTGGTACCCTTTATCTTGTCGGAAGAATGCTGAGAAAGTGGAAAAAGGTAAGAAAGTTTTATCGTAAAGATAAGGAATTGGCGATTGCCAAGCTGGAGAAAGGCAAGGATGTTCAGCTGCAGGCCATGCAGGCAGCAATCGATTTCCTAAAGGACTATGCAGAGGAAATGGAAGAGCTCAAACAGCAGATTCATGCAGTTATCCTTGATTACAAGCTCATGATGGAAAGACTGCGAACATCATCGCGAAATTATGACGAAATACAGGAAGAGCAGAAGGAAGAGCTTCGTATAAAGGTGCTTGATGTAGAAAGAGCAGAAATTCAAAGTATGTATGAAAGTGGAGAGATTAACAGGGACCAGGTAAAGGAGCTTAGACGATTTATTAATTACGTCGAAAGTGCCGCTTTACATGAGCATGCAGAATAAAGACTAACGGCAGCCTATTTTTTACAGGCTGCTGTTTATTTTTCGGAAACAAGAAAGCGGTTTCTGTTATAATGAGAGGAAATACTGCAGGCGAAGGGAGGATTGGCATGCTGTCTGGGAGACAAAGGGGAATCTTGCTGCTGCTGAGCAGACATAAGGAACCGGTTACGGCTGAATGGATAGCGAAAGAGCTGAGTGTGAGCGACAGAACGATTCGCAAGGAATTGAAGAATATGCAGGGTGACTGCAAACAACTTGGAGTGAGCATCAGCCCTATTAAGGGAAAAGGCTACTGTCTACATATATTAGACCATGAAGTGTTCCAGCAGGAAATCAATCCGATTCTGACGGAAGCCGATTCAGGAGGCTATGATTTTTCTGACCAAAAGACAAGGGTGCATTTTCTCTTGAAACATCTTTTGCTGCAGGAGGGTTATGTAAAGCTGGAGCAGTTTGAGAGAGAAATGTATGTTTCGAAATCAACTATTCAAAAGGATCTTCGGCATGTTCGGGAAATGCTTGGTAAATATAAGCTGTCACTGCTAGTCAAGCCTCACTATGGTGTAAATGTCGCTGGGAGTGAATACAGAAAGCGATTATGCTTCGCCAACTACAGGCTGATGGAAGACTCTTCTAAAAACAATAGCAGGTTATCAGAGAAAGCCTTTGCTGACCAAATAAAAAGAATCATTATTAATAAAGTAAATGTTCATAAAATTGAAATTTCTGATGTTGCCTTAGGTAATCTGACAAATCATATTGTGATTGCTTGCAAACGGATGGAACAAGGCTTTGCGATGGGAGAGCTGGAGCATACAATCGGGGAGGCGCATCCCTTCGAGAAAAAAGTAGCGTTAGAAATTATTGGAGAGGTAGAAGCGCTAGCAGGCTTCTCGTTTCCTAGTGCGGAGCTTGAATATATAATTATCCACTTGATGGGCACGAAGCTTCTGCATGAAAATGCGCTGACAGAGTATCGCGAATTTGATGAGACACGAGAAATTGTCAGCTGTATGGTAACAAGGCTGAAAGAGGAGCTCAATTGGGATTTCACATCAGACCGGGAGTTTTTACACGCTTTGGCGCTCCATATTAGGCCTGCCATTAACCGGCTGCGCTTTGAAATGAATATTCGCAATCCGCTCGTTAATGATATTAAAGTGAAATACCCAAGTGCCTTTGAAGGAGCCATCATTGCCAGCAAATGTTTGGAAGACTGGCTGTCCGTTAAAGTGGAAGAAGATGAAATCGGCTATATTGCCCTTCATATCGGTGTTGCACTTGAGCGTATGAAAAGAAAAGCCAGGAAGCAAAAGCGTGTTATTCTTGTATGTGCTTCAGGTGTGGGAAGTGCAAAGCTGCTGTCCTACAGGCTGCAGGAGCAGTTTAGCAGAGAGCTGGAAATTGTGGAATGCATTAATTACTATAAGCTGGCAGACTATGATCTTTCTGCAATTGACCTTGTTATCAGCACGATTCCGATAGCGGAAAGGTTAGCAGCACCTGTGCAAGTTGTCAGCAACTTTCTTGAAGCAGACGATATAAAAGGAATAAAAAAGCGCCTTACCTCAACAAAGAAGGCTACTAAAGACAGTTATCTTGCTGAAGACCATGTGTTTATCGGTAAACAGCTGGAAACGAAGGAAGCTGTTATCGAATTTTTGAGCAATATCCTTTATGAACAAGGTCTTGTTTCCAAACAGTATGGAAGGCTTGTGCTCGAGCGGGAAGGAATTGCCTCCACTAGCTTTGGCAATTTGGTTGCAATCCCTCATCCGACCATGCCGGAAACAAAAGATACATTCTGGACTGTTTGCACATTAGCAAAGCCGATAAGCTGGAATGAAAATCAGATGGTTCAGGTTGTCTGCTTGTTAAATATAAGCAAGGACGCAAAGGGAGATTTAGAGGAAATGTATGAGCAGCTCATTTCCATCATTGAAGATAAAAAGGTGATACAGCAAGTAATCAAGGCAAAGTCCAAAACGGAAGTCATCGAGTTATTTCAAACAGAAACAGTAAGAAGCTAATTGTTTGTGCAATTAGCTTCTTTTTATTTCATGTAGAGATTTCCGCTTCTAAGCGGAAAATGCAAATATGATAAATTAAGCGCTTTCATTATACAATGAGGAAGTAGAGAAATTCCTTATAAGGGGGACAAAAAAAGTGAAGACAGTCATGCTCGTGTGTGCTGCGGGAATGAGCACAAGTTTGCTTGTGACGAAGATGCGCCGGGCAGCTCACGCAAAAGGCTTGGATATCACCATCTTTGCCGTATCTGCAACAGAGATAGATGATGTCCTTGAGACCAGAAAGGTTGATGCCTTGCTGCTCGGCCCGCAAGTGAAGTTCAGAAGGGAAGAAATAGAAGCAAGGTTGCAAGGAGAGAATATTCTGCTTGATGAAATCAACATCCAGCATTATGGCATGATGGATGGAGAAAAAGTACTGCAGCAAGCACTGAGTCTTGTAGGAAGCTAGTATTTTCATAAAACTTAGAAGAAACGAGGGGAGAACATGCAGAAACTTATTGAGAACCTGGAAAGCAAGATGGGTCCACTTGCAATGAAGCTTGATGGAAACAGGTATATTACGGCAATTAAAGACGGATTTTTTGGTGTTATGTCCCTATTGATTATCGGTTCAATCTTTTTGCTGCTTGGCAATATTCCAATCGGCGGCTATGCCGAATTCATGAGTTCCCTGTTAGGGGAAGATTGGGCATCCTACTTTACTGTTCCTTATGATGTGACAATGAATGTGATGACAGTGTATGTCATCATTGCAATGGCAAGAAGTCTTTCGCGCACATATAAGCTCGATGGCATTGCCTGTATCAGCATTGTTGTCGTAGCATTCCTCATTCTAACACCGATGTTAGAGCTGAAAGACGGCGGATTAGGTATCCCTGTAACTAATCTTGGCGCAAGCGGCTTATTCCTAGGGATGATTGTTGCGATTGCAGCTGTTGAAATCGTCCGTTATATCGATAAAAAAGGCTGGAAAATCAAGATGCCTGATTCTGTTCCTGAAAATGTGGCCAGATCCTTTTCAGCACTTATTCCAGCATTGTTTGTTATTATCGTCTTCAATCTTGTCCGCATCATCTTTTCATTAACACCATTTGGGACAGTTCAAGCCTTCATTTATCATTATCTTCAAGTTCCACTCCTGTATTTAGGAGACACATTGCCGGCGACTTTAATTGTTACCGTCTTTGAAGGAGTTCTATGGAGCTTCGGTATTCACGGTTCCAATGTTGTCAGCGGTATTATGAAGCCAATCTGGCTTGCTTTAACAGCAGACAATGCAGCTGCATTCAGTGCAGGTGAAGCCATTCCGCATATTATCAACTTCCAGTTTTACGCGAACTTCATGAAGGTCGGCGGCTTTGGAGGCACACTTGGACTTGCTATTATTTTGTTATTGTTCGCTAAATCAAAGCAGTATAAAACATTAGGCAAGCTGGCGATTGGACCTGGGATTTTCGGTATTAACGAACCGCTTATTTTCGGGATTCCGATTGTTTTAAACCCAATTATGATGATTCCGTTTATTTTAAATCCGCTGATTTTGGCAACAGTTGCATACTTTGCAATGGCATCTGGAATCGTGCCGCTGACAAATGGCACGAATATCCCTTGGACGACACCGCCGATTATTGCCGGCTTTCTCGTCAGCGGCTGGAAAGGCGCATTACTTAACGTCGTGCAAATCGGTATTTCTATCCTTCTGTACTATCCATTCTTCAAATCTGTCGACAGAATAGCATTGCAGAATGAGAAGGAGCAAGAAAAAACAGAAATCTCCAATGATGGCGGAGTTAACTTCAACTAATGAAATGCCAAATAAAAGGCAGGAAAAGGACGTGATATAGAAATGGCAGAGGATGCAATGGAGCTGACAGGCTTTACAATTATCAGCAATGTGGGAATGGCAAAAAGCCTCGTCATGGAAGCTCTCTATGCAGCGAAAAAAGGAGAATATGAGCTGGCAGAACAGAAACTGAAAGAATCTCAAAACTTTTTCCTCATCAGCCACAAGACACATAGCGCATTGATTCAAAGGGAAGCAAACGGCGAAAGCCTGCCGTTTTCCCTCCTCTTCATGCACGCAGAAGACCAGCTTATGAGCGCTGAGACAACTTATGAGCTGGTCAAAGAAATGATTGATATGTATAAACGATTAGATGTAATAGAAAAAGGCAGTGTCAACAGCTGACACTGCCTTTTTTTTTATGCGCGAAAATTCCTAATTATTGTCGCGAGCGTAATCAGGCCCTCCTCGAGCTCCTCGAAGGAAGCGTACGAATAAGACAGGCGGATATGGCTGTTGAAGTTGCCGTAAAGTGTGCCTGGATTAATAAGAATACCGTGCTGAAGGGCTTTTTTAAAAAGCAGCTGCAGCGGGATGTCCTTTATTAGTGACAGCCATATATAAAAGCCGCCTGCCGGCTGTTCCCAAACAGCAAGATCTGCGAAATAGGTGGACAGAAGCTTCTGTACAAAATCCCGTCTAACCTTCAGTTCATGCCGCATTTTCTCTATATGCATGTCATATTGGCCATTTGTTAAAAGCTTTGTGACAGCAAACTGGGAGAGTGTACTCGAGCCGTAATCTGTTTGCATCTTAATGTCTGCGAGCCTTTCAATGACAGGCTCTGGGGCTGCGATAAATCCGATGCGAAGTCCTGGCCCTAACACCTTCGACATGCTGCCTACATACAAAACATTGCCATGTTTATCAAGTGCCTTTAAGGGAGGCGGCGGTGGTGAGTCAAACCATAAATCACCGTAAACATCATCTTCCAAAATAGGCATTCGTTCTTTAGCACATGCCTCCAGCAGCTCCATCCGTTTCGTTTCTGCCATGCAGTAACCTGTTGGGTTATGAAAGGTAGGCGTCGTATACAGCAGTGCCGTATTATGCAGCCGTTTTGCCCGGCTAATCGCCGAGAAAGACAGCTCACCGTTAAGTGGAACCATCCGAATTCCTGCCGATGGAAACACCATAATGGAATTTAAATAAGACGGTGATTCTGTCAAAATGGCAGAATTTTGGTCGAGCAGGCCGACTGAAATCAGCTGCAATGCCTGAATGGCTCCAGAAACAATCATTATGGAATTTGGTGTCGTGCCAATCCCCTTTTTTTGCAAATAGTCACTTACAGCCTTTCTTAAGAGAAAGCTGCCTTTTCCTTCTGGATAGCTTAATGACAAAGCAGCTGTTTCTGCGAAGGCCTGCTGAATCATCGCAGTCGGCAGAAGGCTTGGAGACAGCTCACCTGTTCCAAGTCTAATGATATTAGGGGAGAATTCTGCTTTGTTTATCTCTTGAATCATTTGAATATTAGGCAGATGAGTTCCTGATTGAACATAAGTTTTCCAGTCGGCACGTGATCCTGCTGTAAGCGAACTCCATGTATTTTGACAAACGACTGTGCCTCGTCCGACTTGTGATTCAATCCAGCCATCTGCCTTCAGCTCCTCTAACGCATACACAACCGTGCTTCTGTTGACCTGGAAATTGTCAGCTAACTCTCGTTGGGGAGGCAGCTTGTAGCCAACAGGCCAGTTCCCTGAACTAATCTGTTTTTGAATAAATTCGTAAATTTGCTGATAGAGAGGAAGAGCACCCTGCTTGCTTGGCTTCCAGTGATTATCCATACTTGTTCTCCTGTTTTTGTCTCATTATATAAAATGGTTGGGGAGATTACCAACCAATTGGTTGGAGACAAGGACGAAGTGTTGCCGTAAACTGATGGATATTAACGATTTGGAGGGAATATCATGCTAGAAGCAGCTATTCATGGAATGTTATTAGCACTAGGGCTCATCCTGCCTTTAGGTGTGCAAAATATATTTATTTTTAACCAAGGAGCAGGCCACAGGAAGTTCCGCAGCAGTTTGCCTGCCATTTTGACAGCAAGCATTTGTGACACCTTGTTGATTTTGCTTGCAGTATTAGGAGTATCGTTGTTTTTATTTCAATTCATTTGGCTGAAAAACCTCCTCTTTATAGCAGGGGCTTGCTTCCTTATCTATATGGGCTATGCAATATGGAAAAGCAAGCCGAAGACAGACGGCGGCCACACACTAACACCTTGTAAGCAAGTCGGCTTTGCCATGTCCGTTTCGCTGTTGAATCCACATGCAATTATGGATACAGTCGGAGTAATCGGCACAAGCTCGCTTATCTACAGCGGCACAGAAAAGCAGCTGTTTACTCTAGCCTGCATCGCCGTATCTTGGGTTTGGTTTTTCTGCTTGGCAATTGCCGGAAGAATGCTAGGCAAAGCAGATAAGTCAGGAAAGCTGCTTGTTCTGCTCAACAAAGCTTCCGCTCTCGTTATGTGGGCAATGGCAATTGTGATGGTCAAACAGCTTCTATAACAACCCTTCATGTTTAAAACCCCTCCTTTAGTGATAACAATAGGAATAATACATAAAGGAGGAATTTTACAGATGAAGTGGAGAATGCTAGGATTGCCAATACTAGCAGTTGCCATCATTATGGGCAGTTGTACTGCAAATAACGATAATGAAACAGACCATAATCATACAGATGAAGAACATACACATACAGGCACTGCTGAACTGCCAGAAGGATTAGAGCTTGCCGCTGAACCAAAATTCATTGACGGCAGCCAAGTGACCATCCTCGCTGATCATATGAAGGGCATGAAAGATGCTGAAGGAACGGTGCTAAGCTCCTATGATACGATTGCATATGAAGTATCCTATACTCCTGTTGGCGGAGGCGAAATGGTGCATAACCACAAATGGGTCGTGCAGGAGGAAATAAAAGACGCCGGCAACGAAAAGCTTGCCCCAGGAACAGAAGTAACCCTAGAAGCGGACCATATGGAAGGTATGAAAGGCGCAGAAGCAGTGATCGATGCAGCGGTAGAAACTACTGTTTACATGGTCGACTATACACCAGCAAACGGTGGAGAAAAAGTGACGAATCATAAGTGGCTGACAGAGGATGAACTCGAGGCTAGATAGTGAGGGAAGGAAGCTTGTTATAAGGACAGGCTTCTTTTTTTCTTAACTGTAAAAATATAGGTCAGCTAACAAATAAGCTCAGCTGTTGTTAAGCTTATCCATTTATTAGTCTATTAAACGAACATAACTAAGATAACATCCTTCTCACCAATCATTTTTATAATAAAAGAAATATTGAAATACTGCGGCAATAAGGGGTTATCGTATTTAGCATAGCTATTATAAGTAAGATTTATAGTAGTGCATTTATGCTTAAACTTAGTTCGCGTGAATTTTTTCATGATTTTTACCTCTTCTTATATGTAAAAAAGCTTACATTTGGTTCTGCCATAATAACACTAATAACTGAAAGAAGTAGAGGTGTATTCAGAATAGGGTAACTCCATTTTTTGTGTTGTTAACTAAATGCTTACTTCAAAAGCCGATCTTCCTCCAAAAATGTGCAAACAGTCTAGAAATCTTGTGTAAATTTTACATTTTCTCCAATGCTTTTCAAAAACAACTCTTATATTATTAACACATATTAAAATATGTTAGGTTTATTAACAACTATTGTCACTTTTTATAACGGATGGAAAGGAGCATTTGTCAGACTGTAAAAGGCTCTTTATAACTTAAATTTTCATAATAATCATAATATTCAAGTTGTTGAATCACTTATTTAAAAGGAGATGATGGAACATGTCTACAAACTTGGCAAGTCAACCAATTGCAGAAGCAACACTTCCAAATGGGGGAGATGTAGATGAATCATTAAGACCGAAATCGGTTGAAGAAAGAAGTGTCGGTAAGCTTTCGTACATGTTCATGTGGATTGGTGATGGCGTTAATTTAGGGAATATGACCTTAGGTGCAAGCTTGATTGTCGCTGGAGCAGCAACGCTGAATCTTATGCAAACATTCGTAGCTGCGATTATTGCGATTGGAATTATATCTATATTTTTTACATTGAATGACCGGCTCGGTTATAAAACGGGAGTTCCTTATGTTATGCAGCTGCGGATGTCTTTTGGGATCAAGGGTTCTGCCATTACAGCTTTATTGCGTGGAGTTCCTGCCATCATCTGGTTTGGCTTCCAAAGCTGGCTTGGCGGTACAGCTTTGAATGAGATTGCGAAAATAGTGACAGGCGGTGCTTTTGATAATACGGTTATCTGCTTTGTAGTGATACAGCTAGTGCAAATTGTTCTTTCTTTATATGGATTCCACGCAATTAAATGGGTCGAGATTTTAGCATCTGTTGTTATCATGCTGGGACTTGTTTATGTGTTTTATCTTCTTATGGCATCACACCGCGAAATTATTGCAGAAAGATGGGTTCATTCTGAAGGGACATGGGGGCTGCCATTCTTTGCATTCATCATGGTGTTCCTCGGCAACTATGCAGCCATTTTCCTAAGTGCAGCAGATTACTCTCGTGAGTTGAAATCAGGTGTCAGCAGCACAAAGCGCGGCTTCTTATACTTCTCACCAATCTTCATTGCTTATGGTTTTGTTCTTACAATCGGTGCGATGCTTGCATCAGCAACAGGTATCTCAAATCCGGTCAAAGCATTTGCAGTAGTGGTTGATAATCCTTATATAACGGCAGCTGTTTCGGCATTTATTGTGATTGGTGCTATTGCTGTAAATATGGTAGCGAACATCATTCCGCCAACATATGTGATTACCATGCTGACAAAAGCGAAATACAAAGTTGCTGTCATCATTACTGGCCTGCTTGCATTTGGTTCATTCCCATGGGTGCTTGTCCAAGATGATTCAGCAGCCGGCTTGAACACATTTGTGTTAATCTACTCCGCCTTTTTAGGTCCAATTGTTGCCATCTTGCTCGTAGAATATTATCTATTGCGAAGACAAACGGTGAATGTTGCTGATTTATATGACGAAACCGGCCCGTTTGCAGGCTTCAATCCTTGTGCAATTATTGCGATGCTGCTCGGTGCAGGTGCTGCATTTATTGAAGTAGATCTCGGCTGGATTGTTGGAGTTATTGTTGGCGGATTGTCGTACTTCCTGTTGATGAAATATACCTTTAAAGATTCGGTCTTCAAGAAAGGAACAATATTCGAGCGGTAATGGTATAAACATATGAGAAAAAAGGAGAGATAGTAATGTTTGATATGCTGATTAAGAACGGAAAGGTTGTTTTTCCTGATAAAGTACAGACAACAAATATCGGAGTTAAAGACGGCAGGATTGTGGCGATTGGTGCTGAGTTAGCAGGAGCAGACTCTGTTATTGATGCAGCTGGACAGTATGTTTTTCCAGGCATGATTGATGTGCATGTTCATTTCAGTGATCCTGGCCGTGATTATTGGGAAGGCTTTTGCACAGGCTCACAAATGATGGCAGCTGGCGGTGTGACAACCTTCTTTGATATGCCACTAAACGGCATTCCTTCTACTGTAAACAAAGAAGCTCTTTACTTGAAAAGTGACAGAGGAAAGGCAGAATCTTACACAGATTTCGCCTTATGGGGCGGACTTGTTCCTGGCAATGAAGAGGATTTAGTAGAGCTTGCAGAAGAGGGCGTGATTGGCTTTAAGGCATTCCTGTCTACAACAGGCAATAAGGAATTCGAAAATGTCGATGATATCACCTTGCTGAATGGAATGAAGATTATCGCCGGCTTAGGGAAGGTGCTTGCGCTTCACTCTGAAAGCGGTCCGATTACAGACTGGCTTGCTGCCCGTAAGATAGAGGCAGGACATGTAACAGCAGATGATTATTTAGAAACACGTCCGGTTGCTGCCGAAGCAGAAGCAGTACAGCGTGCTTTGTATTATGCAGAAGTAACTGGCTGTCCCTTGCATTTTGTTCATATCAGCTCACATGAGGCAATCACAAAGATTGAAGAGGCAAAGAAAAAAGGCATGGATGTTACCGTCGAAACATGCCCGCATTATTTGCTGTTTAACCATGAAGCACTGCGTGAGTACGGTCCTGTTGCTAAATGTGCTCCGCCTTTGCGCAAACAAGACGAACAGGAAAAGCTCATCAAACTCCTGATCGACCAGAAATTTGATATGATTTCCTCCGATCACTCCCCATGTACAAGTGATTTGAAGGACTCGGCTGTATATAATATTTTTCAAGCATGGGGCGGCATTAGCGGCGGCCAGTTTTCCTTCTTGTCGATGATGGAATTAGCGTTAAAATACGAGATTCCGTTTGAACAAATCGCCAATATCACAGCCTTAAATCCAGCCGAACGATTTGGACTGAAAGCAAAAGGAAAAATTGCTGAAGGCTATGACGCTGACTTTATCCTTGTGTCTACAGATAAACCATTTACTGTGAGTGAAGATAACTTCTTTGCGAAAAATAAAATCAGCTTATATATAGGCCATACTTTTCCTTGCAGAATAAACAGCACGATTAATCGAGGCAAACTTCTATTTCATGATGGAAGGATTCAGGCAGCTGGCCCTGAAGGAGAATGGATTAAACCAGTACAACAAATAGAAATCAAATCCTAAACCAAAAGTGTTTAGGATTTTTTCTATGTTAGTTAATGGTATAATTTACCTTAAGAGATTATGTACGAGGAGGAAAACAGAGTGGATGCCAGAATACAAGCATTGGTAGATTATACGAAAGAGAAGCTTAGTTTAGGAAACTATTATCTTTACTCCTGTGACCTTGATAGAAAAGTAACAAATCAGAACAAAACAGTGTACTCATTGGAAATGGAATGGCTGCCTGAGCATATTAAAGCATATGATGAGGAGGACGAGGTTCCAGAAGGGACAGCTTCTGTCAGTATTTACATGGATTCAAGGAAGTTTAACAGTATCATCTTTGTCGGCGGTAAATCTTTTTTGAACAAGCCTATTCTACATGTAAAAGATAAAGCGGGGATTATCGATTGGCTAGAGGCGGAAACAGGTTTGACTTATGAGAAGGATTTTGTATTTTGGAAGGAAGAGGAGGATAGGCTTTCTTTTAAAAGAATCATCAATGGTGTGCAAATTTCACCAATAGAGTGGATAGATATCGAGTTTGATGAAGATGGCAGCCTTGTGTTTTTCAGTATGTATGGGGATTTTATAAACAAACTCCCTGTAAAAGAAGAGATATACACACTTGACCTTCACAAAGCAGAGCATATTGCGAAACAACAATTTCAACAATGGGATTTTCCTTTAGATGAGCAAAAGCAAATTATTTCTCTCTATGGATTAGAAGAGATTTATATCCGCAATGACCTTAGCGGAACATTCCCTATGGGGCTAACCCTGAATTCAAAGGATATCGATTATGTAATGGAATGGGATGAGCCTATACATAAATCTTTCACACGGAAGCCAGTTGAATTTACGAGGGAAATAACACTAGAACAGGCTTTAGCATGTGAACCGCATCCGGAAACCTTCCCACTAACGGATGGAGACATTCAAATGTGCGTAAAAGAGGTGCGAAGTTTCTTGCAACAGGTGTATCCACATGATTCAGGAAATTGGAGAATGACTAATATTCACCGTCATTATGACTTTATTGACGTGAAGCTTGTCCAAACAGACATATCTAAAAATATCTTTAAGAGAAAACTACTAATCATGCTGGATGGCAGCAGCTTCAAAGCATTTAATTATATGGATAATGAACCTATGTTTGAAAGATTTTCAGAGTATAAAAAGCCGAGGGAAATCAAAATTTCCCAAGAGGAAGCATATGAAGCAATAAAGGATTACCTCATTTTGAAGCCATGCTATGTTTACGACAAAGAAAAAGAAGAATACGTCTTATGCGGATTCCTTGACTGCCACCATTATGTAGACGGAGAAACAGGCAAAGTCGGACTCTTAAATGACCTGTGAGAACATAAAAAAGGGCTGCTAGATAGCAGCCCTTTATAATTAGAATTTTGCAGCAGCAGTTGCAGCTTTAGAAACACCAGCAGCAATGATTTCTGCAGCTTGATCTGGGTTTTGGTTGTGTCCTTCAATGATAATTGTTTCAGGATTTTGTACGCCCCAGAATGCAAGGATTGTTTTTACATAACGAACTGCTAATTCAACAGAAGCAGCAGGTCCTTCAGAGTAAACGCCGCCAGCAGCGTTCAATAGCATAACTTTCTTATCGCCAACAAGGCCTTCTGGACCTTCAGCAGTGTAACGGAAAGTTTTGCCTGCTTGGCTCAAGTAGTCAAGGTATGTGTGCAATACTGCAGGCACAGTGAAGTTCCACAATGGGAAACCGAATACTACTTTATCAGCAGCAAGGAATTGATCCAAGTATTTAGTTACTAGGTCAGATGCAGCTTTTTCGCCTTCTGTTAATTCCATTCCTCTAGCAAGCTTGAACATACCGTTGATTTTGTCGTTGTCCAAGTAAGGAAGGTTTTCTTGGAAAAGATCCAATTCAGTGATTGTGTCTTCTGGATGAGTTTCTTTGTAGCTTTGCAAGAAAGCATCATATAACTGAACGCTCACTGCTTGATCAGCTGGACGTGAGTTTGCTTTTATGAATAATACGTTTGCCATTCTTAAACACCTCTATTTTAAATTTTATATATTTCTAGCAGTTATAGTTAAACGCTTATCGTTTAAACAACATGTGTTGCTTACTTTATGATAGAATATAATTATACTAGTAGCAATCGTCATTATTTTTAATATGTAGCCTAAACAACATAAGTCGAAAAATGTCGTTTAGTTCAATATATAGAACATTTTTTTTACATATGGAGGTGGGGAAAATGGAAACGACCACAACAAAAAGCGACCCAAGAGTACTTAGAACGAGACAGCTTATTTTGGATGCCTTTACTGTTTTAATCCAGGAGAAGGATTTCAAAGACATAACCGTCAAGGATATCACGGAAAAAGCAACCATCAACAGAGCAACCTTTTATGCACATTTCCTCGATAAATATGAGCTGTTGGACCTGACATTACTTGATGGTTTCAGAGAAACATTGCATCAGCGTCTTTCTTGTCATGCCGTCTTCAACGAAAATTCACTGAGCAGCCTATTTTACGTGATGTGCCAATACCATCAAGAATTAAGCGGCCAATGTGCCAAAAACTATGAATCTCTCGGCGACCACTTCCAGAATAAGATGATTGAGGCAGTTTACGATGTCATCCTTCATCTTCTGGAGCATGAGACAAATCCGAAGGACGAGCATATCGCAATAGCCACCTCATTAAGCTGGGGCATTTACGGAGCGAGTTACACTTGGAATAAAGAAGGCAGAAAAAGATCTGTAGAAGAGCTTATTGAGCAGGTTGTACCGATGTGGACAAGCGGTTTAGAGCATTATTTTAAGGGATAAGTTAAAACAGAAAAAACACCGTCAATTCGGATGATATTGGCGGTGTTTTTTCTTCTATCTTAAATTAGGAATTTAGTTTTTTCCAAGTACATCTTTACATAGAAGAGAAGATATCCTGTTTTTGTTCCTTCACCATAGCTGCATACTGTTCATTTCCAAGCAGTTCAAAGATAAAAAGCGACTTCCTGTATGCCTCTTTGACAGCATCCAAGTCCTCATCCAATTCTTCTAAGCATTCTCCCCGCTGGAAATACAGCTGGCCGGCCATTGAGATATCTTCCTTTTGTTTAGTAAGAGCGATGCCGCTGTCGGCATGCTCTAAGGACCGTATATATTCTTTTTGCAGAAAGAATAATTTCGAAATATTATAATGAAGCTTAATTTGGAATTTATGCTGCTGTTTCAAAAATTCTTGATAAGAAAGGATTTTTTTATATTGCCGCAGGCTTTTCTGAAACAGGCTGTTTTCTGCATAGATGATAGCGATGCTGTTTTGAATACGGAAATCAATGAAGTCTTGCCCGAAAAGGGGATGATCATCATCGAGAAGATTCTCCAGTTCCTTGATAGCGATTCGATAATCGTATTTTTGCAGATAATAACCAGACACAATATGCACCCACGCTATCAGCTGTTCGAATTTATAGCCGAGATTTCTGTTTCCTTGCTTTCGTTCACTTTGACAAATTTCATAGGCTTCTTTATAATTTTTTTGTTTCATTAAATCTTCCAGAAACTCTTCTGTTTCTTTAATATAATCCTCGGCATCATTTAAGAGAATTTTATATAAATATTCTAGTGTTACCTTCAAGCGAATAGAGATAATATACAGAATATCCACACTTGGATAGCCCCTGCCAGCTTCAATGCCGCTGATTGTCGCCTGTGTACAGATTCCGTCTGCAAGCTGTGTTTGTGAAAGCTTATTCAGTTTCCGCAGCCGCTTAACCTCTTCCCCAAGTGCTTTAGCGTTCAACTCTACCATCATTCTCACCATTTTATAAAAATTTTTATATTTTTTGAGGGAAATCCAGCTTTTCTGCCTCTCATTATAGCATATCCGTTGAGACAAGCTCTCATCATAAACGCACCGATTCTTCAGCCAAAGTATACTGGAAAAAAAGCGAAAGATGAGGGTGATCTTATGAAAAAACTATTTGCAGCCATTTTGTTGTTTGGTCTATTGATCTCACCATTTGGAAACATAACTCAATCCTTAGACACTTCAATCGTTAAGGCAGCCGGACTGCCATTTGAGCATTGATAAGTTTTGCAGATATTCACCATGAGTCGCTAATCTCATTCTAAATAGGAGGTTCAACCATATGCTGTCATTGGGAAAAAAGGTCAAATATAAAGGGAGAAAATACCGAATTATACATATCTATAACTCTGGTTTCCTGGAAATAAAGGATCTTCAGCAAAACAGCTATACGGTAGAGCTTGTCAGACGGTCAGAAATTGAGCTGGTTGGTGGAACAGAATAATAGATAGTGAGCTGCTAATTTGCGGCTCTTTTTTTATGCAGTTTTGGTATCATTCGCTAAACAATGATGTTATTAATATTTCAATTATGGATTGTTTAGTTTCGTAAAAGAATTACTGGCAATTGAACCTTATGCATATAAAGGGGACTATACAACCGTGATTAATTGGATTTTTATGATGCACCGTAATAAACTTGCATATTATGAAAAAAGGGGCATACTAGCTGCCAACAAATGAAAATAAAGGTGAATAAAGCCATACGAAGTTTGGCTTCATTTTTCTTTCCCCATATGCTTCTTCCGATAATTCAATGGCGAAATGTCATAAGTCTTTTTAAAAGCACTGGAAAAATATGGACCATAGCTAAAGCCGCACTGCTCTGCAACAGACTGAATTGGATAATCTGTTTTAAGGAGCAGAATTCGGGCTTGCTCTAGGCGGTACGTATTTAAGTATTCCAGTGCCGTGACTTTATAGAATCTTTTCATATACTTTGCAATCGTATTTTCATGAATATTAAATTCCTTTGCCAGAATCGTGTTCGTAATTGGTTTGTGATAATGATCGCGTATATATTGGGCAACTTTTTCAGAGATAATATATCCGCTGTCCTTTGCCATGCCTTGTGATTCTAATAGATTGATAAGAGAGAAGAAGCTGATCTGAATATCCCAGAAAGACAAATCTTTATTTTCCTTCGTGGTGGCCGCTAACAGCTGGTCTATTTTTTTATAAATTTCTTCATAATCAACTAGAGTGCATTGTTTTTGCAGGTGCAGTGTGTAGCTGTGATTATGAAAATGCAATGCTGGGATGGGAATCGTTGATTCTAGCTTCACAGGTTGAATTTCTTCTGTATAGTAGCTGTTTGTATAGAAATGCAGCCAATAAAACTCTGTCTCCTCATCTGTCGGAATGGTGGAGAAATGGTGTTTGAAGGGCAGTAAGAGCAGCATCTCATTCTTATTAACTATAAATTCTTTCTTATTCTCCGTTAAATACAGCCGGCCTTTCTTCACAAGAATAATATCAAAATACTCCAATTCGCTTCTGTCCGGATGGCTTGTTCCTTTTTCATATAACGTTATATTGCCTTCAATAAAGATAGGAAAGGGTGGTACAGCGATTGAAACTATTTCCATCCAACTCACCTCTTTCTCTAAAAAAATTTTGTAAATCGAGTGAAATATCTTAAAAAATGATTAGAATCCTTTATGTTCAATGATAATTTATTTTGTTATATTTTAGTGGCGATATTAAAAGTTAGCGCTTTCAACTTATTATACCTTCAAAAACACCGTTGCGGGATAGGAAATTACCACAGTATTTTAAATAAAGGAGGTATTTTTTATGGAGAATAACCATTTTACATTAGAAATTTCACCGAGTGGAAATTTAACAAATTTAGTTTTAACAGAAGATACACATCAAATGAATTGGGTCATTGACTCAAACTATCTTACGCAAACAGGATATGAAGAAAAAGATAAATTATTTGGGAGCTTTTCACTGACAGTTGACGGTATGAAGCTTACTAGTGCAGATACAGTCCCAACAATTATAAGAGAAGCGGCCCAAGCTTTAGTCACATACACCTTTGAACAGATAGAAGTCATCATGAAGTACGATTTAAAGCAAGCTGAAGACAATCTCGTCTGGAATATAACGATGAAAAACCTGGAAGCGAAGGAAGTGAATATTTCCGATTTTGCCATCTGGTCTTCCTTTTCTTACGTGATGTTCCGCAAGAATGACCTTAATCAGCAAACCAATCATTCTGCGGCTGTATTTACTTCTATCTCTGCCGATTATTCGAAGCTGGCATGTATTCGCAGAAGTAATGAAGCCCCGCATTTAGGTATGTTTCAAACAAAAGGACAAACATTATCGGTAGGAACATACTGTGCGTATAATAATCTCTTTTTTGAAAGCGTTTCCCCATCTCTTGATGGTCTGCTTTTTCACCAATTAATCTTGGCAGGGGGATATCCAGATAGTTTTGAGAATGCCGATTGGTTATACAACAAAACTGACTTTGCGCTGTCTGGCTTAAGTGAGAAGGAATGGGAATACAAGCTGCAATCATTTGAAAGTCAGCAGGACTTCTATCAAATTGGCCAAGAGCAGCACGGCCATCCTGTTTTTAACTTTGAGCCCCTTGCGATAGCAGGTAAATATTATGATTTTTCGGTACAGCTGCCTGACAACAAGTATTTAACAGATGCCTATATCGAGTATTTGGACTGGAATGGCAACCGAAAGAAAGAAAATATTGTCGGTAAAATTAAACGCATGAAACAAACATACGCTGGGAAGCTGCTGTTCACTGTACCTGGCGAACATAAAATTACGATTGAAATAGATGACCAGTCTTTTGACAGCATTATCTTAAATGTAATGGAGCCAATCAAAACCATCATTGAAAATCGCTCCCGCTATATTAGCGATGTGTTATTTAATGGAGCAGACAGCGAAAATCCTTACAGCTATTCGCCGCTATCTAATCAAGGTGAGTCATTAGGAAAATTAAGCTTAGTATTGAAAAATAACCTGCTTGGTAAAGTGAATGCGAAAGAAGTACAGCAAGTAGAAGCAAGCTGCGTTCATTATATTCGTGAAAAATGGTTCGAAAACGGTGAGTTTACAAAGCCTGTTTACCTTTATGGCGACTTCTATCGCTGCATGGATTTCGAATATATAGCCCATGTTTTCTATCTTCTTTCCCAGTTCGATCAAGATATTTTGCAGCTGAATGAGCCAGATACCTATTTATCTTGGGCTGCCGACGTGTTCTCTTTAAGAGTAAACCCTGATCTCCACAATACGCCAAGAGGAAAAGAAGAAGCGCAAATGTTAGGGGTGTTTTTCTTATACATTGACGAATTAATGGCAGAGCTGAAAAATCGCGGACTAACAGAAAAATATGAAGAAATCAGCGCACTATGGACTAACATAGCACAGACTGTAGCTAAAGACAGCTCGACATATAAAGCGGCCATAACAGAGCATTTCTATGATAATGCCGGATTTGGGCCAGCTGCAGGAGCGTTGGCAAGCACAAAACATCATAACGCTGCAAAACGATATGGAGAATTAGTGCTTGCGAATATTGGCTTTTCTAATGACTTCCGGGCCCAAAGCCCTGACCGCTGGTGGGAGGCATTATCTTATATGATTCATTCCCTTTGGGGAGGAGTTACAGCAGCTGCCTGCTTGAAAGTTTACGAGGAATTACAGGATATCCGCTACTTAAAAGCGGCATACCGGGCAACAATCGGGATTCTTTACTGCTATGACACGAATGCAAAAGCAACAGATACGAAACTAACTACTGGAGAGGCTGCTTCCACTTACAGCATTGCTGGTCCTCATATAAACAGGCCAGACCTGTCTCGCAATCGCTTTGGTCAATCAACCTTCTTCCGAGATGGCGGTATATTTACCCGCTTATTTACAAAAGAAGAAGAGACAGCGGATTGGGATATGGGGGAAGAGCTGGTTGCCTATTTAGACGGATTCGGCAAGAAGACATTCTTGTATGAGGAAGACGGTAAAATCGCTGTTGTGAATGGTTCTATTGAAGATACAGAGGATGGACTGTTAATCACAAGCTATGCCCCATACCCGTCTGAATATTATTTTTATGAAAAAGACTTACACTTCGTTTCAGAAAACGGCCGATTAATGCCGCAAATTTTGTTAGTAGATGGACAGTTCAAAGCGAAAGAACAATTACTGACTAGGGAGTGAGTGAGATGGAACAAAGCAGCACAGCTAAACAGTTACCAGAAAATAATATCGATGATAATAATTCAAAAATGCCCCTAAAACGCGTGTTAGCTTATGCAAGTACAGATACAGCCGGAAATTTGCTTTATTGTACGCTTACTAGTTTTATCATGTATTTTTATACCGATGTCTTTGGGATTTCTATTGCAGCAACAGGAACAATATTGCTGGTTGCCCGGATATTCGATGCATTAGATGCACCTATTTGGGGATTAATCATCGACCATACGAACACAAAACACGGAAAGAACCGCCCGTATTGGCTCTGGCTGGCCGTTCCTTTTGGTGTCATGTTCTTTTTAACATTTTTAGCTCCAGACTTATCGGGAAATGCGAAGGTAATTTACGCTTTAATCACCTATATTCTAATGGGGATTGTCTACACAGGAATTGCCACACCAATTACAGCAATTTTGCCGAACTTAACAAATAACTCCAATGAGCGTGTGCGCTTAAATTCATGGAGAAGCAATGGCGGCATGATCGGTTATTTAATTACTGCGTCCTTCACTCTGCCGCTTGTAGCCTTTTTTGGAAACGGAAACGATAAACTAGGCTTCCAAGTAACGGTTGGAATTTACGCTGTTATAGCAATTGCTTTAATGCTGTTCGCCTTCGCAGGAACAAAGGAAATCAATACAAAAACAATCAAATCCATCCCAATTCGCCAAAGCTTCAGAGCAGTTAAAGGAAATTGGCCATGGATAACATTAGTGCTTGCCTTCATCTTTTATTGGTTAGGCAACACATCAAGAACATCGACATTAATCTATTACTCTCAGTACAATTTGGATCAAAAATCTTTAGCATCCATACTAAATGGATTGGTCGTTTTCCAAATGATTTCAATCACGATTATTCCATTTATCGTGAAGAAATTTTTGAAAACGCACACACAAATCTTAGGCTTTGCTGTAGCAGCAATCGGTCAAATAATTATTGCCTTCGCAGGAGCAAGTACGTCGATGATTATCTTTGGCTGGGTTATTGCTTCACTAGGAACAGGAATCGCCGTTACCTTGCCGTTTGCCATGCTGTCTGACACAGTCGACTATGGCGAATGGAAAACAGGTATCCGTGCCAGCGGCTTCCTAACAGCAATCGGCAGCTCCTTCTGTATCAAAATCGGAGCAGGCTTAGGAAGCTTTATTCCATCCATCATTATGGATAAAGCAGGCTATGTAGCCAACGCCACTCAAACAGCTTCCTCACTTGCAGCAATTAAGTTCTGCTTCACATGGCTGCCAGCAATCTTCTTTATAGTTGGAGCAGTAATTATGCTTAATTATATGAAGTATGAGAAGAATGAGGAGAAGGTTCGGAATGAGTTGTTGTTGAAGCGGTAAATAGAATAATAGTAGGAGCTTAAGTAGAACAGCGATGTTTTTACTTAGGCTCTTTTTTCTGTTTCCGTAGTCATAACTATGTTTAGTTCATTGAGAGTATCGTAATCCCTTCATAGAAAATAGGGAGCGCATAGGTGGAGAATTAGTGATAGAATAACCTAGTTTTCTTATAATAAAGTTTCTGGGAAATAATTGCTGGTATGTTTTTTTAAAAAAGTGGAACCTTTTCGATATTAAATACATCCTACACTTGAAAAACAAAATGAACAAAACAATAAGGAGAGGAACTCTTGGATAAGAAGGAAGTATTGGAAGTATGGATAGATAAATATGCGCAACGTCTCGTTAGGCTTGCCTATACATATGTAAGAGATTATTTAAAGGCGGAAGACCAAGTACAAGAAGCGTTTATTAAGGCGTTTCATTCGATGGATCAATTAAAGAATAAAGAAGAGCCTTTTTCTTGGCTTGCACGAATTGTTATTAACGAATGTAAGAGTACTTATAGAAAATCTTTACGGGAGGTTATATCGGATTTTATTCCTGAAAGAAAGCAGGAAAGCAGTGAGGATGCATATCTTCAAAGCGTGAAGGAAGAAGAGATACATAATGCCGTCAATGAACTACCGAAGCACTATAGTCTACCAATAACGCTTTTTTATTTTGAAGAGCTGGCCATTCAGGAAATTTCACAAATTTTAAATCTTAATATAGGTACAGTAAAATCCAGACTTGCTCGTGGTCGGCAATTATTAAGCAGGAAAATCAAGGAGGATGGATATGGAGGAAAAAGAGTTAAGATCAGCAAAAATGCACTTTAATCATAAGGTGAACATGGAGAAGTTTAAAAGAGAAACATTTGAGAAATTAGATCAAAGTAAACAAAAGAAGCTAGAGGTTAAACGAAAGAAAAAATATCCTATGTGGATGATGGCTGTTGCTGCTTCAATAATAATTATTGGTACAGCAATAAATTTCGGAGGTACATATATTGCCGATGCCGCAGAGACATTAATCAACCAACTATTTGGTTCCAAAGAACAGTTTGAAGAAGCTTATCCTAATGAGAGCAGTGAAGAGATTGATATCTTTGAGCAGACCTTAGCGATAGCGAAAGAAAATTTAACAGAAGAAGAGTTTAACCATTATACTCAATTATTAAAAGAACAGACTGAGATTTTTACTAAGGTAGAAAAAGAAGATAGAGAGTATCCTAATGAGGAAGAAGAAAAGAAACTAGACAAAATTCAAGCATCGATGCGAACTTATGAAAATAAAATTATACCAATACAAGCCAAACAGCTGGCAAGCTTCGATTTTATTCAACCAACATTTATACCTGAAGGCTATAAACAAGTCGGTGAAAACTACGATTTAGATAATTTAAAAGAAGAACCAGTTTTTTCAATAGAATATAGCAATGGAAAGTCAGATTTTTGGATACAACAAATAAAAATTGGTCAAAAAGTTGATATGGAATCAAAGGAAGCCGGTTTTTTCGAAAAATCGGAATCATATTCTTTAAATGGATATCATTTTGATTATATTCCCTCTAAAGTGGATTGGCCGTTGAATGGTATGCGGGTCAGTTTCCCAGAAGAAGGGTACAAAGTCATAGTCCTCGCGCATGACTTGTCAAAAGAAGAATTGGAAAAAGTGTCTCTATCTATGATAGAAAAGTAATGGAGATTCGAAGACTAATTGATATTTAAAGGTTGGAAGCGACTGTGAAATAGAAGCAGTCGTTTTTTCATTTTTGAAGCAGCTGAGCAGTTTGAAAATATAAAGCTCCTGACATATAGCTATTCTTCCTCTTAATGCAATACTGTTCGCATTCATAATCTATTGGAGTATTGCTACTGCTCATAGTATTATCATGCTTCTAAAATCAGCATCAGGGTTATTGTATTCTTACTAGAATCCAGTTAATTTAAGCCAGCATAAACACTACTCCCCCCTAAACTTCTCCTGTTCCCTTCTGCAATAATCAACAAACTCTCCCCAGCTTTCACCATTAAGGATAGTCGGTTGCTTTGTTTTAATTCTCCACATCCCGCTGCCAGGATTATTTCGTTTGGCCTCCAGTATCCCTTCGTGACAATACTTTCTGATTACTTCTGGAGGTAACTGCAAAATTTTAGCTGCATGTGTCACTTTTATATAATCTGGTAAAGGAACATCCGGTTCTAATTTTCCGTGTGAATTAATAGTGCTAGCTTTCATTTCTTCATTAAAATTAAGCTTCATTTCATTCACCCTTTTCCTACTGCTAATTTTAATTCTCTATTTCTATAAGTCTCTTAAACTCCTAAAAATTTGTCTTTATAAGGCTCATCTTATTTTTTTGCGTTTATACATAATCTATTATCTTAAACTTCCATTTTTTCTCCTGTAAGGAATTGGTGGATGATGTTGAAAAGCAATAAGCAAAACACAATCATTTTTCATGACCAACTCTCTTTTTTTATCTTTATGTCATCAGGAAGCCCTTTTATATGAATTTCTATATACACTACTATATTAATACAATTTCACAGCAGGAATATTTCAAAAAAGAAACAGCTTATTTTAGAATTGAAACTGCTCTTTCATCCGTTTCTGAAATCCAGAAAATTTACCTCCATATGAATATCGAAAGTCTCAAATCATGAGCATCCTTAAGTAAATATTATCAACCATAGAATTAGCTGAAACTCTGCAGCTGTTAAAACTATCAACTTCCAATCCAACTTTTCCACTTCTTGTCCCGCACACCGGAAAAAATAAACTGGCATATTCCAAAATGGTGGCACATAGCAATATTATTGGGCTTTCGTCGGAGAGATAAGCTCCTTTTTTAGAGATTTAAATGAAAGCGTATACTTGCTTGCGAGAGTCTTTAAAAAAGACAAGTATGGCACCAAGCACAGAAGGCCCAAGAAATAGACATATGGGAAGGGGTTCACGGATGAAGAAGCTTTTATCTGTAATTTTAGCTGCTGTTTTATTGTTTGCGCTGGCTGCCTGTTCGGGGGGCGGCGGAGGCGGTGAGGATGAAAAGGGCTTTGTTGGTGTCAGCATGCCTACGAAATCATCTGAGCGCTGGATTAGTGATGGTAAGTATATGAAGGAAGAGTTTGAGAAGAAAGGCTATAAGGTTGATCTTCAATATGCAGAGGATGTTGTGGAAAACCAGGTTTCCCAGATTGAAAACATGATTACAAAGGGTGTAAATGTGCTTGTTATTGCAGCGATTGACGGCGAGGCGCTGACAAATGTTTTAGAAAAGGCGCATAAGCAGGAAATTAAAGTAATTGCCTATGACCGTTTGATTAAAAAGAGTGAGTATGTCGATTATTATGCTACATTTGATAACTTCCAGGTTGGTGTGCTGCAAGGCAGCTATATAGAAGAGCAGCTTGGCTTGAAGGATGGCGAAGGCCCATTTAATGTGGAGCTGTTTGGCGGTTCTCCTGATGATAATAATGCGTATTTCTTCTTTGATGGGGCGATGTCGATCTTACAGCCTTATATTGATTCAGGCAAGCTTGTTGTTCAAAGCGGACAGACGAAGTTTGAGCAAGGTGCAACATTAAGATGGGATGGAGCGACAGCTCAAGCACGGATGGATAACTTGTTGAGTGCTCATTATACGAAGGAAAATGTGGATGCAGTCTTGTCTCCGTATGACGGGATCAGCATCGGTATTATCGCGTCCTTAAAAGGTGTCGGCTATGGTACAGCAGATAAGCCGCTGCCAGTCGTGACTGGACAGGATGCAGAATTGGCGTCTGTTAAGTCCATCATTGCAGGCGAGCAAACACAAACCGTCTTTAAGGATACGAGAGAGTTAGCGAAGAAAGCAGTTGAAATGTCAGAGGCTGTTTTGAATGGTGAAGAAGCGGAAGTTAATGATACAGAAACATACGATAACGGCGTTAAGGTTGTTCCTGCTTATCTATTAGAGCCAGTGTCAGTTGATAAGGAAAACTATCAAGAAATTGTTATCGACAGCGGCTATTATGATGAGTCTGAATTGAACAACTAAAACTATTTCGGCAGTTCCTCTTCATTAAAGGGGAACTGCCGCAAGTAAAAAAGGGGGAGGACAGCATGGGGAATATTCTCGAAATGAGAAATATTACGAAGGAATTTCCCGGCGTCAAGGCGCTTGATGATGTGAACTTGAAGGTTGAAGCAGGCGAGATTCACGCATTATGCGGCGAAAATGGAGCGGGAAAATCAACGCTCATGAAGGTGCTGAGCGGTGTGTATCCTCATGGCACATATGCAGGAGATATTCTCTTTCAAGATGATGTCTGTATGTTTAAAGACATAAAGAGCAGTGAAAGCTTAGGGATTGTTATCATTCACCAAGAGCTTGCCCTGATACCAGAGCTGTCGATTGCAGAAAATATTTTCTTAGGAAATGAACAGGCGAAAGCTGGTGTCATCAATTGGAATGAGACCGTAGTAAAAGCAAGAGAGCTATTGAAGAAGGTCGGCCTGTCTGAAAATCCGAATACACTCATATCACAAATTGGTGTCGGCAAGCAGCAGCTTGTGGAGATTGCTAAAGCTCTGTCGAAGGATGTTAAGCTGTTGATTTTGGACGAACCTACAGCGGCGCTAAATGAAGAAGAAAGCGAAAATTTGCTGCAGCTGCTGCTTTCCTTTAAGAAAGAAGGTATGACGAGCATCATGATTTCCCATAAATTGAACGAAGTCTCAAAGGTTGCTGACAGCATTACTATCATCAGGGATGGAAGGACAATTGAGACATTGAAATGGGAGGAAGTTTCAGAGGACAGAATCATTAAAGGCATGGTCGGCAGGGAGCTGACGAACCGCTATCCAGACAGAACGCCGAAGATTGGCGAAACCATTCTTGAGGTGAAGGATTGGGAAGTGCTGCAAAGTGACAGGAAAGTCATCGACAAGATTAATATGCATATTAAAAAAGGTGAAATCGTCGGGATTGCTGGGGTAATGGGCTCTGGAAGGACCGAATTTGCAATGAGCATTTTCGGCAGGTCGTTCGGCACGAAAATCTCTGGCCAGCTTTATAAGGATGGCAAAGAAATCACTCTCAAAAATGTTCCAGAAGCTATTGAGAATGGACTGGCTTACGTGACAGAAGATCGAAAGAATTATGGACTTATTTTAATAGAAGATATTAAACAAAATATATCGCTGCCTAACTTAAAAAAGCTTTCAAAATTCACGGTTGTGAATGAGCAAGTGGAAGTGAAAGAAGCGGAAAACTATCGAAGGAAGATGAATATTAAAACACCGTCGATTCTGCAAAAGACAGGGAATTTAAGTGGCGGCAATCAGCAGAAGGTTGTGTTAAGCAAGTGGATTTATGCAGAGCCAGATATCCTCATCCTCGACGAACCGACAAGAGGGATTGATGTTGGCGCGAAATATGAGATTTATACAATCATTAACCAGCTTGCCGAAGAAGGCAAAGGCATTCTTCTTATTTCCTCGGAGATGCCAGAGCTGTTAGGAATGTGTGACAGAATTTATGTGATGAACGAAGGCAGGATAAAGGGAGAGCTAGAAGCAGCGGAAGCGACACAGGAAAGCATCATGAAATATATCACAAGCTGATATTTTCCTATAGTAGGGAAGGGGGAATTAAGGTGAATACACCGTTGGAAGATTATCGAAATAAAGGCTCTGTGTTATCACTGATTCAGAGTAACTTACGCCAATATGGAATGTTTACCGCATTAGTGCTTATTATGATATTGTTTCAAGTTTTAACGGAGGGAATTCTGCTGCGGCCGCTGAATATCACCAATCTGATTTTGCAGAACAGCTATATTCTCGTCCTTGCAATTGGGATGGTCCTTGTTATTATTACAGGCCATATCGATTTGTCAGTCGGTTCTGTTGCTGCCTTTGTTGGCGCCATTTCTGGAATATTAATTATCAACCATGATATGCCCGTCTTTTTGGCCGTTATTCTTTCCTTATTAGTAGGCGCAGTAATCGGTGCATGGCAAGGCTTCTGGGTTGCATATGTCAAGATTCCCGCCTTTATCGTCACACTTGCAGGGATGCTTCTGTTCAGAGGCTTGACGATGCTTGTCCTTAAAGGCAAGTCAGTTGCGCCATATCCACAGTCTTTCCAGGATATCAGCTCAGGCTTTATTCCTGATATTTTTGGCGGCAGCACCTTGCATATGCTCACAATCGTTGCGGGCATTGTCTTTTCAATTATTTATTTGCTGCTTGAAGTACGAAATCGCCGAACACAGCTTCGTTATGATTTTGAAGTTTCTTCAAAAGGACTGTTTATCACGAAAATAGCCGCTGTGATTGTTCTGATTAATGTGTTCACATATGTATTAGCAACATATGAAGGGATACCAATGATTCTAATTATCCTGATTGCTTTAGTTGCTATCTACAGCTTTGTGATGAAGAAAACTGTAATGGGCAGACATATTTATGCGATCGGCGGCAACGAAAAGGCTGCAAGTCTTTCTGGAATCAAAACAAAGAAAGCTACTTTCTGGGTGTTTGTGAATATGGGTGTTCTTGCTGCACTGTCTGGCTTGATTTTCGCAGCAAGGCTTAACGCTGCAACACCAAAAGCCGGGAACCTGTTCGAGCTGGATGCAATCGCAGCCTGCTTCATCGGCGGTGCGTCCGCATATGGCGGAATCGGCACAGTCGGCGGGGCCATTGTCGGCGGTCTTGTTATGGGTGTAATGAATAATGGTATGTCCATCATCGGCCTTGGGATCGACTGGCAGCAGGCCATTAAAGGACTTGTGCTGCTGATTGCGGTTGCTTTTGATATTTATAATAAGAATAAATTAGCATCGTAAATGCTTAAAACCCAAGCTCTAGTAGAGCTCGGGTTTTTGCTTTTATGAGTGATTATGCAAAGTCCTCTAACACTATTTTTCCTATTGTTTTTCCAGACTCGACTAAAGCATGTGCCTTCCTAATATTTTCAGCATGAATAGGAGACAATGTCTTCTTTAATGTTGTTTTAATAACACCTATATCAATTAGCTCACTCAATTGGTTTAAAAGCTGTTGCTGTTTCTCCATATCTTCTGTTTCATACATAGTTCGTGTGAACATAAACTCCCAAACAAATGTAGCACTTTTATTTTTTAACACATTTAAATCAAGAGGCTGGGCATTTTCTACAATGGAACAAATCATTCCTTGTGGTTTAATGGCATCTGCCATGGCTAGCCAATGCTGGTCGGTATTATTCAAGCATAGAATGAAATCAACATTTTCCATGCCATGCTGTTTCAATTGTTCCTGAAAGGAATGATGATGGTTCATAACAAAGTCTGCTCCCAGTTCTTTGACCCAATCGCTTGTACTTTGACGAGAGGCGGTGGCAATGACAGTAAGACCGGCCCATTTAGCAAGCTGAATCGCGATAGAACCAACTCCGCCAGCTCCGCCGATTATTAAAATGGTCTTTTGTTTGTTGTTTTCCTTGTCACTAGCTTCAATGGCTAATCTGTCGAATAAAGCTTCCCATGCTGTAATCGAGGTAAGCGGCAATGCTGCCGATTCGGCAAAAGTTAATGTGTGCGGTTTTTTGCCGACAATCCTTTCATCCACTAAATGGAATTCGCTGTAAGTTCCTGGACGGATAAGGCTACCGGAATAATAGACTTCATCACCGACTTGGAAATCGTGACAATCTTCTCCTGTTTCAACGACCACGCCACTTGCGTCCCAGCCAAGAATCTTTGGCTGTTCTTCTGTTTTTGATTTTGGGGAACGCACCTTTACATCAACAGGATTTATCGATACAGCCTTGACCTTAACAAGCAAATCCCTTCCTGTTGCACGAGGCTTCGGCAGCTCTACATCAAACAAACTTTCTTCATCCTCAATAGGCAAATATTTTAATAGTCCAACAGCTTTCATACTAATGACAACTCCTTTAATCTTTGTTAATTGAAATTATAGGATGATAATCAAAATAATGTAAGAAGGCACATTTATGTTGTATAGTATCATTAATGTTACTAACTGTGAGGTGAGCTTTTATGCGAAACAGAAAAAGCGGGTATGGATGTCCAGAAGGATGTCCTGTCGAATCAACTCTTGATGTGATAGGGGGAAAGTGGAAGGGAGTAATTCTTTATTACCTCCTAGAAGATAAAAAACGATTTAATGAATTGCGGCGCCTGATGCCGGGAATTACTCAGAGAATCTTATCCCTCCAGCTAAGCGAGCTTGAAAAAGATGGAATTATTCACCGTGAGGTTTTTCCAGAGGTTCCTCCAAGAGTGGAATATTCCATGACAGAGTTTGGCAGAACATTAGAGCCAATTATCACCCAAATGAAGGACTGGGGCGATAAATACAAATCAAGAATCGAAAGCGTCAAAGAATAATAAAAGCGGGCAGAAAACCCCGCCCCTATCACTCCGGCAATACTTCCTCATAAAGAATCCGCGCCGTGATATCCTGTTCATAATTCCCAAAGCTTCTGCCGTAAAGGGTCAGGCCGCCAACTGTGCCTTCATCTGTGACAGCAAACTTCAACTTGATGTCAGGATGGTCTTGCAAACCGACATCCTCAATGGTTACATCAGAAATGCGGCAGCCATCAATAAATGTACCGCTTTTATTGATGCGCAAGAGCTTTAACAGCCCATACTGATTCAAGTGAGGCGGCCACCAGCTTGGGTTGCAGGCGCCTTTCGTTCCGCCGAAATCTCCTGGTGAATTCCAATAGCCCAGCTCAACATTATTTAAAGAAAAGAAGATATCAGAAGGCCAGTCATTATTATAGAAGGGTGCTTCTGAGCTGATTTCAAAAATGAATTGGATTTCTTTGAACTGTTGATTTTTCTTTAAATAGTTAGGAATTCGGTATTCTAGATAGCCTTTCTTCAGCCAGACGATTTCGGCATGAATATGGTCAGGGTCGGCAAAGTAGCGGGGGTTGTCAAACTCGCCGATAATGCTGTCCTTTGTCGCAAGGCCGCAGGTTGGATCTGCGGCATAATCACAGTAATGACCGACCTTTATTTCGTATTCGTAAAAGTTCTCCACCCCCTTGTCCTGCAGCTCGATTGTGAGGATATCTTCATTTAAATAACAGATTTTCTGGATTCCATGCTTGCCCCCTGCAGTTGTTATGTCAATCAGCCCGCTTTCCTCAAGCTTTTTTATATGCATTGTTACCGCTCCGTTCGAGAGCTGGAGCTTTTGGGCGATGTCGTTTAAATTTAAACTTTGATTTCTTTGCAAAAGGGTTAAGATTTCAAGGCGGATTTCAGAGCTTAACGCTTTGTAAATATTTAAGCCAGACCGGAGATCTTTTATATGTATCATCGATATTACCTTCTTTCTAAATAGTAATCAGGCTTGTTATTTGCCTGCCCGTTTTTGTTCATATTGAGTAAATGTTTTTAAGCTGATCCACATCATATAAAATGCCGGCACACTTGCGCCAAAGAGAATAATGCTTCCTGGAAAGGTAATAAACAGATAGACGATGACAAGGAGTCCGCCGACCAGCTTTAATCCTGCTAGCGGCATCGCCAAGGTGAACAGCAGCGCATTTTTAATGATATGAAGTCCTTTCAGCTCGTAATGAACATAAATAGAGAAGAAATGGAGAATGCTGCAGGCATACAGTAAAGCGATAAATAACAGTGGAAAATAGAGATACTGCAAGAAAGGAATGGACGTATGCTGAAGCGCCAGTAAATCAGCATATAGAACAAGTCCGCCAAAGCTGAGCAGCATACCTAGCAGATTGCTTTTCATAAATTCCTGCTTAAAAACAGACAAAAAAGTCGCAAAAATCGGCATGTCTGTTTCGCCAAGGAGCCATTTCCGTGTCACTGCAAACAAGCTGACAGTGGCAGGGAAGACACCGAATATTACTAGACCCAGCAAAGAAAATACCATCCATAATAGATGAATATATAAAAAGCGCAGAATCCAGTTGGAGATAGAATAGATAGAATCAATGAGCACAGCTCTTTTCATAGAAGACACTCCTTTTCTTTTAATAAAATATAAAATAAGCAGCTGCTTCTCTTTCATGTTTATGTGAAGGAATCTATAAAAATATAAAAAAGCGGAAAAATCCTCCTATTTTCCTTTGCATAAGGAAAGAATATGTCAATTTGTAAGGGAGTAAAAGGAATTTCCCTTAAAATATTCCAAGTGATTACCGACTATTTTCACTTTATGACAGCGTTTTCCTAGACCATCTTCTTAATTATGAAAACGCATACATTTTTAAAGGGATGGCTTAATACTATGTAAATGTGTAAAACATTTTATGTTCTTTTAAAATAAACTGTTTTCCCAACAAGCTAAGAGGAGGAAAAAGGATGAAAAAGGGTCTTTTAGGAATGCTGGCTATCATTCTAGTAAGCTCCATGTTTTTAGCAGGCTGTAATAAGGGCAGTTCGGATAAAGGCTATTCGAACAGTGGAAAGGGAACAAAGATTGAATTGTGGACCTTCAACGAGCTTCATGAACAATATTATGAGCATATGGCGGACAAGTGGAATGAAGAAAATCCTGATGATCAAATCAGCATCAAGGCCACTACATATCCATATGAGGATTTGCATAACAAGCTGCTTGTTGCCTTGCAGTCAGGCAAAGGTGCCCCGGATATTTCTGATGTGGAAATCTCTAAATTCGGCAACTTCCTGAAAGGTGAACCGCAAATCCTGCCTTTAGATGATGTAATTGACCCAGAAAGAGAAAATATCGTGCAATCACGTCTTGATATTTACGCCAAAGACGGCAAGACATATGGAATTGACTTTCATGTCGGCGCTGCCGTTATTTATTACAATAAAGAAATTTTGGATAAAGCCGGAGTCAATCCAGATGACATAAAAACATGGGCTGATTACAAGGAAGCTGGCAAAACAGTCCTTGAGAAAACTGGCATTCCGATGACGACACTTGATATTGAAGACCAATGGTCGTTCTGGCCGCAGGTTGCTCAGCTTGAAGGAAAAGACGATCTTTTGAAGGAGAATGGCGAGGTTAACCTGACAGATCCGCGCATTGTGGAGGTGCTTCAATATGAACAGGATCTTGTTAAAGAAGGAATTGCGATTCCATCTCCAGGAAATGACCATCATTCTGAGGAATATTACGGCTTCATGAATAATGGTGGAGCAGCCTCTGTGTGGATGCCGATGTGGTATATGGGCAGATTCACTGATTATATGCCTGATTTGAAAGGGAAAATCGTCATCAAGCCAATGCCTGCTTGGTCTGAAGGAGCACCGCGTTCAGCAGGGATGGGCGGTACAGGCACTGTTGTGACAAACCAGTCTAAAGATCCAGATGTAGCGAAGAAATTCCTTGCTTATGCAAAGCTGTCGAAGGAAGGCAATATCGAAATCTGGAAGCAGCTTGGCTTTGACCCGATTCGTTCTGATGTATGGGATTTGCCGGAAGTCAATGAAGAGAATAAATTCACAGAATACTTCGGTCCCAATATTTTCGGCACATTGCTGGAAGTGAAGAATGAAATTGAAGGTGTCAATATTGGCGAAAGAACACCAGATGTCTCAAATGCTGTTAAGACAACGATTTTATTCCAGTCATTAGTCGAAATGAAAGATCCGAAGCAAGCGCTGGAGGAAGCAGCAAGCCAGATTAAATAAATCATCTTCAGGAGGCTTTGCCTTTGCCTCCTGATTCTAAAGGGGGGATCTTTACATGGAAGCAAGCAGCAGACAGGGCGGGAGGAAACAGAAGAAAAGAAGTCTCCTTTATTCTCAAAATGCAGCACCTTACTTTTTCATCTTTCCTTTCATTCTGTCTTTTTTCATCTTTTTTGCGTATCCCGTTGTCACGACGATTATCATGAGCTTTCAGGAAGTGCTGCCAGGGCAGACGACCTTTATCGGCTTAGACAACTATAAGGAATTATGGAATCCAACCTTTCTGACAGCCATCCGCAACAGCACTGTTTATACAATTTTGACATTAATTATCTTAATCCCAGTGCCGCTGATTCTTGCTGTGTTCCTTAATTCGAAGCTGATGTTTGCGAAGAACTTCTTTCGGTCTGTTACGTTCATTCCAGCACTCACATCTGTCGTTGTTGCAGGGATGATCTTCCGCTTAATCTTTGGCGGACAAGAGGGTGCATTGCTGAACTCTATTTTGATTAACTTTGGGATGGAGCCGAAAGCATGGCTGAACCATGGGGGCACAAGCATGTTTGTTCTTGTTGTGCTGGCAACATGGAAATGGATGGGCATCAATATCCTTTATTTCCTGGCAGGACTGCAAAATATCCCGCGGGAGTTGTATGAGTCGGCAGAAGTGGACGGTGCTTCAACATCACGGAAATTCTGGCATATTACCTTACCGCTGTTAAAGCCAATCAGTATTTATGTGTTTACCATCAGTATTTACGGCGGTTTCTCGATGTTTGCTGAAAGCTATATGCTTTATGGAAGCAACAGGTCGCCTAATAATATCGGGCTGACAATTGTCGGCTATTTATACCAAAAAGGCATCGAGCAAAATAATCTCGGCTTCGGTTCTGCAGTCGGCATCGCTTTGCTTGTGATTACGCTGATTATTACGTTAATTCAGCTTAAATTCTTTGGAATGTTCAAAAAGGAGGAACAAGGATGAAAACGAAGAAAAAGCTGAAGCTGTCATCCATCCTATTGATCCTGCTCTTTGTGGCAATCGGTATTTTCGCCTTATTTCCGCTGTTTGCGATTACACTCGGCTCCTTGAAGCCGTCAACAGAAATTATGAGATACGGACTCAATTTAAAGCTGCAGGCAGACCTGTTATCATTCGATAACTATTCTTATTTGTTCAACGGGGAAACAGACTATTTCATATGGTATAAAAACAGCATAATCATCACCATTGCATCAACACTATCCTGCCTGCTTTTAACAAGCATGGTCGGCTACGGTCTTGCTGTCTATGACTTCAAGTTTAAGAACCTTGTGTTTGGACTCGTTTTAATTGTGATGATGATTCCTGTTGAAATCATTATGCTTCCATTATATAAGCTCACGATGAGCCTTGGCTTAATGGACACATTAGTCGGCGCCTTTCTGCCGTTTGTGGTTGCACCGATTCCAATTTTCTTTTTCCGCCAGTATGCGAGTGGGCTGCCTCGTGATTTGCTTGATGCAGCAAGGGTCGATGGCTGTACCGAAATCGGCATTTACTTCCGGGTGATGATGCCGTTAATGACACCAGCCTTTTCCTCGATGGCAATCCTGCAGGCATTAGGAAGCTGGAACAACTTCCTCTGGCCGTTGATTGTTTTACGATCAAGCGAAAATTTAACATTGCCGATCGGCTTATCTACATTGCTAACACCATACGGCAATAACTATGATGTGCTGATTGCCGGGTCTGTGATGGCGATATTCCCAGTGCTGATTCTGTATATTTTCTTCCAGCGCTACTTTATTGAAGGGATGACTGCCGGCGGTGTGAAGGGTTAACTTAAAAAAATGTGAAGGGAAGAAAGATATATGTACAAAAAAGCGAAGATGATTTTAGAAAAAGATTTTAAAATAGCTGAAGTCGATAACCGAATATACGGCTCCTTTATTGAGCATCTTGGCAGAGCCGTTTATGGGGGGATATTTGAGCCAGGTCATCCTGAAGCAGATGAAAAGGGGTTCCGCAAAGACGTAACAGGATTAATAAAAGAGCTGCAAGTGCCGCTAATCCGCTATCCTGGCGGCAACTTCGTATCAGGCTACAATTGGGAGGACGGTGTCGGGCCTGTTGAAAGCAGACCAAGCCGCCTTGAGCTTGCATGGCGGACAACAGAACCGAATGTCGTCGGCACAAATGAGTTCATGGAGTGGGCGAAGCAGGTTAATGCGGAGGTGAATATGGCCGTCAATCTTGGCACAAGAGGGATAGATGCAGCCAGAAACCTTGTCGAGTACTGCAATCATGACAGCGGCTCGTACTATAGTGATTTGCGCATAAGCCACGGCTATCGAGAGCCTCATAAAATTAAAACATGGTGTCTTGGCAATGAAATGGACGGTCCATGGCAAATCGGGCATAAAACAGCGGCAGAATATGGGCGCATTGCTCAAGAAGCGGCAAAGGTCATGAAATGGGTAGACCCGAATATTGAGCTTGTCGCCTGCGGCAGCTCAAACCGAAACATGCCGACATTTGCAGAATGGGAAGCAACGGTTTTGGATCATACGTATGACCATGTTGAATATATTTCCTTACATCAGTACTATGGCAACCATGATAATGACATCAGCAACTACTTGGCTCTGTCTCTGGAAATGGATGATTTTATTTCATCTGTCATCTCGATTGCAGATTATATTAAAGCAAAAAAACGGAGCAAAAAGAAAATCCATCTGTCCTTTGATGAGTGGAATGTATGGTATCACTCTAGAGAAGCAGATAAGCTGATTGAACCGTGGACAGTCGCACCGCCGCAGCTTGAGGATATTTATAATTTTGAGGATGCGCTGCTTGTCGGCTGTATGCTGATTACGATGCTAAAGCATGCCGACAGAGTAAAGATAGCCTGCCTTGCACAGCTTGTGAATGTCATTGCGCCAATCATGACAGAAGAGAATGGGCCTGCGTGGAAGCAGACAATTTTCTATCCATATATGCATGCGTCCGTTTACGGCAGAGGTGTTGCCTTAAATCCAGTTATCTCCAGCCCTAAATATGACAGCAAGGATTTCACCGATGTGCCAACATTAGAATCAACAGCAGTATATAATGAGGAAAACGAAGAACTGACAATCTTTGCTGTCAACAGAGATCTTCAAGAAGGCTTGCTGCTTGAATGCGATCTGCGCAGCTTTGAAGGCTATAAAGTTATCGAGCATATTGTGTTAGAGAATGACGATATTAAACAAACGAATTCTGCTACAGCTGAAGCAGTGAAACCACATACTAATGGAGATGCTGCCATAAGCGGAGGACAGCTGGCTGCGATGCTGCCTAAGCTGTCATGGAACGTCATCCGGCTCGTAAAAGCATAATGGATAACAGCCATGCTAAATTTTTAGCATGGCTGTTTATGTAGAAGAAACTTAAATGTAAAAGTTAAGTAGCACAGGCCCCACCTACGCCTTATGCCATTGATAGCCACTCATGCTATCCACGCTATCTTTATCATAATGGACAAATATGAACAGAATACGGACATACTGTAAAAGGTATGTTAAAAAAATATGTCAACTATGTCTTTTTGTTCGAAAAACAATATATTCTGCCTGAAGCAGCAAAGCGATAAAGAAAATAGGGAAGGAGATAGCTACTAACCTTCTGTGCCAATCTAAATTTCGCTTCAGCAAGCCTCCAGAAAAAAGCATTTCTATTAATGAAAACAAGAATTGCATGTTCACTCAACTCCTTTTTCTTAGTTTGCAATCTTCTGAAGCTGTTATACATAGCCCATAAAAAAAAGCCCGAAACTCCGGGCTGTTATTTCAAGGTAAGAAGCGCCTGTTTACATGATTGGAAGAAACGAATATTCAAGTCATTGCCGTTCGTATAAGTAATCGTATCCTGTGCCATCTTAACCTGCACACCGCTGATAATCAGCTCTGTGCCCATTAAGCCAAGAATATCATTGATCATTTTGAGACCATTATGTACAACTTCATCATATTTCAATAAACCTTGCAAGTCGATAATGAAATAATCTTCCTTAGAATTGCCGACATATGTTGATATATCCTGAACAAGCTGTTCAAACCGATCCATTGTTAAATCGCCAATAAGCGGTAAAATAGATGTTTTTTCGTTAATGGAAATAATAGGAGTAGAAAGATTCGCTATTTGCTCTAAATATTGGTTGATAAGCTGCTCTGATTCTTTTCTGTCAGTAATATCTTTTTGAATGCCAACAAAAAAGAGCTTACTGTCGTCTCCAATGCGAATGGGAGAAAGCTCAAGCTCATTCCAGAACATTTCACCGTTTTTGCGATAGTTACGCAGCTGAACAACAATATGTTCTTCATTTCTGATCGCATCCCGCAATGCTGTTACTGATCCTTGCTTTTTATCATTTCCTTGTAAGAACCGGCAGTTTTTGCCGAGAATGTCTACGGCCGCATACCCCGTCAACCGTTCGAATCCTCTATTTACATAAATGATGGGGTTATCCAGTAAGCTTGGGTCTGTGATGACAATACCGGTTCCAACTCTTTCCACTGCTTCTCTGATAAAGCTGTCTCTAAACATGTCAGGATACTGATTTGATTGGATGTTATTCCCCTCCTCGAAAGTTAAATTCCATTTAATAATAATCATTATAACAAAATGGAAAAGACAATAACATCACAGACTCTTATAGATATGTTAAAATGACAAATGCAAGCAATATGTCACATTATTTTCCATTATTTTTAAAAATTATAAAATAGTGCTAAAAAACCTTTGCAATACTAAGAAAAAGTGTTACTATAATTGTACGTTATTAAGAACATTTTGTTAAGTAAAAATTAAAGTGTACATATTATTATTTTTTAGATAGAGAGAGAAGATTGGAGAGGTTAAAATGAAACAAGTAAAAAAAGCGATCATTCCAGCAGCAGGATTAGGAACAAGATTCCTGCCAGCAACAAAAGCAATGCCAAAGGAAATGCTGCCAATTGTTGATAAACCGACAATTCAGTATATCGTTGAAGAAGCAATCGCTTCTGGCATTGAAGACATCATCATCGTAACAGGAAAAGGCAAAAGAGCAATTGAAGATCATTTCGACTATGCTCATGAGCTGGAGCAAAACTTGCTTGAGAAGAAGAAGTTTGATCTTTTGGAGAAAGTTCAATACTCCTCCAATCTTGCTGATATCCACTATATTCGTCAAAAAGAGCCGAAAGGACTTGGCCATGCTGTTTGGTGTGCGAAAAGCTTTATCGGCAACGAGCCATTTGCTGTCCTGCTTGGTGATGATATCGTTCAAAGTGACACACCTTGCTTGAAGCAGCTGATTGACCAGTATGAAGAAACACTTTCACCTGTCATCGGCGTACAGACTGTTCCAGACAGTGAAACAGACCGTTACGGCATTGTTGACCCTATCGAGCAAGAAGGCAGACGCTATCAAGTAAAGAACTTTATTGAAAAGCCAAAGCGCGGAACAGCACCATCTAACCTGGCTATTATGGGCAGATACGTGCTGACACCAGAAATCTTCATGTTCTTAGAAAAGCAGCAAACAGGAGCTGGCGGTGAAATTCAGCTGACAGACGCTATCCAAGAGCTGAACCAAATTCAACGAGTATTTGCTTACGACTTTGCAGGCAGCCGCTATGATGTTGGTGAGAAGCTCGGCTTTGTGAAGACAACATTGGAATTTGCTCTGCAACAGGACGAAATGAAGCAAGAGCTGATTGATTATATGAAGCAATTGATGAAAAAGCATGATAATGCAGAAATCAAAATTCTTTAATTAGAGCTAAGAACAGGGCATAATGGATGTCCTGTTCTTTTTTGTTCTATTACGCTATTATTCCATAATTTTACTGTATAATAATTACAGTAGAAAGGTGGAGGGAAATGAGTAAGGATACAAAGCAAAATGAAAAGAAGGATTTCACTGATTCAAGCTGGTTTATTTTTGTAGTTGTTTTGGTGGCGGGTCTTATTAATGTTTTTATTATTAAATAAAAGACGAGGGAGTCGCATCTTCGTCTTTTTTTACAACAAAAAAAGACAGACGGAAGATTAGCCTCCGTCTGTCTTGTCGATTATTTCGCTTTTGTGACTGTTTTTTCTGTCACTTTGCTAGTGTTCCCAGCTTTGTCTTTTGCTGTTACAGCAAGCACTGTTTTTTCTTTTTGCTTTTTAATTTTAATCGAGTAGTTGCCTTTTTTATCTGCTTTCCCACTGGCAATAGCTTTTTTATTTACTGTGATAGTAACAGTTGCATTAGCTTCTGTGCTGCCTTTTACCTGTGTTGTAGCAGTTGTTACATTATTTACTTTTGGAGCTTTTGGAGCTGTTTTATCAGCAACCGTGATTGTTTTCGCTTTGCTGACATTGCCAGCTTTATCCTTTGCCGTGATGCTCAATTTCGTGCCGGCTTTTTGTTTTTTGATAGTGATAGAATAAGCGCCTTTACTGTCCGCTTTTCCACTCGCAACTGTCTTTTTACCGTCTTTAATAGTGATCGAAGCATTCGCTTCTGCTTTACCAGCTATTTTCGTGCTGTTATCACTGACTGTACCGATGACTGTTGGAGCTCCTGGAGCTGTTTTATCAGCAACCGTGATTGTTTTCGCCTTGCTGACATTGCCAGCTTTATCTTTTGCTGTAATGCTCAGCTTCGTGCCAGCCTTTTGTTTTTTAATGGTGATAGCGTAAGCACCTTTGCTGTTCGCTTTCCCGCTGGCAACAGCTTTTTTGCCATCTTTAATTTCAATGGAAGCATTTGCTTCTGCTTTGCCTTCAATTTTTGTGCTCTTGTCACTGATTGTGCCAGTCACAGAAGGAGCAGCTGGCGGTGTGCTGTCGCCAACAGTGATAGTCGCAGCTTTGCTTGTCAGCTTCGCACCGTCTGTTGCTGTAATACTTAGCTTCGTGCCCATTTTTTGTTTAGCAATCTTAATAGAGAACTTACCTTTGCTGTCAGCTTTGCCTGTGCCGATTGATTTTTTACCAGCTTTAACGGTAATCGCTGCGAATTCCTCTGCTGTTCCTGTCACCTTCGTATCATTGTCACCAACTTTATTAACTTTCGGTGCATTAGGTGCTGTTGTGTCTTCAAGGACAGCTGTGCGGATCGTTGCTTTTGCTGGTGTTCCATTTACTGTCTTTTCAAATGTTACCTCCAAAATGCTGTCTGTTTTTTGCAGCGGAATTTCGATAGTGTAATTGCCATTTTTGTCTGCTGTTGCTTTTTTTACGTCCTTGCCGATTTTTACACTAACAGCAGTGCCGCTTTCAGCTGTGCCTTTAAGAGCATAGCTGCTGTTGTAAACATCAGCGACAGTTGCTTTCAGCAATGCTGTGCTGTATGCCCCGTAAACATCGAGTCTGCCCCAGCCGGAAACATAATCATAGCCTGGTGGGAGGCTGTCTCCTTCTTCGTAAATAATTTCGCCGTCCTCTGTGATCACTTCTACTATATCCTCAAACTTGTACGGGTTGTCCTGCTCTTCAAAAGCAATGTTTTTTGCTGTTTCTGTCAGGATTTTTTCGACTTGCACAGGCTTCAAGCTGCTGTCTAATGACAGAAGCAATCCTGCAGCTGCGGCAACATGCGGTGTTGCCATTGATGTACCGCTGTAGTAAGTAACATTACCGTTTGGCACAAGGCTTGGGATATTAGTGCCTGGTGCGACTAAATCAGTGCCGATACCATAGTTGGAATAATCGGAAACAATATCCATGTCATTAGTAGCGCCGACAGATGTAGCATACTTGCTTGATGCAGGATAGCCGACTTCTTCCATACCGTCATTCCCTGTCGCAGCAACGATAGTTACATTATGGTTGTACGCATACTGCATCATATATTCCAATGTTCTGCTGTAAGGTCCGCCAAGGCTCATGTTAATGACTTTAGCACCTTTATCAACAGCATATTTAATTCCTTTAGCGATTTGTTCTGTATCACCTGAGCCGCTTGCGTCCAGAACTTTTACAGGAAGAATCTTCGCATTAGCATGAACACCAGAAATCGAATAGCCGTTATCCATACCTGCTGCGATAATGCCGCTCACATGTGTTCCGTGACCGTTATCGTCAAGGGCATTATTATTGTTGCCAATATAGTTATAGCCTTCAGAAGCTAATACATTGCTGCTTAAGTCAGCAAGTGTGCTGTCCACACCTGTATCTACAACAGCAATTACCGTTTCACTGGGCTTAGCAACATTCAGCAAGGAATGAAGGGGACCAAATTGAATATCTGCACCGCTTGTTCCTTGTGTTTGGCCAGTGTTAGATAAAGACCATTGGTATGGATTAGAGACGTCATTTGTTGTCTTACCTAATGCTTTATATGTTTGAATTTGTTCTACATATTCAACTGCCGATGATTTTTTGACAGAGTTCACAATGCTGTTCTTTTGCTGTGTCGAATAGCTGTTGTCTTTTACTTCACTGCCAAGGTCGATTACATATAAATCATCAGCGATTTTATCTGAGTTATTTAAACCTTGGATTGTTTCACTTTGAGCTGCTTGTGCGCTTTTCTTGAAAGTTGATAGGCTTTTGCCTGATTTCAGTTTGACGATATACTTGTTGGAAGTATTCTTGTTAGAAATAGCTGTTGTAGAAGCTCCCAATTTATTAAATACAGTTGAGAGTGTTTTATCTTCTAAGTTGCTGATGTTGATTTTTGCTTCCGTCTTTTTCAGCTGTTCCTTCAATGTCTCAGGTGTAGCATCATAAGCATATTTGTACAAGCTGTTGATTGCTTTCACGTCTGCGCTTGTAAAGGTGTAAGTAGAGCTTGTGCCGTTTTTAAGCAATTCCGTGTAAATTGGCTTAAGCTGACGCAAGTTCTTTAACACATCACTGCGCATGCCTTCATCAAAAACGATTTTTGCACTTAAGAAAGGTGCCACCTTGTAGTATAAAGAAGACAGCTTTTTGCCTTCATCTGTTTGCGATAAAATCGAATCTCTGATTTCACGCAAGTCCTTCAAGATAGACAAACCATCCTTCTGCTCGCTAGTGCTCAATTCAACAGGGCATTCTTCCGCTGTTTCTGTTGAAGGCTCAAGCACTTCGCCTTTCACATTCAGTGTAAAGGAAGTATCAGCTTCGATAGGCTCTGCTTCTTCCGTTTCTTCACCTTCTGGTAATTCTTCTTCTGCTAGCTTCTCTTCTGAGACCTCTTCTTCTAAGACCTCTTCTTCATATGGATAATACTCAACCTTCACATAGTAAGAGCCAATCCATGCTAACGGAAAATGAATAACCGCTGGCGATTCGATAAAGCTGTAGCCTTGATACTGATCAAATGTGTTTTCAGCATTTGCATTTTCAAGACTAGAGTAAACGGAAACATTCATTTCCTCTGTTGAATCTAATGTGAATTCATAGTGCGAAAAGTTCTTAATGTCTTCTGCAGTCGGCGTGAATTTAAACCATTTAACATACTCTCCGTCTGCGAAGCTGTCTTCAATTAGCTTCCCGCTAACTCCAGTGTCTGCTTCATCTGCAGTCGAGGCTGCCGCTGCTGGAAGTGCTGTCCAATTGCTGACAACTAAAACAAAGGCTAGTAAAAAAGTAAAGATCGAACCAATGCGTTTTTTGCTTTTCATCACGTTCCCCCTAGGAAAATTAATAGATTACAAATCTATTAAAGCATGTTTTTGGGAGAAGTGTTAATAATATCTAGTAAAAATGGAAAAATTATTCAGTTATTCCTATTTGTTAAAAAAGTTCGTAGGCATTAAGTCTGGAAATAGGAAATGACAGAAATTTTCTACTATTTATGGTAAAATAAACATTATCTGTAAATAGGAGGAGGAGAAATGAACAAAAAACTGATTCTGCCAATCCTCACACTCGTGCTGGAGGCAGTTGCCACCTTCCTCGTCGCTTCGTTTTTTTCAATTCGCTTTATTGAAGTAATGTTTTTTACTGGACTTGTGTTTACACTGATTATTTTTACCTTTTCCAGCAGCGGCGGAGCATGGACAAGATTTATCGACAGCCAGACAAGTGCACAAACAGGCATTATGCTCGAAAAAGAGCCGTTTTATTTACGAATGAATCTCTCCCTTATCACATCTGCTGTGTATACAGCAATCGGACTTATTCTGTTTATCTTATTAATCGCAAAGGTGATTCCGCCTGCTTAACTTGTAATTAAAAGCCCTCAATTGGGCTTTTTTATAGTTTGCCTGTCTGAAAAACTGTTTTTCTTCTATATATAAGGTAAGAAAGGAGAGATGATGATGGCAAGAGGATTTGATTGTGCAACAAAGCTCAACACTAAATCAGCAAGTGCCTTAAAGAAAGAAGGATTTGACTATACGGCCCGCTATCTTGGGAACAGCTGGAAGACATTTGATAAAACAGAAGCAGAAGCCATCAGCAAGGCCGGCTTAAAGCTGATCAGCATCTTTCAGAAAAGCGCCGACAGAGCAGCCTATTTTACAGAGGCACAAGGCAAGGCTGATGGACTGGAGGCGGTGAAAGCGGCAAAGGCAGTCGGCCAGCCACCGGGAACAGCGATTTATTTCGCAGTTGACTTTGATGCCAGAAGCAGTGCTATGCCAAACATTCTAGCTTATTTCAATGGAGTCAAAAAAACATTCGAAACGTATAAGCTCGGCATTTACGGGTCCTATGCCGTCATGCTTGCAGTAAAGGGCAAGGCCGATTATTACTGGCAGACATATGCCTGGTCGAATGGAAAGATTGCTGACTTCATTCATATGCACCAATATGAAAACAATATTAAAGTCGCAGGGGTGCTGATAGACAGAAATGATGTTCGCAAAGAACCAGGGCACTGGAGTTCGACAGGAAAAAGCTCCGCCACTAAAAGCTTTGAGGTGAAAACAGAAACAGCTGCCTATTTAACAGCAGCAGATGCAAAGCTTGGCAAGCACAAAAAAGGGATTGTAAAGACTGGAAGCTACTATATTTTCAATGAATCAGCAGGAATGGTTAATGTCACGAAACAACAGGGAGTGCCAGGCTCATGGATTAACCCAAAAGCAAGTGGCTCAACAGAATACCATACTGTCGCAAAAGGAGACAGTCTTTCAAAGATTGCCCAACAATATGGCATAACCCTCGCCAATCTCCAAAATCTAAACCCGCAGATTAAGAATATTCATCTTATTTATCCAAACCAAAAAATTAAAGTAAAGTAGGCCAATGCTGCTCCCTAATTCTGAAGGGGGCTTATTTTTTTGTGAAATTTTTTCCAAGTAAGGCGAACAGCAATACATTTTCCCTCTGTTTTTAGTATGATAGAAGTAGATAAATAACAAGGAGGCGATATGGTTGGAGAATAAGCAAGAAGAACTTCAAGTGACGATGAATGCTGCCGGAAAACATTTCTCAGAGGAGAAGTTCTGGGGAAAGCTCGCGAAGTTTGCCAAAAAGGCAGGCGCATCTGTCGTGTATGCAGTGCTGCTCTTGTATTTCACATTAAAGAAGCCAGAAGTGCCGGTTAAAGCGAAAACCACGATAATCGGGGCCTTAGGCTATTTCATTCTTCCCATTGATTTAATTCCAGATATGGCAGTCGGAATCGGATTTACAGATGACCTCGGAGCGTTAGGAATTGCACTGATTCAAGTAGCCATGTATATAGATGAAGATACAAAGCAAAAAGCAAAGCAGAAATTAGCAGACTGGTTTGGAGACAATGTCAGCACAAAAGAGATTGACGCTAAAATCGGCGGTTAACGATAGGTGATAAGAAAGTTGTATGAACAGTGATAGTAAATTATGGGTATTTCGACTGGTGTAAAATGAACCTTTTGGCATATGAAAACAGCTTTTTTCTTTTTTACAATAAAAGGATATTAGGTAATATATCGGATAATGAGGCTTTACATGTTCGAAATCCTTTGTGAAAAAGAGAGGAGAGTTTCGTGAAAATACTAGATGCTTCCAGTTTACAAGATACAATGGAACAGAGGGCGAAGCATTATGATAAGCTTCGCGACCAGTTTACCGCACTACGAAAGGCCTTTCAGGAAATCATTGATTTAGACGACTTCGAAGGAAGAGGCGCCGAAGCAATCAAAGCCTTTTACCAAGGCCAAATCGAAGTAGTCGAAGCATGGCAGCGCCTGTTTGACAGACAAATCGCCTTTTTTGAAAGCGTCGGCGGCAAGCTCAGCGACAAGGATTTAGACGGCAACACAAGAGTAGAGACAGCCTTTCTGGAGGAAGATCTTGTCCAGAAAGAACGCCAAGCAGATGAAATGATAACCGAGCAGCGCCGCGCACTCGAAAACATCTTTCGGGATATCGATGATCTCGTCTCATTAGATGCCTTTTCCCGAGATAAATTCGATGATTTAATGATGGACGCAAGCAAAAAACGCACAAAAACAATTGAAGCAGTCGAAGATACAGATCAAGAGCTCAAAGAAGAATATCTGACCTCAGAAGGGGAAGAAGCCTATGCCATTCAGCTGTTCAGTGCCCTACTTGGCGCAACAAAACAAGGCAGCAGCATCTCCCCCATCCATTTCGACGCAGATGCCTATCAAGCAAGCGACATCTACAAGCTGAAAGGAGAGGCAGAAGCCGCCACCTTAAGCTACATTACATACAAAAAAGAAGAACAACAAGCAAGAGAAATCGCCGAACAGCCCACATCCGAAAAAGTATGGGGCGGCATCAAAAGCTTCGTCGGCGAATTCACCGGCTATTATGATTACAAGCGCGCAGTCGAAGGCGTCGATCCCGTCACAGGCGAAAAGATGTCAACCGCACAGCGCTTAGCAGCAGGCGGCATGGCATTAGCCGGCTTTATCCCAGTCGTCGGCTGGGCAGGCAGAGCCGTCAAAGGCGGAAAAGGCATTTATTCAGCCGCAAAAGGAATCAGCGCCGCCGAAAATGCCATGAGCACCTACAAAAACGTAAAAGCCTTTAGCACTCTAGAAAAAACCGAAATGGGCATCTACGGCCTCCTTTCCGCCAACGGCCTGTCCGAATACGTAACCGGCAAAGACATGTTCGGCAACGAACTCACAGACCAGCAGCGCCAAGCAAGCCTAACCCAGAGCATCTTCGCCGGCCTTCCATTTGTGCCAGGTATGGCGAAAGAAGCAAACCGACTCGGCCAACAAGCCTTGAGCTCCACCGTGCAGATTGGCAAGCAAGGAGCGGATGTTTCAAGAGCGTTTATGGATGATCTTGGACGTAGTCTTAATACTTCTCCTAATGCAGCGTTTGCGGGTGGGGTTGGTAATATGAATTCCTACTTGAAGGCTGAGAGCAGGGCTGATGTTGGGAAGGTTAGTGGGGATAAGAGAGAGTATTTGAGTATGTTGAGTGGGCGTGGGGCAGTTAAGGAAACTGGTCAGTCTACACAAGAAGAAGTTAAGAAAAAAATGTTGCCAAGTGAAGGCGATATAGGCACATACAAAGACTTAAATGATGCTGGTCAAGTTGGTGATGATATTACCCCGCACCATATGCCTTCAAAGGAATATCTAGTAAAAAAACTAGGATGGGACCGGAAAGAAGCTAAGAATGATGGTATGTCCATAAATGTTGAACAACCAAAAACTGGCGGTAGACATAGGAAAACCCAAACGTACGGAAGAAATATGAGCAATGATGCTAAGGAGTTTTATTATTCTTTAGAGCCGCGTTCTGCCATTGCTTTCGATATAAATGACTTGAGAAATATTTATAAGAATGATGGTTTATATAAGGAAATGCTACCTAACTTAAGAAGATATGTTCAAGAAGCAAAAGAAGATTACTACAAAAATTATTTAATAAAAAAAGAATAAAAATGTTATTAAGGCTATAATAGGTTTGGAATAAGCTTTTATAATTGTTTTATTAATTTGGAAGGAGATAAGAATGTCTCTCAAATCTGAAATAGAGAAATTATATGAATGTAGATTATTAGAAACACAAGAAGACTGTGAGGAATTTGACGCTGCATTGGAAAGTATATCTGCAACTGACTTTAATGAGAGGGATATAATTAATGACCTTTTTAGGATATTTGACGACGAAACGGAAGATGAAGAGGTTATGTTTGGACTCCTGCATTTAATTGAAGAATTTGAAATGAATGTATACCTTCTTGGGGTGGCTAATGCATTGCCGTATCTGATGGATAATGCCAAAGAGTGGGCAATCATAATTAATAAAAGAATTTTAAATAGTGATATATATAGGACTGAATATACTAAAGTCTTATTAGAAAAGGACGAAGATATAAAATTAATAGTAAATAATATCCTTCTAGAAATTAAAAATGATAATCCTGATAGGTTTGAGAAAAAATCTAACGAAATTCTTAGTAAATTGGAAGGGAATTGAATTAAATAAATAGAAGAAGGAAGATTAAATGTGAGAGATGACAGAATTGTACTGTGTATACCAGGATTATGGAAAAATAGAAGTGATTTAGTTGAATCGGTCGCTAGAAATAGTGATGGATATATATTAGCAGGAAATAAAATAAGCAAGCTTAATGAAACAGATAGTTCTTTTGAAATAGAGATTGATGGTTATAATGATCAACTAGTAGAAGCTTTTGAAATTGCAGGAAACGGAACTTTTTTAAAAGAGGAACTTGATGAATTAAATAAACACTCCTTAACTATTTATTTGATTGGAGAAGGAGGGGCGTTTCATAGTTTAGAAAAGATAGTAGCAACTGCTTACGCTCTTTTAAAGTCAGGAGGGCTGGGTGTTAAGGTTGAGTCTTCAGGTGTGGCTAGTACCAAGGAAACATGGACAAAAATATATAATGAAAAGGACATGTTAGAATTATTTAAAGGGTTTGTAAGTGTGGTTGAAGATACAGATTTTTATTATACATGTGGAATGCATTGTTTTGGATTGCCAGATGTTATTACTTTTAAAAATCAAGTGTCTACTGCCTACGCACAAGAAGTAATGCAGATTTTTTGTTTATATAATATAATTGAAAACCCGTATTTAACAGAGGGATCAACATTTAGTATTGATGAGAACAGTCCAAGTTTTATTTTGAGACATACAGAATGTAGACATTTTACAGAAGACGACTTGTTCTATAATAAATATGGAATTTGGGCTATGATTAAAAGACAAGCTTAAGTTAAGCTATTAACAGATCAAAAAAATATTATAAATAAAAAACACTTGTTTGCATTTTTTGCCACAAGTGTTTTTTAATATTCAAATAGAAGATATACTGGTGCAGAACTTGGTAGACTTGTTAATCAAAATTATTTAGAAGTAGCATTTACCTGAAGGATATTGTTAGTTATAAAAGAAGGGATAACCATGTTAAATGAGACTATTGATACAATTAAAGTAATCCTGGAAAAAAGAAGAGTATTGTTTTTTAGAGAAAATGAAATAGAAGCCGTGTTGGTTAATATTAACGAAGTGTTTAGTCCCCTAGATGATATTCTGAAGTTAACGAAGTTTCCCGTGGGGTAAGGGAATTTTATATTATTTGCTGAAGATTTTAAATTCGGTTTATGTATTGAAAGAACGGAATATTTTTATGAGTTTAGTGTTTGGGGATTTCATAAAGATTAACTATAGAAGGTGAGAAGATGATGCTACCAGAGGAATTCAATGATAAATGGGATGTTAATAAAGATGGTCCATTAATTACATTTAATTCCGAAGATTTATTGAGCACAAATCTTTCGGATGATATGAAGAAATTTTTGTCTATAGGAGGATTACCAGAAACTCCGTCACCATATTTAGAGTTTACCTCGTCACAATCTTTAATTAGATCTATTACAAATGTATTTAATATGCCAGAAGAGTTTCAAAAATATTGGTTTCTTGGATTAACTAGTTCTGGCGATCCGATATGTATTATTGAGAAAAAAGAAAACATAGTATTTCTCAATAATAGTGATAATTATAAAGAAGTATTTATTAATTCTTCCATAAACCAATTTGCAGAATGTTTATTAGTGTATTCAAAAATGATTGATAAGGCAATAGAGGTAAATGGTGAGGATGCCTTCATTGATAATGATATTCCAGATTCTGTGATTAATTGGTTAAAAGAAGAATTAAAGAGAATTGATGACAAGTGTTTGGAAAAGGAAAGTTTTTGGGTTACTGAGATTGAAAATTTGTATGAATAACTGGCAGGTTATTTTAAATAGATTATTGTTTTTTAGTCTATGGTATATTACAGAAGAACTAGAGTGTATGTCGTAACTTTAAAAGTATTACAAACTTGATTTTTAATTAAATTTGAAAATGAGGAAGAATTTGTTTCTGAATTGTATAGAAAAGAAAATGAGGTAAGAGCTTAAGCATGATGAAATTTTTCCGTGCAATAAATATAGACATGTGGAATGATAAAGAAATTCATACAAACTGTAAGTCCTAACGTAGTATTTGTGACAACATACAAAAAGTAATATACTGCTAAACTAAAACTTACAAGTTTACTGTTACTTAAAAACATATAAATTAAAAGCACTTGACTGTTTATGAAAGGCAACAAGTGCTTTTTTGTTTTTAACGTAAAAGCGCACTATAATTTTAGAAGTGTACTAAGTGTTAAATTTTTTTAGATGATAATGATTGGTATGGCAATAGGAGGGAAGGAAATAAGAGTGTATTTTGGTGAAGGTAAGTTATTTGAATAGGTTGAGTGAGCGTGGTAGTGGGGTTGTTGATAAAGGTACTGGTAATAGTAATGTAGTAAACGAAGTTAAAGTAAATGTAGAAGCTATCGAACTTGTATTGAAAAAGGCTATAGAAATAAATATGCTCAGGCAAATGTAGGGGGAAAAGATAGATTACCAATTGAAGAATTTAAAGATGTAGTGGGCCATGTAGATGAGTATTTAAATGCTGGGAGATGGTATTAGATGAGTAAATTAGAGTGGCAATTTGCTGATAAAACCGTTAGTGAGGATTTAGTGAAAAAAATTGGTGATGATTTAGGGTTTGTTTTTCCAAAAGATTATGTAAGTTGTGTAGCTACCAATAATGGAGCAAATGTTGAACCAGAGTTATTCAATGTGGGAAATAGAGAGAGGGTATTTGGTACACTACTGTCATATGATGATGAAAATGATGAATTTATTGTAGATGTTTATAATAGCTATAAGAATTCATTGCCTAATGAGGTAGTTCCGTTTGCATTTGATCCTGCAGGGAACTTGATATGTTTTGATTATAAAGGTCATAAAGATAACCCATAGTAGTTTTTTGGGAGCATGAGAATGCTTGGGAAAAAGAGATGCTGATGAGTGAAGAGGGAATAACAGCAGAACAGGCAGAAGAACGTGCAAGAAAAAATATATTTTATGTTGCTGGGACGTTTACTAAATTTCTTGATAAGTTACATGACTAAAAAAAAATATTAGAAATTAGAGCTCTCGAAGGTTGTACTATCATTTTATTGATAATAACCAAGATCCTTGGTTTTCAGTGACAATAATATTAAATGATACAGGTAAATTAAAAGTACATTTTGATTATACAAATTGGCATGAAAGTGAATTTGGTCCAACAGGTAGAATTAAGTACTTTGAATATAAATATATCAGTCAAAACAAAGAACATCTAGATTTAGATATAATAGAGAGGATGAAGGAATTTGAAGAAAAGTAAATAATAAAGCACTTGGTTGCCTTTAAGGCAACAGGTGCTTTTGTTTTGGTGAAGTAAGGACAACATATATGAGACCAGTTTAAAATTCAGAGCTCATGAAGGTAACCTTCATGGAGTTTTGTTAAAAGTAGGGTAAGTTGACAAGTACAATAAATAGGTGAAATGACATTTTTAATTTTTACATTGTCTGGGTACTTATAGTACAGGCATGTGGTTTTAAACAATTGGTAACATGAAAGAGTGTTCTTTTACTGCCTTTGACTTATTAAATAGATAGAATACTGTTTCAAAAACTATACAATGGTAATTGGTATTAAAAGAATGAACGTAAGCACTTGAAAATCTGTAAATTTTAAGTGCTTTTTCTTTTTACTTTTAAGTTTTATTATTAGCTATAAAGTATTTTGAGTGGGTATGTTGGTGGTAATATGTATCCTCCAAGATAAGGGGAATTAACCCAGTGTTTCAATTTATGGAATTAGCAGCTGATACTCAATTTAGTGCTTGGTTACTAAAATTCAGACCAACTTATAAGACTATTGCATCTGAAAATAACAATATAAAATTGCAAGCTTAAATAGTTATTATGAATACAGTGAATGGGTAAATAAACTTATGCTCATACCCTTTATTTCTATCACAGTTGGGTAAATCCTGAATCATAATTAATATTTGAGAAAGTTTATAATTAGGATGAAGATACTGTTTTACAATGATATAAAAGATGGAACATTCAATGAAATTATAGAATAAGGATAAAATTACACACTGTATGATTTAGTACGGTTTTAAACCTCTTGCAAAATGAATAAAGGAACAAACATTATTTAGAGGAAACTTTGCCAAGTTTAAACTTCTTAATGAAAAGGATATTTACATGCCAGGAGGACTTATTATACTTGCTGAAGAAACGGTTGAATTCATTGTAGAATAAAGTAGTTTTGTTTGCATTTGATCCTGCAGAAAACTAGACCATTAATAGTTTTTGGGGAGAATGAGAATGCTTGAGGTAAGCAAGAAGAAGAAAATAAGCTAAAAAGAGATTCTGGAGATGATTTCATGGGAGTAGAAAAATGGTTATTTTCGTCAGAAGAACCCTTAGATGAAGATAAAATAATAGAAGTGGAAGAATTGTTTGGTTTCAAACTTCCTAGTGATTATAAACAGTGTATTTTAAAAAACAATGGGGCATATCCCGAACCAAATGTTTTTGATAGTGATGATGGAAGAATAGAGACTGTCTTCAATAATTTAATTAGTTTTACTGATACAAACATAAATATAAAAATGTTTCATAAATTCTCATCACAAAAACTAATTCCTTTTGCTAGAGACCCTTTTGGAAATTTATTATGTTTTGATTATAGTAAAGATAAGGAAGCACCACATATTATTTTTTATAATACAGAAGAATCAGAGATTGGATTGACAAGCCAGGTATGTAATTCCTTTACTGATTTATTAGAGAGATTGTATTCTCTATATTAAATACTATCAAAAAAAACAGAGGTGGATTATGACAATAAATTTTGAATATACATATCAAACTTTAGAGTTTGATGATCTTAACAAGTTTGAAAAGAATTTTAATATTTATTTACCAGACGATTATAAAAGTTTTTTATTAAAGAACAATGGGGGAAAGTCAAATAAAAGAAGATTTAAAACATCTGATGGAACAATTACAACCTCTATTATGTTATTTCTTCCAATATCAAAAGAAGTTGAATTAAATCTGAATAACTTTTATACCAAATATAATTTAGGGAAAATTGTCCCTTCTAATTTTTTGCCTATTGGTATTGACCCAGCTGACAGCTTAATATGCTTAGAAATCGGCGGAGAAGGAAAGGTATACTTTTGTGACATGGATTATTTTGAGGAAGATAATGAGTTAAAAGAGGAATATATTAGTGTAGTGGCAGACAACTTTACTATGTTTCTAGAAAATTTGTCTGAAGCATAGAAATTGCCCTTATTAGTTGAAAGATAACTGAAGTTAAAGATGATAGAGTTAGCATTGTCACGAATATCTGAACTAACATGCCAACATAGCTATAACTAAAAAGCACTTGATTGTCTTTTAGACAACAGTGCTTTTAATTAATGGGTTAAATAGTAGGAATTTGTCGGCAAATTCACAAGCTATTATGATTACAAGCGGGTAGTAATCTCGTCACAGGCGGTAATGGTAAAGGAATCAGCATCGCCGAACAAGCCATGAACTCTACTGTTCAGATTGGCAAGTAAGGAGCAGAGCAAGTGTTACAAGAGCGCTTATGGATGATCTTGGATACTTCTCCTAATGCAACGTTTGCGGGCGGGGATGGTAATATGGGGTCTATTTTAAGGCTGTGAACAGGGCTGATGTTGGGAGGTTCAAAAAATATTTTCAGGTTGAATGTTGAGCAATTGAAAAATACCTATTTGGCTATCAAGTAAACTCATTAAAGGAGGAATGTTTTTGCATAACTTAAAAATAATGAATGAATTTAAGCTCGAAAAAAGTTCCTGAAAATATAATTGAAAAGTATTCTAATACACTGCCTGAATCATTAATTAATATTTGGAAAGAGTATGGATTTGGAACTATCTTAAATGGGTTTCTTAGATTGATTAATCCTGAGGATTATACTGAAATTGTTAAAGAAACGTATATTAGAAATCAAAATACAATACCATTATTTACAACAAGTATGGGGGATTCCTTTTGTTTGAGAAATATGGTGATAAATCTTATATTATTCAATTAAATTATCGTAAAGGGAAATCAAAGGTCATTGCATCTAAATTTAATCTGTTTTTGAGGTTTCTTGAGGAAGAAGAATATTTAGAAGGAGATATTGAATGGAATCCTTATTTATTAGCAATTAAGAATTATGTTATACCAGCTTATAATGAGTGTTTTGGCTCTTTCGTGGATTAGGGGGAGAAGAAAAAGTAGAGAGTCTACAAAAAGTTAAATTGATTGAGCATATTTATATAATTACTCAGTTTATGGGACCGATTGAATAAAGAAAAAGAATAAATGATTGAAGACTAATAGATTACATAAACGTAAAAAGTGAGGAGTAGAAAAAATTAATTCATAGGGAGGATGAAATGATAAACCAAAAAAAGTTAGAAATGGCTTATAAAAGATACAGCAATAATTTTATTGATGGAATCAAATTTGAAGGCGTTAGAGATAAATATAATGTAAGTAGAAAAAAGATTGAGAAAATCGTTGGACAAAATGAAACAGAGAAAGATCACATACTCTTAATAAATCTAAACAAAATTTTCAAATATTACTTGTCACTATGGAAAAACGATGTATTGATCAGCGGTGGAAACAATACAGAAGGACTAAAGAACATGCAGAAGGTCACATTTTACCAGTGTATGGGACATGATATCTATAAAATTAAATATCCTGAGATGATTTTGGGATACTCTTTTAGAGAAATCGTCCTCACATTAGTTCATTTTTCAATGTATGGATGGGAGAAGGAAGAAAATATATTATATAATTTTATGATTCAACACTTCGGGGAACATTTAATAGATGCCAATGAAGAGAACAGACATATTTGGTTTTTATTAGAACTATACCTGCAGTATAGAAATAAGACAATCATGGGAACGAACAAAAAATTATATTTAACCGTGAAAAATATGTTTAAGGAAGTTGAAAAACGATGTGGCTCGATCCCTGAAGACCTGAACATTTATGATGAAGTGCTAGAACGTTGGTCTACTGGGGACTTAGAAGAAATAGAACATCTAATTTCATTAATGTCTGAGTATCATTCTGGATTAGCTTCGGAAATCGGACAGCTAGGTGAATTTGGAGACTTTAGATACGGATTTTACCCTATTGAAATCTTATTCTTAATTCATGTAAGGAAACAATTTGACTTGCCAGTACCTGCTCAAATCGATAACTTTCTGATGAATACTCCAGAAGCGAAACTGGTGTTTGGAGAACGTGAACCATACCCTAAATTGGCTCCTGCACTTGAGATGATCGATCAATTTTATCGTAAAAATTACCCAGAATATATTCCTAACAAGCATGGTGATTTATTCCAATGAAAGGGAGGGAACTAATATGCTTGATTAAGGGATAGCTCAGATTATATTCCCTGATAGCAAGGATTTAGAATCATTTTTGAAGGAACAATGAAGTAATGTTTTACATGAGGATCTATTAAAATATGGATTGGCCACGAGACAATTCTTATATATTGACTATAAAGGTGAACTATATCAAGAAATTGTTAATTTTATTCTTGATTATGAATTTGCCCACCATTATGAATTAGCAACACAAGAAGAATTATTACAGTGAATATAATAGAGACCGTTGTTACTATCAACAAAATCTGGTCTTCCCAAGAGACATGGCAAACTACAAATTAGAGGGAGTAAACTACTTACCGCAATCACTAGAAGGCTTTGCTGCTGATAGTATTACTATCATTTTAAACAGTGCAGTTGAAAAAAATTTAATCCAATAAGAAGACGCAGAGCGAATGGAACTAGCCCTTTATACTAAGAACTTCATCAACACCGATAAAGTGAAAAGGCAAGATTTCTTAAAGCTAATCTAGGAGTTTGTTAAATGCTACGAACTGAAATTGAAAATTAAATATCTGAGCTGGAAATAAACTTAGAACAATGGAATATCGTAGTCGTTAGAGAAAACGCCTCAGCACCTGCAGACTTTGATTTAAATGGATTTTGCGAAGTGATGTTGAGGAGGTTTTTGAGAAAAAACGCCGCTTGTATGACAAATGGGGAGTGACGGAGAGAATGATCTTACCAGAAGAATCATCTACTTCAAAATTTTAGGAACTAAAATCGAGGGAATACAGATTCTGCATTTTGTCTTATCTAAAAGAATTATATCAGAATGACAAAATGGAATTATTAAATAACATCTCCAATTTTCAATATCCAGGTATTATTTGCCGCCCGCTGTGGGATACAATCCAGCAGTATATATGTATGAAGAGGATATTTTGCCAGGATGGTTGATCAGTTTAATGGTTTTTTGAAAGAAGAACGGATGATCCTGCAACTCATAAAGTGTTTAGATGATAATAAATATATTAATAAAGTAATATTAAACTACATAAACAATTGTCGATATATAAGTGTAAGTTTCCCCATCACACACTTAGTACCCCAACCCTATACTATTGTGTTGATGCCGGAGTTTCTTTTCTAACCTTAAGAGCCCGTGTTCAGCGGTGCTTTTAGGGTCTTTTTTATTCCACGCAAAAAAAAGACCTTACCTAGAAAGGTAAGGTTCAAACGTTATTAAGAACTTTAGAATTTTATTGTATAGTAAGAAATTGTGTCTGTCTATGTGCAAATTCTAACAAATATTAGTAGGCTATTTTCAGAAAAACTAGTTGTCAATAGGAAAATCTTATTAAAAAAGGGTCGTTAAACCAATATATAAAGTCGTCAATATGTAAGTAAAGTATAAGTTTCCCGTAAAAACATAGTATCCAGTCTTAAACTATTTTATTGATGCCAAGTTTCTTTTCTAACCTTAAGAGCCTGCTGTTCAACGGTGTTTTTAGGGTCTTTTTTATACTAAGAAAAAGATCTGCAAGTTTAATATTATTATAAACAGTTCTATTGTAATGCCTGTAATAGACGGTAACAATATGTAATCAGTTATTAATGAAAAAACTGCCATTATAGTGTTAGTATATCCATATATCATTCCAATCAGACAAAGGCAAACCATCTTGAAAAAATGGGACGCAAAGTCACAGGTCTAAGGAAATCTATGATGGCTGGACTACCTCGATTGAAATTCATCAAGGGAGTGCTGACATGTTTTTCAAAGCGATTATTTGTCTATGCAAACGTAGGCATAAATTCAGTTATTATACTGATAAGTGTGTACGATGTGGAAAGAAAAGAAATATTGGAAATTAACAATATTGCCCATCTCCTAAATAGAGCTGGGCTTTTTTTGTGTGTTGAAAAATCTGGATAAATTTCCCTCTTTACCAAAGTTGTATTTGGTAATATAATACCATTTATAGGTCTTATTTCCTATCCGAGGTATTCTGTTATTCTCACACACTCACACACCGACAGATGCCTTGGTTCTTTTTAACCTTACATCACCAGAAAGCCCTTATCTTAACGATAAGGGCTTTCATTATTTAACCTTCACCCTTTTCTATTATTTCTTCTTATTTCTTCTTTTTTATAAATTCACTCTCACCCTCTAATAAAGTATTAATATTGATCCTTTCTTAACTGAAGAAAAATAGACTCATATGGACTAAATTACACAAATGTGGAAATTTTATACATTTCCAAAATTATGTATATTTTAATTGGCCAATATAGTAAAATAATATCGCCTTATAGTACTAAAGTACGAAAGGTGTTTCTTGGGTGATTATTAAAAAAATAGATAAACAGCATTCGAGAAACAAAATTAGTTAAGTAAATATAGGGGGAAACAGTTTGAAAAAGTTAGTAGCATTGTTAGTTTTTTTATTTATCATGGCAATTAGCTATGATGCTTCGGCTCATCCGGGCAGAACAGATGCTAATGGAGGCCATACCTGTAGAACCAATTGTGAGAAATGGGGTCTAAAAACAGGTGAATATCACTACCATAACGGTGGAGAAAGCAGTAGTTCAGAAAGTACAGCTGAAGCTGCAACAGAAACTTCAACGTCTTATGATACAAATGATAAGGATTGTGAGGATTTCAGTTCTTATGATGAGGTGGTAGAATACTGGAACGCTAATGGGTATTCTGCAACGAATGATCCAGAGAGACTAGATGGGTGGGGAAATAAAGTCGATGATGGAATACCCTGTGAGGTCCCTAGTGGATATGACACCTCGAAAATTAACGGAAGTCCAGAACAAATAGCAGCAAAGCAAGCAGAACAGGATAAACAAATAGGAGAAGATGATGGTTATACGGCTGGTTTGGAAGCCGGTTATCAAGACAAATCGGACGATTCAAATCCATCAGGTTCAGATGCCTATAAGGAAGCATATGCAGAAGCATTTGATAAAGGCTGGATAAAAGGTAATAATCAATTGACAGAAGAAATGAAAGCAGCTGATGAAGCGGGTTATGCCTTAGGGAAAAAACAGGATAAACTGGAGATCCCGAGCAAATATGCAAGCAATCCGTCTGTAAAAAAATCATTCGAAGATGCCTTTAACAAGGGTGTTAAAAAAAGAGTGGAAGAAACAAAAAAAGAATACTCCGATAAAGGCTATAAAGATGGAAAAAAAGATGAGAGTAATACTCCTAAGGATGTAGACGATATGTATGTAAAAGCATACGAAGAGGGCTATCAAAAGGGCCAAGAAGTCTTGAAGGAGAGCTACTTGGATCAAGGTTATGAAGCAGCATTCAACATGCTTAAATATGAAGAGCCTACTAAGCTAGATAAAGATAAATATGTACAATGGTATAAAGAAGGATTCGAGTCCAATCAAGAGATTGAAAAAATAGCTAAGACTTCCTACGAATCAGGATTAGAAGGCAATACATATGAAGTGCCAGCTGAATATAAAAAAGCTGAAACAGTCTATAAGTATCATTATGACCGCGGCTATGAAGAATATGAAAAAGAGCAGCAAGAAACGAGACAGCAAATCGGTACTGGAGCTGGTGTTGTTATCCTGGCATGGCTAGGCAGGCGTTTCTATGTAGCGAGAAAGATGGTAAGTTAAGGAGGAGAAGGATGGGGATTTACAAGACAGTTTGCTACAAGGTAGAAGATATGTTTGTGAAGGTATTGGCACGGAAGAAAGAAAGGGAGCAAGTGCTGAACAAAGTTGCAGCATATCGTAATAACAAGCAGGAACAAAAACTTCGAAGAAAAGCCTAATAAAGAAAAGTACCTATTTTAACAGTAGGTGCTTTTCTAATTTATAAAGACCTTGTGAAAATAATTAATATCTTCAACGTAGTAAAAGTAGACATATTCCTATAGATTCTATTCTCACTGAGTTCAAACATCCTGTGTTATTATGGAGTTATCCGTACATAAGAAGTACAGCTACATCATCTTCATGGGCAGAACCTGACAAAAGTAGCTGACGATACATGTTTTTTATTTATAGTAATTTAATCAACGAGTCGCAGAATACCGCCATGCACAGAAATAACATCTTCCCCATTATAAATAATATAAGTAACAGCAACTTCTGTATCATATTGTCTTTGATATTCTCCTAATACTGTCACATACCCTTTGTTAAAATGATAGATAAGGTGTTTATCATTTTCTTCACTTTCATAAGCGAGTAAATCATTGTGTAAAAATGCTTTTCTAGGTTTATCGTATAGTAGCATGACAGAACAACTCCTTATAATGATACTCAATTAAACCATATGATTTTTATAATTACTTGATAGGATAAAAGAAAGCATGAAAATGATAGATTTTCCATACACATGGGATAAATAATGAAGGGAAATTAAATGTAATGAACATCCAAGTATTTATAGTAAATGCTTTTACAAAAAACAAATCAGGAGGCAATCCCGCAGGTGTTGTAGTGGATGGAGATGGACTGAGTGCAGAAAACATGCAGTACATTGCTTCTGAAATGGGTCTGTCTGAAACAGCCTTCATTCAAAGTTCTTCTGCAGCTGACTATAAAATCAAATACTTTACACCTGTGTCTGAGGTGGACTTATGCGGCCATGCAACAATTGCTTCTTTTGCTTTATTAGTACAAAGAAAGGCTGTCAGCAAAAACAACTTTACAATTGAAACGAAAGCAGGCATCCTGCCAGTTCGAATAGAAGGGGAGAAAGTTTTTCTAACACAAAATAATCCCCAATTTGGTCAAGAGTTGGATAAAAAGGAAATTGCCGAGTCACTGCAAATTAATGAGGCGGATATCATGACAACTCTTCCTATTGAGATAGTCTCAACAGGATTAAAGGATATCATCATTCCAGTCAAAAATAATCAAGTGCTACAAACGCTTCAACCAGATTTTAATAGAATGAAAGAAATAAGCGCCAAGCTGGAAGTAGTCGGTTATCATGTCTTTACTTTAGATACAGATTCTGGAGTTGATGCCTTCTGCCGTAATTTTGCACCGCTATATGACATCAATGAGGAAAGCGCAACAGGCACGGCAAGTGGAGCGTTAACAGGCTATCTTTATAAACATAATGTAGTGAAGCCAGGCGCCACAAGCCTTATTTTTGAACAAGGACATGCGATGAATGCCCCATCAGAAATTATCTCTCATGTTAAGGTTGATGCTAATAATAATGTGGAAGCATTGGAAGTTGGTGGAGAGGGAATGTATATATCTTCTAAATGGATTGAATTATTATAAGAAAAAGGAGGGAGCACTTCTCCCTCCTAAGCTTTAAAGTCTTGCGGATACACAGTCTGGAAATGATTCAGCAAGGAAGGTAAATGCTTCTGGAACTCAAGGCAAATTTGCTGTCCTGCAGGATATGGATATATGGTTTTATTGCAGAAGGCACATACATCCTTTTCTTTAAAGATATGCATCACATTCAAAGGGAAAGGTCTTTTCTTATTACCCACAAGAAACTGATATAAATGATCATTAAGGCGAAAGTTTATCTGATAGCCATCAAAGGAGCTCAAGTGGCTGATTTTAACATCTTTATATGATAAGCCTCTGACATTCAGCATAAGTACATCTCCGTTCGTTATTATATGTCATACTTATTTTCACTATAACACCCAAGGAAAGCGCATTCAATTATTCTGTTCCGAAACATTATCTTTGCGCAACTGAAAGGTATTTTCATCTAGGAGATAGAATAACAAATTTATGAGAAAATAATCGATTGAATTAAGGAGTGTGAAGAGAATGACAGCTAACATCAGTACAAGGGGAAGAGTATTAGGTATCGCTTATAATGTTATCCCAACAGCAGATATGGAAAGAGCTGCTGAGTGGTGGACGGAAAACTTCGGCTTTAATGCAAGACATCATCAAGAAGATTCCGTCAGTTTATTCCGGGATGACCGACCTATCCTGCATCTTTTACAAAGTGATGACATGTCTCGTGCCCACTTTCGTGTCGAAGGCAGAAAACGCTGGATCATCACCTTCTTCACCGACGATATTGAATTCCTTCATAAAAGGCTGTTAGCAAAAGGAGTACTGGTGAGCGACATCAGCTATGAAGGACATAATGGAAACTTTTTCACATTAGAGGACTTGGACGGGAATTTGTTTGATGTTTGGGAGCATCGGGAGGTTCAGTTGGTTTATTAAAATGTATAGAAAAACGCCGTTTAATAAGCGGCGTTTTGACTAATTATAGCTTGAATCTTTCCATTGTATCATTAAGTTCCTTAGACATCTCATTCAGCTCATTTATCAAACTGCCCACTTGTTCATTAGTTGCAGTTTGATTTTGAGAAGCAGAGGCTACAGCATTAACATGGTCAACATTTTCACTTGCAATAGCGGCCAATTCATCAGCAGAGGCTGTGATTTCCTCAACACTAGCAGACAGTTCCTCAGATGTAGCAGAGATATCTTGAATCTGAGCGACGATATTTTCGATAGAAGCTAAAATGTTTTTAAAGGCTAAACCAGCATTATTAGCTGCAAATAAGCTGCTTTCCATCTCACTTTTACTTTTAATAGTTGAAGTGACTGCTGTTTCTGTATCATGTTTAACTGCTGCAATCAAATCAGCAATTTCCTCTGCAGATGCTTTAGAGTTCTCTGCAAGCTTTCTAACCTCTGTTGCAACCACAGCAAATCCTTTCCCATGTTCGCCAGCTCTTGCAGCTTCAATTGTCGCATTAAGAGCAAGCAGGTTCGTCTGCTCTGCAATATTAGTGATAACCTCTGATATTGCTCCAATTCTATTTGTTCTTTCTCCGAGACCTTCCATAACGGAAACTGTTTCCGTAACAGTACTATTTAAGCCCTTTAACTCATCCAAAGTTTCTTGAATAACTTTATTACCTTCACTTGCTGCGTCATTAACACGGACTGAGTAGTCGGCAACTGAAGAGGAGGAGCTTGCAATAAGCTCAATACCTTTTGCACCTTCAGACATCGTTGCAGCCATGTCATTAGCTGTATTCTTTTGAAGCATAGAACCGATAGATACTTGTTCAAAAGACTCAAGAATTCCACCTGATTGGGCCTCCAAATCCTGTCTTGCACCAAGCAGCTGACTTGAAGTGTTCAACAATCTTCCTTCTGTTGTTTTAATGCGGTCAATCATGCCTACTAAGCTTGCGACCATCATATTCACAGCATTAGCAAGCTGCGAGAATTCATCCTTACTATTGATAGAAAGTGGTTCTCCAGATAAATCATTATTACTAATTTGAGTAAGTCTTCCTTCAATTACTTTGATTGGTTTTACGACAGTGTAAATCATCCATGCAGCCACAGCTAACACGATCACTGCAGTTAAAACAGCCATTACCATAAATACATTCTTCTGGGCATGGTTTTCCGAGATGATGCTATCACTTGTTTTAAATAATTGCCCATCAACTGTATCCTTTATCTTATCCCAAGCATCCATAGCATCTGACGACCACACTTGGCAATATTGCTCCATTAATGGTATTGCAGCATCAAAACCCCCTTCATCGTAAGCAGGAATAACTTGATCTGTAATGAGGTTCTCCCATTTTGCCGTTTTCGCAACAGCATCAGCAAAATCTGCATTATCCCCTAATATTTCTTTCATTTCATCCATTAACAAGTCAGCTTCCTCTGTTTTCTGAGCAAACTGCGTTTTATATTTTTCATTTCCATATAACACATAACCACGAGCGATAATAACACGTTCCGCAACATTTTCCTCCAGGTTATTTGCCAAAGAAACAAGTCTATAATCTGTATCAATTAATGTTGCCATCTGATTATCAGCACGATCATTTCCCCAATAACCAACAACAGCAAACCCAATAATAAACAATAATATCGCACCGAACCCAATAAACACTTTTCTTCTAATTCCCATTTTTGCCCCTCGCAATAACTTTAATTTGTATTTTTTGATGTTAAGAATTTTGAAACTGAAATATATTTGTATAAAAAACGTCCTTAGCAATAACGCTTCAAAGAACATAAATAAATGACTTATTTTTATGAATTAAATCCTGATAATCACCTCATTATTATTAATTTAGAGAAAAAAACATCATAACAGTGACTAAATACCCAAGTATTTTAGCCTATAAACCTAAATTTAATAATTTTTAATAGAAAAATTTATTAATTACAATTCAAGTAGGAGTATAACGGGAAGGTGAGGAAAAAATTATATTTGTGTAACATTACATTCTTCTGAAAAAGATAGTGATATGTTTATATAAACACTGTTTAAATATTTTTATAAATATTCGTATATATAATAGAAGAAACTAGGAAGCGTTTACATGTTTTAAGGAGAAAAATAGGTAATAAATTTACAAAAGTCCTATTTACGAAAGGATTTTTAGGTGTTATTATAAGTTGTGCGTTATATAGAACGAATAAATAGTAAAATAGCGAGCTTAAAGCTCGCTATTCGGAAATCAAATAATCTGAGAGGTAATCACTCCATAATTTAAATCCAGACTCATTAGGTCGTGCATCAGCATTAAGATAATCATTTACAGTACCATCATTGCCTGCTGGCCATACCTCCCAATGATTCAAATATGTAAGGTTTTGGTCTTTTGCATATTCCTGCAACGCAGCAACTTGCATAGGATATAGATTTGCATCATATATTTGATTTGGCGGTTGCAGAATAAACGTAACATCAGGAAGAGCCGCAGCCGTTTCCTCTATAATAGAGGAAATATTTGACACAGTGTCAGGAATTGCCACAACATTATTATCGTTTAAGAGAAATGGTTCAAAAATGACCATATCAGGCTTTAAATCAACTAGCTTTTCTTTTTCATTGTTAAGTACATAATCAGCTGTTGTGTTTTCATAAACAATACTTTCAAGCTCTACATGCTTTTCATATTTTTCAGAGAGAGCTTCTTTTAAATAATTTTGCAAACCAAGAGAATCACTGCCGATTGAATTAGATCCAAGCAGGATAATTTTAAAAGTTTTATTGCTGTTTAATTTGTTTTCTAATTGCTCCTTAGCTTCCTCAGGCCAATTAGCAGCAAGCTCTAAATAATACTCCTTGTCGATTTCAGGTTCAGCTTCTGTATTAGTGTCAGATTTGGTGATAGCTGGAGTAGAAGCTTGTTCAGAACTTCTTGAATTCCAATGAATATTGCCAAATACCAGAACAGCAGCAAGTATTAAAGCAAGAACGGTGACTATTAAAGTTTTCATTATAACCTCCAAACAAAATTAGGATATTTTAATTATGTAAAAAAGAAAATAAAAGGGAAATCCCTGCATTTTTAGGGAAAAATTTCCCAAGTTTAAATTAATACTATTAAAATAACAAAATACTTGATAAAGTAAAAGAGCAAATGTAAGCAATCTACTAAAAGTATGTCAAGAATCGACAAATTTAGCAATTAATTATGTTATAATAATTCATGTTTTTATAATTTTTCTAGGAGGAAGTCATGGAAGAAACAATAAGTCTCAAAGAATTATTTCAGACATTACGAAAAAGATTACTATTAATAATCTCAGTTACATTAATTGCAATGATAGGAAGCGGGTTAGTTAGTTATTTTGTCTTGACACCAGAATATAAATCTTCTACCCAAATACTGGTGAATCAAACGAAGGAAGATCAGTCTGTATATAATTACAATGAAGTACAAACTAACGTTCAGTTAATTAGTACATATAGTGTGATATTAAAAAGTGCAGCTATTCTTAATGAAGTGAAAAATGACCTTGGTTTAGATATCAGTGTCTCAGATCTGAACGATAAGATAATAGTGGAAAGTGCACAAAATTCACAAATTATGACCGTTTCTGTAACTGATCCTAATCCAGCAATTGCGTTAGAGATTGCAAATAAGACTGCTGAAGTATTTGAAACAGAAATAAAAGATATAATGAGTGTTGATAATGTTACAATACTTCCGCTTGCTGATGATCAGGAAAACCAATCACCAGTTAGTCCTAATCCACCATTAAATATTGCTATTGCTGCAGTAATTGGTCTTCTAATAGGTATAGGATTAGCCTTCTTACTGGAGTATTTCGATAATACTGTTAAAACAGAACAAGATGTTGAGAGATTATTAGAATTACCTGTCTTGGGCGCGATTACTGTTATTGATGAAAGTTTTGATGCTAAAGTAAGAGGAACAACTAATGGAAGAATGAAGGGAGCTAGTTAAGTGCCAACTATTACAAGTAGTAAAAGAAAATTATTGGATAGTAAAAGAAAGCTTATAGCAAAGTATGATCCTAAGTCTCCCATATCCGAGCAATACCGAACTATACGTACTAACATTTTATATTCAAGTGTAGACGAAGAAATCCGTTCTTTGATGGTTACTTCCTCTGGACCAGGTGAGGGTAAGTCTACTACTACAGCTAATCTTGCAGTTGTATTTGCACAGCAGGGGAAAACAGTCTTATTAGTTGATGCGGATTTGAGAAAACCAACTGTTCATTATACGTTTAAGTTAACAAATAATACTGGTTTAACTTCAATATTAACTAATCAAATAGGAGTAATGGAGGCAGTGAATAAAACAGACGAAGGTAATTTGTATGTGCTGCCGAGTGGTCCAATTCCTCCTAATCCATCTGAATTGTTAGGTTCAAAAGCTATGCAACATTTTATGGAGCAAGCTTTAGAGGAATTTGATCTTATAGTTTTTGATACACCGCCTGTACTTGCTGTAACTGATGCACAAATATTAGGTAACTTGTGTCAGGGAAGTGTTTTAGTTGTTAGTAGTGGAAAAACAGAAAAAGATTCTTTAATTAAAACAAAGGAACTTCTGACTGCTACTAACGGTCGACTTTTAGGAGTTGTGTTAAATAATAAGAAGATTGATAAAAAGGGAAATTATTATTACTACGGAACAAACTAATGATTTTAGTTTGTTCTGTAAGCTGTACTAATAATCTGAAACATATAGAATAAGATCCTTTTTAAAAGAAGGAAGGTAAATTAGAATGATTGATATTCATTGTCATATATTGCCTGGAATTGATGATGGTCCAGCAACAATTGATAAAAGTTTATCCATGGCAAGGGAAGCTGTAAAGGAAGGTATTAAAACAATAATTGCTACACCACATCACAGAAATAATATGTTTGATAATACAAAAAGAGAAATTGTTAAACATGTAGATAATTTTAATAGTTTGTTAGAAAAAGAAAATATACCACTAACTATTCTTCCAGGACAAGAAAACAGAATTTATGGGGAGATAATAGATGATTACAATAAAGGAGAAATCCTTACTCTTTCCAATACAAATTACTTGTTTATTGAATTTCCGTCTTCAGTTGTTCCGAGATATACTGATAGATTGCTTTATGATATACAACTCGAAGGTTTAACCCCAATCATAGTACATCCTGAACGGAATAAAGAGTTACTTGATAAGCCAGAAATTCTCTACAATTTAGTGAAAAATGGTGCATTAACACAAGTAACTGCTGCAAGTGTTGCAGGATATTTCGGTAAATCTGTACAAAAATTTTCAAAACAGCTAATTGAATATAATCTAACACATTTTATAGCATCCGATGCCCACAACACGAACACTCGCTCTTTTAAAATGAAAACTGCGTATGAGTTAATAAAAGACCAATATGGAATGGAATACGTATACTTATTTTTAGATAATTCCGAAAAGTTATTGGGAAATGAAAATATATATAAAGAAATACCGGAACCTATAAAAAAAAGAAAGCTTTTTGGAATTTTTTAATTAAATGGTAGAATTATAAAGTTTCTGCTATCAGTACTAACTAAATAATCTTAGAAAGTGGTGATTCAAAATTGTCTTATACAACCTCAAATAAAAATGCTGTAAATGAAGCCAAGGAACAATATAGAACAGTTGAAATGAGGGAACAAAAGGCCTATTTGATAACTAAACGTTTTATTGATGTAGTTTCATCAATTTTTGGTCTACTAGTTCTATCACCATTAATAATAATAATTGCAATATTAATTAAATTAGAGGACCCTAAAGGTCCAATCCTATTTAGACAAATTAGAATTGGTAAAGATGAGAAAGAATTTTATATGTATAAATTTCGGTCAATGGTTTCTAATGCAGAAGAATTAAAAGCATCATTATTGGAACAAAATGAAGCTGATGGTCCAGTTTTCAAAATGAAGAACGATCCTAGAATTACAAAAATAGGAAAATTCATCAGAAAAACTAGTATTGATGAATTACCACAGTTACTCAATGTGCTTATAGGAGATATGAGTCTAGTAGGACCAAGACCTCCATTACCCAATGAGGTGGCCCTATATGGGTCATACGAAAAACAACGTTTAAAGGTTACTCCAGGCTTAACATGCTATTGGCAAGTAAGTGGTAGAAGTAATATAGGTTTTGATGAGTGGATCTTATTGGATATTAAGTATATTAATGAGAGAAATACATATCTAGATATTAAATTAATTATAAGGACATTTTTTGTGTTATTTGGGTCCAGAGATGCTTATTAAATGAGCTATATTATTTTATTTGATAGGTTAAAGGAGGTTGGTAGGGAATTGAGTGAATTAGTCACAGTAATTATACCAACATATAAAAGGTCTGATTTCTTAAGCAGGGCTATTGAAAGTGTTTTAGGTCAAACTTATACTCCAATTGAAATTATTGTAGTAGATGATAATGATACTAATAGCAAATATAGAAAGCAAACTGAGCTTTTAATGGAAAAATACAAGGATTATAAAAATATAAAGTATTTACAGCATGAGCAGAATCTTAATGGTTCTGCTGCAAGAAATACTGGAATAAAAAATTCTAATGGTAAGTATATAGCATTTCTAGATGATGATGATGAATTTTTAGAAAAAAAAATTAGTATGCAAGTTGAAATTTTGAGGAAAACTAATAAGAAAATTGGAGCCGTGTATGGTGGTTATAACATTATCAGAGGAAACAAAGTAATTAAGAGAAATATTCCACTGGAAAATGGGAATCTAATTTCCGAATTACTTCAGATGAAATGGGGAACAGGTTCGGGCTCTAATGTTTTATTCAAGTCAGAGGTATTTTCTAATATAGGATTGTTCGATGAATCACTTAAGCGTCATCAAGATTGGGACATTTTATTAAGAATGTTTAGGGAATATGAAATACTATCTATTAATGATGTTCTTATTAACATACATAAAGATTCACGGATTAATATACCTAATCCTCAAACCTTTTTAGAAGTGAAAGAATATTTTCTGTCAAAGTTTGAAGGGGATATTAAGAAACTGACTGTTGATGAGGGTAATACAATTTATAAAATGCATTATATGGAGATTGTTACTGCTTATCTCAAATCAAGAAATTATAAATCTGCTCTTAAATATTATAAGAAGTCTAATCAATATTCAAAGATACAATTGAAACAGAAAATAACGTTAATACTAATAAGTATATTTTTTACATTGCCAAAAAGAGAGTTTCTATTAATATATCTTGGTCCTTTAATTGAAAGAATGAGATTTATAAAAAATTAAAATAATAATAGGAGAAATTATATGAAAATATGCTTAGTAGGTTCTAGTGGTGGTCATTTGACACATTTATACTATTTAAAAGAGTTTTGGGAAAAGCATGATAGGTTTTGGGTAACCTTTGAAAAGGAAGATGCTAAGAGTCTACTTTTGAACGAAAAAAAGTATTGGTGTTATTTCCCAACGAATAGAAATATTAAGAATTTAATAAAAAATACTTTTTTAGCTTTTAAAGTACTTTTCAAAGAAAAACCAGATTTAATTATTTCTTCTGGTGCAGCTCCAGCAATTCCTTTCTTTTACATCGGCAAGCTTTTCGGAGCAAAATTAGTTTATATTGAAGTTTATGATAGAGTTGATCTTCCAACTATAACAGGGAAAATTGTTTATCCTATTACAGATAAATTTATACTCCAATGGGAAGAACAAAAGAAGTTTTATCCTAAAGGGACAAATATAGGAGGCATTTTATGATATTTGTTACAGTTGGAACCCATGAGCAACAATTTAATAGGTTATTAGAAAAAATAGACATATTGAAAGAGCAAGGCGTTATTACTGAAGAAGTAATCGCACAAATAGGTTATAGTGATTATCAACCTCGTACATTTAAATATGAAAAGTTATTATCATTTATCGAAATGAATAATTATGCAGCGGAGGCTGATTTAATAATTACTCATGGAGGACCGGCTAGTATTTTTTTAGCATATTCGCATAATAAGATTCCCGTGGTTGTTCCAAGACAAAAAAAATATGATGAGCATATTGATAATCATCAATTAATCTTTGCAAAAAGGTTAGCAAATGAGAACAAAATCATTCTTGTTGAAGAAATTGATGAATTAAAGTCTTTGTTAAGTAATAAAGATAATCTACATGACAAATATAAGAGTAAAGGTGAATCCAATAAAGTAGCATTTGTAGAAAGATTTGAAAAAGAGATTAGCAGTTTAATAAAAAGTTAATATGAGCGAATGTTATTTATATATAAGGAGAATTCTAAATGAAAGTTACTTTTGTAATTCTACATTATCTAACGTTTGAAGATACTAGGGAATGTATAGATTCTATAATATCTAATGTAGACTACAATGATTATAATATCGTAGTAGTGGATAACGGTTCTCCAAACGATAGTGGAGAAATGTTAGAGCAAACCTTTAAAGGAATTAGCAAGGTATTTATTAAAAAGAGTAAAGAAAATTTAGGTTTTGCTAAAGGAAATAATTTAGGTTATAGGTATGCAAAGGATCAATTAGGAGCAGATTTTGTAATTCTAATTAATAATGACACTATAATTAAACAGAAAAGTTTTCTAAGTGATTTACTAGCAAGATACAATAAAAGTAAATTTCATATTTTGGGACCAGATATTGTATCCACAAAAGATGGATTACATCAAAACCCTCAGTTATTAGAGGAAATAGACGAATCAGAAATAAGAAAAATGATTCTAAGAATAAAAACTAAAATATTTCTTAATCGTATTGGTTGCGAAGATTTGATAATGAATACTTACTTTTCTTTAAAAGGGGAAAATAATAATAATAAGTATTATAATAACGCAAATTGGGAGTCAGAACTTGAAGATATACAATTACATGGTTCTTGCTTGATTTTAAGCCCGGATTTTGTAAATAATTATAATGGTTTGTATGATAATACATTTATGTATATGGAAGAGCACATTCTTTTTTATATAGCAAATAAAGAAAACCTTAAGGTAGTTTATTACCCCAAAATTCAAATTTTGCATAAAGAAGACTCTTCAACAGATGCATTATTCAATAGACCTAAAAAGAAAAGGTTATTTGTTTATAAAAATATGGTTAATTCGTTGAAAGAGTTGTCAAAGATACAAAAAAACAACAAAGTTTATATTGATAATATGAAGAGTGTATAACAAACAAAATTATTTTATTACATTAAGTTTACTTTGTAAACTCTACTTGCAATAATTTTGAAGAGGGATAAATTTGAATAAAAAAGCATTAAATTTTGTTAAGAATTTTTCATATACTTTGACATCAAATTTCTTATCATTATTTATATCAACGTTAGTAATACTTATAGTACCAAAACTTTTAGGTGTTGAGGAATATGGTTATTGGCAATTATATATGTTCTATATTTCTTATGTAGGTTTCTTGCATTTTGGTTGGAATGATGGAATTTATCTTAGATATGGCGGTAAAGATTATATAGATTTAAATAAGAAGTTATTTTTTTCTCAATTTTGGATGCTTGTCCTCTTTCAAAGTGCCTTATTAGTAATATTAATAATAGCATCTAATCTATTTATTCAGGATATTGATAAATTATTCATAATTAAAATGACTGCCATTGGAATGTTAATAGTTAACATTCGAGGGATGTTATTATACTTAATGCAAGCGACAAATAGAATAAAAGAATATGCCCAAATAACAATGTTGGAAAAGATAATCTATTGTCTTCTTATCATTCTATTTTTAGTAGTCGGTTTTAGAAATTATAAGATATTAATACTTGCTGATACTGCAGGTAAATTATTCGCATTGCTATATTCGACATACTGTTGTAGAGATATAGTCTTTAGAAAGATATCTGATTTATATATTAGTATAAGGGAAGCTTTTCAGAATATTAGTGTTGGTATCCAATTAATGTTTGCGAATATTGCCAGCCTCTTAATAATTGGGGTAGTTAGGTTTGGAATTGAGAGGACATGGGATGTGGCTACGTTTGGTAAAGTGTCATTAATAATTAGTATTTCTAATTTAGTTATGATTTTTGTAAATGCTATTGGAATTGTTATTTTTCCTCTTTTACGAAGAACAAATGAGGAAAATCTCCTGAAAATATATCACACTATGAGATCACTATTAATGGTTCCTTTATTGGGATTAATCATTGTTTATTATCCTTTAAAATTAATAATATCTCTATGGCTTCCACAATATGCAGACAGTTTAATCTATTTAGTGCTGATTTTTCCAATGTGTATTTACGAAGGTAAAATGGCTCTCCTTATAAATACATATCTAAAGACACTTCGTAAAGAGAAATTAATATTAGTTATAAATATAATAACTGTAATTTTCAGCTTAATATTTACTATACTATTTACATTATTATTCAAAAATCTGACTTTAGCAGTTACATCAATTGTAATTCTTGTTGCGATTAGATGCATATTAGCAGAGAAAATATTATCAAAAATTTTAAATCTTAATGTAAATAAAGATATATTATTTGAGATGTTGTTATCAATATTATTTATTCTTTTAGGTTGGTATGTAGCATCAATTTATGGAATAATAATATATTTAATAACATATATCATTTATTTAATAATTAAAAGACAAGAAATAGTAATAACTATAAGTGAATTAAAGATTTTGTTAAAACGTGAACGTGGGTAGTAAGTATAACTATATTAATTTTTAGCTTTGGAAAATACTTATAATTAAAGTGAAGGAAGGGACAAGTATGAAAGGTATAATCCTAGCTGGTGGGAGTGGAACAAGACTATATCCGTTAACACAGGTTACAAGTAAACAACTACTACCAATTAATGATAAACCAATGATATATTACCCGTTATCTACATTAATGTTGGCCGGAATTAAGGAAATATTAATTATTTCAACACCAGAGGACACTCCTCGTTTTGAAGCCCTTTTGGGGGATGGCTCTCAGTATGGAATTTCTTTACAATACAAAGTTCAGCCTACTCCTGATGGGCTTGCTCAAGCCTTTATCATTGGCGAAGAGTTTATTGGTGACGATTCTGTCGCCATGATATTAGGAGATAATATATATTATGGAAGTGGCATTAGAAAAATTCTTCAGAGAGCAGCTCAAAAGGAAAATGGGGCAACGGTTTTTGGGTATCATGTTCAAGATCCAGAACGGTTCGGGGTTGTCGAATTTAATACTGATGGGAAAGTTATTAGTGTGGAGGAAAAGCCAAAGGTTCCAAAATCTAGATATGCAATAACTGGTTTATATTTCTATGATAATAGAGTTGTGGATATTGCTAAAAATGTAAAACCTTCAGAACGTGGTGAATTGGAAATAACCTCTGTTAATGAAGCATATTTACAACTAGGAGAACTAGAAGTAGAACTGTTAGGCAGAGGATTTACATGGTTAGATACAGGTACACATCAAAGTTTAGTTGATGCATCTAATTTTGTTCGTACAGTTGAAGATTATCAAGGAATAAAAATAGCAGCATTAGAGGAAATTGGCTATATTAACAATTGGATTACTCGTGATCAATTAGTTGAAAGAGGGAATTTCTATTCTAAAACTGGCTATGGACAATACTTGCTAAAAGTAGCAAATGGTGAAATCAAATACTAGAATGGGAGATTAATATGAATATTATAGATACTTTCATTGAGGGATTAAAAGTTGTAGAACCCAAAGTTTTTGGAGACCATCGAGGCTGGTTTATGGAAACATATAATGAAGAGAACTTTCAAAAAGCTGGTATAGACATTAAGTTTGTTCAAGATAACCAATCCTTCTCTGCAGCAAAGGGCACCTTAAGAGGTTTGCATTATCAGCTCAATCCTAAAGCTCAAACAAAGCTAGTTCGTTGTACAAAGGGAGCTATTTATGATGTTGCAGTCGATATTAGAAAGGGAAGTTCTACTTTTGGAAAATGGTTTGGTATAGAGCTTTCTGCTGAAAATAAAAAGCAATTATTAATTCCACAGGGCTTTGCGCATGGGTTTATGACAATTACCAATGATGTTGAGGTTCAATATAAAGTGGATAATTTATATGCTCCAGAATGCGATAGAGGTATTATCTGGAATGACCCTAATATTAATATAGAATGGCCATTAGATATAACGCCAGTACTTTCAGAAAAAGATCAAAACGCTCCAGGTATTGAAGAAGCAGATAATAACTTTATTTATGGTGAAAGTAAATGAAGATACTTGTGACTGGTTACAACGGCCAACTTGGATATGATGTTGTGCTTGAAGGAAATAAACGTGAATATGAAATGTTAGGTCTTACTCGTAAAGAGTTAGATATAACAAATGAAGAAAGCGTAAAAACATACATACATAACTCAAAACCTGATGCAATCATTCATTGTGCTGCTTATACAGCAGTTGATGCTGCTGAAGATGATAAAGAAACTTGTTGGAATGTAAATGTTAATGGGACCAAATATTTGGCAGAAGCTGCAAAGACAATAGATGCTAAATTTATTTATATAAGTACCGATTATGTATATGAGGGAACGGGAGATACTCCATTTACAGAGGGAGATAAAGCAAATCCTCAAGGATACTATGGTAAGACAAAATATCACGGTGAAAAAATAGTGCAGGAAATACTTGAAAAGTATTTCATTGTAAGAATATCCTGGGTTTTCGGGATTAATGGTAATAATTTTATTAAAACAATGTTAAGACTGTCTGAAACTCGAACAAATTTAAATGTTGTGGGGGATCAGTTTGGTTCACCAACATATACTGTAGATTTGGCAAAGTTATTGCTTGATATGATTGCTACTGATAAATATGGTATTTATCATGCCTCTAACGAGGGATTTACAAACTGGGCTGATTTTGCACAGGAAATATTTAAGGTAGCAGGAAAAGAAGTTGAAGTAAATAATATAAGTACTGAAGAATATCCTACTAAAGCGGTAAGACCAAAGAATTCAAGGATGTCTAAGGATAAATTAGAAAATAGCGGGTTTAATAGACTACCAGATTGGCAAGATGCTTTACAAAGATATATAGCCGTATTACAAGAAGAGGTGAAATAAGTGGAGAGAAAAAAAATATTAGTTACTGGTGGAGCAGGTTTTATCGGAGGAAACTTTGTTCAGTATATGGTAAATAAATATCCTGAGTATGATATATACAATCTCGATCTATTAACGTATGCAGGGGATTTAACAAAGCATAAGTCGCTTGAAGATAAGGAGAACTATCGTTTTGTAAAGGAAGATATTGCAGATCGTGAAGCAATATTTAGACTCTTTGAAGAGGAAAGATTTAATTATGTCACACATTTTGCTGCAGAAAGCCATGTGGACAGATCAATCACTGATCCTGGTATATTTGTGAAAACAAATGTATTGGGCACACAAGTATTGTTAGATGCTGCGAAGGAATTCTCAATTAGCAAATTCGTTCATGTTTCAACAGACGAAGTATATGGAGAACTGGATTTTGATCCAACAACTTTCTTTACAGAAGATACACCATTACAGCCTAACAGCCCATACAGTGCCAGCAAAGCATCATCTGATTTGCTTGTTCGTGCATACCATGAGACGTTTGGTCTACCAATTAATATTACTCGTTGTTCCAATAATTATGGTCCTTTCCATTTTCCAGAGAAATTAATTCCATTGACAATTTCACGTGTTTTAAATGACCAGAAGATACCAGTTTATGGAGACGGGAAAAACATCCGTGATTGGCTTCATGTAATTGATCATTGTGCTGCAATTGATTTAGTACTTCATGAGGGTGAAAATGGTGAAGTGTATAATGTTGGTGGACATAATGAACGTACAAATCTAGAAGTAGTAAAAACTATTATCAGTGCACTAGGAAAATCTGAAGAACTAATTGAATTTGTAACAGACCGTTTAGGACACGATAAACGTTATGCAATTGATCCTACTAAGCTAGAAAAATTAGGATGGGAACCTACTTATACGTTTGAAACAGGAATTGCTCAAACTATCCAATGGTATCTAGATAATAAAGAATGGTGGGAGCAAATTATTAGTGGTGAATATCAAAATTATTTTGAAAGTCAATATACTTTTTAACTTAAGAACAATTAAGAATTAATCTAAATTGCTCCTAATATTGTTTTCAAAATTATAAAAGGGGGACTTCGAATTGACTAATATCACAGTAGCAGGAACAGGTTATGTTGGGCTAGTCACAGGTGTTTGTTTAGCTGAAGTGGGTCATTCGGTTACATGTGTGGATAATATTCAGGATAAGATTGACCTTTTGAACAAAGGTATATCCCCTATTTATGAACCACAGTTAGATGAATTGATCGTTAAAAACTCTCAAGCTGGCAAATTAGCATTTACAACTGATTATGAAAGCTCTTATGCACAGTCAGATGTTATCTTCATTGGGGTAGGAACTCCAGAAAATGAGGATGGATCAGCAAACTTAAACTTTGTTTATACAGTTGCCCGTCAAATTGCCGAAAATATTCAAAGAGACTGCCTAGTTGTCATTAAGTCAACGGTTCCTATTGGGACAAATGATAAGGTGGAAGTCTTCATTAAAAATCATCTAAAACACGATGTGAATGTAGAAGTTGCTTCTAATCCTGAGTTCCTTGCACAAGGGACAGCAGTTAGGGACACATTGAATGCATCTCGTATTGTAATTGGGGTTGAAAGTGATCGAGCGAAGGAAGTGCTGACTGGAATTTATGAACCATTCAATCAGCCAATCCTTTCTATGAACCGTCGCAGTGCAGAGATGGTTAAGTATGCTTCAAATGACTTCTTGGCACTAAAAATTTCCTTTGTAAATGATATCGCAAACCTATGTGAAGCAGTTGGTGCTAATATAGAGGATGTTACGAACGGAATGAGCTATGATGCTCGTATTGGTAATAAGTTCTTGAACCCTGGAATTGGTTATGGCGGATCTTGCTTCCCGAAAGATACGAAGGCACTACACTGGTTATCGGAGGAAGAAGGTTATGTTCTTCGAACGGTTAAAGCAGCTATCGAGGTAAATGAAAAGCAGCGCTTTAAGCTAATTAAGAAGGCAAGACAAGATTTCCCTACCTTCCAAGGATTGAAGGTAGCTGTTCTTGGATTAACGTTTAAACCGGGTACGGATGATTTAAGGGAAGCTCCATCTATTCCAAACGTTCGTTTGTTATTGAATCAAGGTGCCAAAGTTCATGCATTTGATCCAGTTGGAGTAGAGAACTTCAAGAAGATTTATCCGACACAAGTTGTGTATGAGGATTCTGCTGAAAAGGTTTTGGAAGATGCAGACATTTGCTTTGTGTTTACAGAGTGGGATGAAATAAAAACTATTGACTTGAACTTGTTCAGAGAAAAAATGAAGACTCCATATGTATATGATGGACGTAATTGTTATTCATTGACTGCAGCGAAGGAAGCTGGCATTAACTATCAATCTATTGGTAGACCTGATGTTAAGGAATTTTCTTTGATTTTAGAAGAAGTTATAAAGTAAAACGAAATGGGGACTTTCTATGAAAGAACCCCATTTTAAATTTGATGTAATTTATTCTTTTCTTTTTTTCTATCTAATAGTTCTTTTCAATTTAATACTCCTCTTTTTACCTCTGTACAAATTAAAATTGTTATTTTCTAGTCATAATTAGTTTCTCTTTATCCTATTGATTAAAATTTGCAGGATTAAATACTAAATTAGGAATAATTGTCTTCGATAAGGAATGTGGGGGAATTATATGAAGTTTAAGAAAAATCAATTATATATAGTAGCTATCTTAATAATATCTGTTTTCCTCTATCTATTTATACAAATGAAAGGGACAAATGAAATATATGATAGTAAAAAAATGGAAAAAGATAAACAACAGAATGAAAGGGTTGAAAATCCTACTCCCCAAGAAATAATACAAGATTTAAAAAGTAACTCGCCTAATAAACAACATCCCAGGATAATGGCAACTGAAAATGATTTTCAAAAGATAAAAGAGGATATTAAATTAGACAGTTATAGCAAACAATGGTATGAAACTTTAAGTGAGGATGCTAATAACTTACTGAATCAGCCACTTTCCTCTTATGAAAAGAATGATGGTATTAGGATTTTATCTGTGAGCCAGACAGTATTAGATAGGACAATAACCTTGTCCTTAATGTACCAAATTACAGGAGACTGGCATTATGCAGAGAGAGCTTGGAAAGAGTTAGAGAAAGTATCTGGTTTTCAGGATTGGAATCCTTCACATTTTTTAGATACTGCTGAAATGGCAACAGCGGTAGCTATAGGATATGATTGGTTATATGATTATTTAAGGCCAAAACAAAAAGCAGTACTTGAAAATGCAATTATTGAAAAAGCGTTCAGACCTGCTTTAAAGATTTATAATAGTGATCAGGACGTAGATGGTTTACCTATATTTTGGAAGGATGCAACAAACAATTGGAATACTGTTGTAAACAGTGGTCTAATTGTTAGTGCACTAGCAATTGCTGATGAATCATCAAAAACGGAAAATATATCAGCGGATATACTGGATAATGCTGTAGCATCTATTGATAATTCCCTTTCATCTTATGCTGAAGATGGGGGTACAGAAGAAGGACCTGGATATTGGAATTATGCAACAAAATATATAGCGTATTTTATTTCAGCAATGGATACATCCCTAGGTACAGATTATGGCCTTTCCACTAAGAAAGGGTTATCAGAAACTGGTTATTTTTACATATATATGAGAGGTCCAGGTGGACTGTTTAACCTAGGGGATTCAGGAAAAGATAATTACAATAATTTATCTCAATTGCTGTGGTTTTCTAATAAGTATAGCTATCCTGAGCTTGCAGTTCCAGCTATGAAAAAATATAATGCAATGAATTTAATTTGGTATAAGAATTCTTCAAATTATAGTCAAGACAATAATGAACTTCCTCTTGATAGATATTTTTCTAATATTAAAACAGGAACAGTTACTATGAGAGAATCATGGACGAATCCTAATTCAATATTTGTGGGAATTCATGGAGGAGATAATCAAGCGAGTCATGGAGATTTAGATATTGGTACATTCGTCTTAGATGCAGAGGGCGTTCGGTGGGCAGAGGAACTAGGAACTGATAATTATAACTCGCCCGGCTATTTTCAAATGAGTGGAAAAAGATGGTCATATTATAGAAAGGGAACAGAAGGCCAGAATACTTTAGTTATTAATCCAAATACAAATCCAAACCAGATAAGTAATGCTGTTGGGAAGTTAAGTGATTTTAAAACGGATAAGGAAAGTTCTAGTGTTACAGTTGATTTGACTAAAGCATATGAAAATGCAACTTTAATTAAAAGAACTTTGTCTCTTATTAATGATAGAAAGAAAGTATTGTTGGAAGATGAAGTGAAAATGGAAAAAAATTCTGAAGTCTATTGGTTTATGCATACTCAGGCCAATATTGGTCTGAGTACAGACAAAAAAACAGCTATTTTGGTTAAGGATGAAAAAATCCTGTATGTAAAACTTAAATCTCCAGAGAAAGCTAAATTTTCAGTTTTAGATGCTAACCCATTAAGTAATTCAGCAACAGTAAGCAATAGTAAGAATGAAGGATTAAAAAAACTAAGTATACATCTAGACAATATTCAAAATGTAAACATAAAGGTAGAGTTTTCTACATCTGATACTAAATAAATCTATAATAAGCCTTCTTAAACATGAAAAGGTTAATTACCTTATAGTAGAAATTTCTCTGTCCGCTATAAGGTTTTTTTGAAAAAATAAAACAGGATGAATAAAGAAGAAAGAGATATATCTATAATTATAAAAGATTGAGTTTAAAACAGGACAAAGAATAATAGTTAAAGAAATAATAAAAGAAAAGGATGTTAGAGATTTTTAGATTTGAGTAAAAATAGATGTTTATAGGGTGAAAAGGGTAATATAATGTAAGAAAGTAGGAAGTTAAAGATATATATGAAAATCATTATTATATGCAATTGGTACTATGAGTATCTAAAAAAACAGGTATTGATTATTATATCATTCTTTAAAAAATCTATGAGTTGATTAATACTAGTCTAAACAGTGATGTAATAGATGTTGTTAAGCTTTTTATAAAAAAACAGTCTTATTATCAATAAAATAAATAACCTGAATCCGTGTAAAATTAGGACTCAGGTTAAATATATATTCTCATGTAGCTCATTTTATTTTTTAAGAATTTCTTGCTTTATTTGTATATATTTACTTAACTTACATTTTTAAATTCACTTATATTGGTAGTTTCTATTTTATTAGGCTTTTCATGATTGAAAGTTAAGCATGATACAACAAAAGCTAAAATTAACCCAACAGCTTGCCATTCAAAAAGTTCAAAGAAGAATAACTCAATGCTTATTACAATTAAACAAAGTAATGATAATTCTGATACCCAATTCCGAGATTTATTAAATATTTTTTTTAGAATGAAAAAAAGAGTGGCTAAATAGGCTATAATTCCTATAAGACCTAGTTCAAAAAACCAAGCTAGATACTGATTATCTGTAGTGGAAAAACCTTGCATCGTAATTGGATGAGCAACCATAAAAGGTCCTACCTTACTACTCCCATATCCAAAAAATAAATTAACCAAATTACTATTTTTCATGTGTTCAAGTATTAAGCTTATAGTCATAGTACGTTGTAAACTTGATCCATCAGTTGAGTTAAAACTCAATGAGTCCCCAAATCTTTTTATTATAGCTTCATATAACTCATTAAAGTTTAGAATTAACATACCTAAGCCCAAAAGAGCAAAAATTATTCCTATATAAATAAATAGTATTTGATTATAAGTTAGTCGGATATTTTTGGGAATTTTAAATATTTTTTTAAAGTTAAGTATTCCATAAACTAGAAAAACAATAACTAATGCAATCCAAGCACTTCTTGACATTGTAGAATATATATTTAGTAATAGCAAAAATTGTAAAGGATATTTTATTATTGGTGATTTTATTACATAAATATTTATCAAAAATGCAATTACAAAAAATAATCCACAGATAATTGGGTGATCAAAAACAGACATAGTACGATATTGATCGGTTCCTAAATGGTAATTGTACCCTACTGTTCTTAACTCCATAAATTTTAATAATAAGGGTTTATTAAAGATAACTTGGTAAAGATTGAAAACTGAGAGTGTATTAAGAAGTAAGGCCAATTGTTTATAGGTTTTTATTGCATAGCCTTGTCCTTCTTTTGAAAACATAAGATACATATAAAAAATTAACAAGAACATTAGCAAGTAGTTACGAATAAAGAAACTGCTATTATCTAAAGCTGAAAAAGCTAGATAAATAAAACCAAATATAAAAGTGAAAGAAAAAAATAAATTTAAATTTTTAAACTTGATACCAGTTTGTGTAAACCTTATTAAAATCATGACCAATAGTAAGCCAAGAAATAAGTGGTATGCATTATGGGTTATAGGATATTGAATCATAATAGAAGCAATTAATCCAATTAATATCAAGTTTACCCCAAAGGATTTTTCTTGATTTAATTCACTCACAAAATTTAGCCTCCGATACTCTATAATATTGTAAGTATATAATAAACTTCATATATTTAGGAGACTTTTTTATATTTTTTAATGTTTTAGACTAGAATCTCTTCAATTATCGCATGATATTAACCAAAAATAGGAATCTTGAATGATAGGCAATGTTAGTATCCCTCCAATAAGGACACAAAATCCACCCCAAAATTGTAATTGTGTATCCGCTTACACGTTGGTAAGATAAGAGCATAGAAACGAGGTGATGAAAGTTCATGAATAAGCGTCAATGTGAAATTATTGAAATTCTGCTGGGAGAGAGGAGGTTTGTGACGGCCTCTGAGTTGGCGGAGCGGCTGGCTGTTTCACGGAAGACGATTTATCGTGATATGCAGGATATTGGGAATCATTGCTCTGCTTATCGGCTCACGAAGAAAGAGAATAATGGTTATTTGCTGGAGATATTGGAAGAAGAGGAGTCAGCACATTGTGATCAGTTCGAGCATCCTAATGAGCGGCGTTTAGATTTGTTGTTATTTCTCCTTTCGATTGCCCCATGCAAGACTTCTATTCAGAAAATCTCGGAGCGCTATTTTGTCAGTCAGAGCTCTATCTTGAATGATTTTAAGCATATTGAGAAGAAGCTTGTGCCATATGGCATCCGCTTATCTCGGACGAATGAGGGAACCTTCATCAGTGGTGATCAATTCTCTCTGTATAGGCTGATGGCTGTTATTATTGAAAGCTATTTAACGCAGATTGGCGATCCGTTTTGTCAGTATGATATTCCTGATTCCATTAAGGACATTCAGGTGAAGAATGGGAGATTAGCAGAAATAAAGCAGATTCTCCATGAGTTTCAGGAGGAACAGGACTTGCTTTTAGATCAGCCCTATTATTTAACTTTGTTTTGCTCCCTTTTATCCATTATTGAAAAGCAAGCGCATCATCTCCAGCTGTTTCCTAATGAGGAAATCATCTATGAACAGATTGACGACAGCTCTGCCATCTATCCAATGGTTCGTTCTTTAGCTGAAAAGCTTGAAAAGCAATTTTCCTTCCAATTAAAGCATTATGAAATGCTGAATCTCTACTATATTTTAAAGGCTTATAAGCTTAACTCCCGATTTCTGCTTAACCAGCAGTCTGAAGTATTGTTGAATAACCAGGTTATTGCTCTCGCAGACCAGCTTATTTCCAGAGTCTCGAGAAACAGCGGCTACCGGTTTACAGAGGACAGAGAGCTGCGGGAAAGATTGACGATGCATCTTCACTCTATGGTTTATCGCCTTAATCACCAGATTTATATTATTAATCCAATCTTGAAATCAATTAAAACGAATTTCTCTAATATTTTTCAGCTTGTTCGATTTTCGGCAAATGAATTAATGGAAGAAGGTATCTATGATAAGCATCTGACAGATGAAGAAATTGGTTATATTACGCTGTATTTTCAAATTTCCTATGATGATCGCTTTGTGAACCAGATTCCGATTTTAATTGAATGTACGAGTGGAGTTGGCACGTCTCATATGCTGAGTGAAAAAATCAGGAAAAACTTTCCGAATATTCACATTAATAAAATCATCGCTCAAGAGCGCATTAAGCAGTCTGATTATGAGGATGTTGAGCTGGTCATTTCCACAGTGAAAACACACAGCATCAGCGACAAGCCGACAATCCTGGTCAGCCCGATATTAAATGAAGATGATAAATACAAGATTGATCAGTTTATTAAGGATTACTACAAAAATCAAGTAATCATCTATAACAGATGATGGCTATAAAGAAATAAATAGGAGGATCAAAATGGATGTGAAAATGGATGACTTAGACTTTACAAAAGTTGTGACAGAGGAGTTAATTAATCTCGATTTACAGGCGACAACTAAGCTTGGTGTTATTGCTGAATTAACCCACCTTTTATTTGTAAACGGTTGCGTAACAGATGAAGAAGCATTTATAGAGGATGTCCTTTTTCGTGAAAATGCCGGGCCGACTGGCTTGGAAAAGGGGATTGCCATTCCTCACGGTAAGTCAGACTTTGTTCAAAAAACATCAATTGCCATCGGCAGGACAAATAAGGAGATAGAGTGGGAGTCGCTGGATGGGGGACCGATTAATATTATTATCTTATTTGCTGTCAAGAATAGCGACAAGACAACAACCCATATTAAGCTCCTGCAGAAGGTTGCTGTCTTGCTTGCTGATGAGGAGAAAATTGAAAAGTTCCAGTCCCTTAAGACAAGAAAAGAATTCATTGAGATCTTTGCTGAAAACAACTGACAGGAGGAATATCTTATGAACATTGTTGGAATCTCTGCTTGTACCTCTGGAATTGCACATACGTATATTGCGAAGGAAAAGCTGATTAAGGCAGGACAGGAGTTTGGCCATAAAGTCAGGATTGAGACACAAGGAACAATCGGGATTGAGGATGAGCTGACAGCGGATGAAATAAAAGCAGCTGATCTTGTCATCATTGCCGCAGATATAAAGGTGAGCGGAAAGGAGCGTTTTAAGGGCAAAAGAATTGTGGAGGTGCCGACACATATTGCTATTAAAGCACCTAAGCAGCTATACAAAAAGATTGAAGCTGAATTAAACAAAAACCAGTGAAGGGGTCTTTTATATGCTGAAAAAACTGCAAATTAAAAAGCATGCGTTAACTGCAATTTCCTATATGCTGCCATTAGTAGTGGCTTCAGGTTTACTAATTGCGATCGGGAATCTGACAGGCGGGACTGTTATTGAAAACTACCAAGAAGCCTTCTCGATTCCATCCGCTCTTGTGTCATTAGGTGTACTAGGAATGGGGCTGCTTGCTCCGGTCATTGCCGGGGCGATTGCCTACTCGATTGCTGATCGTCCAGGAATTGCACCTGGCTTGCTGATGGGGTTGATTGCTAATGCGATTGGTGCTGGCTTCTTAGGAGGCATGCTTGGCGGTTTTATTGTCGGTTACTTTGTACTCTTCTTAAAGAATAACTTGAAGGTGCCAAGATGGGCGGAAGGGCTTATGCCAATGATGATTATTCCTCTCATCTCCAGTCTCGTCGTCGGGCTTCTCATGTTCTTTGTACTTGGGGTGCCGATTGTGTGGGCGACAGATGGCTTAACATCGTTCTTGACGAGCATGCAAGGCTCGATGAGGTTTGTGTTTGGGGCAATCTTAGGCGGCATGGCAGCATTTGATTTCGGCGGTCCTGTCAATAAAGTCGCCTCCCTCTTTGCCGACGGCTTGCTGCTTGAAGGCATATATGAACCAGAAGCCGTTAAAATACTCGCATCTATGGTGCCGCCATTCGGTGTTGCTATCTCATGGGTATTATCAAAGGCATTAAAGAAAAAGAAATATACGAAATCAGAGGAAGATAATATCAAAATTGCTTTTCCAATGGGTGTTTGTATGATTACTGAAGGTGTTATTCCTATTGCTGCTGTTGATATCGTAAGAGTAGTTGTTTCCTGTACACTCGGTGCAGCAGTTGGCGGCGGTTTCTCCATGCTGTGGGGTGTAGGCTCACCTGTCCCATCTGGCGGCATGTTCATCGTACCAGCCATGAATCATCCGTTTCTATTCTGTCTGGCATTGCTGATTGGTTCTGTTGTAACAGGCTTGATGCTGTTCTTCTGGAAGAAGGAGCCTGTCGAGAAAGCGGAGGAAACAACAGAGGAAGAAGATATGGACTTATCTGATGTAAAAATCTCATTTTAATCAGGAGGGAAGAGGCTTATGTATGTTTCCATGAAAGGCATGCTCGCACGTGCCAACAAAGGAAAATACGCTGTGATGGCTATCAATTGCTTCAATTTAGAGACAGCAAAGGCCGTCATATTAGCAGCTCAAGAATTAAGAGCGCCTGTTATCATTGATCTTCTGCAAGACCATTTACAAGCACATCTTGGCAGTAAATTGCTGACACAGCCGATTATTGAAATGGCACGCGACGCAAGCGTTGAGGTTGCAATTAATCTCGACCACGGCAAGGATGTAGGCTTTGTGAAAAGATGCTTAAGAGACGGCTTTTCAAGTGTGATGATGGATGCATCTGCTTATCCGCTTGAACAAAATATTGAGATTACCAAAAAGATGGTTGAATTTGCTCAAACCTATGATGCCAGTGTGGAAGGCGAGATTGGCAATATCGGCTCTGTTTCCCGCAATAATCTCACCAATGATGATATGTACACAGACCCGGATGCAGCTATTGAGTATGCAAGACGAACAGGAATTGATGCTTTAGCGATTTCTTATGGCTCAAGTCATGGCGACTACCCAGACGGCTATGTGCCGCCATTCCGCTTTGACATAGTCGAGAAAATTAAAGCAGAAACAAATATACCCCTTGTCCTTCATGGCGGCTCAGGCTGCGGAGAAGCAAATATTAAAAAGTCAATTGCCCTTGGCATCAATAAAATAAATGTTGGTTCTGATTTCATGAAGGCTCAAGTCAACAGCATTCAAGAATACTTAAAGGAAAATGAGACTGTCGATTATGTCCGCCTTATCCAAGGTACAGTCGAGGCTGGCAAGGAAATGGTTAAATATTATATGGATTTATCTGAGTCAACAGGCAAGTCTTTATAAAAATCTGATCGAAATGGGGAGAGACAATGTTAGTAAACATGAAGCAATTATTAGAAGTGGCACAGGAGCACCAATTTGCAGTAGGAGCCTTTAATGTAGCGGACAGTAATTTCTTAAGAGTGGTTGTCGAAGAGGCAGAGAAAAACAACTCACCAGCTATTATCGCCGTGCACCCGACAGAGCTAGATTTCACAAAGGATGATTTCTTTCACTATGTGCTTGCTCGGATCAAAAACAGTCATGTGCCATTTGTGCTTCATCTTGATCATGGCGATAGTGTGGAAAGTATTATGAGAGCCATCCACGTCGGCTTCAGCTCTGTCATGATTGACGGTTCGCTTCTACCTCTTGAAGAAAATATCAGAGTTACAAAGCAAATCGTCGATATTGCCCATCCTCTTGGCGTGTCAGTAGAAGGAGAGCTAGGAACAATTGGCAATACAGGCACAACAATTGAAGGTGGCGTAACCGAGGTTATTTACACAAGACCAGAAGATGCGAGGGAATTCGTTGAAAGCACTGGTGTTGACACATTAGCAGTCGCAATCGGCACTTGTCACGGTATTTATCCAAAAGACATGAAGCCACAGCTGCGCATGGATATTTTGCGCCAAATCAAAGAAGTTGTTGATATCCCGCTAGTTTTGCATGGCGGCTCTGCCAACCCAGATGAGGAGATTGCCGAGGCAGTTAAAATCGGCATTCAGAAGGTTAATATCTCCTCAGATTATAAATACGCCTTCTACAAAAAGTGTCGTGAAATACTTGCTGAAACAGAGCTGTGGGATCCAAATGCTATTTATCCTGATTGCATTGACGCTGCAAAAGAGGTTGTTCAATATAAAATGAATCTGTTCCAGTCAGTGGATAAAGCAGATGTGTATAGACGGGAGAATGTGCGGGCTTGGAGAACGGCACAGCTGTAAAAAGTAATAGTAAGGCTTGAATAGAGCAATGAATATTTGTGAAAATAATCACATAAAAGATAGCACTAAAAGCAGGAGATAATCTCCTGCTTTTTTTCATTAAACACTAAGCGAAACAGCTATTTTTATTAGTTGTAGACACATTGGGGTAGGGAACTTGCAGCAACATCTTATAAAGAATTTATCATGACTGGATGAAATCTTAATCCAGTATTTGAGAAGAGATAGTGGAAAGTAATAAAAAACTCTCCTTTCCTTATGGAAGGGAGAGAAAGTTAATGATGAATGATTATTATGCTAAAAAGAACCTTAAGCAGGTTTAAGTATAGTGAGAATCTTTCTAATTTCCTCTATGGACATACCTATCTCCTTAGCATATGAAATCAATTCTATCCAATCTGTATCTAGCTCTTGATTGTCTATCATAGAATGTAACATATGAACTCCTGTATAGGTATTTTGTCGCATTTTTAATATTACTTTAAATAGTTACTTAGATAAAGAAAAAAAGTTCGACAATTTTCTACAGAAGCATAGTACTATAGTAGCTAGTGTCATCTTTGGTAGCTCAGTTAATAAATATATAATTTATCGAAATCGACTTTAGTTTTTTAATTTAATAGAATTAAATTAAGATAAATATACAAAAATGTTATAATTTGTATTAAAGCAATATTCTTTTCTTAATAATAGGCGTAGGAGGCGGTAAATTGAGAAAAATGAAATCTTATAAAGTATATATAATTATTTTTGCGCTTCTTTTGTTGTGGATATGGCTGCTTTTCTACATGCTTAATGAAATAATTGGAGGAATAACTGGAGTTATAGTGGCTTGTATTGGAACACTATTAACATGCTACATAGTGAAGGAAAGAATAGACCGGCGAAACTTTATGCTTTTTTTAGAAGCGTCTAAAGTAAGATTGGAAGTTCTTGAGGAGTTAATTTATAAATGTGAAAATACTTTAGATGAAATTGCTAAGAAATCTCCTGTAAGGAATACTGATATACAACAATCTGTGCAGCATTTTTATCATAAGCTATTAAGTTCTGATTTAGAAATTGTATATAAATATATGGAGTATGACTCCATTGTTAAGGTGACAAATAAATTAACATCACTTAAAGAATTAACTGAAAAAAGTTCCTTTAATGAAGTAGACGCAACTGCTGCTGTAGAAGATATTAAAGCAGTCTATCTTATATTAAATACAAATAAAAATAGCGTAGAGGAAATAGTGAAGATAAAAATTAATTAAAAGTTTTATGGTTACTTGCTGCTAATGGTCAATACTTCTTTTCTCGATCCTAATATTTATGTAGCTGACAATATTTAAAGGAACGATGAAAATCTCCCTCACCCCCAACATACAATGAATTAACAATATAATTGAGGTGATGGGGGATGAAGAAACTCAGCCGTCTCGGGGAGCTTTGGTGGCAAGGCATGACGTTAGAACATGTGTCGCATAAAGCAATTGTCAGGCCTTATTTAGCGTTTCTGTTTGTTACGTTAGTGTTTGAACTGTTTTTAGCTGTTCTTCTTATTTTTGCCTGTTTTATCTTCTATACAAACCATTACTGGCCGTCTGCCCCGTTTTATATTGGTGCTGCTGTGCTTGCTTTGCTGATGGGCATCACGATATCCTCCCTATTTGTTATTCTCCAGCGGAAAAAATGGAGAAAACAATAAAAAATTTCACTTCAATATCTTTCTCTTCTTGAAAATATTTAGTATCAAATAGCATATTGATTCATCTAGATGCACGGCAAGTAACCCTCTGCTTCTAATCATAAACATGAAAAATTCTCTATCCAGAACATTTAACTAAAAGCAGCTAATAACAAAGCGTTATTAGCTGCTTTATTCATTTATGTAAATTAGTCCAAGCTAACCAGTTTATCAGCCGTTAAAAATGGGAATCAATCAGGGATTGTGCTCTTTCATTTTAGAAAGGGCTTAACACTAAATAACGTTCTTGGAAATCAGGCATATAATATAAAATATTTTCATGTTCATGAACTGATGTTTGTTGAAATAAAAAAATAAAAAATGGAGCGATAATATGGCTGACAATAAAGAGGACTTCAAGACATTATTGCTGAGTGTGTACAATAAAGGCAATGAGGGTGCTACAGTGAAGGAATTGATGAGCCTGTTAGAGTCTGAATTGGCAAAGCTGAATACCAATGTAGGCCGCCGGTAAGCTTACCTGCTAAAAGGGAGCTCTATGTGTTTTTTTAACGGCATTTGCCTATGCCCAGGATGTATCTTATGTTATTCATGCATATATGGTGAAAGATTTTTGAGGAAAAGTCCTAATTTTATTAGGGCTTTTTATTTTGTTCAAGAGTTAGAGTATGCTTGTTTGCTTGAAATGTTTACAGTGTTAGAAATAAATTATTTTTTTCAGTGTAGGACAGCTGCTAAGATTGAGGGAAAGCAGTACTGCAGTCTAACTTAACTACACGACAAGGAGTAATGGAATGCTGTCAGATCAAAGAAGAGAAATGCTCACTGCGTTAAAAGAGGTAGTCATTCCTGTTTTAAGGCGACAAGGCTTTAAAGGTTCTCTTAACCATTTCAGAAGAAGGAATAAAACAATATTGATTTAATTACCTTCCAATTCAATAAATGGGGCGTTTCATTTATTGTGGAGTTAGCTGTTTGTCCTAAAGAGGGAACAACCATGATTTGGGGAGAAGAGATTCTGCCTAATAAGGTTACAGCTCATCATATGAATAATCGGTACAGACTGGGAAGTAAATCAATAGATCAAGAGGGCATTTGGTTTGATTATGAAAATGCCGTATCAAAAAGTGGCAGAAAGGATGCTGAAGCTGCTTAACACGGCAGATGTAGATTGGATATCTTCCTTATTTAAGTGATTTTTTCCAAGCTAATCTCCCTTTGTATAATGCATTTATTGTAAAATAGTTACTTTTCTTACTCGGTATGGGTTTCTAGTAAAAAAGCAACAAAAATATTTTATTTTAGGAAAATATTTTTGTTTCTAATCCCTTTTTCTGCAAGTATAATAAATTGAAAACTAAAAATAGAGATAGTAGGGGGAACCAATGAAGCGTTTACTTTGTTTGTTTACAGCTATTTTACTGGCTTTAAGCCTTCTGCCTGTAACTTCGTTTGCAATGGAATCTAATGATAAGGATTTCGAAGCATTTTTAGAAGAAATCGGCTGGGAAAAGCAGGATTATATCGATTACTTAGAAAGCAAAGATTGGTATTTGGAAGATTTCGAATCTGCTGATGAGCTGGGCACACCATTAACAGAAGAATCTATCGAGCCAATTTTGACAGACTATGATCTAACAAGAGAAGAGTTAAATGAGCTTCTTGCTGATTATGGTGATATTGAATTGGGACAAGACGTTCTTGATAGCGAATACCTTCTTTTCGCTGAAGAGGTTTATGATTATGTTGGCTACTATTTAGATGATACTTATGGCACACTTATCAATGATGAGAACCTGCAAGAGCTTGTAGAAAGATACGGCTTTGCATCTGCTGATGAATTAGAAGAGTATCTTCAGCAGTTTGATGAGTCTATCGATCACTATGAATTTATCGAAGACCTTGACTCTACTGTAGATTATTACATGAATGGTGGAGCAGATTTAGAAGCAGAGATTGATGAGCTGTTCCTATCCATGGACCTGACAGAAGAAGAAATGGACAGATTGCTTGAGCATTTTATAACAATTTATGAAGAAAACCCTGATTTTGAGGATCAGCTATATACATTGAGCGAAAGAATGATGGCATTTGGTGAATTCGATTCTGCAGATGACCTGACAGCAGAGCAAATTGCTGAGCTATTGGATATCTCGAATGACATGCTGGATATTTTGCAGCTTGATGTGAAGTATTATCTTGTTAAAGATGGTGTGAAAAAACCATTATCTGTACAAAGCATGATGACGATGACGTCAACAGATGGTGCAGACTTGCTGATTGAGCTTTACAATAAACAAGGTGATTTCCTTGCAGATATCATTCTGACGAATGAAATGTTCGGTTCTGAAATAATCAAAGAGACTGGTAAAGACCTTCAAGAAGCAGAACAAATCGTAAAAGAAATTCCAGTAAAAACAGCTACTAAAGCGGTTGAAAAGACTGTAAAAGGCGGAAAGCTGCCAAACACTGCTTCTGACTACTTGCAAAATACAATCATTGGACTTGTGATTGTGCTTGCTGGTGTTGTGTTGTTTAGACGTGTTTGGGTGAAAGGACAATAAAAAATGCGGGCAGCCAATAAAAACAGAAGAGGAAATAGCCGTAAGCAATGGATTCTTCTTTCATTGACTGCTGCTGTCATTATAGTTGGAGTCTGGTTTACCAGCTCCAACTTTTATCCTTTTTTAAAGGGCTATTTCCTTTATAAGACAGAGCAAGTGAAAGCAGATGATTTGCCGAAGGAAGAAGAGGAGAAAACGGAAGCTCCTCCGGCAGTGGAGGAAGAGCCGGAAGAGCCAGCAGATGAGACTCCGCTTTATGCAGAAATGCCAACAGTAGGGGACTATATGGGGGATCTGCTTATTCCGAAGCTAGAGGCGACTCTTCCAATCATTCATGGCACAGATGAAGATGAGCTGGAAAAGGGCGTTGGTCATTTTGCAGGCAGTGTTATGCCTGGTGAAGAGGACAATACGGTGCTTTCCGGCCATCGAGATACTGTGTTTAGAAGACTTGGGGAAGTTGGCAAAGGTGATCTTCTAACAGTGAAGACAGCTGCTGGGGAATTTACGTATAAAGTGAAACGGGTCAGAATTGTTGATAAGGATGATAGAACGGTTATCGTTCCAAAACCGAAAGCAACATTAACTGTCACAACCTGCTATCCGTTTAACTATATCGGAGATGCTCCGAAACGGTATATTTTAGTTGCTGATTTAGTAGATAAGCAGCTGAACAGCTGATGAAAAAAAGAAGCTCCAGCCATGGAAGCTTCTTTTTTTTCTGCAGTTATCTTTAATCAAACGTTTGTTTAACTAGCAAAAAACGGCGTCCTGAAGCGGTTTTCACCTTCAGAGACGCCGTTTTTATTATTTTACTTTTATGGTTCGATAAGAACTCTTATTGCCTGCTTTATCTTTCGCATACAGCTTCAAGGAAGTGCCTTTTTTCTGTTTGCGCAATTTCACTTTGTATGTTCCGTTTGAGCTGACAGTTGCTTTTCCTAAATATTTGCTGCCTCTGTACACATAAACGGTAGCTCCTTTTTCTGCACTGCCAGAAATACTTGTTGATTTCGATGTGACCGTTTTAGCACTAGGTGCGCCTGGTGCTGTTTTGTCGGCAACTTTAATAGAAACAGAATTACTCTTATTATGGGCAGCATCCTCAGCATACACCGTTAAATATGTGCCTGCCTTTTGCTTCGCTATTTTGATTTTATAGGCGCCCTTGCTGTCGGCTGTTGCTGTGCCAATTGTTGTGCTGCCTCTTTTTACATACACTTTTGCTTTTGCTTCTGTCTTGCCTGTCACATATGTTGTCGCATCACTGATCGAGCTTACACTTGGCTTTGTTGGTGCTATTTTATCGACAACAGTGACAGATGTGTCACCGCTCTTATTGCCAGCTTTGTCTGTTGCATTCACAACCAGCTTTGTGCCTGCCTTTTGCTTCGTAATTGTTATTTTAAAAGCACCTTTACTGTCAGCTGTTGTTTTTCCAATAGTTGAATAGCCTGATCGAACTTGAACAGTCGAACCTGCTTCAGCAGTTCCAGTGACGTTTGTGGAAGAATCACTGACAGTGTTAACCTTCGGCTTGGATGGTGCTGTTTTATCCTGCACGGTAACAGCTGCCTCTGCACTGCGGCTGCCAGCTGTATCAATTGAATAGACGGCTAGTTTTGTACCAGCCTTTTGCTTCGGAATCGTGATTTGGAACGTCCCGTTGCTGCTTGCTGCGCCGCTGCCGATTGTTGTTCCATTTGCTGTAATAAAGATGGTTGTGTATGGGTCGGCAATCCCGCTTAAAGCAGTATCACTGTCACCTATTGCATACACAGTCGGCGTTGTCGGCACATCTGTGCCGCTGCTGTTTGTCAGCATTGTATACGTAATATCGGCACCCTTCGTTGATGGTACAGAAAAGTCTTCTGGTGAGCTTAATCCTTTTACAACAGCACCGCCGCCTTTTAAAGACAAAGTTGTTGTCCCGCTGTACAGCTTCTCTTTAAGGGAATCAAAAGCGGAAACGCCTTTAAAGCCATACGGACCAGAATCCTTCTTCAAGACAAGTGCTGCCCGAAAATTCGTCATAAATTGTCCGAATGTTAGTTTAGGATCAATATATTTATGAATGATGTTCTCGACTGCTTTGTAATTGCTGTTTGTGTCTGCGATAATTTCCTTAAAGATGCTGTCCCCTTGGCCAGCCTGGTATTTCAAATATTGCAGGAACAAGTAGGAAAGGGAGTAATTCGCTAACGTGTCCCCGTAATAATCCCAATTCAGTAAGGACTGCCCTGATGTGATGCTTGTGCTGTAATTATAATAATCAATCCTGCTTTGCAGGATATCCTTTGAATAGATTTGTTCGGCTGCCATCGCCAACCCTTCATCAAGCCATGTGTCCAGCTGTGTAGATCCTTGGATAAACACATTTTGGTTAAAGCTGACCATATGCTGAAATTCATGGGCAAGTGTCATATAAGCCTCAGACACATCGATATCGCCTGCGTCATACATGAGCGGGTACGTATCAATATAGAAAATCTCTGACTTATTTGAGTTTGTATCATTATATAAATCGACAGGCGAGAAATAGCCGGCTACATAGCCGCCGCTACCAGTAAACCCATCCTTAATATCATAGGCAAGGATGTTAACCTTTCCGTCATTATTAACATCTGATTCCTTCCCGAAATTTGTTGCCACAGAAAGGTGAATAGAATCATCGAATTCCTTACCGAGCTGTGCAGCCGCATCTGCCGTAATTTCATTGTTATTTACCCACACATCTGCGTAGGTGCCACTGTACAGAAGCTTTGCAGTCAGCTGGTAATCTTCATTTGTCTCAATATTTGTTACCCAAAATGCTTTGCTGTCGCCCTCATCATAGGAGGCGATTACAGAATTGGTGCTTTTAGTCGTTACTTTGTCCGCATCTTCTGGCTCGAACGGAACGACATAATCAAGCATATAGGCTTCTTTTTCCATGTTTTTGTTGAACGTATATTCGTCATTGTTAATCTCTAATGACCCAGTATTTTCGCTTTGATAAGCATTGGTAGATTCATTGCTGATTAAGCTGTAATAGCTTGTCCCGCTGCTTATGTTTAAAGCAGTTCCTGTGTAAAATGGGTTTGCTACCTTGAAATAAGTTGTATCAGAATAATATAAATCAGACTGGCTTTTCGAGGTGCCAAGACGCAAGTATATGTAGGCACTGTTTTTATAAAGTGACTTTGGAAGCGTTATTCCAAGCTTCATGTTTCCGAAAGAGGAAGACATATCGTTTGAAATGCCGCCGATATAGTCAAGGGCCCCATTATTGTCTGTGTAAAATTCTATATCCAAAAAAGCATCCTTATTTGTGCTGTCATTTTGAACAGCCAGCAGCAAATTCATCGCTTCATCTGCGGTTTCAGAGGAAGAGGTGCCAATATAGGTAACTGTATTGGTACTGCCGACACTGTCGGTCAAGCTTCCCGCCACAGCACCGTCCCTGATAAGCGGATAATCCTCCACATTGTCAAAGTTAAGATGCTTGCTTATATCAAGCCGAGGTACCAAACTTGTGTTTAAGTTTGTATTAACGTTAGCTGCCTTTAAAGATACATTCTCCTCTTGAGCAAAAGTACTTAAAGGTATAGAAAAGAGTAATAGAAAAGCAGAAAATCCAGAAATTATTTTACCCACAAGTGTTCATCCTTCCCGAAAAAAGTAGCCCGGCTTATCGGCATAGACCCTTGGCCGATAAGCCGTCAGCTGGACATCATGTCCTTATATGAATCTCTTTTTTTAATTTATATCGGTAGTGTTTTAGCAGGATGAAATAGTAAATGATTCCATTCGTTACGCTGATACCCTCGAAATTTGTCGAACGAAAGTTCAGAGAAAAATTTACGAGGGTATCCGTATTTTTTTAATTGTTTTAAACCTTGTATTAGCAGGAGGTTAAGGATTGCATTAAAAACTAGAGTGGTATTTTTTAAAAGGGATAATGAGTATAATGGATTATTTATTTACCATATTATTACTGGTGTTAAGTTGATTTACCTATTACAATAAGTGAGGAAATTTAGGGAATTGAATATTTTGTATGAGAATACAGCTTTTTCTTTATTTTCAATATATAGATAGAAAAAAGGGGAGACTTAACAGTGAATTGTGTAAAGTGCGGGCATCCTAATGATAGGGATGCTAGATTCTGTGAATCATGCGGAGCAAATCTGCAGACAGAAACCGGGACACACCCAAATCCAGTATTGTCCAAAGAGGAAGCAGCTGCAGCGGCTTCAACAACTGCTGGACAGACAGGAAGCAGTCAAGCATATATAGAGAAAACGAAGACTGTTTCCAAGCAATACTTTTCATACTTTTTAACAGCATTAAAAAATCCTGTTCAAGCAGCAGCAAATACAGGGAAAGAGAACTTCATCAATGGAATCATTACAATTGTTTTATTTGCTTTGATGATTCCGCTTATGAGTTATTTTGCATTAAAGAGTGCATTTAGCAGCTATAACAGTGGCTGGTTTTCGCCAGATATCAGCTTCGGTGCTGTTGTAATTAAACCATTATTTATTTTATTAATTATACTTGCATTAGTAGTACTAATTATCTTCGGAGCGGTCAAGCTTGGTAAATCTTCTGCCGGCTTTCTTGATGTACTAGCGAGATTTGGTACATTCTTAGTAGTTCCAGCCTCATTTTTTGTGATTGCACTAATTATTTCCTTAATTGGTTCTTATTCTTTTGTATTCTTCCTGTTGTTGGGATTAACGGCATTCTCCTTTGTGATTCCATTGATTATTTACAGCTATAAAAAGCAGAGTAACGGTGGATTGGATGCATTCTACAGCATTCTTTTATCCTATATTGCGATTGCGATTGTATTTATGATCATTGGTGATGCAGCATTGGAAAACATCGAGGAAATGCTCGATATGATGAATCCATTTGGTTTTTAACATAAAGAGAGAACTTAGGGGGCCTGTCGTATTTCGGGCCTCTTATTAAAATATGGGGGAAGAGAAAAATGAAATTTTGTAAAAATTGCGGTACGGAAAGAAAGGAAGGCCAGAATTTCTGTAATTCATGTGGACAGCCATTTGAAGCTGCACAAACCGGCAAAACGGTCCAAGCTCCTTCCAGCAATGCTAATCATCAAACAGCAGAAGCTAAGAGAGAGCCAATGTCCAAAAAAAATAAAATCATCATCCTTTCAGCTGCGCTGGCTGTGGTAATTCTGTTTGGTGCGCATAAGTTCATTGCTAGTCTATATACACCGGAAAAGACAATAGAAGCATTTGAACAAGCTGTCAAAAGCAAGGATGTAAAAGAGGCGAAGAAGGTTATTTCCTTTGAGCAATTTGATGGTGACTTCAAAGAGAAAGACATTAAAAGCTACTTAGCTTATCTGAAAGACTATCAATCCGAAATATCCAGCTCCTTTTCCTATGAAGGTGTCACAGCTGGGGCGACCGTTACAGATAACAGCAGCAATGAAATTGTGCGTCTTGTAAAGGGAGATAAGAAATTCGGCCTTTACCAGCAATACAAAATCGAGGCAATTCCATTTGAGCTAACTGTAAGTGCCAATTTGGACGGAGCAGAAGTAGAATATAGAGACAGCAAGCAGAAGGTGGACGAAGATCTGACCATAAAGGATGTACTGCCAGGTGACACGGAGCTTGCAGGCAGTTATAAAGGCGACTATGCCTCTTTATCACACACAGAAAAGCTCGACTTTGATGATGCTTATGCTAATGTACTGGATATCTATCTTGATTTTGAAGGGGAATATGTAGATATTTATTCTAATATTGATGACAGTATCCTGTTTGTGAATGGAAAGAGTACTGGCAAAAAGGTTGCAGATGTATATGATTTCGGTCCAATTCCTACAGACGGTTCTATCAGTCTTCATGCAGAGTATGAAACAAAGGACGGCGTAATGAAAACTGCTGCTCAAAAAGTTATTAACACGAACTATATTGATTTAGAATTTACGGAGGATACACCAGAAGAAACAGAAGAGGCTTTGAACTCATTCATGGAAGATTATTACTATGCTAGTGTTTCTGCTATGAATGCAGGGGAATTCTCCTTTGTGAGTCCGTATTTAGATCCGAATGGCAAAGCGTACACAGAGTCGAAAGATTATGTAAAGTATATTTACGAAAAGGGCATTACAGAAGAAGTTGTCTCTGTCGAGGTGACAGATTATGAAAAAACAGACGAAGGCTATGTTGTTGATACAGAAGATGTGTATGACATTACTTATGAAGATGGAACAACAAAAAGGCAGGAGTACAAATCCTCCTATAAAGTGAATAAGCTTGAAGATGGTGCGTTGGAAATAAATGAGCTTATCAGCACAGAAGACAAATAAATAGAAAAAGGAAGAACCGCTAAAAAAGGTTCTTCCTTTTTTTACCCTGATCTTCTCGTCCGTCCAGCTTTAGCCTTTTTTCGTGCCATTCGCAGAAAACCATACCGAATAACCCTGTACAGCACATAAACACCGAAAAACAGCAAAAATCCGTAAATCCCAACGACTGCATCCTGAAACTCCATATTGCCGCGGCCGGTGATGCCTTGTTGTATTTCAATCGCAAAAACGAGTACTAATATGAGTGTGAAGGTATAAATGAAGGAGATGCTCGTGATGCTCCATTTTGCAAGCAATTTGAAAACGGCATGAACCGCGAAAAAGGAGAGGATGCCAATGATGCCAATAATCCATAGATGCAAGTCTTTATCACTAGCCTGCCAGCCGAAATGGGCCGCAGCCTGCATGATAATATCATGTATTTCATTGACAATCCCGGCGATGAATCGAATAATCTCTGCCATATCTTCCTCCTGTAACAACTTTTATTCTTCATTAATACCCGATTTTCTTATTGTTGGCAAGAGATTATGTGCTGACAGGAAAATCACCGCTCAATGCTTTCACACACATCCAGGTTCTGTACATCTGTTTGTCGAGAATATGAGCCGATTCCTTAACCTCCAGCTTCCTGCCATTTTGGAAAACAATCATTGTACTTTTATTGCTGACAGAGGATGCTCCTGAAATGAGGTTAACATGGGAGAAAAAAATCCAGTGGCAGTCCATTTGGCTTGGCGATTGTGTCGGGAAAGCGTAGATGTTTTTTTGCGGATTGATGGGAATGGGGATTTTCTTTTTAATGCCGGTCAGAAAGGAAACAGCACAGCGCCGTCCGTCATATTCAGCCCCGCCGAAAAGGGAGGCCTGCTTGATCAGCTCAAGCGGAGTTTTCTTTACATAATATTCTTCTGTTCCTTCAAGAACAATCGTGCTGTACTCCAGATTATAGGCAGGTTTCAAGGCGAGGGTTTTTTCGCTTATTTCATAATCATCATAGAAATTAGCCATTGCGATGCACTCCTTTTTTAGTAGGTGAAAAGGGAGGTTTGCATGCAGTTAATCTTAAGAAGGGAAAAATTTTTTGCGAGAGGTATTGTCTGTTGTTTCTTGGATACAGTAAAAATTACAGGGATTTAGAGAGAATATAAATGGGGAGGGGAAAGGAGTTAGTAAGCTAAATTTGCTCCTTGTACTCTTTTTCTGCTTGAATGAACAGAAAACTAGGATTGATGCCCAATTCCTTGCATAGCTTATATAGAGTAAAGGATTTTGGAATAGATGTGCCGCGTTCAATCCTGCCGATGAAATTGGGGCTCATGCTTGTCCGTTCGCCGAGCTGTTCAAGGGATAAACCCTTCTTCATTCTTGCATAGCGGATTTGTTTTCCTAATGAACTTGCAAAAAATTTTTCATTAATCATGTCAAACCTTCTTTTAGCATTATTATCCATTAAAAAAGAAGGCGTTTCCACAACCAAGAGTTTGCTTTTTTACATTTATAGTAAATGATTGTAAAAAAAAGTTTGAACGCTCCTCTTTCTCTGGTTTTCCTATTATGGCAGGTTTCAAGGCGTGCGTCTAAAGCATTTTGAATCATTCTTTTAAAAAAAGTTTGGATGTGTTAAATCGTTTTGAAGGGAAAACTGAAATAGAGGGCGAAATATTTAGTAGAGCAATACTTTTTTAAAATTCTTGAAAGGGTGATTTTTATTGTTATTCAACCTGCAAAACTAACCAGTCTAGCAAAAGAGTGTTTGGAAAACTTCGAATCAAAAAAAGATTTATCCTATGTTGTGAAATCTTCTATGCCAATTTTGTACTTTGGCAATATCAAAAAATATTTTGAATCCCCGATCCGTATCATTACAGTCGGTTTGAATCCTTCCAAGAAGGAGTTCCCTGACCCAGACCCTTTCCTTCGTTTTCAGTCAATGAAAAAAGATCATTTTTATGATTTTAATCAGCAATATTTGGCTGCCCTAAATGAATACTTCCAAGATAAGCCATACAAAGAATGGTTTGATCCAGCCTATGAGCCGTTATTGAACGGTCTTGATGCCAGCTTCTACGGCAATATGGTAAACACGGCCATCCATACAGACATCTGTTCCTCCCTTGCGACGAATCAGACATGGGAATCGCTCAGCAGAAGTGAACAGAAAAACCTTGAATCAAGCGGTGTTCCAGCTTGGCACAAGCTTGTTGATTATTTGGAGCCAGATATTATTCTATTATCTGTTTCCGGCGGCCATCTTTCCAAAATTGCCTTTGAGACAGTCAATGATTGGGAGACCGTTTATACAACGCAAATGGACCGCCCATATTTGGTAAACAGCAAGAAGGTTGTGTTAAGCAGCGGCAAGCAGTCATCGATTTATTTCGGCAGAGCAGCAGAATTGCCGTTTGGTTTCATCTCCAGTGAGACGAAGTACTTAATAGGCAGACATCTTAAAAAGCTGTCAGATAAACCGGAATATACTCCTGACTTTAATCAAGCTTATATGTACTCTGCTATGGACCTCGACCAAAACGACGGCGAGATTTTTGGATAAACGGAAAGTAAGCCTCCATTTATTGGAGGCTTATTTTTTATTCTTTATTCTTCTTTTCATCAGACTCGTTGTTGTCTTCTTTAATATTCTTTACCTGTTCTTCAACTTTCTTGTCATCAAGTGGACGGTCCACTGTTTTGTCTTTTAAATCATTCGGTATAACCATTTTGGACAGCCTCCTTTAGTGTTGTACTTTATATATAGACGCTGTGAATTTTTTTAAACCATGAATTATTTTAAGAGTTGTAATAGTTTGATGGATAAAGAGAGGGAGTTCATTAAAAGCAACAGGAAAAACTTTAAGTTACTGTAAAGAATTAGTGTTATTTCTGCTAATTAAATTCCATTATTATCTTTGCTTTTCTAATTGTTAGTATAATGAACGAAAGAGGAGCTACCCTAATGTACAACATAGCGGAGGGACAAACAAAGACATGATTAATCCTTTAATAAGTATTATCATACCTGTTTATAATGTAGAAGCATATATAACGAGATGTTTGGATTCACTCAAAAATCAAACGTATAAACATATAGAAATAGTAGTGATAAATGACGGTTCGACTGATAACTCTTTAAGCATTGTAGAGGAAATCGGCAAAACAGAAAATAGAATCCGCATCTATAACAAAGAAAATGGCGGTCAAGCGAGCGCTAGAAACTTAGGGATAAGTATCGCAAAAGGCGAATACTTCCTGTTTGTGGACAGCGATGATTATTTGGACAATAATGCCGTTCAAGCATGTGTGGATATAGTCAACAGCCAACAATGTGACTTGATTGTGTTTGACTATTACAAAGTGAATAAACAAGGCCAGAAACAGCATATTCATCTTGGCACAGAACTGCATACCTGCAGTGCCGGACCTTGTAATAAACTGTTTAGCAGAAAGTTATGGGAGAACTATCGTTTTCCTGAGGGCTATTGGTATGAAGATCTCGGGATTGTCCCAGTGGTTGTTGCGAATGCTAGTAATATAGCAAAAATTGATCAAGCCCTCTATTTTTATGATGTTTCTAGAGAGACTTCTCAAACGAACACAATTAATCCTTTAAAACTGAACGATAAGATTTATATGGTTGAAAATGTGTATAAGGAATTAGAAAGACAAGGGAAGCTTAATAAGAATCTAAATAAGGTTGAATATTTGTTTATCGACCATCTCTTGAATGGATTATTATTTAAACTCATGTACGTAGAAGATACGACTGTAAGAATGAATATAGCCGTGAATATAAAGACAACAATGGACCGCTACTTCCCTAAATGGGAAGCTTCCGTAAAGCATAACAATAAAGGGATAAAAAAATTAATGAAAAGAATTGTAATTCATCAATACTTAAAGGGTCAGTTTCTCCTAGGCGATGTTTTATTAAAGTACCCGAAACAGCTTAAAAAGAAGATTGTGTAAAAAAGCTAACTAACTTAACTGTATGGATAAACGAGGTGTTTCTTTGAAAAGGGTTTTAATATCAGCATATTTAAACAACAACTTAGGAGATGATTTATTCGTTAAAGTTTTATGTGAGAGATACCCTCAAACACAATTCTATATTTATGAAAATAAAGAGAAGCTTAGTGCTTTCACAGGAATAAAAAACTTACATGTGATTTATCCGAATATCCTTTATAAGGTGATTGATAAGATTCCTAATAAACTATTCAGCAAATCCTTTATTAGAACGATGCTTGGTTTAACGATGGACGCACATGTATATATTGGCGGCTCTCTTTTTATCGAAAAAGAGAATTGGCAAACGAAGATAAAAAAGGATAAAGCGAAGCTATTAAATAATAAGTCTAATTTTTTGTTAGGCTGCAATTTTGGGCCATATGAAAATAGCGGCTTTTTTGAAAGCTATCAACATATCTTCTCAAACTATGATGATGTTTGCTTTAGAGATAATCAATCATATGAGTTGTTTAAAGAGCTTCCCAATGTCCGCTTAGCACAAGATGTTGTGTTTAATTTGGATTATCAAGCACAAGGAATTCAGGTGGAGAAAAGGGTTGGTATTTCACTGATAGATGTGAGTAACCGGGAAAACCTAGCACCATTTAAAGCGGCTTATTTACAGAAGATGAAAGAAATTTGTGAATCATTTATTAACAATGATTATCAAGTCACGTTATTTTCCTTTTGTAAATATGAAGGTGATGAAAAAGCAATCGCTGAGCTGCTGCAAGTAATGGACGATAAATACAAGCCTAACATCAAAGTAGTTAACTATGAAAATGATTTAGATACAGCATTGGCGGAGCTTCATAAAGTCGAAATAATGTATGCCACAAGATTTCACGCGATGATTCTTGGGTTGTTATTTAAGAAAAAAGTGTTTCCGATAATTTACAGCAAAAAAATGACCAATGTGTTACACGATATAAATTTTGAAGGAAAATACAGTGAAATCAAGGATATTGGCAAGCTTGATATTACAGAACTTGCGCAGGTAGAGTATCGAGAACTGGATATGGAGCATATTATCAAGGATTCTAACCTGCAGTTTCTACAGCTGGATAAATACTTGTTGAATGACTGGAAATAAAAAGGAGTAAATATGAAAGCCAAAAGAAGTCTGATCAATTTAGCCTTAGGGTTAATAAGTCAGTTACTAATCATAGCACTGGGCATTTTAATTCCGCGTTTACTTTTGGTGAACTTTGGTTCTGAGGTAAATGGATTATTATCTTCTGTTGGGCAAATTATTATTTATATGTCCCTATTAGAAGCAGGGGTAGGAGCTGCCTCCTTACAAGCATTATATAAACAAGTGGCAGGTGCAAATCGGGAAAATATAAATTCTATCCTGTCAGCTACATCAAGCTACTATAAAAAAACGGGTATTTACTATTTTATCTGTATTATCCTGCTTTCCGTTTTCTATCCGCTTTTTATTGATTCATCCATCGATAAAATGACGATTATGTTTGTAATTCTCGTTACAGGTATGGGCGGAGCTATTAATTTCTATTTTCAAGGAACCTTTAAAGTTTTTTTAATTGCAGAAGGAAAAAGCTATGTCGATACATCAATCACAACACTTATTAATATTGTGATAAGTGGATTAAAGATTCTATTTATCCTTAAAGGCTATAATCTTATTGCGATTCAATCGACACATTTTGTGTTAATGATTGTGCAAATTATCATTTATCAAATCTATATTAATAGAAATTATCAATGGCTAGATTTAAAGGTTAAACCAGATTTTGACGCCATTTCGCAAAAAAAATCAGTGATGGTTCACCAAATATCTTCTCTAATCTTTAACAATACGGATGTCCTTATTCTGACTATCTTTACGAATTTAAAGGTTGTAAGTGTCTATGTGCTTTATAATATGCTGTTTTCTGTATTAGATAAAGTCATCAGCACCGTCAACAGCAGTGTCACATTTGCACTCGGACAAACCTTTCATGAAGGCAAAGATAAGTTCTTAAAACTATTTAATGCTTACGAAGTTTGTTTCATGTCCTTTGTATTCTCCTTATTTACGGTCGCCTATATATTCATCTTGCCATTTATGGAGCTGTATACGAGCGGAATTAAGGATATAAACTATATTGATTTTTGGATACCGACCTTATTTGTCATCATTAAATTATTAGTGAATGCGCGAGCAACCTCTAATAATGTCATAAATATTGCAGGGCATTTCAAGAAGACACAAAGCCGGGCGATATTGGAATGTACGATTAATCTAGTCTGCTCCATCACGCTTGTTCAGTTTTTAGGAATATATGGTGTGCTGCTTGGCACAATCGCAGCATTATTATATCGCTCTATCGATATCGTCCTTTATGCGAACAAAAAGATACTGGAAAGAAATGCGTGGATGACAATAAGAAGATGGCTGACAAATATTGTGATATTCTCAATCATCGTAACTGCAGCCAAAGCGATGAGCATTCATCCAACTTCTTATATAACTACAATTCTTAGCGCCGTTATTTTATTAGGATTAACGATTGTGATATTTGCATCTATTAATGCTGTTATCGACAGAGAGGCTTTTAAATATACAAAAGATATTATCGTTAAACTTATTAATCAACAAAAACGCAAAAAATCTATCTCTACATAAGAGAGGAGGATGTTTATGAATTCGGAGCATGAACTAAAACAAACTGGCACTGTGATTACTGACTTTTTCCATACCAATCAGCAAGAAATGGGCACTATAGTGGATATAGCACAACTTCAAAAGTTTTTAAGTGAAAAACTAGCTGACTCTGCCGAACAAAAGGATTATATAGAGAATTTTAACGAAGTGTTACTTGCACTGTTAAAAGGAAAGCTGTCTGCAGAAGTGTTTCTTTTCTATTTAGAAGCGCAATTTTTTCTAGATGAAGCAGCTGCTAAACAAATATTCACTCATATAAAGAGGTTTCAGGCTTTTAAGGAAAGCTCGCTGCATGATGAAATTACGTTCCCAAACCAATCAGCACCGAAAGTGAATGTTATTATTACTACGTATAATAGAGAAAGATTTCTAGAACAAGTAATTGATAGTATTCTAAAGCAAGATTATCCAAATATTGAGTTAATCATCATAGACGATAACTCCCAGGACGGAACAAGCTCTTTAATGGAGAAGAAATATGCTAGTACGTCCAATGTCATTTATATGAGAAATAACAAGAATGAAGGACCAGGCACGAACCGGTTGAAAGCTTTTGTTACACATGCTGACGGCGAGTATATTTTCTTTTTAGATGATGACGATTATCTGATTGATTCGAATTATATAAGCAAAGCAGTCCATTTTCATGAACAGCATCCAGAAGTTTCATTTGTTGCAGCTAATGTATTCTTAGATAAAACGAACAAATCCGAATTAAAACTTTCAGACCTTAAGCTAAACACCATCGTCAAAAAATATGATTATTTTATTAACTTTGAAAAAAAAGGCTACCCAAAGCCAGCATCCACATTAACAACTGTCTTTAAGCGGTCTGCGCTCATTGAGATGGACATTGTAAACATGAAAATGGTCAATGATTCTGCTATCTATTTAAGATCCCTGCTCGTTGGCGATGCCGGCTTTCTTGATACAGTCGCAGGTGTGTATCGAATTCACGGCAATAATATCACCTTTAACTTAAAGAGTGACTTTATCATTGAAAATTTAAACGAAAAAAAGACAATCAAAAATATGGCTGTTAATGACTTCAACTACAATGCCAAAGAAGTAGAGGACTGGTTTGGAAACAGTGTGTACGTTACAGTTATGTACTTCTTAAAATATTCCGCTAAAAACGCAAATGATTATTTTGTGATGTTAAATTGGACAAAGGAAAACTGCAGAAGTATTTATAAAAAGATGCGATATGCAGCGCTGAAATTTGTCATTAAAAGACGGCTGTCCAGACTTCGTAATCTGGGCAGGAAAGCTGTCGTGCAGAAAAGTTAACAAGGAAGGGTGAGTCCGGTTTTATTGGGCTCATCTTTTTTGTCTAAGCATTTATTCTTAGATAGTTAATCCTTACTTTTGAACAAATATCCAAAAAAGCACTCTATGTTAGTTGTGTCCATCAATTAATAGAGAGTGCTTTGTATTAATTCTCCTTCTAACTTAGGTAGAAATATAATGAAAAATTTCCCTTTCAATTTTTAGAGAAATACTACTATGTGCTAATTAATGTGAATAACCCATCTTCCATGATCATTTTGTGAACTCAAAGGAAACGGATGCTTCAATAAAGAAACCCAAAAAAGAAGAGAGGAGGGCAGATGAAATATAAAAAAATCCATGAAGCAAGATGTTTCACTTTAAGTATTACAAATATTGAGGGGGAATTTCTTATGTTTAAAAAAATATTTAGTCTAATTGTAATTACCGTTCTGTTTGTAGGTATGTTTAATCTGCCAATTACAAGAGCAGAGACGAAGGATAATTCTAATATCAAATCTCCTGAAGAATTTGCAGCCAATATGGAGGAGTTACCATTCGATTTAATCGAAGATGTTGAAACAAGTGACTATAAAGAAAATAGGGATAGTATCATATCGGAGGAAGAAGAATACAGTGCAGAGATAGATTTTGATAAAAGTAGTATAGAATTTACAGATGATGATGGAAATAGTATTGAGATTTCTTTAGATGATGAAGAGTTAGAGTTTAAAGAAAATGATGATGGAACTATAGTTTATGAAAATGAAGATGAAGATTATCAGGTGAAAAACCAAATATTGGATGGAGGTTTCAGGCAAATTTATACACTGGAATCTGAAGAATCGCCTAAAGAATTTAAAATTGACATTGAGTTAGAGAAAAACCAATATTTAGTTGAAGAAGACGGATTATATTATGTTAAAGATGATAAGGGAGAAATAATATTCAGTATTGGGAAGCCTTGGGCTGTTGATAATGAAGGTGATTTTATAGAAAGTCAGTATACTCTCAAGGATAATGCAATCTATCAAACAGTAGAATATACAGGCGATAGTTACCCTCTCCAAGCTGATCCTTTGTTCTGTTCAGATACCATAAATAATACTGACTCAAAGTATTTTGGAAATAGTAGCAGTGGTAAATTCTCTGTTTATACAAGAACGTGTGCAAAATTATTCGTAACTTCAAGCTATGTTTTAGGCTCACCATTAACAGGGACATTTGCATCAACTGTTATTGCAAAGGACATGTGGTCTGAGGTTACCGCAGATGCAAATTTCAAGAAAAGTATAGCGAGCTCAAAACATGGTAGGATGAAAGATCAATTTATATGTCATGCGATAAATCCAGGTACTGTTTGGAAAACATCATGGAACTTAGAACCTTGGAGACCTGATAAGTCTCTACTTAACACATATTTAGATGCATGTAATCCGAAAAAAAATTATTAACAGGAGTAAATCAATGGGGCTAATTAATAGTTTAAGTGCTACTGTTTATGAACCAATGATAGTAGTATTTTTGTTATTTTCTGCTGGGTTACTATTTTTTTTCATATTATTATATTGTTTACTGAACTTGAAATTTAATATGATAGGGTTTGTTTTTCTTGGACTGTCTACAATTACCTATTTATTGGTTGGCATATACATGGTGGGTAAAGGTTATTACTATGATACAGACCCGAGAGAAGGTCATATTTTTAATAATTATGGATTTTTAGAGCTGATTCTATTAACATACCCATACATTTTCCTAACACTGGCCTGTAGTATAGGTAAAAAGAAAAAGCAGTGAAAGCAAAAAGGGGAATCGTATATTCAAGTGCGAATCCCTTTTATTAAATGCGAGCTCGTATTAAATAAGAGAAAGGAGGGAGGATGATGAACTTCCCTGGAAGTGAGAGTGATTATTTATATGAGCCATTATATGTATGTGTATTGTTACTATTGTTAGGATTAATCTTTTTTGGCATATTATTATATTGTGTTCTAAATATAAAATTCCATATACTAGGCTATGTTTTGCTTACTATATCATTTGTCACTTATTTGCTCGTCGGCATCTATATGGTGGGTAAAGGTTATTACTATGATACAGATCCGAGAGAAGGTCATATTTTTAGAGAATATGGATTTATAGAGCTGATTCTATTAACATACCCATACATTTTCCTAACTCTTGCCTGTTGTATAGGTCAAAAAAAATCAGCTAAATAAAAAACAGCACTCCTTAATGTTAGGAGTGCTGTTTTCTATATTTAACGGTTTGCTGTTGTAGTAGTGTCCTTTTTGTCTGGGCGTTCCTTGCCGATGCCAAAAGCGAAGAAGCTGATGACAACTAAGAGAAGGAAGATGATTCCGACAACAAGAGAGACTTGTGTGTCTTTATTGAAGGCCATGCCGACAAGGACGATTAATAGAAATACGATAGTTGCATAATTTGTTACAGGTGCAAATGGCATTTTAAATGGATGGCTGCCCATTTCGGCTGCTTTCGCTTTTCTGAAACGAATTTGGCTGATTAAGATGACAAACCATGGCACCATTCCTGGCAAGACACTTGCACTATAAACGTAAACAAAGATGCCCTTTGGTGCGATATAGCTTAAGATAACACCAACTAATAATCCGACCATAACGCCGATTGTGCTGAATAATGGTACGCCATTTGAAGTTAGTTTTCCAAAAAAGGCTGGTGCTTGCTTGTTCATTGCTAATGTATAAAGCATGCGTCCTGCACTGTAAATACCGCTGTTGCAGCCTGACATGGCAGCAGTGATAACAACAAAGTTAATAATACCAGCAGCAGCTGTGATACCGACTTTAGCAAATGTTGCTACAAACGGGCTGCCGACAGAGCTGAGCTGATCCCATGGATACACTGTAACAATAACGAAAATCGCGCCAATATAGAAAATAAGAATGCGCCAGATAATGCTGTTGATTGACTTTGTTAGTGTTTTCTTTGGATCTTTTGCTTCTCCAGCAGTGATCCCAATCAATTCAACTCCTTGATAGGCACCGATAACAAGAGAAAGGGCAAAGAAGAATCCTGTGAAGCCGCCTGAGAAAAAGCCGCCGTGTGCCCATAGATTTGATAAGCCGACAGCTTGTCCGCCGTTTCCAAATCCGAAGAAGATAATGCCTAAGCCTGCTGCAATTAAGAGCACGATTGTAACAATTTTAATCATGGCAAACCAAAATTCAAATTCTCCGAAGGATTTTACAGATACTAAATTAGCAGCACCTAGTATTGCCATGGCGATTAATCCTGGAATCCATGGCGGTAAATCAGGGAACCAGTAGTTCATATATTCTCCGACAGCGATGATTTCTGACATGCCGACAATTACCCACTGGAACCAGTTGCTCCAAGCAGTCATATAGCCTGCAAGCGGGTGGATGTATTTATGGCCGAATGTGGCGAAGGAACCTGTGCTAGGCTCTAGATAAAGCATTTCTCCCATTGCCCGCATGATAAAGAATACAAACATTCCAGCAATTGCGTATGCAAGCAAAACGGATGGGCCTGTCCAGCCGATTGTACTGGAAGAGCCTAGGAACAGTCCGACTCCGATTGTTCCGCCTAATGCAATCATCTGGATATGACGTGATTCTAAGCCTTGGGAAAGCTTGTTGTTGTTTGACATTTATATCCCCTCTTTCACGATTTAGCAGCCGTAATTTTCAAAATATGATAATGCTCATGGAGTAGGTTTCCGGCAACGAAATGATGAAGTTGGAATAAAACCAATCTCATTTCTTGCAGTTTTATTAAAAAGCATCTTTCAGCTGGTTATCTATAATTCTTGATTCAACTTAACTATCATAATAAATTTTTCCTAAGAATACAATTGTATTTCTGGAGAGTACAATAAGAAAGGGTTTTCATGAACAAGAATTCTTTATTTTGCATTAGTGTGTGAATAATGAGACAGCGTTTGAGACCGCAAGCTACAAGGGTAGAAGAAAAATAAAGCTATATAACAATAAAGAAATGATCTTTTTGCGATTTCTGCAGATTTTTTGACAAAAGACACATAATCTAGCCGTAAAAAAACAATCATAAATTTTTACCAATTCCACCAATCAGATGGTAGAATAAGAGAAAAGAATGTTCATCATAAAGAACGTGTTAATACTATTATGTTGCATGGGAGCAATGGATATGATGGGGAAACCTCCAAATATGAAAAGAACTGGACAAGTTGTGTTGGTGTTAGTTTCGGTCCTATTTACGTTGTATCAGAAGATAGCAGACCAAGAGCCTTTCTTTACAATCGACTTCTTCATTTTTACGGCCATTGCATGGTTTGTCGGCTATCATATTGACTTAGGCAGCTATTTTGAGCAAAAAGCCCGTTCGAGTGAGACCAGCTACAGGCTGCTAGTTGATTCCCTGCCAGAGCCGGTGTTTATTCATCACAAGAACAAAATTATCTATGTGAATAAGGCAGCAGTTCTAATGATGGGGGCGAACTCTCCTAGTGAGCTGATTGGCAGGTCCTTCGGAGAATTCATTGCACCTGAATACAAGGAACGCTGGGAAATGCGGATGAGTCTTGTCAAAACAGAGAAGAAGCCGCTCCACAATATTGAATATAAAATGATGCGATTCGACAAATCGGTGTTTTATTTTGAGGTCAGCTGTCTGTCGATTGCCTTTGACGGCAAGGATGCCGTTCTTTCCCTCGGCACAGATATTACAGAGCGCAAAGAGCAGACGAACCAATATGTGCAGAAGTCAGAGAAAATGGCGCTGCTCGGGCAAATGTCTGCAGGAATTGCCCACGAAATCCGCAATCCTCTTACTTCCATCAAAGGATTTATTCAGCTGTTAAAGTCTGATGATAAGCAGAATGAATATTTGGATATTGTTCTATCCGAAATAGAGCGAATAAATACGATTGTCGGAGAGTTTTTGTTTCTTTCTAAACCGACTGCAGACGTTTATAAAAAGAAAAATATTAAAGATATTATTAAAGATGTTGTCACCTTTATCAATGCTCAGTCCAATTTATATAATACACAAATTTACACGAAGATGGATGAAGACATCCCGATGATTTTTTGTGAAGAAAACCGTTTGAAGCAAGTATTCCTTAACCTTCTGCAAAACTCGATCGAAGCAATGCCAAACGGGGGAATTATTGCGATAACAGTAGAAGCGCTAGAAGAAGACAAGATATCGATTCAAATTGTCGACCAAGGGATTGGCATTGAAGAAGAGAGACTTGCGACACTCGGCGAACCTTTCTATACAACAAAGGAGAAGGGGACAGGACTTGGATTAATGACCTGCTTCAAGATAATTGAAGAGGGCCATCACGGCCAATTAAACATTAAAAGTAGGGTAGGTAGTGGGACGACTGTGGAAATAGTGCTGCCAAGCCTTACACAGGAAATGTTAGGAGGGGGCAGCAACTCCAAATTTGCCCAATGAAAAGAGCAGGCTAACGTAAACTAGCCTGCTCTTTTTATACGGGTTATTTATTAAACTTATCTTTCATTTTATCCTTTAACTTTTCACCCATATCTCTTTCTTTGTCTCGGACTTTCTCATTTCTTTGCGCCTTTTTCGCAGCATCGATAGCTTTGTCTTTGTATTGGTCAAAGTTACTCATTTCTATCATCCTCCTTAAAAGGTTATAAAGTATATATAGACCTTCTGACAGAAGATAAACTGCCAATAATAGGTAAAGATTTTAAAGCGCGTTGTTTATTACTTTTTTATAGTATAGGACAGATAATAGTCCAAAGATGGAATAGAGAAGCGTGTAGACGACCATAACAGTAAGCATTGGTGTCCATGCTGTTCCGAAAAAGAACCAGCCTGATTGGACAGCAAAATAACTGTGAGCAAGACCAATCACAAGGGGAATTCCGAAGCTGAACAGCTGCTTGCCTTGAATTCCTCTGAGCAGATCACCCTTCGTATAGCCAAGCTTTCTTAAAATCGTGTAGTTATGCTTTTCCTCTTCGCCTTCATCCATCTGTTTAAAGTAAAGAATACAGCCGGAAGTGATAAGGAAGGTCAAACCTAGAAATCCGACGATAAACATAGTCAGTCCCATATTAGACTTGTTGTTAGTGGCCATATCGAGACGGGAAAGGCTGAATTCCTGCTCCTCTAATTTAAGGTCATGGTAAATGTCATTCGCTTTTTCAATCTCCGCGTTTTTGTTAATATCAACTCCGAAATAAGTGCTTGAAGCTAACTGCAGCTTGTCATTTTTGTTGCTGTTAAGCTGAGCAAATACCTTTTCGTCGACAATCGTTGTCGGCATCCCGCCAGCTGTGTACTTATAGGATATAACTGGCACGTCATCTAAACCAATGAGGTGCAGCGGGATTGCTTCGTCCTTTGTTTCAAGCGTTATATCTCCAGTGTTTTTCATCGGCATAAATTCTTTTAATGCACCATCATAGTTTGTGAATAATGATTCATCCTCCTCTAAATCGACCCCTTTCACACTGTTTTCGCTTACAACAGCAAGTGTCGTCATATTCGGGTCGAAATTAAGATTGTTGAAATCCGCCTTTAAAATTTTGCCGATATTAATATCAGCCATTATTACGTCAATCTTTGTTTCGTCATATGCTATCTTATTTTTGGTTAATTGTTCTGTAAACAACGCAGCTTCCTCACTCGATCCGAATGAAAAATTAGCGGGGATGCTAGTCTCTGCATTTTTCTCAGCAGAATAGTAGGAGATATAGCATAACGACAGCAAGGCAATCGCAAGCGCTGATACAGTTGTGATAATGGTTAACAGAAGCGAATTGGATTTCATCTTGAACATGATGCTCGATAAAGACAGGACCTCATTAATGTTTAAATAGCCGTTTTTGCTTTTGCGGACAAGATTGAACAGAAAGCTGACAGACCCTTTATAGAAGAGATAGGTGCCAAGTATAACAGACCCTAATATAAAGGCCATCGCACCAAACAATGCATTCATTGTCTGAAAATCGCCATCAAACAGCTTTGACGAAACATAATAGCCTGAGATGATTCCTGCTATCCCGATAATCCCGATAATAATCTCCATGACGGACATTTTTTTAACTCTGCCTTCTGCAGATGATGTTACTCTGAACAAGTTTAAGATTGTTTGTCTTTTAATGAAGATGTAATTCATCAGCATAATGAAGATATAGATGACTGCAAACACAAGAATTGTCTGTACTAATGCCTCATTTGAAAAATGAAGTTTTGCAATTCCTTTTACGCCAGTTATCTTAAATAAAACTAAGATAATTAGCTTTGAAAAGGAAAAGCCGATGAAGGTACCGATGAAAAGCGCTCCAAAGTATAACAGGAAGTTCTCCATTCCTAGAAGCCAAAAGATTTTTTCCTTCGTCATGCCAATCAGCTGGAACAGTCCGATTTCCTTGCTGCGTCTTTTAATGAAAATCATATTCGCATAAAAAAGAAAAATGGAGACGATAACGACTAACAAGATAGAGGCAACTTTAATGGCAGCACCGCCTTTAATCGTTCCTTCCACCGAATCCATAGACGGATCATATTGAAGGGTGACAAAAGCGAAATACAAGCAGACACTGAAAATCAAGGCAAATACATACAAGTAATAATGCTTGATGTTTTTGACAAGATTGCGAAAAATGAGCTGATTAATGTTCATATTGCACCCCGCTCAAAATTCCTTGTGTCTTCATGATATCCTGGAAGAAATGCTGTCTGTCCTGCTCTCCCTTATTTAACTGTGTGTAAATTTGTCCATCTTTAATGAAAATGACCCTGCTGCAATAGCTCGCAGCAAGTGGATCATGTGTAACCATCAAAATGGTTGCGGCAAGTGTTTCGTTCAAGCTGCTCAGCTTGTTCAAAAGATCAGAAGCTGATTTACTGTCCAATGCACCAGTCGGCTCATCAGCAAAGATGATGCTCGGCTCATGGATAAAAGCTCTGGCTGCAGATGTGCGCTGCTTCTGGCCGCCGGAAATCTCGTTTGGATATTTATCCTTTAGCTCAAATATGCCGAGCTCATTGGCGATTTTTGTAAAGCGGTTTTCTGCTTCCTTTCTTGGTGTTTTCGTTATTGACAAGGGAAGAAGGATATTCTCCTTCACTGTCAGTGTGTCGAGCAGGTTATAATCTTGAAAGATGAAGCCGAGGTTGTTTTTACGGAACTGAGCAAGCTGCTTCTCCCTCATCCCGGTTATTTCACTGCCTTCAATTTTAATGGTTCCGTTGCTTACTTTATCTATGGAAGACAGCACATTAAGCAATGTTGTTTTTCCAGAACCAGAAGCTCCCATAATGCTGACAAACTCGCCTTTTTGAACAGACAGGCTGACACCTCTGAGCACCTCTTGTTTATTAAATTTGTTTCCATAGCTTTTTTGAATTTGATTTGCTTCTAATATCATCAAATTAAGTCACTCTCCTAACCACTTGTTTATATCTACATTATAGGCACCTCGAACTGTCTCATCCTTCGAATCAGCGAACAAAATAGAAGAAGCATGTGACAGTTTTGTCACATGCTTGCATTGCTTAACAAATGGACAAAGTCATTCTTTCTTGGAAAGGTCAAGGTGAATGCTGTTCCTTTTTGCGGCAAGGAATCGACTTCCATTGTAATATGGAGGGTATCTGCTGCCTTTTTGGCAAGGTATAATCCCATGCCTGTCGCATGCTGGTTTTGATGGTTAGCTGTAGATGTGAAGCCTTTATCAAAAATACGCGGCAAATCCTTTTTCTCCATGCCGATTCCAAAATCACGGATTTGCAGTATAATCTGCTCGTCTTTCCTGCTGCTTGTAATGACAATATCTGCTTTTTCGCTGTATTTAACGGCATTTGTCAGCAGCTGTCTGATAATAAATGCCAGCCATTTACTGTCTGTCAGCACTGCGGTTTCTGAAAGCTCAACCTCAAAACCAATTCCTTTCTGGATACACCATGTCTGCAATGTGCGAATTTCATCGTACAAAATATCCTCTAAAGATACTTTTTCCACATACAAATCATTTTGCATGAAAGGCAAGCGTTTTGAATGAAGCTGCTGGTCAAGAAGATGATGTATCCGCAGCCATTCATATGTTAAATTGCCTCGCATTTCTTTATCGTCAATCCGGTCAATTAGAAGTCGCAATGTTGTCATAGGTGTCTTTACTTCATGAATCCAAGAGAGGAGGTCGTCTTTTTCTTGCTCTAATGCGACTGTATTTGTGAGCAGCTCTTCTTTTAACAACAAGGTTTGTTGTCTCAGACTTTCGGCGACAATTTCCTCGAATGGACTTTCAGGAACAGCGATACCTGATAAATCAAGATTATCGTCCCGCTCGGTCAAAGTCTTATAAAAAGCTGTTTCCTTTTGATATCTCCAAAACAAATACAGCAGGCAAAACAGCAAAGACAAAAATACAGTATATAGAACTGATGTGAAGGCAATTGTATCATCAAGTGCTGCCACAACCAGATTCAATGCTAGGAGAAACAAAATAAATAAAAGCCAGCTTTGTTTTTCTTTAATAAATTTCCAAATCATAGCTCGTCCTCTTCAATGGCAATATAGCCTTGGCCGACTTTCGTCTCAATAAACTTTCCGATTCCAATCTCCTCAAGCCGTTTGCGAAGCCGGTTAACATTCACTGTAAGGGTATTATCGCTTATAAAGCGGCTGTCATTCCAAAGATGTTCAATGAGCGTGTCTCGGCTGACAATTTTATTCTTTTGCTCAACAAGCAATTTTAAGATGAAAGCTTCATTCTTTGTCAGTTCGATTGTGCCATTTTCATTAGCTACAGTGTTTGTTTCATAATCGAGGGTTGCACCGCACCAAGTCTTCTTTTCCGTCTGTTCTAGGCTGTAATTGTACACACGGCGGAGAATTGCTTGAATTTTAGCGATTAGCACCTCGAAATGGAAGGGCTTCTGGACAAAATCATCAGCTCCAAGCTGCATCGACATGACCATATCAGTCGGATGATCTCGTGAGGACAGGAAAATAATCGGCACCTTTGATTGAGAGCGAATCATGCGGCACCAATGAAATCCGTCGAACTTCGGAAGCTGGATGTCTATGATAACGAGATCAGGCTTTACTGTCGAAAAGTCCTGCATTACCTTAGAAAAGTCAGTTATCCCATATACTTCATAAGACCACTGGCTGAGCCGGTCCTTTACTTCAGCAAAAAGGGTTGCGTCATCTTCAATTAATAATATTTTGAACAAAAAATCACCGCACTTAAAAAATTGGTTATATTTGTATTATAAACGTCGATTGAACTAATGTGTAGAGATGTTTAGTATTTCCTTGCTTAAGTGATACTAAGAGTATTACGCGGGAAGGGAGTTCTACGATTGTTAAACAGAGCAGAATCATTAGAAAGCATTATCGACATTATCCCTATGATGAAAATGGCTATCCCGTTAGACTTGTCGATTGCCATTTGTGATAAAGAAAAGTTTGTCGCCTATTTTCCTGGAGATGCAATCGACTTGAAAATTAAAGTAAACCAGCTGCTTTCACGAGAGGAACCTCTTGCCATTGCTCTTCGGGATAAAAAAGCGTTCAAGTCCTCCGTTCCAGCAAATTTTTATGGATTTGAATTTATCGGCACAGCAACGCCGATTGTTAATACAAAGGGAGAGGTGATTGGCGGGATTGCTGTGCAAGTGCGCAGGCAGACTGAACTGCGGGAGATTGTCAATCAAATGCTCGCTTCTTTATTGCAGGCAAACAAACAAATTGGCATGATTACAGACAGCTCTGGATCTTTGGCTAATTTCTCACAGGAACTTCTTGGGCAATCAAAACAAGCAGAAGGAGAGGTGAATAAATCGACAGAGGTGTTGTCTCTTATTAAGCGGGTTGCGGATCAGACAAATTTGCTTGGTCTTAATGCAGCAATCGAGGCGGCCAGAGCAGGCGAAAAGGGGAAGGGCTTTGAAGTTGTCGCAAATGAAATTAGAAAGTTTTCCCGAGATACTGTTCAATCAACCCAGCAAATCCACGCTACAATGGAACAGATAAAGGCGGCGACAAGCAGAATGAATCGTTCGATTGAGAAGATAGCATCTATTGGGGAGTCACAGGCAAATTCAATTAAGCAAACATGTGCATTTATGGAGGAAATTCAGGAAATGGCAGTAAGACTGAATCAATTCGCCGATGAATTGTAGAGAATGATTTCTTCCTATTTAGGTGTGTGTTATAGTAGCAATAGCAAGTCAAAAATGCAATGGAGGAAAACAAAATGTCAGAACAAGAAAAGAAAAAAGTAAGCTTAAAGGATGCAATGAAGCAGCAGCTTGCCAATAAAAAGCAACAATCTCAGCAAGGCCCAAATCTTAACGGCAATACAAAAATGCAAAAGATGAACAGCCAGCAAACGAAAAAAACGAACAACCAGCGAAGAAGAATGGGCGTCTAATGAACGGCCAAAACAGAAAAGACATCACCTCCGGGCTAACGGTTGAAATCGTCTTAAAAGCAGATCAAAAAACAGGAAAGAGAACCGTTGGAGTAGTTAAAGATATTCTCACAAATTCCTCTTTCCATCCACATGGAATAAAAGTAAGGCTAACAGATGGGAAAGTCGGACGAGTGCAGGCCATTCGCTGATTTCCCTTTTTTTTATATCGAGGTAATTAGTACGATATTTTGTTCTTCTGCTAGTACAAGCATTATGAATAAGTAAATGGGAATTAAAATGCTGATTGGTCTGCTGACATCGGTTTCAACTCCTTATTGTTTGTTTTGGAAATAGCTGAAATGTTGTAAAAATTTGAGCACTTTACCAATGGCTTTGGTCTTGAATATTAATCGGGTTGCTTTTAATTATGCAGCATTATTTTATCATGTGATTTGCATTCTAGAAGGTTTTGTTCAATGTTTCGCAAAGAGGTTTGTGTAATGAAAACGCTACCAAGAAAGTGGGCGGTTGCAGTATAATTAATTGTGAAGGAAAAATGAAGAGAACTATTAAACTAAGATCTTGGAATAAGAAAAACCTTACTATTTATACTATTCCTGCTGCTGCAGCAAAACCGAATCATAAATCCAAAAAATAATGGCACCAGCTAAAACCATTAAATAAAACTCCAGGAAATTAAAAGGATTTTGATGCATAGTCATTAACAAGACAGCATTAGTAATCGCAGAGCCAATCAGATAGATGAGAAGATATTTAATACTGAAGCTTTTAGGCTTTTGGTTCAGCTTAATTTGCAGCGGTGTAGCGATAAACAAATAAAAGAAAAAGATAATAAGAGAAAAAATGATAAGTTCCATAAAAGAAAAATAAGTTGACCGTAATAAAATAAAAACAAGACTAAGCGTTATTGCCGATAGAAGAGAGCAGATGAATGACCTGCCGATAAGATCAGAGTCGATATAAACCTTTTCCATATTAAAACACCTCGATAGGACTGTGTGATAGATTTACAATAAACAAAAAATTCCCCATTATTAGTATATGTTTGTATTCTTTCTTATGTAAGATACTTTCTTCCTAGATACAAATGGCACAACTTTTCGAAAAATAGTTTTCAACCTTTCCTTAAATAAGCTAAAATAATAGTAGTGGATGTAAATAAATGGAGTAATATACTAGAAGATTACCATTTAAGGAGGAACTCACCCGTGTTTAAAAAAATCGCGTCTGATGCATTAGGTTTAAGTGATGTAGGAAGTGTTATTCACCCTTCTGATTATGATAAAGTAGATGCTGATGATTATATCCTTCATGAGGATAATGAAAAAATTTACTTTTTGATTAAATCAAAGACAGATGAATATTGCTTTACAAACAGGGCGTTAGTCCATCTTGACGGTACGAGTGCAATCAGCAAAAAGAGAAGCTTGAAAAGATATTCGTATAAAGAGCATGCGATTTCTAATGTGTCGATGGAAACAGCAGGCACGATTGATCTCGATGTGGAAATTAAGTTTTCGATGGGAACTGTTCCATTCAGCATTGATATACATAAAAACCATATTGAAGCTATCAAGGATTTATATAAAGCATTAATCCGAATCAGTGAACTGACACAGGAAAACGAAATTTCTTTGGAATTTGCGAAGGAAAGTCTGCAAATTACGTCTAGTACATTAGTGCGTGCTTCAATAGAGGGAGATGTTTCCGAGCATTTCCGCAACATTAATGATCAAGTTTTTAACTGGCTCATGAACAGCCGTAAGAAATACAATGTAAAAGATTTCGGCTTCGTATTTGAAAAATATATTAATAATTAATAAACTAGCAGGCATCTTCATAGGAAGATGTCTTTTTGTCTAGTGAAAATCTCAAAAAAAAGATATTCAAACTTTGAACTATTTTATTTAATTTTCAAGACTTTTTAGCATATAATGACCTTATCAACTAAAACGAAAAAGTAAAAGGGGACTAAATGGGACAGCATCCAAAAATAACACATCGCAATAATGTTAAAGTTAGTGGGAACGGCTCCAAAACAATGATCTTTGCCCATGGGTTTGGGTGTGACCAAAATATGTGGCGCTGGACAGCCAGTGCTTTTGAACAAGACTATCAAGTTGTCCTGTTTGACTATGTCGGTTCTGGCAAATCTGACATCTCCCAATATGATCAAGAGAAATATGAAAGCTTGCACGGCTATGTACAGGACGTTCTCGACATTTGCGATGAGCTGCAGCTCGAGGATGCTATTTTTGTTGGCCATTCTGTCAGTTCCATTATCGGCTTGCTGGCATCCTTGGAAAGACCGCAATGCTTTAGCAATCTGATCATGATTGGTCCTTCACCATGCTATTTGAACAAGCCGCCATACTATGGAGGGTTTGAGGAGGAAGAGCTTCACGGATTGATTGATTTGCTCGACAAAAACTATATCGGCTGGGCGAAAGGTTTTGCTGCGATGGTCATGGCGAATGAAGACCAGCCTTCTCTTGCAGAAGAGCTGATGATCAGCATTTGTTCGACAGATCCAGTTATTGCCCGTCAGTTTGCGATTGCTACGTTTTTCTCTGATTATCGCCAAGAACTTGCGAAAGCTTCTGTGCCATCCCTTATTATTCAGTGTTCAGATGATGTGGTTGCGCCAAAAGCAGTCGGTGAATATATGCATCAAAATATGCGTGACAGTCTTATAAGAGTAATTGATGCAGCTGGACACTGCCCTCATCTGAGCCATCCGGACCAAACGGTTGAATTAATGAGAGAATATTTAGGCACCCTTGATTAAGGGAAAGGAGCTGGTGATGTATGGATAGACAACTGGATGAAGCACCATGCGGCTTTCTAATGCTTTCAGATAACGGGAATATTCTGTCCGTCAACAGAACCTTGCTGGAGCTGTTAGGGTTTGACCGTCATGACTTGATTAATAAGCATATGAATCAGTTATTGACGAAGCCCTCAAGGATCTTTTGCCAGCTTTATTTTTTTCCGCTAATTCGTCATGAAAATAAAATTGAAGAAATGCACTTTTCTCTGCAGAAAAAAGGCGGCGAGGAGATTCCTGCCTTGATTTTTGCAAATAGACATAAGAAAGAAGGCGTCTTTGTCATTGAATGTGTGCTTGTTCCGATGCATCAACGACTTGAGTTTGAAAGTGAGATTTTGAAGGCAAGAAACATTGCTGCTGCAGCCTTGAAGGAAGCGGCTGAAACAAACAAAGAGCTTGAAAAGGTTCTTTGTGAATTGCAAGCTAAACAAAAGGAGCTTATTAAACTCAATAAACAAAAGGAACAATATCAGGAGCGAATCAAAAGGGAGCTGGATTTGGCTAAAAACATTCAGGGCATTTCCTTATCCACTCCTTTCAGTAATGAGGAGATAAGCATTTCTGCTTATTACCAGTCATCAAACGAGCTGTCTGGTGATATGTACAGCTTTTATCAAATTTCTCCAGGCAAGTATGGATTTATCATTCTTGATGTTATGGGGCATGGGATTTCGTCTGCCTTGATTTCCATGTCGCTCAGGTCACTGTTTCAGCTGTTGATTATGAAAGGCGCTACCGCTGAGGAAATTATGGCAGAGCTTGATACACAGCTTCATCTTCTGTTTCGCAATGGTGATGGCATAAAGCATTATTGTACAGCGATCTTTTTAACCATTGACACGAATACAAAGGAGATAGAATACATAAATGCAGGTCACCCTCCGGCGTTGTGGATTGGGAGAGACACAGAAATCACGGAATTTAAATCAACAATCCCGCCAATCGGCATATTTGAGGATTTAACATTCCGAAAAAGCAGCTTTGCTTATCAAGAAGGCGGCAGACTGTTCTTATATACAGACGGTGTAACAGAAGCCATTACTGCTAACACGCTTAATTTATTGGTGAAAGAACAAGAGCCTATTCACGCTATTAAGGAAAAAATTGTCCATTTTTTAAAGCTCGATGAGGAGATAGGAATAAAGGTAGATGATCGCTGCTTTTTGCTTATTGAGGTGTAGAGGTAAGCTGAAAAGCAGCTTGTTCTTTTTTTACTTTTTTAAAGAGAAGGCAGCCATTGGGCTGTTTTTTTCGATATAATGGTCCTATTTGATGCATCGAAAGGGGAATTATATGAATAAAAAATATCCAGTGGCATTGTGGACATTGGTAATTGGCGCATTTGCAATCGGCATGACAGAGTTTGTTATCATGGGCTTGCTGCCAGAAGTGGCAAGGGATGTTAACTCTTCTATTGCTGCAGCAGGACAGCTTATTACTGGCTATGCCCTTGGTGTGGCAGTCGGCGGCCCTATTCTTGTCCTTATAACCTATAAAATGTCACAAAAGAACTTATTAATGTTGTTAATGGTAATATTTATTCTCGGAAACTTAATGTCAACAATTGCGTCAAGCTACGGTGTACTTATGGCGTCCCGTTTGCTGACGTCATTGGCACACGGCTCGTTCTTTGGAGTAGGAGCAATTATGGCCGCAAGTCTTGTAGAGCATTCTCGCCGTGCCATTCGGTACATTTGTTGGCCAGCAGCTCGGCTGGCGGAGCAGCTTCCTCATTATCGCAGTCATTGGCTTTATTACACTTATTGGAATATATATGCTTGTGCCAAAGCCGAAAGAGCAGAAAAAGGCGGACTTAAGAAAAGAGCTTGCTGTCCTCAAGAACAATCAGTTATGGCTGGCTTTGTTGATTGCAATGTTCTGCTTTGGCAGTGTGTTCACATTGTTCACATACATCACACCGATTTTAACAGATGTAACAGGCTTCCCATCTGCAGCAGTATCGTGGATACTCGTCGTGTTCGGGCTTGGAGTTACAGTTGGCAATATCGTGGGCGGAAAATTGGCAGACTGGAATATTAATTTATCCTTGCAGTATATATTGGTTATCTTCATTCTGTACTTCTTTGTTCTGTATCTGCTGCAATTCTCCACAATATTGATGATTCCAGGCATATTCCTGTTCGGCGTCCTTGCCTTTTCCATGGTGCCAATGCTCCAGTTCCGCATACTCGGGCTGTCAGCAGAAGCACCAACAATTGCAAGCACGCTAAATCAATCGGCAATGAATCTCGGCAATGCCGGCGGTGCATTTGCAGGAGGCTTGTCGGTTACTTATTTGCCACTTCAAGATCTTGTTCTGGTGGCACCAATCATTACAGTAGTCGGATTTGTCTTGCTGTTTGTTCAGCTTAGAGCTGTGAAGACGAAGACAGCATAATGGAAAAAAGACTTCTTCCTATTGGGAAGAAGCCTTTTTTTTATTCATCAGCAAGCGGAAGGAGAATGCGAATATAAGTACCTTTACCAAGTTCGCTTTTTACCTTGATGGAGCCGCCATGGAGTTCAATCAGCTTTTTCGTTATCGCCATGCCAAGTCCAGTCCCATTATTAGAGCTGCTTGTGTTTGTTCCTCTGTAGTAGCGCTCAAACAGCCTGTTCAATGTTTCATTATCCATGCCAACACCGTCATCCTCAATCATAATCATCAGTAAATGCTGATCAAGCTTGCGGATGGATACCGTGACAGTCGTTTCTGGCGGATTGTATTTTAGGGCATTTTCAAGCAGATTTTCCATAATGCGCTGAAACCATTTCGGATCTACTGCTGCGATTACAGAACCTTCATAAGGCTGGAATACAAACTGATATTGCTGTCCAGCAGGTCCATTTACATAATGAATGACCGTTCGCCTAATTTGTTCATTTATCTCTACGTTTTCCTTAGCGATAGGGAAGGCGTCGCTCCTAAGCTGGTATGTTAAGGTCAAATCCTCAAGCAGCTGCTTCATATATTGCGCCTTTTCCGCAATTGTGGCAGAGAATGTCCGAACCTCACTTTCTGACCATGAATATTGGTCTGACTGCAGCATCTCCGCATAGCCCCCAATAGAGGCAAGCGGTGTTTTCAAGTCATGAGAAAGACCGCTGATCCACTCATCTCTGACTTTACTCGCCTTTATTCTTGCTTGTTTATTTTGCTCCAAGGTCTCCGTCAGCTGAGTCAGGGTTGTAATTAATTCCTTGTATATTCTATATTTCTTTTTCAGCTTTCCTTTTTTCGTCATTATTACAGAGTGCTTGTAATGTCCATCCCCATAAACTCCTTTGCCTAGATCTCCAATCCAATTCATGATGGTAACAAGGGGGGCGCCAAACCTATAGCCGAACACAATAGTCACCGCTAATAATAGAAGGAGGCTGACAACAAAAATGATAAAGGCAGTACTTCCAAAGGCCTTCATCATTTCAGTCTCAATTTGTCCGTAATCCACTTTTTCGGTGCCAACAAGGAGAACTTGCCCTGTCTGTTCATAGTAATAGGCTGAAGAATCCTTGTTTTCCACTTTAGTCAGCTGCAATAACTCATAAACAGAATAGTGGTCCTTCTGATTATCTGCCATAAAACCGTCCTGGGTTGACCCATCCACATTGATAAGCTGCACCCAGCCTTGGCTGTTCTTTATGTTTTTTTTAACAGCCTCTGAAAGATCCAATTGGCTTTTCTTCCAATTTACCTCTTTTTTAATAGTTTCTAAAATACCCTTACTGCTGTTTTCTGTTCCAAAGAGAATAATCAGGGGCTTTTTTGTATTCTCACGTATTGTCCAGATTTTATAATCGTACTGCTGCAATGACTGATTTTCAGATAAAAGCAATTTATAATCGGTTTTAGTGAACTCAAAATCTGCTGGTGTGTTGTATGTTTTTAAAAGTTTTCCGTCCTTAGAAAGTACAGCAATCCAGCCATCCTGTTTCTTAGCTAACTTTTTTATGTCAGATTCAATCGTTATTTGTCCTTTATCTATGGAAAAAGAGCCTTCTATAGAAGAAACATCAGCTTTCGTTAAATCACTGTTTACTTCTAATTTTGTTAAAGTGTAGCCGAAGAATACCCAAAATATAAAGATAAGGACAGCAATAAAGGAGGATACAAGAAGAAGCTGAAAAAAGAATTGCAATATAAATCGTTTAGGCATATTCATTTAGTTGCGACCTTCTGCGGCTAATTTATAGCCGAGCCCTCTCACTGTCACGATTAATTGGGGCTTGCTGGGGTCTAGTTCAATTTTTTCCCTGAGCTTGCGGATATGAACCATAATTGTGTTATCCTCACCGAGAAAATCTTCCCCCCACACATTTTCATACAGCTGGGCTTTACTGAAGAGCTGATTAGGATGCTGGCAGAAGAACAGCAGCAGTTGATACACCTGTGCTGGTAAGGACACCTTAACACCTCTAACGATAACTTCACCAGAAGAGCTGTTGACAGATAAATCTCCAAATTGATAATTGGCACTTTCCTTCACATTGCTGACTTTATGTCTCCTTAAATGGGCTTTCACTCTCGCCACTGCTTCAAGAGGGTTAAATGGTTTTGTGATATAATCGTCAGCACCTAACGCAAAGCCTGACAGTTTATCAAGATCAGTAGACCTTGCTGTCAGGAAGAAAATCGTAGCATTCGTTTTTTCTCTGATGAGAGGACATATTTCAAAACCACTTCGGTCTGGAAGCATCACATCCAGAAAAATCAGGTCGTAGCTGTTGAACCCACAAAGCCTGAGCGCTTCCTCTGCTGTTTCTGCCGCATCAATTCGCTCAAACCCTTCTTTCTGCAAAATGATTCGCAACATTTGGTGGATTGCCTGTTCATCATCCACAATCAATAGTCTTGTATTTTCCATATAAATAATCTCCCTAATACAACAATATATAAAAATATCATATCATTTTTTTGGTAATTTATTTGCAATTAAGGAAGAATTAAGGTTCCGATTCAGCAGGGTTAAGGTAGGATAGATATAATCCTTATAGATTAAAAAATGAGGTGACAAAATGAAAAAAGTATTCAGCGTAATGGGAACCTTAGCAGCGCTCCTTATAATTTCGAGACATTTTGGTAATGATTTTGCAGCACAGCATTACGATAAATTATTTCTTCTATTTATTGTAGGATTGTTCGGCCAGATCATCTTTCATCTGTGGGAGAAAAAAAGCCATGAGAATTAAAAGAATGATAGTTATGGAGTGAAGTGAATTTTTTATATTACATGTGTTGTTCATAATCCTGTTGGAGGGCACTTAATTATAGAGGAAGAACGCATAAAGATACTTAATGGAGGGGAAATATTTTGTTTGCAATCGGCAAAAGAGAATTTTTTCAATTATTTAAAGGAGTCAAAGCCATACTGATTATTATACTGTTTTTAGTTACTGCATATTATTCTGCAAAGTTCGCAGGTCCATTAGCATCTATAGCGGAGTTGTCAACAAAGGAAGCTAGTGTTGCAGGGGTGATGTTCTTAATTATGTTTTTCGGGCAGCTGTTTGTTACAAGCCTTTCCCATGATAGCATCAACAGGGAAGTACATGAGCGGACGATGCGGTTTTTAGTAACTAAAACGTCGAGGTCTTCTATTCTTTACGGGAAATTCTTCGGTATCTGGATATTTTGGTTTGTTTCTCTGTTTACATCATTTCTTATCATCAGCATTATTACCAAAAAGATTAATATTTTGATATTCACGCAGACAATGAGTCTGCTCACATTACAGATTGCTTTTGTCCTATGTTTATCAGTTTTAATTCCAAAACCAAGTGTTACTATGTTTTTTGGCATGATAGGAAGTATAATCTTTCCTATTTTAGGGGGATGGTTAGTTCTCACTACTAATCCTGCGATTAGTTGGCTGAAGTATGTAAATCCATATTATTACTTCGATAAAAAGGATTATACGTTTGTAGTAGTCCTTCTGTTCGCAGGAATCCTAATTTACTTAGCTAATCTTGTCTTCAAAAGGAGGGAATGCTGATGACAGCTATTAAAGCACAAAAAATGACAAAGGTGTATAACGGAGTAACCGTTGTGAATGGTATTGACTTAAAAGTGGAAAAAGGAGAGATATTTGGGTTTCTTGGCAGAAATGGTGCGGGAAAATCAACTTTTATTAATATGCTGACGGGCATTGCAAAGCCGACTTCTGGATCATTTACGTTATTAAATGGAGATACCGAAGCCACAGAAGTGAAAAGAAGAATCGGTGTGATGCCTGATTATTCTACTTTCTATGGTTCAACTACGGCACTTGAGCACTTGCGGTTTTTCTCTTCTCTTTCAGGGAAGCCTGCACAAAAAAGTGCTTGTATGGAAGCGTTAGAGGCAGTCGGCCTAGCTGAACATGCCAATAAAAAAGCAGGTAAATTCTCCTTTGGGATGAAGAAGAAGCTTGGTGTTGCGCAAGCGATTATTCATGATCCTGAGCTGTTATTTTTAGATGAACCAACATCCGGTATGGACGCAGAGTCCGTTATTCAAATTCAGCGGCTGATTAAAAGCTTGCATAACAAAGGCAAAACAATCTTTTTGACTTCTCATAATCTGGATGAGGTTGAAAAGCTGTGTACAAGGATTGCCATTATGAAGGAAGGACGCATTGTCAAAATTGGAACGATGGATGAGCTGCGAGCCTTTTACCGTACAAATATTATTGTCAAAATCAGACATAGCATTGTCCCTGTTTCAGAAGAACAGAAGCTTCGTCAATGGTTGGAAGGCAAAGGGACAGATGTCCAGTTTGGCGATAAATTGACATTCATTACTGTGGATGAAGATAAAAGGATTGCAGAAATTACAAGAGCCTTTACTGCCTGCAAAACAGACATCTTCCGTGTGGAGGTCGAAGAGCCGACTTTAGAGGAGATATTTTTGGATTGACCCCTTTAGTTAGGGGTCTTTTTTCTGAGGAGATGACAAATGTCATCTTTATTTCATGACATTTACGACTAAAAAGGAGAGTGGAAGGATTATACAATTAGTTTATCAACAGCGGAGGTGGTTTACGTTTTGGAAAAGGTTATCGAACTTACCAATGTATCAAAGCAGTTTCAGCAGAAAAGGGCTGTGAATGATATCTCTTTTACAATAAAGAAGGGAGAAGCAGTTGCTATCCTTGGAGCAAATGGGGCGGGAAAAACAACGACAATTCTCTTAATGCTTGGGCTATTACAGCCGTCAAAAGGCACTGTTCATTTGTTTCAATCTGAGCCAAAACGAAAGGAAGTAAGAGAGAAAATTGGATCGATGCTTCAGGAAACAAGTGTGATGGACAGTCTGAAAGTAAAGGAAATTATCAAGTTAGTGCAAAGCTATTATCCAGAGCCTTTATCTGCTGATCAATTGCTTGCTATTACTGGTCTTTCTAAACAGGATTGGAATAGACGCACAGAAAAATTATCTGGCGGCCAAAAGCGCAGGCTTCATTTTGCTTTGGCTCTCGCGGGAAACCCGGAGTTAATTTTCTTAGATGAACCAACAGTAGGTATGGACATCAACGCAAGGAAGGCATTCTGGGAGACAGTGGCAGCGTTAAAGAGTCAGGGAAAGACAATTATTTTTACTACCCATTATTTGCAGGAAGCAGATGAGGCGGCAGAAAGGATTATTATGATAAGTGACGGCGAAGTTGTGGGTGACGGAACTCCTGAACAATTGAAAGCAAAATGGACTAAAAAGACGATTTCCTTTAAAGAAGCAGCTGATTACGCGCTGGATATATATGAATCTATCCCATTTGTAGAGGAAGTGATAAGGGAGAAAGGGAGGGTTAGTCTTGTCACAGTTGATTCAGATAAGACAATTTACCATATTTTCGAAATGAAGCTCAAAATCCAGGATATTGAAATTCAGCAAGGGAAATTGGAAGATGCCTTTTCAAAGCTCCTTCAGGAAAAAAGGAGGAAGTTTAAATGAAGATGTTCAGCAGACAAAGCCAGGCAGAACTGATTCGTATGTTTCGCAATCGTTATTATATTTTTTGGTCTTTGCTTATGCCGATTATTTTTTATTATATCTTCACCAAGGTTGTCAGCACACCAAATGTGGATGCTGATTTGTGGCAAGCCCATTACTTAATGTCGATGACAACCTTCAGTGTCATGGGAAGCTCCATTATGACATTAGGCATCAAGATGGTTCAGGAGCGCTCTGAAGGCTGGACCTTGTATTTGAACATTACACCTTTGCCTACAAGCATATATTTTGCTGCCAAGATTGCAGCACAAACTGTTATCCATCTATTTTCGATCTTTGTTATCTTTTTGGCAGGCTATATTATAAATGGTGTCAGCCTTGAGCCAATGCAGTGGCTGTTATGTGTGCTATGGATTCTTTTCGGCTCGTTGCCTTTCCTTGCAATTGGAACATTGGTGGGTTCAATGAAAAAGGTAGAAACAGCAGCTGGCATAAGCAATTTAATTTATATGGCTTTGGCTGTCGTAGGGGGCATGTGGATGCCTGTAGAAGTTTTTCCGAAATTTATGCAGACTATTTCCGTATGGCTGCCGTCAAATTCCTTCGCAGGAGGAGCATGGGAAATAATTAGAGGGAACAGTCCTTCAATTCAAGGTTTTCTGTTAATAATAGGGTACCTTTTCCTATTTATGGTATTATCTATATATATTAGAAAAAGGCAATATGCATAAGGAGAATTTATGGCTAGTACTAAAAAACTGGAGATTTTTCCTGCAAGATTTGGATTTTTTCCATATGTATTCTTAGTTTATATGATTTTGCCAGGTGTTTATATTGCACATGAACGATTGTCAAAACTAGTGTTAGGATATTTTCTTCTTGGTTTATTTCTGATCTCCTACAGACAGCTTTACTTTCTTATCAAGAAAAGGGGCTATACCTTTTGGCTGACCATTCAACTTGCTGTCATCTTAATCTTAAGTATGTTTTATAACTTAAATGTGTTATTCATGGGTTTCTTTCCAGCCCACTTTATTGGTTATTATGCAAACAAACGGTCATTCTCCAAAGCTCTCAGCTTCTTTGCATGCGTGCTTATTATCCCGATTTTGTACCACTGGGAGACAATATCTTTCCGTAGTCTGCTTTACTATATTCCTTTTCTTGTTATCATGCTTGTGTCTCCATTCGGCATTCGCTCAATGGATAGAAGAATGGAATTAGAGCAGCAGCTTGATGCAGCAAATAAGCAAATTAAAGAGCTCGTAAAAAGAGAGGAAAGAGTAAGAATTGCCCGCGATTTACATGATACGTTAGGCCATACTTTATCATTGCTGACACTGAAAAGTCAGCTGATTGGCAAGATGGCAGTTAAGTCGCCGGATTTGATAAAAAATGAGGCAAAGCAAATGGAGGAAATTTCTCGTTCGGCATTGAGACAGGTTAGGGAACTGGTATCGGATATGAGATCAATAACGATACAAGAGGAACTGGTTGAAGTTCAAGCTATCCTAGAGGCTGCAGGAATTGTCAGCCATATAGACGCAAGCCTCAATGAGTATGAAGACATCTCAGCACTGACACAAAATATTGTCAGCCTTTGTTTAAAAGAGGCGGTCACAAATGTAGTGAAGCATAGCAGTGCGAGTAATTGTCATATAAAAATTAAGAACAGCAGTGGACAGCTGACGGTGAGTATAACAGATGATGGCAAGGGTATACCTGAGGGCAATTGGTTCGGAAATGGGCTGAAGGGCATGAAGGAAAGGCTGGAGATACTGGAAGGAAACTTGCATTTGTCATCAGAAGCGGGAACGCTGCTTACTATTAACATCCCAATTGTTATCAAGGATCGGAAGGAGGAGATAATTTGATTACAGTCATTATTTCTGAAGATCAGAGAATGCTGAGAGGAGCTTTAGGTACTCTGTTAAGTTTTGAAGAGGATATCGATGTGATAGGGCAGGCTGCTAATGGAAAAGAAGCCCTTGAGCTGATTGAAACCCTCTCTCCAGATGTTTGTCTGTTAGATATTGAGATGCCTGTTAGGAGCGGTCTGGAGGTTGCTGAAGAGCTGCAAAGAAAAAATACTGCAATAAAAATTATTATCCTGACCACATTTGCAAGACCAGGCTACTTTGAAAAAGCGTTAAAAGCAAATGTTCACGGCTACTTGCTTAAGGACGGACCAAGTGAGGACCTGGCAGAAGCGATTCGTAATGTTATGAAGGGAAAAAGAGAGTTTGCCTCTGAATTGATTTTTGGCAGCATAGGTACAGAAAATCCATTAACAGAAAGAGAACAAGAGATTTTAGCTCTCGTGGCTGCAGGAAAAACTGTCCAAGAAATTTCCTCGACCTTGTATCTTTCTTCCGGCACTATCCGCAACTATATTTCTGAAGTATTAAATAAATTAGAAGTCAAAAACAGAATTGAAGCAATTTCAAAGGCGCAAAATAATGGCTGGATATAAACCAATTTATTACTTTTATTTACTGTCCATCTTTTAAGGCAGCTTTTTATGCTGCCTCCTCACCTCTTTATACCTATCCGACTACCAATTTATAAAACTCCCATTAAATATATTTTTTTGACAAAAACATACATATTTTCTCATATTTCTCCAAAATCTATGAGTATATCGTACTATTTTTGGTAGGTGCTTCAAAAGAATTATTAACAAATTTCGGGTAATATTGCATAATTATAGAGGGTTTATCGCTAAGACTATTTTATCAGACGAATCTTTTTAGGAGGTGTCTTGGATTAAGAAGTTTTTACCCGTAACATTTATGGCTTTAGCATTCGGAATTTCGGGGTTATTTATTCCGGCTAGTCATGATGCAGAAGCAGCAACTGCTGCAAAATGGTCTGTTAGCTACTATAACAATACGAGCATGTCAGGAACTCCTGTCGTAAAAGAGGAGATTTCCCAGAATGAGCTTGGCTTGAAAGTAGAGAACGGCACTAATTCTCCGGCAACCGGAGTGAACAGCGACAACTTTTCTGCTGTTTATCAGTCCGACCAAGTGATGCCTGCAGGGAAGTATATCCTGCGGACAAGGGCAGATGACGGCATTAGAGTTTATGTGGATGGCAAGAAGGTTGTGGATGACTGGACTGCAAGCAGCTATTGGAAAAGTGAGAAGTCCAAAGTGATTACAGTCGCAGACATTAGCGGTCAATCCAACAAACAGCTTCACCGCATAAAGGTAGAATACTATGATAAGACTGGCGGCAGCGGCCTTGAGGTTTATCTTCATCCATATGAGGATGAAACAGAGGATTCCAGCTGGCTAGGACTCTATTATTCTAATAAATCGTTTTCTGGCACTCCCGCATTAGTGGAAGGCGGAGCGACAGCTGGCACTAAGCTAGATCAGCTCCTGAAAGACTGGGGGCGTGAAAGCCCTGCGGACGGCCTGCCTGCAGACAACTTCACTGCAACTTATTTAAAGAAGTTGGCTGGTGGCAAGGATTATTTTGTCCAATCTTATGCAGATGATCAGATTGAAGTGAAAATTGGGAGTCAGACAGTAATCAAGCAAAACTACAACTCATCCGGCGCTATTAATACAGGTGTCGCAACAAATGTTGGCTCTGGAGAACAGACGATGAAGGTAAATTACCTTGAAGCGACTGGCAGAGCGAGATTTGCTGCTGAGGCAGTCGAATTTGGCGACTGGATTGGCTGGTACTATGACAATACCTCTTTAAGCGGAACTCCGAAGAGACAGAATGTTATTCAAGGAAACGGCAAGTCCCTCAAGGTGGAAAACGGTTCAGGATCCCCGATAGAAGGCATTGGCAAGGATAACTTCTCTGTGAGATATTCAACAGCTCAGCATATAAAGGCCGGCAAGTATATCTTGCGAACTCGTGCTGATGACGGCATACGGATTTATATTGACGGCAAATTGGCTGTAGACAGCTGGAAATCAAGCAGCTATTGGAAAAGTGAACAAGCGCATATGATCGAAATAAAGGACAAGAGCACAAGTGATGCTTCTAAGAAGGATGTCCATGAAATTACGATCGAGTATTATGAGAAAACAGGCGGCAGCGGCCTTGAATTTTACTTGAATACTATTCAACAAGAGGCTGCAGCTAATAAATGGTTTGGCTTATATTATAACAATACCTCTTTAAGCGGGCTTGCTTCTGTTATTGAGGGAGGCGCTACTGCTGGAACAAAGCAGAGCCAGCTTTTCCATAACTGGGATAAGAACAAGCCGTATCCAAACATCAATGAGGATAATTTCACAGCAAGCTACTATAAGCTTCTTGATGGCAGCAAGGATTATTATATCCAGACATATGCCGATGACAGAATTCGTGCAAAGGCAAATGGCAACACCGTCATCAATCGCTGGAGCAACTCCTCTGGAATAATGGATACAGGAATTATTACGGATCTTGCATCCGGCAATAATCTGCTTCAAGTCGATTATATGGAAGCAGGCGGCAGAGCAAGAGTAGCGGGAGACGCAGTGCCGCTGGGCAACTGGATTGCCTGGTATTACAACAATACGAATTTAAGCGGCTTCCCGGCAGCACAAAATACAATTTCAAGTGACGGCACTTCCTTGAAGGTAGAGAACGGATATGGTTCACCTGTTAGTGCGGTTGGCGGCGATTATTTCTCCGCAAGCTATTCAACTGCCCAAAGAATTAAGGCAGGCGACTATATTTTACGTACAAGAGCTGACGACGGAATGCGTGTTTATATTGACGGCAAGCTTGCAGTCGACAGCTGGAAGTCAAGCAGCTACTGGAAGAGCGAACAGACTCATGTCATCTCTGTAAAGGATCATACAACAGGGAATGCAGACCATAAAGATATTCACACCATACGAATTGAGTATCATGAGGAGACAAAAAGCAGCGGATTGGAATTTTATCTGCAGCCTGCGAGTGATGAGCTTGAAAAGGACAGCTGGCTAGAGCTTTACTACAATAATACGAGTCAGTCTGGAACACCGGTAAAAGCAGTCGGCGGTGCTACTGCAGGCACTAAGGTGAAGGAGCTTCTTCATAATTGGGGAACAGGCAATCCTTATACAGAAGTGAATGCAGACAACTTCTCTGCTAAGTTCATGAAGCTCATTGAGGGCGGCAAGGATTATGTTATTCAAACATATGCAGATGACGGAGTAAGAGCAACCGTTGATGACAAGACTGTCATTAACCGCTGGAGCAATTCTTCCGGAAAATCAGATTTTGGAACAATCACAGGTTTAAGCACTGGAAATCACCGTTTGACTGTTGATTACTATGAAAGTACCAACAATGCAGGAATCGCAGCAACTGTGGCACCATTCGGAAACTGGATTGCATCTTATTATAACAATACATCTCTGACTGGTATGCCTAAGTCTGTCAAGACTGTTTCTGGAAATGGACAAAGTCTGAAGGTGGAAAATGGCACAGGCTCACCAACTGTAGGGATTAATGCAGACAACTTCTCTGTAAGCTACAAGACAGCACAAAGGATAACTGCTGGTTCGTATATTTTGCGCACAAGAGCAGATGATGGAATTCGTGTTTATCTTGACGGCAATCTTGTTGTGGACAGATGGAAATCAAGCAGCTATTGGAAGAGTGAAACAACTGATATTATTCAAGTTAATGATCGCACTTCAGCTTCTGCTTCTGACAAAAATGTTCATACCATTGAAATTCAATACTATGATCAGACAGGCGGCAGCGGTCTTGAGTTCTATTTGCAAAACGCAGATAAGGAAGTTGAGAAGGACAGCTGGTTCGGTCAATTCTATCCGAACAGCACATTGTCTGGAAATTATGTAAATATAGCAGGCGGAGCGACATCCGGCAATAAGCTTGATACCATTCGCTATAATTGGGGTACGGGGCAGTCCATCTCAGGCCTTTCTGCAGATAACTTCTCTGCTCGCTTCAGAAAACTGATTGCAGGCGGACAAGATTACTTTGCACAGGCGTTTGCTGATGACGGCATCCGCATGAGCCTTGATGGCAGCAAGTTTATCGATAAGTGGACGAACTCTTCAGGAGACATTTACCGTGCAACATTGCCGAAGGTCTCTAGCGGTAATCATACCGTTACTGCTGAATACTATGAAAATACCGGAAAAGCATCTCTGTTTGCTGATGTAGTCCCATTTGGAAACTGGATTGTCTATTATTATGACAATATGGAAACATCTGGTGCTCCTGTGAATGCGAAAGTGCTCAATCCGAACAGCAACAACGGCTTTACAGAAGATTTCGGCTATGATGCGCCGATGGCAAATGTGCCTGCTAATAACTATTCAGCACGTTATGTTACGGCGAAGCGCCTGACTGCTGGCGATTATTATATCAACACAATTGCTGACGACGGAGTGCAAGTGCTTGTCGACGGCAAAGTTGTGATCGACAGATGGAGTGCTGGCAACAGCAAAAATGATGCAGTTAAGCTTTCTGTCAAGAATGGGGCAGAAGGAGATATTCACTGGATTGAGGTTAGATATCTTGAACAGACAGGCAAATCGAATATTGACTTTACGATTACCCCATTCAATGAGAACAGCTTAATCAATAAGGATACTTGGACAGTTCAATATTATCCGAACGTCATTAATCCAAGCAGTCCTGTATCTTCCACAGGACTTGTGGAAGTCGATCAGGAATCTGACGTGAACTTCAATTGGGGTTCAGGCTCGCCTGCTAAGAGTATTCCAAATGATAACTTCTCAGCAGTTATGAGCAAGCAAGTCTACTTCTCTAAGAGCACGAACTATGACTTCACTGTTAATGCAGATGACGGTGTCATTCTGCTTGTCGATGGAAAGACTATCATCGATTCATGGGTAGCGAAGAAGGGCGAGCGAGAAGTAAAAGCGAAGTACATGGACAAAGGATACCACACTGTAACAATCAAGTATTTCGAGAGCACTGGCAACGCAAATATCAGCCTTGATATAAGCGAATCGGTGAAGCAAGAAGTAATTAAAACATACAGTGACTTTTCTCTTACCCTTGACCAAATGACGACAATCCAGAGCAATTCCGCTCCAAAAACAGACAAACGCTATGACATCTACTTGCGTGAAGATGCTTTTTATACGAAAAGCAATGGCAGATTAGCTGTTGAGGGCGGCTGGAATATTCGTACAGGTCCGGGGGCGAACTACAGTGCACATGATCTTCGCTTCCAAGCAGGAGACAGTGATTTCACAGTCCTTAGCACAGTAAAGGGCACGGACGGCATGAACTGGATGAAGCTTGGCGGATGGGTTCCGCCTTCCATAGCGGATCTGAAGTATTATATCAACCCATCTAACTTCCAGGGAACGCTGAAAGCACAGCTGCAATTTGCTAAGCTTTCTGATCCGGGTACAATCAGTGTGGATGAAGTGAATGAGAAGGTTCTTACCGGAAAAGGTATACTTGCTGGAAAAGCAAGCAGCTACCAAAAAGCTGCAGAGCAGTATGGCGTTAACGCCGTTTACTTGATGGCACACTCCTTCTTGGAAACAGGAAACGGAACGAGCCAGCTTGCAAAAGGCGTCACATACAATGGCAAGACAGTGTACAATATGTACGGAATTGGCGCAACAGACAATAATGCCGTTTCAGGCGGAGCAGCTTTCGCGTACAGCGCAGGCTGGTTTACACCAGAAGCAGCTATTATTGGCGGTGCTGAATTTGTGCGAAAAGACTATATTGACAGAGGTCAAGATACTATATATGAAATGAGATGGAATCCTGTCGGAGCAGCTGCAAATGGATATGCTACACACCAATATGCAACAGATATTGGCTGGGCATCTAAGCAAACATCCAGCATGTATAATATTTATAATATACTAGAGTCATATAGTATTACCCTTGACATACCAAGATATAAATAAGAGGAAAAGCCGCCGATAAATTTGGCGGCTTCTTCTTTTGGTTGCATTTCCCAGCATTAGTCTGAAAAACCGGCTAAAGACAGTGACAGCAAGGTTTTTATCCTGTGCTTCCGTGTTGGACTTTGTCGAATATTCTTCGTTTTTGTAAAAATTCAGTTTGCAAAAGTCCAATCTTCGGATATAATTTCTATATAACATTTATATTCATCTCGTATAATAGCAGGGATATGGCCTGCGAGTTTCTACCAGATAACCGGAAATTATCTGACTACGAGTAAGCTATTAATAATAGGATGCTATTTTCTTTAGGGAATAGTGTCATTAATTCTGCTGGAGAACAGCACGCTTACTCTTTTTTAAGTAAACGTGCTGTTCTCCTTTTTATTTTTCAGGGGGATGAACGCAATGAAGCTACTAACAGACAAAATTGAAAGAGAAGGCATTGTGCTCGACAGCAATGTGCTTAAAGTAGACTCTTTCATCAATCATCAAATGGATCCACAGCTTATGAATGAGATTGGCTTAGAGTTCGCAAGAAGGTTTAAAGACGCAGGAGTCACAAGAATCCTAACGATTGAATCTTCCGGCATTGCACCTGCTATTATGGCGGGCCTAGCGATGAATGTTCCCGTCATTTTTGCGAGAAAAAGAAAATCTTTGACGTTAACAAGCGATTTATATACATCGACTGTTTATTCTTTTACAAAGCAGGAATCCAATGAGATTACTGTATCGAAAAAATATCTTTTAAAGGAAGACCGTGTCTTAATTATTGATGACTTCCTTGCAAACGGACAGGCAGCAATCGGTCTGGCAGATTTAGTAGAACAAGCTGGCGCTGAGGTGAGCGGTATCGGTATTTTGATTGAAAAGTCCTTCCAGCCTGGTGCTGATGAGATTCTTAAAAAAGGATATCGTTTGGAGTCATTGGCAAGAATCGCTTCCCTGCAAGAAGGAAAAGTGAAGTTTGCTGCAGACAGAGAAGTGCAAAGCATCTATTCAGGAGGTTACTAATTATATGGGCAAGGAATCTTTAAAGACATGGTCAATAGGCTTTCAACACGTTCTGGCAATGTATGCTGGAGCAGTGCTAGTTCCATTGATTGTTGGCGGAGCGCTGAATTTAACATTTGAACAATTAACCTATTTAGTATCAATTGATTTGCTGACATGCGGTATCGCTACATTGCTGCAAGTTTGGAAAAATAAATTCTTCGGGATTGGTCTTCCAGTCATGCTTGGCTGTACATTTACAGCAGTAGGACCGATGATTGCAATCGGTGCAAATCATGGAGTAACTGCTATATACGGAGCGATTATCGTTTCAGGAGCTATCATTATTATTATTTCTTCCTTCTTTAGTAAGCTAGTTAAATATTTCCCGCCTGTTGTGACAGGCTCTGTCGTAACCATCATTGGTTTAACATTGATTCCTGTTGCTATTAAGGATATGGCAGGCGGCGAAGGCAGTGCAGACTTCGGTGATCCGAAAAACCTGCTGTTGTCTTTCGGTGTGTTAGTGTTTATCCTGTTGCTAAACAAATACGCAAAAGGCTTTATTAAAACTATCTCCATTTTAATTGGATTAATCGTTGGTACAATTGTTGCAGCGTTCATGGGCTTAGTCAACTTTGCTGAAGTTGGGGAAGCTTCCTGGGTTCACGGCTTAAAGCCATTCTATTTCGGAATGCCGACATTTAATTTCTCAGCTATCTTAACAATGACACTTGTAGCAATTGTCAGCCTTATTGAATCGACTGGTGTATATTTAGCTCTTAGCGATATCACAAAAACAAAGGTATCAGAAAAGGACCTTGCAAGAGGATATCGTTCTGAAGGGATTGCCAGCGTAATTGGCGGTGTGTTCAACTCCTTCCCATACACAGCTTACTCACAAAACGTCGGGCTTGTACAGCTGACAGGAGTAAAAACAAAAAGCGCGATTTTCTCTGCTGGTATTATCCTTGTTATCCTAGGCTTCCTGCCTAAAGTAGCAGCAGTCACAACCCTAATCCCAACAGCAGTGCTGGGGGGAGCATCGTTAGCGATGTTCGGTATGGTTTGTGCATACGGTATTAAAATGCTGGGACAAGTTGATTTCAACCAGCAAGGAAACCTGCTTGTTGTCGCATGCTCAGTCGGATTAGGTCTTGGTGTGACAGTAGTGCCAGATATCTTCAAAGAAATGCCTGAAACAATCCGCATTCTGACAGAAAGCGGCATTGTAGCAGGAAGTGTTACAGCTATTGTGCTGAACATCTTGTTTAATCTATTACCAAACAGAAAACCAGCAGTTAAAGCAGAAGAAAAGACTGCATGATTTAGGGAGCCCCTTCATTAATTGGAGGGGTTTTTTGTTATCCAGTTCCTAAGATTTCAATTTGATAAAGGTGCACAAAAATAATCAGACAAATAGAAAAAAACAATAAAACAAGACTAACATTTGACATCTCCACTGATTTAATTCTATAATTCAAATTCTCTCCAATAAAAGGGGAGATAAACAATTGTTTGAATCACAAAACTATATAAATCTTGTGAATTTACTATACTTTTTTGAAGAATAGAACTTTTGTTTATTTGCTTAAAAGCAGTGACATTCCTGCTCCTTTCCAGTATCATAAAAAATTGTGTACTATGTGCGAATCTATTATTCAACATTTGTGAATAACATCCAGGAGGGAAAGGGAAATGTCTATTTTAATAGGAATAATTGGGCTGCTTTTAACATTGGGCTTGTCATATCTTCTGTCAAATGATAAAAAGGCCGTTAACTTTAAAGCGATTCTTATTATGATTGTTATGCAATTATTAATAACTGTTGTGATGTTCAAGACAACTTTTGGCTTGAAGATTATTGAAGCTACTTCTAATGGTGTGTCGAAAGTACTTAGCTTTGGTTATGAGGGAGTCGACTTCGTTACAGGCGGTCTTGTTGATGAAGGAGTAAGTGTATTTTTCCTTAATGTACTGATGCTGATTATCTTTACATCCACATTATTGTCTGTGCTGACTCATATTAGAGTTCTGCCATTGGCTATCAAATATATCGGCGGAGCATTGGCGAAGCTTACTGGTCTTTCTAAGGTTGTAACTTTCAACAGCATTAACTCTATTTTCTTTGGACAGTCAGAAACTATTTTAGCGATTAAATCGCATTTGGATAAAATGAATGACAACAAGCTGTTCGTTGTATCGACTTCTGCAATGGCAAGTGTATCTGCTTCTATCATGGGTTCATATATGAATATGATTCCTGCGAAGTATGTATTGATTGCCATGCTGCTTAATGCGTTGTCTGCCCTTATCATTTCTACATTGTTCTGCCCGATCAAAAAGGAAGAGGACGAGGAAATCAACATTAAAGAGGTTTCTACAACGAATTCTATTTTCGGAGCAATCTCTGCAGGAGCTCTTGATGGTGGACGAGTTGCTTTAATTGTTGCGGCAATGCTTGTTGCTTATGTAGGTTTACTGGCACTAATCAATTCTTTCTTTTCAGCAATCTTCGGTATTGGCTTTACAGGAATTCTAGGCTATATCTTTGCGCCAATCGCTTGGATTATGGGTATACCAGGCCATGACATCCTTGATGCAGGTTCTGTTATGGGTACGAAGCTTGCGGCAAACGAATTCGTTGCGATGCTGCAGTTCCAAGAAATGATTCCAAATCTGTCTGAGAAGACGGTCGGTATTGTTTCCACATTCCTAGTATCATTTGCTAACTTTTCTTCCATTGGTATTATCTCTGGGTCCATCCAGGCAATCAATGGTGAAAAAGCGGATGTTGTTGCTAAATTTGGTTTGAAAATGCTGCTTGCAGCAACTCTATCATCTGTTCTAACTGCAACAATAGTTGGGTTATTTATATAATGTTTAAAAGGCTGGTGCCAAAAACACCAGTCTTTTTTTATTATTATATTGATTTTTCTGAAAAATAGCTTACGATAAAGGAAGGCGGAATTTATTTCGGATATAGAAATAAGGCTGAAATTATCGGAGGTGGAACAAAGTGATAGAATTATTGAAGGAACTGACAGCACTGCACGGACCATGCGGTTTTGAAGATGATGTTGCGGCATTTATTGCAGCACGCCTGCGCGGCACTGTTGATACAATTGAAGTGGACGGTGCTGGTAATTTAATAGTCACGAAAAAGGGCAGCAAGCCAGGACCAAAAATTGTCGTTGCTGCACATATGGATGAAGTAGGCTTTATTGTCAAAAAAGTAGAAGACAATGGTTTGATTCGCTTTGAGAAATTAGGTGGCCATGATGACAGAATCCTTCTTTCGCAGCGAGTACAAATCAAAACTAGCAGAGGTCTGCGTTCAGGGGTTATTGGCACCATATCTGCTCATATGGTGAAGTTTGATGATGCGCAGAAGGTTCGTTCTCATAAACAGCAATACATAGACGCAGGTGTTACAAGCAAAAAAGAGGCAGCGGAACTGGGGATTGAAGTGGGTGATTCGATTGTTTGGCAGCCTCATTTCGACCTGTTAACAGATAAAAGAATCAGCGGCAAAGCTTTTGATGACAGAGCAGGCTGTGCCGTGCTAATTAAAGCGCTTGAGGAACTTGATGCAACTGATTTTGCAGGAGAAATTATCGGCGCCTTTACTGTTCAGGAGGAAGTCGGCTTAAGGGGAGCAAGGGTTGTTAGCCATCAGACGGATGCTGATGTGGCAATTGCTCTTGATACGACAGCAGTCAGTGATACTCCTGAGGAAATGATGGATAAAACACTTGCCTTAGGTGCTGGCACCGGTATTAAAATTATGGATTTTAGCTTGATTTCTAACAGGAAGGTAAAAGAGCAGCTTCAGTCACTGGCAAAAGAACACAGCATTCCTTATCAGCTTGAAGTGTTCCCTGGAATTGGAACAGATGCAGGAGAATTAAGCCTTGCGGGTAAGGGGATACCGACAGGAGTGCTCTCTATTCCTTCCAGATATGCACATTCTCCAAATGAAGTGATTGATATAAAGGATTTAGAAGCGACAAAGGATCTCTTGAAGGTATTTATTCTTCATATGAGAACAGCTAGTGAATATAAATTTAAGATTTAACACTTGAGGATGGCTCCCGAGCCGTCCTTTTTACATTTGCTGGGCAAGAATTTTACGCAGCTTTTCTACCGCACCTTTTTTCCAAGCCTTCACTGCTGACATGCTGACATGCTCTTTTGCAGCAATTTCAGCTATTGTTAACTGCTGGATGGAAAAATAGGTGACCCACTTTGCTTCTTTTGCAGTAAGTGTACTGCACAATGTTTGAATATAGTGCTCATCTAGAGTCAGCATGTGACTTCCAGCCGTTTCCCAAAATGCCTCCTCAGGGTATACAGTCTGCTGTTCCTCTTTAGAACGGCGTTTCAGTTCATCGAGAAATCTTCCTCTCATATACATATACAAATAAGAGTGAAACTTTCCTTTATCTTCTTTATAGTTCTGCCATGCTTCCCAGATGCTGATAAGGCCAATTTGCAAAAACTCTTCTTTATTTTTATAGATAGATATTTTTTTCAGCAAATGGTGAATCATCGGTGTATACTGTTCGGTTAACAATTGATAGTCCTTGTCATTCAACAGAAAATCCCTTCCGAAAAAGCGCTTTTTCTTGTTAGTTTCCTAGGTGCTTTCAATATATAAGAAATATTAACAGGCTGCGAATAGTGGAAATCTATTTTAGACAAAAGAAGTGGGTGTGAAAACTAGGTAATTGCCATGATAGCTGTTGTTTGCCTTAGGCGATAGGGTTAGTTCATACAACCTTTACAAAGATGACGAATTAGCTTTACAAGCCACTGCTAAAATGAAGGGAAAAGATTGCAATCGGGTTTATAGACAATAAAAAGATGAGGGAGTTTCGATCGAATGGAGATTACAGTAGCAGGAACAGGGTATGTAGGATTAGTGACTGGCGTATGTTTGGCAGAAGCAGGCCATGTAGTGACATGTGTTGATCCCATTCAGGATAAGATTGATTTATTGAATAATGGCATCTCTCCTATTTATGAGCCGCAGCTAGATGAGCTGATCGTCAGAAATAAGGATGCTGGCAGCCTGTTTTTTACAACAGACCATAAATCAGCATATGCAAATTCAAGTGTCATCATCATCGGTGTCGGTACACCAGAAAACGAGGATGGCTCTGCCAATCTTACGTTCTTATACACTGTGGCCAGACAAATAGCCGAAAATATCCAAAGAGACTGTTTAGTAGTGATTAAATCGACTGTTCCAATCGGTACAAACGATAAGGTCGAAGCATTTATAAAAGAGCATGTGAAGCGTGATATAAACGTTGAGGTAGCCGCAAATCCGGAGTTTTTGGCACAAGGCACTGCTGTCAGAGACACACTTCATGCATCGCGAATCGTTATCGGTACAGAATCAGAGAATGCAAGACAGCTCTTAACACAAATTTACCAGCCGTTCCAGCAGCCAATTCTTAATATGGGTCGCCGCAGTGCGGAAATGGTCAAGTATGCGTCCAATGACTTTCTGGCACTTAAAATCTCCTTTGTGAACGATATTGCCAATCTATGTGAGGCAGTTGGTGCTAATATTGATGATGTTACGAAAGGGATGAGCATGGACAGCCGGATTGGGGACAAATTTCTGCAGGCTGGTATTGGTTACGGTGGCTCATGCTTCCCGAAGGATACGAAGGCGCTGCACTGGCTGTCTGAGGAAGAAGGCTATGTTCTTCGCACTGTGAAGGCAGCGATTGAGGTTAATGAAAAGCAGAAGTTTAAGCTCATCAAAAAGGCAAGGAAAGACTTTGCCAGTTTTGCTGGCTTGAAGGTGGCTGTTTTAGGTGTCACTTTTAAGCCGGGAACAGATGATTTGCGAGAAGCTCCGTCTATTCCGAATGTTCGCTTGCTTTTGAACGAAGGCGCATCTGTGCATGTCTATGATCCGGTAGGAGAACAGAATTTCAAAAAAATCTACCCGACCGAAGTGGCTTTTGCATCAACCATAGAAGAAGCGTTGCAGGATGCAGATATTTGCTTTGTGTTTACAGAGTGGCCGGAAATCAAGAATGCTCCTTTAACTTTGTTTACAGAAAATATGAAAACGCCGCACGTATACGACGGCAGGAACTGCTATGCACTTGCGGAGGCAGAAGAAGCTGGAGTCCATTACCACTCCATCGGCCGTCCGTCTGTGAATGAAAAGGTTTTGCAAAAAATTTAATAAAATAAAAGGTGGAAAATGAAGCAAAGATTAGGATTCGAGATTCTTTTGCTTCATTTTCTTTTTTGTTTTCTCCACAATCATCTTTCCCCATTTTTTTAAAGCAGTGCCATTCATCAGTCCCCAAATAATCACAGGTGCCATGACGTTTAAGGCAAGCACGGTGTAGACAATCACCCAGATGAACCACTTGGCATTGAGGACATATTCGTAAATCCATGTATGATATAAATTCATTGGCAAATACTCCTTAATAAGTAAAATTCTATTATAGCAATTGGAACTATATTCTATTTAATCAACAAAAGCAGTCATAATTATACATTTTTCAACAAAAAGAATAGAACGGCATACAGTTGGTTATGAAGGATAAAAGAAGCTGTGAATGATACGCAGATTAAAGGATGATGAATAATGGTAGCAAATAATACACCTCAGCGAGATTTCACCTATTCACTAACCTATAACAGTTCCATCATTAAGGAGCTTCTTGGCGGCAGTGCCGATTTTATTGAACGGAAAGTAACCTTTTTAGAAAAAAAGGATGTTCATGCTGCTTGTTTTTATATTGACGGTTTAGTAAATACGCAAATTATTGAAAAGATAGTGCAATCCCTGATGTTTGAAGGAAATGAGGTCATTATCCGCAATGACTTGGATACTCGTGATATTGAGAGGCTCTTAGAAGAGCATGTTCTTATGAACACTAACTTCATTGAAACGACAGAGCTTGAGAGTGCTATAAAATCGATTTTATCTGGTGACACAGTGCTGCTTGTTGAAGGCTGCAACAAAGCCTTTCAAGTGCCGACAAAAGGCTGGGCGCAAAGAGGAGTATCAGAGCCTCAGGCAGAGCAAGTTGTGCGCGGTCCGCGGGATGGCTTCACAGAAAGCATTCGAGTTAACACTGCTCTTGTGAGAAGAAGGATACGAGATACAGGCTTTCGTCTCGAAGAGCTGAATGCAGGGAAACGTACGAAAACAGACATCAATATTGCCTATATAAATGGAATTGTTAAAAAAGGGCTTGTCGATGAAGTGAAGGAACGTCTGAATAGAATTGATATTGATGGCATATTAGAAAGCGGTTATATTGAGGAGCTGATAAGGGACGCACCATTATCTCCTTTCACGACCATCATGAGCACCGAACGTCCTGATAAGGTCGCTTCCTCGCTTCTAGAGGGCAGGGTGGCGATTTTTGTTGATAATACACCCTTTGTTCTTGTTGTACCAACTTATTTCTGGGAGTTCCTGCAGGCGAGCGATGATTATTATTTAGGTTTCATGGCAGGAAGCTTTTTTCGAATTGTCCGCTATACAGCCTTTATTCTCAGCTTAACATTGACGTCGATTTATGTGATGCTTGTCAGCTTTCATCAAGAGATGATTCCAACCCCTCTCGCGTTAACAATCGCTTCAGGGCGTGAGGTTGTCCCCTTTCCTGTCTTGCTGGAAGCGTTGTTGATGGAGCTGACCTTTGAGCTGATGCGGGAAGCTGGTTTGCGCATGCCAAAACCAGTCGGCTCGGCTGTGAGCATCGTTGGTTCTCTTGTTATTGGGCAAGCAGCTGTTCAGGCCGGCATCGTGTCACCATTTATGGTCATTATCGTGGCGACAACCGGGATATCCTCTTTTGTAATTCCGAACTACTCAGCCTCTTATTCAATCCGGCTGATACGATTTCCGTTGTTAATTGCATCAGGAACATTAGGATTGCTTGGCTTTGCATCAATGTTTGCACTTATAGCAATTCACGCCTTAAGCATCCGCTCATTTGGCGAATCCTACTTAGCACCAGCAACGCCTTTTCAGCCGCAGGACCAGAAGGATACTATTTTCCGCATGCCATGGTGGGCAATGAAGAAGCGCCCTCAATTAGCAGACAATGATACTTCTAAGATTGGGGAAAGCCAGCTGCCTCAGCCTCCAAAAGGAGATGAGCATGGAGAAAGCACCCATACGAAGGCAGAGGAAACCTCTGAGCGGAAGGAGCCGGAGAGCAATGCCGAACAGCAGTCAGAAACGAAAGAGGACAGCGGTGGGACAGGCATTAAACAGCTGAAGAGACGAAAGTCACCAAAAGGAAAAGGGGATGAGAAATGATGAAAAAAATCATCCTTTTTCATGCGTTGCTGTCTGTTGTTCTTTTGCTTGGGGCATGCTCGGGCAAGCGGGAAATTAGCGATTTAGCTTTAGTGATGGCAGTTGGCCTTGATAAAGGAGAAAAGGAAGGGACAGTTAAGGTAACAGCCCAAGTAGCCAGACCTGCAGATGCCCGGGGCCAGACAGGAGCACCATCAGGTCAATCAGGAGAGCCAGTTTGGACGGTGGAAACAGAAGGCTCATCGATTTTTGAAGCAATCCGTCAAATGTCGAGCATGTCATCACGAAGGGTTTTTTGGGCTCATAACTTTATTATTGTCATTAATGAGGAGGTAGCGAAGGAAGGAATCGGGGATGTTATCGATTTCTTCACACGTAACCCTGAACTAAGAATGAGAACATGGGTAACTGTAACACCAGAGAAAGCGAATGAAGTCATTTCTACCGTTACAAGTCTTGAAGTAATCCCAGGCGAAGCGCTCGCAAAGCTGTTTCGCTACACAACTATATCTAATCAGGCGCCGAGAACAGTGATTATGGACTTGTTAAGTGCTTATTTAAGTGAGTCGACAGAGCCGCTGCTTGCGAGGGTTGCCTTTGAAACGAGTAAAATTGACAATAAAGCACCTGATAAAGGAGCACAAACGAAGCAGGTCGTCTTAGCAGGGGCCGGTATTTTTAAAGGGGATAAGCTTGTGGGAACATTGAAGCCAGAAGAGTTGAGAGGGCTGGTTTTGTTCAGAGAAAAGCTCGATTCAGGTGTGGCAGTAGTGAGCTGTCCTGATGATTCAAATACGCCTCTAAGTGTGGAGTTAACAAATCAATCCTTTAACGTGAAGCCAAAATATAAGGATGGTGACATCAGCTATGATGCGTCCTTTAAAGCGCATATCCGCGTTGTGGAAGCAGGCTGTTCTCTTGACCTGTCTAATAAAAAGCATGTAAAGAAGCTCGAAGACAATGTGGAAAAAGAGCTGACAAGTCAAATAAAGACAACAGTGGATAAAATCCAAAAAGATTACGGAGCAGATGTATTGGAACTAGGGAAGGTTTTTCAAAACGAATATCCATATGAGTGGAAGCATTATGCTAATTCTTGGGATGAAGTATTTCCAACTGTAAAGATAAATTTAAAGGTTAGTGCAAAAGTAGAGAGCGGATCCCTGCTTTATAAGCCGACAACATCAGGCAAAAAGGAGAAAAAGGAAGAATGAAAGTACAAATAACAAATGGCATGTTCATGGCATTGATTATTAATATGCTTTATGCGAAGTCAATTGGACTGACACAAGGCATTATGGCAAGGGAAGTGGGTGGAGATATATGGATATCCACGATATTTTCTTCGATTCAGGGCATTGTCATTATGGCAATTGTGATTTTTGCGATTAAGCGGCTCCCGAATGGAGATATGATTGATCAGTATGGACAGATACTAGGAAAATGGATTGGCAAAGGGGTCGCAGCCCTTGTATTTTTGTTTTTCTTAGGTGCATATGGCACGATAATGGCTACTTTCGTTTACCATTTGAAAGATTATTTTTTGCCTGAAGCTCATACTATTTTGTTCATTGTTGCTGCCTTTCTAATTGGGTCATATGCCATTCATTTTGGCATAGAAGTAATTGCAAGAATGGCGCTTATCGGTGTTTTCTCTGTGATGGCGTTGAATATTTTGCTTCTGGCAGGATCGATTAGTGAATTTGATATTAAAGAGCTGCAGCCAACCTTTGACTCCGGCTTCTTCTCAACATTATGGGCAAGCAGGCATCATGATGCAGACTGGGCAATGGCGACAATGATGGCTTGTATGATTCTTCCCCTTGTCAGAGATAGTGCGACATGGATTCGATCAAGTACGTCTGGGTTGATTTTCAGCGGTGTCATCATCGTCATGTGGCCGATTTTAGAGGTTGGTGTTCTGTCGCCAGAAGTTGCTGCACAATATATTGTGTCTTGTATGCAAATGGCCAGAAGTGCCGAAATCGGTCTATTTTTGCACCGTTATGAAATGATTATGATTGCCTTTTTCGCGCTGTCCATTTTAACACAAATTATGATGACGTTTTTATGCTCCTCTATAGCTGTTCAAAAAATCATCGGCTTAAAGGATTATCGTCCTGTAATCATTCCTGTTGGTCTTGTTCTAAGTGCCTTTAGCTATTGGATGATAGGCAGTCATCATCGGGCAATGGGCATCATTGAGAAGGAATGGGTTCTTGTCAGCCTCAGCATTGCCATAGGACTGCCTGGGATGCTGTTTGTATTAGGAGCGATATTTAAGAAAAAGCTTAAAAAGAAAGAGGAAGCAAAAACAGTCTAGGATAAAAAGGATGAAATTTAGTGAAAAAATCATTTGCTGCAGGCTGCTTTTGGGGCACCATTATATCAATACCAATTTGGATTCTTGTCATTTGGCTCATCATTAAGCTGTTGTTTTAGCCTTGTTGCTTAAAGGCTTATCCTTTTATGTTTTTTATGTAAAATACATCGTTTAACAGCATATAGTTAAGAAAGAGAGGAGGAAGCATAGAGATAACGTACATAAAAAAGAAGAATAAAATGGGGAGGAGATAAGGTTGAGTGAAGTGTTTATCCCAAAAACGATGATTAATGGCAAGGTAGTCATCTGGACATATGTCGAACATCTTCAGAGTGCTGTAGAGTGGTATTCTTATATTTTAGAGCTGGAACCTACAGAAAGACATGATGCCGCCTATTTCTTTACCATAAATGAATATACAAAATTGGCCTTATGCAACCGTTATTTGAGAAATCCAATAAACCAGCTTCCAGTCAATGATTGCCTTGATTTGCAAGCTGATGACATCTTTGCGGCACATGAGCAGCTAAAGGAAAAGGGTGTGCTGGTCGGTCCTGTTGACAATCCATTCCCCACATACTATGAGTTTTATTTTGTAGACATAGAAAATAACAAAATTAGAATCCATGGCTTTGCTTGAATTAATGAAAGCGTTTTAAATATTTAAATGTTGATTCTTATAACGGTACGGGCACCAAATTAGGCGGGCAGCATACAGTAAAGCATAAAAACTGAAAGGGGATTATGCATGTATTATCCGCCTATTAATCCATACAATGTTGCAAATGAACAAGATCCATATCGTTTAAACCAAATCGGAGGAGGATCTTTCTTTCCTATTCCTGGTGGTCCTCCGAGCGGTCCGCCGCCATTTTCTCCAGGAGGACCTTCCTTCCAGCCGGATTTTGGGGGACCTTCTTTCCAGCCGGATTTTGGAGGAGGTTCAGGAGGCGACCAATATGGTCCTCCATCAGGACCGCCGCCTACCTTTACACCGCAGCTTCAGGGACCACAAGGACCACAGCTGTATGCAGTTGATCCTGGTTCTATGAGAAGATGCAGATTCCGCTACACTTATGTGTGGCTGCGCAATGGCAACTCATTCTGGTTCTATCCTACTTATATCGGCAGAACTTCTGTTGCTGGATGGCGCTGGAGAAATAACCGCTGGGTGTATTACGGAACAGATGCAGACCGCATTTCTTCCTTCCAATGTACGTAAATTAGTTCCGGCCTTCGTGAATCAGCAGATTTTCCTGCTTTTTGCGAAGGCTATTTTCAAGTTCATAGCCTTTAATTGCTGCTTCTAAAGCCAAGCGGCTCGTTGGCTCAGTAAACCCATCGCCAAGGAGACTCCGTAATTTCTCCAGCCTGTGATACAAGGTTTGCCTGACGATAAACAGCCTTTCTGCCGCCATCTTTCTGGAGCCGTTGCACTCAAAGTACACGGCCAATGTTTTGAGGAGCTCGCTGTTATTCACCTTATCATATTCAATAATTCCTCCTATATAATCCTCGATATAGCGCTGTAATGCCCCTGTTTTCTGAAGGGGGAGCAACAGCCGGTATATGCCGAGATTGTCGAAAAAAGGGCTGATTGTTTCGGCCTGTTTTCGTAAATGCAGGACGTCATTTGCCTCTTCATAAGCCTTTGTCACAAGCTCAAGGCTCGAGTAAGACGAGCTTATTCCAAATAATTGACCATTCAAAAGTTTAGCACACAGCTGAGTCAGCTTTACACGGAGCTTTTCCCATTGGCCATTAGTATTTACATTACTGGGACTAGAGAAGATGATACAAATAATTTCATGTGGATGAACTGAAATGATAGGAGAATATCCTTCCTTTTGCAATAATGTCCGCAGCATCATCGCCGTATGCGTGTTTTGAAAATCCGCTTTGCTGTTCATGAAGCTAAGCTGGTTTTGATGTGTTGGAATACACAGAAGCCGGTAAGCTGCATTTGCATAATAGGTAGGCAAGATAGAATGAAAACGATTAAAGTTGACAGAGTCGTTGGACAAGCAGGAGCGAATGAAATCCTCTTCTAAACAATGCTTTTTTTCTGCTAATTCTTTATAGCGCAGAGTCACTTGTGATATGGCAGTTGCCGCTCGGTCAAGTACAAGTGTGGAGAAATCATAATGGATTTGATCAGCTTCCATTAAGACGATATAGCCCCACACCTGGTCAAACATCCGAACTGCTGCTGAAAGAAGGATGTCATCATTATGCTCCATATATGGCCGATTCTCTAAGTCTAGTTCCTTTATAAAAAACGCAGCTTCCTTTTTATTAACTGGATAATATTGAATAGAGTCTGGTGAGAGAAAGCAGGCTGGCTTGTGAAAATACTGGTAAACAGCCTGCAATATTTTCATGATGCCGTTAGGCTGCAAGGAAAGGGAGTGAAATTCCGTTGACAGCCGGTCAAGGTCAGTCAGCATTTCGTGGTGACTATTAATGATTGCAGTATGCAAATCCTGCGTGATTTCGACAAATTTGACTGTTTCTTCAAACACAATAACAGGATAATCATGCATCTCTGCAAGTGCCAGTGCATCTTGTGCAATCCCAAGTATGGAGGAGCCAAGCTCGATACATATGCAAGCAGTATTCAGCTTAATCAGCTTTTCTATATAAGCTAACTGACTTTTTTGACCGTACTGCAGATTCATGCCTGTCGTTAAAATCAGCTCCTCGCCGTTTACAAATTCCTCTGCATTATTAACTTCTAATATATGAGACCACTTCACGGGACGGTTTAGTCCTTTCCTCCCTGCAAGTACCTTTGCAGAATGAAATGGCTTGCGCTGCAAAACATCCTCAACTGTCAGCATCATCTTCATCACTTTAGCCCCCACTTTTGTTAAATGATTTAGCTTACTATGTTACATGATGTTAAATGACAATTATTTAAATAATCTGTAAATTAGATACTATCTTAAAAAATGGCTTGCCGTCAATCCAATTGGAGGGGCACGGGCACAAAGAAAGGGGTTATTAAAATGGATCAGCTGCGAACTGCTTCATGGACTGAAAAGGATCAAGGGAATGTTTGGCATCATATCTCTCCATATGTGGAGGAAAAGCCGGCAATGATAACAGCTAAAGGAGAGGGGGCATGGCTGACTGACCATGAAGGGAACAGGTATATGGACGGTATGTCAGGGCTTTGGTGTGTGAATATCGGATACGGCAGGGAGGAGCTCGCCCAAGCAGCATTTGAGCAGATGAAGGAGCTTTGCTATGCCCCGTTAACACAGAGCCACTTGCCTGCTATACAGCTTGCAGAAAAAATCAATGAATGGCTGGAAGGCGAATATATGATTTTCTATTCAAACAGCGGTTCAGAAGCAAATGAGGTAGCTTTTAAAATCAGCCGCCAATATCACCAGCAAAATGGGAATTCAGGCCGCTATAAGTTCATTTCCCGGCATCGAGCTTATCATGGCAGTTCCATGGGAGCGTTAGCTGCAACAGGACAGGCATTGCGGAAATATAAATATGAGCCTTTAGCGTCTGGATTCCTGCACGTAGCACCTCCCGATCCGTACCGCCGACCTAACGGCATGACAGCAAAAGAGCATAGTAATTTAAGGGCAGAGGAATTGGAACAGAAAATTATCTGGGAGCAGAAGGAAACCATCGCCGCTGTTATTATGGAGCCGTTAATTACAGGCGGCGGCATTCTGATTCCAGATAAAGTGTATATCGAAAAGGTGCAAGAGATATGCGAGAAATATGGTGTCCTTCTCATCATTGATGAGGTGATTTGCGGGTTTGGCCGAACAGGGAAAAAATTCGGTCATCAGCATTTTGGAATAAAACCGGATATTGTGACGATGGCCAAGGGGCTGACAAGTGCCTATCTGCCTTTATCTGTGACCGCCGTAAAAAAGGAAATCTTTGAGAAGTTCAAAGGAACTGAAGAGAATGTCCATTTTCGCCATATCAATACATTTGGCGGAAATCCATCCGCCTGTGCTGTCGCTTTGAAAAACCTTGAAATTATCGAGGCGGAGAATCTGGTAGACAGATCAGCAGAAAAAGGCTCCTTTCTTCTCAAGGAGCTGCTGCCCCTTGCCGAGACTCACCCGAACATCGGGGATGTCCGCGGATTAGGAATGATTGTCGGCATCGAGCTTGTTGCTAATAAACAAAGCAAAGAGCCAGCACCGTCTGCTTTTGCTGCCAAGATTGTTCAAGCGTGCCGGCAGGAAGGACTCATTATTGGGAAGAATGGCGACACTGTCGACGGCTACAATAATGTGCTGACCATTTGTCCGCCCTTATCAAGTACAGATGCAGATCTCATGTATTTGATTGGGACATTGAAGAAAGTATTGGCTGAGAATATTTGTAAGTAGATTGTAAGATTATCTGCCATTAATAATATTAATGAATAACGGATGCCATCATGGGGGAATTTGCCTTTTCCCATTGGTATTACTGGCATGAAGCAAGATAAGAGCTTGTTCTCCTGTTCGTAATGAAGCTAAACTTGATTGAATACTATATAGACTAACAAATAATTACCAATTATAATTTATGAAACTATTCCTTAAAATTGTAAGCTTTCCTTCCACCAATGAATCTTCGTCCTAGACTTACCATAAAACTCCGAGTAACAAGAATACCCAATAGATCAATAGGAAGTAAATCCTTCCCTAAATATAAGGAGGTTTCTATGAGTCTCATTTCAAAAGTAAATTTATCCGCTAATTTTTTAGAAGCAGCACCGCCTCTTTCAGCACAGGAGGCAACAGAAGAAGCGAACCGCTGTCTTTACTGTTATGATGCGCCGTGTATTACTGCATGTCCTACAGGAATTAATATTCCGTCTTTTATTAAAAAAATCGCGTCAGGAAATATGAAAGGGTCTGCTAAAACAATTATGACAGCCAATCCTGTTGGTGCCAGCTGTGCAAGAGTATGTCCGACAGAGGAATTGTGTGAAGGAGCTTGCGTGTTGAACTCCTCTACAAAGCCAATCATGATTGGCAATCTCCAGCGTTATGCGACAGATTGGGCAATAAAGAATAAGCAAGTAATGTTTAAGGCAGGCATAAGCAATGGCAAAAGGATAGCGATTGTCGGGGGAGGACCTGCTGGCCTGTCTGCGGCAAGAGAGCTTGCACTGCTTGGCTACAAGGTGACCATCTTTGAAGCAGAGAAGGAGGCAGGCGGGCTGAACACTTATGGAATTGTCTCGTTCCGCCTTCCGAAGGAAATTTCCTATTGGGAAGTGGAGCAGGTGAAGAGTCTTGATGTGGAAATCCGCACAAATACAAGAGTAGGCACTGATATTTCTGCGAGTGCTCTTCTCGAAAACTATGATTCTGTTCTCTTGGCAATAGGGATGGCGAATGTCCCTGACTTGAATATAGCTGGTGAGAACCTGGATGGTGTGTATGATGCCATTGAATTCGTGAAGGAAACAAAGACAAAGCCCATTACGAATCACTTAGTCGGAAAGAAAGTAGCAGTTATCGGGGCAGGAAACACAGCGATTGATGCTGCTACTTGTTCTGTCCGCCTCGGAGCAGAGCAAGTTCAGATTGTATATCGTCGGACAGCAGTGGAAATGACCGCCTATCGATTTGAATACGAATTTGCTAAACAAGATGGAGTAGAGTTTAAGTGGCTGACAGCTCCTCAAACGATTATCAGCGATGAGGCTGGCAACGTCACAGCTCTGGAGTGTGTGAAAATGGAGCTTGGCGAGCCTGACGAGCATGGCCGCTCTAAGCCCGCAGCTGTCTGTGGTTCGGAATTCAAGCTTGATGTTGACGTCGTAATAAAGGCGATTGGGCAATCACGTCATTTGCCCCTGATTGAGCAATTTGAACTTGATCATGATGGCGGAGTCATTTCTATTAATTTAAATTCTTATCAAACTTCTAACGAAAAGGTATTTGCATGCGGAGATGCGATTTTTGGCAAAGGACAGGGAGAGGCAATGGTTGTGTCTGCCGCACAGCAAGGGAAGGAAAGTGCTTATGCGATTCACAGGAAACTGACTCAAGAAACAGCAGAGACAGCTTAAATAAGCATGCCTTTTTACTAAAACTAGGAGGTCGTTTATGGCAGACTTAAGCATTAATTTAGCAGGCATTAAATCACCTAATCCGTTCTGGCTTGCGTCCGCTCCCCCAACTAATTCAGGCTATCAAGTGCAGCGTGCGTTTGAAGCTGGCTGGGGAGGAGCTGTCTGGAAAACACTCGGTGACCCGATATTAAATGTATCCTCGAGATTTGCTGCAGTCAGCTTTAATGGGCAAAGAGTGGCAGGCTTTAACAATATTGAGCTCATTACAGACCGACCATTAGAAGTAAACTTGAAGGAAATTTATGAAACGAAAAAAAGATTCCCAAATCATGCGATTATAGCAAGCTTGATGGTAGAACCGCAGCAGGATAAATGGCATGAAATTGTGAAAAGAGTGGAGGCTGTCGGCGTTGACGGGCTTGAACTGAACTTCGGCTGTCCTCACGGTATGGCAGAACGGGGGATGGGAGCCGCTTCAGGCCAAGTGCCTGAACTGGTTGAAAAGCAGACATACTGGGCGAAGGAAGTTGCCACAACACCTGTTATTGTCAAGCTTACTCCAAATATTACAGACATTACCGCAACAGCTGAAGCAGCTGTTCATGGCGGCGCCGATTCCATCAGCATGATCAATACCATTAACAGCTTGGCAGGTGTTGATATTGACACATGGGAAACAATTCCCCATGTTGCTGGGAAAGGCGCCCATGGCGGCTATTGCGGACCAGCCGTCAAGCCAATCGCCCTTCATATGGTTGGAGAATGTGCCCGCAACCCGCATATCAATGTGCCGATTTCCGGTATTGGGGGGATATCGAGCTGGCGAGATACAGTCGAATTCATGCTGATGGGTGCCACAGGTGTGCAAGTTTGCACGGCCGCCATGCACCACGGATTCCGAATTGTCGAGGATATGATAGAAGGGCTCGACTTCTACTTAGAGGAAAAGGGACTGTCATCTGTCATGGATTTAGTCGGAAAGTCAGTGCCGAAGTATTCTGACTGGGGCGACTTGGATCTCAACTACAGCGTTGTTGCCAAAATCAATAATGATGTTTGTATCAATTGCAATAAATGCCATATCGCTTGTGAAGATACTTCTCACCAATGCATTGATATGCTAAAGGACGCAAGCGGCATGAGCTATTTAAAAGTGAGAGAGGAAGATTGTGTCGGTTGCAATCTATGTTCTATTGTATGCCCTGTGGAAGGGGCGATTGATATGGTTCAGATGCAAAATGGACTTCCGCCAATGACTTGGAACGAGCGCCAAGGCGCATTAGGTGCATTAGCAAATTCTGTTCGTCCATAAAAAACTACGAGGAGCGGTGATTGATGAGAAAAATCATTAAAAATGGAATAATCGTGACAGCAGCAGATACGTATCAGGCAGATCTATGTATAGAAAATGGCATAATCGCCCAAATTGGCAGTCAATTGGATGAAACCGGGGCAGAGATTATTGATGCAGCTGGCTCGTATATTTTTCCAGGGGGAATTGACCCGCATACCCATTTAGATATGCCATTCGGAGGCACTGTCACAAAGGATGATTTTGAAACAGGAACAATGGCGGCAGCCTTCGGCGGAACAACAACAGTTATCGACTTTTGTCTAACTACAAAAGGTAAGCCTTTAAAGGCTGCAGTAGAAGCATGGCATGCAAAAGCAAAGGAAAAAGCGGTCATAGACTATGGCTTTCATCTTCAAATTGTGGAAGCAAATGAAGCTGCCTTGAACGAGCTGCCTGCGATGATTAATGAGGAAGGAATTACTTCCTTAAAGGTGTTCATGGCATATAAAAACCAGTTTCAAGCAGATGACGAGACTCTTTTTCGAACATTGCTTGCAGCCAAGGAATTGGGCGCATTAGTGATGGTTCATGCTGAAAACGGCGATGTAATCGACTATTTAGTGAAAAAAGCATTGCAAGAAGGCAATACAGCGCCTATTTATCATGCCTTAACAAGGCCGCCGGAAGCAGAGGGAGAAGCGACAGGCAGGGCAGCAGCATTAACAGGGCTGGCAAAATCACAGCTGTATGTTGTGCATGTAAGCTGTGCCGAGGCGGCAGAAAAAATCGCAGCCGCAAGAAATAGCGGAATTGATATTTGGGGAGAAACATGTCCCCAGTATTTAGTGCTCGATCAATCCTATTTAGAGAAGCCTGATTTTGAAGGTGCGAAATATGTTTGGTCACCGCCGCTTCGAGAAAAGCATAATCAGGAAATTCTGTGGAATGCTTTAAAAACAGGCCAGCTCCAGACTCTCGGCTCTGACCAATGCTCTTTTGACTTTAAAGGACAGAAGGATTTAGGCAAAGATGATTTCTCTAAAATCCCGAATGGCGGTCCAATTATTGAGGACCGTGTCAGTATTTTATACTCAGAGGGTGTTGTTGGTGGACGGATATCTCTTAACCAGTTTGTGGATATCATGTCAACAAAAGCAGCAAAGCTGTTTGGTCTTTATCCGCAAAAGGGGACAATCGCCGTCGGTTCTGACGCAGATTTAGTCATTTTTGATCCTGATGTAAAGCGGGTTATCTCTGCAGAAACACATCATATGGCTGTCGACTATAATCCTTTTGAAGGTATGGAAGTAACAGGTGAGCCTGTGTCTGTTTTGTCCAGAGGAGAGTTTGTCATTAAAAATAAACTGTTTACAGGTCAAGCTGGGGCAGGGCAATTCATTAAACGGGCAAAATATGGAGAAGCAAAGAAAATCTCCGCAGGCAGCACGATTACGATTTAAAAGACAGAATAGGCTGATATAAAATCAGCCTGCTTTGTGATTTAAATATTTTCAATATTCAAATAAGTTTAGGCGGGTGAAGATAGGTATGGAAAAGAAAAGCAATTATTTACGATCACCTGATTTATTGCCGATTGCTTCAAGTGAACGGAATATTGGTCCGTTTGGATTTGCCGTCATCTGGGTCGGTATGGCCATCGTGCTGGCAGCTTTTGCAATTGGAGGAGGCGCAATTATACACCTGCCCCTTGGCCTGGTGATATTGGCAACACTTCTTGGGTCTGTGGCAATTGGAGTATTAATGACCATCATCGGTGATATTGGAGTTGAGCATGGCCTTTCCTTTCCTGTCTATATGCGGGCGCCGTTTGGAACAATCGGAACTCATATTCCATCGATTGTCCGCGGCATCACTGCCGCATGCTGGTTTGGGATTAACACCTATTTTGGCTCGACAGCAATCAATGCCATTTTGAATCTATTATTTGGTTTTGATAATTGGTTTATTTGTTTCTTGCTGTTTGCAGCATTCCAGCTGATTAATACTTCTCTTGGCATCAAGTCAATCGAACGCTTTGCCGATTTGGCTGCCCCTATTATTATCTTAATTTCCTGCTGGATGTATATTGCTTTGTCTGACAAAGCGGTAGAGCAGGGAAAGAATATCTGGACATGGGTGGAAAGTCCAGTCACAGGGGGAGCAGCATTTACTGCCTTTATGGTTGTCGTTATGAGCAATATGGGTTTTTGGGCTACCCTTGCAGCCGATATGCCAACACTTTCCCGCTATTTCCGGGCACCGAAAAAGGAACGAAATTGGTTTAAAAGAAACAAAACACAGCTGTTGGGCAGCATTATCATCATGCCAATTGTGAATACCTTTATGATCATTATTGGTGCTGTTTCCTATATGGCTGTAGCTAACTCCGATCCTGTTGTCGCCCTTCAGGAAACGGCAAGCGGAATTACATTAGGTGTTCTAATGCTTATGATTGTGCTTGCACAGTGGTCAACTAATACATCGGCCAATGTTATACCGGCTGCGACCATCTTTTCTAATGTGGGCGGACCGAAAATGCCCTTCTGGGTGGGAGTTGTCCTTGCTGGCATCATCGGCATGCTCGCCCAGCCTTGGAGTTTGTTTACTGTTCTTAACAGTGCTCTGCTTGTAATTGGCGGGATTCTTACTAGCATTGTCGGCATCTTGTTCGCCGATTATTATTTGCTTCGTAAAAGGAGAGTGAATGTGCAGGACTTATATGAAAAAGACGGCCAGTTCCGCTATTTGAAAGGTTTTAATCTGGCAGGCTTCATTTCCTGGATTGTAGGTGGAGTCATCGCCAACATGCTGTCTGCTTATTCCTCTATTGTCGGCTTTGTGGTTGGTGCTGGGCTTTATTATATTTTAGCAAAATATTGGTGGTTCAAAAAATATCCGCAGGCAGAAATGGTTGATCCAGATGACAGCCAGTATTTAGGAATAACGGCAGGCCGCGATTGGGCAGTAGAGGGAGCAGACATAGAGGCAGAAGTTATTACAGATGCTGCTGCTGAAAGAGTGTAAAAGGAGGGTTCGATTTATGTCAGATTATGAGCAGTTCCTGCAAGAGAGAGAGCAGATGGATATCCTCTTGGAAAAAGGGTATAAAATCGCCAAAGTAACAGAGAACTTAGATGGAGCGTTTGTAGATTTTGCAAAACGAGATGCTAAGGAAGAAGAGGCAGAGATGGAAACAGTGCATCTATCAACAGCGAATGCTCGGAAATATTTTGCTGTAAAGCTGATAGAGCAGCAAGCAGTAAACTTTGCTAAATAAGTTAAAGAAGTGGAGGAGTTAGCATGGAAGGGCAAAAGCTGTTGATTAATGGCAAGAGATTGCAAGATTCATTAGAGAGATTTGCAGACTTTGGCAGAACAAAGAACAATGGAGTAACAAGGCTGTCTCTATCAGAGGAGGACCGGCAAGCAAGGGATTATTTTTACGATTGTTGTGAAGAGCTTGGCATGGCAGTGACAGTTGATGATCTAGGCAATATGTATGCGACTCTTCCCGGCCAAGAGGCTAAGCCGCCGATAGCAATCGGCTCCCATCTCGATACGGTTAAAAAAGGCGGACGTTTTGACGGTGTCCTCGGTGTTGCCGCAGGCCTTGAGGTTGTGCGCACACTTGTTGAAAACAATGTAAAACCTGCTGTTCCGATAACGGTCATCAACTTTACTAACGAAGAGGGAGCAAGGTTTGAACCATCAATGATGGCATCAGGCATTCTATCCGGCAAATTTGAGAAAGATACCATGCTGAAAAAAACAGATACAGCTGGTATTACCTTTCAGGAGGCATTAAACAAAATCGAGTATGCAGGGCTAAAAGAGTCCCGTTTAAAGGAAGCAGCGGCATTTTTAGAATTGCATATTGAACAAGGACCAGTGCTTGAGCGTGAGAACTTGTCGATTGGCATTGTGGAGTGTGTTGTCGGGATGGTCTGTTATGAAATAGAAGTGACAGGTGAGTCGGACCATGCGGGAACAACACCAATGGATATGAGAAAAGATGCCTTATTTGCAAGTCATAATATTATCGCAGAGATACGAACAAGGCTCGGAGCTTTAGCAGATGACCTTGTATACACAATTGGAAGAATGAATATCTCCCCAAATATACACACCGTCATCCCGAATAAAGTTGTCTTCACTTTAGAAGCCAGACATAAGGAACCAGCTGTCATTCGTGAAGTGGAGAATATTATTGGGAGTCTTACAGAGGTCTCTGCTTTAGAAGGCTGTGCAATGAAGGCAGAGAAGCAGTGGGACCGGACGACTGTCTGGTTTGATGAAGCTATTCTAGCTGTGATGGAAAACGCCGTTAAACAGCTTGGATATTCGTATCGAAAAATGGCAAGCGGCGCAGGTCATGATGCCCAATTTATCGCCAGCTACATTCCGACAGCAATGCTGTTTGTGCCGAGCATTAATGGAAAAAGCCATTGCGAAGCAGAGCTGACATTATGGGAGGATTGTGAAAGAGGAGTTAACCTGCTGTTGGAGACAGTGCTGGAATTGTTGAAGAAATAGGGTAGTACTCACAAGGAAGAATCATGCATTGGTTCTTCTTTTTCTTATCCATTTAGCAAGTATTTCACTAGTGAAAAAGATGACTAATCCCGAATTCAGCAGAAATAGGGAATTGACTAGCGGCCCTTTTCCATAGGTTTCGTAAAAGCCGTTAATAAGTAAAAAAATTCCCCAATAAATAAAAGCAGAATAGCTTGCTATATTTATACTTACCCTGTCGAAATTTTTATCTTCTTTAAAAAACATCAGACCAACTCCTTTTATCTTATTTTACCATTTAGAATTGTGGCTTCTATTAAATGAATGCACGTAAATATGGAAATTTTCGTAACAACCAAAAAAACTGACCTATTGAAGCGGTCAGTTTTTTTGTGTTTTTTTTATCTTCTCCGAACTTTACGGGCTAAAAAGGTTCCTAGAGATTGAATCACTTGGACAAGAATAATAAGGACGATCACTGTTATTACCATAACGAATGTGTCAAAACGCTGATAGCCATATGTTAACGCAAGGCTGCCGACACCGCCGCCGCCGACTGTTCCGGCCATTGCAGTCGCACCAAGCAAGCCGATTGCTGCCGTTGTAATCGAGAGGATGAGCGAACCGAAGGCCTCTGGCAGCAGAAAATACCAGATAACTTGAAAGGGAGTTGCTCCCATTGATTCAGCAGCTTCTAAAATACCAGGGTTCACTTCTAAGATGGAATTCTCAACAAGTCTGGCTATGTATGGTGCAATATAAATAATCAGCGGCACAATCGCTGCTTCTGTCCCAATCGTCGTTTGGACGACAAATCTGGTAAAGGGAATGATGGCAATCAGCAGGATAATAAATGGCAGGGAGCGGATAATATTTATGATCGGATTCAGGATATTATACAAGAGCCTGTTTTCCAAGACCCCGCCTTTTCTTGTTACAACAAGCAGGATACCGAGCGGTCCTCCAATCAAGGTACCTATTAAAAGCGACCATCCTACCATATATAAAGTTTCGACGATTGCCTGCATAAATAAATCTGTCGTTATAAATGTATCAAACATTATTCAGCCACCTCCTTCACTTGTATTCCTTGTTCTTTTAAATAAGAAAGTGCTGTTATAATCTGTTCGTCTTCGCCACTCAGTGTGACAGTCATTGTGCTGATCAAATGCTCCTGAATTTCGACCGTGTTGGCAAACAATATTCTCGGACTTACTCCAAAGCGAGTAACTAATTCATAAAGAAATGGCTGTGCCATTTCACTTCCGAGAAACTCTAGCTTAACTAATCTGCTGCCAGGCTCGTTTTTGTATTTGCCTTTCATGCTTGCAGGAAGATCATGCTGAACAATCGTGCTCACAAAGCTTTTGGTAGTGTGATGAGCAGGATTGGAGAATACGTCAAGAACAGTGCCTTGTTCAATAATCTCTCCTTGTTCCATAACGGCAACCTTATTGCAGATTTCCTGAATGACAGCCATTTCATGGGTAATAATCATAACCGTAATATTATATTCTTCATTAATTCGCTTTAACAGCCGGAGGATTGACCTTGTCGTTTGCGGGTCTAAAGCGGATGTTGCCTCATCGCATAACAGGACAGAAGGATTGGTGGCAAGTGCTCTTGCAATGCCGACACGCTGTTTCTGTCCGCCCGATAATTCATTAGGATAAGCTTTCTCCTTGTCTGCCAGGCCGACAAACTCAAGAAGCTCCATAACCCGCTTGCGGATCTCTCCCTTTTTTCTTTTTTGCAGAATAAGAGGTATTGCTATATTGTCAAACACACTCTTTGATTCTAATAAGTTAAAATGCTGAAAAACCATGCCAATTTGCTTCTTTGCTGTCCGCAGCTGTTTACTGTTAAGGTCTAGCAGAGATTGACCGCCAACGATTACCTCTCCTTTAGTCGGCCGCTCCAGCAGATTAACAAGGCGGATGAGCGTGCTTTTGCCAGCACCGCTAAAGCCGATGACACCAAAGATATCTCCTGTTTCCACCTTAAGATTTATATTTTTTAATGCCTGCACTTCGTTGTCTTTTTGTATAAATGTTTTATAAACGTTTTTTAACTCAATCATGGGCAATCCTTTCATTAAAACTTACTATAATCTTTGCTGCATTAATAATAATGAAATACTGGCGGGAATACAATATTTAATAATCATAATAGTAAAAACCAGCTGTTCTTTATAAAGAAATAATTTATTTGCCTTTACAAAGGTTATGATAAGGATTTCACGAATGGTTCACTTAATTTTTTGTCGGTTTATTTATAAAATAAATTGACGCTGCAATAGAGAGATGTTAATATGTTCTTAGTTAAGAACAACTGAAAGAAAAATATAGAACAGTTTCTTTTTCCTATTTTTTTGGTTGAAACGTTCTTTTTAAAGAACAAGCAAACGATACGTTTTCTATAAAACAAAAAAGAGAGAGTTGGTGAATTCATATGTCATTATTAGTACAAAGAGAACAAGGTAGAATGTCGATTTTTAGTATGCCAGGTGTAAAAAAAACATATATGAGGCCGCGGATCATTGCGTTGATTCCTGCTCATAATGAGGAAAATTCGATTCGAGATTGCCTTGCTGGCTTAAGAGATCAAACATTGCCAAAAGGTGTAGACCTTGATGTTTATGTTATTGCTGATAATTGTTCTGATCGCACAGAGGAGAGAGCCATTGCAGCAGGTGAGGAATTCAATCTGAACTTAAAGGTCATCGTGACAGACGGAAACAAGCTCCGTAAAGTTGGTGCGTTGAATTCTGGTTGGAAGCTGTTATACGGCGATTTGCTAGATATTTACGATAAAGAGCTGACAGACTCGCAAATCATCTATAAACAAAGCATTAAAGGCGTGCTTGGAATGGATGCAGACAGCAGGCTTGCTCCTAATTGCTTAAAGCATTTATGGGAAGGCCTGATGAGCGCACGAAATATTGGCGGCGTTATGGCCAAGTATACGATGCGCATGCCTAAGAAGAAAAGCTTGCTGAGCAAGGACGATGTTTTCTATGAAGAAAAGATTGCAAACGGAGAATATGGCGGACCGATGGCAAGATGGTGGACACATCAGCAGAAGCAGGATATGGCGAGCTGGCTCCTTGATCTTCAATACCATGGCGGAAGCACTTATGTTCTTGGCGGTCAGGCAACATTGTTCAGACCTGAAGCTTTGCAGGAGGTTGTGAATGATAATAAACTTGATGGACCGTGGCAAAATGACAGTGATGTAGAGGATATGCTGCTTACTTGGCAGCTGCAGAAATCCGGCTGGAAAACGTTAATCAGCCCTGAAGGACGCTGCTTTGTTGATGCGATGCGTTCTTATCATACCTTCCGGGAGCAGCGGAATAAATGGAATTCAGGAACGGTGGACTTGCTGACAAATAAAGATTTGAGTGTGAAGACAAGACATAAGGGGAAAATTTGGCGAAATCAGGTTAAGCTCTTTTCCGACTTGCTTATTCGTGTGATGTTTATCGTCTTGCTAGCGCTCGCCCTTGCAACAGACCAGTATTATTGGTCATGGATATGGCTGACACCTATTGCCCTTGCATCTGTGTTAAATATAATTCTTGCGATAAAAACACCGATGTATCGACCGATAGATGTGGTGATGGCAGGGTTATTGATAAGTCCCGAAATGTATTTATGGGTTAACTTAATGACATTTGGCCAAGTATGGCTCGGTAAGCTTTCCGCCAACAAGAAGGACGGCTGGGCAAACCAATATGCAGCAGAATCAGGGAAAACAAAAAGTAAACTGGCACAAGGTATTTTATTAAGTATACTTGGCGTAGCGTTAATTGCTTACTTATGCTACGATAAACGCGATTTCTTAACGAGCGCTTCTGTGCAAGCAAATGTTGAACCGTACTTGATGGGAGGCTGGGTTGTGCTGACTTATTTGACAGTCATTAAATCTGCAATGATGGTTTATCAAATTTGGACACTGCGCGGCAGACATACAGCCTGATGAAAGTTTAATATTTTAGTAGAGATAGAGTATAATGCTCTATCTTTTTTTTGTTTTGGGAGGAAAGTACGATTAATTTTTAGTTTAGTAGAAATTTTCAGAATAATATTGACAGGTGTTAGCGTGGGTATTATTATAACGTTATATAACGTTATATAACAAATAGATGAAAAACAACTGTTGGAGAATACAGGATTACTCGTTTTAATTGTAAGGAGCTTTATATGTATCAGTTGAAATATTAGCTGATAAGCAAGGACAGTAAAATAGCCGTAAATTTTTCTAAAGAGTTATTTGAATATTTAGTCTTATTACCGAGTTAGATAAAACTATTATTTAAATGGGGGAGAAATGAATGAAGAAAAGGCTCTTTAAAGCAATGACAACATTAATGATGGCAGGAACAACTATTTTGGCTTTAGCAGCATGTGGATCTTCATCGGCTACTAGTTCAAGCGGCGCTGTCGACAGTCTGGAAGACCTGCAGAAAAAAGGAAAGATTGTCGTAGGCACAATGGCTGCAACCCCGCCATATGAATACCATCTTGTCGAGAATGGAGAGGACAAAATTGTCGGGTCGGACATTAAACTACTTGATGAGGTAGCAAAAGATTTAGGGGTCGAGTACGAGATTAAGGATATGGACTTTGACGGGCTGCTTGTCGCACTGCAAAGCGGAAAGATTGACATGATTATTTCGGCGATGAGCCCGACAGAGGAAAGAGAAAAGAATGCTGACTTTACAGATGTTTACTATAAAGGGCGCAATGTGATGATGGTCAGGAAGGGAGATTTGGACAAGTACAAGTCTGAAGAGGATTTTGCAGATAAGAAGATAGGAGCAATTAAAACTTCCGTTCAGCAAGCTATTTTAGAAAGTGAACTGCCAGATGCAACCCTAAAGCTTCTTGGGAAATCTACTGAACTGTCGCTTGATTTAGCTAACAAGAAAGTCGATGCGGTGCTTGTTGACATTCCGACAGCAACGCTCCTTGCTAAAGCAAACAGCAGCATTGTCGCAAGTCAAGTTTACTATGAAGATCCTTCTGCTGGTGCAGCCATTGCCATGCCGAATGGCACAAATGAGGAAATTATGAAAGCTATCAATGGAACAATTGAAAGAATTAAGCCAGATTATGAGAAATGGCTGAAAGATGCCATGGATGGTGTAGAGCTCGAAGACTGATTGTTTAGTAGTTATAGCTAATAAGCATGGCTGGCAGCTTCCCCTTATTGGGCTGTGAGCTGCCTTCTCTAAATATTGTATGTGAGACAGTTTTGGGATAAGGGGTGACACAATGAACTTTTCATTTTTCGGGGATTACTATCAGTTCTTTTTAACTGGGGCATACATCACTATTATCCTGGCTGTCATTGCCGTGATATTGGGAAGCATCTTTGGAGTTGGTCTGACACTGCTAAGGCGGTCAAGATTTACTGTTTTAAGGTGGATTGGCGATATATATGTCGAGTTTATCAGGGGTACACCGCTGCTTGCACAAATTTACATCATTTACATAGGGGTGCCGCTGTTGTTCGTCGGCTATGACATTCCTGATCTGGCAGTAGGCGCCATTGCTTTATCACTTAATGCAGCAGCATATATTTCAGAAACTATTCGCTCCGGAATTGATGCAGTAAACATTGGGCAAATGGAGGCAGCAAGAAGCCTTGGTATGAGTCAGAGACAAGCAATGTTTGACATCATTCTTCCACAAGCATTCAAGAATATTTTGCCAGCACTTGGAAATCAGTTTATCGGCAGCATTAAGGACTCGTCTATCGTGTCTATTATCGGTGTTGCAGAGCTAATGTACAAAACAACGATTGTCAGAGGAAATACGGCATTAGGATTAGAGCCAATCATCATTGCCTCTATTGGCTATTTAATCATGACTTTTACATTGTCGAGACTGTTGGCAGTGGTTGAAAGGAGACTGAAAACAAGTGATAGGCGTTAAAAACTTGCATAAAAGCTATGGGAAAAGTGAAGTGCTCAAAGGCATTGATGTAACCATCCAAAAGGGGGAGGTTGTCGTCATTATCGGTCCTTCCGGTTCTGGAAAAAGCACGTTACTGCGCTGTTTAAATCTTCTTGAAATACCGACAAGCGGTCATATTTATGTGAATGAGCAGGACATCACATCGAAGGATACCAATATTGATAAAGTCAGGGAGAAGATGGGGATGGTCTTTCAGCAATTCAATCTTTTCCCTCATAAAACCGTTTGTCAAAACATCTGCCATGCACCTGTCCGTGTAAAGGGATTGAAGACAGGAGCGGCAAAGGACTTGGCAATCGGACTGTTAAAAAAAGTTGGACTTTTGGAGAAAATGGATGTTTACCCATCCTCTCTTTCAGGCGGGCAGCAGCAACGGATTGCCATTGCCCGGGCTTTGGCGATGCAGCCGGAAGTGATGCTGTTTGATGAGCCGACATCAGCACTTGATCCAGAGATGGTCGGAGAGGTTCTTGCCGTCATGAAGGATCTTGCAAAGGAAGGAATGACAATGGTTGTTGTAACACATGAAATGGGCTTTGCCAAAGAGGTCGGAGACAGGATTTTATTTATCGATCAAGGAAAAATCCTTGAGGAAAATAACCCGCAAGATTTCTTTGCGAAGCCTGAGCATCCAAGAACCATCGATTTTCTATCAAAAGTTCTTTAAATGAGGTGGGATTTATGCTGAAAGTAATCGGAATAGGCGATAATGTCGTCGATAAATATGAACATACTCAAACGATGTATCCCGGGGGCAACGCGCTCAACTTTGCCGTATATGCACAGCGGTTTGGCGCAGCAGCAGCCTTCTTAGGAGCTTTTGGAACAGATAAAGAAGCAGACCATGTTCAAGCAAGCATTAAGGAAATTGGATTAGATGTTTCCCGAAGCAAAGTGTATGAAGGGGAAAATGGCTGTGCCAGAGTAACGCTAGTGGATGGAGACAGGGTGTTTATTGGCAGCAATCGCTGCGGCGTTCTCCGGGAATACGGCTTGAACCTGACAGACGAAGATTATCGTTATATAAGCACATTTGATTTAGTGCATACAGGGCTTTACGGTTTCGCAGAAAAGGAATTATCGAAAATAAAAGCACTGGGAGTGCCAATCGGCTTTGATTTTTCGTCTGATTTCACCAAAGAACAGGTCAATCAGATTGCACCCCAAATAGATTTTGCCTATTATTCCTGCAGTCATATGAAATTAGACCATATTTTAAACTTAATGACCAAAACAATCGATTTAGGATGCGAGCTTGTATTATGCACACTGGGTGAAAAGGGAGCTTTGCTTTTTGATGGAGCAAGATTTTATATGCAGGAGCCAAAGCTTGTAAAAGCTGTCGATACGATGGGGGCAGGAGATTCATTTATCACCTCCTTCATTATCCATTATTTAAATGGAAAAGGGCAAGAAGGCAGGGATGCTGCGATTAAGAAAAGCTTGCAGACAGCCGCTGATTTCGCTTCAAACCAATGCTTAGTAGACGGCTCCTTCGGATACGGCAAGGTATATGAAACGGTATAACTATACAAGGAGGGTATAAAGGATGTCTTTTATAAGAAGAGACCAAGTAGCAGGTATGAATATTCATTATATGCGTTACTCGCTCGACTCCTTTTTGGATGCACAAGTTGCAGCAGGAATCCAATCTATCGAATTCTGGACGGGAGTTCCCCATTATTATTTAGATCCGACGGTCTATTCTGACTGCAAGGTTCTTAAGAAAAAGCTAGTAGAAAGAGGCTTGCAGCTCGTCTGTTTCACTCCGGAAAACTGTATGTACCAATACCAGTTCGCGGCAACAAAGCCGGAAATCTTTGAAAAAAGCTTTGAATATTTCTCTAATGGCATTAAAGCAGCTGCTGAGCTGGGCTGTGAAATCATGCAGTGCAATTCAGGCTGGGGCTATCTTGATGAAGATCGAGAGGAAGCGTGGAAGCGATCCAGTGAAATGCTGTCCAGACTCACCGCAACGGCTGAAAGGGAAGGTGTCACTTTGGCGCTCGAAAGCTTGCGGCCAGAAGAATCCAATCTTGTTATTACGGTGAATGATGCGAAAAGAATGTTTGATGAAATTAATCATCCACATATGAAGATTCTGGTAGACACAACTGCAATGGGTGTTGCAGGGGAAACATTGCAAGACTGGTTCGATGTCTTTGGGGCGAACATCATCCATACTCATTTTGTTGACGGCAATCCTTATGGCCATTTGATTTGGGGAGATGGTCATCATAACCTCGGCGAATTTCTGGCCACGCTGAAGCAATACGGCTATACAGGCTATTTAGGCCAAGAAATTACTGACTCCAGATATTTCACAAATCCTGGTGAACATGACAAGCGCAATATGAAGGCATTTGAACCTTATTTCAGCAATTGAAAAATGGGAATTCGGCAGCATTGCTGCCTGTCACAATATATATCAAAACTTTAGGAGGAATGAAAAAATGGAATTGAATAGAATTATCTCAGCTATTAAGGAACAACAACCCGAAATTAAAAGTGTATTCTTCGTTGGGTGCGGTGCATCCAAAGCGGAGCTGTATCCGGCCAAATACTTTTTAGAAGGAAATGCAAGACAGCTTAGAACAAGTCTTTATACTGCGAATGAATTTAACTTTGCTACACCTGTTTCAGTTGATGACACAAGCATTGTTATTACATGCTCACTAGGAGGAGCTACTCCGGAAACAGTCGAAGCAACTTCTCTTGCTAAGGAAAGAGGAGCACATGTCATTGCCGTTACACATGTGGAAGATTCAGCTATTACATCAGATGCTGAATATGTTGTGTACCATGGCTTTCATGAGAGCTATGCAGCTAAAATGGAGAAAATGACAAAAGTATTAGGTTTGGCAACAGAAATATTGAATCAATTTGAAGGATATGAGCATTACGAAAAAATGCTCGATGGCTTTGATAAAATTTATGGCTTGATAAACAATGCAGTAGCTTCTGTTGTTCCACAAGCTAGAAATTTTGCTGATGCGTATAAGGATGATGAAGTCATCTATGTAATGAGCAGCGGTGCCACACATGAGGTAGCTTATTCCTTCTCGATTTGCTTGCTGATGGAAATGCAATGGATTAATTCAGGCACATTCCATGACGGAGAGTTCTTCCACGGCCCATTCGAAGTGGTGGATAAAGACGTGCCATTCCTTTTGCTGATGAATGACGGCAGAACAAGAAGCATGGATGCGAGAGCATTAGAATTCCTCCAGCGCTTTGATGCAAAAACAACGGTTGTGGATGCGAAAGACTTTGGCCTTGGCTCCGCGATTTCAAGCGAAGTAGTCGACTACTTTAATCCAATGTTGATTTCTGGAGTCATCCGAGTTTATGCAGAGCAGCTGGCAATCGTCCGCAATCATCCTCTTACAAAAAGAAGATATATGTGGAAATTGGAATATTAATAGGAGGAAACAAACTAAGGCTGGCATCAAGAGATGCCAGCCTATTGTTGGTCAAAGGGGCTTGAAATCGTAAAGCTGACATGATTTGTGTGATAGTAAAGAATAGACATATAAATAGCCACCTGTTCATCATTATACGCAATCTTCTCTAGTTCATATAAAGCATCACTTATACCGCAGCTTAAAGCCTCAGCTTCTTCAAAACTCGCAAAGACTACATTCAGAATCTTATTGTTACGGGCAGGAGCAACATCATATTTATCCCTTAAAATGCCGTGCATGGAAACATCCTCTGAAATATGCTGATCCAAATCAGGAAACAGATCGAGAGAATAAGTCGAAATTTCATAAGACAGAGGCTCCTTATCACGGTACAGAATTCTTCTCAGCTCCAGCACATTACAGCCGATTGGAATATTCAGCTTCTCAGAAATATCTTTTGAAGCCTCTTTAATCGTATAAGAAAGCAGCTTGTAATGCGGTGTATTTCCCGATGACACCATATATTCTGAATAGCCATTCACAGAAACAAGCTCTCTCTTCAGCTTTGGCCGCTTCACAAAAGTCCCCTTGCCTTGCTGCCTTACAAGCAGACCTTCCTCAACCAAATCCAGCACTGCTTTACGGACAGTAATTCTGCTGACATTATAAGCCTCACAAAGCTCCGTTTCTGTCGGCAGCTTTTCACCTTGCAAATATACCCCGCGATTAATGTTCTCCGTTATGGCCTGCTTCAACTGTAAATAGAGCGGGATAGAACTGTCGCTGTTTAGCATCGAGTTGTCCTCCTTTCATAAGTTATTTTAAAAATATTATAGCAGATTCGAGGGAGGGGCAGTGTGGTTAGTGTTTGCTGAGAGAATATAGAAGCTTTTTCCTAATTAATGATGTTAAGATAACCACAAATTTACTATATGGAGAAAATTTCCATTGTTGTAGTTCTGCCAAACCAACCACTGGTTTTAATAGAACAAAAAAAGAGAAAGATATAAAAAGACATAAGAATAAGGAGGGTTACGCATGTGGTCTGCAGCGATGTGGGGCGGTATTTCTGGCTCGGCTGTTTTATTAGGTGCTTTAGCTGCACTATTACTGCCGATTAAAAAGAGGATAATAGGCTTTATAATGGCATTCGGTACAGGAGTGTTAATTGGTGCTTCTACATATGAGCTCCTTGGTGATGCGGTGGAAAGCGGAGGTTTGCTGCCGACAGGTATAGGATTTTTGGCTGGGGCAGTTGTCTTTTTTGTATTGGATTTGCTTGTATCGCGAAATGGTGCGAAGGACAGGAAAAGGTCTTCTGGTGACAAAGAGGGCAATCAATCAGGGCTGGCGATTTTTATTGGGACAGTTATGGATGCGATTCCTGAGTCGATTATGATTGGGGCCAGTTTAATAGGACAAAACAGTGTGAGTGCTTTGCTTGTGATCGCCATCTTTATCAGCAATATTCCAGAAGGACTTTCTAGTACAACTGGGCTGCTGAAAAGCAACTATTCTAAAAAGAAGATTCTCGTACTGTGGATCAGTGTGCTAGTAATCTCAACAGCGAGCTCCTTCTGCGGCTATGTTTTCCTTGATCATGCTTCAGAAGAATTAATGGCTGGAATAGGTGCGTTTGCCGGCGGGGGAATTATTGCCATGGTAGGCTCGACGATGATGCCAGAAGCATATGAAGAAGGTGGATCTGTTACAGGATTAATTACTGCCTTAGGGCTGCTGACTTCTCTCATTCTTGACTATTTTTCATGATTATCGCTTATCGCAACCCAGTCACTGCTAATGGATATTATGGTAAAATATAAGAAAAATAATCCACAAGGATGGTGCTTTAATAATGCAGTTAGGATGGATCGGTTTAGGAAATATGGGTGTGCCAATCTCCTTAAATCTGTTGAAGGCAGGTTACAGTGTGACAGTTTTTAACAGAACAGCATCAAAGGCAAGTGAGCTGATTGAAGCTGGAGCAATACAAGCGCAATCCCTTGAAGAGCTTGTGCAAAGCAGTGATGTTATTTTCACGATGGTTTCTGATGATGAAGCAGTTAAGGATTTATATTTTTCAAAAGGACTGCTGGATTCAGCAAAGAAGGGACAGGTTTTCATTGATATGAGCACGGTCGCACCATCTACGTCGCAGCAGGTCTATGCAGCGGCGAAGGAGAAGGGAATCGGCTTTGTAGATGCTCCTGTGTCTGGAAGTGTTGCTCCTGCAAAGGAAGGCAAATTGCTTGTGCTTGCAGGTGGCGAAGAGGAAACTTTTAACTCGGTGAAGGAATTGTTTGAGCCGATGTGCAAAATGTCCATTTACTTAGGAGAAAGCGGATCTGGCAGCAATGCGAAGCTTGCAATCAACCTGCTTCTTAGCATTACTGTGCAAGGAATTGCTGAATCTGTACTGTTTGCCGAAAAACAAGGAATTCAAATAGAAGACATGCTCACAATCATTAATGAGAGTGCAGTAGGAACGGCGATTTCTAAAATGAAAACACCAGCCATTCTAAAGGATGAGTATCCGGCTGCCTTTGCATTGAAGCATATGGCAAAGGATTTGCGTCTTGCTAAGGAAACAGGAGAATTAAATGCGATTGGAAATTCTGCCTATCATACATACAAGGATGCCCTTGATGGCGAGCTTGGAGAGATGGATGTTATGGCAGTGATTAAAGAGCTCCGCAGTAAAAAGTAAGAGAAATATACATAGAAAACTGCTCTGTTAAATAGAGTGGTTTTTTTTGTATGTATCAAAAGACTTGCTTTTTCATTCTTATGAAATCAAAATAAAACTAGGAAAGATGGCAGGGTTTTCATTTTAGCTGTACAACTATGAAGCAAGTGGTGATAAAGATGAAGGATATTATATTTAGATTGTTGGACTTTATTAATAATCATAAAACGAGGGATACGAATTATTTCATTGCATTGAAATTGCTAGGCGATGTTTATAAGATTCCAGATATGAATATAAGTGCATTGGCAGATTCCTGCTTTACTTCACCTGCTGCTGTTACGAGGTTTTGCCGCAGGATTGGCTACAAGAACTTTCAGGAATTTAAGGATTATGCCAAAATAAGTGTGATGGATGCGTCACCAGCTTTCCAGTCGCAGAAAGTGGATAATCCAGAGCAGATTGGCGAAGTCCTGCAAAAAGTGCTTTATGAAAAGATTGTCGGCTGGCTGAAGGCATCAGAGAATATTATTGATGTCGAAAAGGTGCAGGGCATTATGGAATGCATTCACCATGCTAATAAGGTTTCTTTTTATGGCACACAGCTGTCTCAAGCAATGGCACAGGATTTTCAATTCAGGCTTGTAAGATTAGGAAAATTTGTAAGCGCTTATTCAGATGTGCAGGAACAAAAGACAGATATGGACGACTTAGATGAAAATTCCGTTGCGATTGTTGCAAGTCCGTCGGGAAGATTTGTTAAAGGCAATGAGGAATTAATGACAAAGCTGACAAAAACGAAGGCGAAAATCATCCTAATAACACATAATCAGGATGAAGACCTTTTAGAAAATGCTGATATTGTTTATTATTTAAATGGTGACACTCATGACAAAACAGGATTTTCCTCAGAAAGATTTTCGCTAATGTACTTTTTTGATTTTGCCATCGCTTACTATCAGCAGCTTTTCTATAAACAATAAGCTGTTAACAATTCGATAATTCATAAAAATAGGAGTCATGCCTTTATTTTAAAAGGCAGGCTCTTTTTTGTTTGAGGATTATTTTATGGAAATTTTGGAAAATGTGTTATGATAAGCAAAACTCAAAATTGAAAGAGCAAGGAAGATGATTAGGTGGTCAAATTAAATAAAAGGAACAAAAGGCTGATGCTGCTTGCTTCCATCTGTTTTATTTTTATCATGACAATGTTTCCAAATCGTTATTTAGGTATCGGAATTGAACCAGGCGGGCATAACTTTGTTCCGTTTTTGATGATAAAGGAAATGTTTGTTGAGCGGTCCGTTTTTACTTTCATCGTTAACAACATTGGCAATATCGCCTTGTTTATGCCATTCGGCTTTTTTCTGCCGCTTGCTTTACCGAGATTTAACCAATTTATCTTATGTACGGCAGTTGGCTGCTGCTTATCGGCAGCGATTGAATCCATCCAATGGTTTATGGAATACAGATGGAGCGATGTGGATGATCTTATTTTAAACACGGTGGGCACAATGGCCGGTTTTGGTCTATATAAAGCAGTAAAAAAAGCAGCAGACAGTATTTCAATTTCTGTATAGGCAGGCACGTATTTACGTGTCTGCTTTTTTTATTTGCTGCAAATATAACGGCTCGTACAGTTTTCTTGCAAAACGTTCTATTATACTAGTAATAATCCGTTTACGGTAGTACTAATATAGTGTAATATTTGCATTATATGACAAATAAAAAACAACATTTGGCGGACGAGCTATATACGTCCAAAGCAAGCTTTAAAAAATATGTTTCTCTTTTATGATCGGCAATTTTCACAGAAGGGAGGGGCGCCATGTGGGCAATAACTTTATTAAGCAATACATATATATGAAGAGTAAAAAAGGGCTCGGGGAAGGAATAGACAGAGCCATATTCACTCCTGAGCTTGATGAGGACTTTATTGAAAAGTATCTTCAACCTCTTTCCAGTTTAGAGATACAGAAGGATAATAAGCATAAGGATAACTATCCTCCTTCTTTTCTGCTTATCCAGCCTGAAACAGGACAACTTGTCATCGGCCAACAGCTGCTTAATGCTCAGTCTAATATACTATCGGCGCATTATTTTATCATTCCTGGTGCAAGTAAGGATGAGTGGGTTAAAAATCCTGAAAAACTGTTTCATGCCCAGTTTGCAAATGGGACGGAAGTGGATGATGAGGAATCATTGGCAGAATTAGCGGATATTCCCTACAAAAAGACGGAAAATATATATAGAAAAAAGCAGGAGCTGTTTTACAGCCTGAAAATCGATGAAAGCATCTTTAAAAAACTGTTGTTGGCTTGTTTAGCTGCAACAGAAAGCGGAAAAACCGTATATATATCCCTAGATGTACCTATTCTTGAGCATAGTAGGCATGCAATGACTTTATTAGAACTGCTGTACATACATTTGCCATATGCTGCGAGGGCAGTATTGGGGGCTGTATCGTTCAAGGAAGCTGCAGCAAAGCAAAAATATGTTCATTTGATGTTTGTGGAGCCAGGGAGCATTCGACTAAGAAATCATGTATTCGAAAATCAGTTTGTTTTTGATTTTACAACGAAAAGAATAAGTGGTGTGGATATGGAAGGACAAAAACATGAATACCTCGATTTTGCATATGATGCCCTGCAGACAGCTTCAAGACTGGATGATTTTTTCCTATTTGCAGAAAGGGCACTGAAAGGTTTAAAGCTGGCTGATCAACTGAATATCAGCTATTATAATCGATTATGTGCCATCTATTTGCTGGAGGAAACCGCTTATGATGGTTATGAACGGGATAAGCTAGGTATTTTGCAGCTTCTATTGGCATTGCTTCAAAAAAACCATAAAGAAAAACCAGAAATAATCGACATAACAGGGAAGATTCTGCACAGGGAAAGGCTCCAAAAAGACCCGGGGATTGCAAAAGAGTATATGAAGGCTGTGTTTGCGATCAACCAAATAACTCGTCAGGTCGAAGCGGTGGAGTTTACGGTAAGGACACTTGCTTATTTCAATGATGAGCAGCTTGCTCATGAGATTTGGACATTATTGCAGAAATACCCACTTTTATATAAGCAGGTTCTTCTCTTTATGGATGATATTAAAGGGTCCTATCAAGAGGTCCTATTTCTTCATGTAGACGATAAACTCAGTCAGCGCCACTCGCTTGAATTATTCCTAGCCAATTTGGCAGATCTTTTGCATGCGCATTCTTTCTTTATTGATGATAAGGAATTTGTTAAGCGTGTTAAAAAACGATTCCTGCTTGAAGTGAAAAAAAGCAGCAAGCCCTTCTTTGTTGCAGAAGAATTATTTGTCTTTTTAACAGAACAGCACATACATCCTGACTTTATAGAGGTAGTAATGCCAGATATAAAGCTGGAGCTTTTGAAGCTGGCTCAATTGGAGCGCTTGCAGCTGGAGGATGTCCGCATTTTTGGAGTGCTGTTTCTTTCACCTCAAGGGCAAAGGGATGCTGCCCTTTACAAAAAGGGTGTGGAAGGGGAAATCTTTAGACTGCTCAGTGCGCTATATAAAGCATTTTTTGAGCAGATAGATCATATTTACAGCATAACAGAGCTTGTTGATGGTTATCTTGTAGATGATGCAAAGCAAGCTGGAAAAAATATGATGAAAGAAGCAGGTCTGTTTGAACCATTTGAAAGACTTGTCCTTTTCTTCCAAAGACGTGACGGGAAGGTAGAACATGACAAGCTGTTTGCTTTTCTTGCTATTTATGGTACTGGTGTGCAGATGCTCGAGTATATTAGATGGTCATACAAGAAATATGGAATGCAGGATATTGGCTATGTTCGGGCACTCAAAGGCTATCTAGCCGGAGACCGTAATTCAATCTGGAAGGATAAAGACTATCAGCGTAAGTTAAAGGCAATAAGATCACAGTCTTTTAAGAAGCTTCTAAAGGAAGTAAAGAGGAAACGCTCAAGCAAGGTCTCGCTATTATTTGGCAAATACGGATTTTTGCTAGTTTTGATAGCTATCCTTGCCGCAGGCAGTTTTCTGTTAATATGAGGCAGCAATTCATCAAGAATTGCTGCTTTTTTTAATTTGCTGTATAGCTAAATGATTTCTTATGTTAAAATAATAGAAAATTGTAAATTTTCATTATAAAAGGGTAACCCTGCCCAATACATACATAACAGGAGGCACTATGCTAAATCACGATCCGCTTTACAATCCATATCCATCAAAAAGAAACACCATTTTTGCGAAGAAAGGAATGGTTGCAACATCCCAGCCCCTTGCTGCACAAGCAGGAATTGATATTCTAAAAAAAGGCGGGAATGCAGTAGATGCGGCAATAGCTACTGCAGCAGCCTTAACTGTCGTTGAACCTACTTCAAACGGCATTGGCGGGGACGCCTTTGCAATTGTTTGGATTAATAATAAGCTTCATGGCTTAAATGCCAGCGGCCCTGCTCCAAGTGCAATCTCGATTGATGCTGTGAAAGAGGCAGGTCATGAAAAGATGCCTAAGTATGGCTTAACTCCAGTAACGGTGCCTGGCGCACCTGCAGCTTGGGTTGAATTATCTAAGAAGTTCGGTAAGCTGCCATTAACAGAGGTGCTAAAACCGGCGATTGCTTATGCAGAAGAAGGCTATCCTGTATCGGCGACATTAGGCCACTTTTGGGAGAAAGCACATCAAGCATTTTCTAAAGCCTGTACAGATGATGTTTTTCAAAATTGGTTTGAAACCTTTGCCCCAAATGGCACACCGCCAAAAATCGGCGATATATGGAAGTCTGAGTATCACGGCAAAACACTGCGCGCTATCGCCGAGACGAATGGCGAGGCTTTCTACAAAGGGGAAATTGCTGATAAAATTGATGCATTTTCTAAAAAATACGGCGGCTATATTAGGAAGGAAGACTTGGCAGCTTATGCTCCTGAATGGGTCGACCCGATTTCTGTCCACTATAAAGGTTATGATGTTTGGGAAATACCACCTAACGGCCAAGGACTGATTGCCTTGATGGCGCTTAACACGCTGAAGGAGGATCAGTTCTCTGCAAAGGATGCAGTTGAAACATATCATCTTCAAATTGAAGCAATGAAGCTTGCTTTCACAGATGGTCTTAAATATATCACTGAGGAAGATAAAATGAGTGTTAAAACTGCAGAGCTTCTGTCTGATGAATATGCCAAGGCTAGACGCAGCCTTATTGGTGAAACGGCCATTGAGCCAATGCCAGGTAATCCGCCAAAAGGAGGAACAGTCTATTTAGCAGCAGCAGATGAAGAAGGCAATATGGTTTCCTTTATTCAAAGCAACTATATGGGATTTGGGTCTGGTGTAGTTGTGCCCGAAACAGGCATAGCCCTGCAGAACAGAGGCCATGGCTTCAGTCTTGATCCTGAGCATGATAATGCGCTCGTTCCTGGCAAAAAAACATATCATACAATTATTCCTGGATTTATCACAAAGGATAATGAAGCGGTCGGCCCATTTGGTGTAATGGGTGGCTTCATGCAGCCTCAAGGTCATCTGCAAGTAGCGATGAACTTGATTGACTTCTCTCTAAATCCGCAATCTGCATTGGATGCTCCACGCTGGCAGTGGGTGGAGAAAAAGGTCGTTCATATTGAGCCGTCCTTCCCTGAGCATATTGCTCACGCATTAGCAAGAAAAGGCCACGAAGTGCAATGGGCTCTTGATTCTGGTTCGTTCGGAAGAGGCCAGATTATTGTTCGTCAGAAAAACGGTGTTCTTGCAGGCGGAACAGAGTCGAGAACAGATGGCTGTGTAGCTTCTTGGTAAGGAAAAAGCTTCCTCTTATGGAAGCTTTTTTTATGTGAATCGCCTGTTTTTCATGTTCTTTTAATGTTTATTTGCTATTATCAAACATATTTTGACTAAGAAAGAGAGAATGATATGAAGAAAAAAATTCTGATAACAATCGGCTGTATCCTTGCCGTGCTTGTGTTAGGAATTGGCGGATATGCGGCTTATCTTTATCATTATGTGGAAAAAACGGCAGATAAGATGTACCAGCCAATTGATGATGAGGAGCAATCTGCGGCAAAGAAAAGGGAAGAAAATTTGTCCAACAGTAAGCCAATTTCGATTGCATTAATGGGTGTGGACGAAAGAGAAGGGGATGTAGGGCGCTCTGATACGCTTATGGTATTGACAGTCAACCCGCAAGCGAAAAAAATGCAGATAGTTAGCATCCCAAGGGACACAAAAACAGAAATTATCGGTGCAGATAAAACAACAAAAATCAATGCAGCTTATGCCTACGGCGGTGTGAAGATGGCTCTTGATACGGTAGAGAATTTCACTGGCATTGATATTGATTATTATGCACAAGTAAATATGGAAGCTTTAAGTGATCTTGTTGATGCAGTCGGTGGAATTACAGTCAATAATGAACTGGACTGGATTGATGAAGGCTACTATAAAAAAGGTTATCATTATGCAGAAGGCAACATCCAATTGGATGGTGCGAAGGCACTTGGATTTGTACGTATGCGCCATCTTGATCCAAACGGAGATTTCGGCAGAAATGAACGCCAGCGGAAGGTGCTGACAGCTATCATTGACAAGGCAGCAAGCATTTCTTCTGTCTCTAAGTTCGATGATATCTTAAATGTGCTTGGCAGCAATGTGAAAACAAACATGACTTTTGACGAAATGATGGATATTCAAAAGAACTATCGCAATGCAAGAAATAATATAGAACAGTATGAAGTTGCTGGAACAGGTGATACTTCCACTGGAACGTATTACTTGCTTGTTTCTGATGAGGAAAAGCAAAAGGTTCACGATATGCTTGCTGGTAACTTGGAATAAGAGCGGGAAACCGCTCTTTTTTTATACCTTCCAAGCATATTAATTTGAAGACTGAACTCCCCGTTAAAGGGCAATATAAGGCAGACTGAAGTATCATTGGTGTTATTATCCAATCCTGCTGTGAGCTTCTAGGCAGGGGATAGCCTGTGCAATCTGTTAAAATAGGATTGTATCTTATAAAACACATAAACCGAATTTAATGAAAATACATGCATCGGGTAACAGCTTTTTGGATTTAAAACCTCATCGAGTTTTTAAGATGAAAAGAGGTGTGCTTTAAGGAACGTAAATATGTGTACTTTAGCACAATGTTTTGGTAATCCAACAACTTAAATTGCCCGCATCCAAAAAGGAGGATTATATATGTTGTATATAAATGGAGAATGGTGTGAAGCGCTAGGCGGTGAAACATATCCTGTTCATAATCCGGCCACAGGAGAGCTGATTAAAGAAACAGCAAAAGGCGGAAAGGAAGATGCACAAATAGCTATTGGCGCTGCTAAAGAGGCGCTTAGTGCGTGGTCGAAGCTGACAGCAAAAGACAGGTATGTATATTTGAAAAAAGCGGCTGATTTACTTCGTGACCGTGTTGGTTCATTAGCAAACACCATTACAACAGAGATGGGAAAACCTCTTGCAGAAAGCAGAGGAGAAGTGCAGCTTGCAGCAGAATACCTTGATTGGTATGCAGAGGAAGGAAAACGCATATATGGCGACACAGTTCCTTCCAGCTCTCCAACGAAGAGGATTCTTGTATTAAGGCAGCCAATTGGTGTCGTTGGCGCTATTACTCCTTGGAATTTTCCGATAGCGATGATACTAAGAAAGGTTGCGCCAGCTCTTGCAGCAGGCTGTACGGTAGTAATTAAACCGGCAGAGTCCACGCCGCTGACTGCCATTGAAGTCATGAAGGCTTTTCATGATGCTGGTTTGCCGAAAGGCGTATTAAATCTTGTTCACGGCATGCCGAAGGAAATTGGAGATGCGATGATGGAAAGCTCAGATGTTCGCAAGATAACATTTACTGGTTCAACTAAGGTAGGTAAAGAGCTTGCGAAGCGCGCGGCAGATACAATGAAAAAAATCTCGATGGAACTTGGCGGTCATGCTCCATTCCTTATCTTTGAAGATGCAGATTTGGAGAAGGCAGCAGACGGTGTGATTGCAAGTAAATTCCGCAATGCAGGCCAAACCTGTGTATGTACAAACCGTGTTTATGTACAGAAGAGCATCAGTGAAAAATTCGCTCAAATACTGACAGAGAAAATGACAGCACTGGTTGTTGGAAATGGGCTTGAGGACGGCATCACAATCGGGCCGCTCATCAATGAAAATGCGGTTAAAAAAACAGCTGAGCATGTTGAGGATTCTATCAAAAAAGGAGCGAAGCTGCTTACAGGCGGGAAAAAACCGGAAGGAGACCAATTCAAAAATGGTTTCTTCTATGAACCGACTATCCTAGCACATGCCACACATGATATGAAAATTGCTTCGGAAGAAACGTTTGGGCCGGTTGCTCCACTCTTTGATTTCGAAACAGAAGAGGAAGCAGTAGCATTAGCCAATAATACAGTCTATGGCCTTGCTGCTTATTTTTACACTAATGACGTTTCGCGAATCTTCCGCGTGTCTGAATCGTTGGAGTATGGCATCATTGGCATTAATGATCCGCTGCCAACAGTTGCACAAGCACCGTTTGGCGGCGTTAAGGAATCTGGTGTTGGCCGTGAAGGCGGTAAGTATGGAATTGAGGACTATTTAGAGTATAAATACTTGTCTCTTGAATTAAATATTTAAGTTTCAGGCTGATTACAAACAACTGCTTTAAGGTATTCACTCCTTCAAGCAGTTGTTTTTTTGTGGATACAGTTTAGCCTTTAACAAATACTAAGAAGGAGCAATGCTTAAATGACTTAGGAAAGGGTGAATATGGATGGGTGTAGAATGGAATCCAGCTCGAAGTGCACTTGTTATTGTCGATGTGCAAAACGACTACTGTCATAAAGAAGGAAGCTTGGCAAAGCAAGGCTTGGACGTCTCAATGGCGGAACAGATGATGCCAAATCTTCATAGAATGATACGTGCATGCAAGGAAAAGAACGTGCCGGTAATCTACATTCAGACAATTCATGAGGACAGTACAGACTCAAAGACTTGGGTAAAGCGATTAAAGGGTAAAAGCCAAACAGATCTTTGCCGCAAAGACACATGGGGTGCTGAATTCTTCCAATTAACTCCAGACGAAAAAGAGGATGTTATTGTGGTGAAGCATCGTTATAGTGCTTTTATCAACACAAGATTTGATTCTGTCCTCCGCGCCATGGAAATTGAAACATTGCTTATGGCAGGTGTCAGCACAAATATATGTGTGGAATCAACTGCCAGAGACGGCTTTATGCTTGATTATGATGTGCTTCTATTGTCTGATTGTACAGGCGCTTTCACCCGTGAAGCGTATGATATGTCATTAAAGACAATACACCAGTTTTTTGGTACTGTAACTAGCTCTGAAGAAATTCTGAAAAGCTTAGATGTAAAGGTGCCAGTAGGACAGGCGTAGTCTTTTTTGAAATGTTCAAGCATACAATAAAAATAAGCACGAAAAACCCACAAAGGAAATATCCTTTGTGGGTTAAAATAGTTTCAGATTTTAGATTTTGAATTGGTTCACAACTGTCATCAGTTCTTCAGCCATGCCAGCTAATACTTGTGCGGAAGCCTTGATTTCTTCCATTGAAGCTAATTGCTCCTCAGTCGATGAAGCAACTTCCTCTGTATTATTGCCATTTACTTTTGATAATGTGGCGATTTCATCAGCAGAGGCTGTTACTTCTTTTACATAAGAAGCGATGCGCTGAATCGTTTCTGCCACCGCGCTGATTTTAGGTGTAACCATTTTTGTGCTGTTCAAAATCTCACCAAATGTAGCAGCAGTTTCTGTTGAGATTTTCACACCATTTTCTGCTTGTGACTTCGCATCATTTAATAGTTCAACCGATTCAGCAGTATCCTTTTGAATGCCGCTCAACAGTCTGGAAATATCCTTTGCTGATACTTGTGATTGTTCTGCAAGCTTGCGCACTTCATCTGCAACAACAGCAAAGCCTTTGCCGTTCTCTCCGGCTCTGGCAGCTTCAATAGCCGCATTCAATGCAAGCAGGTTTGTCTGTTCAGCAATATTGCTGATAATATCAATAATCGAACCGATTTCCTTAGACCTTTCAGAAAGAGAAGCGATAACACTATTGGAACGATTTACAGACTGAAAGATGGATTCCATTTGAGCCAAGGAGCTGCTGATAGAATTTGAGCCCTTTTCTGCATTGCTAGAAGCTGTTTTGGAAAGCTCTGAGACAACATCTGTATCCTTCTCAATTTTAAGAATACCATTAAGGATGCCAGACAGAGAGCTGGAGTTATCGTTTGTTTTAGCAATTGTAATGTCTGTGCTGCTAGCAATCTGCTGAATGGAGGATGTGATGTTTTCCGCTGCCCGTGTTGACTGGTCGGCACTTGCATTCAGCTGTTCTGCACTTGAAGCAACATGGTCTGCATTGCTGGCAATTTTCGTAATCATGTCTTTTAAGCTGTCTTGCATTTGTGTAAATGATTCATTCAAGTGATAAATTTCATCTTTATTTTTAAGCAACAGCGGTTCTGTGTTTAAATCTCCGTCTGCGACTTGCTGCATTTTTCTTTGCAGCTTGCTGATTGGTTTTGTAATAAAGAGCGACTGGAACACACCTGCAGCAATAGCAATGACAGTTGCTGCAATGCTGACAATCAAGATGATAAGGGAACGGTTTTGCGCATCTTGTTGAGCTTCAGCTATTTTTGGTTCCATAATCTCGTTATTTAGCCATGTTATTAAGGAGGTGGTTCTGTCTAACATATTATTTGAAAGAGGTGTAATTGTTTCTAAGCCTTCAGCAATAGCTGCCTCTTTATTGGTGGACGGGCTTGACAGGCTGTTCATAACAGAGTTTGCATTTTGGAAGAATTCCTCATTCAGTTTTTGGATTTCATCGAGTCTGTCTTTTGTTTCTTTAAGTGTTGCGAGCTTTTTGCCTTTTTCAACAAGATTTTTAATATTGCTGTTTGCTCCATTTAGCTGGCTTTTAAATTCTGGTGTTTCATAAAGCATAAAGCCTCTGTAGCTTGCTACTTGCTGTGCTGTATTAGTTTTGATTTCATCACTGATAGTGCGCAGCTCAGCAACAGTGTTAATAAGATATTCAAAAGAATCTTCTGTTTTTTTGGAGCTGCTGTAAGAGTAATAGGAAGCAATGGTAAAAATGAGGGAAATGATAATAAAGCTTCCGATAAGTTTTTGTTTAATGCTGATGTTCATTACCTGTCCTTCTCCTTTAAGAAAAATAAGTTGTAGAAACGAAAACAAAGCACCGTATGTAAAGGGATAAAATTAGATCAAAAGGCGCTGTTCCTTTTCTTATGTGGGTTCTTTCTATATCGGCAAGAAAAATGGAATTTAAAGTATATTGATGAAAATACAAAAAACTTTTTTAATGCTTTAGTAGGAGTGATTTTTGCTTAAAGGGGGTATAGGGAAGGTAGAGAGGGGGAGTGGGCTAAGATGACTCGAGATATCACGCTCTACTACTTTGAGCCAAATGGCTTTATTCCTAATCATCCTACATTTCCAGTCCTGCATTATAAGCGGGTGTTAAAAAATAGTGAACATAATATAGGGAAGATATTCCAATCTCATAACTGGAGAAACAGCTGGGTGGATGGAGTTTTCTCATACCATCATTATCACAGTAATGCCCATGAGGTGCTTGGGATAATGAAGGGTTCTGCTTTGGTGCAAATTGGCGGGGAACAAGGGAGCAAGCTTGTTCTTCATGCAGGTGATGTTCTGCTGCTACCTGCTGGAACTGGCCATAAGAAGCTGTCCGGGACTCCGGATTTGCAAGTCATTGGTGCATATCCTAACGGACAGGATTATAATACAAGAAGGGATACGGAGGAGGATTACCGTGCTGCTATTGCAGAAATAGAAAAAGCTCCATTTCCCGAAGAAGATCCCATATTTGGTAAGCGAGGACCGCTGATTGAAATATGGACGAAAACTAAGGAGTAAATACCTAAATTAGTAAAGGGAAAACGATGGCTTCTGCCCCGGATTGCCCTTTACATAAATACATATTTTAGGTAATGTTAAGACAGGTAAAAATATTAATTAAAGGTGGGAATCTGGCAATATGGTTTATCAAGATATAGTAGCAAAATGGGCTAGTTTTGAAGATTTAGAGCCAAATTTAAAAGCGCAATTGCTGGAATTGCAAAAATCTGAAAAACTGCTCGAGGATAGCTTTTACAAGCATTTAGAATTTGGCACTGGCGGAATGCGCGGCGAACTTGGCCCCGGCATCAACCGCATGAACATCTATACAGTGCGTAAAGCTGCCCAAGGATTGGGAAAATACATACTAGAACAAGGCAAAGAGGCGATGGAGCGCGGTGTGGCAGTAGCATATGACTCCCGTCACCAATCACCAGAATTTGCGTTGGAAGTTGCAAAAGTAGTGGGCAAGCTTGGTATCAAATCCTATGTATTCGAAGAGCTCCGCCCAACACCTGAGCTATCATTTGCAGTGCGCCACCTTAATACATTTGCTGGTGTCGTTATCACTGCAAGCCATAATCCGCCTGAATATAATGGCTTTAAAGCATATGGGGAAGATGGTGGGCAGCTGCCTCCGGAAGCCGCAGATGTGATTATTAAATATGTAAACGCAGTAGAAGATGAGCTTACAATCGAAGTGCTCGAAGAGTCTGAGCTATTAGAACAAGGCTTATTGACATATATCGGAGCTGACGTTGATGCAGCTTATGTGGAACAGCTGAAAACTATTCAGCTTAACAAGCTTCCAGAAGCGGAAGATTTGAAAATCGTCTTCACACCGCTGCACGGTACGGCGAATAAGCCTGTGCGCGCAGGACTACATGCATTTGGCTTCGGCAATGTAACAGTTGTTAAGGAGCAAGAGCTGCCAGATGCAAACTTCTCTACAGTAAAATCTCCAAACCCGGAAGAGCATGCTGCATTTGAAATTGCTATCCGTTATGGAAAAGAAATTGATGCAGATATTCTTTTAGGAACAGATCCAGATGCAGACCGCCTTGGTGTTGCTGTGAAGGACTTAACAGGAGAATATACAGTTCTTACTGGTAACCAATTAGGAGCGTTAATGCTTGAGTACTTGCTGTCAGAGAAAAAAGCAAAAGGTATTCTGCCTGAAAACGGTATTGTTATTAAAACAATCGTAACATCTGAAATTGGAAGAACAATTGCAGAAGCATATGGTATTCCAACATTAGATACATTGACTGGCTTCAAATTCATTGGAGAAAAAATCAAAGAATTTGAACAAACTAATCAGCATACTTTCCTATTTGGATATGAGGAAAGCTATGGTTACTTGATTGGTGATTTCGTACGCGATAAAGATGCTGTGCAGTCAGCAATCTTTGCGGCAGAAGTTGCGGCGTATTACAAAGCAAAAGGCATGACATTGTTTGAAGGCTTGCTTGCAATCTTTGAAAAATACGGCTTCTACCAAGAAGGACTTGAATCTCTAACTCTTAAAGGAAAAGATGGCGCGGAGCAAATCTCTTACATTATGGATACATTCCGTCAAGATCCTATTTCTGAAGTGAGCGGGCTGCAAGTTGTTGCAATCGAAGATTATCAGACAAGCAAACGTACGGAGAATGTGAAGGAAATCCTAATCGATCTTCCAAAATCCAATGTTATTAAATACTATTTAGAAGACGGCTCATGGTTCTGCCTGCGTCCATCAGGAACGGAACCAAAAGCTAAATTCTATTTCAGTGTTACTAGCTCTTCTCTTGAAGAAAGCCAAGGGAAGCTGGCTCAGCTGAAAGCTGGCGTTATGGATAAAGTCCAAGCAGTAATCGCATCTTACGAGCAATAATAGAAGAAGCGGATAAAGCATTTATGCTTTATCCGTTTTTTTATATAAATTACCGAAAGATAAAATTTGCCCATAAAAACCTTTGATAATGTTAATTTTTCTAAAAGGAAACATGAGTTTTCTAACTGCTAACTTCTATTCCTATTAGGCTTACTGATTTTTCAATATTCTCCTCTTTTAGTATGATAAGCTTGCTAGGAAGAAAGGGGTGATCCATTGATAAATCAGGTCACATTAGTAGGGAGATTGACCCGTGATCCTGAACTGAAGCTAACACAAGGAGGTACTTCTGTCACTAATATTTTGCTTGCAGTTCAGCGAAACTATCGCAATCAAGCAGGTGAGTACGAAGCAGATTTCATTCCGTGCATTTTCTGGAACAAAGCAGCAGAAAATATCGTCCATTACTGCCGCAAAGGCTTTATGATAGCCTTAATCGGGAGAATCCAGACGAGAAACTATGAAAATGAAGAAGGAAAAAGAGTTTATGTGACGGAAGTGGTTGCAGAATATGTTCGGTTTTTGGAACCGAAAAATCAAGAGCAGCTCATTCCAACATGATGCCAAGACAATGAAGCGAAAAAGGAGGTGGCAAATGGATGAACAGCAGTGAAAATATGTCCGACTTGCTGTCCGCTTTAATTTCCATGCAAGCTAAAACACTAAAAAAAATGGAACAGCAAAATGTTCGGATTCGCCAATTAGAATATGTAATACAAGAGGAATTCTCCAAAACACAACGCTCCTTGCCTACACTCTAAAAAGCATATATTCCCAAAAAAGAAGTAGATTTCTCCCTCCCGTTTAAAGGTCGTTTTAAACAAAAACCTTCTTAAAGAGAATCAATCAAATCCCCATACCAACCCCAAATTTAAAGAGCGTCCAAAAAGAGACGCTCTTTTCTGTTATACAGATATAATGCTAAAGTAAATCTATTCGTTTATTCTAAATTGTAAAAATCTTTATTGATAAGCACTAGAATTATATGGTAGATTAGTATGGTTGGTATTTAGTGAATCGAATTATATATAAAAATAGTAATTAACAGAACGGGAGGAATTTTATGAGAATATGGAAGGCAACCTTTGCCCAATTGCTCAGCCTCATTTTCTTGCTTGTGCTTGCTGCATTTCCTCTTGTTTTGTTCAGTGGGAACAGTGGAGAAATTGTATTTAATGTTTCTGGAGTTTTTGCCATCATAAAAGTTTTTTTCATAGGATTGTTTAGCGGAGATTCCTATTATTTTACCCAAGGAGATCGGTCTGTTTTTATCTTTACTGTTATTGGGGACAGTTTTGCCGATTCTTTTTATTATTTAATAATTGCCGGTATCAGTGTGCTTGCACTGACTTTTCTGCTCGGAATATGGTTTTGGAAGGTGAACGAACGCTTTTTTGGCAAGGTAATCAGCCTGCTAGGTATATTGCCTGATTTTATCCTTATATTGCTGCTGCAGCTGTTCGTAACCATTGTATATAAAAACTTTGGTATTAAGCTTGCTAAAGTGGCTTCCTTTGATTCGAATGATACAGCAGTTCTGCTGCCAATTATCACTTTGATTATTATTCCGCTGTTGTATGCCGTTAAAGCGTTAAATGAAAAAACAAAGGATGTGCTGACACAGGATTATATTCTTACAGCGATTGCTAAAGGGGTTAAGAAAAAGGATATTTACTTGTACCATGTTACAGCGAATGTGACCCCTTATTTAAAAGCAGATTTGCATAAAATTTTGGCAATTATGATCAGCAATTTATTCATTGTAGAATATATCTTTAACCTGAACGGAATAACGGCCTTGTTCTTTCAGACACAAGCTTATTTTGGCTATCAGTATAATTTGGTCATATTTTGCCTGGTAGCTTTGTTCTTGTTATATGGAGCAGTTTTTTTCCTGCTGTACATGCTTATTATTTTTATGGAAAGGATCTTGAAGTATGACTAAGAAATGGAATGTAAAGCTTGTCACAGGTCTGTTCCTATTAGCAGTGTTTGTGCTGATTGGTTTGTTCGGTTCTTATATTGCTCCATATCCTGCTGATTATAAGGTGAAGGTAGGATACATGGAGACAGATAATGGCAAAGAATTTGTTGCTCCGCCATTAGAACCATCAGAGCAATATTTATTTGGAACAGATAAATGGGGGAAGGATATATTATCCCTTATTCTTCATGGTGCTAAATATACAGTGTTTACGGTGTTAATTGTTGCTGCAGTCCGGCTTTTTGCAGGAGGAATTGCTGGTGTATTTGGCGGATTGGCTGCAAACGGAAGAAAAAGAAGCAAGCATGGACGAATAACACTATTAACAAGTATTCCGCCTGTTATCATCATTTATTTCATTATGCTCGGAATCAATATAAACCCAAGTCTGTCAACATTCTCTCTTATTATGATACAAGGAGTGCTAATGGCAGCACTTGGAGTGCCAGGTGTGTATAATGTTGTTTATTCAAAAACAGCCGAAATAAAAGAAAATCTTTTTATTATGGCTTCCGTCACACTTGGCGGGAACAAAAGCCATATTTTAAAAAAACATATCCTGCCTATTTTAAAAGGGGATTTTATCATTCTGTATTTGAATGAAACCATTCAGGTGCTGCATTTAATGGGACAGTTGGCGATATTTAATTTGTTTTTTGGTGGAACTGTGTTTCAGCCTGATTTCTCTACTTATATCTCTATGACAAATGAATGGTCTGGGCTGATTGGGCAGTCTCGTGCGTTTCTATCTTATACACAGTGGATTCTTATATATCCTTTACTAGCTTTTATGCTATTTCTATTTTCGTTCTATTTAATCTCCCAAGGCTTAAGTGAACAAAGCAGAAAAAGCCACCGGAAGAATCCCTATATCTAATAGTAGAAATGATAGTTTATCCTGATAGAAACAAGGGAAAAGAATCCTATAATAATTAGGAGGGAATACACCATGAAGAAAATTAGGAAGGCTATCATACCAGCAGCAGGACTTGGAACTAGATTTTTGCCTGCTACAAAAGCAATGCCAAAGGAAATGCTTCCTATCGTAGACAAGCCGACTATCCAGTACATAGTAGAGGAAGCGGTCGCTTCTGGAATTGAGGACATTATTATTGTCACTGGTAAAGGAAAAAGATCAATCGAGGATCATTTTGACAGTGCCAATGATTTGGAATGGAATCTTGAAGCAAAAGGCAAAGATGATTTGCTGAATAAAGTCCGCTTTGCCTCTAATTTGGCTGATATCCATTATATCCGTCAAAAGGAGCCTAAAGGGTTGGGGCATGCAGTTTGGTGTGCAAGGAATTTCATTGGGGATGAACCTTTTGCCGTGCTCCTTGGAGACGACATTGTGCAGAGTGATGTTCCGTGCTTAAAGCAGCTGATTAATCAATTTGAGGAAACTCAGTCCTCCATCATTGGAGTTCAGCAAGTTCCAGAAGAAGAAACAGACCGATATGGCATTGTTGATCCTGGAGAGAAAGCAGGCAGAAGATATCAAGTGAAGAATTTCGTTGAGAAGCCGGAGAAAGGGACTGCGCCATCGAATTTGGCGATTTTAGGCAGATATATCCTGACACCGGAAATTTTTATGTTTTTAGAGAACCAAAAAACAGGTGCAGGCGGAGAAATTCAGTTGACTGACGCTATTCAGCAGCTGAATCAAATACAGCGCGTCTTTGCTTATGATTTTGAAGGAGACAGATATGATGTCGGTGAAAAGCTTGGCTTTGTAAAAACGACCATTGATTTTGCACTTCAGAATGAAGAAATTAAAGATGAGGTTTATAAGTTTTTACATGACAGGATAGAGAAAACGAAGGGTAATAAGGCAAATGTGGAGCAATATGGATAAGAAGCACAGATAACGTTCTTTACGGCAAACATTTCATTATATGGAATGTTTGTCTTTATGTACATAAACTGTGCCATGCATGTTGCATATCCATAAGAGGTGTTTTTAAAAGATTGTTCAGAAAAGTAGTGTATACTATTTTAAATCTGGTTTTTGATTGGAAAGAAAAGCACTTACTTGTTTGCTAGTAAGTCCTAAGCGTTTGGCTTCAAGCACCAATTCAACCCACTCGCTATCTAGCTCTGCTGGATCTATCGTTTCTAGTTCTTTTACTGGTAACAAATTTAACACCGTAATAAAACCTCCTTATATTCTCATAAGGTGACCCAGCCATCATAGCAGTATGAGCTGCCTTAGATCTGTAGCTTTGCGTCCCATCTTTTCAGATGGTTTGCCTTTATCTTGGATAATTTGTTTTGTTGCTGTCTTAAGTTCAAGCATATTGCTAGTTTGAAAAGTCTTTTAAAAACACATGTATATTTTATCACTTTTTATTCACATATTAAAAGTTTTTAGTGAGGTAAAGTTTCGACAAAATCCAACAAAATGACTAGTTTCAGCAAAGAACCATGGGGATAATTGTAACATGCCTTAAATTTTTATATAATGAAGCTACACTATGCAAGGCAGGAGACATTACGAGATGGACAAGAAGTGGATGGGAAACATTGAGGTGAATGTTCTTCATACAAATGAAGCGATTGCCGCAATGACAGATAAATTAAAGGCATATGATAAAGCAAATGTATTTTTCCTGAACGATCATTGTTATAACTTAGCCCAGAAGGATAACGAATACTTAAACCTTCTTAACAGCAGTGAATTTTTGCTGAATGACGGAATCGGGATCGAAATTGGCGCTAAAATGTTTGGCTTTTCTTTTAAGGAGAACTTGAACGGCACAGACTTTATTCCGGCTTTGTTTAATAAGCTTAAAAGTCATAAAGATAGACAATATAATGTATATTTACTCGGAGCAAAGCCTGGTGTTGCTGAGGCGGCTCTGCATAGATTACAGCAGCAGTTCCCTCATTTGAACTTTGTTGGAGAACAGCACGGCTATTTTGATTCCGGCAGTGTAGCTGATGTTATTGCGGATATTAATGACAAGCAAACAGACATCCTTCTAGTAGGATTAGGGATGCCTATACAGGAAAAATGGATTGCTGAAAACAGGGAAAGGTTAAATTGCACGCTGGCATTTGCAGTCGGGGCATTTTTAGACTTTTCGTCAGGCAATGTTACAAGAGCCCCGGCTTTTTTTCGCAAGCTGCGTCTTGAATGGCTTTATCGAATGCTGAAAGAGCCGAAGAGATTATGGAAGCGTAACTTAGTCGGTCATGTGGAATTTTTTTATTATGTTTTAAAAAACAGAAAAAGAAAAATGCCGGCAGCTGGCTGACGAAAAAGGGGGGATGATGACATCCTTCCTTTTTTTCTAGGGAAATTCACACCTGTACAAAGTATGAAATAAGGAAAATTTGCCAATGAAAATTTTTTTCTAAATAGTCATGTGATAAAATGACAATATACGGGTATTAATAGATTGTGAGAAAAATTATGTATATAAAGGAGATTTAATATGATTCTAGTAGTAGGCGGAGCCGGCTATATCGGCAGTCATCTAGTAAAAGAACTAGTTGAAAAGGAAGAAGTCATCGTACTCGATAACCTGGCGACAGGCCATCAGGAATCTGTGGATGAAAGAGCAGTATTCATTAAAGGAGATTTAGGAAAAGAAGAAGATTTGGAGCCGATTTTTTCTAAATATCCAATTAAAGCAGTTATGCATTTTGCTGCGTTCAGCTTAGTCGGCGAATCAGTGCAAGACCCATATAAATACTATGAAAATAATGTTGCCAATACTTTAACATTGTTGAAGACAATGCTTAAATATAATGTTAAAAATTTCATTTTTTCATCAACAGCAGCTACATACGGTATTCCAGAAGATGAAATTATTTTAGAAAGCTCTAAAACATCCCCAATCAATCCTTATGGAAAATCAAAGCTGATGGTAGAACAAATCTTAGCTGATTTTCATGCAGCATACGGATTGAACTATGTGGTTCTTCGCTACTTTAATGCAGCAGGTGCCCATGAGTCAGGAGCTATCGGTGAACAGCATGATCCGGAAACACATTTGATTCCGATTATCCTGCAGCATTTATTAGGACAAAGAGAGTCTATTTCTGTTTTTGGAACAGATTATCCGACAGAAGATGGCACATGTATCCGTGACTATATCCATGTAACAGATTTAGCAGCTGCCCATATTAAAGCAGTGGAGGCTCTTTTAGATGGCAGCAAACAGGCGGAAACATATAATCTGGGAAATGGTGTTGGCTATTCCGTTAAAGAAGTCATTGAAACATGTGAAAAGGTGACAGGCAAACAAGCTAATGTTGTTTTGGCAGAAAGACGAGCAGGAGACCCTGCAAGACTCATTGCCTCATCAAGCAAAATCTATGAAGATCTTGGCTGGAAGGCAGAAAGAGGCTTAGAGACTATTATCGAAAGTGCTTGGGACTGGCATAAAAAAGCATGATGTTTGCTTTGGCGGAGGAATGCAGCTTGCATTTCTTCGCTTTTTTTACAGAATGAAACATATGGAAAAAGGAGCGATAATATGAAAGTCAACAAAGTGCATCATATAGCAATTATTTGCAGTGATTATCAAATTTCTAAATCATTTTATGTGGATATTTTAAAATTCAAACCAATTAGAGAAGTCTTTCGGGAAGAGCGTAATTCATATAAACTCGACCTTATGGTTAACGATGTTTATCAGCTAGAGCTATTCTCTTTTCCCAATCCGAAGAAAAGGCCGAGTTTTCCGGAAGCAGCAGGCTTGCGTCATATCGCATTTGAAGTGGATGACATTGCTGAAACAGTTTCCTATTTACAAAGTCAATCTATTGAAGTAGAAGATATTCGTGTAGATGAATTTACAGATAAAAAATTTACATTTTTTGCAGATCCAGATGGGCTGCCAATCGAAATTTATGAAAAGTGACAGCTTTCGCCCTTTTTATTTTCCGCCCTTAAATTTAGAAAGAATACTTAATGTGTGCAAGATGAACTGCTTGTCCTGAGTAGTTAATAGTCTCCAGCTTCCTGCTTTTATTTTCATTTAGTATCATCCTTTCCTATTGGAAGTTTGTTTTCATATACTACTTATACCGCATTCGGACAAATAAGAAACAACAAAAATATCAACAAATGCTGACATTTTATTTCCCGAGAAATTTCGGGGAATTTCCTTATTCCAGCATGTTCTGCATTATTTCGTCAAAAAACCGACTAAAGGGCGCTTTAGTCGGTTTTTGCTGTAGACATTTTCAGGGGGGCGTTTAGAAGGAGGATGTTAATTTCTGATAGCTCCAATTAATATTTTCTACTATATATAGAAAAAAACGACTGAAGACAGCTTCAGTCGTTTAGCCATTCTATTATTAATGCAGCGACTTTTTCGCTGGACTGTCCTGTGGAATATTCGTTCCAGCGTTTATGGAATGTATCTATGCGATTTAAGTCATACTCATTTTTTGTCAGGATGTCTGCGAGCTCTGCTGTCGTATGGGCGACAGGACCTGGTACGAGTTTGTTATAGTCTGTCCAAAAACCTCTGTCCTTTGCATATTCTTCGAGATCATATGGGAAGAATATCATTGGTCTTCTCAAGAAAGAGTACTCGAATGGGATAGAAGAGTAATCCGTAATGAGCAGGTCGGTAATGAGAAGCAGTTCATTAATATAAGGATATTCTGAAACATCATAGACAGCAGCATCCATTTCAGGCAAGTGTGCCTTTTCTTTAATAGATGGGTGAAGTCTAATTAAGATGACAATGTCCTCACCTAGCCTGTTTTTCAATTGCTTTATGTCGAGGTTTGAATTTGTAATGCCGTTATTTTCGCCTCTGAAGGTTGGAGCATATAATAGAATTCTTTTATTTTCAAACTGAGGGTACTCGCTATATACTTTTGTTATTGTTTCCTTTTTGCGTGTTTCGTCAAAAAAAATATCTGTGCGAGGTATTCCGGTATGCATTATTTGCCGTTCTTGAATCGAGAATGCTTCATGAAAAATATGATCCATCTCATGTGAGCCGGTAATTACATATTGAAACTTGCTGTATACATCCTTAAATCGCTGATTAGCTTTGCTTGTCCGATTTTGAATACTCGAATCCTTCAATCCAAAGGTTTTGATGGCACCGGCAGCATGCCAAATTTGAAGCACCTTAACATTTGGCTTGAATGTAATGCTTGAGAGGAAGCCGAAATAATTATCAAGAATAACTACTTTTGCAGTCGCAAGATACCGAATTCCTGCCAAAAAGGCTTTAGGCTTTCGTGGTGTAAATTCAAGCACTTGACCAATTTGTTTTTCCTCGAGCATTTCTTTCGTTTGTGCTGTTGCTGCCAGAAAAATACAGCGTTTGTCGTCAGCAGTTTTCTTAAGTTCTTCATATATATGCATGCTGTTTTCAGGGAAAGACACACAAAAAACTATTTTCTTTTGTTGCGGGAATAGGCTGCTAATCCGAAACAACAAAGAAAATAGCGTTAAATACAAGGAAATCGCAAATTCCCTTATCATATTACTTTACCTTGAATAGGTCCTTCTTGATTTTAGAAGTAGAGATACCGACAGTTCTAGGCAGGTAAACAACTTCGCAATAATCTTTCAAGAAGTCGAACTTCCCTTCCCAGTCATCACCCATTACGAATACATCGATATTATGGTCAACAACGTCTCTAACCTTTTGATCCCAATCATGTTCAGGGATAACTTCATCCACATAACGGATTGCTTCCAAAATCATTTTTCTGTTTTCATAGCTATGGTATGCTTTTTTATCTTTAATTGCATTGAATTCATCGCTGGACAGGGCAACTGTTAAATGATCCCCAAGTTCTTTTGCTCTTTTCAAAATATTAATATGACCCCAGTGCAATAAATCGAAGGTGCCATAAGTGATTACTTTTTTCATTTGTATCCTCCTAAATGTGAAGTTCCTTGTGCTTCTTATAATAACGGCTAGTCATTCTGTTATTTTATTTAGCAGTGTTAGTCAATGTGCATGGATTTTTGTCCAAGCGTTTTCTCATAATTACCTTAAATTTATGATTTATTGTTTCCCAATTACCTTATTTTAAAACCTTTCCCCCATTATGACAAGTATTTCTATATTAATCGCCAGCTGCTTTCATAAAATTGAAAAATTGCTGAAAAAAATGTCATCTAAACATATTTTCTGTCAAACAGTGTCATAAAGGCAAAGGGAAGGAGATAAGCAGCATATGCTTATCTCCTTCTAAGGTTAGTTTACTTTTAAATGGTCTTTTAGTTCCGTCTGGATGTTAGTTTTTTCTGCATCATCCACAATTAAATACCAAACGCCGTCAATTGTCTGGCCTGTGCCATTAATCGTTAATTGCTCGATGTTGCCGGCAGCTTGTTTATAATTCTTTTGGATATCTACCATTTCATCAAATGTAAGGTTTGTCTTAATGTTTTTGCTTAACGCAGCAAAGATATCATCGAAGTTAGTAAGCGAGTTTAAACTTGCCCCTTCCTTCAACACTGCTTGGATGATCATGCGCTGTCTCAGCTGGCGTCCGAAGTCTCCGCGAGGGTCTTCATAACGCATACGAGAGAATTTAAGTGCTTTTTCACCGTCAAGGGTAACCTGTCCTTCAGGGAAATGAACACCTTCATACGTGAAATCAAGGTCATTATTCACAGTAACTCCGCCAACAGAATCTACAATATCTTTAAAACCTTCCATATTGATTTGCATATAATAATCAATTGGGATGTCCAGGAAGTTCTCAACAGTATCCATAGACATGGCAACACCGCCAAATGCATAAGCGTGATTGATTTTATCTGTTGTTCCGTGTCCGACAATTTCTGTCCGTGTATCGCGAGGGATGCTGAGCATTTTTACAGATTTCTTCTCTGGATTAACGGTCATGACAATCATCGTATCTGATCTACCGCTGTCTCCGTCGCGTTCATCGACGCCGAGCATCAATACTGAAAAAGGCTCCTGCTGCTCTAAACTTAACGTTTCTGTTCGTTTTGTTGTTTCCCTGTCAACAGGCTCGTGCATTGAGTTCACGGCATTTGATAGGGAATTATAAACCGTATATACATAAGCACCGATACCTATTAAAAGGATCAGCAGTATAATGCCAGTGATTCGCAGCCACTTTCGTTTCTTCTTTTTAGGTTTTTCCGACCTCATATTGGCTATACCTCCATATCTTGACAAATATTGATAAAACTACTTTTAAGATAGCAGAAATACGTGGGTTTGAATACAAATTTCAACAAATTATTATATTAATATTCGTTTCTGAATCAGCAATTATGCCTAGTAACATAGAAGTACTCCAATCAGATGTATTTGTACATATGTATCAGAACAAACATTTTTCTGTATACTAATTAATAATTGAAACAAAATAGAAACTTTTGCCCTGCTGTAATCGGTGGACAATAAATAGTATTGCATATAAAATAGAGGTAAGATAGGAATAATTTGGAGGTAAATAAATGTCTAAAGTAAGAAAAGCGATAATACCAGCTGCAGGTCTTGGAACTAGATTTTTACCAGCTACAAAAGCGATGCCAAAGGAAATGCTACCAATCGTAGACAAACCGACTATCCAATATATTGTTGAAGAAGCAATTGCTTCTGGAATTGAAGACATCATCATTGTTACTGGAAAAGGGAAAAGAGCGATTGAGGACCATTTTGATAACGCTTGGGAATTAGAAGAAAACCTAGTTGCGAAAGAGAAGTTCGACCTTCTTAAAAAAGTGAAAGAATCATCTAATGTTGATATTCACTATATTCGTCAAAAAGAGCCGAAAGGTTTAGGTCATGCTGTATGGTGTGCGAGAAACTTCATCGGTGATGAACCATTTGCAGTCTTGTTAGGCGATGATATTGTCGATAGTGAAGATCCATGTTTAGGTCAGCTTATGTCCCAATATGACCAAACATTATCATCCGTAATCGGTGTTCAAGTTGTTCCTGATTCAGAGACACACCGATATGGTATTGTTGATCCGATTGACGACTCTGGAAGAAGACACCAAGTGAAAAAGTTCGTAGAGAAGCCAAAGCAAGGTACTGCTCCATCTAATTTAGCGATTATTGGCCGCTATATTTTCACTCCGGAAATTTTCCGATTCCTTGAAGAGCAAGAAGTAGGTGCAGGCGGAGAAATCCAGCTGACAGATGCGATCGAAAAGCTTAACCAAATCCAACGAGTGTTCGCTTACGAATTTGAAGGAAATCGTTATGATGTCGGTGAGCAGTTAGGTTTCATTCAGACAACAATCGAGCTTGCTTTAAAACGTGATGATATTAAAGACAAGTTGGAAGTGTACTTAAAAGACTTAGTTGAAAAATTGCAGGATGAGCCTGTAAACAATAAATAAGAAGCTTTATAAAAGAGGGTGAAAACCCTCTTTTTTTTATTGCCAGTATTAGGATGATTTACCTGTGATTTTCATACTAGATGCTATTAACATACACCCTCTTTTCATAGATAATATAAGTATATAAAACTACTAAAATGATGAGGTGTATGATTATAGAAAAGTTACTAGGCAAGAAGACTTATGTTTTGTTGTTTTTTTCTATTGTTGGTCTTTGGTTTATTTGCCCTGAACAAAAAAAGGCAGCAGAAGCAGCCTGGTCAGGGAATTTCTATAATAATTCCAGCCTGTCAGGAGAAGGCATAGCTGCACAGTTTCAAAATCTTCATCTGAACTGGGGCTATGATAAGCCGATGACTGGTGTTGGGACGAATAATTTTTCCGCATCATTTACACAGACCATTAATGTCCAAGATAGTCAGAAGGATTATTTTCTGCAAGCATTTGCTGATGATGGTGTCAGGATGTATCTGGATAATAAATTATATATAGATGGTTGGAGCACCTCTGGCCAAACCTTTTCTACACCTATGAAAAATATGACAGCAGGAGCCCATAATGTAACTGCAGAGTATGTGGAGGCAGGAGGAAAGTCTATCCTGTTTGCTGATGTGTTGCCTTTTGACAGTTGGGTCGGCTATTTCTACAATAATACAACTAAAAAAGGTGCACCTGAAGATGCCTTTCATTTCACATCTTCAGAGTCAGACCTCGCATTTAATTATGGCTATAATGCACCAGGTGCAAAAAATATTGGTGCAAATAATTTTTCGATGAAGCTGTACACCTATAAAAACCTTGCCGCAGGGCAGTATGTGATCAGCACAAAATCTGATGATGAAATCCAAGTTTTTATAGATAATAAAAAAATCCTTGAAAAGAAAAGTCCGGGAGAAGAAAAAATCCTAATTAATGTGGCTGATTCTGCCCAAGGAAGCGCGCATGCAATCAGAATTGAATATGTGGAAAAAACGGGCAAAAGCTATTTAGATTTCTCCATTAAACCTGTTAAGGAAGAGTTAACTGCCAACTCGTGGTTAGGTGCCTATTTTAACGGAACAACTGCAGCTGGAACAGGAAATGTGTATGGAGGAATCAGCAATGTGTTTTTCAACTGGAAAACTAATGCTCCAAACTCGAAAACTAGTAAAGATAATTTTTCTGCTTCTTATTATAAGCTGCTGAATGCAGGTAATTACTTTGTTCATACAATTGCAGACGATGGCATTAGTGCAGCAGTCAATGGACAGTCTTTATTCAATCGCTGGACTTCATCTTCAGGTAAAGAGAATAAAGCAGCAATAACAAATCTGCAATCATCTAATAATGTTTTGCAAATTAATTATTTGGAAAAAACAAGCAATGCTTTTGTGAGTGCAGATGCCCTTCCGTTTGGACAGTGGCTTGGTTATTATTATGCAAACACTGGATTAAAAGGAGTGCCTGCGAACAATAAAAGTATAAAGGGAGACGGAAATGGTGCTTTCAGCTTTGATGTTGGCACTGGAAGTCCTGCATCCGGCGTTCCAGCTGACAATTATACAGCACAGTTCATTACTGCGATGAAGCTGTCAGCAGGAGATTATGTTATTCGTGCAATGGCAGATGACGGAATCCGTGTTTATGTAGATGATAAGCTGGTGTTAGACAAGTGGGGCAGCAGCTCAGCAGAAAATGCAATGAAAATCAGCATTAGTGATCTGGAAGTATCAGATGCCGCTAAAAGGGATGTTCATTGGATTAAAGTTCAATACTTGGAGAAAAGCGGGAAGTCAAAGCTAAGCTTTGATATCAAACCATTGGAGCAAACTGTTACTTCAAGTGATTGGCTGAATATATTTTATCCAACAAAGAGTCTATCTGGAAATGGTATAGTTGTCGGCGGAAAGAATGCAAAGCAAACGGTCAAGCTTATTCAATATAAATGGAATAAGAGTGCGCCACTTGCTGGAATTCCCGCAGATGGTTTTTCTGCATCCTTCCTGAAAAAGATCACAGGAAATCAGGATTATTTTGTTTCAACGTTTGCAGATGACGGCATTCGTGTCAAAGTAGACAATCAAGCTATTATCGACCGCTGGAAAAATTCAGGCGGCGTGTATAATAACGGATTGATCACAGGTTTAAGCTCTGGCGATCATCTAATCCAGACAGACTACTACGATAATGGCAGCAGTGCCTATGCTTTTGCAGATGTACAGCCATTAGGCAACTGGATTGCGTACTATTATAATAATATGACATTGGCAGGAGCTCCAGTGAATTCAAAGGTTGTAAATAACAGCAACAGTTTTACACTTACCCAAGATTTTGGTACAAATGCACCTGCATCAACAGTGAAAGCAGATGGCTTCTCAGCAAAGTATGTGACAGCAAAACGAATCGAAGCAGGAGAATATATCATCCGCGGGCTGTCTGATGATGGGGTTCAGATTTTTGTTGATGGTCAATTAGTCATTGATCAGTGGAGTAACGGATCTTACCGTGAGAAGGCTACAAAAGTTAAGATTGCCGATACGAAGGACGGCAATATCCACTGGATTGAAGTGCGGTATTACGACAATAAGAGTGCTGCGAAATTCCAGCTATCCTTTGTGCCGTACTCAGAAGATAATTTAGTTCATGATTCTGGCTGGTATGCAGAGTATTATCCGAAGATTATCGGGGAGGATGAGATTCCTGTCTATACATTGACAGACAGTGTAAAACCAGTCATTGTCGGGGGCAAGGATTCAATTGCAAAGGTAACAGATGTTTACTTTGACTGGGGTTCAGGATCGCCATCCGGCTTGAGTGCAGATAAGTTTTCGGCTGTTTACCGGAAAAATATTTATATCGCAGAAGACGGTTTATATAATTTCACAATCCTTGCTGATGATGGTGTCATCTTAGAGATAGATGGTGAAAAAGTAATAGATTCATGGCAAAGCAGTGCTGGCAAGCGGGAAGTTTCGGGCTACAGCCTTGCAAAGGGTGAGCATAAATTTGTTCTTAAATATTACGAGAACACTGGAAATGCCTCAGTGAAGTTTGAAATGAAGAAAGCAAAAGCTGTATTTACAGCATATGACTATTTATCTTATTCATTAGATGATGCGGTTACAATTCAGGCGAGCAAATATGCTCAAACAGATAAAAAGTATAAAGCATATATGAGAGAAGATGCGTTCTCTTATATTAGCAGCTATAGTAATTACGGACTTATTACAAGCGGCAGCTGGAATGTCCGAGGAGGTCCAAGCCTGACTGATTGGGTAATCGGCAAATTTACAACTGGTGATAAAGTGACTATTTTGTCAAAGGTAGCGGACGATTCCGGGATGGACTGGTATGAAGTAGATTTCTATAAATATTATGATGAAACTGCTGCAGCCACATCTGATGTGCCTGCACAATATAGGCTGTCCTATCACACATGGGTCAACGCAGGTCCTATGGACATTAAATACTATTTAAATCCAGAGAACTTTATGAATGATGAAAAGCAGAAGCTTCAATTCCTGAAGCTGTCTGAAAGTGCGAACTTAAATGAGACCGAAGTAAACGAAAAAATTCTGAATGGCAAAGGAATTTTCGTCGGAAAGGCGAGTTCCTTCATAGATGCTGGCAAGCAGTATGGAATCAATGAAATATATTTGATTTCTCATGCTATGCTTGAAACAGGAAACGGAACCTCTGAGCTTGCTACAGGCGTAACCGTTTCGAGCGTGGACGGCAAAGCAGTAACACCAAAAACTGTTTATAATATGTATGGAATCGCAGCATACGATGATTCACCGACTAAGAGCGGATCAGAATATGCTTACAAACAAGGCTGGACAACGCCGGAAAAAGCAATCGTCGGCGGAGCAGAGTTTATCGGCAAAAATTATATAAATAATGCCACATACAAACAAGACACGCTCTATAAGATGAGATGGAATTCCGACAATCCAGGAGTTCACCAATATGCTACAGATGTAGGCTGGGCAAGCAAACAAGTAAACAGAATGAAATTATTATATGATTTGCTTGATTCCTACGAGATGTATTTTGAAGTTCCGATCTATAAATGATAAAGATGCCAGCACTTTCTTTAAGGAGTGCTGGCTTTTATTTGATTTAGTGCAATACTACTATTTAGAATAGTAGTAATAATGCTTATTTTTGCTTGCTTGCCTAAATATGATAGGTTAATGTTTAAGAAAAACTGCAAAATGTGTATAATAATAAAATGGTTACTTTTGTAAACAAAAAGTCCATCTAAAATACATAGTGTATTTGATAATGAAGAGGCGGTGTTTTTATAGTGTCTAGCTATAATAAAAAACAATTCGAAGCACAACATAAAATTGACTATAATAATGAAGGCTACTATGTCTACAATAAAAAAAGCAGCATATTCAATGTCTTAAAAAAGAAGAAGGATAAGCTGGTAACAGTAGTCACACCTGTTTATAATGCAGAAAAATACTTAAGCAAAACAGTAGATTCTGTTATCAACCAGACAATCGGCTTTGATAATGTGGAATATATTCTTGTTGATGACGGTTCAACAGATATGTCCAGACCAATGCTGCTGGAATATGCTCAAAAACATCAAAATATGATGGTTGTTTTCTTGAAGGAAAATACAGGAACGCCTGCACAGCCAAGAAACCTTGGTATCGAGCTTGCAACAGCTCCGTATATTACCTTCCTTGATGCTGATGACTGGTTGGAAAGCAACGGCTTGGAGATTCTTTACAATATTCTTAAAGAAACAAATGATGATTATGTTGTTGGGAAGACAATCCAAGTAGAAAGCAAATCTACTAAAATAGTTGGGGAACATGAGTCATGCAAAGAAAGAAGAGGCATTCTCGCAACATCAATCCCACATATATTCCAGCATTTAGGGCCGCGTTCCCGTATGATGAAAACAAGCCTGCTAAAAGAAAACAATATCCGTTACCCGGAAATGAAATACGCAGAGGACAAGCAGTTCTTTATTGATGTTTTAGTAGCAACTAAAACAATCTCAACGACTACTAATGTTATCTACTACTTGAACAGGCTTGATGAAAACGATGCTTCACTGACGAAACAGACGAGCATTATGCAAAAGATGGATACAAACATTAAAGTTATCAACTATGTGAAGGCAAAGAAACTCGATGAGAAAACGGAAAAGATGATTTTGAATCGTCTCTACGAATTCGATTGCATCACAAGATTCTTTAATCGTCAGCATTTCTTTAAAAGCAAAAATAAAAAAGCATATTACGATAAATTTAATGAAGTTCTTGAAACAACAAAGGATCTTGGCTACAACATTGAGGATCAATTCTTCCATCCGATTAATAAAGTTGTTTATAACATGTACTTAAACGGTGAACAAGATAAAATTGCCGATTTGTACAAATGGGATAAAAAAGAAAAAGTGAAGGATATTGTCGTGCGTGATAATGAGCCTTACATGGTTACACCATTTGAAGATAAGAAGCATATTCGCGTTGCTATGGCCGGCTTTTATGAAGAGGGTGTGTTCGGCGAAAACGATTATACATTGGACTTCCATTTATATGGTGATTCCATTGATAATGTGGATGATATGATTCTCCGCGACCGAGGAAATACGGAAAATCAGTATTCCTTTGCTGTCGAGAGAGTCGATAAGCATCATTTCCGATTGACTATTCCATTGACTACAATGCTTGAGTTCTCAAAAGGAAGCTATGCAATATTTGTCCGCTATAATGAATACCAAAAAATCAGCTTAATCCGCTTAGATTACACACAAAAGATTATGGATAAGAAGCTGTACCAATTCTATACGACGATCAATTCAAATCTTGGCTTGAATATTAAGTAAGCTCATCCTATAGTGCGGGCCTGTAAAGGCCTGCAGCTATAGGTTTTTTTCATTTCTGTGACAAGAATGACGATTGTCAATGACTTTGGGCAGGGGTCTTCTAAATAAGTTTGAAATCCATTCACGTAACCTATATAATGTTTGATAGATTGTAAAGTACGTGAATTTCGGTACTGTATGTTTGAGAGGAGTAGCATAATGAGTGAATCTGGATATGTTCATAAACAGGCACATAAGGTATTTATCAATAATGATCTATTATCTGTGAAGTTCTGTTTTAAACATGAATTGCTTGAGGCGAAGCAGACAAGCCTTGTACTAATTCAAAGGGGCTCTGAAAATGTAGTCGCAGGATCCATCAAGCAAATTGATATAAATGAGGATTTTGGAATTTACGAATCGGCAATAAGCCTGACTGACAATAAAGAGGATTTCAGCAAAGAAGCTGTTTGGGATCTGTACTTAGTTGTGAAGGACGAAGAAGCAGACATAGAAAAGAAATATAGAATAAAAAGCAATAAGGCAGCACTAGAGCTTAACTTCTACCTATATGAAGAGGGTACAATGTTCTATGCTTATACAACGAATAAAGGAAATGTGTCCTTTAAGACAGTTGTCCAAAGAATTATTGCGAATATTGAGGAAGCCCATCTCACAAGCGGTAGTCTTGTGCATATTTCTGGATACGGCTTCAATCCGCAGTCACAAAAGCAGCCTGTCGAAAAAAAGCTGATTATCACGAATAATATCAATGAGGAAGTATATAATATTGCTCTTGAGAACAAGCATCGAAGCGACTTGCAGGAAATGTACGGCGGTACCGACCATAACTACGAAACAATCGGCTTTGAAGGCAAACTTGACTTGAGCCAATATCTTTTCCAGTCAGAAGCTATCTATTATCGCTTCTATTTGGAGCTTACGTATGAAGAAAATGGCGAAACAGTAAAAATACTCAGCCCGAGATTAAAGTTTGTGTCCTTTAATCCAAAATATAAAAGACAAAGAACTCGTATTACTACGATGTACGGCAAAAAAAGAGTATTGCTTAAATCAACAGCGAAAAACAATTATCTTTCTGTTAAAGTTGCTGATTTTAATGCAAAAATGGAGCTTAAAGCAAGAATTAAAGGCAAGCTTGTGCGTATTAAGCGAAGCAAAAAGGCGAAGAAGCTCTTTAAGCTTGCATTTAAAATGCTCGGCATGCTTCCAGCAAGCAAAAATACAGTCATATTTGAAAGCTTTTTGGGTAAACAGTACAGTGACAGCCCAAGAGCGATTTATGAATATTTAAAAGAAAACCACCCAGAGTATAAGCTGTACTGGAGTGTTGATAAAAGATTCATTCAAAACTTTGAGGACAGAGGCATTAACATCACGCCGAGATTCTCTATCAAATGGCTCTTCAGAATGGCGCGAGCTCAATATTGGGTAAGCAACAGCCGTCTGCCGCTTTGGATTCCAAAACCAAAGAATACAACATACTTGCAGACTTGGCATGGAACACCGCTGAAACGACTTGCTGCCGATATGGATGAAGTGCATATGCCTGGCACCAATACAAAGAAATATAAAAGAAATTTCCTTAAAGAAGCAAGCAACTGGGATTATCTTGTATCACCAAATGCTTATTCAAGCGAAATCTTTGCAAGAGCTTTCGATTTCGACAGAACGATGATTGAATCAGGTTATCCGCGGAATGATGCGTTGATTAATGATAATCATGTGGATAATATCACTGCCATTAAGGAGAAATTCGCCTTGCCGATGGATAAGAAAATTATCCTTTATGCACCAACATGGCGTGATGATCAGTTCTATGGAAAAGGAAAATATAAGTTTGATTTAGAGTTAAACCTTGACCAGCTAAGAGAAGAGCTTGGTGATGATTATATCGTCGTTTTACGGATGCACTATTTAGTTGCAGAGAACTTCGATCTTACTCCATATGTAGGCTTTGCCTATGACTTCTCGAATTATGAGGATATCAGGGAGCTTTACTTGATTTCTGATTTGCTGATTACTGATTATTCTTCCGTATTCTTCGATTACGGTAACTTAAGAAGACCAATGATCTTCTACGTATATGATATTGACACATATCGTGACAAGCTTCGCGGCTTTTACTTTGATTTTGAGCAAAAGGCACCAGGTCCATTAGCAAAAACAACGGATGAAGTTATTGAATATATCCGCCAAGCGGAAAAAGAGCCTCTTAACGAACAGTTCGAGGAGTTCTATAATACGTTTTGTTATTTGGAAGATGGGGAAGCATCTAAGAGAGTGGTTGAAGAAGTATTCCTTAAGTAGAGCAAACATACTTAAGCTTACATTAAAAAGCCCATTTAGTCCTATTTGGCTTATGAGAGAAGGGTTAGGTTTACATGGTTTCAATGTTTAAAGTAATAAAAGAACAATATGATAATTTTCATTTGATCAATAGATTGGCTGCCTATGAACTGAAAAGTGCCAACAACAATAACTATTTGGGAAGCTTATGGGAACTGTTGAACCCTGCTATTCAGATTGCAATTTATTGGTTTGTTTTCGGGTATGTACAAGACAGGGATCCTATTGAATATGCTGGTGGAGGAACATACGAGTTCTTCCCATGGATGCTTGCAGGGATTACCATCTGGTTCTTTATTTATCCGTCAATAACACATGGTTCGAAATCGATTTATACAAGACTGAAGATGGTTTCTCGCATGAACTTCCCGTTAAGTGCGATCCCATCCTATGTGATTTTGTCGAAGTTAATGCCGCAATTGCTGCTGATGCTTGTGACAATCATTATTTTTCAGTTTATCGGATTACCAATTAACATATACTATTTGCAGCTTCCATACTTTTTGGTAGCAACAATTCTGTTTTTATTTTCTTTGTCCTTAATCACATCGACAATTTCAACAATAGTGAGGGACTTTCAAATGCTCGTTCAATCATTAATGAGGGTTTTGCTTTATATTACACCGATTCTTTGGCCGTTACAGGACCGCTTCGGTGAAACATTCCAATTTGTAATGCAGCTGAATCCATTTTATTATTTGATTGAAGGTGTCCGCTATTCGCTTTTAGGCGAAGGCTGGTTCTTTATCGAGCATGGCTGGTTAACCCTTTATTTCTGGGCTATTCTGCTTGTCTTCTTATTCCTAGGTTCTTATTTACATGTAAGGTTCAGAAGGCATTTTATTGATTTCTTATAATGGAAGTGATTGTATGACAAAATCTGTCGTAGTGAAGAACTTGACGAAAAGATATAAACTATACAGCAGCAACAAGGAAAAAATGATGGATATTTTCTTGCCGAAAAGCTATGGCGAGCCTTTCTATGCTCTTCGAGATGTTAGCTTTGAAGCGGAAAAAGGGGATACGATCGGCTTTGTCGGCATAAACGGTTCTGGTAAGTCGACGCTTTCCAATATTATTGCAGGCATCGTTCCAGAAACGAGCGGGACTGTTGAAATAGATGGACAGGCTTCCTTGATTGCTGTTGCAGCAGGGCTTAATAATCAGCTGACAGGTAGGGAAAACATTGAGCTGAAGTGCTTAATGCTCGGCTTCAGCAAAGAAAAGATTAAGGCTCTTGAGCCGGATATCATCGATTTTGCGGAGCTCGGCAAGTTCATTGATCAGCCAGTTAAATCCTACAGCAGCGGGATGCGTTCTCGTCTTGGTTTTGCAATATCTGTTCATACAGATCCAGATGTCCTTATTATTGATGAAGCTTTGTCAGTAGGGGATAAGGCATTTGGCGAGAAATGTTTGGAAAAAATGCAAGAATTTAAGGAACGCGGCAAAACGATGTTCTTTGTCAGCCACTCTATCGGCCAAATGAAGAAATTCTGTGAAAAAGCGATTTGGCTTGAATTTGGCAAGGTAAAAATGGAAGGCAGCATTAAAGACGTTATCCCAGCTTACGAAAAATTTATGGACGATTATAAAAAGATGTCCAATAAAGAGAAGAAGCAGTACAGGGAAAATGCTTTTAAAGAACGAAGTGAAGAGAAAGAAACAGTACACAGCTAATTATATGCAGCATCCAAAAGAGGCTTTGTTGTTCGGTCAGCCTCGCTTGGATGCTGTTTTTTATTGCAATTGTAAAGGTAAGGAATGATTGGCAATAGAGAAAAGCGGGGAAATAGCATTAAGATGGAGATTTTATGTCCATATTATAAGTAAACAGTGCAACTTTTTCTTGTGATACTACGTCTTATATTATATATTTATAAAGGGTTTTAACATATTGTAATTTAAATGTAAACTATCATGAAGATTTAAACAAGATTTATTAAGATGAAATATGCTATAATCATTTTTGAAAATATAAGCTTAAGAAGAAAGCGCAGATGCCTAATATTTAAAGGGGCATTGGGGAGGATCTTATGATTTATATAATACTTATTACATGTTTTTTTGGATCCATCATACTTACTCCTTTAGTGAAAAAACTGGCATTTAAATTAGGAGCAGTAGATAAACCAGAACAACGTAAAGTACATCAGAAAATTATGCCCCGTATGGGCGGTTTAGCAATATATATCAGCTTCATTATCGGAGCTTTAATTATCAATCCGAATAAAGATTATCATTTCCCGATTTTAATCGGAAGCACAATCATTATCATCACAGGCATATTAGATGATATTTATAATCTGTCTGCCAAGATTAAATTTTTGACGCAAACATTAGCAGCGGTAGTTGTGGTTGTGTGGGGCGGCGTACAAGTTGAATTCATCAACTTGCCGTTCGGGGGTCAAATTGAGTTTGGGTTCCTCGATGTTCCAATTACGATTCTTTGGATCGTCGGAATTACGAATGCGATTAATTTAATTGATGGTCTGGATGGACTAGCTGCAGGAGTTTCCTCCATCGCCTTGTTCACGATTACTGGGATGGCGATGATTATGGGCAATGGTTATGTTATCGCCATTTCATCAATTGTGCTTGCAAGTACATTAGGATTTTTGTTCTTTAACTTTTATCCGGCGAAAATCTTTATGGGTGATACAGGTGCATTATTCCTCGGATATATAATCGCTGTTATGTCCTTGCTAGGCTTTAAAAACGTTACATTAATCTCGTTCGTCATTCCAGTGATCATCTTAGGTGTACCGATTTCAGACACGTTTTTTGCAATTATCCGCAGGCTTATTAACAAGCAGCCTTTATCTGCACCTGATAAATCCCATCTTCATCACTGTCTGCTTAATATCGGCTTCACACATAGACAGACGGTTATCGTGATTTATGCAATGGCGACATTCTTTGGATTAGTTGCTGTCATCTTCTCACAAGCGAAGGTGTGGGGAGCTATTCTCCTGATTGCGACAGTGCTGCTGATTATAGAGTTATTTGTCGAAAAGATAGGGCTTGTCGGCAAGAATTATAAGCCTATCCTTAAATTCATTAACGATATACGATATGCAGCAGATAAAGAGCGTTAAAGCAGAATCAAAAAAAGCTTACCAATGGGTAAGCTTTTTTTGATGATTACTAATTACAAATCATCATCTGTAATGCTCTCAAGCACTGGAAGTTCGTCCTCTTCATCATCCATCAAAAATGAATCATGTTCCGACCACAGCGGCCTTTCGAGCGCATAATTAATTAATGACCAAACTGATTTAATCATCGATGTTTCCCTCGTTCGTGATAGTTTTTATGGCATCAATAGTATTTACAAAAACTAGCCATTTTATAGGGAAAACAATAAAAAAGACGATGGGAGGCTTGTCCCATCGTCTTTTTTGTGACTTTTAATTAGTTGTCGTTGTATCTGTTGTGGATTCATTATATGTCGAATCCGTCGTTGATGTGCCTGTGCTGTCCGTCGTTCCAGTAGTGCTGTCTGTAGAAGTATCAGAAGAACCAGTAGTATCCGTTGTTGTGTCATCACTGCTGTTTATATCATCTTTAATTCCTAGATGCTCCTGCAGGATTGCTTTTGTTTCTTCCAATGCTGTTGGGTCTAACTGGTACACATATGCACCATCTACGTTGCCGTCAGAGCCAGTTAAAGTCAAGCTTTCCACTTGCAGGCCGTTTTCAGCTGTCGCATATGCCAGAAGGGACTGAATATTGCTGAATGAAAGGTCTGTTGTCATGTTATCGCCGACAGCCTCCATTAGCTTGGAATACTTTGTAATAGCTTGAGCGGAAACAGCTTTATCCATAATTGCCTTCATAATCAATTGCTGGCGTTTCCCGCGTTCAATGTCATTGTCGATTTTTCGTGTTCTAGCTAGTGCTAACGCTTCTTCACCATTAAGAGTCTGTAAGCCTTTTTCTAAATGAATAGCATTTTCACCTTTTTGGTCTTTCGAGTTTTGCTCTGTAAATGTTACAGGAACGTCAACTTCAATGCCGCCAAGTGCTTCAACAACATCCATGAAAGCATCAAAGTTCATTTTTGCGTAATAATCTACAGGTACATCCAATAAGTTCTCTACTGTTTCAATGGTCGATGTTACACCGCCAAAGTAATGGGCATGTGTGATTTTGTCGTTATAGCCTCTTTCAGGGATATAAACATAGGAATCACGGGGAATGCTCAATAGCTTGACTGATTTTTCTTTTTCATTCAATGTTGCAAGCATTAATGCATCTGAACGAGATCTCGTCGTTCCAGATGATGACGAACGTTTTTCACTGTCATCGACACCGATAAACAGAATCGATATATCATCTATATCAGGGTCTACTGCCGCATCACGGAGAGAAGATTCTCTGTCAATCGGCTGGTAGGAGTCTTCTACCACTGATTTTGCCTTTGTATAGAGGAATGCGCCATAGCCAATGCCACTTGCGGCAATCACCAGTAATGGTACTAGAATGAAGGTTAGGATTTTCTTTCTCTTTCGCTTCTTTTTATTATGGTTTACATAAGATTCTCTATTTGATGCCATTGGTTTCTCCTTTAAAGTGTTGATTTTAGAAACTATTTATAGCCATTATTCTTATCTTACTATCTCGTCTCATATTAATAACTAGTGTTTTATTTCTTATTAAGGAATAATTTAATAAGAAAAGGGAAAATATTCATATAAGGGATTCGAGATAGACAGCTTCTTTTTCTGTTAGTATGCCCTGGCCATTCGTTAATTCTGTCATCCAATCCTTGTATGATTCAATATTTTCTGTTTCAACATACACATCAATCTCTACTGCCTCTAAATAGTGGATTTCCTTCAATTGATAAGGGGAGGATCTTAATTCATTTTCTATTTTTCCGAGGAAAGTATAGTCGATAGTAACACCTATTACTGTCATTAATTTTCTCTCTACAACACCAGTTGCTGTGATGCCTTCAGAGGCTGATTTTCCGTATGCACGGATAAGACCGCCGGCACCAAGCTTAATTCCCCCAAAGTAGCGTGTTACGACAACTGCTGTATCTTTCAGCTTCCTTTTTTTCAGCACTTCTAAAATCGGGACTCCGGCTGTACCGCTTGGCTCTCCATCGTCATTTGCCTTTTGAATTTGGTCATTTTCACCGATTAAATAAGCTGAACAGTTATGGGTTGCATCTTTATGCTTTTTTTTTATATCTATAATAAACGCTTGTGCTTCTTCTTCACTAGTAGCTCTGCAGACATGTGCGATGAAGCGCGATTTCTGTATGATGATCTCATGTTCTCCATAGCCTTTTACAGTATGGTAGCAAGGAAGCATTCAAATCGCTCCTTTCTAATAAAAAACTCATAAAATGTTTGTTATAACGAACGAATAAGAATATAATATTTTATAGCCTTATTTCATTATAATTCGACATTCTTCATTCTTCAATTGTTGATGTGTTTGTAACAGAATTTTAATATTAGTCCGATATCTCCATGTTATAATAAGTAAAACTCCATGCCCAAAAAGTCCCTTGCAAAAAAAGCGGATTTAACGTGATTTAAACGTAAATACAGAACTGCCACGGATTGGCTGTATTGACGCAAGATGGCAGAATAGGGCAAAGGACATTTGTATATGATAAAATAAAATCCTTAAAATTTTCTTAAATAGGTAATTAGTATCACTCTTATTGGGTAATATATATGTCGAAATAACGATTTTATAATATTTAACCATGAAATTATACATATTTTCTACTTTCACGCTAAAATAAGATTTGATACAGGAAGGGTTTTCAGCCTTTTTGGAGGAATTATATAATATGATAATAAGGAAATTTGATACGAAAACACTAGATTTCATATTAGAAAAAATGGTTGAGACTGTCAGCTCCAGCAAGGATGAAATATTTCGCATTGGAGAACAGTGTCGAAAGGATTATGAGAAGCTGACAGAAGAGCTAAAAGAAATAAGAAATCTAGTCCTGCAAACAATTGAAGAAGGAGATAAGCTCGAGGCGCAATCCCGCTTTGCAAGGAAACGCTTGTCAGAAGTAAGCAAGCATTTCAATGAGTACTCCGAGCTTGAAGTGCGTGAGGCGTATGAAAAGGCGCACAGCCTGCAAATGGACCTCAGCATGAACAGACATCTGGAAAAACAATATCGTGAAAGGCGCGACGATATTGAGAGAAGGCTCATTGGGCTTGACGAGACAATTGAAAGGGCCGATCATCTTGTCACCCAAATTACCGTTGTAATGAAATACTTAATCAGTGATTTGAAGCAGGTAGGGGAAGTCCTTGAGGATGCAAAACAAAAGCAGGACTTTGGCCTAAAAATAATCGGAGCCCAGGAAGAGGAGCGAAAGCGGCTTTCAAGGGAAATTCATGACGGTCCCGCTCAAATGATGGCAAACGTTATGATGCGCTCTGATCTAATTGAAAGAATATATAAGGAACATGGTGCACAAGAAGCATTTGAAGAGATTAAAAATCTTAAGCTGATGGTCCGCAGTGCTCTGTATGAAGTGAGACGAATCATCTATGACCTTCGCCCGATGGCTTTGGATGATTTAGGTCTTGTTCCTACATTAAAAAAATATTTAAAGACAACAGAAGAGTATTATCAAACAGCTAGTATCAGCTTTTCAACAATAGGCAAGGAAATAAGGCTGCCAGGCAAATATGAAGTAGCATTGTTCCGGCTTATTCAAGAATCCGTTCAGAATGCGTTGAAGCATGCAGAAGCAAAGACAATCCTTGTAAAAATAGAGATGAGACGCGATCAAGTAATCGTAGTCATCAAGGATGACGGCAAAGGGTTTGATAAGACGGTTAAAAAGCAAGAATCCTTTGGGTTAATTGGGATGAGAGAGAGAGTAGAGCTGCTTGAAGGGGAATTATCAATTGACTCTAAAATTGGATCAGGAACACTTGTTATGATTAATGTTCCAATAAAAACTACTTAAATTGATAGTGTGAGAATAGGGGAGGCGAAGCAATTGGCTACAACGAAAATAGTTATTATAGATGATCATCAATTGTTCAGGGAAGGTGTTAAACGTATCTTGGATTTCGAATCAAGCTTTGAAGTTGTCGCAGAAGGCGATGACGGTTCACAAGCGATCCAGCTTGTAGAAGAATATCAGCCTGATGTAACAATCATGGATATTAACATGCCGACAACAAATGGTGTGGAAGCGACAAGACAGCTTTTGGAGAAGTTTCCAGAAACAAAAGTCATTATCCTTTCCATTCATGATGATGAAAACTATGTAACACATGCACTAAAAACAGGAGCAAGCGGCTATCTATTAAAAGAGATGGATGCAGATGCACTTGTAGAAGCAGTTAAAGTAGTGGCGGACGGCGGGTCATACTTGCATCCGAAAGTTACGCATAACCTTGTAAATGAATACCGCAGATTGGCAATGGAAGAGTCAGGCGGCGGAGAGCATTATGTACAAACAGTTGAAATAAGAAGACCGCTACATCTGTTAACACGCCGTGAGTGTGAAGTATTGCAGCTTCTTGCAGACGGTAAGAGCAACAGAGGTATAGGTGAAGCATTATTTATCAGTGAAAAAACGGTAAAAAACCATGTCAGCAATATCCTGCAAAAAATGAACGTAAACGACCGGACACAAGCAGTTGTCGTAGCGATCAAAAACGGCTGGGTAGAAGTGCGCTAAAAGAGTTTCCCTCTATTGGGAAGCTTTTTTTTTTGCGAAAATGTCGATTTTTGTCCAAAGAAGCAGAAAAATTCATATTTTTGTAAAAAAGTCGACGGAATTAGGATAAAATCCCTATGTGCAACAGCGGTTAGATAGTGCAGAATATTCATAAATAAAGGGATAGGAGTGCTTGAGATGAGCGGAGTAAATATTCTTTCAAATGCCGAGCTGGTAAAAGCATATCGCCTGGCAATCTCACTTGATTTGGAAGTCGAATTTATCGCCATACTTTTTGAAGAATTGAATCGCAGAGAATTGAAATACTGACATAATGTCTTTCTATATATGATAAACGTCTGCTATAAACTACCTTTTTTGTCTACAATAATAAAATTAGCCTATATTTGATGCAAATATTTTATTTTTTAGTTAAAATATACATCATACAATTGTATAGATAAGGAAGGTATTACACAAAAATGAAAACAGCTATTGTAACAGATAGTACTGCTTATATAACAAAAGAAGTAAAAGACAAATATGATATACATATGATTCCGTTAACGGTTGTGTTCGGAAATGAAATTTACGAAGAAGAGGTAGATTTGGAGGCTGGTCAATTTTACGAAGAAGTAAAAACAAAACCGCTTCCGACTACCTCTCAGCCGTCGATTGGGAAGTTTGCTGAACTATTTGAGCGCCTTTCACATGATTACGATGAAGTAATCAGCATCCATCTATCAAGCGGCATCAGCGGGACTTACCAAGGTGCAATAACTGCTGGCACTATGGTTGATAACATCAATGTTTTTGCATTTGATACAGAAATCAGCTGCATGGTTCAAGGTTTCTATGCAATAGAAGCTGCCAAGCTTTCCAAGGCTGGCAAAACTGCTGCAGAAATTATTCCTATACTTGAAGAGCTTAAAAAGACAAGCCATGCTTATTTCATGGTGGATGATTTAGCTCATTTGCAGCGCGGCGGACGCTTGTCCAGTGCACAAGCATTGATTGGCAGCCTGCTTCAAGTAAAACCGCTATTGCATTTCGAAGACAAGGTCATTGTTCCTTTCGAAAAGATTCGCACAAGAAAAAAAGCGATGAAGCGCATTGTCGATCTTCTTGCAGAAGCAACTAATGGCGAAGAGTACCAGGCAGTCATCATCCATGCAAACCGAGAAGAGGAAGCGATTGAATGGAAAAGGGGGCTTTCAGAAACATACCCTAATATTGAGTTTTCCATCAGCTACTTCGGTGCAGTTATCGGCACTCATCTTGGCGAAGGGTCCATGGGCCTTGGCTGGATGAAAAAACTATAAAACGTTCAAGATCCTGTCTATTAATAGAGACAGGATTTTTATTTTGTTAGGAGGAATTAAAGCATGCATAAAGAATAATGAATAAGTAAAATAAAATGAATAAGGAGGCGCACATAATGCTTTTTAGCATTTCCCCACAGAACGAGCTCATTCCTGTCCTCGCTCCTCGGCCTGATTTAATGCGTATTACAGACCTTCCTCTCCAAACTCCTCATCCACTAGACACTAATTTCTGCTACAGTAAAAATCTCCAAGCAACCTTAGAAGGTAAAAAACTGCTTTTTGAGGAAATTTCCATTTCATTAGAAGAAATCCAAGAACACTACCTGAAAGGCTGTTGTGCCTATCATCCTGGCATTAGAAGAAATAGCAATAAGCTCATTTGCGCACGATGCGGAAATAAGCGCCAAGAGCTTTTTGCTTCCTACCAATGTGCCCGGTGCAAGAGGGCCTGTGCTTATTGCCGCAATTGTGTGATGATGGGCAGAATATCTGAATGTAGCCCGCTGATTAGCTGGACAGGTCCAGCAACCGTTATAACTCCTTGCACATTAGAATGGCAGGGTAGCCTTTCTCCAGGACAGCAGCATGCCTCCAGCAAAATAGTGGAAGCTGTCGAACGAAACAGTGAAATTCTTGTGTGGGCAGTTTGTGGTGCAGGGAAAACGGAAGTTTTATTTAAAGGAATAGAAAAAGCCCTCAGCACACAAAAAAGAGTGTGTATTGCCAATCCAAGAACAGATGTCGTCCTTGAACTGACACCGAGGCTGCAGCGAGCCTTTCCAACAATCAACGTAATCCCTTTGTATGGTGACAGCGGCAACAAGCTGAAGCACAGCTCACTGTTTATCAGCACAACGCATCAGTTATATCGCTTTGAGCAAGCTTTTGACCTCATTATTCTTGATGAAATGGACGCATTTCCATACTCTGCTGATGAAACATTGCAGCATGCCATAAATAAAGCGAGAAAAAGTAAATCAACATTGGTGTATTTAACAGCAACTCCTAATAAAAGCTGGCAGCGTAAATGCAAACATAAAAAGATAGCGTATGTAAAAATCCCGGCACGTTATCACAGACACCCATTGCCTGTTCCTCGCTTTATATGGTGCGGCAATTGGGAAAAGCTCCTAAATCAAGGCAAGCTGCCCCAAAGGCTGCTTGTATGGTTAAAGGAGCGGCTAAGCAAGGGCAAACAAGTTCTCTTATTTTTGCCGAAGATAGCGCAATTAGAAAAAGCAAAGACTATTTTGGGACAGTTGGACAGCAAGGTGGAATCAGTTTTTGCTGCCGATCCGCACAGAATAGACAAGGTGAAAAAAATGCGAAACAAGGAAATAAATCTGCTGATTACTACGACTATATTGGAAAGAGGTGTTACTTTTCCAAATATAGATGTTGCTGTATTAGGTGCAGAAAATGATGTGTTCACTGATAGTGCTCTTATTCAAATTGCCGGGAGAGCTGGAAGAAGCAGCGAGCATCCAGACGGAGATGTGGTGTTTTTTCATCATGGGAAAACATGGAGTATGGTCGAGGCAAAGAATCAAATCGAAAACAGTAATAAGGAAGCTGCCCAAACAGGCATGCTTCTGCTTAGGTGAGGAGGAATAAAGTGCATTGTACATTTTGTTTAACTTCCCTAAGACCTGTCTTAAACTGGACTAGTTTATTTGCTGAGCAAAAAAGCGAATTGCTTTGTGAAGAATGCAAAAGTAAATTAGAGTTCATTACAGGAAGTCGGTGTTCTATTTGCAGTCGGCCTTTCTCTCGCATTGATTCAGAATATATAAGGGGCAGCTTGTGTCTTGATTGCTATAAGTGGGAACAAGATCCTCAATGGAAAGGAGTGCTGGATGGCAATACCTCTATTTTTGTGTATAATGACTTTTTAAAAGAAATCATTGCCCTTTTTAAATACAGAGGAGATCATAAAGTAGCAGGAGCGTTCGCTGCATACTTTCCCAAAAAAACTGCAAGAGGAAGAGTGGTATCACCTATACCGTTAAGTGAGGAAAGACTGTATGAGCGAGGCTTTAATCAATCAGAGGCAATTCTTGCATATACTCATTTAGGCTACAAGCAGCTATTATCTCGCGTTCATGGTGATAAACAGTCGAAAATCAGCAGACAGGAAAGATTGGAAAATACTGCTGTGTTTTCTGCGGCAAATATTGAGGGCTGCCATGCTCAACATGTGCTGCTCGTTGACGATATATATACTACAGGTGCAACGGTAAGGCAGGCGGCTAAAGTGTTGAAAAATGCAGGAGCCAATACTGTCATTTCGTTCACTGTTGCGAGATGACAATTACTATGGGAGGAAAAGAGAAAATGGCTGAATTAGCGAACTGCCCTAAATGTGGGGACATTTATGTAGTAAATAATCTTAGGGATATTTGCCCTAAGTGCTATAAGCAAGAAGAAGCGGATTATGAAAAAGTGTATCAATTCATTCGCAAAAAGCAAAACAGAACAGCACCGATGGAACAAGTTGTGGCAAATACAGGAGTCGAAAAATCGTTAATATATAAATGGATTAAAAAAGGACGCATTAAGCTGTCCCAATTTCCTAACTTAGGTTATCCATGTGCAAAATGCGGCACACAAATCAGAGAAGGAAAGCTTTGCACGAGCTGTCTGTCGAACTTGCAAGGAGATATTAAAAGCATGGAAGCAGAAGAGGAACGAAAAAAACAGGCAAAATCAGCCACTTACTTTACTGGTAAATAATAGATAAACCTTAGCTCTTGGGCTGTACGTGACAGCCCAGATGCATACTTCGTTACCTTCTCTGTAGAATCTCCTAGACCAATCCTCACGACTTATTCATCAATATAGGAAAATACTCTTGGTGTTCCTGTTTTAAATTAGTCTTTTTGGCGCATTTTAAGAAAAAGCGAAGGAAATGTTTAAATAAAACGCTAATCATCCGATACTAGAGGTAGAGCTTTTCTGTACGGAAAAAAAGAAAGCGAGGAATAAACATGAAAATTAATAATTACGGAACACAAGGAATTAATCCATATAAAAAACAAGTAAGTAAAATAGATCAAGTAAAAACAGAAGCAGTTAAGGGGACAGACAAAATTGAAATCTCCTCTGCTGCTAAAGAACTTCAGCAAGTGACTCAAGTGTCACAAGCAAGAACTGAAAAAATTGAAGCATTAAAAAAACAAATTCAAAATGGCACATATGAAGTTCGTTCAGAGGATATTGCAAACAGCATTGTCAATTTCTATACGAAGAATAATCAAGCTAACTAATACTAAAAGGAGGGTCTCTAATGTCTGCGTCCTTATTGATTGAAGTGCTGGAAAAGCTCGTTAACTCTCATGCAAGCCTGTATGAAGTGGCGAAGAACAAAACAGAGATCATAAAGAAGGGGGATATAGAGTCCCTTCAGCAAGTAATGAAAGATGAGCAAGCGCATATCATGAGCATTCAAAAGCTGGAAGCGGCACGAGTAGAAGTTTGCCGAAAAATTGTTAAGACCGTTCATAATCCTACTATTTCTGATTGTTTAGAACTGATGGAGCCAGAACCTGCGAAACAGGCGGGCGAGGCAGCGGATAAACTGCGAAGCATTATTGGAGAGTTAAAAGATGCGAATACGTTAAATCAGCAGCTGTTAAGACAATCGATGCAATTTGTGAATGTATCATTAAGCTTGTTAAAACCAACCAAACAAAGCCTTAATTACGGTAAGCCGGTAAATGGAAATTCTGTTCACACAGGCAACATCGGAAAAACATCAAGCAGTCTTTTAAATATGAAGGCATAATGGAGGAGAAGTCATGGGATCAACCTTTATGGGACTTGAAACAGCAAGACGAGGGCTGGTAGCGCAGCAAAGTGCCCTATATACAACAGGTAATAATATTTCAAATGCTAATACTCTAGGCTACACTCGTCAAAGAGTTGACTTAGAGCAATCACAAAGCTTTCCTGGAGTCGGACAGAATGCGCCGAGAATTGCAGGACAATTAGGTACAGGTGTTACAGCAGGATCTGTCAGCAGAATCAGAGACAGCTTCCTTGATACACAATACCGCTCTGAGTCAAGCAAGCTGGGATATTGGGAAAACCGTACTACAGCAATGAGCAATTTGGAGACAATCATGAATGAACCTTCTGAGTCCGGGCTGTCTTCTTCGATGGATTCTTTCTGGGAATCATTGCAGGATTTGGCAACAGATCCACAGAATTCTGGAGCACGTGCCGTTGTGCGTCAACGCGGTATTGCCGTATCAGAAACATTCAATTACTTGCATAAAACAGTATCAGCTGAAAAGAGCGATGCGAAAAACGAGCTTGGTGTTGCAGAAAAAGCAATTAATACTATTCTTACTCAGTTAGACCAAGTTAATAAACAAATCGGCAGTGTAGAACCAAACGGATACTTGCCAAACGATTTATATGATCAGCGAGACAGCTTGCTGGACGAGCTTTCTTCTTATGCGAATATTAAAGTATCGTATGAAGCTTCTGGAGGCAATGCATTAGCACAAGCTGAAGGTAAAGCTGTTGTTACATTAGTTGATGATAAAGGCAACGCCTTGGGTACTTTAGTTGATAAAAATGGATATAACACAATCAAAGTTAACAGCAATGCTGATGACAGTGCTGTAACAAGCATAACCATCGGAGATTCAGAGATTAATATTAATGACTTTGAATCTACTGGGAAATTAAAGAGTATCGTAGAAGCATATGGCTATGAAGATGCAGATGGCAATTTGAAGGGCATATATAATGATATGTTGACAGAGTTAGATAACCTTGCTTATACATTTGCAACGAAGTTTAATGAGGTTCACCAAGAAGGAATGAGCCCGAACGAAATTGAAGCAGGCGAAAACCAGTCGATCTCCTTCTTTGCTGATTCTGAAAGTGCAGATGGATCCATTACAGATCGCAGTGGATTTGCAAGCAGAATCTCGATTTCTTCGAGCATTGAAAGCAGCTTAGATAATATTGCGAATGCTTCACCTGGAACAGATCCTTCGCAAGCAACACTTGGTGATGCAACATATGTGAGCAAATTGGCTGACATCATTAACCAGAAGTATGATTACGGCAACAATTCAGAGATGTCTAACTTCCGCAACTACTATGAAGGGGTTATCGGAAGTATGGCAGTTAGCGCACAGGAAGCAGAGAAGATGACTTCAAATGCAACGACTTTGCAGCAGACTGTTGAGAACAAACGGATGAGTACAAGTGCTGTTTCACTGGATGAAGAAATGACAAATATGATTCAATTCCAACAGGCTTACAATGCGGCAGCAAGAATGATTTCATTATCAGATGAACTTTTAGATACGATAATAAACGGCATGGGTGTCGGAGGGAGATAGGTGATTAAGCAATGCGCGTAACACAATCAATGCTTTCAGCAAACAGCTTGCGTAATATCAGCAACAGCTACAATAAGATGAACCAATTATCGAACCAAGTAGCAACAGGAAAAAAAATCACAAAACCATCAGATGATCCAGTTGTAGCGATGAAGGGTATGTACTACCGCTCCAGCCTGTCAGAGGTAGAGCAGTATAAACGCAACCTGTCAGAGCTGTACCTGTGGATGGATAACTCAGAGGCGTCAATGAACCAAGCAAGCTCAGGGCTAGACCGGGTAAGAGAATTGCTTGTTCAAGGGAAAACAGATACGAACGGTGTGGATGAAAGAGGCGCAATCGCTGAAGAAATTAACCAGATTAAAGAAGACTTGGTAAATGTAGCGAACACAAAGGTAAACGGAAAATACCTGTTCCATGGTACAGATATTTCTAATCCACCAGTAACTGCAGGAAACCCTCCGCAGGTTGCAGCGAATATTGCCGACGGATCAATTGACAGTTATACAGTGGAAGTTTCAAGCGGCGTTTCAATGAAAGCGAACGTGAATCCGGCAACCTTCAACCAAGAAATGTTTGATGTTGTACAGGAAATTCAAGACAAAATGGAAAACAATGATACAACAGGATTAGATGAATTGCTGACAAGACTTGATTCTGTCATGAATTCCTTGTCTAGCGAAAAGTCTGAGCTTGGTGCAAGATATAACCGCTTAGAAATGGTTGAGTCTAGAATTGACGCACAAGAAGTGCTTGCTAACAAAGTTCTTTCAGATAATGAAGATGTTGATATGGAAGTAGCAATCACAAACTTGTCTGTTCAGGAAAGTGTTCATAACGCTTCATTGAGCGTAGGAGCAAGAATTATTCAGACATCATTAATTGACTTCTTAAGATAATATAACTGACTTGGCTGGAAGCTTCGTTTTAAGACATTCCTAATCACTAGGCAAACGTCTCATTTCGCCTCAGTATTGTATAAACACTTGAAGCTATTCTGTAATGAATAGCTTTTTTTTATAGAAAGGAGAGAAATATTCATGCAAATACCACAGCTGCGGATTGATTCAACACCTGCTAAGCTTGGACTTACAACAGTCCAGCCGCAAGTTCAAATGGAGCAAAAGCCTGCTGATTTGTATATTGAGCAGCCAAAGGCAGAGCTGATTATTGATAAAAAAGCTGCTACTTTGACAATCGACCAAACAGAGGCAAGAGCCTATGAAGGTATGAAAACACGAGAAAGATTCATTGATGATTATGTCCAAAAAGGCCGCCAAGAATGGCTTAAAGGAATTGCAAGACGCATAAAAGACGGACAGCAGCTTGCAGCAATTGAAAATAAAGGTAATCCGATTCCGCAAATTGCCAAAAGAAACAGCGAAGGACCGCCGAAGCAGTTTGGTCTAGGCTGGATACCGCCAGCAAACAGTGTCAAAATCCAATATGATCCAGGCTATGTGAAAACATCCTTTGAAACACATGAACCAATTATTGATGTTAACCAAAATAAGCCACTAATCGACTATACACCTGGAAAAGTTATAACAGAATTAGTTCAATATCCAAGTTTAGAGATTCATTTTGAAAATTTAAAGTCCAATGGGGTAAACTATCAACAATCAAAATAAAAGGACTGATGTAATTGAAAATTAATACAAAGTTTCATGGAGAAAAAGAAATAACCGACAAGGAAATCATTCATTTTCCAAAAGGAATTCCTGCATTTGAAGAAGAACAACAATTCGTCATCCTGCCGATCGATGACCAAGAGCATATATTTATCCTTCAGTCTGTCACAAATGAAAATCTTGGTTTTGTTGTTGCAAACCCTTTCGTTTTTTTCAAGGAATATGAGTTTGAACTAGCAGAATCTACGACAAGCTTTTTAGAGCTAGAGTCAGACAGAGATGTTCTTATCTTTACCATTTTGACAGTCCAGGATCCTTTTGCAAAAACAACCGCTAATTTACAGGCGCCGATTATTCTTAACATAAAAAACAATCAAGCCCAGCAAGTAATTCTAAATTTGCCTGAATACAAAACAAAGCACAGCATTTTTTCACAACAACAATCAGAAGCGGTAAAGGGGTGAGAAGATGCTTGTACTATCCAGAAAAGTCGGCGAAGTAATCAAAATAGGCAATGACATCGAATTAACAGTCGTGTCAGTCAGCGGAGATCAAGTGAAGATAGGAATCAATGCACCTAAACAAGTCGAAATACATCGCAAAGAAGTATTCGATCAAATTTATAATGAAAATAAAGCAGCATCTGTTGACATCAGCAGTGTGTTAAATGTCTTCAAAAAAAATCCATAAAAATCGTTAAACAAAAATTTCTCCTGCCGATATATAAAGTAGAGCGGGGAAGGGCGGCCGACCTTCCCTAATCCTATAAAAGACAGTCCACAAGGATGTGGGCATATAATTCAAGGAGGAGAAATTTACAATGAGAATCAATCATAATATTGCTGCATTAAACACATACCGTCAATTGAGCTCTGCAACAACTGCTCAATCTAAATCAATGGAGAAATTGTCTTCA
>NZ_JAJTTG010000039.1:0-3329 GCF_021341655.1 Bacillus sp. Au-Bac7 | reverse complement strand
GGTACTTAATTATTAGGAGCTGATCAGCAGCTCCTTTTCTTATGCAACTATCTTGGCAGGATTGCTTAATAATCAGTATCAAATAAACCCTCACTAAATAGTGAGGGTTTATTTTCTTACTTTAATGTCTTTTGGATAAAGAATACTTCTTGTTAGAAATAAAATTTCATGAAGTCTCCTTATAATTTTTAGAGACAAATTCATATAATAATCCTGTGGCTGTTTGTATAAATATAAATATGGGTACAGAATAAGCTAGTTTATAGTGATTCTGATATGTAATTATTTTTATTAGTGTAAACACCCACTGTGATAAAGTACCTATAGCCACCCAGGTGATAATGTAGATACCAAAGGTCTTTCTATTAATTTTTAATTGTTTATAAAAATACATAAATGCATATCCAAACGGACCATAAAGTAAATAATAAGCAATATCAAAGAGTTCATAATGATTTGTATCATTTTCTCTATAATAATCCAATAATCCCCCGCCAATAGTAAAATCAAACATAATACCTACTGTAATTCCCCATAAAATACTCATTAATTTTATTTCTCTTTTTAATTTTTTTGGAGCAAGGAAAACAAACAAATAAGCAGCTGAGGTTATAAATATCAAGGAAATTTCATTTAAATTAAATTCACCAATCCATTTCATTTTACAGAGCTCTCCTTTTCCATAACATACTTACAAAATGATAAATGAAAAAAATGGATAATATATATTAGTCCAATGAAATAAAGGAAGTCATACCCAAGGTCCCAGTCTAATATTGTTATGGCATTAAAAAAGATAGAGAATTGTACAAATATAGTGAAAAGAAGGGATGCACATAGAAAGCATATTGTTCTTATTATTAAGGGCGCTGCTTTAGGTATTAAATTAAGGCATATTAAAATAATTAAAGGTGTCACAATACTACGATTTATTAAGATAGATATATATTTGTTTGATTCATGTGAGTATTTTAGAAAAGCAAACTCCTCAAATATTAACCAATTCCAATTAATGTGAATAATAAGAATGAGTAAATAGAGAATGATGTTTTCCACATTAGATAAATTTCTTTTACATATAAAAAAGATGTAAACTCCAAGCCAACCAAAGAAAAAATAAAAAGCTAAAGCCATCATAAATCCTCCTTTTCAATAATTTCCCCTTATTTACAATTCTTTATGAGAAAATATATGAGTATATTTATAAGCAAGGTAATTAACGGGAGCTTTGATCTCAGGAAGGATTAATTCTACTTGTTCTAGCACTAACAAGGCAGAACTTTCCTATGATAAATTTACAAACCTTCTAATGCAACAAACTCGGCAGGTTAGCGGAAGAAGGACTCGGATAATTTTCGCCGAAGATAATTAGGTGAAAAATTGAAAAAGGTGAAATAATGAGTGAGATTATAAACTATTATAATCAATTTGATGAATGGGAAAGACTTGAAAGAGAGCCTATTGAATTCCAAGTGAATTGGCACTTTATAAAGAACTATTCACCTGAGAATGGCAATATACTCGTATAGGCTGGACCTGGTAAGTATTCAAGGAAATAGTATTAATGTAACCTTCCTTATCCTGATGTTCCAAAGTTTCAATATTATTTCTAAAAACCTCTAACCTTCACTTATTGTGAAGGTCTCTTTTATTGATTTTTTAATTTTTTGATAAATAATTACTAAAGAGGATAAAGCGTCACATAAAAAAACACCCTACTCTGAGGAGTAAGGTATCGTCATTAGAACATTATTATTATTTCTATAATCATTACTTTTATACAAAAAAAGAACTCTACCGGCATCTGTAGAGTCCAAAAAGATTTTCAATTAAAGGCTCAACTAAAATCGAGACTAAAGTTCTTTGTATTTTATTCCACTTCATGATTTCGGACACAAAAAAAGTGCCCTACTCTGAAGAGTAAGGCGAAAACTGTCGACATAAACCACTACATAAATTATGATGACCTATCAGCCATAATTAATACAAAACTGTACCTATAAATGTAGAGCTTAAGTAATTGGTAGTTGATTCAGTGTTTAGTGAGATCTTCGTCAGGGTCCATATATTATATGCAGATATATCCAAAATAATCCTCATAAAAAAATACCCTATTCCGAAAAATAGGGAGAAGTGTTATCTAAGATGTATATTTAGTATTTACCTATAGATATTTTTTATGCAAAAAACTTTGCAAAAGTATTTGGTCCGGCTTCACCATCTACTCCAATACCTTTATCTTTTTGGAAAGCCACTACTGCATTTTTGCAGCCCTTTCCGTAAATACCATCAAATCCTTTTGCATCATATTTGTGGAAGTATAGCATACCTTGCACAAATCGTGTCCATTTCTCCCAGTCTGTGCCTGGCACTACAACCGGGCAAGCAGCTTTTGATTTCTTTTCAAAGATGGTGTCAATTTGTACTTTGGCAAAGTACTGGAATACTCGAATAGCAGCAACTTTACTCTTAGGCCCCGGATAGCCGTCCACAACAAGAGCTTTGAATTTAGCTTTTTCTGTATATCCATTAAGGAAGGTTTGGAACTTCTTGAAGTTTGCATCAGCACCAGTGTTTGGCTTATGTGGAGTAGTAACTATTTCGGAACCAACTTCTGTCTTATCAGGTGCTACAGTAATTTCCCCTGTGTATTCAAGATGGGGATTATCAACCAAGCCTTTTCAGTCACCTACCCATTCAAATCCCTTGCTTTTAGCAATAAATGCAACTCGTTTCCATTGTGAATTAACAGTCCAGTATGAGTTGTACCTTCCTTATTAGTTAAGCAATAGTCAACCACAATACCAAAGTTATGTTTAGATTGACCGCCATTTGCATTAGTAAAAATTTCACCTGGCTTAGTGCGACCTTGTGCATAAAGAGCATCCTGTTCTGCATAAGAAAGGTACCCATCTGTAATTAATACATATATACCCTCGTTATGTGCTTGTTCAATGATTTCAAATACTTAAGTCACCACAATAGCTTTCATACCAGAGCATATTCTTTTAATAGCTTCTTGTTTCAATTTCTCTACACTCATAATATTTTTCGTCTAATAAAACGTCTTGCTCCGCTTAATCTACCTTGCTGAAGAACCATTTGATTTTCTTTAACAAGCTGCCTGATGAAATAACCATGTCTAACTTTATGGCGTCACTTCAATTTGAAGGTAACTTATTTTGCATTTGTAAAATTGTTAGCTTTCAATACTTCTTTTTGTCTTTTACCTTTAGCTGTCACATAGTTGTTTAAGAAAAGAGGCTTGCTTATGTAACAAACATGGCAGCATTCCTGTAATAAATTAAAACTTAGCTTATGGAAGAAAC
>NZ_JAJTTG010000038.1:0-4291 GCF_021341655.1 Bacillus sp. Au-Bac7 | reverse complement strand
TTCGTTGCTATTAGGAGCAACTTTTATATAATAACATATCATTTCATCGTCGTCAACTTCTACGAACAAACTTTTTTATTTTGTATAAAAAGAAAGTTTTTATTCGTTTTAGCGACATTTATTAATGTATCACCATTATTCGTGGAAGTCAACTTCTTTTTAAAGCTTCTTACTAATTTCTTCAATGAAGCGAGTTTCTATTCTACATAATAAACTCTTTTATAGCAATAGTAGTTAATTAAACAAGTATTAATAATTAAAAAGAACAAAAACCATAATGGTTTTTGTTCTTTTTAATTTAACATCATTTTTCCCCTACGATCATTCAATTCCTTCATTATTGCTTCCTTCTTTGAATTCCATAAATTTAAAGCATCATCTTCATTCATATATTTAATAAATGTTTGCAAAGCCTCATTCTTCATCATCCAGTCTGTTAAAAATTCTACTCTTTTAATTTTACGCTTTGGTATATGGCTCTTTATAAAATCTTGAATAGCATCATTAACAGGATCCACTTCAATAATTTCGTTACTTATCTCATTCTTTAACTTGTATGTGATAAATCCTATTGGATTTTCTATTTTATAATTATCTCTAATTGACTCCATTACTTGAATTACATTTCTTTTCCCATACTCCAACCAGTTTTGTATAGTTTTATTCGGTACTTTGAAACCTAAATCATTCGCCAAACTTTTGATATCATTAATATCATTTTTAGAAACAACAAAAAGATCTTTTTCAAGTTCTTCTGTATTTAACACTTCAGTTTTAATGGAATTAGATATCGGAACTGGTAGAGGTTGAATAATGGAATCTTTAGGTTTTATAAAGAATTTAATTTCTTTAACAGCTCTTCCTTGTTTAATCTCTTGAAATTCAAATGTAATATCTGATTTTTTGTTTATCTGTTTTTGAGAAGGCAGTAATACTCGTTGCTTAAAATTCCCGTAAGCAGGATATATATTTGTTGCCCCTAACTTATGTCTAAGATCTTCCATATTGAAAGTTCTTTCTTTTAAACGTTCATATTGCTTTAGTAGCTCGTATATCCTTATAGAATAATGTCCCTTTAGTTTACTTACATTTTTTAAATGATAAGATGTAAACTCCTTTTTCAATTCTAATAAATATGGGGTAAGAAATTTATGGAGTGTAAGCTCAATGGTTCCTTTTTTATAGTTGTAATCAGCTTGGGATAACCATTGAACTTGTACCAATCTTTCCTCGAACCTAATTTCATAAATTTTAGCTAACATATTTCTCGTAATTTCTTCTAGTTCCTTATATCTCGTATTACTATTACCGCCAATCAATTTAATGAAATCTTTTATTGTAAAAGTGTAAGATTGAAACTCCTTATCATTCGGTTGCACTAAACTAATAAGTGTTAAGATGATTTTTTGTTCTATCTCAGTTAATTTATATGCTGCTTCAATAAGCTGATTTGATTTTGTAATTAAGTTGTCCGCGCTTATTTTGGATCCCATATCAAAACTCCTTTTTAATGATCATTCTAAAATATAACAAAGAATGCAAAGGAGCGTCTACTTCAGGTTATATTTCCGAAAATTCAGAATCAGTTTTCGGAAATTACTCAGTTTTTGTTATAGTTTACTCAGTTTTTGTTATAGTTTACTCAGTTTTTGTTATAGTTAAGACTCAGTTTTTGTTATAGTTTACTCAGTTTTTGTTATAGTTTACTCAGTTTTTGTTATAGTTTACTCAGTTTTTGTTATAGTTAAGGTCTCTGAACCCTTGGTACATAAGAGTTTTAAGCCTCTGAAAACAATAAAAACAATAAAAACAATAAAAACAATATATGATAAAACAATCAAAACAATACTTGGTGAATGATTAATTTTTCATTATTTCTGTCTATTTAAAATAATGAATTAATAGTTCTGCTAATAAAGTTGTTATATTTTATAATATTAAAGGATTTCAATTATTTTTCTAGAAAGGTTTATATAAATAAAAGAAGAAAACAACGTTGGAAGGAGGCGTGGTTTTGGCTATTACTATTACAATGGGAATACAAAAAGGTGGTTGCGGGAAATCCACTACTGCTGGAATACTAGCATATTTATTAAGCAGAGATGGCTATAAGGTGTTAGCCATAGATATGGATTCTCAAGGTAATTTAACTGAATTAATATCTAATCAACCTTCTAATGAATTTGTAGGAAAATCAATACTAGAAGCAATGCAGAATCAAAATATGAAAGATTACATCCTACCTATAGGAAAAAATTTAGATTTACTTCCTGCTACTAATTTTTTAGCTACTTTTCCAAGATGGATTTATACGGGAAGAACATATAAAGGTGATAGTATTCCTTTCAAAGGAATACCTAGTTTAATTCTAGATCAAAGTTTAGATGATATAAGAAGTGAGTATGATTTCATTATTATTGATACACCACCGTCATTGTCAGAACAAACAACTAATGCATTATGTGCTAGTGAATATGTAGTAGTGTTGTTTGAGTGTTCTAACTGGTGCTACTCAGCAATTCCTAACTTCATGGAATCCGTCGCCAGTGCTAAAAAACATGGAAATAGAGGTACTGAGGTAATAGGAATTTTAAGAACATTAAATGACTTAAGAAGAAGTGATGCCAAAGCATTTAATGAAATGATTACAGAAGATTATCCTAACGAAGTATTTAAAACTGTTATTAATAGAAGAGCTCCTATTGGTCGTTTAGCTTTATATGGATTCAATAAAAACTCAGAGTTAAAACCGGCTTTACTACAATATGAGCAATTTTATAAGGAGTTGATAGATCGTGTCCAAAGTAAATGATATTAAAAATTTGAAGCGGCTTCAAAAGCAAATTACGCCATCACAAGCTTTAGCTGAAGAAATTATTGAAGAGAAAACATTTAAGCAGGAAAAAAAGTTAATAAGAAAACGAGTATCTTTTGATTTAAGAACAGACTTACATAGAGAATTAAAAATGCAATCTTTATTGCAAGAAAAAAACATCTATATTTTAATTGAAGAAGCATTAGAGAAATATCTAAATAAGATTAAAGAATAATTTTGTGCATCCAATATTTGAGTGCGTAGAATTATTTTATCCGCAGTTAACATAATGCATCTTATCCAAAGCAGCACCCTAAACAAAAGACGGAATCCGGCCATATTCGGGCAAATTCCGTCTTTTTCCCTTCGGGAAATAATCAAAAAAAGGACTAAAATTGATAAGAACAATCTCTTATTTACTTCATCTTTCTTACGAATTCTATTTAATAGTCCATTTGACATTGGTATTATAAAAATTAATTTGGGTAAATACTAAATAAACAACTCACCCTAGCGTATCGCTAATAAAAGTTTTTTGTATCGCCTCTTCTAATTCTAATTGTTTCATCCTGGATTTTGCATATCTTTTAGTTACATTTATATCTTTATGACCAGCTAATTTTGAAACAATCTCCAAGCCTACGCCTTTATCTATAAGCTTTTGACAGAAAGTATGTCTTAATTTATGTGGATGAACATTATACTTCTTCAACATATATTGAATTGATCTTTCTGTTAGCCGCTCATTAGATCTTGAAGTAAATAAAGCTTCATCACTGTTAAACGAATCACAGTATTTATGAAGATATTCCTTAGCTTCTTCTGACAATGGAATAACTCTCTCTTCACCAGTTATTCCATTTTTAACGATTAACTGCTTTTTTATAAGATCAATATTCGACTTATTTAAAGAACATAATTCAGATACTCTAATACCTGTATGGAGCAATAAATAAACGATAGCTATATTTCTTCCATGCCCATCTTTTTTAACTTTTTGAAGCAGCTGATTGTACTCAAAAGATGTTAAAATTTCTAATTCTCCCTTTTTTTCTATAGGCATAACTTTAATATCTAAAATTATTTCTGGACGTCTCAAGAACTTAGCGAAGGTTCTAATAGAACCAAGTATTTTATCAATAGTTATTGGACTTTTCCCCTGCTGCTCTAAAAAAGAGAGATAATTTTGAACATCTTGCTGAGATATGTTCTCTAAATAAGTAGGATATTTGTAGAGCCAGTCTTGAAATTTTTTCATTTCACGTTGATAAGTAGTGACGGTGTTAACAGATTTGCCTTCTGTTTCAAGCCAGTCTGCAAATTGACTAATTACATTAGATTTTTGCACTTTATCACCCCTAAACTCAGACTTGGTACCTTACTTAATATCTTAAATCATAAAAAGAAAGAAGTAAACTTCCGCGATGAATTTCAAAAAAAAGGGGATAGTAGCCTAACGACTACTATCCCCTTTTG
>NZ_JAJTTG010000037.1:0-5974 GCF_021341655.1 Bacillus sp. Au-Bac7 | reverse complement strand
ATTAGTTTAAGTGCATTTCTTCACAAATTTATTATTGAACTGATAAAAAAACAATGTTCAATAGGTTCTTAATTATTAAATGGGAATTTTTTTTACATATTTAGCTATAAAGAATACTATTCATGAATACCAAAGCTACACACCATAGTAAAAAAATGAACCCTTTTCAAATATGAGAAGAGTTCATTTTTATTCAACTAAGAAACAAAATGGAGCTAGCAACCACCAGCACTTTTTTCTAGTTTTTAAGGTGGCAAAAAAATCCCATTAAACGTTTTCATTAATATCATTTAACTGATAAGCGATAAAAGAAACCAGCGTTTCAACAAAAACGTAAAAAAGTATATCTGTCTTAGTTTGATTGATTGAATTGCTAATATTAACTTGTGGAAGAACAATGGTTTTGTCCACTAATTCTTTATATTTACTGTTCATATTCATCGTTACGAGTAATACTTCTCCATTAAAACTTTCTCGTTGAGAGAAGAACTTTCCTAGTGGGTTCTCGATAGTTCCTCCACGCATAGAAAAAATAATAGTTAAATCTTCTTTTTGAACATAGTTAAAAATATCATGTAACTCTGATGGTGATATAGCGGATACATATAGACCAAGTTTACGTAGTTTAAGTTCGAGCAACTTTCCTGGAATAAAGCTCTCGGACAGGCCCATAACAAAGAGATGTTTAAAGGAAAGAATATACTTGGCTAAATCAATCATTAAATCTTTAGTTAAAATACCTTCAGCTAAAGATAGTAATTCTTGGTAATGCTGAAACAGAGCAGGTTCTGTATTTTCTAGAACAGTATTTCTTTTCATCATTACATATCTGTACATCGTATACTTGAAGTCTGAGTATTTCTTATAACCAATTTTTTTACAAAAACGTGTAATACTTGGTTGAGAAACCTCACACCATTCTGCTAACCCAACAATACCACTACGTGCAACATATGATGGATCTTCTATAATTTTATTATAAATTTTAAATTCCGTCTCTGAAAATGATTCTTTTATTAATTCCATTTGAACAATAGGATCCATAAGATACCTCCGTCTATTTGTAACTCTATAAATTATTATAACAAAAAGTGAACATTAATGGATGAATATTTTATTTAAAGAATATTTTATTTTTGAATAAAAAATTATTGAATAAAATATTCATAGGTGCTAAAATGACCTTGTGAGATGATGAAAATGCTTACAAGGTCATGCTTATATTAAACCAGAGTGAATTAGGAAGGAAGATGATGTGGTGAATAAGAAATTTCCTGAAGGATTTTTATGGGGTGGTGCCACTGCAGCAACCCAATATGAAGGTGGATATGATGAAGGTGGAAGAGGACCTGCAACAAATGATTATATAACCGATGGGACTGCTGATTCGCCAAGGAAATTATCCTTAATCTTAAAAGATGGAACAAAGGCATTAGTAGATCGTGAACTATCAGTACCTGAAGGTGCAATTGGCTTTATTGATGAAAACATCTATTATCCCAGTCATAAAGCGACTGACTTTTTTCATCATTATAAAGAAGACATAGCATTGTTTGCTGAAATGGGATTTAAATGTTTTCGAATGTCTATTAGTTGGACTCGTATTTTCCCAAAAGGAGGAGTAGAAGGAGAAGCTCCAAATGAAGAAGGGTTACAATTTTATGAAAGTGTTTTCGAAGAATGTAAAAAGTATAATATTGAACCATTAGTTACGCTTTTCCATTTTGAAAATCCAGCCTATTTAGCTAATAACTATAATGGCTGGCATAGTCGTTACACAATAGATTGTTATTTAAAATACTGTAAAGAAGTGTTTACTCGATATAAGGATTTAGTAAAGTATTGGATAACAATAAATGAAATTAATGTCCTAAGAGGGTACTCGCGTTTAGGTTGTAGAGAGACAAACGCTCAGGTTCGGTATCAGGCACTTCACCACCTATTTGTTGCTAATGCTCTAGCAATCAAGTTAGGGAAAGGAATAAATTCAGAATTTAAAATCGGGTTTACGTTGGCATTAAGTGGTATTTATTCTAAGGATTGTAGACCAGAAAATGTCTTTGGAGCTTTAGAGTATCGAAGAAGGGCCTTATTCTTCTCAGATGTAATGATGAGAGGTTATTATCCTTCTTATTCGGACGCTATTTTAGAAGAGTTAGGTGTAACAATTGTAAAGGAACCTGGTGACGAAGAGATTATTAGGGCATATCCTTCAGAGTTTTTAGCATTCAGCTATTATAGAACCACTGTATATCATACTGGTGTTCAACAAAAGACAGATACAGGGGGACAATTGGGGGATAAAAATCCTTACTTACAGGAAACTCCTTGGGGATGGCCTATTGATCCTATTGGTTTAAGATATGTGTTAAACGAATTATATGATAGGTATCAAAAGCCACTTTTCATTGTAGAAAATGGAATGGGAATGTCAGATGTTTTTGAAAAAGATGGATCCATTATTGATGATTATCGAATTGCCTATTTGAAAGATCATATTAATGAGGTAAAAAAGGCAGTTTGTTTAGATGGCGTAGATTTGATGGGCTATACCACTTGGGGCTGTATTGACTTAGTGTCATCAGGAACAGGAGAAATGAAAAAACGTTATGGTTTTATTCACGTAGATTTAGATGATAAGGGAAAAGGGACATTAAAGAGAACAAAAAAGAAGTCTTTTTACTGGTATAAGAAAGTTATTCAATCCAATGGAGATGATTTAAGCAATGAAGTCAATAATACTAAGGAATACTCCATTTAAAATATTCAAAATGAAAAATTAAAGATAAAGAGAGTGGTAAAGATGAGTTTTAAAGATAAATTTGAAAAGGGAATTACTCGCTCTGCAGAATTTGTCGATCAAAATAAGTACTTTTCAGTGATTAAAGCTGCATTTGCTCAACTTTTGCCATTAATCATGATAGGTTCTTTCAGTACATTGCTTAAAACCTTGCTATCCGATCCAACTACGGGCTTAGCTAAATGGATCCCATTTCTAGAGAACTTAAAACCTGCTTTTGATGTTATTAGTTTTGCAACAATATCTTGTATGGCTATTCCTTTGATATTCCTAATTGGGTTAAGTTTAGGACGGCAAAATGGAGTTTCCGAAATTACATCAGGCATTTTAGGTCTTATTAGTTATATCTTAGTTGTGCCTAGTGTTGTAAGTCTTACAACAGAAGATGGAACGATACTTACAGCTCCAGGATTATCTACATCTGCATTAGGGGCAGAAGGGCTAATGGTAGGTATGCTAATCGCAATATTAGCGGTTGAAATTTTCACTTTCTTAATGAAATTTGAAAAAATTAAGATTAAGATGCCTGAGCAAGTACCACCAATGGTAGCATCATCTTTTAACAGTTTATTACCTGTATTTTTAACCACAACTATTATTGCTATTTTAGGAGCTTTGTTCCACTTAGTTACCGGACAATATATCAATGAGTTTATTTATTCGGTAATTCAGGCTCCAATGCAAAATGTTTTCCAATCACCTTTTGGTATTGTAACAGTAATTATTGTCATGCAGTTATTATGGTTTTTGGGAATTCATGGAGGGCAAGCAACCAGCCCAATTAAGAACCCATTAATGGCAGTAGCCATTGCTGCTAATGTTGAAGCAGTTCAAGCTGGTTTAGACCCAACACAGCCAATTACCTTTGGTTTTTGGAGATGTTTCGTTGCTGTTGGTGGAGCAGGAATGATCATTTCGCTAATATTTGCAATATTCATTGTTTCCAGAAGACATGAATATAGATCTATAGCTAAACTTGGGATTTTACCATCCATTTGTGGTATAAGTGAACCAATTATTTTTGGATTACCACTAGTATTGAATGTAACCTTCCTAATTCCATTAGTGTTAAATTCAGCTATATCAGCTTTAATAGCACTATTTGCAACGAATATTGGATTTTTGTCACCTAATTCTGTTGATGTGCCTTTTGGCATACCAATTCTTATTAATGCTTTTATAAGTTATGGATGGCAAGGAGTAGTTGTACAAGTTATTTGTTTATTAGTAACTACATTAGCTTGGATCCCATTTGTATTAATTTCTAATAAACAAGCAAAAAAACAAGAAAACAAAGATAATAGTGATGAATTAGTTATCGCTAAATAAATTTACTGAGGTGTAAATAATGAAAAAAATAGTATTATTATGTGCAGCAGGAATGTCTACTAGTATGTTGGTTAATAAAATCAGAGAATCCGCAGAAAAGGAAGGTTATGAATGCCAAGTCGATGCATATCCCATTGCTGAAGCAACACAACGTTGTGAGGATGCAGATGCAATATTATTAGGTCCACAGGTACGATTCCAAGAGAGTAAAATAAAAAAACTATTACCTGCAATACCAGTGGAGTCAATTGATATGCAAAGTTATGGAGCAATGGATGGACAAAAAGTATTACTGCAGGCCAGAAAGATGATTGGAGAAGAATAATGCAAGGAACAGAATTAGTTAGTTTTCAAATTATTTCATCAGTAGGTACAGCACGTTCTATGTATATTGAAGCAATTCAGGAAGCAAAAACGGGGAATTTCGAAAAGGCTGCTCAACTTATTGAAGAAGGTGAAAATCTTTTTATTCAAGGTCATCATGCACATAAAGAATTAGTAACGAAGGAAGCAAATGGTGAATCTGTAGAGTTTACTTTATTGTTAATGCATGCAGAAGACCAAATGATGAGTACGGAATCATTTAAGATTGTAGCAGAAGAATTCATTTCGGTTCATCAAAAATTAGAAAAATTAATAAGATTAATTGAGAAATAACTGATTAAAAGGAGTTGTTAATTCAACTCCTTTTTGTTTTGGCCTTTTTTGCTCTGGCACTAAACCAACTAATAGTTTGTCAATATTTTTCATTAAATACTAAAAATCTTTCATGTTATACTACTTATTAAAGAGATTTAATAAATGTTTGGACTTCCTTTCTAATAATAGTAACTTAAAATGAAGTAACTTTGCAGGGGAAGTATTTAATTCAATTGTTGTAACAAGGTAGATATATTACTATAAATTAAAAGTAATTAATGGGGGGAAATACATGGATAAAAATAGGATTCTTTATAAAAACTTTAAGAGTGAACAATTAAGTGACATGCTAGAGTGGAAAAGTGAGCCAAGAGTATGGTTTGTGGACAAGACATCTTCCAAACTTGTACTAAAAACAGATGAAGGAACAGATTTTTGGCAAAGGACCCATTATGGTTTTCAAGTGGATAATGGTCATTTTTTATTTGCGAAAACAAATAAAAATTTTAGAATGACTACAAAAGTGGAAGCCCTACCTAAGTCAAAATACGATCAAGCTGGATTGATGAGACTTATGGGTAAAGACCTCAATAGAATATATTCCATCTGGTTTCAGTAAGCTAGGGGCAGTAGTTACTAATGGTGGTTACTCTGATTGGTCAACCCAATATATAGATAGTAAAGAGGTACATATATATTATCGGATATCCAAGATAGAAAAAAATTGTTATGTTGATTTTTCATTCGACGGAGAAAGTTGGAATCAAATTAGGATTGCTCATTTAGATATACCAGATAATGCAATTTTGCAAGCGGGCTTATATGCATGTAGCCCACAAGGAAAAGAACAAGAAGTTCGTTTTGACTTCCTTACAATAGAAGAACTTTCTGATAATCCCCAAGATGCTTATTTATAAGCAATGAACGGAAGATAAAAATGAAAACAGAAAAGAGAAAATATTGCTAATAAGTATTTACTAAGGTACTGAATATATGAAATTTTGCGATTGAAGACCAAGTGCAAATTATCATTGCTAGCTATAGGGGGCTTACCTTAAATAAGAGGGAAGCCTTTTTCTTATGTTGCTATAAGGGCAGTTTACTTTAAGTGCATATATTCACAAAGTATCTAAAACCAAAAAGAAAGTACTGATGGTTAACGCTCATTTTTTCGTAAAAATTTGGGGGAGGTTAGTGGAAGAAGGA
>NZ_JAJTTG010000036.1:0-6640 GCF_021341655.1 Bacillus sp. Au-Bac7 | reverse complement strand
TTATCAAGAGTAAATTACTAAAAATCCATTAACATCAATGTTTTTACTTTAAGAACATATATTTAACGTGTTAAATCAAATGAAAAAATACAATGTAATTATTAGATGACAATTGATTACGGTCAGAAGAATGTACCACAAATAAAAAAACTAATTCCTTTTTATTTTATCGAGGAATTAAGCTTTTGACCTGCAACAATCACGCCCAATTTCGGAATATCTATAATATGATTTCGATCTTAAATTATCTACTTTAACTGACGCTACCTGCTCGTTAAAGAAGACCTATTTAAAAAAGTTTATACTGCACCTGCCTTTATTATGTAAGTAAAAGTAGTAAAGCTTTAAATTGGTTTTCAAAAAAGTAGGGTTGATTATTTCTTTTTCATCAATTATTATTGTGTTATTATCACAATATGAGAAAGGAGGCAAAAAGTAATGGGAATTGATTTCATTAATGTCGAGTTTAGAAAGCATGTAAAAGTTTCAGGGGATTTAGGTACAACGGGATCAGTATGTCCTTTTTCACAAAAACAAAAAATGGAAACACTACCGGAAAACTTTTTGCCTCCTTTTATATAATGGGCAAAAATTTATGAATCTATTGCATTTGTAAAAATGCATACGAATGATTAGGCACCGGTTGTTAAACTGGTGCCTTTTTTTTGTTTGATCAGTTCAGTTAGTTTGGAGAACCGAATCTTTAATCATGCTGTAGAAATATGGTGAGTTCGTTGATTTGGTTTTACAATATAAATAGATATGAGGTGAGGTTTATGGTGAAAGCAGTGGATTTAGCCTCCTAAAATCACAATATATTTTAGGAGGAAATAAAATGAAAAAGGATAGTAAATCTAAAGAAATGATTCAATCTGAAAAAAGGGGTTCTACTAGGCTTTTAATGATGGTACTCTCCCTATCTGTACTTGTAGCTGCAATTACGGTTGATTTAGTCAATCCCGTACTTCCACTAATAAGCAAAGATTTAGAAGCTTCGAAATCTCAAGTGAGTTGGATAGTTAGTGGTATTGCACTTGTTCTTGCGATTGGAGTTCCGATTTATGGTCGAATCTCAGACTTTTTTGAGTTACGAAAGCTATATATCTTTGCCATTATGATTCTGGCAAGTGGTAGTCTTTTATGTGCAATTGCCCCGAACCTCCCATTGTTGGTTTTGGGAAGAATGGTTCAGGGTGCTGGGATGTCCGCAATTCCAGTTCTATCAGTCATTGCAATTTCGAAGGTTTTCCCACAAGGAAAACGTGGGGGAGCTTTGGGAATTATCGCAGGAAGTATTGGTGTTGGAACTGCTGCTGGTCCAATATTTGGTGGAGTAGTTGGTCAATATTTAGGGTGGAATGCCTTGTTTTGGTTCACATTTTTGTTAGCCATTATGATTGTTATTGGTGCCTACTACGCGTTACCGACAATTAAACCGGCAGAATCCGTAGGAAGCAATAAGAACTTTGATTTCATTGGTGGTTTATTCCTCGGCCTCACAGTAGGATTACTCCTTTTTGGCATCACTCAAGGAGAAACTTCTGGTTTTTCTTCGTTCTCATCGTTAACTAGCCTAATTGGTTCTGTTGTAGCTTTGGTGGGATTTATTTGGAGAATTGTTACCGCAGAAAATCCATTTGTACCACCTGTCCTGTTCAATAACAAGGATTATGTCAATACGGTCATAATTGCATTTTTTTCGATGTTTGCTTATTTCGCTGTTCTTGTGTTCGTCCCATTACTAGTCGTTGAGGTGAATGGACTCTCTTCTGGACAGGCTGGAATGATATTGTTGCCAGGTGGTGTGGCTGTTGCAATCTTATCTCCCTTCGTTGGCCGTCTTTCTGATCGATTTGGGGATAAACGTCTGATAATTACTGGGATGACTCTGATGGGGCTGTCTACCTTATTCTTGTCCACCTATGCATCTGGTGCTTCACCTCTGTTAGTTTCCGTGGGGGTCCTCGGAGTAGGGATTGCTTTTGCATTCACGAATTCTCCCGCAAATAACGCCGCAGTAAGTGCACTCGATGCAGACAAGGTTGGTGTCGGAATGGGGATTTTCCAAGGTGCTTTGTACCTTGGAGCAGGAACTGGAGCAGGTATGATTGGAGCATTATTATCCGCTCGACGTGATGCTACTGAGCCGATAAATCCATTATATATATTGGACGCTATGTCCTACTCAGATGCGTTCCTTGCAGCTACAGGGGCAATACTCATTGCCTTAATAGCTGGATTAGGTTTAAAAAAGCGTGGGTAATAACTTAGTTATGTAAAGATTAGTTATTGTTTAGTTCATCTTCTATAGTTTAAGCTGTAAATAAATAGCTTAGGAATCACGCAAATTTGAATTTCTTAGAATAGAATACTTTTAAGTAACTCAACTTTCGTACACTGTTTTATTGGTGCGAAAGTTGAGTATGTTAAGGATGAAACAATGAAAACATTGGTGATCGTTTCTCACCCAGATATGCCAAATTCTCGAATCAATAAAGTTTGGGTAGAAAAAGCAGCGTCTTATTCAAACGAAATTACCATTCATGATCTTTATAGAGAGTATCCTGATTTTATTATAAATGTAAAAAGAGAGCAGGAATTAGTTGAAAATCATGATAATATTATTTTTCAATTTCCATTATATTGGTATAGTTCTCCTTCATTATTAAAAAAATGGATCGATGAAGTGATTATATATGGATGGGCTTACGGATCAAAGGGTAAAAGAATATTTTATAATCGAAAATTAGGATTAGCTATATCAGCTGGCGTAAAAAAAGGTGAATTTACAAGTATGGGTAAAAACAAGCATACATTAACCCAGATGTTAACACCATTCAAATCTTTATGTGCATAGATTCATGCTGAATATGTACCAGAGTTTGTACTTTACGGTGCTAATTCGGATATGAAGGGCGAAGAGATACAGAAAAGTGCTAATGAGTATTTGCAATATATTAAAAAGTATTATTTAAGAGCATAAAACACTTCTGCGATCATGCCAACAATACTAGAAGAAAGCCCATTTCCCCTTAACACATTTAGGGAAATGGGCTATTGAAGTTATTGAAGGTTTTAGCGATTTCATTTTAGGTAGCCAATTCAAAGTGCCCAATAAATTCCAAGAAACACAAATCTGCTAAAACAGCTTGCCATGTAATTTTTGAACTTGATCCTTTAACCGTTCATTCTCTTCTTCTAACGCCTTTATACGGCTTTTTAAGGTTTTTATTAATACGTCCTCTGAACGAGGGCTTTTACTAGGTTTACGGGGGGTTAACTCACTTATCTGCATCCCTCTTAATGTCTCCACTCTAGTTCTAATATCTTTTTGTTTGTAAAGCCATGACTTTGAAACATTTGCTTTTTGTGCAACGGAATTAAAATTAATCTTCTCTTCTTTCAATGCCATCTCTGAAATTGTCTTTTCAACCCTAATTCTTGTTTTCTCCGACTTGTCTTTAGCTAGCTGAACTATGGCAGTTGTGTTACCTTTTCTAATCATTTTAATTCGTCTCCTTTAACGAATGAATAATCTGTTCTAATCTATTTTTAACACGTTCATTGGTTTCAACCTGACGCTGCCATTGGTTTTGTTTAGCCCTATTTAGTATTTCTTTAGTTCGCTCTAAGTGCTCTTCATGTTCAGTAAGAAATTGTTTACTTGTACAGAAATTCGTACAATCTAAACATGCATTTGCGTGAGGACATGGTCCTGCAATTACTGGTAACCGACAATAGCCATTAGGAAGTGCCTGTGCATTGATATTCTTTTTAAACCATTGAAGATCTGTATTGTCAGCTTCAGTATTTTCCTCACTTAAATCCAGAATGCTACCGTTATTCGTTACTAAGGTTTCCTTAAATTTCGTAAATTCCTTCTTTAGGGTTTCATCAAAAATATGTGCATATCTTGCCGTCATTTCCGGTGATTCGTGACCCAAGAACTTCTGGACAATATGTTGTGGCACTCCGTTATTTATCATTCTAGTGCCAACTGTATGCCGAAAGGCATGAGCATGAAAACGAAAAATTTCTCCGTTGCTGTCCGTTATCTTTTCTTCATAAGCTAGTTCATTTAATTTAACCCTAAAGGTATCTTGTTTCAATGGTGAGCAATCTTTTCGGGGAAACACATATACACATCCATCATCGAGTTCATCAGCCACCCTTTGCTCTTGAACTAATATCAATGCAGCAATTTCTTTAGAAATAGGAATGATATGCTCTTTCTTCATTTTCCACTGATAATACTTTAAAAAGCAATCCCCTTCTTTATCGGTTATGACGCTCCCTTTTTTCAATGTACAAAGTTCACTGATACGCATCCCGCATTCTTGAAGTACCATAACCATTGTAGCAATATAAGGTTCCAATTTATCTAATTTCCCATTTAATTGTTCAAGTATATGTTCATCAATATAACGTGGTAGTGCCTTCGGCACTTTAGGGTAATCTTCTTGAAAGATAAGGATCTTAGAAGGTGTATCCTTCCAGTCATATCTTTGAATTGTAGTAAAAAAAACGTCTAAAGTAGATATTCGTCCAGTTACAGTACTGGGTTTTAAACCTTTTAAATTAATATAATTAAAATATTGCTCAATTTCATTTCTAGTTAATTGATGAATCCTTTGTATACCTTCACAATTTTTGTTCATGAAATTAAAAAATTCTTTTAATTTTGAAGCTATATCTACTACGTGAGAAAAGCTAGCTGTGTTTAACATTAGTTTACAATATCGCTTAACTATTTCTTTAAAATAATTATTCTTAAAACCCTTAAAGTTGATCGTATATTCGTAGGATGTTGGGTTTACCTTATCTTCCGGTAATGATAATTTTCTTCGATTCCAAACATCTTTTTCCCATTCTTCCCCATCAAAATAGAAGTCCTCATAGAATTCCATAAACTGCTTAAGATGAGTAACGTAATAGGAATTCGCATGTACAGTAACTTTCTGCTGATTTACATCAAGTTTGTAATTAGTAGTCGTAGTTTTTACTTTTTGTTCTGTTAAGTAGGTCCGGTATTCTGTCAAAGCTTTTTTTATAGGCACTTCGGTTATCGATGTAATATTAGGATATTTTAAATTTAAAAATCCCATCATCCGGCTTATCACTGTTCCCTTTCTAATCCAAACGGATTTTGCATTCCAAGCTCCATTATTCAAGTGAAGGTAATAAAAATATTTTAATTCTGTTTTCAACCAGACATTTTCCACCTTATCGAAATTTACCCAACGATTTCTTAGTGACGGATTCTTACTTAACTCAATTGCACTAGGATGCGGACAAATTCTTATATCCCATCTATCTGCTGCCCAATAACCTTTTAAAACACTTGTCATATTAGCTATTTTTTTATTAATCTCTGTACTAGCGATAAGCTTTCGATTAGTTGCTACACTTGGAAATTTCATTGTCATGTTTCTCTCCCTTGAAGATACTTTTTATATTCATTCTTCATATCTTGATCAGAAAGATGAACATACGTATCAAGTGTTGTTTGTACATGGGCATGCCCTAATCTTTTTTGTACATATGCAGCATCCCATCCACTTCTAATAAGCTCTGTGGCATGCGTATGACGTAATATATGGGCAGTGAAAGTAATCCCTGTCCGTTTTCCTAGTCTTCTTATTAAGTCTAATACACTTTGATATTTTAGAGGGTGGCCAAAATAAGAATCTTTAAGATTAATAAATATATAATCATGATCTAAATCTTCCCCATATTCATGTACTAAGTAATCGGTATATAATGCCATTAATTCCTTACTTACATCAATAGTTCTTTCTTTTTTAAGTTTAATATAAGCTCCATTTTCATTATGATCTCTTGGCCTGATGTTAATCTGGTTATCCCATGTTGAAATATCTTCAATACGAAGGGATAATGCTTCTCCTATCCGAAGTCCCCCTTCATACATAAGCATAATAAGTAACTTATCTCTTTTGGTATGACATGCCTCAATTATTGCTTTGACTTGTCCATGTTCTAATACTTGTACAAGTTTCTTTTTGACCCTAAGCTTTAAAATATTTTTTTTATAGGATCTACCTTTAGAAATATGGTGAAGAAACCCCTTAAAGTTTCTTCCTCTTGCTTCTTTAGACATATCTATAGCTTTAAAATTTTCTGTGCGATTTAAATACTCTAAGAAACTAGTTACAGCGTTAAGTATGGAATTAACTGATGTTTCCTCTCTTTTAGCCTTCTTTGGTTGTATATCTATTACCTTTAAATGCCCTGCTGGATTTCTTAACCATCCTACAAAGTTTGCTAAATCCTCAAATTGTAAATCTCCTAATTCGATTCTACTTTGGCTCATAAATTCATAAAACAGCTTGAGATGATAACAATATGTTTTAATGGTATTTGGAGCTTTGCCCGTATTATCCAAGTACTTTATAAATCGCTTAACCGGTTCTATCACTTCAAATTCTTTATCTAGCAGTATGTATAACGGATATGATTTTTCCTCCACAATTACTTTCTGAACCTTCATCTTTCCACCACCTTTAAATACTTTAACTACTATTAATAATACCCTTATATATTTAATAGTTAAAGCACTGTAATTAAAAAATCCTAAACTTCGAGTACTTAGAGTACTCTAGTTTAGGATACTATGTTTAAA
>NZ_JAJTTG010000035.1:0-7290 GCF_021341655.1 Bacillus sp. Au-Bac7 | reverse complement strand
TATTGTTACATAACAAAAGGCTGCCCTTATATTTAAGAAAAGCCCCCTATAGCTTAAGTGTAATGTTCACAAACTACCCTTTTTTTACTTAGTTACAGAATACTGCAATATTTACTCATTAGTAAAAGGTATTAAATTGTTTAACTTTTTCTTATTTAAGAGGCTTTCTCTTTTAAAAAAACAGATGTAGAATTGTACCACCACACCTGTTTTAAAAATTCCTCTCTGATACTATTCCCTTTTATTTTCTTCATGAAATGAATGCTTACTATTTAACAATGTCTTTAAGTCTCCTCTGTAAACAACATCCTTAAGTTCATTTATTCTTAAAGGTATTAAAGGAGAAAGGTATGGAACACCAATTGATTTTAGACTTGTTAAGTGTAAAACCAAAATTGTCATACCGATTATTAGTCCATTAAACCCAAAGAAATAACCTAGAAAAATAAATACGAACCTTAAAGGATCAATAGCTGAGCCGAGTCCCTTGTTCGCCAACAAAGCTGCTGAAATAAATGAAATTCCTATAATAAGAAGACTAATTGGATGAATTAACTTAGCACTAACTGCTGTTTCTCCAAGTAATATGGAACCAAGTAAGGATATAATTAAAACAGTACTTTTAGGTATTCTTAATACTGCATCAAAAAAAATCCTTAGTAATATATTTAAAATTAAAATTTCCCAGATGGTTGGTAAAAGTTCATCCTTAGTTATTAAGGTTTCATATAGTTTATTAGGAAAGTTTTCTTTAGCATATTTATCTAAAGCTAAATAAATACCTGGTAAGAAAATGGAGGATAAAAAGGCAAAAAAACGGATAAATCTATTCAAAAACCTCCCATATTTTAAATAATAATCACCTGGAGATTGCAAATATTCCACAAATAAAGATGGTGCTATAATTACTTGAGGGGTTCCATCTACCACTACTAAAACTCGACCTTCAAAAAGAGCTGATGCTGCTATATCAGGACGATCTGTAGGTTTTACAATTGGAAATATTGTTTTTTGTTTACCTTCTAGAATGTCTTCAAAAATTCTAGCTTCTAAGATATATTTAACATCCGTATTATGAAGTCTATCTCTTACTTCTTGTAATACACCAGAATCCACTACACCTTTAATAAAAAGCAGATAAACGTCCGACTTTGCGATCGTACCGAATGTCATCTTATCCACACACAATTGCTCTGTTTTAATTATACCTCTCAAAACATTAATGTTTGTTTTAGCTTTTTCTGAAAAACCAAGTACAATCCCTCTTAAAGAACGTTCCCCAAGAGCTTCCTCCAGGGATCGCTCTGCCCATTTAGTCACATCTACCATTATTGCTACCAGGTTACCGTCAAATAGTAAAACAGCATTTCCTTGAATAATTCCATCAACTGCCTCTGTTATTGACTTTAATTGTTTTACACTTGCAATTGTTAATATGGAATTTGATACATAATTTATAACATTATCTTCCATCAACCTATTATTGAAACTAGCTCTAATAATAGGTTCTATCACTGACTCTTGTAAGAAATTTGTATCTATAATGCCATCTAAATATACTACACATAATCTATTATCATTGTCAGTCCCAATGGTAATTTCCCTAAACTTTAAATCTGCAGTATTGTTAAATTTCTGTTTTATTATATCAGTGTTCTCCTGTATACTTCTTTTCAATGTATCCTTCATTGCTAACCACCTATATGATTTATAGGTATTATTATGTTCCTCTACTCCGTTTTCTAGCCATTTTTTAACTAATGAAGTTTTTTTAGATAAACCTTCACCTTAAGTTTTTTACATACCAAAAGTAAATCGCCAAAACAAATTACTTCTTCAGCTAAACTGCCCTGATTGTGACATAAGAGTGGTTATTTTCAGTTATTACAGGAATGCTGCCACTATAGCACAATAAACTAGCATTTCTAAAAATTAAAGAATATTGCATTACAATAAAGGTCAGTGTTTTGAAATCTATAGAAATATTTTCAAGGCTTTTATATAGTCATTATTAACATATTCTGAATGCAGTTGGAGATATTATTATTGAGGTGAATAATTTATGGGAAAATTAGCACTAACTTCTTCTGAGATAGGTTCCTTATGGGCAGAGTATATAAATGGAACAGCGTCATATATAGTGAATAAATATATGTATTCCATTATAGAAGATAAAGAAATAAAAGAAATATTTCATACTGCTATAGAGACATTTGCCCAACAAAAGAAAGAAATTGGTAATTTTATTGTGGAAGAAGGATTTCCTGTTCCAATTGGATTTAATGAAGCTGACTTATTTTTAGGAAAACAGCGATTGTTTTCAGATGCATTCTGCCTAAATTATTTACATATCATGACTATACATGGAATTTTAGGACATAACACAGCACTATGTATTTCAGTCAGGAAAGACTTGAGAAGCTTTTATGATTCATCTAGTGCAGCTGGAAATAAAATGTATCATGACACAATTGAGCTATTGCTTAAAAAAGGTCTATTTCAAAGGGATCCACAATACTATGCGTACGAACATCCAAGTTATATCACGAGTAAAGATTTTACTGATGGATTTTTTGGCAAAGGCAGAATGCTTGCTGGAACTGAAATTATAAGTCTTTCGTTAAACCTTAAGAAAAGTATAATGGCTAAAACTCTGTCTATTGCATTCTCACAGATAGCAGGATCTAAAGAAGTTAGAAAGTTTTTAACTGATTCAGAAAAAACAGCAGATGGTCAAATAAGAGCATTAGCAAAAATACTTCAGGCAGATAACTTACCAGTGCCAAAGTCTCTGGAAACAGAAGTAACTACCTCTACTGACTCACCGTTTTCCGATAAGTTAATCCTTTATCATATGGGTTTCTTGTTTCAGGCTGCTCAAAATTATCATGGCTCTGGTTTAGCATCGGCCATGCGGACTGATCTTGTAGCCACTTATGAGAAGACTATTCTACAAAACCTTATGGTTACAAAGAATTGGTTTGATCTTATGGTAGAAAATAAATGGTTAGAACAACCTCCCCTTGCACCTAATAGGAAAGAAATTGCAAAGAAGAAATAACCACATTGCCCTACCAAATCGGTCGGGCGTTTTATTTTAGATTTAGCACCCGACTACTTTTATAATTTCTTCTTGAGCTAAACTACCTCGCTTCTTCAATAGGGATTTTTTCATTATTTATTACAGGAATGCTGCCATTTTAGTACCAGAGCAGTAAAAAAGCATTAACCCCTACTGGATTAACGCTCCCGTTCGTAATATATGGTTAGCCAGATTTTTCTGGTTGTCCATTTTTTTTATAGTTTTATGATTACGGTAGTCGGGGTAGAACGGCGCCCCCGTGGGAATCAATCCCGTCAGCTAAACTGTTAACCCCCTACTTGTATAAACATGTTTCAGGCTGGTTGGGACAATGATCCCGTTTAACAAGAAAACCTATGATATTACAAGGAGTTTTAGGGGTTACCGACTAATATGATTTTTAAGGATGAGAAATTAGTATGAATCCAGTGATTGATAGCTGCTGCCAAAATACTTATTAAAGCAGCTATATAACCTTTCATTTTAAATAATAATAAAATAATAAATACAATAATTGGAATAGAAGCAATTAAAGCTGATATCCAAATACTATTTAATGGGTCATAAACTTGATTCCACAACCTAAAACACCTCATTTCATATTTAAAGCCTATTTTTCACAAAAAAAAACCCAAAAAACCGCTCCAAAATATGGAACAGTCAATTTCCACCTGTTATTACTTCATCTAAACCAATCAAAAATTATAATTACAATATGTACTATGTCAAGGCTGATTAAAAACTACCTCAAAATCGCTGGTTTAAAATTCCCTAGAAGGACTTTTCGTCCTTCTGTTTTTGCGTACTCATGTAGGGGTCACGTGACCAAAAGTGAAAAAATGTACGTTTGGACACATTTTAGACACATTCTAGCCGGTTACCTGTACGGTAAGTAAGACAAGACATAGAATGCGTAAGATACTTAGTTCTATGAAGTACTTAGTGGAACGAGAAATGCGGTCCAGCTTGTACACAACCACTTTACATGGAAAATCCTGTTAAATTTTACTTCTCATGATTTTTAAAATAGTCTGTTACAATCTTCCCAAATTCTTGTGCAAGTGGCGTCATCTTCTCCAAAGGTTTCATAATTAATCCGAGTTGTCGGACTACCGGTGGATGCAAAGGCAAAATATGAATATTGTTTGTCTGTCTAGGGACTGCTAGGTTTGGCATGATACTGACGCCAAGTTTTCCTTTTACCATGGACAGTACCGTCTCATTATCTTTGCTATTATAAGAAACGCGCAATGAGAGATCGACTTTACGACATTCATCCTCTATAAGGACTTCACATCCAGATCGTAACATGATGAACGGTTCCTCAAGGAAATCTGTCATCGTGACAGCATCTTGATCTATAAAAGGATGTCCATCATATACGACTGCAGACAAAGGGTCTTCCAATAGTGGAATACATTCTAAACCTTTAACTGGCAATGCAGTAAATCCAAGGTCTACCGTTCCCTCTTCAACCCACTTTGTGATGTCACCGTACCCACCTTCGTATAACACAATTTCAACACTTGGAAAGCGCTCTTTACATATAGAAAATAAAGCAGGTATAAATGCGCTAGTAAAACTCGGAAAACTCCCAACAGAAATCTTTCCAAGTTCCATTCCTTTTATGGCAGCCACCTTCTGTTCCATATGAGCCATGTTTGCTACAATATTTCGTATATGAGGAATAATGTACTCCCCTGCAGTGGTCAACGATGTACCACCTCTCCCGCGGTTTAATAGCGTTACACCAAGTTCCGATTCTAGCGCTGTAATGTTGTGGCTAACACCCGATTGGGTCAGCCCAATCTCATGCCCTGCCTTTGTAAAGCCCCCACTCTCGACTACTTTCAAAAGCACTTCAAGTTGATAAAAATTCAAATCGTCTCACATCCTTTTTGTTATATTATACATGAGATATGCGAATGTGTAATATGAAAAACATTCATTTTACTTATTTAAGCTTTAGAAATACAATAATTGTTGTAAGTCCATTCAAATAAAAAGTAAAGAAATGGGAGCGTGCAGATTATGATTAAACAGCTATACAAGAGGATCCTTTCACCGTACACACTTTCAAATGGAGTAACGCTTACGAATCGAGTAGTCGTCGCACCAATGACGACCTATTCCGGAAATATAGATGGGAGCGTTTCTCATGAGGAACTTGCTTATTATAGGAGAAGAGCAGATGGCCCCGCCATGTTTATCACTGCGGCTGCGGCAATATCTGCCATTGCCACTAGCTTTCCCCGTCAAATGAAAGCATATGGGGAACAGAACGTTTCAGGTCTCGCACAGCTGGCAACTACAATACAAGAAAAAGGAGCAAAAGCCATTCTTCAGCTCCATCATGGAGGGAGTGAGAGCCTTATCGAATATATTGGTGAAAAGCAGATGGTAAGCCCTAGCGGCATTGTGGCAAGTATCTATAAGGATGCAGGTGAAGGATACATTCCACGTACGTTAACACATGAAGAAATTCTATCCACTATTCAAGACTTCGGACATGCGACTGAGATGGCCATACGTGCAGGATTTGATGGTGTTGAAATCCATGGGGCCAATGGCTACCTTATCCAACAATTCTTCTCCGGATATTCAAATCGTCGAACGGACAAATGGGGTGGAACGTTGGAAAAACGAGTGTGTTTTCCACTGGCTGTAATCGAAGAAGTAAAACGAGTACGTAATCAATATGCAGACAACAACTTTATTATTGGATACCGCTTTTCACCAGAGGAACCGGAAGAAGATGGAATAAAAATGGAGGAGACCATAGCGTTAGTAGATCAATTAGCTGATCAAGGTCTATCCTATTTACATCTCTCTGTCAAAAATGTTTGGTCTATGCCTCGTAGCGGCTCGGATCAAACAAAGACAAGATTGGAGATTTTTCGGGATGTGATTGCTGACAGAACAAGCTTCCTGTCTCTGGGTTCTATTCATACACCAGGCGATGCATTGGATGTATTAGAAAAGGGAATACCTCTGTTTGGATTAGGCAGAGAGCTCCTGATGGAGCCGGACTGGGTTCAGAAACTAAAAGAAGGCAGAGAAGAAGAAATATGGACTAGCTTGCCACGTGATAGTCAACAGACACTCTCTATTCCAGATGCGATGTGGGAAAATATCCTCACACGCGACGGAATGCCTGCACGGAGATAAATATATGTGCAAGTAAGGAGGATGGACATGAACAAAAGTGCTTTATTTCAATTAATTATAGCCATGGCAATCTTCGGATCTGTTGGCTTTTTCTCAACTCTCACAGGGCTTCCCGCAATGGAATTGGTATGGATTCGATGTATATGCGCCGCGGTGTTCCTATGTATAGCTTGGATTGTAACAGGCAGTTTTAAAAGGGAGCGATGGGATAGGAAAGAACTAGTACGTATTGCTTGTTGTGGCATGACGAATGTTTTAAACTGGGTATTTCTTTTTAAAGCATTTGAAGCGACATCAATAACGATCGCAATTACCTTATATCATTTGGCACCTATCATGGTTCTTGCGATCGGAAGCCTTCTCTTTAAGGAAAAAATGACAAATTTAATGTATGTTTCTATGCTGATTTGCTTTATTGGAACATTGGGAATTGTCGGAGCCAACGGCTTCCATTTAGCTTCGGCAGGCTGGAGGGGCATCCTATACAGCATCATTTCAGCATGTTTCTACGCAGCAACAATGCTCTTAGGAAAGAGAATTACAAAAACCAGTGTATATGCAACCACTTTTTTTCAAATGGTGATAGGCCTAATCGTATTACTGCCTTTTATTCATTTTTACAGTTACCAAACGATTGGAAATTCCCAGTGGGGCTATGCTATTACAACTGGGGTTATTCATACAGGAATCGTGTATCTCTTATTTTTCAGTAGTATCCGTCAGTTGCCAACAACCGTCGTCTCTTTTTTGATTTTTGTGGACCCTGCAGTCGCTATCTTATTGGATATCGTCGTCACGGGTACTCATCTAAAGTGGTTGCAGTTATTCGGCATTCTTTGCATCTTTGTCGGATTGTTTTACTCACTTAAAGCCAGCAATCATCCCACCGATGCCGGACAGGAGGATTATGTAACTTTCGATCCGGAAAGGGTAAGAGAACAGTAATTTGTTTTACTTTACAGATTTGATTAGAGAGAACCGAACACCATCAAGCTGTTTACGAAGAAAATGAGCGCAAGAAACTAGCCAACCTTCGGTTA
>NZ_JAJTTG010000034.1:0-7553 GCF_021341655.1 Bacillus sp. Au-Bac7 | reverse complement strand
CCCTTTTGAAAAGGGGAACGTCCCAAACCAGGCAAATCAACAATCCACACAGGTCGACCTGTTTTTTCATGTAACTGAATCCCTAGTGGAAATAAATCTTCTCCATCACTTAATAAACCATGGAACAAGATAAATGGCTTTCCTTCTCCGCTTGTTTGATAAACAACGACATTACCGATAAGTACTCTATTAAATCTGGAATCTAATTGCTGATGAGGATACGTTATACGATAATCTATATCTGCGATTACAACTGGTAAAAAGTTCTTTACACTCGTCGTCCGGAACCAATCTGGTCCCATTACTTTTTTTACCTTGGCATTTGAGAAGTCTTTATTCGTTAAGAAGTTTAAACTATCTGTTGGAATTCCAGTTATTTTACTTCCGCCGCTATTCAGTAATAATTTCATAATCTGTAATGGAATAGCCTTATTAGGTGCTTTTACATTCAAACTTTCCGCCATGATACGAAGTAATTCAGATACATTTAGATCCATTTGACGGTCTGGGACGAGTGTATATGTATGACTCTTCGGCTGCTGTTGATTTAAAATTCGGATAATAAATTTTGCTAATACATCATTTGCAATCAGTGGAAGTCGATAATCCCCTCCCCCAGGTACAACAGGCATAAGACCTTTACGCATACTTTTTACAAGCAACCCTAACCCATCCACCTGTTCTGTACTCCCAGTCTGACTAGGACCAACAACTGTAGGGGGATTAATAACCGAAATAGGATAACCTACTTTTTTTGCCTGTTGCCGCATATAGAGATCAGCTAAAAATTTTGTACGTTCGTAATGATTTTTTATTTCTGAATATTGGTATGCATCTTGAAATACATTAATATCTATATCGCTGTTGTCATCATTAAATGGACTCATATACCCTACTACATGGATAAAATGTTCTAAACCTTTTGTTATATGTATGCTTTCTGCAATTTCACTCACATATTTTGCACCGTTTAAAAACGCTGACGTCGCTTGTTTTTCAGAGATACTTATATCCATTGGTCCACCTGCATGAATGATTACATCACTCTTCTTTACTTGTTGCAGGTCCTCTTCACGTAATCCTAACCCTTTTTTAGTTAAATCACCTTCTACAAATTGCAATAGATTTCTGTGAAGATACCCACTTTCTTCAAACAACTTGATTGCTTTACTTTTAGACCTTACCAACAAGAAAATCTCGACCTGCTCCATTGCTATTTGTTGCACTAATTGCTTACCAATAAAACCAGTTCCACCTATTAATAATATTCTTTTCATCATTTACCCTCCACTTTAGTACTATTTAGTCCTAATCTTGTGTAAAAAAAATTGCCTCTTTAATGAAGCAATTTCATAAATTGTTGAGCTGTTTTTGTAATGATTGTTGCATCCTTTTGTGTTTCTGCAATAAATAATGCGCCTTCCAAATTGGTAATAAATAATGAGGCTATTTCTTCTGGCTGGATTGCCTTTCGAAATTCCCCTCTTTCGATTCCTTGAGCAATAAGCAAACTGACCTTTGATTGCAATTCGGCAAAAAACAAGCCAATTCTTTCTTTCAGTTGGGTAGCTTGTGCCGGGCTTTGAATTGCCAGTGTAATAAATGGACAACTTCCTTTAAACTCCCTCACTTGCACACCTTGTGCTAATTGCATTAAAAACATGGTCACTCGTTGCTCGACCGAAAGTTGTTGCTGGTTTATCACCTCTTCTATTGCAAAATGGTACTTCGCAATCCAATAATCAACGACAGCTTCTAATAATTCTTCTTTGTTCGAGAAATGATAATACACATTTGACTTGCACACTTTACTGACTCGAACCAATTCATCCATGCTTGTGTATGCAAATCCCTTTTCTAAAAATAAAATCGCTGCTACTTCAATGACATGCTTTCGATTCATTAGTTTATTCTTCACCATATTTAGTACTATATAGTACTAATGAATATTTTTCAAGGAAAATCGGTGAAGGTAGGAAATAATTTATAGCTAACCAAAAAAACTAATCATTAATAGCTTTTGAAACGATTATTGAACAAATCCCTTATAAAAATAAAAACATTGTAAATACAGATCAGATTTTATTTACTAGTTCAAAATGTTGAAGAAATATAAGATATTAAAGCAATAATCCTTCTTGGACTAAGGCCCCCGATTATTTATGTGTATTCCTTTACAAACTTTCTTCTTTTCAGTTCCTTTATGCATGAATGCCGCCAAACTTCTTATAGTAGTGCACAATAGTTACAAACTGTGCGAAATAACCTATGCCCTTAACCATATTCGGTTTATAATACTAAAAAAGGAGTTGTTCTTTATTTGAATGTTAATAATACGTGTACATCCATTTCGAAAGATATGATTATTACTAATTTGACAGGATATATCTCCATTGCAGATGTAAGTATGTGGTTTGATTCTTTTGAGCAAAAATGTAATGTGTTTATTAACCAAGGCAAAAAATTTAAATTATTAGTAAATAGAAAAGGTTATACACCCGAACACTTCGCAGTTCAAAAATTGTGGAAAGACAAGTTTTTCTCTAATGTCCTATTAGAAAAAACCAGTGCAATTGCATTTTTATTAGATGAAGGGGATATTTTAGATCACCTTAACCAATCTAATAATAAAAAAAACATAAGATTTTCAAGCGACTATAATCACTTGATTGACTGGATTACTAATTATTAATTAGTAATAAGAGCTTAATATCTTAAGGTTACTGAAAGGTAACTTTTTTTGTTAGTTGTTATCTATAATAATTTTCTTATGTCACTAACCTCCCTCAATAAACAAACACTTATCTCTTAATTACGCAGTTTTTCACCTCCGGAGTCACGAAGGACTAATACAAACAATTATTTAGCAGCCAGAATTCAATGTGTCTAAGTGTTATAGTAAGTTTTATATAAAAGACAAAAGCCGTAAAATCGATCTTTTATCGAATTTAACGGCTTTTGTCCATCAGGTCCTAAATTTGTATATTATATCTTCTATATGAAAAAATAATCTTTACATAAATTTCAATCACTTAAACAGGATAAACCATTCGTACGTATTACATCTTTGTACCAGTAAAAAGATTTTTTCCGATAGCGGTTAAATGTTCCATTCCCATTTTTATCACGATCCACATAAATAAACCCATATCTTTTTTCCATCTGAGCTGAAGCAGCACTGATTAAATCAATGCACCCCCATGATGTATATCCAATTACATCAACTCCATCTTCAATTGCTTTACCTACTTCTTTTATATGCTCTTTAAAGTAGGAAATTCTGTAATCATCATTAATCTTTAATATTCCGTCTTCTTCTATTGGAGTATCAATAGCTCCTATACCATTTTCTGCAACAAACAGTGGTAGCTGAAAACGTTCATAGTAGAAGTTTAATATATAACGAAGTCCTTGTGGATCAATAGGATAATCCCATTCAGAATACTCTATATAAGGATTTCTTAATCCACGTGTAATATTCCCACCTGCTTGCTCGTACTTTGAATCATCTCTTGCTACTGTTCTGCTGTTATAATAGCTAAATGATATAAAATCCACTGTGTGCGTTAACCACTCACGATCTTCATCTGTAATCTCTAATTGAACGTTATTGCGCTCAAAAATTCGATTACTATAATAGGGGTACTCTCCTTTAGCATGTACATGGACGAATAAAGTAACACCTTGCTGATCTTCCATTGCATATGTAACATCATCCGGGTTACATGTCATCGGATATCGCGGCGCTGAAGCCACCATACAACCAATTCTAAAATTAGGATTAATTTCACGGCCGATTTTTGTAGCTAGCCCACTTGCAACAAGCTGGTGATGTGCAGCCTGATACATATCCTGCTTGGTTAATTGATCTCTTGGTGTTAATACACCGCCACCTAATAGGGGAATATGTGCAGTTACATTAATTTCATTAAAAGTAATCCAATATTTAACCTTATCTTTATAACGGTTAAATACTGTCTCGGCATATTTGGCAAACAGCTTTATCAATTTTCTGCTGCGCCAGCCATCATATTTTTTGCTTAAATATAATGGAGATTCATAATGTGATAGTGTTACTAATGGCTCTATATTATACTGACGACACATATCAAAGACACGATCATAAAAGGCTAATCCTGCTTCATTAGGGGTATCTTCTTCGCCTGTCGGAAATATCCTTGTCCAGGCAATTGACATACGGAATACTTTAAACCCCAGTTCAGCAAATAACTTAATGTCTTCTTTATATCTATGATAAAAATTAATACCATCCAGCTTCAAATTATCTTCTGTCGGTCCATCTGTAATCGGTCCAAACACCCCTTTTGGAAGTACATCCTGAACAGATAGCCCTTTTCCATCTTCATTATAAGCTCCTTCAAACTGGTTAGCAGCTGTTGCACCGCCCCATAGGAAGTCTTTAGGAAATATACTCATCTTCTCAACCCTTTCATTATTTAATTGCTGTTAATATGATTGTATTATTGTCTACTTCGCCGCCTTGCCCTTCAACAATATCAAGATACTGACTCGTATTGGTTACAATAATTGGTGTAGTTAAATCGTAGCCAGCTTTTCTCATCTCATCTGCTTCAAAAGTCAGCAGTATGTCTCCTTTTTTAATTTGATCCCCTTCTTTAACAAATGACTCAAAGAACCTTCCGTCTAGCCTTACTGTATCAATACCTACATGGATTAATACTTCTACCCCTTCATTGCTCACTAAGCCCAGTGCGTGTTTCGTTTTAAATACCATTGCCACCTTACCATCAAATGGGGAGACGACTTTTCCTTCTGTTGGATCAATCGCAATTCCTTTTCCCATAGCTTCAGTGGAAAATGCATCATCCTCTACCTTAGAAAGAGGCATAGCTATTCCATTTAATGGACTGTACATTTGTACCTTCTCATTTATTTGTGCATGAATTGTTTCAGATTCATTGTCTTCAGAAGACGTATCACTTTCTTTCTTTGCTGCGGTATCTTCTTCTTTAAATAATATTATTGAAACTACGAAGCCTACAACTATAGCTACAATAACTGTAAAGATAGCATTATAAAAGCTCCACATGCTATCTCCACCCATATAAATCGGCAGAGAAAAGATATTAGATGTACCAGCAGAATAAGTTTTTATCCCTGTGATACCAGCATATAAACCGGCCGCGGCTCCTCCAATAACCGTTGCTGCCAATGTTCTTTTTCTCTGTAGGGTAACTCCATAAAGTGCTGGTTCAGAAATCCCCATTAAACAGGATACACCTGTTGATGTTGCTAGTGATTTTAATTTCTTATTCTTTGTCCTAACTGCAACAGCTAAAACGGCACCCGCTTGTGCCATATTATAAGAAAGTGTACCTGGTGTTAGGATAGAACCATAACCTACTGCAGCACGTTGTGTTGCCTGAACGGCACCTAAACTATAATGCATTCCTGTCATTACAAGGAAAGGAGCTAAACCTCCGACTAACATTGGGACAAGCCAGCTTGCTCTTTCATCTAGGAAAGTAAATCCTATTGCTAAATAATCTCCTAAAATTGACCCAAGTGGTCCTAATGCAATTAACCCGATTGGTGCCACTATTAAGATCGTTACCATTGGAACTACAAAAACTTTAACAACATTTGGTGTATACTTTTGCATAAATCTCTCTACGTAGGATTGAAGCAAAACAATAAGAATAATAGGAATAACAGATGAAGAATATGTAGCTAATCTAATTGGTATGCCTAAAAACGCAGCTTCTCCACCATCTACTCTTAAAGCGGTTAAATCAGGGTGCAAAAGTATTCCTGCAAAAACAAGAGCCAATAGCGGACTCGTATTAAACTTCTTAGCAGCAGTAAAAGCAATTAAGAATGGCAAGAAGTAAAATACTGCATCCCCCATAATATTTAAAATAAAATATGTTTGTGAGTCAGTTGTCATCCAACCGAAGTTTGTACTAACAGCTAAAATAGCTTTAACCATGCCTGATCCTGCCAAAGCACCAACTATCGGAATGAAAATAGCTGCAATGATATCAAAGAACTTGGCGAAGCCTTTTTTGCCATCAGGCTCACCTTTTTCTCCACTTGTCATATTACCTAGTTTTACTACCTCATCGTGAACATCTTTTACATGTGGTCCAATAATGACCTGAAGCTGTCCACCTTTATTGACACACCCTACAACACCATCTATATTTTTAATTTTTTCTGTATCCGCTAATTCGTCATTCTTAAGATTAAACCGCAAGCGGGTTACGCAATGTGTTAAATTAGAAACGTTCTCTGCACCACCGACTTGTTCAATAATCGCTGACGCCAGCTTATTATACGACATTTTCTTACCTCCAAAAATTAGTATGAAAAAAACACCTATAACAACCATGCATGAATAAGCATTACAAGAATGCAGAGCTTCATACAGATCATTTTAGGTGTTGCCTGCCTAACAGTTACAATCCATTACTTGATCTTATTTGATTTTCTCTCGTAGTTAAACGATTAATGTGCAAAACAAAATATAACTGTTCTTCTGTAGTCATTGTGACACTCATCTTAGCATTAAAATAGGCATTAATTTTTAATATACATTCGTACGCCTTTTTATACTTTGTTTTAACTTGCAAGAATAATTGATTATCATCAGAAGAATAACGTACTTGACCGTTTATTCTTTGTAAAAAGTACCTTAAATGTGTAACAAACCGGCTATAATTAATGGAATCCTCTTCAATCTCAATATTGTAATGGAATTTAATAATATTTAGGATATCAAGAATAACTGCATTTTCATTATTTCCTTTAATATTGAGATTAGATTGTAAATTCTGACCATTTACAAAATGTAGAGCGATAAAACTGGCTTCATCTACATTTAATTTAACCTTTTCAAAATAGTAAATAATTTCAAGTGCTTTTAATGCAACTTTGTATTCTTTAGGATAAAACTTTTTCACTTCCCATAAAAAAGCATTTCTCATTTGCTCACCTTGTCGATAGCGGTAAAGAGCATAATTTATGTGGTCAGTTAATCCAATGTAAATACTATCATTAAATTTAATACTTAGTTCTTTTTCAGCTTCTTTGACAATAGCATTTGTTAGTTCTAAGTGATTAATAGGAATCTCACCCACTAGATTAACAAAGCGATCAACTAATTCTTTAGACTCCAAAGTGAAAACCTTTTCTATCTTTTCCTTATCAACTTCCTCTCCTTCCTTTTTCCCAAAAGCAACGCCTTTACCAAGCAAAACCTTCTCTACAAATTTTTCATCGTGAGCCAAAATAATATTATTGTTGTAGATTTTTTTTATACGCACGATGTTCCCTCCTAAATAAAAAACACCTAAATAACCATTAAAAATAGACAAATTAAAAGTCTAGAAATGGTCACTTAGGTGTTGCCTGCCGACGCAGTTACAATCCCAAATATTATTTATCCTAATTGTAAGCGTTACACATTCATCTGTCAATAGAATATGTTTCTAATGTTCTTTAGTTTTCAGTATCTTACTAATTTTTATTACATTTAAAACGTATGTAGCATAGTTTCTTATTGAACTAAA
>NZ_JAJTTG010000033.1:0-8327 GCF_021341655.1 Bacillus sp. Au-Bac7 | reverse complement strand
ATTAGTGCAATAAGAAATACAATAAATTAAAGTATTCAAATGATATAGTCTAGAGATATAATAAACTCATTGCAGCAAAAAAAGAAATTACTGAACTAGGGTGAAAGAAAAAAATGACGTTACCAGATCTCTATTCAAAGTTAGTAATAGCACCTTTATATATACTTGTATTAGTAATGTCTATTCTTTATCTGTTATTCAATTTCAAAGAAAAAGGTTTCTTTGCATTTATGTTTAAAATGTATGCAGTATTTATTATAGGTAATTATGTAATAGCACTTTACTATCGTTTCTTAGATAAATAAATAGTTTCACTGACTACCTTGTTGGTGTTTTTTTATGGTAAAAACAGGGCAGCATTCCTGTATAAATCAAATATGGATATATGATTCTTCATTTAAGCTAGATGGGGTTTACTTAAATAAAAGGATGCTCTTTTATTATGGTTCTAAAATGGCAGTATAGAGGAAAAAGGAATTTTCAAAGTAGGATAGAATACATAGGATTAAAATAATTTATGAATAGAGGAATTTAGATAAGTGGATAGACAACGAACACTTTTTTATGGTTTTATTATTGGATTAGTTTTATTAATTGCTCCCGTACCTAATGTATTATATTGGATGGATGATAATGAAGAATTCTTTCGTTATATAGGATTATTTATAACTGCATTCTGTGCGTTCCCATTAATTTTTGATGTGGTTAGAGTTTATAAGAATATTTTCAAGAAGTATAGTTAATAAGAAATTTAAGCTGTCGTTATGGCAGCTTTTCTTAATTTCCTAAAGGAGTGCAATGATGTTATAAAAGCCTGGTTTAAGGAACTATGCACTTAAACAATAGTGAAATGTCCTCTAATGAATAGGAGTTATCCCTTCTAAGAACTAACTCGGCAGCATTCCTATAATATAAATGAAAACAAGTTTATGGTAGAAACGGGGCAGGATAGTAAAATTTAATAGAAAAAACATGGGATAAATTACGTTAAAGTGTGCTGCAATTTTTTGTTGTTATAATTAATGAAAAAAAGTGACAAAAAGGGTTAAAAAGGATAAAATTACACTAATTATTTTTATTGAGGTGTTGAAATGAAAAAAATTCTTAAAATCCTTTTTGGTCTTGCAGTCGTAATAATAATCGCAGTTGGTTATGTTCAGTTTAAATTTATTTCTATTGAAAAGGCAGTGATTGAATATTTGACGATAAACAAAAAAGTTCCAGAGAAAAATATCGTGACTGATCCCTTTATGGCAAATTTGTCAGGGGAAAAAAATTGGATGGTAGCTGTAACATTAAAGGGAGATTCAAAAATATATTCTTATTACATAAACAATCAAAACAAACTTGTCCTAGAATCTATCGTTGAAGAGAATGGAGAAGGTGAAGTAGAGATTTTAAACAAAATCATTAATTAAACTATGTCTAATAATAGGTAATTAACTTCCAGTGGCACTTTCATGTTCTATTACTATAAGGGTTGCATTATTATAATAAAATTAAACGAAAATAAATAAGCTTGTGAAGGAATGTACTTAAAGCAACGGGGGCTTTAATCCATTAAGGGATTATGCTCCTTTTTGCACTGTTGCTAACGGGGCAGCATTCCTGTATAAATTAAATCTAGCTTATGGAAGAAACATGGAAGTTTAATTTAAGTTCACTATTTCACAAACTAATGAATTTTTAAAATGAAAATCACTGTATAATAAAGTTAGTAGCTTTTCTAACTGGGGGAAAATATGGTTGAAGTATATGGATTGTAGAGGAAAAAGTTACAAATAAATCTTAGATGAATCAGGGCATCATATGAAATAAATTATTAAGTGAAGGATTACGAGAAGAGATAAAAAACTGTTTGATGTTGGTATAAGCATATATTCCCCATACGTTAAAACTTTTAGTCCGGTGGATTTCAATTGTAAACTTTTTAGAAACATACTTATAAGTAAGGTCTCTAAGAAAGAGATTTTCAGTAATTGTACGCAAGTTGATTTTAATAAATGTTAACAAGAGATATAGTCAAAAGATCAACTAGATTTATATAGTGTTTAAAGGGGAATATTTTATAAAGGAGTAGTTTATTTTTATATGAAAAATAAAGTTTAGAATTCTTTTCAGCGTATGCTGTAGTTTTCTTCATTACTATTCCAGTGTGTACACGTAACAGTACACTCTTCAGAGTAGTAGAGGCTTGGGAGACATATACAGTAAAATACCTATTGAAAAGGAAGTACTTCTAAGGTAACGCTTAAAATACCGGAAAATGTAAACTTTGAAATGTATGAGCCGGTAAATGGGATGGAAAGTAACGACCGAAACTAATGATAGTGATAAAGTAACCTCTATTCTAGGGGAAGCATTTCAATACTATGCTGATGGTAGCAAAGTAGAGTTAGACAGGAGTCTTAAGGAGGATTTATTTTTTATTCTGTATATTAGTGCTACTATAGTAAAGGGGTTAATCTATTCGAGTTTATCTCCATTTAACTTTACCGGTTTCTAATTCAAGTCTACAAAAATCCACTTATTCTTCTAAAATTTTAACTATTTTCAGGATGGTCATAATTCCATAAAGTGAGGATGGAATCTATTGGTTCAGTTCCATTAGCAACAGCATTTACTTTATCAATAAATTTTTCGTGGATCAAATATTTTAGTGGTTGGTCTACCTTATTGAAATACTTAAAAGCCTCTTTTGCCATGTTATCCCACTCTTTATAATAAGTTAAATAGTCATTTGAATACACTCTTGTTCTTGATGATCCTTCTGCTGGTGGACTTTCAAACTTTTCGTCGCCACCCAACGTACCATAATCACATGTTAATTGTTCGCCAGGTTGAATGTCTCTAGCTGCTAACTCAAAGTCATATGCTGTATCTACAATATTTGGATTAAAACTATGATTAATATACTTTGCGTGATCCCAATTAAGAACATATTCGATGTCATTATCTTCATATGCGTATTTATATATTACCTTTTTTCGTGCATCATCAAGACTTTCAATATACTCTTTTTTTAGAATGATATCTAATTCATCTTTAATCCAGGTAATGGTTCCTTTAGGGATTAATTTTGTTGCAAACAGACCAACGCCTATTTCCTCACTCACGAACCGAATTTCTGTATCAGGGTGCATCATGGTTTTATTCCTCCTTAAAATAGTGGAAATTTTCAGCTAATATTCACTGACTAACATATTTATGTAAATAGTTTTCGATAGGAGTAGACTCTAATCATGTGTCCATTACATTTTTTTAAATCAATATTAAAATAAGTATTTATTCCTACATAAAAATTTATTTCATGATACTGATAGACAAGGGCCGTCACCGGTTTACTTATTGTTCATATGCTATTAAATCTAAACTTAGATAATTTACTTTCAAAGGATGAATGATATGCGTGATATTGGGGTGGCAATTTCAATTTTTGGAAGTGCTGGTGGTGTTGCGAGAGCATTGTTGTCTTTGTTAAATAAAACTATTACAGACTCAACTGATCCACTACACAAATTTACAAAGCAAAGTATGTTGCACTTAATTGATATAAAACAAAAGGATATTGCTTACTACAATGAAATATGTCCTAATTTGATTAATCAAATAGTTCTAAATCAAATCGATCTTACAGACTTAAAAGAGGTACGTAAACATATCTCCGAAACTGAAACTTCGTTAATTGTTGATTTATCTTGGGCAGATACAATAGATATTCTAGATATATGCAACGAATTTGGGGTTTTTTACGTAAATTCAGCTTTAGAAAATATAGAAGTAAATGAAGACGAAAATCTAAAAGGATTTACTTTACTAGAACGTTTTTATCGATTTGAAAATGCTAAACATAGGTTTACAAATATGAAAGGGATAGTGTGTTCTGGAATGAATCCTGGGGTTGTGCAATGGATGGCTTATTCCATAATGGCCATGCATCCTAATGAAAAACCACTAGCATGTTATATTGTCGAAAAAGATACCACATTCTACAAGGATAAGTCACTTCTGGACAAGGGTATTATATATTCTACATGGTCACCTGAGTGTTTTTTAGATGAGGCAATATTAAACTATCCGATGATAGTTAAGGGAAAAGTGCCTCTTCATCTATATAAAGAGGTTTATGCTCAAGAATTTAAGGTTACATTAGGGGATACCCAATTTTATGGATGTTTAATGCCACATGAGGAAGTTTTGAGTTTAGGAACCCTTTATGATATGGAAACTGGGTTTATATATAAAGTAAACGATTATACAACACAAATAATCCGGGATAATCTTGGATGTACAGACGATTTATTGAATTGGAATTTAAAAGTTTTAGATCCTTCGGAGGCTGAATTAGAGGGTGAAGACCTGGTAGGAGTTCTACTTGTATACAAGGACAAAGAGCGATATATGTATAATGTTATGAACAGTCAATTTACATTTGAAAAATATGGAATAAATGCTACTTATATACAGGTTGCTTGTGGTGTTTATGCAGGGATTTGTACGTTGTTATTAGATAAAATCTCGAATGGTGTATTTTATGTCGAAGAATTGCTGGAAAAAGATAAGAGCGCTGGTTACGGTAAATATATCACTCAATATATGAAAGAATTTGTAATAGGTGTGAACCAAGGGTCTGATGGTCTTATTTTAGACAGAATGAAAAAAGTTTGAAGTAATAAAGAAGTACAAAAAGATTTCCCAGGCGGTAAACAAGCATTAGGAAAAACGCCTTTGGAATGCACAAAACGGGTGATTCTGTTAGTGGTGTACCCTTTATAAAGAAACTTGATTAATAAAGGGAATCAGTTTTGTAAATAGTGATGAAAAAGTAAAGTTCCCCAATAGAGTTATCCCAAGTTATATAAAAATATTTAAGAGCAATCTTGTCTATGATAAAACAATCTTTTGGGTAAGTGTTCGATTCTAAGATAAGTTTGTGAACAATTCCAATTAATCTAAAGGGAGTGTTGATTCAGTAAGGATTAATGCTTCTTTTTAAATAAATGAAAAATTAGCTTATGGAAAAAACGGGGCAGCATTCCTGTAAGAACTGAAAATATTAAAGGGTTTGTGAAATTGTACACTTAAACAATAGGAGGCGTTTGTTCCATAAGAGGACTTCCTAAATGGTATATATTATTTCACATCTTACACTACCTTTTGTTGAGGCTCCAAGTCAATTAGCTTTATAATTGCGAATTAAAAAAGTTTGTGGAATACTAAAAGAGTTCTACTTAAGGACTGATTTTAGGAGGTACATAATTATGAACAAAACAGATCTTATTAATGCAGTAGCCGAAAGCTCTGAACTATCAAAAAAAGATTCAACTAGAGTAGTTGACTCCGTAATGGAAACAATAACAACAGCATTGAAAAATGGTGATAAAGTGGAGATTATTGGATTTGGAGCTTTCTCAGTTAGTGAACGTGCGGCAAGAAAAGGCCGTAACCCTCAAACTGGTGAGGAAATTGAAATTGCAGCAAGCAAAGCACCTTCATTTAAAGCAGGAAAAAAACTGAAGGATGCTGTTAAATCATAAGAACAATGAATGGCAGAGGATATATCCTCTGCCTATTTTTTATACGGTGTTAAATTTTTATAAACCAAGTGTTGGGTTGCGGCGAGTTCCAAGCACTAATGACTATGAATTCAAAAATAATAAGAGAGTATTTAACGTTTAACAGACAAGAGAAGAAAGGATTAGCAATGAATATATAAATCAATAAGTCTGCGTTAAATCCTTATTTAACGAACAAAAACAATATAGTTTTAGATACTCATTGATAAGGATTATTTTAGGAATCCTTAGATGCAATTAGTCTAATTTTAATTACATTCCTGATAGAGTAAAGGTTTTCTAATCTTTTAAAATAGTATTTACATGATATGCTGGTTATTGAATATTATTGAAATATTTTAAAGTAAACATCGTTCCCAATAAATTATTAGAAGCCAATTAGATGAGATGTACCAAAGTAATATTCAATGATGAAGAAAATAGTTATAGTTTAATAAATTTACGCACTCAAATTTTTCAATAAAAATAATTTATAAGTACTTAGGGATTTCTTTAAAATAAATGAGATTTTTACTAAATTTACAACTTTACCAATTTTGCAAATACTAAATTTTGATAATCTATTCTGTAAAGAAAAATTGTATATCAAAAGGAGTTAAATGATGTCTGAAAAACGCATTGTGACAAATTTAAGTGAGTGGTTCATCATGCAAACTAATTTAATTTCGTCTGAGAGAAGTGAATCTTAACTAAAAAAACCGCCAACCCCAACAGCCTCAAGGGTTTACGGTGAAAATTAATTGTTAAAAAATCTTGAAACATCCTTATTTCTCATAGCCTTTTGCTTCTGTTCATTGCTAACATGGGTATAAATTTGCGTAGTGTTCAAATTTGTATGCCCCATAAGCTGTTGTATAGTTACTAAGTCAGTTCCATCTCGAACCATACCAGTTCCAAAGGTGTGGCGTAATTTATGAGCTGTTAGTTTCTTTTGTTCCAAGTATTGAAATCCAGGTTGCTGCTCTAGAAACTCAAAGGCATTCTCTGTTATTTCTTGTATTCTCCTTCTGGAAATTCTAACACCTCTTTTTGATAGAAAGAACGCATTCGAATGATTAGGTTTTGGTTTCGCACGAAATACTCGTTCATAATCCAATAGTAATTGATATAAAGGAACAGGAAGGGGAATGTACCGAGCTTTATTTCCTTTGCCTGATACTTCAATACCTGGATCTTCTTGATCTCTAATAATGTCTGAAATGTTAAGATTATGTACTTCTACCACACGTAATCCAGCAAGTCCCATCAACATTAATATACATTTATTACGTATATAGTAATCGCTTGGTGGCATAGACATAAAAAGTAATGCGAGTTCTTCGTCACTAAGATAAGTGGGAAGCCGTCCTTTTTCTTGTTTTGCCATATCCACTTCTTGAGCAGGGTTATAATCTAGAATTTCTGATTTCATTAAAGATTTATATAGAGTTCTTAGAGTCATCAATCGTCGGTTCCGGCTTGCCTTCGATGCGTTTCGGTGATGCTTTCGTAAAAATCCTGCAATATCCTGTTTGGTGATAGTTTCCAATCCAACTTTTTGCGATTTATGCTCATATAGATAATTTAGAAATAACTTGGTGTCATAAAAATAGTTACGGATCGTAAGGGAAGAGTAACCCAAGTCCTCTAGGTACACTCGAAAAATATCTAACTCTTCTTCATAGTAAGAAAGTATATCTTTCTCTATGTATAATTGATGTTTGTCTTTCAACTTCAGGACTCCAACTCCTTTTAATAGATATCAAATCGAGAACATATATTCTAGTATACTACAAATTTTATTTAATCGCACATAATAACTATTATGTGCGATTGGATGGTAATAAAAGGATTAATTAAGCAGTTAAAAATTTTATATTGAGTCTGAAAGTGAATTTAGTGGGTTGCTAAAGGTCTTTTTAAAGAAATTAGATGAGCAGTTGTACATGAAAAAAATCTAAATTCGTCTGAGAGCGTATGAAAAATGAGGTAAATGGCTTATAAATACAGTAGTATCAAGGGTTTGGGAATGATTTTATATAAAAAAAGTAAAACGAAGATGCTGAAGTTTATTTCGTTGTAAATATTAATTTTAAACTAATGATTATAGCTAAAAAAGCTAATGTTAGATACTGGAGGGGCTATATATTTTAACTGTATTTAAACCTGAGGAAGATGTTACTAAGGCTTTGTGTTTATTTACTTATGTCAAATCGTAAATAAATACTACTGAAACTTACAAAATTTTAATATCAAAGAGAAAAGTTTTAATTATATCGGTTCATGATTCGTGAGAAGTTAAATGAAACTAGCTAATATGCACCACAATAGGGGATTTAAGAATATATATGTCAAATACAGTTTAAGAAATTTGAGACAGTTGATTGTTTAACAACCGTCTCAAATAATTAATATTATCTTTTCAATTCAATAAAGTCTTATTGATTATTTGTTATTCTGGAGACTTCCCTTTGGTAAAGTTTTATTAAGTATCTAATTCTTTCTTCGTCTGAGTTGAATCCATCTTTCCTGTATAACATATCGACAGCTTTATCTAACTTCTCATGTAATAATAACAAATTCGTTGGCATGATTTTACCATATAAGTCACGAAGGCTATTTCCTTCGGTAAAATATAATTAATATATATCCTGCCATAGCTCCGATTACGGGATAGGGAAGGGAAGGCAGCTCTTCATTTATTAAAACTCGATGCTTTACCTTACGAAATAGGCGAATATACAGATAAAGAATTACTGGATTATCTAAGGA
>NZ_JAJTTG010000032.1:0-10259 GCF_021341655.1 Bacillus sp. Au-Bac7 | reverse complement strand
TATCTGTGGTCTTTTGTTATGCCTGCCTATCTATTATTTTAGTAGAAGCTGATTTACGCAAATCCAAATAGTCATCCTCAATACGGACAAGAGGTAAATGGGGCTCATTTGGATGAATAAAGATAATCTCCGCTGTTTGCTCTGTATTTAGTTTCACCTTTTTAAAGAGCTGCTTTCGCATAAGATACGAAACAAAAGGAATGACGATTGCGGGATTGATGGCATTTCCATGGGCCTCATCAATTAGCTCATTGATGGCCTCGAAATATGTCTTTTTCTTTTGATGCCACGTACTTGAGCACATACTATTAAAGATGTCGGCAACGGAAATAATTTGAATCATAAATGGTATATCCTTTTCTTGCCGGTTAAGTGGGTATCCTTTGCCATTTATTTTTTCATGATGAAGCAGAGCTGTTCTTGAGATGATGATATCTAATGAGTTAATCGAGAATAGAATACTTTTTCCTAAAGTCGTATGTTTTTGGATTTCTTTATATTCTGAATGAGTCAGCTTTGTCTTCTTATTAAGAATTTCATCTTTGATTAGGAGCATTCCAATATCGTGAAATAAACCCATTTGGCTTAGTAAGTGACAGTTTCTATTAGAATAGCCTAGTATTTGTCCAATGAGCGCGGAAATAATGCCGACATTGATACTGTGCTTGTAGATAGAGTTGCTGGTATGCGTATCATCGAGAATAAAGTCTAAAATGGTAATGTCATGTAAGGCAAGGTCGATAAGAATCCTATAGTCAGAGAGTAACTCCTCAAGACCTTCTTCACTTTTGTTGATTAATGAGGCAAAAGTTTCTTCCACTTGTGTAAAAATAGCAAAGTAAGCTTGTTCAGCAGACAAAGCCTCACTAGTTTCGGAAATAGAAGTCAAACTAGAAACATCAACTTTGTGGTTTAAAAGAAGATCAATATGGGTATCTTCCAAAACAGCGCCTTTTTTTAGCAGCAAAAGACCTTCGATGGAATTTGAAAAGATATCTTCTTTTAATTGGGTTCCGATATATTGTGCTTTTATTTTTTCAATATCCATATTGATTCCTCCTCATAGTAAATCACGAAGCATTTAGCAGTGTATGAAATGGGAAACGGGGTAAATATTTGTATATACATTATGTAGTAAATTTTACCTTACAAAACGGGGAAGTGGAATAGACTATTTCCCTAGCATGTATACGACATTGTTCCTAATTTCCTTCCATAATAGGAGGATAATGCCTTTCGTGATTGACCTCTACTAATCAAGTAGATATATTTACACTTAAATAAAAAGTTTCTAATTTTGAAGGTCTGCAAGTGTTTGTAACTAAAGTGAGGTGCAACTATGTATAAAGAGGATTGGACACAAGGGATGAATACTAGACAAAGTGGATTATCAAGATATGAATATCATGTAAATATTCTGAGGAAAGAGTTAATGCAATGTCGGACAATTAAAATTCCGTATAAGAATATATCTATAAGCCATCATGAATTGGCGGAATGGATCATAGAAGAACTTACTCCGCAAGAATTGAATGAAATAATTGTGATGGTGAGCAATGCCAAAAAAAGATCTTCGTCCGTGAAGCCTCTTTTTCAAGTAATTGCCACTGGACTGATAAAAAACTAAAGACAGGTCTTTTGGAAAAATAGTTCCACATAACCTACCTGTTTGATATAAAGCTGCAAGCTGCATTCTAGGGATTCCCTTTCTAATAGTTTGGTCAATAGCTTAATAAAGCTGCCATTTGATTCATTGATAGTCAAGCTGCTTTGCTGTTAGATACTGCCCATATATAGTACAATTGCTATTGGTTATATCCTTCCACATAGTGAATGCACAGGCTGCTATGAAACTGGCGGAATTAAAAGCTTGTTATTTTGAGAGATTGAACTGTCGCTTACCTTTAGGAGGAGAATTACGTGTCTGACTGCAAAAAAGAATTATATAATTATTTAAATGAACAGATAGAAAGTATGGCAGAGGAATGGCTAAAGACGTTAAGTACAAATAAATCAGCATTCTACAGGATTGAAGAGGGCCAGCCGATTAAAGAGGAGCTGGTTAACAGCTATCATACGCTTGTAAAGAATGTACTGCATGTCTTTCATTCGGAGGAAACTGTTTATAAAGCAAGTATTTCGGAGTGGGCTGTAAAGGTCGCCAAACAAAGATCTCAGGACGCTGTACCGATACTAGAGTCGATTGAACAGCTGACATGCGTCAAATCTATCTTAATTAAATATATTCAGAAATTCGCAGAGGAGTCTCAAGAGAATTTCAGTATCAGCAACATGTTCAATTGGTTGCGTTTAACAAATTATGCCTTTGATATTTTTACAAATATTTTTATAGAATACTACGATAAATTTAAGCATCAGCAGCTTTCTGCACAGCAGGAGACCATCTATGAACTGAGCAGCCCTGTCATCCCGATTACAAAGGGAATTGGAGTGCTGCCGTTGTTAGGGGATATCGATACGCAAAGAGCTAATATTATTATGGAAACTACATTGAAGCAGTGTAATAATAATAATATGGAAAAGCTGTTCATTGACTTATCTGGCGTACCAATTATTGATACAATGGTAGCACAGCAAATTTTTCATGTTATCCATGCTTTAAACCTGATTGGTGTTACAGCTTACCTTTCAGGCCTGCGTCCAGAAGTGGCACAGACTGCGATTCAGCTCGGTGTAGACTTCAGCAGGATTCCAATCTTTAATAATCTTGCCAGTGCTTTATCCAGACTTGGCATTACGGTTATTGAAGGATAATAACGCTCAAGCAAAAAAGAGGTGTATCAATATAAGATGATCTATTTAGCTGCACTTATTTTTCCCGGATTATTAGTTATGCTTTTTACAAGGGTGGCTTACAATCGAGTAGTTGCTTTAGTGCTTACGGTTGCGTTGATCGCTGCCTCCGCGTATAAGGGATATACGAATTCCTTTTTGCTGATTGTGATTGATGCATTTTCCCTGACTGTGGGGTTTTGGCTTAGCGGCAGACTGAAAAAACAGAGTGCTAAAGCCGCTGAATAAATAATGAAAAGAATGACCTTCTTTAAACAGGTGAATGTTTCCTTCGTGGAGAATCATCCTAAGGAAGGGCATTCTTTTTTTATTTAAAAAACAACAAAAAATAAAAAAAGGGGAATATTCGTTCGCATATTATTGGTTTGAATAGGGAAGTTTGTGGTAGAATGGTGATATATCAAATCTTAAATTTGGATAGTTTATAAGATGTGTCTTAAATAGATTTTTGAATTACATTTACATATACAGCCCCTATTAATCATTAGGAAAATCAATGAAACCTATAGTACAGAAGGAAGAAACAGGAGGATTACAGTGACCCAAGAATTCGAATTAGTTTCTAAATATTCCCCTGATGGGGACCAGCCCGAGGCAATTAAACAGCTCGTTTCTGGAATAAATTCGGGCAAAAAAATCCAAACACTCCTTGGTGCAACAGGGACAGGAAAAACATTTACTGTCAGCAATGTTATTAAGGAAGTAAAAAAGCCGACATTGATCATTGCACATAACAAGACATTGGCAGGTCAGCTTTACAGTGAATTCAAGGAGTTTTTTCCGAACAATGCGGTTGAGTATTTTGTCAGCTATTATGATTATTATCAGCCTGAAGCATATGTGCCGAGCACAGATACTTTCATAGAAAAGGATGCCAGCATAAACGATGAGATTGATAAGCTTCGTCACTCAGCGACTGCCTCGCTGTTTGAGAGGGAAGATGTCATCATCATTGCTAGTGTTTCCTGCATCTATGGCTTAGGTTCTCCTGAAGAGTATAAGGAAATGGTGGTGTCTCTGAGAGCAGGTATGGAGATTGAACGCAATCAGCTCCTTCGCAGGCTCGTTGATATCCAGTATGACCGTAATGACATTGACTTTAAGCGGGGAACGTTCCGCGTAAGGGGAGATGTCGTCGAAATCTTCCCAGCATCCCGTGACGAGCGCTGCATTAGAGTGGAGTTTTTTGGAGATGAAATCGATCGCATCCGTGAAGTGGATGCATTGACAGGAGAGATTTTTGGAGAAAGAAATCATGTTTCCATTTTCCCAGCTTCCCACTTCGTTACACGAGAAGAGAAAATGAGAATAGCAATAGAAAATATTGAAAAAGAGCTGGAAGAGCAGCTTGAAAAGCTCCGGGAGGACAATAAGCTGTTAGAGGCACAGCGACTTGAACAACGCTGCAGATATGATTTGGAAATGATGAGGGAAATGGGCTTCTGTTCGGGAATTGAAAACTACTCCCGTCATTTAACATTAAGACCTCCAGGCTCGACACCATATACATTATTAGACTTCTTTCCGAAGGACTTCTTGCTAGTTATTGACGAGTCCCATGTTACATTGCCGCAAATCAGAGGGATGTATAACGGAGACCAAGCGCGCAAAGGTGTGCTTGTTGAACATGGATTCCGACTGCCGTCAGCCATGGACAACAGGCCATTAAAGTTTGGTGAATTCGAGGAGCATATCAATCAGATGATTTGTGTTTCAGCAACTCCGGGACCATATGAGCTGGAGCATACTCCGGAAATGATTGAGCAGATTATCAGACCGACTGGCTTGCTTGATCCGACGATTGATATCCGACCGATTGAAGGACAGATAGATGATCTGATTAGTGAAATTCAGGAACGCATTAAAAAGAACGAAAGGGTACTTGTAACTACCTTAACGAAAAAAATGTCCGAAGACTTGACGGATTATTTGAAGGAAATCGGCATAAAGGTTCAATATCTCCATTCTGAGGTAAAGACCTTAGAGCGGATTGAAATTATCCGGGAGCTTCGTTTAGGCAAATATGATGTACTTGTCGGAATCAACCTGTTGCGGGAAGGACTGGACATACCGGAAGTATCTCTTGTTACTATTCTGGATGCAGATAAAGAGGGCTTCCTCCGTTCTGAGCGTTCATTGATTCAAACAATCGGCCGTGCGGCGAGAAATTCGAATGGCCATGTCATTATGTATGCAGATAAAATGACAAACTCGATGGAAATAGCGATAAATGAAACAAAACGGCGCCGCGCTATCCAAGAAGAATATAATGAAAAGCACGGCATTACGCCACAGACGATCCAAAAAGGAATCAGAGCCACAATAAGAGCAACACAGGCGGCAGAGGAGCCGGAAGAGTATACAGCATCTGCTAAGCTGGAAAAGTTGACGAAAAAAGACAAAGAAGCAATGATTGCACAAATGGAAGCAGAAATGAAGGAAGCTGCAAAAGCTCTCAACTTCGAAAGAGCTGCAGAACTCCGCGATTTGCTGCTTGAGCTTAAGGCAGAGGGGTGAAGGCTGAAATGGCAAAAGATAAATTGATTGTTAAAGGTGCAAGGGCACATAATCTGAAAAATATTGATATTACTATACCAAGAGATAAGCTTGTTGTAATCACAGGACTGTCTGGCTCAGGGAAATCCTCTCTTGCTTTTGATACTATCTATGCAGAAGGACAAAGGCGCTATGTTGAGTCTTTATCAGCATATGCACGCCAATTCCTTGGGCAGATGGATAAACCGGATGTTGATTCAATTGAAGGTTTGTCTCCTGCCATTTCCATTGACCAAAAGACAACGAGCCGAAATCCGCGGTCGACTGTCGGCACGGTTACAGAAATATACGACTATTTGCGGTTGCTGTATGCCAGAATCGGCAGGCCGGTTTGTCCGGAGCACGGGGTTGAAATCACTTCGCAAACAATAGAACAAATGGTTGACCGCATATTGGAATACCCTGAGAGAACCCGACTTCAAGTGCTTGCACCTGTCATTTCCGGCAGAAAAGGGGCACATGTGAAAGTGCTGGAGGATATTAAGAAGCAAGGTTATGTTCGTGTCAGAATAGATGGAGAAATGTATGAGCTGAGCGATGATATTGAGCTTGAGAAGAATAAAAAGCACAATATTGAAGTGGTAATTGACCGCCTTGTCGTTAAAGAAGGGATCTCTCAGCGTCTTGCTGATTCCCTTGAATCTGCTCTTCAGTTTGGCGGCGGAAAAGTAATTATTGACGTGATTGGAGAAGAAGAGCTCCTGTTCAGCGAGCATCATGCCTGCCCAATCTGCGGTTTTTCCATCGGAGAGCTGGAACCGAGATTATTCTCCTTCAACAGTCCGTTTGGGGCATGTCCTGAATGTGACGGTCTTGGATCGAGGTTAGAGGTGGATGTTGAACTGGTTATTCCTAATCCGAATCTCACATTAAAGGAAAACGCGATAGCACCATGGGAATCTATCAGTTCCCAATATTATCCGCAGCTTTTGGAAAGTATCTGCAACCATTATGGCATTGACATGAATATACCTGTTAAAGATATTCCGAAACCAATGCTGGATAAAATTCTTTACGGCTCAGGCAAAGAAAAAATCCATTTCCGTTATGAAAATGATTTTGGCCAAGTAAGGGAAAATGATATCCAGTTTGAAGGTGTTATTCGCAATGTGGAAAGACGATATAAGGAAACAAGCTCCGATTTCATCCGGGAACAAATGGAGAAGTATATGGGGCAGCAAGATTGTCCGACTTGTAAAGGCTACCGTTTAAAAAGGGAAGCTCAGGCAGTATTTGTGAACGGCTTGCACATCGGCCAAGTGACGGAAAAATCCGTCCTTGAAGGGAAGAACTTCTTCGAAAATCTTACTTTAACACAAAAGGAACAACAAATAGCCAATCTAATTCTGCGGGAAATCTCAGAGCGTCTTGGTTTCCTTAATAATGTTGGTTTGGATTACTTGACACTTAGCAGAGCTGCAGGAACTTTATCCGGCGGAGAAGCGCAGCGAATCAGACTTGCTACGCAAATCGGTTCACGGCTGACAGGCGTACTTTATATACTAGATGAACCGTCTATTGGGCTACATCAAAGAGATAATGACAAATTGATTGATACATTGAAGCATATGAGGGACATCGGAAATACGCTAATTGTTGTAGAGCATGATGAAGATACAATGATGGAAGCAGATTATTTAATCGATGTCGGTCCGGGAGCAGGGGTTCACGGCGGACAAATAATTTCAACGGGAACTCCACAGGAAGTAATGGAAGATGATAATTCCATAACCGGTCAATATTTATCAGGTAAAAAGTTTATTCCACTGCCGCTTGAGCGCAGAAAAAATGACGGCAGGGTTCTGGAAATTATCGGAGCAAAAGAAAACAATCTCAAAAATGTCAGTGTGAAAATACCGTTAGGGGTGTTTACAGCAGTCACAGGCGTTTCCGGATCGGGAAAAAGCACGCTCGTAAACGAAATTCTTCATAAAAGCCTTGCCCAAAAATTGAACAGGGCAAAGGCAAAACCGGGTGAGCATAAAGAAATAAAAGGAATTGAGCAGCTTGAAAAGGTAATTGATATCGACCAATCTCCTATCGGCCGCACACCTAGATCCAATCCTGCCACATATACTGGCGTATTCGATGATATCCGGGATGTTTATGCTACAACGAATGAAGCGAAAGTTCGCGGTTATAAAAAGGGCAGATTCAGCTTCAATGTTAAAGGCGGAAGATGCGAGGCTTGCCGCGGAGATGGAATCATCAAGATTGAAATGCACTTCCTGCCAGATGTGTACGTCCCATGTGAAGTCTGTCATGGAAAACGATATAACAGGGAAACGCTAGAAGTGCAGTACAAAGGGAAAAATATTTCCGATGTGCTTGACATGACAGTCGAGGATGCTGTTTCCTTCTTTGAAAATATCCCGAAAATTCACCGCAAGCTGCAAACGATTGTCGATGTAGGGTTAGGATATATCAAATTAGGACAGCCAGCAACAACACTGTCAGGCGGTGAAGCTCAAAGGGTTAAGCTTGCTTCTGAGTTGCACAAAAGATCATCGGGTAAAACCTTCTATATATTGGATGAGCCGACAACAGGCTTGCATGTTGATGATATATCAAGGCTGCTAGGTGTCCTGCAGCGTCTTGTCGACAATGGAGATACTGTGCTTGTAATTGAGCATAATCTTGACGTTATTAAAGCGACAGATTATATTATCGATCTTGGTCCAGAAGGAGGAGACAAAGGCGGCACTATTTTGGGAAGCGGCACACCAGAAAAGATCGCTGAGCTTGAAGGCTCCTATACAGGAAAGTATTTAAAACCAATTCTGGAAAGAGACCGTCTGCGTATGAAGCAAAGCATTAAAGATGCAGAGGAAATAACAACAGGATAAGGCATCCTGCCCTACCGGCTTTTGGATATTACTCCAGAGGCCGGTTTTTTAATACTTAACTTCCAGGTGGACATTATTCTTAATTTTATATAATGCTCATACGATAGAAAGAAATGCTCAATTCCCAGCTTAGATGAAACTTTAAGATTGTTTCATTCGTAATAATAGGAAAGGGAAGAACAAGAGGTATCACAGCTTTCCTTAGTTTTACATTTACTTAACGTTCTAAACAGAAATACACAGACAGAAAAAAGCAGCTGCATTTATAGCTATGCTTAAAGTTTTACTCAAGTAGGGAAACATATACCACTTAGGGATAGAATGGAGGCAATATTAATGGCGGATGAAAAAAGAAGAATACTGCAGCTTTTAGAGGAAGGCAAGCTGACAATTGATGAGGCGTTGTCGCTAATAGAAAAGGCAGAGGAAGCAGATTTAGCTAAAATACTAAAAACCGACGATGAGAGTTTTGATGAGTCTGTATTTCAGGAAAAGAAAAAAGAACCATATCAGCAATCGGCATTTAAATTCCAGTCAGCTAAAGATAAACTGTTTGATTTTGTAGATACTGCCGTAAAGAAGGTTAAGGAAGTGGATCTCGATCAGTTAAATATTACGAGACATGAAGAAGTATCGCATATTTTTCAGTTTACAGAGGTATTCCCGAAAAATATCGATGTTGACATTCCAAACGGTGAAGTAGAGCTTATTCCTTGGGATCAGCAGGAGATTCGGATTGAATGCAAAGCGAAAATCTACAGGGTCGATTCCAGTGAGCAGGCGAAGGATTTATTTTTAAAAGAGGTAAAAGTAAAGGCGAAAGAAGATGCTCTGGAGATAAAGGTGAACCATAAATGGATGAAGCTGCAGACGAAGCTATATGTTCCAAAAAATACGTACCACATCGCAAAAGTAAGACTGTTTACCGGATCCATTAAAACATATGATCTTTTCGCAGATCAGGTTTATGCGAAAACAGCAAACGGGAAAATTACAATAAATGCCGGGCAAAGTGAAAAGCTGGAAGCAGATTCAGCAAACGGCGGTATAGTAATTGAAAACAGTGTGATTCAAGAGCTGGACGGGGAAACATTGAATGGAGCTATAAAGGCTGAAGGCTTTTTCAAAAAAGTTGATCTTCAATCCTTTAATGGCAATATCCTTTGCATCGACCATTCGGAAGAAATTGAGGTGCTTGAGTTAAAAGGGACAACAGGCAGCATTGAAGTTCAGCTTCCAGAGGAGCTTGCCGTAACAGGTAGCTTAAAGACTAATTTTGGCGGATTTAATGTTGAACTTGAGGGTATACAAATAATAGAAGAAAAAAATGATGTGCTCCAAAAAGTGATGGAATTTCAGTCTATTCAATCGTTGGATAAACGAACAAGAATAGAAGCGAACACAAAAACAGGTTCCATCAAAATTAAGAAACGGGAGCAACAGTAATCTTCGAAAGGAGATAAAATGAAGAAATTGATGCGCTCAACAAATAATCGGAAACTGGCAGGAGTAATCGGCGGACTTGCAGAAAGTATCAATATTAATGCAAATCTGTTGCGAGGAATCTTTCTTCTAGCACTGATTCCAACTGGCTTTACGCTAGTGCTGATTTATTTGATTATGACATTTGTTCTTCCAAATGAGGTGTAGGAAAATATGAAGTGGTTGTTAGGTATTGTTATAAATGCCGTGTTTTTTATTGCATTGGCGGGTTTGTTCAAAGATTCTTTCTATCTGTCAGGCATAGGAGCTGCAATTGGGGCTAGTATCATTTTGTCATTGCTTAATATTGTGGTGAAGCCTATCCTGATTTTATTGACACTCCCTGTAACAATACTTTCGTTAGGTTTGTTTTTATTTGTGATCAATGCGATCACACTCTCATTAACAGATCGTCTAATGGGAGACAGCTTTGAAATTTCAAGCTTTGGCATGAGCCTTCTAGCGAGCATTCTGCTTTCCCTGTTTAATATTATTATTCAGAACACGATGCTTAAAAGTGGCGAGAAAAAAAGCTAAAAGCAACGAAAAAGGCGGTGCTTA
>NZ_JAJTTG010000031.1:0-14985 GCF_021341655.1 Bacillus sp. Au-Bac7 | reverse complement strand
ATTAGGAAATCTAAGCTACATTTTGTTTGCTAAAAATTGATAGATAAGCTGCGGCCCCTTTTTGGCAGCTATTGATAAAAAGGATTCAATATATGGATAATCTTGATTAGGCATCGTCTTCATCAGTTCACTCCACCACTCTATTTCATACCTGGCAATCATGCTCAAATTATATAATAATAAATAATGCACAAGAATTTCAGGCAGCTGTACACTGCGTTTTTCTACCGGAATATAGTATTGAGCATCCGTTACATGGAAGTAGAACGGAGCAGCGGGCTGCAAGCTATCTGAAAAAGAAATATTAAGACTAGTTTTATTCGTGCTTATCCCCTTAATAGGAATTCCTAACTGGTCTTCTAGGTACTGCTGAAAACGGCCTTGACTCATAAAGTAACTATCTAGCACTTTAGAAGGGATGGTTGCTTCTGTACTGGAAAGGGTAACCGGCAAAAAGGTTGGACTTCCTGTGAATATATGGAATAAGTCATTAAGTTCAGGTATTTGTTTTAATAGTTCACCCATATTAAACTTCTCTCCTTCAATTGAAGGAAGCTGAAACATATTCTCCGACATACATGCAAATAATCCGTTTTTTTGAATTTTTATTTCATCCTTAAAAAATAAGTATTGTTGTTTTTTTCTTTTTCTTGTTGAGACACCATGAGCTAGTACAGAGGTACTGCTTGGATAGGCAGGATCTATTGTAAGGAGACAAGCTTTTATTAGATGAACAAACCCGTAAAAAAGTAAAACTGGCTGGATATTTATTGGTGAGTTTAGGGCTTGTTGATAATAGAGCTTACCATGCTCAAGAAAATAAATAAATGGATAGCAGTTTTGATAGCTCTTCGTATCGACATCACTGGTATGTAGTAATTTATAGCATTTTTTTAGAAAAAGCTGGGAATATTCTGCGGAAAAAAAGCAGCTAAACGAGTCCCAGTCCTTATAAGAACTGTACATATGTTTGCCTCCTGAATTTTTTGAAAAATGAAACTTATTGAACTAACCTTGACAGTATTTTGTCCAATTGATAACCTACTAATAATATTTTTTTACTAAATGGAGGCGTTAAAATGTGGGAAAGTAAATTTGCTAAAGAAGGTTTAACCTTTGATGATGTTTTATTGATACCTGCCAAATCAGAAGTATTGCCAAGAGATGTAAGCTTAAAAGTAGAATTGGCGTCTAATTTAAAATTAAATATCCCATTGATTAGTGCGGGTATGGATACTGTAACAGAGGCTGAAATGGCAATCTCAATCGCTAGACAAGGCGGAATGGGAATCATTCACAAAAATATGTCAATTGAACAGCAAGCTGAGCAAGTAGATAAAGTTAAACGCTCTGAGAGTGGTGTAATTACTGATCCATTTTTTCTAACTCCAGACCATCAAGTATTTGATGCAGAACATCTGATGTCAAAATATCGCATTTCAGGTGTACCTATCGTTAATAACCATGATGAGCAAAAACTTGTAGGTATCATAACAAACAGAGACCTTCGTTTCATTGAAGACTTTTCCATTAAAATTAGTGATGTAATGACTAAGGACAACTTAGTAACGGCTCCAGTAGGTACAACATTAGAGGAAGCAGAAAAAATTCTGCAAAGACATAAAATTGAAAAGCTGCCTCTTATCAATGAAGAGGGAGTTTTGAAAGGCCTTATTACAATTAAAGATATTGAAAAGGTTATTGAGTTCCCTAACTCTGCTAAAGATGCACAAGGTAGATTGCTTGTAGGTGCTGCTGTAGGCGTAACGAGCGATGCTATTAAAAGGGTTGAGCTTTTAGTTAAGTCCCAAGTAGATGCTATCGTTATTGATACTGCTCATGGACATTCTAAAGGTGTTCTAGACGGTATTAGAGATATAAGGAATGCTTTCCCTGATTTAACTATTATCGCTGGGAATGTAGCTACTGCTGAAGGTACAAGAGCACTTATAGAAGCAGGAGCAGATGTGGTGAAGGTAGGAATCGGACCAGGATCAATCTGTACGACTAGGGTTGTTGCAGGTGTTGGTGTTCCACAAATTACGGCAGTTTATGATTGTGCAACAGAAGCTAGAAAACACGGTAAAGCAATCATTGCTGACGGAGGAATTAAATATTCAGGAGATATCGTAAAAGCACTGGCTGCTGGCGGACATGCTGTTATGTTGGGAAGCCTTCTTGCTGGGGTATCTGAAAGCCCTGGAGAAACGGAAATATTCCAAGGCAGACGCTTTAAAGTATACAGAGGTATGGGTTCTGTATCAGCAATGGAAAAAGGTTCTAAAGACCGCTACTTCCAAGAAGATAACAAAAAATTTGTTCCAGAAGGTATTGAAGGGCGACTTCCATATAAAGGACCTCTTTCTGATACAATTTATCAGCTAGTAGGCGGTATCCGTTCTGGTATGGGATATTGTGGTGCGAAAGATCTTCTTGATTTGAGAGAAAATACACAATTTGTAAAAATGACAGGCGCTGGTTTAAGAGAAAGCCATCCGCATGATGTCCAAATTACAAAAGAAGCTCCAAACTACTCTATTTCTTAAGTAGTTTTGCAATTGTTACGGAATATTACAATAGATGGTGAACTCTATCACCGTCTATTTTTTTTGTTTTTTTTATGGTAAACTGTACAAGGGAAATTCTTAATTTAAAAAAATAATTTAAAGTTTAATAGATAATAATAATGTGTTGGAGGTTTTATCATTGATGCAATTAAAAAAGTGGACGCTGTATGTACTTATGGCCGTGCTTTTCGTGAGCACCGTTGCTGCAGGTCTACCGCAACAAGCAAAGGCAGCTGAGAATGAGGATACTTTAGGATTGGAAGCTGGTGCAGCTATACTAGTTGATGCTGCCACGGGGGAAATATTATACGAAAAGAACGCAGATAAACTAATGGGTGTAGCATCCATGTCAAAAATGATGACAGAATATATTGTCCTTGAAGCAATAAAAGAAGGAAAAATTAGCTGGGATCAAAAGGTTAAAATAAATAATTATATTCACCGTTTATCTGGTGCTCCTGGTCTTTCTAACATAGGATTGACAGAGGGGGAAGAATACACTGTAAAAGAGCTTTACCAAGCGATGGGTATATTTTCTGGCAATGCTGCGACAGTAGCATTGGCTGAACTAATTGCTGGAACAGAAAAAAACTATATTAATGTTATGAATGAAAAGGCAGAGGAGCTCGGGCTTAAAGATTATAAGTTTGTAAACTCATCTGGATTAAATAACAGCGACTTATTGGGCAATCACCCTGCAGGCAGTGAAACAGATGAAAATGAGATGTCTGCGAAAACTGTTGCATCACTTGCTTATCACTTGCTGAATGATTACCCTGAAGTGCTGGAGACATCTGGCATGCCAAGGCTAAAATTCCGTGATGGTAGAACATATGATAACTTTAACTGGCTGTTGCCTTCTTTGGTGTTTGGATATGAAGGAGCAGATGGTCTTAAAACAGGTTCTACAGATTATGCAGGCTACAATGTAACTGCAACAGCTAAACGCGGAGATCAACGTGTTATTGCAGTAATTATGAAGAGCGAAACGAAAAACAGCCGTTTCACAGACGCAACTAAACTGTTGAATTATGGCTTTAACAATTTCAGCACAGAAGAGATTCTTCCTGCGGGTTACACAGTAAAGGGAAATGAATCTGTTAAAGTAACAAAAGGTAAAGAAGACTCTGTAAAAATTCAAACAAGCGATGCTGTTAATTTAGTGATTAAAAAAGAAGATAAAGAAAACTATGTGGCAAAGCTAGTATTGGATGACAAAAAGTTAAACAGCAAGGGTGAACTGGCTGCTCCAGTCAAAAAAGGTGATAAGGTTGGTTATATTACTTTAGAGACAAAGGATGGAAAAGCAGTTCCGTTCTTAACTAGTGATGGATCAGAAAAGGCAAGCGTTGATGTTGTTGCTGCCGAAACAGTTGAAAAAGCAAACTGGTTCGTATTAGCAATGCGTGGCGTAGGTTCATTCTTTGCAAATATTTGGGATAGTGTTTCATCCACAGTAAAAGGATGGTTTTAATAAAAAAAGAAATGGTTCCTGTCTTGACAGGAACCATTTTTTATTGTTTATTTTCATTAGGGAAATTTATACAATACAAATCATATTCTTTTGGTCAATTAAGCAGGCTCTGCGAATAGAAGGCGGAAATAGGGGGCTTTGAATGATTATAGCTATGGAGAAACTGGCTGATAACCATAAGTACATTGTAGTTCGGGATGTTATTAACACAGAATATATAAAAATTCGCAAAAGCCTTAGATCATTACCAAGATGAAGATCTGAAAAAAACTGATTACAGCTATTTGGCGATGAGATTGTAAGTTTGGGGACCAGAAGCGTACATGAAGGAGCATAGCTGGTAATAAGGAGATAAAACTATGACAGATATAAAAGTAGGTGTTCTTGGCCTTCAGGGAGCTGTTAGAGAACATATGAATGCAATAGAAGCTAATGGAGCAACGGCAGTTCTTGTGAAAAATAAAGAAGAACTGAACGAGGTTGACGGTTTGATTATTCCAGGCGGTGAAAGCACAACAATGCGTCGACTTATTGATAAGTATGATTTTATGAAGCCTTTAAAGAAGTTTGCTGAATCAGGAAAACCGATGTTTGGGACATGTGCAGGCTTAATCCTTTTAGCAAAATCAATTGAAGGTTATAAAGAGCCCCATATCGGCGTTATGGATGTTCATGTGGAAAGAAATTCTTTCGGCCGTCAAGTGGACAGTTTTGAAGCAAATTTGGATATAGCTAATGTAGCTGAGGATTTCACTGCTGTATTTATAAGAGCACCGCATATTGTAAGTGCAGGTGAGAATGTGGAAGTACTTGCTAAGCATAACGGCAGGATTGTAGCAGCGAGAGAAGGACAATTTCTTGGTTGTTCCTTCCATCCAGAGCTGACACAAGATCACCGGTTGACAGGGTATTTCATTTCTATGGTAGATGAATCAAAAAAGAACTAATTTGTATATAGTGGTTGAACTTTGTTCATAATTATAGTACGATGAAAAAAACTTTTATATGACATCTACACTGATAGGAATTAGTAGCAGGAATACATTATTCTAAAGAGAGCCGATGGCTGGTGTGAATCGGTGAATAAAGCCTGTGAATCCATCCTAGAGTAAAAACAAGGAAAGCCATGTAAGATGGCAAGTAATTGTTTTCGGCTAAAAACCGTTATGTATTTAAGGTGGAAAGCATATTTGCTTTCAACTAGGGTGGCAACGCGGGTAACTCTCGTCCCTTTTTTGGGGACGGGAGTTTTTTGTGTTCTGCTAAAGGGTTTATCGTTTAGAGCATATAGCTAAAAAAGCAAGGAGGAAGAATACATGCTTGATATTAAGTTTGTACGTGCTAATTTTGAATTTGTAAAAGAACAGCTTCAGCATCGAGGCGAAGATCTGTCTGAATTGGATCATTTTGAGGAGCTTGACACAAGAAGAAGAGAGCTGATTGTAGAAACAGAACAACTAAAAAGCAGAAGAAATGAGGTATCCCAACAAGTTGCTGCACTTAAGCGTGAAAAGAAGGATGCTGAATCTTTAATTTTGGAAATGCGTGAAGTTGGTGACAAAATTAAAGGATTTGATGATGAGCTTCGCCAGGTTGAAGAGAGACTGCAGGCAATTATGCTCGGAATACCAAACCTTCCCCACGAAAGTGTACCTGTTGGTGAAACAGAGGATGATAATGTAGAGATCAGAAAATGGGGAGAGGTAAGAAATTTTGATTTTGAACCGAAACCACATTGGGATGTAGCGACAGAGCTGGATTTACTTGATTTCGAAAGAGCAGCAAAAGTTACTGGAAGCCGTTTTGTGTTTTATAAAGGGCTTGGTGCCAGACTAGAAAGAGCACTATTTAACTTTATGCTCGACCTTCATACAGAAGAGCATGGCTACAAGGAAGTTATTCCTCCATTTTTAGTCAATAGAGCAAGCTTAACAGGAACAGGGCAGCTTCCTAAATTTGAAGAAGATGCGTTCTTGATTGAAAAAGAGGATTACTTCCTAATCCCTACATCTGAGGTGCCTGTAACTAACCTGCATCGTGATGAAATATTAGATGGTGATCAGCTGCCGATCAAATATGCTGCTTTCAGTGCAAACTTCCGCTCTGAAGCTGGGTCTGCAGGAAGAGATACAAGAGGGCTAATCAGACAGCATCAATTTAATAAAGTAGAATTGGTTAAGTTTGTTAAACCGGAAGATTCTTACGAAGAGCTGGAAAAACTGACAGCAAACGCAGAGCGAGTATTACAGCTATTAGGCCTGCCATATCGTGTTTTAAGCATGTGCACAGGTGATTTAGGCTTTACAGCAGCGAAAAAATATGATGTTGAAGTATGGATACCAAGCTATGGTTCATATCGAGAAATTTCTTCTTGCAGTAACTTTGAAGCATTCCAAGCAAGAAGAGCAAACATCCGTTTCCGCAGGGAAGCAAAAGGCAAGCCAGAGCATGTTCATACACTTAATGGTTCAGGCCTTGCAATAGGGCGTACAGTGGCAGCAATATTAGAGAATTATCAGCAAGAGGACGGCAGTGTAGTGATTCCAGAAGTACTGCGTCCATATATGGGAAATAGAGAGGTTATAGGCTGATTAATTGGGCATTATAAAATATATAGAAGAAGCGAATGCTTCTTCTATATATTTATTGAATAAATGTTGACAGTAAAAGCTACATATGATATATTGTTATCTGTCTGATGGAGGAATACCCAAGTCCGGCTGAAGGGATCGGTCTTGAAAACCGACAGGCGGGTCAAACCGCGCAGGGGTTCGAATCCCCTTTCCTCCTCCATAGTTATTTTACTAATATCGCGCATAAATATTGGAGATATAAAAGTCTGCTGTTTACAGCAGGCTTTTTTTGTTTTTTTCCTATATAAAAAAGAAGAGGAATAATCCTCTTCTTTATCTTTTTACAAGATTCTTTTGCTGAAGAATACCAGATATCTTCTCAATTATCGGTTCGATAGCAGAACTTCCTTCTGTTGCATCATAGTCGTTTATGTTCAATCGCAAGACTGGACATGAACTAAAGGAATCAATCCACTTCTCATAGCGAGTATGCATTTCTTGCCAATACTCTACAGGAGTTTCTTTTTCCATAGTCCGTCCTCGTTTGTCAATTCTCGTAAGTATGTCATCTAATGAACCTTCTAAATAGATCAGCAAGTCTGGATGTGGGAAATAGGGTGTCATTACCATTGCATCGAACAAGCTTGTATATGTTTCGTAATCTGTTTCAGACATTGTGCCTTTTTCATAATGCATTCTTGCGAAAATACCTGTATCTTCGTAAATAGAACGGTCCTGAATAAAACCTCCGCCATATTCAAAGATTTTCTTTTGTTCTTTAAACCTTTCTGCCAAGAAGTACACCTGCAAATGGAAACTCCATCTACTGAAATCTTGATAAAATTTATCTAAATATGGGTTCGTATCTACCTTTTCAAAAGATGTGCGGAATTGAAGTGCATCAGCAAGAGCATTAGTCAATGTGGACTTGCCGACACCGACTGTTCCGGCAATTGTAATTACAGAATTGCTTGGAATATTATATTTCGTGCGTAGGTTCATGTGTATAGGCTCCTAATTTTAATGTTTGCTTCACTTTATCTATAATAGTTTCAAGATCAGCTTTATTTTTCACAAAGTCTAATGTATCGCCATTGAATGACAGCACCGGGATATGAGGATGCTGTTCTTGGTACTGCTCCATCACTTCATGATAATCGGATGATAATTGCTCTAAATAAAGAGGGCTAATATTTTTTTCAATATCTCTATCCCTTTGTTGGATACGGTCCATCAGAGTATCTAAACTAGCATGTAGATAGATGATAATGTTTGGCGCAGGTAAATCCTCTGTTAAAACATCATATATACGTATATATTTTGTTAGTTCTTTCTCTTGTAGTGTTCTCTTTGCGAAAATTAAATTCTTTAATATATGATAATCAGCTACCACGGGAATATTCTTGTCCAAGTAATGGGATTGAATATCATTAAGCTGTTTGTATCGATTACATAAAAAGAACATTTCCGTTTGGAAGCTCCATTCATCAATGTTCTCGTAAAATTTACCTAAAAAAGGGTTTTCCTCGACTATTTCCTTTAATAGATGATATTGAAAATGTTCAGAAAGCAGCTTCGCTAAGGAAGTTTTTCCAACACCAATAGGACCTTCTACTGTAATAAAAGGGATATTGTTCAATGCTTGTCCCTCCTGATTTATAAAATATGATAAAAAAAGACATATGAAGTCATTTTAACACATGAAAAGCGGTTATGGACATTAACTAGTGTTAAATAAAAGTGCATATTATTTCCTGGAAAAAGGCTGCCTAACAAGAGGCAGCCTTTGAAGTGTAGTGGTTATCTTTTTGTGACGTTAAAGTTATCTGATATGAGCAGCCAGTTTTGCGGAAACGATAGTCCGAGCTTCCAATAACTTACACCTCTGATATTCAATTCCTTTACTAGATCAAATTTTGCCTGTATAGACCTAGCATCTTCAAACCATACTTCATGCTGCCTTCCTTGTGCATCTGTATAGTTGAAGTGAGGCGCCTGTGCATTTGTATCGTAAAGGATAGCAACATTATTGTCAGCTGCCAGTTGAATGGCGCTCTGAGGACTTAAAGCTTTTGCGACTGAACCCTGTACAAAAGGAAGTGTCCAATCATACCCGTAAAGGTTTTGACCCATCATTATTTTGTTGGAGGGCATCTCGGTAATGGCATATTCAAGGACATTGCGCACTGGGCCAATGGGAGATACTGCCATAGCTGGTCCGCCGCTGTAGCCCCACTCATATGTCATTATTACAACAAAGTCGACAATTTGCCCGTGAGCACGGTAATCATGAGCTTCATACCATTTTCCTTTCTGCCCAGCGCTGGTTTTAGGGGCTAGAGCAGTGGAAAGCAGCCAGCCTTCCTGTGAGAAACGGGCTTTGGCTTTACGTAAAAACGAATTATAAGCTTCCCGATCAGCAGGACGCAAAAACTCAAAATCAAAATGAATGTCTCTAAAGCCATATTTTTTAGCTGTTGACACAATATTATTTAAAAAGGTATTCTGGATGGCTTGATCATTTAATAATATTCGGCCAAGCTCATCACTGAACTGGTCATTCTCTTGATTTGTGATAACCATCATCAGTACATTATTATTATTTGCTGCAATAGTAGGGAAATTATTAAGTAAAGGTTCCTTCAGCTTGCCATCTCTTAACGCTTGGAAGCTGAAAGGTGCGAGATAGGTGAGATAAGGTGCTGCTTCCCTTGCGGAAGACTCAAGAACAGGAGCTACAGTTGTTCCTCTAGGTTCAACATATGCATTAAACTCTCCTGCGCGTTTAGTTTGCTGTGGTATATATAAACGGTAACCTACTGTTAAAGGACTGTTTGGCGAGATTCTGTTGACGCTGGCAAGCTGTTGATAGGAAATGCCAAATCTCCTTGAGATAGACCATAAGCTGTCCCCTGGCTGCACCCAATAAAACCGCCCGACAATTGGAATAACTAATGCTTGACCTATGACGAGCTTATTAGGGTTAGGCAACTCATTTGCCTCTGCTATATTAGCTGCAGTAGTTCCATAAGCTTGAGCAATGCCTGTCAATGACTGGTTTGCCTGCACAACATGTATTTGCATGGGAAATCCCCTCCTGCTGTTAAAATTACTTATTGCAGTTTATGTTTGAAGTGGGGACGACATGATATTATTTTTTTCATACTTAAATATTTTTGCTTTCATTACGTTCTTCATCATTGTTAAAGCATAAACATTGTCTTTTTCATCGACAGAGGCGATGGCATTGTCAGGAACAATAATAGAGTATTCTCGCATATAAGCATCATTAGCTGTAAATAGGACACAAATATTGCCGGCAATGCCTGTCAGGATAAGCTCATCCACCTTAAGCTGATGGAGAAGTGTGTTTAATGCAGTGCCGTAAAAGGCGGAATGCTTCGGTTTTATTAAAAAGTAATCTGCCTTTTGTGGTGCTATCTTCTCAAGAATGTTGTGGCTGTATTCATTAGAACAATAATCAATGATACTGTTTATATCTGCTTTCCATAAGCTATAATGGTCATTGATATAGATTACAGGAATATTGGACTTATAACAGTACTTCTTTAAAGCAAAAATGTTTTCTGCGATTGCAGCAGCTTTTTCAGCCAAAACTTTTCCATGCTGAAATTGGAAGTCATTAATCATATCAATTATTAAAAGTGCCTTAGATGAAGTGCTCATAGTAACCTCTCTTTATTGAGTTATTAGGAATGATGACATTAGTTTAAGTAACTTTGTGAAAATAAATTACAGTTGGCAAGAAAAATGACAGTATGCACAGGGTGATGAAAAGTGGAAATAGAAAAAAATGATAGGTATTTCATGCAGATAGCTATAGAGGAGGCAAAGAAAGCAGGAGCTATTGGGGAAGTGCCAATAGGAGCTGTTATTGTACTCGATGGAGAGGTTATTGCAAAAGCGCATAACTTGCGCGAGGCAGAGCAAACTGCAATTGCTCATGCTGAGCTTCTGGCAATAGATATAGCTTGCAAAGAGACAGGAAGCTGGAGGCTGGATAATGCAGTGCTCTATGTTACTTTAGAACCGTGTGCTATGTGCTCAGGTGCTATCATACTCTCAAGAGTTAAAAAGGTAGTATATGGTGCAAGTGACCCTAAGGGAGGCTGTGCTGGTACTTTTATGAATCTTCTTCAGGATGATCGGTTTAATCACCAATCTGAAGTAGTATCAGGAGTGCTCAAGGAGGAAACAGGAGAGCTTTTGACTAACTTCTTCCGTGAACTTCGTACAAAAAAGAAAGCTGAAAAGAAGAAGAAGAAGGCTGAAATAGAAATTACAAAAATTAACAGCTTATAATTATTGCTTTTTTGTTTGAATATAAGTATACTTAGTTTGTGTCCAAGATGACACATTAAAATTTGGTATCAAGTTTGTCGTGCTAAGCGGGGAGGTAGCGGTGCCCTGTACTCGCAATCCGCTCTAGCGAGGCTGAATTCCTTTCTGAGGCTAGTGTCCTGTAGGGTCTGCCTTAAGCAAGTGGTGTTGACGTCCGGGTCCTGCGCAATGGGAATCCATGAACTATGTCAGGTCCGGAAGGAAGCAGCATTAAGTGGACACCCCCATGTGCCGCAGGGTTGCCTGGACTGAGCTAACTGCTTAAGTAACGCTTATGGGAGCTAGTCGACGAAAGGTGCACGGCAGTTTAATATTATAATTAAAAGACTCATTCTTCTAAAAGAGTGAGTCTTTTTGATTATATAGTTTTGGATACATAACAATAACAATGTCCATTGTTTTAATGTAAAAATATATTTAGATAAGATATAATAATGAGAGCAGATAGAAAGGAGGGCGGACGATGAATTATCAAGCATTATACCGAGTATGGAGACCACAGCAGTTTATTGATGTAGTAGGTCAGGAACATATAACGAAAACACTCCAAAATGCCCTTCTTCAGCAAAAAACAACTCATGCATATTTGTTCTCTGGACCAAGGGGTACTGGTAAAACTAGTGCGGCAAAAATTTTAGCAAAAGCAGTCAACTGTGAAAGAGCACCAATCAGTGAGCCTTGTAATGAATGTGCCGCCTGTAAAGGAATTACGGATGGTTCCATACCGGATGTAATAGAGATAGATGCTGCTTCGAATAATGGAGTAGAAGAGATAAGAGATATAAGAGATAAAGTAAAATACGCTCCAAGCTCTGTTCCGTATAAAGTTTATATAATAGATGAAGTTCATATGCTCTCTATTGGGGCATTTAATGCTTTGTTGAAAACACTTGAGGAACCTCCTAAGCACGTTATTTTTATATTAGCTACTACAGAGCCACATAAAATTCCATTAACAATCATCTCTAGATGTCAGCGCTTTGACTTTAGACGAATTACTGCCCACTCTATTGTAAAGAGAATGAAGCTAATTATAGATGAATCCGGCATTTCATGTGACGATAAGGCGTTGCAGATGATAGCAAGAGCGGCTGATGGCGGTATGCGGGATGCATTAAGCCTGCTTGATCAAGCCATTTCCTACAGCCAGGAAAGTGTCACTGTGGAAGATGCGCTTACTGTGACTGGGGCTGTTTCCCAAGGGTTTCTTAACGACTTAGCGAAAGCAGTCTATGAAAAAGATACGGTTAAAGGATTACAATCATTAGATGAACTCCTATTTTCAGGGAAAGACCCCTCAAGGTTTATTGAAGACTTTATCTTCTTTTACAGGGATATGCTTCTATATAAGACAGCACCAAACTTAGAAGAGTCATTAGAGCGGGTTATGCTTGATGATGAGTTCAGAAACTTGGCTGACTCGTATGGACAAGAACAAATTTATGAATTGATTGGTTTGCTGAATAAGACGCAGCAGGATATGCGCTGGACTAATCATCCTAGAATTTTCCTAGAGGTAGCAATTGTTAAATTGTGTCAAATGGCTATCTCTTCTCCAACACAAGACACAGGAGCCTTTTCGAACACGGAAATACAAGGGCTTATTTCAAAAATAAACAGTCTCGAAGAGGAACTTGCAAGAATTAGGCAATCGGGAGTAACAAGTTCAGCCGAGGAAGCTGCACCACAGAAAAAGGTGAGAGCAACTCGGAAAGGATTTCAAGCGCCTACTGGTAAAATTAATGAGATACTTAAGCAGGCAACGAAGCAAGAACTCCAAAACATTAAGAGTAATTGGGGTAATATGCTTGGACAGCTTGTTAAAAACCAGATGAGATCTCAAGCTGCTCTTTTAAATGAAGCCGAACCTGTTGCTGCATCTACGGACTCAATCGTTATCAAATTTAAATATGAAATCCACTGTCAAATGGCTTTGGATAATGTTAAATTTATAGAGACAATCACGTTATCTCTTCAGCAGCTGCTAGGCAGAAGGTATAAATTAGTAGGTGTCCCTGAAGAACAATGGCTAAAAATAAGAGAAGATTTTTTAAGCAGTTCCCATCATGCAGGATCCGATGAGGAAAATGAGGGAAATCACGTAAATCAGGCAGATGACCCAGTAGTTGCAGAGGCAAGAAAACTATTTGGTGAAGAATTGCTTGAAGTGAAGGACTGATTGTTGAACGACAGGAGAAATTTGCATATTATATTAAATATGCAAAAGGAATAAATAACTTTAAATGAAAATGGAGGAATTCTTATGCGCGGAATGGGTAATATGCAAAATATGATGAAGCAAATGCAAAAAATGCAAAAGAAAATGGCGGAAGCTCAAGAGGAACTTGGAGAAAAAAGAATTGAAGGTTCTGCTGGCGGCGGAATGGTAACAGTAATCGTTACAGGACATAAAGAAATAGTGGATGTAGTAATCAAGGAAGAGGTTGTAGATCCAGAAGACGTAGAAATGCTCCAAGATCTTGTGCTTGCAGCTACAAATGACGCATTGAAAAAAGCGGATGAGCTAACAAACTCAACAATGGGGCAATTTACAAAAGGACTTAATCTTCCTGGAATGTTCTAAGGAGGAGTTTCATGCATTATCCTGAACCAATATCAAAGCTGATAGACAGCTTTATGAAATTGCCAGGAATCGGCCCCAAAACGGCTGCTCGACTGGCGTTTTTTGTATTAAATATGAAAGAAGATACTGTTCTAGATTTCGCAAAAGCACTAGTCAATGCAAAACGAAATTTAACTTATTGTTCCGTATGCGGTCATATAACGGATCAGGACCCATGTTATATATGTGAGGATACTAGAAGAAATCGTAAGATAATCTGTGTAGTTCAAGATCCGAAAGATGTCATCGCCATGGAAAAGATGAAGGAATTTGACGGATTGTATCACGTTTTGCATGGTGCTATCTCACCAATGGATGGTATTGGTCCAGAGGACATTAATGTTCCATCTCTCATCAAGCGTTTGCAGGAAAGTGATGTAGAAGAGGTAATTATGGCTACTAACCCAAATATAGAGGGAGAAGCAACCGCTATGTATATCTCCCGTCTGTTAAAACCATCGGGGATTAAGATAACAAGGATAGCGCATGGCTTACCTGTAGGCGGAGATCTGGAATATGCAGATGAGGTTACTTTATCTAAAGCGCTTGAGGGCAGAAGAGAAGTATAATCAGAGGGAGGATAAAGTATGCTTTTTCGCCGAAAAGGAAAGTTGAGAAAAGAATTCGATGAGAAGTTATTAGTTCAGTTTCATGAAACAAAAAAACACTGGCTAAAAGAAAAGTCGATACTCGAAAAAAGCTTTGACCCTTCTGATGAGGTCATTTGTGCTGCAAAACTGACTGAAGCAAAGTATTTCTTTCTTTTTAAAGAGGCTAAAGAGAGAAATGTTAATTTAATGAAATAATAGAAGCACTCCCTAGTTCTTTTTTGTGGTAGTTGGACATACCTTTTAATACAAAAAGAACTAGGGAGGTTTTGTTTGTGAGCCCAGTTGTCATTATTTCTATTGTCAGTGGTTTGATTGTCCTTCTTCTGATAATAGGTACTCCCATTAAACCATTGCGTTTTGTAGGACAAGGGTTGATTAAAATTGTAATAGGTGCTCTTTTCCTTTTCTTCCTCAATGCTATTGGGACTAAGTATGGCATACACGTGCCGATCAATATTGCGACATCTACTGTTTCTGGAATTTTAGGTATTCCAGGTGTCGTTGCACTTGTAGCAATTCAACAATATATATTATAAGGGCAAGTTAGTATAAAGAGCAGACTGCTAAGTTTTAGCTGTCTGTTTTTTATTTAACGTCTATTATAAATAAATGTTTAAAAAGTTTAAAAAAGATGTTGACTAGGAAATAACATGCTGGTAATATTATAAAAGTCGCAGCAAGCAATTAATAACTAGTTAAAAATTATTAATTTATCTGTTGACATTTATAATATGTAAATGATAATATATAAAAGTTGCTTCTGATAGCAACGAAA
>NZ_JAJTTG010000030.1:0-18268 GCF_021341655.1 Bacillus sp. Au-Bac7 | reverse complement strand
TTTCAAAAAAAGTATAAAGGCTCAGTAGCTCAGTCGGTAGAGCAAAGGACTGAAAATCCTTGTGTCGGCGGTTCGATTCCGTCCTGAGCCACCATTTATGTCGGAGGGGTAGCGAAGTGGCTAAACGCGGCGGACTGTAAATCCGCTCCTTCGGGTTCGGCGGTTCGAATCCGTCCCCCTCCACCATTTGAATACAGGGGTATAGTTTAAAGGTAGAACAGAGGTCTCCAAAACCTCCGGTGTGGGTTCGATTCCTACTACCCCTGCCAAATGAATAACATGGCGGATATGGCGAAGTGGTTAACGCATCGGATTGTGGCTCCGACACTCGTGGGTTCGATTCCCATTATTCGCCCCATATATATTTATAATAATTTTTGATAATCCTGAATATAATGTTATTGGGCTATAGCCAAGCGGTAAGGCAACGGACTTTGACTCCGTCACTCGTTGGTTCGAATCCAGCTAGCCCAGCCATTATGCGGAAGTAGTTCAGTGGTAGAACATCACCTTGCCAAGGTGGGGGTCGCGGGTTCGAACCCCGTCTTCCGCTCCATTATTGTCAAGGCGGCATAGCCAAGTGGTAAGGCCAAGGTCTGCAAAACCTTTATCACCGGTTCAAATCCGGTTGCCGCCTCCAAAAAATTATTACGCCGGTGTGGCGGAATTGGCAGACGCGCACGACTCAAAATCGTGTTCCTCTGGAGTGCCGGTTCGACCCCGGCCACCGGTATCAATTAAGTAAACCAGCTCCTAGTTTAATAGGAAGCTGGTTTTTTTGTGTACATAAACAAGTAAACTAAATATACATACCTTCATAGAAAGAACGATCTTATTGTATATGACACTGAGCTTTCAGATTTTATTGCAAGAAAATGCAATGTCCTCAAGCTGACAAATCCAACTCCAATTTTTTCAGATCTTGTCCTTAAGATTATGTATAACACTTTGGAAAGGGTAAATGTCACGTCTCCAGAAATAAGAAAGCTGCATGTGGACGAATTGCAGAACAAGAAAAACTAAGCAGCAACTCATAAGAAAAAATTCTGTGTTTTGCTATCTTTAAACCTCTTTTTCGAATGTATCTACAGTCTGACAGAGAACACATTATTCCCTAATTTTTGTGTAATAAAGAATTCAGAAGATAATCTAGCAAATATGTCCTATTTTTGGTGTTTTTGGTTATAAAGGGAAGTTTTGGTTCCAAATAAATCCAGATATTTGGTAGAATTACTATAACACTATAAAGTTATTAATAACCTATACCGCTAGAGCACTATACTTGTCCAGTCTTCAATCACTGCTCAAAAGAGGGGAAGGAAACAGGGATGATGATTAGAAAAGATTCACAGAAGCAGATAATCAAGATTGCATTTCCGCTTGTTGTTTTCGCCCTTATAGTGTTGATGAAAAATTATTGGGGCAATGAGGCTGTTGCTTTTTTGCAAGGGAATAAATGGAGTTTATTAATTGGATTTACGGCTACTATGTTATATATTAGCTGGGCGTTTCCGATTTTTTTCCGAGAGTACAAGCAGAACTTGAGACGGACATGGTATTTTTTATTCATTGTTGGCATGATATTGCTGCTGATGGATATGGGATTTAAGGAGAGCGAATGGAGGAGCTACGCATTAATGGCTCTTATGTTTGTTTTTGTAGACTTGGCAATATTTATCACACCGAATATAAAACGAATCGGGGTAGCAGAAGTAGAAAGCATCAATGAAGTAGAAAGTATTAATGATGAAATGAAAAAGGTAATCATTCAGACGAAAAGCAGGAGTAAGCAGTTCACAACCATTTTAGACAGTATTGCCACCTATTCGTTTGGAACGCAGGATTGGACTGACATAGAAGACTATCGTATAAGCCTTGAGGACTTCCTGTATGCTTATGGCGAAGTATGCAGACAGGATATTACCGTTTTCTGCAAGGAGGATGATATCATCTTTTCTGCTGAAGTCGGGACCACTCTCGGGATAGAACTGGAGGAAGATCAGCTGAATCGCTTAAATGAAGAGACAATTGTGCAATTAGACAATAAAACGGTACTTATTCCTTTCACGAAATTAATCCATCCTGTCGTTATTTCTGTTGAATCGGAAAAGGAGCCCTTGCTGCAAATTGATTTTGACTATATCATTGACCTTGCAGTAATTCACTCCTGGTACAAAGAGCATTAAAAACGGGCGCTCTTATAGGTGGAAGATTCATGAATATAATGATAAAATGGAAGTATAAACAAGGAAAGGAACAGATATCATGGAGGACAAAGATTACACGATGCCTGCAGTCAGAGAAGCTGGTCGGATAAGAAAGAAAAACCAATCACCTCTTATTGTTAAAAAATCAACATCATCTCTTCCACATGTTCCTACAGCATTATATACAAGGGAATTGTTCGAAAAGAGTGATGAAGTGGTCAATCACTTAAAATACAACAAGACTGCCAGAGGAACAAATATAATCCATCTGCATGATTAAGAAACACATATTTTGCCTATACAGTAAATATACTAAGCTTATGATAATAACAGCGTGGGGGAATATGATGACATCAAAGAAAAGAAAAAGTCCCTTTTTACTGGAAAAGCCAAGCGGAAAGCTGCCGAAAGGCGATCTTGAGCAGGATGTCTTATTGGAGCTTAATGCCGAGCTGAAATACAAATTACGACAACTAAAGATGAAAATACTTGATTAACATATAAATATCACAAGAAATAACAGCTTGACCTCAACAGGTTAAGCTGTTTTTTTGTATGTTAAAATTTCACTTCCTATTTTTGTCACAAAATATACAAGGTTTTTGATCCCCCAAGTATCTATTTTTAATTAATTACATACTCACCTTGATTTTCCTTTATCTTCCTATTTTGAGATGGATAAAGACTATTATAATCAGCATTCTTCTATTACTATTCCAAAATAGAAACTGACCGTTCCACGAAAGAAACACATTAACTGAATAGCTCCTTTGAAATTTGCATGTATCTGTTATTTTTTTTGTGAACTTCTCCCTTTCATTAAAGCAAGGAGGCAGAAATGAAAAGAGCAATAATTTCAAATAAGTTATTTTCGCTGCTATTGATAATTTCGCTAATCATTACAATGATTCCGATGGAGATATATGCAGTTGGAGATATAAATGCTAGCAATGACCCTGCAGGCGAACAGCTGGAGACTGAAGGAACTGAAAATGACTTGAATCAAAATTCAAATGAAGCAGAACCGGTAGAGACAGATACAGATAAGGAAGAAAGGGAGAAAGAGCCAGCCGTTAATGCTGGTGATAATGCAGACGACAAAGAGCTTGTAAAGGAAGGAGAGAAAAAGGAACAACAGCCTACGGCACAACAAGAGGATGACGAACCCGCCTCAGAGCAAGAAACAGCAAAAGAGGAAGCACCAGTAGAAGAAACACCAAAAGAAGAAACATCTGCACCAACAAACCCAAAAAGCTATATGCAAAGGGCCGATAATGGAACAGATGCAGGTTCATTCGGGCTGATTTACCTTACGAAGTTCACCAAAGTGAATGCTGGTGGATTTGGCGGAATGGCATTGGACTATGACAAAAACATCTGGACATGGGGATGGAATTATTTCTTCCAACTAGGCTTGAATATTTCTGATATGTTCAAGAGTGTGGGCGGAATGACAAAAATCACTGAGTTCATGAAGGATGGAAAGATAATAACCGATGTGAAATTCGATGATACGCTCTCCAATTGGCATACGCGTATTGCTTTATCCACTACAGGTGATGTGTACGTATGGGGATTGGGTGCAGCCGGGGAGATGGGAAATGGACAAGTAGGTATAGGGGTATCTATTCCTACTGCTGTAGAAAACCTGCCTAAAATTAAAACAATCTTTACTAATGCAGGCGTACATGCAACAACAATATTTGCAATAGCTGAAAATAATGAGCTGTGGTGCTGGGGTACAAATAAATATGGCCAATTGGGGATTGGCGACGCAGCGGAGATGCAGCCAACTCCTGTAAAGGTTCAGTTGCCTAGCGACATGGGGTCAATTGTCAAAATTATCGGAGGCGATGGTCAAACCCAAATATTGGATGATAAAGGCGACATTTATATGGCCGGTTGGAAATACGGAGGTAGACAAGGAGACGGCAGCGAGTACACAGAAAAAGATAAAGAGAATTCCCCACAAGTAAACATATTCACAAAGCTCGAAAAACCAGCTGGCATGGGTAAGATAACAGATATATCCTCAGCTGTTGGACTGAATACAGCTTTGGATGAAAATCACAAAGTATGGCAATGGGGTATGTTTGATTACAGTCGAGAAGATAATACTATCATACAAAAAATAATAAGTTTTCGTCCGGTAATTCTTGAAATTGATGAAGGAGAAGCTGGTTATACCCCTATTCCCCAATCGTTATCATCAGGTGACCTAGTTCATTTTTTTATTGATCAGTATGGAAAAACATGGGCATGGGGTTACAACTACTTTTATGGATTTGGAAAGGAAGGGAGCTCACTGACTTCAGAGGACGATCTTACAAAAGTGGCTCAGCAATGGCCGAAGCAAATTGGAGATGGCGATACACAGCTGTATGATTCAGATCCTAAGCTGCCAGTCTATCTTACTGGGGACAGTCAAACAGGTGTTGCAGCAAATGATTATTTTGGGTATTCCATTCCTGATAGTATAAACCATCCTACCATTTATGATGAAAAATATATGCTTAAAGATTCTAAAGGCAATGTATTGGACAAAGATGGGATTACAAAAATTGCTTATCAGGCGGAAACAGAAGGAAGCTGGTTGAAAGGCTTTTATTATAAGCTGGACAAAAATGGAGACAAAACTACAGAGATTGGCACGCCGATAGTCGATCCAGTGGAAAAACCATGGATTGACACAGCGTTTAAGGAAGTTCCTTATGTGCAGCAAATCGCCTCCTTTTTATCGCAATATATGATACTGGATCGAGATGGAAATATATTTACTTGGGGATCGAATGAAGGCAGGGGGATAATTTCTTGGGGTTCTGATTACAATCCCAAGTATGACAGAGGTGGCAGTGTAGAGGAAGGGCTTTATGAAGAAGCAGTACATGAAGTCATGTATATGCGCGGCCAGCCGAGAATGGGAATAGCAACTGTAAAACCATCTAAACCAGCTAAAAAGGTTTATAAGGAAGCAGGAGAAACCAATGTAGATACGGCAAAAATCACAGTTGATATACCGGCGTCATCCTTTAATGAGGAGCTGCCGTCATATGTTACTAACTCGATTACGAGCATCAAATATATCGTTGTTCCATATGAGAGGAATATGGATATGGATGATGAAATCAGTCCTGAAGAATTCAAGGAGCTGTATGCAGACAGCGACTTTGAAAAGGGAGAGTTACTTGAAGAACCGGTCTTAGCCGAGACGGAAGATACATCGAAGACTTTTGAATTGGAAATCACAGATAACAGCATGATCTATTTTCTTATCGAGGATGAGCGTTATCGAGTGACACGGGAAGACGGGTCGACACAACATCATATGACTACCTATATTCCAGCAACATATATTGCTGACAATATTTATACGAAAACAGTGCTGAAACATGTTGGATTGGGAACTGAAGATGGACAAGAGGATATCCAAGTTTATAATGCAACAGACGACCATGTCAGAAACGTTACGAACGATGAGGAGTTTTATGGTCTTCCCTTAGGTAAGGACGGTTATGTAATCGGCACAGATGAAGCTGGCAATACGATTGAATCAGAGAAGCCAACTTTTGGGTATGACAAAGTCAGGATTAAGAGTTATGAAGCCGCTGGCAATGAAGGCATCCCTGAAGGAGTTATGCCATACTGGACATTTATAAATCAGAATCAGGAAGCGGAATATACATTAAATCACCTGAAATACTTAAGCGCTGATGATAAATTTTTCATCCATGATTTTTATTATGAGAAGAATCTTGACTACTGGCCGGCAGTCAGCGGCAAGAAGGTTTGGGATGATGATAATGTTCCAGCCTTACGGCCTGAGAGTCTGCAATTGAAGCTGTATAGATATAAACGGGATATCAGTTTAAATGCTGACGGAACATTTACTGGCACTGGTGAACTTATGGAAGAATCAAAAGAATTGGTGGATGAATTGACCGTAGAGGAAAATGATAACGGCGAATGGCTATTTGACTTTGGCAGACATCAAGGCTTTCAATACGGCTATCGGGTCGAGGAGGATTATAACGGGCCTTATCAGCTAATGGGTATTGAATATCAAAATCTAGGTCCAAAAGAAGATCCAATTCAGGATTTGACTAATATTCTTATCACAAACGAGCTTGGCCAGTTTAGTACGATGAAGCTTCAAAAAACAGATGAAGAAGGCAGTTTAATAAAGGATGGCAATGCTGTATTTGAATTAAAAGCAGCCGGTGATGGGATAGTTTTAGATGAAAATCAAGAGCTTGCTGACAGCTTAACACTGGAGACTGATAATGGAGTTATTCTCTTCCCGAAACAAGCTCCCGGCACTTACAGCCTGAGGGAAACAGAATCTCCAGATGGGTTCAGGCTGCTTCAAGGAGAAATTACGATAGTGATAGATTCAGAGGGAAAGATGACAGCAGCATATGGTAACGAGACTATAGATGTGGTCAGTGAAACACAGCAGGACGGAAGTGTCATCTACTCCTATGATGTAATTAATTATCAAAAGGGCAGCTTGCCGTTAAGCGGAGGAATCGGAACAATCGCCTTCACGCTTGCAGGAGCACTGCTTATATTTGGTGCCATTTATTTTTCGCGAAGAAGAAGCACATAATCTCTTATACTAAAAAAAATCCTCGCGTAGTAAATTTATAAATTAACAGGAGGAATAAGAATGAAGAAAGTAATGAAGCTTATTTTCGCATCACTTATTATTACAGCATTAGGTTTAGGAGGCTTTACTGTTGATGCAGCGTCCACCATTGACCCGAATAAAACAGGTAGCATAACGGTTCATAAATTAAGCATGGGGGAAGAGTCAATAACGTTTCCGGGGACTGGGGTAGAAGGAGCGATTCCAGATGGAACAGAGCCGCTTCCTGGTGCAGAGTTTGAGATAGTTCAAACACATAAGCTAGATGAAGCTACAGGCAATATCGTAGCACTTGGGAATTCAGACACTGCTTATACAGACACTCTTGTAACGAATAGTGAGGGGATTGTATTATTTGATGATCTGCCGCTGGGAAGGTATGAAATGAAAGAAATTTCGGCACCGCCTGGGCATGCAGCAGATACAACTACTTATCAAATCGACATTCCTTTAGTCGGTGAGGATGGAGATTTATTCTATCAAAATGGCGAACTTGTATATGATGTTCATATTTATCCGAAAAATGAACCATTTTCTGCAGATAAATCGCAAAGACCAGCTGGTGAAGGCGAGTACAGGGCACCGGAACAAAATAATCCAATGTCTATAGCTGTAGGTGACAGCATCGATTACAAAATTAATGCTAATGTACCTGCAGATATTGCAGGGAATGTTAAGGATGAGCAAGGAAATGACATTCGTAAATATAAGGAAGCATCTGTGATTGATATACTAGATTCGCGTTTGACATATGCAGAGAATACAGGAGTGCTTTCCATCATTAGAGATGGTGAAGCTATCGAACTGGTGCAAGGAAACGATTATTCTATTGTTTTTGACTCTGGTTCAAACACTTTAAAGGCAGTAATGAATGCTGATGGAATGCTGAAGTTAGCAGCAGGAGATCAATTGGAATTTAGCTTTTCCGTAAAGGTTAATGAACAGGCCATAGATGATATAAGGCCAATTGAAAACAAAGGTAATATTGTATTAACAATCCATGATGGAACAGAAAACACAGTAGATACAAATGGAGTATACACAGAAACACAAGAAGGCTCTATTGAGTTAAACAAAGTCGATTCTTTAAAGAAGGAACCTCTAGCTGGAGCCAAGTTTCAATTATATAAAGCACTTGGTGAAGATGAACAAGCTCCTGATGAGGCAATTACAATTGACGGCATAGTGGCGGTGCCACTAAGTGCTGAGCAAACAACAGATGGAAACGGAAAAATTTATTGGCGACAGCTTTCAATCGGCACATATTTTATTGTCGAAACAGAAGCACCGTCAGGCTATAACAACCTAACTGAACCAATTAAGGTAAAAGTAGAAAGAGAAAGTTCTGCTACTTCTGAATTAGAGCTTCACCCAACCCTGCAAGTAGAGAACGTCAAAAAAGGCATTATCCCGCAAACCGGCGGAATCGGGACAATCATTTTCACAGTCATTGGATTGGTACTTATGATTGGTGCAGCATTCCTTCTGAAAAATAGAAAAGGCGATACAGCTTAAAAGTTAAAAGAAGAATGTGGGAGCTGATTCTCTTGCATTCTTCTTTTTAGGAGGTGCAGCATGAGAAGAAAGCTCCTTGTAGCAATCATATTTTTAATCGGTGTGGGAGTTTTTACTTTTCCCCTTATTTCTAATTGGTATAATAACAGGCTTCAATACAATATGATTGAAGGCTATGAGGATAAGGTGGGCGGGTTATCTGACAAAATAAAAGAAAAACGCCTGCAAGATGCAGAGGCATTTAATAACAGATTAGCATCTGGAAGCATCGCTTATCTCGACCCATTTTCAGCAAGTTCCAAACAGAAGGAGGGAGGAGCTGTTAAGTATCCGGAAGGCTTTTTGGAAGGAGAAGTAATCGGCGCTGTTGAGATTCCGAAAATTTCTGTAAAGCTGCCGATTCTTTTAGGTGTGTCAGATAAGATACTGGCTAAAGGTGTCGGATATTTGCCGTCATCCTCTTTGCCTGTTGGCGGAAAAGGCGTTCATACTGTCTTAACTGGTCATCGAGGTTTGCCTACAGCTGAGCTGTTTCGCAATTTAGATAAGCTAAATAAGGGCGATGTCTTTTATGTGAAAAGCTTAGGAAGGACTTTAGCTTATAAAGTGGATCAAATAAAAGTTGTTGAGCCGGAACAAGTGGAGGATCTTGCAATCATAAAAGACAAAGATTATACAACATTAATAACATGCGAGCCTTATATGATTAATACACATCGCATGCTTGTCAGAGGGCATAGAATACCATTCGTATCAGCAGATGAGGCAATGGATATCGAGTCATTTTTCATGCGCTATTTAGAGTATATTATCTCGCTGGCACTCATTTTATTGATCATTATCATTCTGATTATCAGGGACAGAAGAAAGGCAAAAAGGGATACGGAATGATGCTGAAAAAAATAATAGGAATGACAATATTTCTTGTTGGTTTATGTATTCTTTTATATCCGCAATGGATTATTTTCTATAACGACTTTAAACGTGATCGAGCAATAGCTTCCTATTATGAGCAAGCAGCAGTCAGCAAGTTTGCGGTGGAGAAGGAGTCTGCCAGTATATTAAATGCAGAGATGGAGAATTGGGGAGATGGGCAAATTGATCCGTTTGGTGAAGATAAAGCAGATCAACAAGGAGAAGCAGGAGATGAAATCATCGGTTATTTAGAACTGCCGAAAATCGGTGAGAATCTGCCGATTTATATGGGAGCGACAGATGATCATTTGAGCAAGGGAATTGGTATTATCCAAGGGACATCGTTGCCTTATGGCGGTGTTAATACCCATTCTGTATTAGCAGGCCATCGAGGCTATAAATATTCACGGTTTTTACGCAATATAGATGATATGGTAACAGGAGATATTTTCTTTGTTCATATATATGGAGAAAAACATGCTTATAAAGTTTATGAGAAAGAAACAATATTGCCGACGCAAACGGACAAGCTGGACTTAATTCCAGATAAGGATATTATAACACTATTAACATGCCATCCATACGGAAGCAGCACTTATCGCCTCTTAGTAAAAGGAGAACGCACAACGGTGGAAAAGGAGAAAATAAAGAAAGAAAACCAATATTTTGATAAAGCTGCTTTCTTTCAATACCGTCTGATGAACCGTGCAATAGTTGTGATTGGTACAATTATGATTGCGGCAATTTTTATCGCCTTTTTCAGGCTGATTTTTACCTCCATTAAAGAAAGGAAAAATCCCCCTTTGTCATAACAGGGGGATTGCGCTTATGCTAACTTTCGTTTTGCAATAAAGTAAAGAATTCCGCCGCCGGCAAGAATGATACCGCCATACAATAAGAAGCTGTAATTGCTTGTTGCTGTATCAGGCAGTGCATTGCCATCGTTGTTGTCGTCATTTCCAGCTACAGTCTCGACAACCTCTGTATTATCAGACTCATTGCTGTTATTGTCACTGCTGTTCTCAGTGCTAGAGTTATCTTGATCGTTTTGTGAAGAGGTTTCTTCGTCAGGAATATTGCTGCCAGTCTCAGTATCTGTGTCTGTATCTTGGTCAGCATCATTTTCATCATCAGCTACAACTGGTGCAGTAACTGTAATAACACTAGTTGCCTGGTGTTTTTTATCAGCCGTTTCTACAGTAATTGTCGCAGTTCCTGGCGCTACAGCTGTGATTAGCCCTGTTTCATTTACTGTGGCAATATTTGCGTCAGAGCTTGTCCATGTTAATTCTTTACTCTCTGTTGTGTTTGCTGGTTTAACGGAAGCAGTAAGGGCTAAAGTTTTGCTAACTTCCAAGGTGGCTTCTGTTTCAGTTAGAGCAATCTCTTCAATCGGGATAACCTGTTCTGTTTGGTACTCGTTAACTGATACAGTACCACTTACCTCATTGCCGACAAGTACAAGAGGTCTGCCTGTAGGACTATCTGCTGCTTCAATAAACTCAAGTCCTTCTGGTGCCACATCTCCGGAAACAGCACTAGAGAAATCTCTCGTATTTAAATAGTTAGCAAAAGACGGGGAAGAAGGATTAGAGATATTATAGGTCATGTAACCGCCGATTCTTTCAAGTCCGATAAATGCATATAAATCATTACCGATCTGACCGACTTTAACATCTTCAGGCTCAGGTCCTTTTTTGGCACTTCTTTTCTCAAAAACATTATCATCATTTGACCAGTTAAATACATCAGGATATTGGGCTGCTGTAATATCCTCAAAGTCGCTGCCGCTGTCGTATACTAGCTCCATCGTATCTGCTTTCCAAATGGAGAAGGAACGGCCGCCGAGTGTATATATTGCATCTGTGCCTCTGTCTGTTAGCACTTCTAACTTGTCATAGTCTCCTGAATCCTTCATATCCTGGAAGGCTGCTTCTGCTTCCTCTTTTGTAAAGCCTTTAAACAGGGAAGTATCCAAAGTAATGGAATCTTTTACTTTTTTGAAGTCTTCAATATTAACAAATTCTTCCCACTCTGTCGCGTCACCTTCATTTGCAGTAAGCAGATACTCTACACCGCCAATTTCTGTTTGTGCAATGGAGTCAGGCATATAAGCACCTAGAATCGGCAATTGTTTAATCTCAATTTTATCATTGCGGGCTGCATCCAAGCCATTTCCTTCTACGGAATGGTCTTTGTATCCTAGTGATTTAACAGATAGCACCTTGCCTGTTTTTACGTCGATGGATGCAACTGCGTTATTTTCTTGCAGAGTTACATAAGCTTTGCTGGCATCCTTATTCAAAGCAAGATATTCTGGCTCAAGATCATGGACTGCATCTGCTGTCGTTCCATTATTGCGGATATGTACATCTTGATCAATAACACTTGTATCGTTAAATTTTACTTGTTGTACTTCCTTTGTGTCGTAATTAACGATAGTGACAGAACCTTCTGGATCAACTCCGTTTTCAAGCCCTTGTCTTGGCTCTGCTTCGTCTGCAGTCAAGATGAAATTCCCATCATCTGAAATCTTAACCATATCAGGCTGTACACCAGCTTCAAATGTTTCCTGCACTTCTCCATCATAGTTTATGACAACGATTCGTCCATTTTTCGTATAATCCGCATCTTGAACGGCAGCAGCTATAATCTTTTTATCTGTGTTAATATCTATGCTTGTTAAATCTCCATATTGAAAGGAGTCTGAATTGACTACATCAGCAATGTTAATAGACTTTTCCTTTTGTAGGTTCTGTACTTCTGTGGAGTATAAACCTGACATGTTTACAACATCAATTGTCTGGGCTTTGCCATTAATAACATAAAATTTCTCATTATCCTTATTGTATTGGACGATTTCGGCAACGCCGCCATCCTCATCTGTAATGCCAGTACTGTAACTAGCAATTTTTTTCACGTCTAAGCTGCTGTCAGCAAGTGTGATGGATGGGTAGGCAGAAAACAACATTAAGCCTGTCAGTGATAATGTGGAAATTCCCTTTAATTTTTTTGATAGCTTCATTTTTCCTCTTGTTCCTCCTCTATATAATTGGGTCTAAAGATAGAATAGCTTTCTACTATGGTATAAATATCTGAATTATGTAATTTTTTTGTTTTCATTTTGTAAATAGCGAATAACGCAGATGGGACATGGGGTTACTGCAGAAATTCGGTCAAAAGGAAAAACTCTGCTAACATTCCATTTACATATATCCCCTTTTCTTTACAATTATTCACAAATTGTTAAAAGCAGTTTAAAAACTTTTTATTATGATGGACGAGGGAAGGAAAATGAATAAGCAGAGGAGGCAAATATGATTAGTCGCAAGAGGGGAAAGACGAGTAAGAAATGGATGTTGCTTGTGCTCATGGTTGTGTTCTTTTTTTCTACTATTTTTACAAGCAGCCGCCCTGCAGTATCGTACGCAGCAGAACCTTTAGAACCTCAGCAAGCGCCATCATCACCTGATGAAGAATCAGAAAAAAGCACAGACAGCTCCAGTGAAACAATCGATAAGGAGCAAAATGAAGCACCTGCTAATTCAGAAGAAGAAATAACAGAAGAAAAGCCTTCAGAAGAAACGGAAACAAAAGCAGCAGAGGAGCCTGTTGTAAAACAAGAGGAAGAAACGAAAACAGAGACTCCAGCTGAAGAAGTAACAGAAAAGCCTGCTGCAGAAGAACCGAAGCAGGAGGATGTGGAACAGCCGCAAGCGGAAGCTTCTGAAGAAGATTTCAGTAAGTACCCCCAGCTGTTAATAACAGAAATTTCTCCTGATTCTAAAGGGACTGATTCCTATGAGTATGTGGAAGTGTACAATAATACGAATCAGACACTTAATCTCGGAAGCTATGCCTTTTACTATCAATTTACAGATGGCAGCCAAGGTGATAAACTTCTCAGTTTGCCTGACAAGACAATTGCCTCAGGAGAAACCCAAGTGATTTGGTTCAATAAAGATGATTTAAACATAAGTGATTTTAATAAGCATTTTCAAACAGCTTTAACAGAAAAGCAACTTCTTTCTTTTAAAGGTGATTTCACTGGATTTGCAAACGGTGGAAATCGTGCAGTTGCGATAAAGAGCCTTACAGGAACCGAAATCATTTCTGCGAACTACTTGCCTGGAGAAACTGACAATACCGGGTTAACAGTTGCATATCGTTATCCTGCTAATGGTACAGTCATGGACAAGCTGAAAACGAAAGCTGCTCCAACACCTGGTACCTTATTGGAAGATCAAGTTCCAGCTAGTCAAGTGGAGATTAGTCCTCCAGCTGCTGATAATGAAGCTCCGCAAATTTCACATAGCGCAGTTAAAAGCAGCAAACAGGGTACAGCCATTAAAATTGCAGCAAATATCGCAGATAATATGAAAATTCCGTCGGCAACTCTTCATTATAAACAAGAAGGGGAAGACACTTATCAGTCTATGCTCATGAGCAAGGATGCCAGCAGCATCACCGGCTTTTCTGCCGTAATTCCAGAGGAAGCTGTCCAAGCCAATATTCATTATTACATAGAGGCGACAGATGGAACATCAACTGCCAAAACAGAGGAATATGTGATTGAAGTAGCTAAACAGGAAGATACATATAGCTCCATACCGCTTCTTCTAACTGAATTGGCACCGAACTCAAAAGGAAGCGGCACAGACTACTATGAATATATTGAACTTTATAACAATACAAACCAGCCAGTATCATTGAAGAACTACTCATTTGCCTACCGCTACACAGATGGCAGCAGGGAAGATGTTAGTTTTAAAGTGCCTGATGCAGTTATTAAACCGCAATCAACGGTTGTGCTTTGGTTCAATAATGGTGATAAAGCCTTGGCTGATTTTAACAGTCAGTACGGCACAAGTTTAACAGAAGAAAACCTGCTGTCCTTTACTGATTCTTTCCCAGGATTCGCAAATGGAGGTAATCGGGCGATCATTATCAAAGATCGTGGCGGAAATGAGCTTGTTTCTGCGTCCTATTTGGGAGATGAAACTAATAATGACGGCAAGGTAATCCAATACTTGTTCCCGAAAAGCGGAACGGAAATGGAAAAGCTTGAGGTTCTAGCAAGTCCTAACCCAGGCAGTTTGAAACAAGGCCAAGTGCCGACAAAACCAGTTGAGCTTGATCAGTCTGACGATTCGAATCCGCCAACTATCAGCCATGAGGCAGTCAGCAGCGGAGAAGCCTTCGCCGATATTGCTGTTGAAGCTGTTGTGAAGGATGATAAGTCAAAACCGTTTGTAACATTGTACTATAAGTCAGAATCACAGAATGAGTATCTTTCTTTATCTATGACAGAGGATACAAAGGAAGCTGGCAAGTATAAAGCAGTTATACCTGCTGAAGATGTAGATTCTAATATAACGTACTATATTGAAGCAAGTGATGGAGCAAACAGTGCGGAAACAGACAAATTTACCGTTGCGGTCAAAAAGGTTAGTACGGATTATTCGAAAGTACCAGAGCTGTTTGTGACAGAATTGGTGCCTGACAGCTCGAATGTTAATTCAGCAGATGGCTATGAATTTATTGAAGTCTATAACAATACGAATAAACCAGTAAACTTTAAAGATTATAAGATTCAATACCGATATGGAACAGATCCTGCAAGTGATGTTGTCTGGCCATCGGTTCCTGAGGATGTTGTTATTCCGGCGAAAGGGACATTGGTATTCTGGATCATTAATAATGCTAATGGAGATAAGACGGTTGCCGACTTTAACGCTAATTACGGGACTAATCTTATGGAAAACAAAGATATTGTCCGCATTCAGAGTGATGGAATGGCGAACAGTGATTTAAGGGGAATTGCCGTTGCAACAAATACACAAGAAGAGATTAGTGTAGCTTACTATAATGATGTTCTCGGTGTGGATGATACTGCCGCTAACAAGGGGATTTTGTATAAATATCCGCAGGACGGCTCCACAACTGCAATTAAGGTAGGCAGCGGTGAAAAGTTAGGAACTCCAGGAAGTGTGGAAGCAAGTCAAGTGCCTGGCAAGCCAGTTGCTGTGGAGGAAGATACAACACCGCCGACAATTGAAAATACGACAGCACTAACAGAAACAGGAATAGAGGATATTACAGTTTCCGCAAAAGCAAATGATAATAACGGGGTAAAAACAGTTGCTGTTTATTATCGGACAAATGGTGAACAGGAATATGAGCGCCTTCTGTTGAAAAAGGATGGCAATGATAATCTCTATACAACGAGCATTTATGCTGCCAACTTTATTGCTAAAGAGTATGTCGAGTATTATTTGACTGCATCCGATGGTGTGAATGAAGTGCAGACAGAAAAGCAGCAAATCAAGATTAATAACCCGGAAAATGCAGAAGAGCTTCGCCTTAATGTAAAGGATGGCAGCATTGTCAGCGGCAATGTTCTGCTGAAAGGAACGTCGAGTAATCATGACGCTGATAAAGTAAAGCTTTTTATTGATGGAAAAGAATTGTCAGCAGCAATGAATCCGTCACTTGAAACACAAGCCTATTTGGCTGTTGAAATAAGCGGTCTGAATATGTATTTCAAAAATGCAATCACGATGGGTGATGAAATTATCCAGCTGCTTGATAAGGATAATATGTCATATTGGAAGACGTTTACGATTCCGATTGATGCTGAAAAACTGAAGCAGGGAGTCAATGAAATCACAGTCCGTGCCGGAAATAAAGCATCGCCGTTCCAGCTCGAAGAAAGTGAAGAAAACAGGGATGATTATTCATTGCGTAATGTCAGACTTGTGCTTGCAGACGGAACTATTTTAAGAGACCCAGAGAAGAGTGATCCCAATAAGATTTATGATATGGGAGATGACGGAACGTATCGTCCTTTCGAGCATTTCCATTTTACACTTAATAGTGAGCAAACTAGCGCTGCTGCCTATAATTGGGACAGTAAAACAGTTGGTGATGGAAAGCACACGATAAGTGCGAAGGATGGACAAAATGAAAAGTCTGTTTCCATCTTGGTGGACAATACGGCACCTGCTATTGAAACAAACATGAAAAAGCAAGAATACAGAGGAGCCTTTACCATTAATGCCAGCGCAAGTGATGAAATTGCTGGAGTAGAATCGTTCCAGATGATGCTTGATGATGAAATAATCGAAGCTCCATATGAAACAGCGTCATCTAAGCTTTCTCCAGGAGAACATGTATTATCTGTTACGGCAGTAGATAAGGCAGGCAATATTGCCGAAAAACAAGTGACTTTTACAGTGAATGATGAAAATCCAACAAAGCCCGAGCTTGTATCACCTGCAGATAATGGAGAAACTGTAAAAGGCAATCCACTTTTAAAAGTGAAGGTTGAAGATCCGACGAACGATAAGCTGGATGTTTCTTTTTATAAGGGCTTTAAATATTCAGCAAGTAGCAGCAATGTAAAAGCCTTTCAGCATGCGAGTGACACAGAGCCGCCAGCCGAGCAAAAGCCAGCAGGTGAGAAAGCACTGTCTGACAATGAAATTGCGTCCGTTTCAACGCTTGACGGAAAATATTTGACGACAGATTCTGATACACAATTCCCATATCATCGTTTTGATGTCGAGCTGGATTCATCAGTAGGCGAGGAAGATTTAGTGGAACTAGAGTGGAGCGGAAAATCGCTTGAAGGCCGAAAAGTATCTATGTATGCGTGGAGTTTTGTTGAAAACAAATGGAAAATGCTCACATATAAGATAGCTGGCAGTGCTGACTTTGAATTAAAAGCAAATGTAGCTGTCAAAGAGTTTGCGAAGGATTCCAAAATTAATGTTATTATTCAGGATGAAATCCCAAGCTCTCCAGATGAGTATGATTATACGTTTGTATGGATGTCAGACACACAATATTATGCGGAGAGCTACCCGTATATTTTCAAGCGCCAGACAGAGTGGATTGCTGAAATGAAGGACCAGCTGAAAATAAAGTATGTGTTCCATACTGGTGACCTTGTTGATGAAGCAGATAAAGAGCAGCAATGGAAATATGCCGATGAATATATGCAGGTGCTTGATGACAACGGCATTCCGTATGGTGTTTTGGCAGGAAATCATGATGTAGACCAGCTGTCGAATGACTATAACGAATATTATAAATGGTTCGGTGCAGACAGATTCAGCAGCAAGTCTTATTATGGAGATTCCTACAAAAACAACAGAGGACACTATGATTTAATTTCATCTGGCGGCAATGATTTTATCATGCTGTATATGGGCTGGGGCGTTGATGATGAGGATATTGCTTGGATGAATAACGTCCTTAAGCAATATCCAGGTCGCAAAGCAATCCTTAACTTCCATGAATATTTACTTGTTTCTGGGAACAGAAGCCCGATTGGTGAAAAGCTGTATGAAGAGGTTGTAAAACCAAACAAAAATGTACTCGCAGTATTAAGCGGTCATTACCATGATTCAGAAACACTTATCAGTGAAGTGGACGATAATGGTGATGGAACAGCTGACAGAGAAGTGTACCAAATGCTTGGTGATTATCAAGGAGGTCCTGAAGGAGGTCAAGGTTATTTAAAACTACTTCACTTTGATCAGGACAATAACCGAATTATTGTTAACACATACTCACCATATTTAGATGATTATAATTTCTATGATCCAGCAGAATATCCAGGTAAAGATGAGCTTGTTATAAACATGGACCTGGAAGCAGAGAAAAAGCGGGTTGCAACTGATTATTTCGCTGTTAATGTTTATACGAATGACGAAATCGGCAAACAGGAAAATGTCGACAGCGGCAAAACGGCAGAAGTCGAGTGGGAAGGGCTTGAAGAAGGCAAGGAATACGCCTGGTATGCTGTTGCAGCAGATGATTATACAGGAAAAGCTGTATCAACTATTTGGACTTTCATAAAAGGTGCAAAAGAGGACGATACAGGAACTCCTGAGGAACCTTCTGATGGAGATAACGGAGAAACGCCAGGAGACACAGACCCGTCTGATGGAGATAACGGAGAAGCGCCAGGAGACACAGA
>NZ_JAJTTG010000002.1:0-883260 GCF_021341655.1 Bacillus sp. Au-Bac7 | reverse complement strand
GATAGTTTAAGAAGGGGAATAAAATGTATCAGGCATTAATCCCACCATTCTTTGTATTTACACCTGAGAAAAAAAGATGTACCGATAGTACAACGGTACATCTTTTTTCATTAGTAAAAATGCCCTCGCTTTATAGAGTAAAAGGAATAATATATAGTGTCCTACAGTAATTAAGATCTTTTGTTTTTTCTCCATAATACGATTTTTGTCAACCTTTTAGGTTGACCCTTTTACATAAAAGTGTTTGGTTTATTAATGTTATGCTTGTTTGCTCATGCTTAAATTTTGGTTTTTAGATTAGACAGTAAAACAATCAGATGATTTATCAGTGCATATCATATTTTAATCAAGTATTGTGTAAAAAGGAGGAAGAAATTTTGAACTCTTCGGTAACAGTTTTAATTCCTTTCTATAATCCCGGGAAATATATTTTGGATGCAATTGGAAGTATTTATGCTCAATCCTATTTTAATTGGAAAATGGTATTAGTAGATGATGCTTCTACGGATAACAGTATAGAATTGATTCAGCCATATCTAGAAGATCCTAGAATAACTTTATTAGGACATTCGTATAATCAGGGGATGTCTAAAAGTCTAAATACAGGTCTCCAAGTAATTGATACACCTTATTTCGTTCAGCTGGACCCAGATGATTGGTTTTATCCAAATACTTTGGAAAAATTGATGGATGCAGCGGCTGTTAGTGGAGAAGATGTTGCTTTATTAAGCGGTAATATTAATGTAAGCTTTGAAAATGAAAGTGGACAAGTTCTTAGGTCACTTATTAGAAAGGGAAGAAATTATTCAAACCCTTATGACTTTTTATTAGCAAATTCTTCTGTTTGGCCAAGATGCTATCGTACTTCTACTATAAAGGAATTGGGTGGTTGGCCTGTGGATGATATCTATGAGGGTAGATATGTGGAGGATATGAGAATGTTGCTGAAAATAACTCCACACCATCGATTTAGTTGGATTGATGAACTCATGCTCTATCACCGTAGACATAATAGTAATAATACAAATAATCTTACAGAAACAGCCACAGCTTTAAGATACACCATTGAAGAAACACTGAAAAGTTGGGGTGATATATATAGCCCAATTTTTAAATATGAAGGAGACTATATGATATTAGATCACTTAGTTATAAATAATCTAAATAAGAATGAAGGATAGGGGATAGAAGCATATAAATGGAGTGTTTTAATATAGGGAAATGGAATTTAAGTGATAGGATACCAGGTGTGCAATTTAGCACACCTTTTACATACATATTCATCTCAAAGGGTAATTAACAACTGAAATTACTCTGACAAAATATCATGAAAAAAAGTTCTATAGTTGTTTTCTTAAAATGTAAAAATCACTTAATTTTTTTTGCTTTTTGATTTAAATGTTTAAAGATATATGTAATTCCAATTGTAAATAACAATATTAAAATATAATTTAAAAACAAATAGAAGAAATTCATCCCTTTATCTAATTGAATTAAATTTAATAAGCTTAATACTGGTTTGAAAATAAAGGATAATATTGCTGAAAGTATAATACCATATATCAAAATACTCTTATCGTGTTTAAGACACCATTGATATAACAACATAAATGATATTGGAACAAGTGAAGCATCTAAAGCGAAATTGACTGGCAAAATGGGAATGGCTTGATATGGATAAATAACATGTGCTGTCCTTGTAGCTAGAGCATCAGAATATGTAAACCACACATGAATATTAAAGCCAAAAAAACCGATATGAAAGGCTCTTTTCTTATCTATTAAGAAGTAAATAATAATTAGTGGGACTATTAACATTAAGACAATAAACCAAAAATGCCAATCCTCCCAATTTGAGTATTCTCTCCAGTAGTTTAACCACATTTCTACAACTTGGTCTTGTTGTTTTATGATTTGTTTTAATTGTTGTATTTGTTCAGTTGTCAATTTAATTCACCCTAGTTAGATATTAGTGCTTTTATTATCTTCAGTTTCAAAGAAAATATTTAAGAGAAGGTAGAGGATAAGTAAAAAATAACAAAGAGTTTTCCATGTGTAGGCTCTTCTTTTTAATTTACCTGGCCGGTCTGCCTGAAGGGGAACTTACTTTATATTTGGAGATTTTCTCGTATGGGGGACAATTAGGGCAGCATTCCTGTAATAAATGAAAAACTTACTATGGAAGAAACATTGAAGGTTAGTTTAAGTGAAATCGTGTAAAAGGTTTGTTCTGATGCTATAAAAAAGATTCCTAACTTTTGGTTAGGAATCTTTTTATTTTGGTGCAATATATATAAGTAATTTTCTACTTAATGGTTAGTTGAATCAACATACTCTTTAAAGTATAAGTGCTATGGGATATAAAGAATTATTCGGGAATCCTTATTCTTAATTTATCAATTGAATAGCTTAATTCTTCTATTGCATTATTCAATTGGAATATCTCTATACCTAAAAAGATTAAGGTTATTAATATAGCTGATAAAAGTATGTATAAAAGGCTTTTATTCATAATTTCTCCTCCGTAATTAATAAATTTTAAACTAACAGTGTTTTTTATTATAGATAATTTGAGATTTATCTGTGAAGGGTTTTCATATCAATATAGCCATTATGGTTACTTATCTGATGGTTTTAATTGGCTAATAAATAACCAAATAAAAGCTTGTTCCCTCTAGAATAGATAATCTAAGCATGTACACTACACTTAAAGCCCATGCACATGCTTAAAATATATTAGTAATTTACATAAGCTTGTGCGGAAATAGGGGTATCGAACTTATTACCTTCACTTGCTGAAAAATCAAAACTTGGTGCACCCCAAGTTAAACTAATATTTGATAATGTAAGTGGAGAGGAATTTACTTGATGAGCATAATTTCCACGTACTTGGACTGTGTTATAAGGATAAGATTTCACATTTAAATTAAAGTGAAAATACATTGTATTTTTCAGAGCGTTTAATCGGTAGTTATATCCACTTTTCATATAGTTATTTCTTAAGTTTTGTGTAAGTGCGTCTCCTTTATAGCTGTCATTTAGCCATTTACCACTATTCGCAGCATAAGTAATAAGTTCACGTTCGGTTTTACTTTGTTGTTTGGCATTTACTCCTTTTGCTTGGTAGTATTGAGAACCATATCTTTTAGTGTGATTTATAATAAAGTTATCGGGATATCTTATTGCTGCCCCAATCAGATCAGTCTCTCTAGTAGAGGGTATCTTTTTCCATTCCAAAGTTGTTTGCACTTTCCATTCCTTACTCGATATTTTAACTAGTTTTACAGTTAATATTTTGTATGATGTAGAACTAGTTCCTGTATCAGTTGACGCGGCTACCACCATAGAGCCATTGGGAGTTTTAGCCCCACTTTCGTTCGCTAGCTCATTTTCAAACTCTTCTTTTGTTAGATATTCAACTTTTTCATCCACTATACTAGGTTCTTCTATTTCAACTACAGATTTTGTTGCTATTCTTGCAGAAGAAGTAGTTTCAGTATCTGATTCCTCTTCATAAATATATGTAGTTTTAACATATTGTTTATTAGTGCTTATTACTTCACCTGTAATACCTTTATTCATTTCATATTCTTCAGCATTCATGAATTCTATTTGTTCATCATCAAATCCCAGATTTATCAATCTATTGTACTCAGAATCAGTAATATCAATTCCATTAACATTGTTAAAACTTGGAACTTCACTTGCTTTAACAGTAATCGATTGAATGGTAAAACACAATGTTATTAGAACTGCAATTGTAACTAAAGCTTTTAGCTTCACTTTTGGTTCCCCCTAAAATATATTTTTTTAAATATAATCGAATAATTCCTTTTATTTTTATATAGAAACAATCAAAATTGCTTCTATTAACTAAATGTTAATAGAATTAGAAAGAAATGTAAATATTATTATTTTAATATTCGGAAATTTTAAATGTTGTAAAAAAATGGAACTAGTCCAACTGTTGAAAAGTCCAGGGAGAAGGTAGGAGACAACGAATATGTTACTTTATGGAACTCTAATTAATTAATTTCAGATTAATATTACTTTTTTTCTCAATCAGTATAAGTTTAGGGTTTTATTGGTGAAATTTTGTAGTAAAAATAATTTAATAAATGCGTTTGATTAATGCAACTGGTATCAAATGATAAGGATTACTAGCAGTGTGTTAGAGTAAATGCAGGACAGTAATTTTGTATAAAATGAAAAAAGGAAATTGTGAAGTATTATACTTAAACAAACGGGGGCAATAGTTAAACAAGAATTACGAAACACAAGGTGTTTTCGTGTTTCTTTTTTTTAGTAAAATCAACAGTGAAGTTCTGCGAACCGTGAAAATTTATAGTAAAATGTAATAAAAGAATCAATGTGCAATGTTATCAATCAACTGCATGAGCCTTTTAGAACGTTTAATGACGTTTTAAGAGGCTTTTTATATTCCTAAAGGTTTTTTGAACTTTTATAATTTCACTGCCTAAGTTTAGGGCGAATAAGCTTCACAAAAAACAGTAAAACATACAATACCTTTAGAGATTTATTTAAAATAAGGTGGCGATGTTTCAAATGTATCAATATATAAATGATGATCGACAATTTCTAAACTTTTTATTACCATCATTTCCAGGCCCATCAGGTCCACCTGGTTTCCCGGGACCTGGGTTTGGAGGTCCATCAGGTCTACCACCATTACAACCTTCACAAGCTCCAACAGCTCCTCCTCCACCATTTATTCCTCAACAAGCAGCTGCTTCACCATTTGCTGTGGATCCTGGAGCAATAAGATTTTGCCTGTTTCATAATACTTTTATTTGGCTAAGTAATGGTACAGGATTTTGGTTTTATCCCGTATTCGTAGGTCCAAGATCTGTTGCTGGTTTCAGATGGAATGGAAGGACTTGGGTGATTTTTGGTATTGACACAAGAAGAATTATTTCATTTACATGTTACTAAATACATTTAGGGTGATGCTTTCATTAGAGCATCGCCCTTTTACTTAGTTAAGAATGAATTGGCATTTAGATTAAAGAATCTGTTTATTGAGGGAGCAACTTAATCAAGGATTTAATATTTACTTAGTCATTATGCATAAATAGCTTCCTACCAACAAGATTTGATTTCATTTTTTAAAGAAGACGGGAATAAAAAAGCAGAGAATGGAGGAATAAAAGTGATACAAGTAATGGGTAAATCCTTTGAATTCCAAGGGAATTTGGAATTGGATCAAGTTGAAAAAAATATACTGCAATATATGCAAGAAGATCATATCGTATATTCTTATATTTCTTCGAGAGAATTACTTTTTGAAATTAAATTACGGAAAAATATTATTAAAAGTGCAAAAGAAATGAATGAAACCAAGCCTGAATTTACTATTTTTGAGCAAGCTCGATGTAACCGGAATTACTGGCAATTAACTAAGGCTGGTGGTTTATTGTTAAGACCGGATGTAAGGCCTTCTGATGCAATTATGGACATTTTTAAGAACAGTTCGCTGTATGCGTTTGAATGTGCAACAGCTTCTGTGATTATCTATTATTATGCTACGTTAAAGACCATTGGACATCATTTATTTAATGCACATTTTCAAGAACTTTATCTATATAGCTGGCATACAGATACAGATCTTGGTCTAGTTACGTTTTATTCAGATGGTTTTTTACCTGGTGACGTTGTTTATTTTGATAATCCCGACTATAATTCACAAACACCATGGTTTAGAGGGGTAAATGCCATACTTTTAGATGATTGGAGATATTTCGGACATGGATTTTCCATTAAGACAGATGAAGAAATTGTTCAGGTTCTAAATAAAAAGAGAATGGAAGGGAGTAAACAGTCCGCAGTCCTGACAAGTTTGTTGACAAGACCTTCTTTTTCCCGTTTATCAGCATTAACAAACAGACAACAGACTAGCAGTGATTTCAAAATAAAACAACATGTCGCGCACCATAACCGGAGTTCCATATCATTACTAAATTATTATAATTATATAATTTCATTGGGATATCAGTTCTTCTAAGATAAAATAAGCATAAGCAAATTATACGATAAATTGCATTTTTGATTACCGGGTAAAAACCCAATTTTCAGTAGACGGGCTCCATTTTCATATTTGAGCGTATCATGTAGTGATAAGCTTACTTAAAAAGAAAGGATGTTTAAATATGTATGCAAACGTGAACGCACCTCCAACTGTCGGAGCAAATGTTCCTCCTCAACCGACTACGGCCCCTACTTTTGTTCAATCATTCCCATCCTATACGGCTCCAGCTTACAGTTATGCCTGTCCAACATATCAAAATAATAACTTTATCTTAATTGTCGTGTTATTTATTTTATTAATCATTGTGGGAGCATGTATCTGTTAAATATTTTTTCTGCTTAGGTAGAAAAAATATAGCTCATTTGGTGGTATTAAAGATACGGTAACAATGAGATTTACAATTACAATGCAAGAGAATATAGAAAGTCCCCCTGGCAATGTCGTGGCAAAGCTGTAATAACAAACGTAAGAGATAAAGTGGGGGAGTGCATTCCTTTTTTAAAGGGGAGTGCTTTTCTTTGTATGCGAATAGGTAGATTGTTGAAAAGGCAGTTTACATATTCTATTTTTAAAAAAAGCTTACTGATTAAGAAATTCTGGCTGATCTTATAATTCGATAGGGGCGTTAGTTGAAGAAAACAAATAATATAGAATTTACGCATCCATAGTTATAGTGAATAAAAAATTAAACTATTAAAGAAATTCTATAATCTATATATTTTTAAGAATATATATAAAGTACCGCTTCATGGTTTGCGGTAGGTATTGGTGTAGCCGCTGCCTTAGGTTTGTTCGGAAATAAATAGAAAAAGAAAAAAACATTAACAATTGCACTCAGAATAGGAGTGCTTTTTCTATGACATTACAAGATAGTTGTAATGAAACTTCATATTGGTAATAATGGAACAAAAAGGGGATGGAGGAGAGTAGAAGTGGAAAATACACTTTTATTGGTTACAGGAACATCTTTTACATTAAATTTTTTAATTTATATACAAAATATCTATCTCAATCAAAATCAAACAGATGAAGAAATAAGATTCCCTTATTCATCAACAGAAATAGCCTTTAAAGAGGATTTTCCCAAGCAATATGAACAATTATGGAAGGCTATTACAGAAAAGGTCAAACTAGATAATAGCTATATATATGAACTATCCAATGAAGATAAAAAATTATTTTACGATAGATTATTGGAGGGTAAGACAGAGGCCCCCGAATGTTTTAATCAGATTTATAAAAGCTTTCAAGCATGGTGGAACAGCTTGGCAGGATCTTTTTCACTGGAAAGATCCATTGATTCATCAACGATTGGAAAATTATATGAGGATTTATCTAATTTACTGAAAGAAAGGGGAAAAACTCCACAAAACTCATTGTACATTAGTTTAATTTATGACAAATGTTTATTAGCTAATAGTCCGTCCTCTCCTTCTTTTGCAGTTTTAGCTATTGAGGAATTTTTTATTAGATACAGAGAATTAGTTCCCAAATTAGAAAAATCCTTTTAATGCGTTTTTTTTTCAGTAAATGGATTAAACTACTAGCGGCATTAATCATCAGGTTGATGCCTTTTGGGTTTTCCATTTAGAGAAATGATCGATGGTTTTAAATACTAAATGACATGAACCATAATTTTTGTGATGTACTCTTCTTCTCGATTTTTGACCACATTATCATATATATATTCCTCAAAAACATACTCTCCTAAGGTTAAATTTAAACGATTCATTTCAGCAAAAATACGCGTATATGTTTTATCGATGTCTTTTTCTAAACCGATGTGGTAGCCGATTAAATAATAACCCTTTAAAGATGGATGGAATGTGTAGCTGTCTTTTTGTTTCGGTTGCTCCATATATAAATAAGTATAGTTAGTGTACTCTCCTTTTAGTACTTCCTCACGCATAGTCATACCGCCGATTGGATAGCCTGTATCTAGTTCTTTCACATATAGTTCGGTAATAAAATCAGACACAGCCTCCACAAATTCTTCATCAGGTATGTCTTTTATATTCCTGCTTAAATACAGGTTAGCTACAGAAATTTGTTCTAGTGATATTTGCTCAAAGTTGAGGCTTGAGGCTTGTTCCATTAGCTTAATTTTTGCTTCGATAATCTGCTCGTTTTTCTCTAATTCCTTCCTTTTTTGTATCAATAAATCTTTTTGTTGATACATTAGTGATAAAAATTCTTCTGGTGATTTATTCTGCGTATATTGTTGGATATCGTTTAATGACATTCCTAAATCTTTTAATAAATCAATTACAATAAATAACTCTAATTGGCGAATAGAATAGTAACGATAGCCCTTAGAGTCTTTTATAACAGGTGATAAAAGGCCAATTTGATCATAATAAATTACTGTTTGCTTATTAACTTTACATAGTTTGGCAAACTCGCCAGTAGTGAAATATTTTGAATTTTCATGTTCCATATTTTTGAATCTCCTTCTTGACTATATAGTTACTATATACATTAAGATGATTTCAAAATCAATCATTATGTAGTCCACATTTAAGGATGGAGATGTCTATATGAAAACTATTGAGATTAGGCCAGTAACCAAAGCAAATGCTTCAGAAGTTCTAGCCTTAAAAGTCAATGAAAGCCAGAGGCACTATATTGAAACAACCGAACAGTGTTTAGAAGACGCAAAAAATTGCGTTTACTACAAGCCTGTCGGTCTTTATAAGGAAGGTGTATAAGTTGGTTTTGCCATGTACGGATGGTTTCCTGAATATGATGAAAATCATAAAAAGGGAAAAGTATGGCTAGATCGGTATTTAATTGATGAAAGATTTCAAGGCCAAGGTCTAGGCAGTATATTTTTAAAAACGCTAATCAGCAAGTTAATTAATGAATTCGCATGCACAAAGATTTTTTTAAGTATTTATGATACTAACATACATGCTTTAAGCCTTTATAAGCGCTATGGTTTCACCTTTAATGGAGAATTGGATTTTAACGGAGAAAAAGTGATGGAATTAATCGTATAGCTTTTTATGTATCATTTTAGACCAGAAAAAAAGGAGCAATAAGCAAATGCATTTTAAAATCGAAGCTATTAAAACTACAAAGGAGTTTAATAAAGTGAAAGCATTAATCTCCGAATCATTCCCTAGAAATGAGCAAATTCCATTTTGGTTTCTTCTATGGAAGTCGAAGAAAAACTTCGTAGACCTATTAGGTGTATATGCTGATAATTCGTTAGTAGGTTTTATTTATTTAATTACACATAAAGATTTAACCTTTGTTTTGTATTTTGCTATTGATAATAAGCATAGATCAAAGGGGTTTGGTAGTATGGCAATTAGTAAGTTGAGGGAGTATTGCCCAAATAATCGAATCATGCTTAACATAGAAGCAGTTAAAGAAAATGCAAGTAATTATGAGCAAAGAGTTAAAAGAAAGAAGTTTTATATAAATAATGGGTTTAAAAACGCTAGTCTTATGATAGAAGAGAATAGTAATGATTTATTTGAAGTTTTAGTAAATAACAGCGATGTTACAGTAGCAGAATACGCTAATCTGTTAAAGCGATTTACTGGAAGATTGCTATATCTATTTTTTAAGCCGAAATTTATCCGATAGATTCAACATATCAAAGCTAATGTAAAAATTGGCTTTGATCTTTTTTTATGTCTGAAACCTATTGTTCTATATTTCGTATATGTAAACAAAGCCTATTACGAATAAAGTCTCTTGAACCAAAAGGAGGTAAATCAAAATGAAAAAACTATCGACTATCGGAAAGATAAATTTAATTGCAGGTACGCTATTTGTACTAATGGGGATATTGGCTTTTTTTAGTGGATATTTGCCAGGCAGCTTTTTTGTGGAGATGGAGCCTTTCTTATTTATTCCTATTGGCCTTTCCTTATTATTGTCCGCTTCGTCCTTTCAAAAGGCAGATGGAAATTAACGTATTTTTATAACTTTTGGCTGGTTTTGTCAATGAAGGCTTAACGAGTATAATAAAAGTAGATAAATGTAATACGTATCTAAACTTTGGGGAGCACACTAATGATAACTAATATAAAAGAGTATCTATTATATGATAACTTTAATGAACTTGCCGTTGATATTTTAACCTTGGCAAAAGAGATATTACCAGACAGCTTTCTGTTTTTAAGTGCCATTGTCAATAATGAACAGCATATTTTGAAGACTTCTCCTAATACGGAGCATATTAACATTAGAGAGGGAATATCGCTCCCGCTGAAAGTGGCAGTTTGCAGCAGGATTGATTTTACTAAAGGTATCCCATTAGTCTATGAGGATATAAGTAAGGAATCTAGCCTAGATGATATCAAGGGAATATACTCTAACACGAATGTGAACGCTTATTTAGGTGTGCCGGTAATCTTAAGGGATGGCGAGGTTTTTGGGACTTTATGTGCTGTTCATGAGAAGGCTGCACAGTTTAATGAGAAAAGTATAAAGCTGATTGAAAAAATTGCGAAAATGTTTTCTTATTACTTAGAGCTAGAGCAATTAGCATACAGAGACCATTTAACAGGCAGTTATAATCGGCATTTTCTTGAAAGATATTTTAATGAATTTGCCCATGAGGATGGCGCAATTTTCTTTCTAGATTTAGATTGTTTTAAAGAGATAAATGATAGCCTTGGCCATGATACAGGTGATTTGATATTAAAAGAAGTCGCCCTTAGAATGGAGGCAGTCATGCGGCAGAGGAATATAAATGGAGCGGTATTTCGGTTAGGCGGAGATGAATTTATTATTAACTTAGTTGGAAAATTAAGCGTTCAAGAAATCGAGGAAATAGCAGAGGCTTTTATTGAAAGATTATCGTCCTGGGATTTTCAAATCAAGGAGTTTAACTTATCTGTGAGCATTGGCATTGTTCAATACACAAATACAATGAAACTGACGTTAAATAAACTGCTGAAAAAAGCAGATAATGCTTTATATCGGGCGAAAACTAGTGGGAAAAGTACCTACTGCTTTTTTTGATTTTTGGATGAGATTTATATGTGCAGAACCAGTAGAGCACAAAAAATATCCAAAACTAAGCAAATAAGCAGGGAAATTATTTATTGACTTCTACATTAGTTGTAATTATAATGAAAAACGAAATTCGAATACTAAAATTATTTAGGTCGTGGATTTTTCTAGAGTGAACTCTATTTTCGCCACACAAATGTTGTGAGACATTTGTGTGGCTTTTTTTATGCGCAGAAGGGGGATTTAAATTTGAGTAAATGGCATTATGTATTATTTGTTTTTTTAGGTGGCTGCAGTTACGGAATATTATCTACGTTTGTAAAGCTTGCATACGGAGCTGGGTTATCTGTTAACGAGGTAACGGGGGGACAATATTTTATTGGTACTTTAATTATTTGGATACTCGTTTTGTTTATGAAAAAGAGGGGAGTTTCTGGTAATCAAGCCATAAAGTTAATTTTATCGGGCATTCCATTTGGACTGACAGGCATATTTTATTATCAATCCTTACAAACACTTCATGCCTCATTAGCCATTATCTTTTTGTTTCAATATATCTGGATAGGATCATTATTAGAAATGGTGTTTTTAAAGAACAAGCCTTCGAAGGAAAAATTAATAGCAATAGGTATTCTGCTGGCAGGGTCGCTATTAGCTGCGGGGATTACCTCGGAAACTGGTGTTCACATTACATGGCAAGGTATGATGTGGGGACTGCTTGCTGCTATAACCTTTGCAACGTTTATTTTTCTGAGCGGTACAGTTGGACATAATACGGAACCGCTGTTGAAAAGCGCACTGCTTTCCTCAGGCGGCTTAATCGTTGTTTTTATCATCTTTCCACCAGTTTATTTTGTGGATGTGTCTGTTCTAGGCGGATTTATACAATATGGATTAATACTAGGAATATTTGGTGCAGTGCTTCCGCCGCTTTTATTATCCATTGGTATGCCTAAAGTCGGCCCAGGACTCGGCACAATCCTGACAGCTTCAGAGCTTCCGGTAGCAGTATTAATGTCTGCGTTAATACTGCGTGAACAAGTAGGTGTTTGGCAATGGTTTGGTGTTGCTCTCATATTAGGAGGCATTATGGTGAGTAATGTCAAAATGTTTAAACCAAGAAATATTTCAAGTCCCAATTGGTAAGGGATATGCGGAGCTGTCCATTAATTAATGGACAGCTCCAGTTTATTGCATGCTACCAATCAATGCTGTTTTTGCCTCTGAAAAATTTTCCCGATGGTCCGTCAGACCCAATAGAAGTTAACCATAAAATGGACTCAGCAGCTTGCTTCGGTGTCGTTGGAGCAGAAGTTCCACCCATATCTGTGCTTACCCAGCCAGGATCGGCTGCGTTTACTTTGATATCATCTTTGACTTCTCCCGCAATTAATTGTGTTAAACCGTTTAAAGCAAACTTAGACAATTTATACGCTCCGACTTCTGGAGATGTTAATTGGCTTAAACGGCCATAATCAGAAGAAATATTAATAATTCTTCCATATCCGTATTTTTCCATGAGAGGCAGAAAGGACTGAATGGTATAGTAAGCCCCAAAAAAGTTTGTTTCCATTGTTTTTTCCAAAATGGCAGGGTCCATAGTTAATAAACTTTCATCTTCGTCTAAATAAACACCTGCATTATTAATCAAAACATCTAATCTTCCAAAGTGCTGATCTACCGTGATGGCGGCTTGGCGAATGCTTTCATGATTGTTCACATCCATCTCGAGAAAAGATACTTCTAAATTTGATTTGCGAAGTTTTTTAACAGCTTCTAGCCCTTTTTTTGAGTCTCGGCTTGTTAAGATAACTTTAAAACCTTTCAAAGCCAATTGGCGGACCAGTTCATAGCCAATTCCGCGATTACCGCCAGTGACTAGGGCAACTTTTGAGTCTGTAAACATATTATTATCCTCCTTGAAAAGAATGGAATTTATCTTGACACTTGATGTACAGGAGTCATCATATAGTTTCTAAGTACAATAGTTACTAAACTTAACACTAATGAAAGAATTCCAACTAATACAACATATTGCGTACCCATTGATGCTATTAAAAGTCCGCCTGCAGCTGACCCGACAGTTGTCCCAACGTTACAAGAAGAGATAAAGAGTCCGTTAGCAAAATCAGGTGCTTCAGGGGCTGAAGACGTAATTAAATATTGATTAATATTCGCCATTATTCCCCCTGCTAAAATTCCCCAAATGAAAGTAAGCATTGCCATTGGCAGCGGATACTGTCCTGTGAAGAATAAGAGGATGTAAACAGCACTTAATAGTAGAGGGAAATATACTACAGATTTAATCGGGTTTTGCGTAAGCAGCTTTCCTGCGACAATATTACCAATCATATTGGCCCCGCCAAAAATAAACAGCGTTAAAGTTATTGTATTTGGAGACATATTCGTTACTGTCTTCAAATATTCCGTGAAGTAGCTGTAAACTCCAAATACAGATGCATTTAATAAAATAACTGTCACAATAGAAATCCAGATTATTGATTTCTTTAAGACAGACAGCTGTGCACCGTAAGATTGTTTTACTTCGACAGGCATAGAAGGGACAAAAATGAATGTCGCAATAAAGACTATAACAGTAACAACAGCAAAGAATGCCATCGCCATTTCATAAGATAGGACACTATCAATAAAACTTGCGATTGGCACACCGGCTACCATACCCGCAGATACGCCAATAAATACTTTAGAAACAGCTTTTGGAGCTTCTTCTTTACTGACAGAGGAAGCAGCAACTGTAAAAGCCATCGAACAATAAATAGGATGAAAAAAACCTAGAACGACTCGTGTTAATAATAAAACAGTAAAATTAGTAGTAAATACAGACACAATATTCCCTAGCACAAACATGCCTAAAACAATTAACATGACTGTTTTTCGATTTATCCCTGAAAACAATAACGGCATTATTGGACCAGAAATAGCAATCGCAAGTGCAAACAGACTCACCAGCAAGCCGGCAGTTGATACACTGACATTAAATTGTTCAGCAATCGAGGGCAATAACCCGATAACCCCCATTTCGGTATTTAAGATGCCAAAAACTCCTATAGTTAAGATGAATATTAATAATTTTTTATTATACAAAAAAATCCCTCCATAAAATTCTTCATTTTACCGGTGCAGCAAAGGTATTACGCGATGACAAGTTTTTTGTAAGTATAAAGGTTAGAGTTAACTCTAGTTCAAGAAGTATTTTTGAAAAAAATTGTTTTTTTTATTTGGAGGGAGGGGCATTTAATAAAAAAAGCCATCTAACCTATTGGTTGTAGGTTAGATGGCTCTATGTTAATTTAAACTGCCAATTTTTTCAGTTTTATGAATATCTTCTGTGCCTGCCTCTAAGGCAGTCTTATAATAGTCGCATTTATGTTTAATAATTTCCATCGTTTTATTTATTTCTGCCAGCTGTGCTTCAACAGCGGCTTTCCGTTCTAAAAACATGTCATATCTCTGCTGGAGGGTAGCATCTCCATCCTGACACCAATCAATGAAACTTTTAATTTCCTTTATAGGCATCCCAGTAGATTTCAGACATTCAATGATCCTTAATGCGCCAATATCCGACTCTTTAAACAATCTTGTTCCATTAGTTGTTCGTTCTACAAAAGGCAAAAGGCCTTCTTTGTCATAATAACGGAGCGTATAGGTGGTAAGGTTTAATTCTTTCGCTACTTCACTAATAGAGTATGTGTTCATTGTTTCACTCCTTATTCTTCTATAAATATAGATTTAGAGTTAACTCTAGGACGCGAGGCCAATTCTATCATGGTTTTTTACTGATTGTCAAAGCTGATTTTAAAAATATTGTAAATTATCATAAAAATGGATAATTCACTTGACTTAGAGTTAACTTTAAGGTTTATCATATTTGCTAGTAAAAGTTTTAACTAGGAATATAGTGTAATTTGTTTTGTGTTTAAACTAAATTATTAACATGAAAGTTAACTGCTTTTTATTAGGTGTTATTTTATATCCAAAACAGTTAACTGAATTTCTAATAGGAAGGTGATTATCATGTTGGTAACAAAGGAAACGGTAAGACTGATCCGGGGACTGCAAGCAAGAAATACGACGATATTTGTTGCTAAAGCCCGTTCTTTTAGTAGTGATGTGTTTCTAACTAAGAATGGTAAAGCTTCAAATGGAAAAGAAATTATGAAGGTAATGGACTTAAATGTAAACACTGGTGATGAAATCACCTTGTTAGTCGATGGACCAGATGAGAAGAACGCCATCCATACATTAAAAAATTTTCTATTTAATAAGTAGAAATATTTAGTAAGGGTCTATGTACTTGGAATTTTCTATGACCAATCTGCAAAAAAGACTCACTACCAAGAACGTTATTCCGATAATTCATATCACATCTGTCCATGACGACGAAGTTTTCCTATTCAGAAAATACAGCTGAAGTTAATCATAAAGAAAAGGGGAATAACCAATGAATTGGTACCCCTCTTTTTCTTATTACAGATTTTACGGAACGAGAAAGCCCATTCCTTGAGGTGTGGGATGAAAGTGAACGGTTTTTTATTTTTCAGAGTAATCCACTAGGCATTTGAATCTCTTGTTGTTATAATGTAAGAAACGTACGTTCGATGGGTGGTGAACTAACTTGGAAACAATTTCTTTGAAACTAGAATTATTAAATCCTACTAAAGCTAAAAAAGAGATGTACAAAGAAATGACAAATATCAATACATCTTTTGCGAACTGGTTATTGGAATATCAAGGTCTAAAGGATGCAACATCGAAAGTTTATAAGTTGTTTTCTGATGGGAAATTCTCCTGGGCTATTGTGAACCAAACCATTCGAGAGGTTAAATCTAAGAAAAATAATCAAAAAGCGAAGGTTTTTCGCCGTTTTTGGTGTGGGTTCAACAACCAAAATTTGAAAGTAGAGAAAGAAAACAACCTCTATAAAGTTTCATTTCCTACTCTTAAGAAACGTGTTGGTGTACCAGTTGTAATAGAAACATACCAAAAACATTGGTTAGATAAAGTTTTGGAAGGGAAAGCAAAACAAGGAGCAGCGGAGTTGTATGAGAAAAAGGGGCGTTGGTATGTTTCCATTTCTATCTCTTTTGAACCAAAAACACCGAAATTTGAATCTATTAAACCTCCAATAATGGGCATTGATGTAGGGTTAAACTATCTTGCTGTTGCTATGGTTGGAACAACTTCGTTGTTTTTTAAAGGAAATGAGGCAGCATTTATTCGCAGGAAATATGCTTCGAAAAGACGAGTCCTTGGACAGAACAAAAAGTTGGATGCTATTCGCAAATCCAAAAACAAAGAATCGCAATGGATGAAGGAATTAAATCATGTCATAAGCCGAAAAATCGTAAACTTCGCATTAGAGAACGGTGTTCGTCTAATACGAATGGAAGATTTAACAGGCATTAGAAAAACAGCAAAATCAAAGAAAGAAGCAGGTCGAAATCTACATTCTTGGGCACAATATCAACTTCAAACTTTCATTGAATACAAAGCAAAGATGGAAGGCATGGAAGTTCAATATGTAAATCCTTATAACACATCGCAGATGTGTAAATGTGGTCATGTTGATAAAAATAATAGAAACCATCATCTATTTCAGTGCGGAAAATGTGGATATAAAAGCCATGCTGATGTGAATGCTGGACTTAATATATCAAAATCTGTAAGTGGTATTTCTAAAAAGAAAAAAGCATCCTAACTAGTGTTGTGGTAAAAGCAGCACCGCCTGTTTAGGTACATATACACCAAAGGTGTATAGAACGTAACAGGATGGGGTAATGACATACCCCTTAACTAAAGGCTAGTTCAAAGCAGAAATGAATTGCGAACGCAATAGCACTTTAGAATCCCATTGCTTTAGCTGTGGGAGTGTCAACAAGGTTGTTTAGTTGGTCCAATTGTAAACTCATTAACATTCGTATCCTCAGGCTGGTCAATAGCAAACGCTACAACATTAGCAACACGATCTGGTGATATACCATATTGCTCGTACGTTGCCGTCATGCCTTTTGAAATATTCTCGTCCGTAATCGTATCCAATAATTCCGTATTGACTGCTGCTGGATAAATAGTGGCTGTACGGATATTTGTGCCTTCTTGGGCAGACTCCATGCGCAATACTTCCATTAAGTCACGAACAGCCCACTTTGTTGCACCATATACTGCACCACCTGGATAAGCTTTTAGTCCGGCAACCGATGAAGTAGTAATAATATGCCCGGACTTCTGCGCTGTAAATGACGGCAATACTGCTGCAATCCCATTTAAAACACCTTTAATATTAACATCAATCATGCTGTTCCACTCGTTCGTTTTTAATGCAGAAAGCGGTGAATTCGGCATTAATCCAGCATTTAAGAATATAACATCAACACCACCAAAAGTATCTTTAGCCAATTGAACAAGCTGATGATTATCATCAGGGTTAACTACATCTGTAACACGATATGTCGCTTGTCCGCCAGCCTTTTGAATAACTTCAGTCAAAGCCTTCAATTTGTCTTCACGGCGCGCTCCTAGAACAAGTTTAGCGCCTTTTCTGGCCAATAATTTTGCCGTTGCTTCACCGATTCCAGAAGATGCTCCAGTTATGATAACTACTTTGTTTTCCACTGCCATGTTTCATTCCTCCTTTACATTTAGGTAGAGTTTAAAGGATAGAGTTAACTCTAATGCAAGGGGGAAGCTTGAAAAACTTTTAAACTATCTCACTTTTGAGAAGATAATACCTTCAATAAAATAGGATGAAATAAGTAATAAATAATGGGGATATTCGTAATAAATTAGCAGAGAATGTTGGACTAAAGGCATAAAAAGAGAAATTAATCTTAAGAATTCTTAAGGTTTTTATGGAGTTTCCCTTCAGGATTAGCATTTATATTTTATCTATAAATCAACACTGAAGAGGAGCAGTTATATGAAAAAAAGTTTGTTTCTTTATCAATATTTAATCAATCCAAAGACGGTTCGGGCAGTCCGGCCCAGTTCGCAATTTCTCAGTAATAAAATGATAGAAGCAATCCATTTTAAGGATACAAAATACATTATTGAATATGGCCCAGGAACAGGCGTTTTCACCGAAAGGTTATCGAAAGAAGAAATAAGGACACAGTAATCATTTTAATCGAAAATAATCCAGCATTTTATCAACTGCTTAAGGAAAAGTTTCAACATGTATGCAACTTAATTGTGATACATGGATCAGCCGTAGATGTTCCAAATATTTCTGTCAAACTATCTTTCTATTGGATTTAATTCACCATATATTCCTGCAAGAATAGTAAATTTAAGCAAGACACTTGTCTAATTCAGACTAGTTGCCTTTATTTACTTTAGTAATACGTTAGGATTATGATATTAATATAAGTTGCCCTTTATTTTCTGTAGTTAAGATGAATCTTGAGTTTAATTCTTTTGTAAACGGATATAAAACTAATTAAATGTATAAGGATGAAGATTATGTTGATAAGTAGAGTTATAGTTAGTCTTCCAAGAGGACTTCAGTCTGCTAAGAACACTGTTGATTTCGTTACGATTGCATCGTCTTTTGCAAGTGAAATTACCATTACATATAAGGACGTTACAAGCAGTATGGAGATAATGGAAATTATGGATTTGAACGTGAAAAAGGGACAGGAAATAACGATTATTGCGAAAGGAACGGATGAACAAAAGGCATTGTATTTTCTTAAAGGTTTTCTTTTAGGTGATAAAGGGCTTGGAGACAATTATAAGAAGTTTAATGCTTGTTAAGGGAAGAAGTCATAGAGCAAATTTTTTGTTTGTGGCATGTAAAACCGATACAATATCCATATTCAACTGGATAAATCCAGTAAGAAGGAGATGAATCGATCATGAGTAATTACGAAACAAAAAAGCAGGAAATCTTAGATGCATTTAACTTTCGTCATGCTACAAAGGTATTTGACCCTACGAAGAAAATTTCTAAAGAGGACTTTTCATTTATCCTAGAAACTGGTCGTTTATCTCCAAGCTCTGTTGGTTATGAACCATGGAAATTTCTTATCGTGCAAAATAAGGAGTTTCGTGAGCGATTGAAGGAGGTTGCATGGGGAGCGCAAGGTCAGCTTCCGACTGCTAGTCATTTTGTTATCATTCTTGCACGGACAGATGCAAGATACGATTCTGAGTATGTATGGCAACTGCAAAAAAACGTGAAGCACATACCGGAAGATATAATTGAAAAGATGAAGTCTGCGTACAAAAGTTTTCAAGAGGGTATGAAGCTGTTGGAAAGCGATAGAGCATTGTTTGACTGGGCTAGCAAGCAAACATATATCGCCCTTGGCAATATGATGACAGCAGCGGCACAAATCGGAATTGATTCTTGTCCAATTGAAGGCTTTAGTCCTGAAAAAGTGAATCAGCTTTTGGAGGAAAAAGGTTTGTTGGAGAATGGCAAGCTTGCGGTATCTGCTATGGTTGCTTTTGGCTATCGCGCAGAAAATCCAGACCGTCCGAAAACACGCCGAGCTATGGAAGATGTAGTACAGTGGATAGACTAATGGATAAACGATACTAAGAAGTCTGTGCAGCGATTGTTTGGGCTGCATGGACTTATTTTTTGCATATACACAAAGAATAAGGGGGAAATATGAGATAAAACTTGGGGAAACGCTGAAGCGTAAATTAAACAAATAGTAGTAGTAAATTTGGCTATATTTCTCATTATAAAAAAAACAAGTAATACTATGTGCTTAAAAGAGTTATACCATAGATAGGCAATTGACATTAATAAATCCATCATGTAAGATGTATTTTAATAAATATATCTAACACGATGTATCGTAACTGATGTTAATGAGAGGATTGAAAAAATGTTAGAAAGAGCTGATTATCTTCGAGAGTCGATCGATTTTTTACAGCGGTTTATAGCAAAAAGTATGCAGAAGGAAGCTGAGGGCTATGGATTTACAGTGCCTCAGATTAGGGTTATTGCGGAAGTAATGACAAATAAAACTTCAAGTATTAAGCAATTAACTCATAATTTGAAAATGACCCAAAGTTCTGTTTCTGATATAGTGGAAAGACTTATCGGAAAAGGCATACTTGAGAAAACTCCCAATCCTAAAGATAAACGCTCAGTGGTTATCACATTAACGAAGGGTGCAGAAGATGGAATAAACAAAAAGGATTACACCCATTTAAATGAAATGATAACCGGTGCGCTGAGTCAGCTTAATGCCGAAGAACAAGAAATCGTTATGAAGGGAATGCAGCTGCTCGTCGGAGCCGTAAAAGATAAAATGACATCAGAAGGAATGAACTATAAGGAGTCCTTTGATGTAATGCTATTTCCTACTCATGAAAATAAACAATAATTTTCTATTGTAATGTTATTAACAATACTTGTAGTGGGCATGATGAAAGACTTTAGGTGAATTAGCATTCAAGCCTCATACATATAAGTTTACAAGTAGCAATATACTTAAAATAATCGCTTTTCATCATGAATAGCGTTTTTTTGTATGGATAACTTTTAATGATTATTGCAGGAGAAAGGATAATACTGAATATATGGAAACAAGCAACATAATAACGCTGTTAATTTCGTTAATTTCTTTTATAAATATAGCGCTTGGTATTGCTGTTATCTTTTTCGAAAGAAGGGATGTTGGCTATACATGGGCTTGGTTATTAATACTGTTTACTGTTCCGGTCGTAGGTTTTCTTATTTATATTTTCTTAGGCCGCCAAGTGAGAAAAGAGAATTTTTATAAGTTAACTGATTTTGAAAAAAGTGATTTTGAGATGGCTGTTAATAGGGAGCTAGAAGCGGTAAAAGAACATTATTCGCATAATGAAATGCTGGATCAATATTCGGATTTAATTAATATGAATTTAAACTCTTCTAATGCATTCTTAACTACTGATAATGAAATTAGTATCTTTACCACTGGGCAGGAAAAATTTGCTTCACTTTTTAAGGATATCAAGAAGGCAAAAGAAGAAGTGAATATACAATACTATATTATTCAACCTGATAATCTTGGTAAACAACTAAGAGATTTATTAGTTCAAAAAGCGAAGGAAGGAGTTAAAGTGCGTTTGCTTTTTGATGCAATTGGTTCGAAGAAAATATCACCCTCTTTTTATCAAGAGATTATTAAGAATGGCGGAGAGGTCGAAGTTTTTTTTCCTTCTTTTCTAAGATTAATTAACTTTCGTATTAACAATCGCAACCATCGAAAGCTTTGTATTATTGACGGAAATATTGCTTATATAGGCGGATTTAATGTTGGTGATGAGTATATGGGCATGAAAAAAAAGTTTGGGTATTGGCGTGACACTCACTTAAAAATTACGGGTAATGCGGTTAATCACGTGCAGGCAAGATTTATCTTGGATTGGGTTTATTCAAGTAAAGCTGAGCAAGTAGCTGGAGAGGATTTCTCCTTTACAAAAGGGGAGCATAACGGAAACAGTCCTGTTCAAATTGTTTCAAGCGGCCCAAACTCAAAAACAGAGCATTTAAAAAATATGTATGTAAGACTTATTATGTCTGCGAAGAAAAGTATCTATATCCAGACACCTTATTTTATTCCAGATGCGAGTTTTATGGACGCATGTAAAATGGCCCTTTTATCTGGCGTGGATTTGCGTATTATGATTCCGAATAAGCCTGATCATCCCTTTGTGTATTGGGCCACATGGGCATTTGCAGGTGAACTGTTATCATATGGAGCTAAAATCTATTTGTATGAGAAAGGCTTCTTGCATGCTAAGACAATTGTAGTCGATCAAAAGACATCGTCTGTTGGAACGACCAATATAGATAATAGAAGCTTTAAGTTGAATTTCGAAGTTAATGCAACTGTATATGACAAAGCTATTGCAGACGAGCTTGCACATATCTTTCATGAGGATATAAAAAACTGCTCCCACTTAACAATAGAAAGATATGAGGAAAGACCACTAAGCATAAAATTTAAAGAAGCTATATCAAGGCTTTTAGCGCCTATTTTATAAGATGGAAACGGAAACGGAAGAGTTTCCGTTTTTTTAATGAAAATACATCCTTTTATTAAAAATTGACAATCGAAATTATATCGTATAAGATGCATATTATACGATATATCCTGTGCGATGTAGTTTGCGAATTGTTACTACTGTAAAAAATTTACTTGTGTTTTGGCAGGTGAAAAAGCACATTATGTTGAAGCATTAAAAGGTTCGGAATCAGAAATGAACTAACACCTAACAAGACTTTGAAATGGACAAAAGGAGCAGGTTTTATGCAAAGGGAGGATTTCAGCAATGTTAAAAATATTTAGCCACTTTCAAAGAAAAGATTGGCTGTTAATTACATGTGCGTTAGTATTCATTGTTATGCAAGTCTGGCTTGATCTGAAGCTTCCAGATTATATGTCGGAAATTACTAGGCTTGTTCAAACAGAGGGAAGTGAAATTAGTGATGTTCTTTCCCAAGGCGGATTTATGCTGCTGTGTGCGGTGGGAAGTATGGCCGCTTCCATCATCACTGTGTATTTTGCCGCAAAAGTAGCAGCGAGATTTTCAAACAGATTAAGGGGAATGGTGTTTGATAAAACCTTATCCTTCTCGATGCAGGAGCTTTCTAGTTTTTCTACGGCAAGTTTAATTACTCGTTCCACAAATGATATTATGCAGGTTCAAATGCTCATCATACTTGGGTTGCAAGTTGTTTTGAAAGCCCCGATACTTGCGGTTTGGGCTATTTTGAAGATTATGGGGAAATCTTGGCAGTGGACTGCCGCGACTGGAGTCGCTGTGTTCGTACTATTGGTGTTAATTGCTATCATAGTTTTAATCGCATTACCTAAATTTAAAGTTATTCAAACATTAACAGATAATTTAAACATGGTTACAAGAGAAAATTTAACGGGAATACGTGTTGTTCATGCCTACAATTCTACTAAGTTCCATCAAAGTAAATTTGAAATAGCGAACAACGACTTAACAGACACAAACCTGTTTACAACGAGAACAATGGCTATATTAATGCCGACTATTTCGCTTATTATGTCCGGAATCAGTCTTGCGATTTATTGGATTGGAGCCGTATTAATAAATGATGCGCCAATGACAAATAAACTGACGATATTCTCTGATATGGTCGTATTTTCTTCTTATGCGATGCAGATAATTATGGCATTTATGATGGTTTCCATTACTTTTGTTTTGCTGCCTCGTGCAGCTGTTTCTGCAAAGAGGATAAATGAAGTTCTTGATACGGAAGTGAGCATTAAGGATGGAACAGCAACAGAAGGAACTACAGAAGCAGAAATTGAATTTCGAAATGTCAGCTTTAAATACCCTGGGGCATCTGAATATGTTTTACAGAATGTAAGTTTCAAAGCGTCTAAGGGAGAAACGCTTGCTATTATCGGTTCTACAGGCAGCGGAAAGAGTACCCTTGTTAACTTGATTCCTCGTTTTATGGAAGCAACAGAAGGCGAAATTCTTGTGGATGGTCTTAATGTCAAAGAATATAATTTAGAATCGTTAAGAGATAAATTAGGCTATGTATCCCAAAAGGCGGTTATGTTCAGCGGGTCCGTTTCTTCCAATATTGCTTTTGGTGAAGCAGACAAAAGCATAAAAGCTGAAAGCGAAATAAAGAGAGCCGTAGAGATAGCGCAAGGAAAAGACTTTATTGAAAAAATGGATCAGCAATACGAGGCAGCTATTTCACAAGGTGGTACCAATCTCTCAGGTGGTCAGAAGCAAAGACTATCCATTGCACGTGCCATCTATAAATTGCCTGAAATTTATCTATTCGATGATTCCTTTTCTGCTTTAGATTATAAAACAGACCGTGTCCTCCGTTCTAAGTTAAAGCAGGAAATTAAGGATGCTACTTCCATTATTATTGCGCAGAGAATCGGTACAATCAAAGACGCGGATCGCATTCTTGTCCTAGATGAAGGCAAAATAGTAGGAATTGGCAGACACGATGAATTAATGCAGACATGTGATGTATACCAAGAAATTGCTTATTCACAATTGTCAAAGGAGGAGCTTGAAATTGGATGAAAAAAGTCAAGCTGGTCAAGAGCATACAAACATGGAACCAGATAAACAACCAAAAGATGCTAACATTCAGAGCACGCAAAAAGGCATGAATATAAAAAGCTTAAATGAGCTTGCCTCGTATTCGAAGGCTTACTTCCCAGCAATAATTATTGCCTTAATTCTTGCTATGGCGGCTGCCATCTTTAGTATCGTTGGCCCTAATCAGCTAAGCAAGATGACAGATCTTATCACAGAAGGTTTAGTGGGCAGTATTGATATGGACGCTGTTTTCGATGTTGCTATTTTACTTGTGTTTTTGTATGGCGTAGGATTCATTTTCAACTATATCCAAGGCTATATTATGGCGACTGTTACACAAAGAGTTTCTAAGCAATTAAGACATGATATTTCCGAGAAAATAAATCGTCTTCCCTTGAAGTATTTTGATTCGACTACAACAGGAGATGTGTTAAGCCGAGTAACTAATGATGTAGATATGGTCGGTCAAACGATGAACCAAAGCATCAGTGGTTTAATTACAGCCATTACTATGTTTGTAGGATCATTAATTATGATGTTTTACACAAACTGGATTATGGCAATTTCAGCTGTGCTTTCAACCGTAGTTGGGTTTGTATTGATGGTCTTTATCATATCAAAATCTCAAACCTACTTTGCACAGCAGCAAGCAGACCTAGGTAAGCTCAATGGTCATATTGAGGAGACTTATTCAGGGCATAATGTGGTAAAGGCATATAATGGCGAAAAACAAGCGCAGAATGATTTTTCTGTCATTAACACAAGATTATATGATAGTGCATGGAAATCGCAATTCATGTCAGGTCTTATGATGCCACTCATGATGTTCATCGGAAACTTTGGATATGTAGTCGTTTGTATTGTTGGGGCTGCCCTTGCAGTAAATGGCACAATCTCCTTTGGTGTAATTGTTGCATTTATGCTTTATATTCGGCTATTTACACAACCGCTTCAACAGCTGGCCCAAGCAGCCACTAATTTACAGTCTACAGCGGCAGCGAGTGGAAGAGTCTTTGAATTTTTAGGAGAAGAAGAGCTTGCGAAAGAAAGCAACAAATTAGAAAAGTTAGAAAATGTTAATGGCGATGTAGAATTTAAGCATGTGCAATTTGGTTATGACGAAGATAAGTTAATTATTAAGAATTTTTCTGTAAAGGTGGCAGCAGGGCAAAAAGTTGCTATTGTAGGGCCAACAGGTGCGGGAAAAACAACGCTAATCAACTTACTGATGCGATTTTATGAATTAAATGGCGGAGAAATCACGATTGACGGCATTTCGACTAATCAAATGACAAGAGAGTGTTTGCATGATCTGTTCTGTATGGTGCTTCAAGATACATGGGTGTTTGAGGGGTCTATTCGCGATAATATTGTTTATTCAAGGGATGATGTATCAAATCAAGAGGTAGAAGCAGCCTGCAAAGCAGTAGGGCTAGATCACTTTATTAAAACATTGCCTGATAAATATGATACGATTTTAAATGACAAGTCAAGTTTATCTGCAGGACAAAAGCAGCTGATTACCATTGCCCGGGCTATGGTGAAAATGGCGCCATTACTTATTCTCGATGAAGCAACAAGCTCAGTCGATACGCGCACAGAGGTGCTTATCCAGCAAGCAATGGATAAACTAACGGAAGGAAAAACATCCTTTGTTATCGCGCACAGATTGTCTACGATAAAAAATGCCGATTTGATTTTAGTAATGAAAGATGGCGATATTATCGAAGCTGGTAACCATCAAGAATTAATCAGCCAAGACGGCTTCTATGCAGAACTATATAATAGCCAATTTGAAGAGGCATCTTAAAAAGATTACCAAAATATTAATTAGTAAAAGTCTATAGATATATATATTCTATAGACTTTTTTGTCTTTAACTCCAAATTAATGAAGTACCTTCTTTGCCTTGAAGCTTTCTTGTATCCACTTGCACTCCTCTCCACCAGCTAAAAATAAGTCTCCTGCACTTACAGCTGCCGAAAAACAATGACCTTTTATCGTTTCAACTGGCACTAAACTCATGTGCGAAAAATCGTATTGATAGATTCGGGAATAGCCATATTCGTCCTTGCTGGAACAAACATACATATTATCATCAGCATGAACCATATGTAAAAAAGCACGCTCTTCTATTTGAGAAGTAAGAGAATGCCAGATGGTTTCCCCATGTTTTCGAAAAGAGATGGTACCTTTATTTGTCTGGCATGCGCCAGTTGTCATCCATAGGTAAGTGGGATCTACGTGAATGGATGACACCATTTTTTCTTGTTCATAAAGTAAAGCTTCTAGCACCTTGGTAGATAACGAATATTTCCACAGACCGCCATTTTGTTTATGTATTTGTGTTCCAATGTATATTTCATCAGCAAATAATGTTAAGGAGCGAATAACTGGTCTAACGGATAGTTCTTTAAAAAGCGAAATCACATTCCATTTTTGTCCGAAATCATAGGATACTAGTAATTGTGTGCCAGCATGTGTAATAACTAAGCCGCTGTCATTGCCGACGATATTCCACAGGCGTTGACTAGTTGGGAAGGAAGAGGTGCGCCATCTTCCAGTTTTCAAATGAAGCTTAATATATCTGCCTTTGTCACCAACTCCCATAATATACTCACCAATTCTTTTCAGCTGGTAAATGGATTCTTGTAATGGAATCATTAGCTTCGATTTATTATGTTTATACGAGAAGATTCCATGCCCCTTAATGGAGACTAAAAATTCATGTGGGGTAGGGGAGACAACAGCGGTCGCTCCATTAGCGTGCATGACTAGTGTCCTTTTCCTTTACCCATTCATATGCACCAAGAGCAAATTGCTCACATTCCTGTATTTCCTCCTCACTATCAGGACTAAATTCGATTTTTAATCTAGTGGTAAATACTTCTCCGCCTCTTTCTTTAACTTTGTCTGCCAAAGTATCTACAGCTTGACAGAAGGCAGGATAAAAAGTATCTCCAGAGCCAAAAATACCGAAGGACATTCCATGTAAATCCATTTCACATAGCTCATCATACATATCCTCCAGTTCGTATGGTAAATCCCCATCTCCCCAAGTATAGCTTCCGAAAAGAACGAGATCATATGATGATAAATTTTCAAGAGGAATTAAATCTAATTCCTCTACGTCTATGTCACAATTTAAAGATTCTAATTTATTTTTAATAACAGTAGTTATATCCTCTGTATTGCTCGTCAAACTTACATATCCAATTAATACTTTCATTCTGTCCACCTCTTAAATGAGAATAATTTTCATTTGTTATTAACTATAAGTGATAATGATTATCAATGTCAACATAATAAATAATTCATTTTATGACAAGAGGGGAATGAATTTTACAATTGTGCCAGAAAGGAAACGATTGATTACTATTTATCCAGAAAAATCCAGAAATGGTTCTTGACGTTCTTATATTATACGCCGTATAATATTATAAACGAACATGGGAGGTGTTCCATTTAAATGTCTTTTCAGCTTGGTTCCTCGTTACTTGATGCCTGTGTTCTTGCAGTCTTGGCTAAGAGTGATGCATATGGTTATTCCCTTACACAGCAAGTGCGTGAGATTATGGATATTTCCGAATCAACACTTTATCCTGTACTGCGCAGGCTTCAAAAGAAAGATTACTTAACAACATATGATCAACCATATCAAGGCAGAAATCGGCGATATTACCGAATTACAGATAGTGGGATTGAAAAGTACCAAGAACTTATTCAAGAATGGTTGGAGCATAAGCAAAAAATTGATTCTGTCCTATTAGGAGGTATAAAAGATGACTAAAGAAGAGTATTTAAAAAAGCTCCAATCGAAGATTAAGAAATTGCCAGATGAGGAGGTATATGAGGCAATAGAATATTATCATCAATATTTTGAGGAGGCTGGGGCAGAAAATTCCCAAGCAGTGATTGCTAGCTTAGGTTCTCCAGCATTTGTTGCATCCCAAATTCTTGCAGATTATGCCACTAAGGACTTGGATACTCATAAAAACACTACCAAGAAGAATTTCTCCGCCATTTGGTTTATCATCCTGGCTACTGTAGCTTCTCCCATAGCTTTGCCATTGGCACTATTCATCATTTGCTTAGCAGTAACATTAATTTTAGTATGCGGTGTTACCATTCTTACTTTTTTCATTTTTATCATAGGCTTACCTATTTGTGGCCTATTCAGCATTATTTCTGGCGCTGCAGTTATTCTGCAAGATTGGCAAACAGCTATTTTCTTTATAGGAATAGGCATTATTGCATTGGGAATAGGCTTACTCTTATTTTCACCATTTGTCCAATTCTCCAAAAAGGTAAGCGCGAGTATTGTTAAATTACTAAAAAAACTGCTCGATACATTTAGCATGAAACGCAAGGAGGAAATATAAATGAAACAACCTGTAAGACGGATTACGATAATTGCCAGCGGATTAATTGTGCTCGGCATCCTTCTTGCTGCTATTGGCTTTTTCTCTGGTGCAAAATTATCGATTATAAAAACAGAAACTGGCTTAAAAGCAGTTGGATCAGAAGATAGAAAGCATGAGGAATGGGTATTAAATGAATTTAAAAATCTTGAAGTTGATCTGGCTGATGCTGATATTGAGATAATTCCTTCTAATGAGTACAAACTGGAAATAGACAGAATGGAAGGCAGTGAAATAACCCATCAAATTAAAAATAAAACACTAATTATTAACGATAAAACAGCTTTTCCAGCAATTACATTTAGTATGAATTTCTCTGGGGCCATCCAACAAACGAAGATCAAAGTTTATATTCCTGAAAGTACAGAGTTTGACGACGTTTATATTGTTAGTAAATTTGGAGATACAAACATTAATGGAGTGACTACAAATAATTTTAAGATTGCATCTAATGATAGTGATGTCGTAATAAAGAATGTTAAATCAAATAAATTAGCGATTGAAAACAAATTTGGCGATATTACCGCTTCGAATGTTGAAGCAGCCCAATTAGCTATCCAAATAAATGATGGAGATGCCGAGTTGAGTAAAATTGATATTACAGAAAATGCAAGTGTGATTAACCAGTTTGGCGATACTAACTTAAGCGATTTTACAAGTCATGACATTAAGCTCGAAAGTAAAGACGGCGATATCAACATAAAAGGTAAATTATTAGGTCAATCAATCATAGATTCTAAATTTGGCGATATTAACTTGGCATTAGCAAACAAGGAATCAGAATTGAGTTATGATGTCGACAATGATTTTGGTGATATTACTATTAATGGAACAGAAATAGTCTCCAAAGCGTCTAAATCCGTAAATGGAGAGGATACGCTAACCGTTCAATCAAATGATGGTGATGTTGAGATTACTTTGGAATAAAGAAAGGGTAACATCAAATAAATTTATACGGTAACGTATTGGGGCTTTCCAGAGTTGGGAAGCCTTTTTATCAGGAAAGGTTAATGAAGGATTTTTACTCTATAAAAAAGAATATTAGTTTATAAACACAGTCTTTTAAAAGGAGTGAAAGGTAAATGTTTAGTAGAGTCGGTCAAATTATGTTATATGTTCATAACCAAGATGAGGCAGTGAACTTCTGGACAGAAAAATTAGGGTTTGCTGTAATCTCTGAAGAAAACAACAATCAAGGAATGAGATGGATTGAAATTGCTCCAAAAGAAGGAGCGGAAACGAGCATCATTTTGCATAATAAAGAATTCGTTGCTAAAATGTCGCCAGGATTAAATCTTGCTACACCATCTTTAATGTTTTTCACAGACAATCTTGATCAATTATACAGTGAGTTAGTAAACAAAAAAATAACAGTTGGCGAGATTGTAAATATGCCATCTGGCCGAGTATTTAACTTTGCAGATAATGAAGAAAACTATTTTGCAGTAATGGAAAAATAACTCGTTAAAATAAGTATCTCCTCAAAAAACAATATGGGAAGAGGAAATAGAAACGGAGAGAAGAGGTATCGTAGTATGGCCCGACACAACTACATCATAAGCCCTTACCATCCTATGTATGCTGACCAGACGGTCAAGATGTGGAGAGACAGCAAGGAAAAAGCTATTGGTCAAAAAGAAGTTCATAGTATGGAAAACCAGATTACCTTTTTAAATGATATATTGCCTGACAAATTTAAAATAGAATTGGCGATAGCTGATGACAAAATCGTTGGAATGATTGCCTATAATGATAGGGAAATAAGCCAGCTTTATATCCATCTGGACTATCAAGGAATCGGGATAGGTCAAACATTATTAGACAAGGCAAAAGAACAATCCAGTGGGAAATTATCATTATATACATTTGAAGTTAATGTAAACGCACAACGTTTTTATGAGAAGAATGGTTTTAGGATCATTGGCAGAGGACATGAAAATGAAGAGAATCTACCTGATATTCAATATGAATGGACAGTTTAACAGCTAATATTTTCTCTAGTAATCCGACTAGCTGAAATGATTGGTCTCTGTATTTCTGATAATTTCCATTCGCGCTGTCGCTCTAGCGAAAATGCTGACAAGTCTTCCTTTATTTGGAGATATTAATAAAACAGAAAAACCGTGCTATAATTGGATATTTTAATAGTTAAAGGTCATCAGAATTCCCTGATGACCTTTAACTATTAGGATATGTAAATGGATAAAACCTCTTTTTTTACTTTCATATAAGCCCCAACCTAACATCTTACGGTAAAATATTACTATTCGGATAATGTAAGCAGTAATGGAGGAAAAAACTTGAAAAAACCGTGGATATTTATAATTATTTTCGCTGTTTCAGCAATGGTGGCTAGTGCCTATATTTATAATAATGCTAAAGCTAACGGAGATAAGGAAATGATCCTTGGCTATACAACTGGAGATAATGATTCTTATAAGTCACTGACATCCTTTCATAAATATATAAACACGATAGCGACAGATACTTTTTCATTTAATGAAAATGGCTATATAGTAGGAGCGACACCAGAAAATGAACTGGGGTATGCAAAAAAGAAGCAGATAAAAACATATGCAGTTATTTCTAACTTTGGGGAAACTGATTTTGATGCAGAGTTAGCACATATAATTATGACGGATAAGGAAGCAAAGAATAGATTTATAAAACAACTGATAAGCTTATCGAAGGAAAATGGATATAGCGGAGTTAATATCGATTTTGAAGCAATTAACCCAATTGATCGTTCAAACTATTCTAATCTTATTAAAGCAGCCTCCTCCGCTCTGCATAAAGAAAAAGTGAAAACAATGGTATCTGTGCCGGCAAAATCATCCGATGATAAGAAGAATGATTGGACTTGGCCGTATGATTACAAACAAATTGGCAAATATGCCGATTATGTTCAAGTGATGACGTATGATGAACATGGTTCTTGGGGAGATTCTGGATCTATAGCAAGTAGAGATTGGTTACAGGATACATTGGACTATTCAATAAAAAATATAAAATCAAAGAAAATACTTATGGGGATTCCAGCGTATGGATATGATTGGAATCTGGATGACTCTGCACAAAATAAACTAGTGCAGTGGGATTATATTCAGGAGCTTTTGAAAAAACATAAAGTAAAACCTACATATGATAAAGTGACAGCGTCTGTATTTTTTACTTATAATGATAATCAGAAGCGAAAGCATGTTGTCTGGTATGAAAATGTATCAACCATTGAGAAGAAAACAAAACTCGTAAAAAAATATAAACTTGGCGGTGTATCAGTCTATGCACTTGGCCATGAATCAACAAGCTTTTGGAAAGCGATTCAGCAAGGGATTAAATAAGTTTACTATTCTATGAACTAAAACAGAGACAATTCTTCAAATTGTCTCTGTTTTTAATTCTATTTTTTAATGACTTTAGGCTCCCGATATCTCTCTAATACAAAATCAATAAAATGCCTGCAGGCAATCGGCAGTACTCGTTTGTCTTTGTATGCAAGGCTGATGGTGCGTACAACAGAAGGGATGAGTGGTTTTGTGCTGATGCGGTAAGGGCATCTTTGGAGCACAAGACCAGGCAAAATAGAAATGCCAAGTCCCTGTTCTATCATGGACATAATCGTATAGTCATCATGTACGTGGTAGTGAATATTTGGTTCAAAACGGTGTTGCTCAAAAGTAGTCAAAGCTTCACTGACTTCACCTTCCTCTAACAGAATGAAGGGATCTTCGGTCAAGCTGTGGAGGGGAATACGATCAAGGCTTGCCAATGGATGATCTACTGGCAAGACAGCAAGCATATCATCAGCTTGTAATCTGATTATTGTCAGATTTGTTATTCCATATGGATTTACAAAGCCAAAATCGACACTTCCTTCTTTAATCCAATTGGCGATGTCCGTATAATCTCCTTGATGCAGTTCAAAATGAACAGCTGGATACTTCTCTTTAAAATCCTTCATTAGTCTTGGTAGCCACTGGCTGGAGACACTCGAAAAGGTGCCAATCCGTATAAGCCCGCTTTCAAGACCTTCCATTTCTTTTCGTCTCTCAATCAGCTCTCGATGAGAATTATATATTTTCCTGATGAATGGGAGAAGTTCTTCTCCGTCAGGGGTCAGTGTTATCCCTGTTCGAGATCGTATGATTAACGTAGATGAAAGCTCTTTTTCAAGTGTATGTATCATTTGACTGACGGCTGATTGCGTATAGCCAAGCTGTTCGGCAGCTTTCGTAAAACTGCCTGTTTCAATCGCTTTGATAAAGGCGTAATATGGATTCATTTCCATCCCTCCTAAAGCATTAGGGTTTCTAATGGTTAAATTATAAATATTCGTTTTACTAATGTAAATACAGTTGCTAATATAAATCCAGAAGAATATAAGTAGAGGGAAGGGCTTAGGCACTATGACACAAAAAAAGGCAAATTTGATTTTAGCTACTGTCTCGATGGGATGGGGAACTTCATATATTTTTATGAAGCTTTTGGCTGATACCGTATCACCTATGACAATGGTGTCCCTGCGATTTGGGATTGCATTTATCGTAATGGCTTTATTGTTTTCAAAACGGATTTTTCCAATAGATAGGAAGACATTGAAATATAGTATGATTACAGGATTGCTTTTATTAGGAATTTTTATGTTTCTTTCAATTGGAATGAAAAGCACCACCGCATCCACTGCAGGTTTCCTGACTAGCACAACAGTGATTTTAGTTCCTGTTTTGCAAGCAATTATTAATCGGAAATGGCCAAGTACAAAGATTACTTTAGGAGTTATCATTGTGTCTATCGGACTTTCGCTTCTGTCATTAGGCGATGATTTTGCCTTGTCAGCTGGAGCTCTCTACTGTTTAGCTGGAGCACTTTTTTATGCAGTGCATATTATCGTGACAAACCGCTTTATAAAGGTAGCAGATCCATTAAAGCTCGGTGTGTATCAGCTTGGTTTTGCGGCCATTTATGCTGCGATTAGCGGGATATTCCTATTTGATAATCTCACGCTGCCTCAAGCGGGGATGGATTGGTTGGCAATTCTCGGTTTAGCGCTGATTTGTTCTGCATATGGATTTGTAATGCAGCCGATTGCGCAAAAGCATACTACACCTGAAATGACAGGTTTTTTATTTGCGCTGGAGCCGATTTTTGCAGCCGTGTTTGCCTTTGTTTTTCTCCAGGAAAATATCGGCCTGCAAGGATATGTAGGGGCATTACTTGTGCTTTGTGGCGTGTTGACCGCAAGTATTAACACAGATAAGATAGGAAAAGCAAAAAGGAAGCAGCAAGTTGAACTAAAGACAAAACAGCCTGTGTAAAAATCACAATAGAGCGTATTATTTGTAGTCTGAACACGTTTGAGATACTCTTTTCATGGGAGAAATACTGCTTTTAAACATAGGGGAGAGGTTAAACCGATGAATAAAATATCTCGAACAAGAACAGTATTGATTCTGACTTTTCTCGTTATTGTCTGGGGAGTCAACTGGCCGTTATCTAAAATGGCGCTTAGCTACACACCTCCATTGCTGTTTGCAGGAATTAGAACAGTACTTGGAGGATTGATATTGCTTGTGTTTGCATTGCCAAGAATAAAGCAATTAAGATTTAAAGAAACATGGCACTTATACGTAATTTCTGCAATATTAAACATCATCATATTTTACGGATTTCAAACAGTAGGCTTAGGCTATATGCCAGCTGGATTATTTTCAAGCATCGTCTTTATTGAACCAGTTCTGCTGGGAATATTCTCATGGATTTGGCTTGGAGAGTCTATGTACGGGTGGAAAATCATCGGCTTGATACTTGGCTTTGCTGGTGTTGCCATTATCAGTACTGGCGGGTTAACAGGTGATATCTCTATGCTTGGTATTCTACTTGCGCTTGGTTCAGCAATTGGCTGGGGATTAGGAACTGTATTTGTTAAGAAGACAGGTAGTTCTGTTGATTCTATTTGGATGGTCACAATGCAGCTCCTCATTGGAGGGCTTTTCCTGTTAGGTGTAGGTTCAAGCATAGAAAGCTGGTCAAGTATTGAGTGGCAAATGCCGTTTATTGCTAATTTGCTGTTCATTTCCATCTTTGTCATCGCCTTTGGGTGGCTTGCTTACTTCACCCTAGTAGGCTCTGGAGAAGCAAGCAAAGTAGGTTCCTACACCTTTCTCATCCCGCTGATTGCGATTTTTTGCAGCTCTATCGTTTTAAATGAATCGATTACTTTCAAGCTTGTGCTTGGACTTATCTGTATCATCATCAGTATCTGTTTTGTGAATATTAAGCTGAAACCGAGACGAGTGAAAACTCAAATAGAAGGATAAATTTATCTCCATGAAAAGAGCCTTTTGTGTGTAAAAGGCTCTTTGATTTTTTGCCGGCAAACTATAAATTTTATTAAAATCTATCAAAAAATACAAAATGTGGAATATTACATAAGCTGCGAAGGATTAAAACCAAGAAATTTGTTATTTTTGCTTGCATCCCGCGCCTGAACATAATAATGTGGATATAGCCTTTTTATAAAATGAACATATAGGAGTAATTTCAATCAGGGGGTAACAAATGTCACAAGCACGTCATCATGAGCTGACCATAATAGACTTTGAAAAGACAGGTCAGCAAACTATATTTGTAAAGTTAGCAGGTTTTGATGCTAACTTAGAGAAAAACTTTGCCGGCGAGGTGAAATTTGTCGGAGCTATGCCGTACGGAGATCTTATACATGCCAAAAGATCATTTTTGTCAGCTGAATGCAGAGAATATATTCAGTCATTGTTGGTGGATAAGTATAGTTCTGGGGCATTTAATTAATAAGGGGGGGTAGCATGAAAGTAGTGAGTGCAAAAGATTGTGGGAACTCCCCTAAGAAGCTTTTTATCCAAAATCATCTTATAGCTTCCGCAAAAAAAGACATTTTTGAGCTGGAAGCAACTTTCGCTGCTGATATTATTTGGACAATAGCAGGGAGTGACAGAATTTGTGGAAAAAAAGAAGTATTAGATAGCTTCAATAAAAATTGCACTGATAACATAGTGGAAGTCGGAATCCATCATATTATTACACATGGCAGTACGGCCGCCGCTAACGGCAGCTATAAAACAGCTAATAACAGCCAAATTTCCTTCTGTCATGTTTACAGCTTCGTTAGTGCTGGTAAAAATATCATTAAGGAAATGACTACATATTTAATAAGAGTATAAGGGGGTAAGTAAATGGAACCTAAATGGCTGGAATGGTCGAAGCAACTACAAGCGATTTCCCAAGCAGGCTTATCGTATTCAAAGGATGTATATGATATAGAAAGGTTCGAAGCAATCCGTAAAATAAGTGTAGAGATAATGGCTATGCATACAGAGGTGGATTCCACTATTATTAAAGACTTGTTTGCCAATGAAACAGGGTATGCCACCCCAAAGGTAGATATTAGAGCAGCTGTGTTTAAAAATAACAGAATCTTATTGGTGAAAGAAAAGACTGACGGTAAATGGGCGCTACCTGGCGGCTGGGGAGATATTGGACTGTCACCAAGTGAAGTGGCTGTTAAAGAAGTGAAAGAGGAATCGGGGTTTGATGTGAAAGCAACAAAATTAATGGCTGTGTTTGATAAGAAATTTCATGGCCATCCACCGTCTCCTTCACATGTATATAAGATACTAATACACTGTAAAATTATTGGCGGAAATGCTGAGGTTGGAATAGAAACAAGTGAAGTTCAATTTTTTGCGGAGGATGCGTTGCCGCCTTTATCTCTGCCAAGAAATACAGAAGCACAAATCCAGATAGCTTTTAAACATCATTATAACGCTAATGAGCCAGTTTATTTTGATTAATCTTTAAAAAAGTTTTTTTTTGTATTGACACTTACTAATATTTGTTTTATTATTATCTCATATTCAAGATATCTTAAATCGAGATAAACAAAAAAGTTTTTGCTTTTATTTTTGTTAAATATCTCGAATTCGAAATAAATTCACTTAACAGTGGATGCAATTACAAGTGTAAGTAAACAATGAAATGGAAAATGCTAAAGATTATGAATTAATGAAGCGGAGGAAGAAATAATGAGCAAAAAAACAATGGGAATTCACCACATTACAGCAATTGTCGGCCATCCACAAGAAAATGTAGACTTTTATGCAGGGGTTCTAGGCTTAAGATTAGTAAAGCAAACAGTCAACTTCGATGATCCAGGAACATATCATCTATACTTTGGTAATGAAGGAGGAAAACCTGGTACCATCATCACCTTCTTTCCATGGGCCGGAGCAAAACAAGGAGTAATCGGAGATGGGCAAGTTGGTGTTACTGCGTATGCAGTGCCAGCAGGAGCAATGGCATTCTGGGAAAAAAGGCTGGAAAGTTTCCAAATACCATTTACTAAAATGGAGAGATTTGGAGAACAGTATCTTGAATTCGATGACCCACATGGTCTTCATCTAGAAATAGTCGAAAGAGCAGACGGAGAAACAAACACATGGACTTTTGGTGGCGTGACTCCAGAAGTCGCAATAAAAGGTTTTGCTGGAGCTACTTTATTATCCGCACAGCCAGAAAAAACGGCTGACTTGCTGGAAAATGTGATGGGTCTTGAATTAGTCGGCAAAGAAGGAGATTTTGCCCGCTACCGTGCAACAGCTGATATTGGTAATATCATCGATCTGAAATTAACATCTATTGGCCGCGGTCAGATGGGAGTCGGAACAGTCCACCATATTGCATGGCGTGCTATTGATGACGCAGACCACTTAGATTGGCAGGAATATATTGCAGACAATGGTTATGGAGTAACAGCTGTTCGTGACAGAAACTACTTTAATGCCATTTACTTTAAAGAACACGGAGAAATTTTATTCGAGATTGCAACAGATCCTCCAGGATTTGCGCATGATGAATCTCAACAAACAATGGGAGAGAGTTTAAAGCTGCCAGCTCAATACGAGCAGCATAGAGCACAGCTTGAAAAAGTGCTTATTCCGATAGAAGTAAGACCACTTGATTAACAGGGCAGAAGCCATTTTCAATGGCTTCACCCGCCAGGTTTTTAGATAGCATTCGTAAAATAAAATGGAATAAAAAAGGAGAAGATAGTAATGGAAGATGTAGGTTTGCTTATAATTAGAATAATGGTTGGAATTGTGTTTTTATATTATGGATCTCAGAAGCTGTTTGGCTTATTTGGAGGACATGGTATTAAAGGAACAGGCGGATGGTTTGAGTCAATCGGTGTAAAGCCAGGTATTCCGGCAGCGTTTTTAAGCGGTCTGGGCGAATTTGTAAGTGGGATTTTAATGATTCTCGGTTTGTTTTTACCTGTAGCAGCAGTTATTATAACCATTATTATGGCAGGAGCAATTGTAAAGGTGCATGGTTCTAAAGGCTTCGCTGCTGGTGGTGGCGGGTTTGAATATAACCTAATGCTAATAGTTGTGGCAATAGGACTTGCATTAATTGGTCCAGGAGCATTTGCATTAAGTTTATAATGAAAATTTAGAGGTACACTAGTATTGACCGTAATAAAAGTTAATGTTATAATTATCACGAATTAGAGATATTTTAATTAAAGGTATTTATATTTTTTTCGCTCATATCTCGAAATCGAGATAAAAAATAGGAGGATAACTTACATGAATGAGTTAAAAGGACTTCATCACATTACCGCTATAACTAGCAGCGCTGAAAAAATTTATGAATTTTTCACATACGTTTTAGGATTGCGTCTCGTGAAAAAAACAGTCAATCAAGATGACATTCAAACATATCATTTATACTTTACTGATGATGTTGGAAGTCCTGGGACAGATATGACATTCTTTGATTTCCCTGGTATTCCAAAGGGAGTGCATGGCACAAACGAGATTTCCAAAACCTCCTTCCGCGTGCCGACAGATGCAGCTCTTGAGTATTGGGTGAAACGTTTTGACAAATACGATGTGAAGCATAAAGGTATTCAAGAACAATTTGGGAAAAAGATACTTTCATTTGCTGATTTTGATGACCAGCAATATCAGTTGATTTCAGATGAACAGAATGAAGGGGTTGCAGCAGGTACACCTTGGCAAAATGGTCCAGTTCCATTGGAAAATGCTATTACTGGACTTGGCCCAATCTTTGTTCGCACCTCTTACTTTGATTATTTCAAAGAAGTGTTAGAAAAAGTATTTTTAATGAGAGAAGCAGCTCAGGAAGGCTCCTTCCATCTGTTTGAAATGGGAGAAGGCGGCAACGGAGCACAAGTTATTGTGGAATTCAATAATACCCTTCCACAAGCAAGACAAGGCTTCGGTACTGTTCACCATGCTGCCTTCCGCGTTGCCGATCGCAAAGAATTAGATCAGTGGCAAAGCCGTTTAGCAAGCTTTAAGTTGCCAAACTCCGGGTTTGTAGAGCGTTACTACTTCGGATCACTGTACTCTAATGTTGCACCACAAATATTATTCGAACTAGCAACAGATGGGCCTGGGTTTATGGGGGATGAGCCATATGAAACACTAGGCGAAAAATTATCACTGCCACCATTTTTTGAATCAAAACGGGAAGAGATTGAGAAGCTTGTCCGTCCGATTAACACTGTTCGCAGCAATTTAGAAATAGACAAAGAATACTTGTAATAAAAGGGGAATGAACATGGGTTTTTTCAATAAATTATTTGGAACAAAACAAGAGGAGGTAGTAAAAATGGAAAAATTAAATATTGGAATCGTATTAGGATCAACTCGTGAGGGACGTGTAAGTCCACAAGTAGGAGCATGGGTAAAAGAACTAGCAGACAAACGCGGTGACGCAAACTACACAATCATTGATATTGCAGATTATAAATTGCCATTCCTTGGTGAGCCAGGAGCAGACGCATCAGGTGCAGCAGCATGGTCAGAAATTATTGCTAAACAAGATGGATTCGTGTTTATTGTGCAGGAATACAACCACTCCATTACAGGTGCTTTAAAAAATGCTTTAGACTTCCTGCGTGATGAATGGAATAACAAAGCAGCAGGAATTGTATCGTACGGCTCAGTCGGAGGAGCACGCGCTGCAGAACATTTACGCGGCATTTTAGGTGAGCTGCTAGTTGCAGATGTTCGTGTTCATCCAGCATTGTCCTTGTTCACTGATTTTGAAAACGGCACAGAATTTAAACCGAAAGAAGTGCAAGCAGATTCTGTTAACCAAATGCTAGACCAAGTAATTCCATGGTCTACTGCTCTAAAAACAATCCGTAAATAAATTAGTTAGTAAAAAAAGCTTGTGCTTCAGTGCACAGGCTTTTTTTTGGAAGAATGCTGATTGAATCCTTTTCTATAGTTTCTTACCCACTGATTATTGAGGTAATATATCTATTTTTTTTCACAAGTAACTGGAGACCAGAAACTATCCTTCTTAATTACTACCGACTCAACCTTCTCGAAATGATCAAAACATTTCTCAATAATAAGGTTATTTTCCTGATGATTTTTAACAATCAAGTTAATAGCTAATAAACCAATGATGAGAATAAAAATGCTTGTAATTATTATTGTATTAAGTTTGTGTTTGTACAAATAGGAAACGCTCCTTCCTTATACAAAATATTAACATTAATAACAGATTTAACCTACTGAAATTTTCTCTTTGACCATTACCTTATCTAGTAAGGCTAAACATAATTAGCCACTAATAGCGAGAAACTACAAAAAAAGAAAATAAGGTGAGGTTGTATTGATGAAAATGCTTAGAATATTTCTTTTCCTTTTTACCATCCTTGTTATACCACCTTCTGTTTCCGCTCAACAAAAAGTGCCAATCTTAATTTATCATTCAATTGACGAATTTTCCGGACAAGGCTCCAAAGAGTTGTATGTTACTCCTGAAAACTTTGAAAAGCAAATTGAATATTTACGAAAAGCTGGCTTCACTTTATTAACATTTGAGCGCTGGCAGGACATTTCAAAGGTTAACAAGCCGATTTTTCTTACATTTGATGATGGATACAAAAATAACTGGGAAGTATATAAGATTTTTCGGAAATTGAAAACAGAGCAATTCCAACCGACTGCAACATTTTTTGTTATCGCAGATTTTATTGGTCGCTCTAATCGGTTATCGAATGCAGAACTAAAAGAACTTGCTGATTCTGGGATTATCTCCATCCAGTCTCATACAGCAACACACCCTGATTTAACAAAAATAACAAACTATCGAGCAGAACTAAAAGGATCGCGAGACACTATTCAAACGATTACTGGCAAACCAGTGATAGCAGTTGCCTATCCGTATGGGAGCTTTAACAGTAGCGTTATGGAGCAAGCAAAGAGGTACTATAAATTTGGACTTACTACAACTCCTGCCTATTACGCTAACGAAGGCTTGAAAGATGGGGAGTATCTGCTGCCTCGTATTTATATTAAGTACACAACCTCATTGGATGAATTTACAAAAATAGTGGAAGGAAATTAGGGTGGAATGGTGTGTACTCTTTGCCAAGCTGGCGAAAAATATGAATATTATATGGCATTTTTTGCTAAAGTGAAGACGCTTACCATCAGATAAGATATGATAGAAAAAAGCAGCTTAATTAAAGGGGGGGATGTAAAGGAATGACTTTAACGAAACTTTCTATTAGTAAAAATAGACAGCTATTAATAGGTGGTATCGCATTATGTATTATCATAGGTTGTATTTACACAGCAGCAATACTTAATCTAAAAAGGCAAGTGGAACAGGAAAATATGGTCTTAAATGAAGTGAAGGGTGCAAATACAGAATGGAAGAGTAATGGAAAGGAGTATCATTTATTAAGTGCAGTTGCGTATTTTCAAATGGAAAAAAAGGTTGGAAATCAGATTATTTTGTCTGGTTCAATGGAGCAAAAGGTAAACATTCTTGGGAGTGAGGAATTGATAAGTTCCGCAGAGATGAAGGTTGAGGGCGAAGAAAGCAATGAACTGCTTTTTTTTGATCCGAAAGTAGAGTATGCTACACTTCCTCAAGAACTGAACAAAGCAGTTACAGAAGATACAAACACATTGATGGAGGCCGCAATTTCCTTTGATAAGCCTTATTCATTAACAGAGCTGGAAGATATTTTAGGCACCAAGCATGTTAATTGGCTATGGGTCGAATTGGATTCAGCGGTTGATAAAAAATTAAAAGAAGAGGAAGGACAATCAGAAGATTACACCACATATGTGGAAGGGCATTCGGCTATCGGTTTTCCAGTAAATGGGCCTGGATTCGAAATAAAAGGGCAGCTTTTTCTTAATAAGCTAGCAAAACAAATGCAGGAAGAGACATATCGCAAGGAAGCTCAGCTTATTTTAACAGCGCTTAACAAAACCTCTGCCCCATCTGTTACGGATATTAAGGCAAGAGGCACCGTTGTTTCTGGAACACCGGAACAGCTGCAGACTCTAGCGAAATTAAAGATAATCAGAGCATCTACAATTGGCGCTAAAATTACTCAACAAAAGGAGTATCAGGCACTTTGAAGCATGAATGGCGAAAACATGAAAAGGGGTTGTACTTGCCAAAAGCAAAACCAGAGCTTGTGACTGTTCCAGAGCAAAAGTTTTTTATGATAGATGGACAAGGAAATCCGAATGGAGAAGAATTTGTAGAAAAGATTAAGGTCTTATATTCCCTTGCATATGCAATTCGGATGATGCCAAAAGGCGGCTATACACCTCAAGGGTATTTCGAATATACTGTTTATCCTTTAGAAGGGATATGGAGCTTAACAGAAAAAGGCAGGCAGCTGCAGGAATTAAATAAAGATGAATTTTTATACACGATTATGATCAGGCAGCCGGACTTTGTATCAGAAGAATTAGCCCAATTAGTAATGGAACAAGTAAAGAAAAAGAAGCCTCATCCTTATCTGGAGGATGCATATTTCCAAACAGCAGAACAAGAAGAATGTGTGCAGATGCTCCATGTAGGTCCATATGATAATGAACCCGAAACCTTCGCGATAATGCATGAGTTTACTAAGAATAATAACTTAGAGAGAATATCCCTTGAACACCGGGAAATATATTTATCTGATGCGAGAAAGGCAGCTTCAGCGAAATTAAAAACAGTATTAAGATATAAGATTAGTCATATGCAAACAGAAATATAAGGGGGAAAAGGGAACTTAGTCAGTTCCCTTTTTATATGGTTGACTAAAACCTACCAATATTTGTATGATTATTGCAAGGAAGCAAGTAACCTCGATTGGAGTGGGGAATATGAATCAATCAAGCTGTCCGAATTGCAACGGAAGTGACATCAAGAAGGGGATTATCGCATCAGGTGTTAATGCTTTGCATATGTACGCTTACGAAAATAGAAGAAGCGAGCCTTCGCCAATCCTGTCATACTATTGTGCAGATTGCGGGTATATTATTGGTTCGTTTGTGGAAAATCCCAGCAAAATAAAAGAATGAATATTTTTATAGTAAGTTAATGTAATTGTTCCTAAATAGATATGGAGGATAGTTATGAATCTCATTCTGGAATCTAGTAATCTTCAAGATTATTTAAAAGAACAAGTTGAAGTTGATTTTTCTCATGCTCTCATTCAAGCTGCCTCAGAGGAGCTGTTTGTTAATACATATACAGACTTGGAGAAGGTTAAAAAGGCTTTTGAGTTTGTTCGTGATGAAATTTATCATTCGTGGGATATACAAGGAAAGCTCGTAACTTGTGCTGCTTCAGATGTGTTGGCAAATAAACAAGGCATATGTTATGCTAAGTCGCATTTGCTAGCAGCAATTCTGCGGTCACAAGGAATTCCAACAGGCTTTTGTTACCAGAGGCTGCTGCTGTTTCAAACTCCTGAAGAAGGATACTGTGTGCACGCATTAAACGCTGTGTATATAAAATCCCTTTCAAAATGGATTAGATTGGATGCCAGAGGCAATAAAAAAGGGGTTAATGCTCAGTTTTCCATTGAAAAGGAAAAACTAGCTTTTACTATCAACGAGGAGCTTGGTGAAGTGGACTATCCTGTCATATACGTTCATCCACATCCGAAGGTACTTGCTGTCCTTAAGGAAAATAAGGATGCGATTACCATGTATAAAGAGCGTTTGCCAGAAGCGCTTTGAGTTTAATAGAGCGGTGGAGGAAAACCTATGAAACATAAACCTTACGTTATTTCTATTGCTGCTGTGTCTGGCGGCGGCAAAACGGCAGTAGCAAAGCACTTAGCAGCTAAGTGGAATAAAGGAGTGCAACTTATTCATTTTGATGACTATGAGTTAAAAGGACCGCATCACTTTGGGGAATGGGCCAAGAAAAGTGGAGATTATAATGATTGGGATGTTCTACCTATTGTTGTCGATATTTGCTCATCACTTGAAAATCCAGCGGTTGAAATTATTATTTTAGATTATCCGTTCTCCACTCTTAATACCCAGTTGCAGCATTTGATAGATTTATCTATTTACATAGACACTCCGTTAGATATTGCGATGGCCCGAAGGATAGTTCGTGATGAGTTTAGCTCTATTACTGAAATACGAACAAATTGTCAAAGTTACTTGAATGAAGGCAGACGCGCATATCAAGTCATGGTTGAAAAAGTAAAGCCAAGCGCTGATATAGTAATCGATGGTACATTACAGCTGGAAGAAATAACAGCTAGGATATTTACTAACATAAAACAGGAGCGGAAGTAGTAATGAATATAAGGATTTCAGCTAAAGCAATAATCATAGATAATGACAAGTTATTGTTAACGAAGAATCAAGACGACGAAGGGTATTTTTATTTATTCCCAGGCGGCGGGCAGGAGCACGGTGAAACATTGGAACAGGCCGTTAGAAGAGAGTGCCTGGAAGAAGTCGGGGAACAAGTGGAAGTCGGTTCATTGGTTTTTATTCGCGAATATATCGGCAAAAACCATGAGCATGCTTCGTTTGATTATGACTTCCATCAAGTTGAGCATTATTTTATTTGTAATATAGAAAATGGTCAAAGTGAAAAAATAAAACCAGCAAATCCTGACACTAATCAAGTCGGTCTTGAATGGCTGCCTATCGATAAGTTACTTGACTACAGGATATATCCGAAAGAACTGCTTCAACAAATTATTAACTATACACAAAATATCACCACACCTGTATATTTAGGAGACATTAATTAATATACGCTTTTGAAACCAAAAAGGAGGAAAGATACTGCAGCATTGATTAGTTTATTTCCCGCAGTCTCTTCCCATCATGCATCTCTTGAATGCCTTCCTCACAGACCCCGTATGAACGCCAAGAGCATGTTTCACATACTACTTGAATATCGGCAGGCACAGTTCGATTTCGAACAGCTGCTTCAATATTCCGCCACTGCAGTATCTCGCCAATTTGAAGGCCTAACTTTTTGAGAATGGCAGCATCTCTTTCATATATATGTGGATCCTGACAGTGATACTTCCCTGAGTTTGGGTATTTTTCGCATAAATGATCAGGTTCATTTACGATTTGAATATATGTATGAGGATTATTTCTCAATGTTTGATGCAGTTTTGTCATGTTTTTTACATATTCCTCTGAATATCCCATGCCTCTGTATCCTAATAGACAAAAAAGATGATGACCTCGCAATTTATACATCATTCTAATCCTCCGTAAAAATAATAAGTTAACCATAAAGAATATATGGTTAACTTATTATTAATATAACATTTAATGATGTTATCGTAAATATAGATGGTTTTTACATGTTTAAATAAAATCAATTTAATGAGAAATCAGCTGCCAATATTATGGAAGCTGATTTTTTTTGCAGCTAATTCAAATCGAATTGTCGCGAGTAAAGCTGGGCATATGTTCCATAGTTTCGAATTAACTTATCATGTGAGCCTTCCTCTAAAATACCATCTTTATTTAAAATGATGATTCGGTCTGCATTGCGAATGCTTGACAGGCGGTGTGCGATTACAATCGTAGTCCTATTCTTTGTTAACGCTTCCAACGATTTCTTGACAACTGCTTCGCTTGCGTTATCCAAGGCACTTGTCGCTTCGTCAAAAATAAGAATGGACGGGTTTTTCAGAAAAACTCGGGCAATGCTGAGGCGCTGCTTTTGGCCACCAGACAGCTTAATGCCTCGTTGACCTATTTCAGAGTGGTAGCCGTTCGGTAAGTTCATAATAAAATCATGGGCATCAGCATGCTTTGCGGCTGTGATTATTTCATCTATCGTTGCAGCAGGCTTGCCATAGCGAATATTATCTAGAATGGTGCCTGTAAATAGATAAACATCTTGCTGGACAATGCCAATTGATCTTCTTAAATAATCGAGTTTATAATCTCGGACATCCATATTATCTACGAGCACTTTGCCTTCTGACACATCATAAAAGCGGGGGATGAGGGAACATAATGATGTCTTTCCGATTCCTGACATCCCAACTAAAGCGACATACTCACCTGGCTGTATACACAAAGACAAATTCTCGAAAACATTATGCAAACGGTCTTCATAGCGGAAGGAAATATGGCGAAACTCCACTTTTCCAGCTATGACAGCTCTGGGTAAGCTTTGTGTTTCTGCTTCAGGTTTGGTTTTCATAATTTCCATAAATCGCTGAAAGCCTGTAATCCCTTCTTGTAGCTGTGTGCTCATATGTGCAAGATGAGAAACAGGTTCAATCATAAAGTTGATATACAGCAAAAAAGTCAGCAAATCAGCTAAGTCTAATGTTTCGTTGGTAATTTTGGCACTGCCGATGACGACTACTGTTACAGTGATTAGTTGGAGCAATACTTGAAAAATATTATAGAAAGTTGCTTCTGCTTTATATGTGTTTTTACGGCTTTCAAAAAAAGAGCTGTTCTTTTGGTTGAATTTTAGTATTTCTTCTTGTTCGTTAACAAAGGATTTCACTGTTCTTATACCGGCTAAACTGTCCTCAACCTGAGCATTAACCTCGGCAATCCGTTCTTTGTTGTTACGTAACGCTTTATTAACCACCTTATTAAACAAGAAGGCACATATAGCCAAAACTGGGGTAAAACAAAATACAACAATAGTTAAAGCTGCATTGATATGAAACAGAATAACGAAAGCGCCGAAAAAGCGGACGCTGTATTTCAGATAATCTTCCGGTCCATGATGGTACAGCTCTGAGAGGAGCAGCAAATCATTGGTAATTCTGGACATTAGCTGACCCGTTTTTTCTTTATCAAAAAAGCTGAAAGGCAGACTTTGCATATGCGCAAACAGCTCACTTCGCATGTCTGTTTCCATGCGAGCACCAAGCTCATGCCCTTTATAATCAACATAAAAATAGATAAGATTTTGCACGATAACCAATGCAAGCATTAACCCGCCGACCCAATATATCTGATCCAATCCGGCCGAATAACTTCCAGCTAGAAAATCCTTTGTAATATAGCGCACAAGCAATGGAAAAGCCAATGCTAGAGTTGATGCGAGCAAAGCACAAGCTAGAATGGAAAAAAACTGCTTTAAATATGGCTGATAATAGGAAAGAAATTTCTTTATAGGAAAATCCATGTTTTAACCCCTTAAATGTATTATTTAAATAATTCATATAAGGGGATACACATCTGAAAAATTATGAATCAGTGCGCCCCTTATAGTTTTCTGCGCATAAAATCATGTTTTTTGTTTTTCATCTGAATTCCTCCTTAGCTTAGATAGATTCATTATATACTGCAGTCAGAATATTTAGAATACAGGTATGTAAGTTAATTTTTCCTAAATAATTACATTTTGCGCTCTATAGATGGAAGCAAGCACCAAACTTAAGAGCGCTTGCTTTTTTATGTATAAAATTAGACTTCATTAGGGAGAAGCCCCCATGCTTCTGTTAAGGCTTTGGCGATTGCTTGCAGTGCCTTCTGTTCGTCTGCACCATCTGCCCACACCTTGAAATATGCTCCCGGTTTTATTTCCAATGACATAACCTCCATTATGGCACAGGGAGAGTTTTGTAGATTTACTGAACGGTTATTATATTCGAGGAAAATTCGCGATTGAAACATAGAGGCACTGCTTACTAACAAACATGCCGGGCGGGCAAATCCTGTTATGGCAATAATGTTAAAATGCATTTCTGTCATTTTTTGAAACTACTCCTTTCATCCAAGGTAAAATATGGATGTCTGTATCTTTATTATGGTATAGAAAAACAGTGTACCGGTAACCTAATCATCGCAAAAGATTGCCTAATACTCTCACAGCACTTACTAAAATTACAGGAATTGGTTTATAATCACTAATAGTGAGTGAGGTTTTAAGGAGGCAGTTATGACAGAACTATCAACAAATCAATTGAATGAGCTGAGCAAGCTTATAAACCGTTTTACAAATAGTGAAGGTTCAAATAAAACAGCTATTCCGTCATTATTTTTTATCCGGGAATCTGATATTACTGAACCAATTCATGCCGTATTTAAACCGTCGTTTTGCATCATTCTTCAAGGAGAAAAAGAAGTGCTACTTGCTAGTGACCGCTTCCGGTACGGTCCTCAAGACTATATTGTTTCATCTGTTCACTTGCCGGTAACCGGACAGGTAATTAAAGCTTCTAAAGATATACCTTACTTGGCATTTAAGCTTGAATTTACACCGAGTGAAATTTTATCGCTTTTAGATGAAGCTAGAAATGAAAGAGCAAACCAGAAGATGAACAGAGCAATGTTCATAGACAAGGCAGAACCAGTTTTGTTGGATGCAGTAACTCGCCTTGCCCGTTTATTAGATAGACCACAGGATATACCTGTACTGGCTCCACTTTATAAGAAAGAAATTTTGTATTTAGTTTTGCAAGGGCCACATGGAAACATATTAGAGCAAATGGCGTTAGAAGGAAGCCAAGTCTATCGAATTAGGGAAGTAATTGAGTATATTAAACGTCACTACGTCGAAGCTTTCCGGATAGAAGAGCTTGCGGAAAAGGTAAATATGAGTGTGGCGACACTGCATCGGTACTTCAAACAAGTTACAGCAATGAGCCCGATACAATTCCAAAAGAACTTAAGGCTGCAGGAAGCAAGGAGGTGTTTATTGGCAGAAGCAACAGACGCAGCAGAAGTTGCCTTCCAGGTCGGCTATGAAAGTCCGTCCCAGTTCAGCCGAGAGTATTCCCGAATGTTTGGGCTACCGCCTAAAGAAGACATTAAACAGCTTAGGGAAAACCAAGTACACAGCAAAAATGCCTAATAGTAAAAAGCGGACCGAAATTATGAGTTCGGTCCGCTTTTTCTTATAAAGAATTATACGTGCTATCACTTACAGGCTCCAGCCACTCTGTTTCTCCCGGTGTCAAAGCAAGATGGACAAACCAGCTGTCCTTGGTTGCCCCATGCCAATGTTTTGTATTAGCTGGTATATTGACTACGTCTCCAGCTTTAAGAAGCTGAGCCGTTTTCCCTTCTTCTTGGTACCAGCCTTCGCCGCCAGTAACTAACAATACTTGGCCGACTTTATGTGAATGCCAGTTATTGCGCGCACCTGGAGCAAATGTAACATTACCGATGGAAGTATTAAGGGGACTTGGGTCTGTGAAAACCATCTGTAAATAGGCATCCCCGCTAAAATTTGCTGTTACTTTTTCTCCTCGTGGAAAAATGATGCTGTTATTCAACTGTTCGTTTTCCATATTATTACCTGCCTTCTTCTGATTCGTAGATTGATTTCGCGATGTTGAATGCTGACCAGGCTTTTGGCCAACCAGCATAAAATGCAAGATGTGTAATTATTTCGGCGATTTCTTCCTTTGTTATTCCATTAGCCTTTGCCTTATGCAAATGGGGTGTTAACTGTTCAAAGTTGCCGCCTGCTAATAATGCGGAAACTGTTATCATGCTGCGGTCCCGGGGTGAGAGCTCTTTTTCTCTTGACCAAACCTCTCCGAATAGCACATCATCATTTAACTCAGCAAATTTTGGAGCAAAATCTCCTAATAAATCTCGTCCAGCTGTTTGTTTTTCCGCCATTTAGCTCATTCCTTTCTTAAACTATCGCTTTACAAGATGAAGTATAGATCTTAAAGTGTACTTTAAGGCAAGGGAATGGATGATAGTTTTCAAGAAAATCGTTTATTTTTTTAAGCATTTACATAAGTGAATGCTGTTAAAAGCAATATACAAATAGAGGTGGACCATTTGACTTATTCTATTGGAGAGTTTGCTAAGATTATCGGTGTAACATCAAGCATGCTCAGATACTACGAAAAAGAAGGGCTATTAACTCCCGGACGAGATGAAAATAATCTGCGGGAATATACAGAACAGGATATTGGCTGGTTTCAATTCTTGCTGCATTTAAAGAGTTCCGGCATGTCGATTACAGAGCTGAAACAATATACAAATTGGCGTGCAATAGGCGAATCGACTATTATAGAAAGAAAAGATCTTCTCGAAAAACGGAAAAGTCTTCTAGCAAAGCAAATACAAGAGCTGCAGGAAAGTATGAATATCTTAACCAGTAAAATTGAATTTTATCAAGATCAGCTAGACGGTAACAAATACGATTTTGTTCTTTATCATCATGAAAAGTCAAAATAAGGCTAATGGGCATAAACCCATTAGCCTTATAATTTCTTCTATATGTAGCATCCTAAAGAGGCTGTTTTAAAAAAATTTGTTGTAAAAAAGTAAGAGTAATTGCTGAAAGTGCTTTTATTTGGTATGATAACTAACGACCGTTCGTTAGAATGGTTTCGCAAATAAAAGATTACATCTTACTAGGGAAGTGAGTGCATATGCAAAAACCAATCAAAGAACAAAAAATGGTTTTAGTTATTTTATTAAGCAATCTTTTTATCGTATTTTTAGGAATAGGCTTGATTATTCCTGTCATGCCTTCTTTCATGAACATGATGCATATAACAGGAAGCACAATGGGCTATCTTGTTGCTGTGTTTGCTTTCTCGCAGCTTGTTGTGTCACCCTTTGCAGGAAGATGGGTAGACCGGTTTGGCAGAAAAAAGATGATTGTTATCGGTCTTGTAATATTTGGAGTGTCTGAATTGATTTTCGGATTGGGAACCAATGTTGCTGTATTATATATATCGAGAATATTGGGTGGTGTCAGCGCTGCGTTTATTATGCCAGCTGTAACGGCATATGTTGCAGATATTACAACCATTCAGGAAAGATCAAAAGCGATGGGCTATGTTTCTGCTGCAATCAGCACGGGCTTTATTATTGGCCCGGGAGCAGGGGGCTTTATCGCTGACTTTGGCATTCGAATGCCGTTTTTCTTTGCTGCTGCGATTGCATTCCTGGCAGCATTCACATCTGTCTTTATTTTGAAAGAGCCGTTGTCTAAGAGTGAGCTTGCTGAGCTTGCTGAAAATAGTCAGAAAACTAACTTCTTGAAAGACTTGAAACAATCACTACATCCGATTTATCTGATTGCCTTTATCATTGTGTTTGTTCTTGCCTTTGGTTTATCTGCTTATGAAACGGTGTTCAGCCTGTTCTCTGATCATAAGTTTGGCTTCACACCGAAGGATATTGCCACAATTATTACGATTAGTTCCATTTTCGCTGTTATTGTTCAAATTGCATGGTTCGGTAAATTAGTAAATAAGCTTGGTGAAAAAAGGGTTATCCAGCTTTGTTTAATTGTTGGTGCAGTATTAGCCTTCGTTTCGACATTTATGTCAGGATTTATCGTTGTCTTGCTTGTTACATGCTTTATTTTCTTAGCATTCGATCTGCTGCGCCCAGCATTGACAACTTTTTTGTCCAAAGCGGCTGGCAAACAGCAGGGTTTTGTTGCTGGAATGAACTCAACCTACACAAGCTTAGGAAATATTTTTGGTCCTGCCCTAGGCGGAATTTTATTTGATCTAAATATTAATTTCCCATTCCTTTTTGCAGGCGTTGTTATGATAGTAGGCTTATGCCTTACTGTCGTGTGGAAAGAAAAAGCGTTAAATGAAGTATCATACTAAACAAAAGGCCTTCACTTACGGTGGAGGTTCTTTTTTGTGGAAATGTTCTAAAAATAATTGTCTCCAATGTTCTAAGAAAATATAATAAAAGCAGAGATGGAAGAAAGGGGAATTAATATTTCATATGTGGCTAACTCTTTAATGACTATCGAATCGAAACAAATCCTGATAGGGAAGTTGTATGTTGCGGTATTTAAATATCATTAAAGGGATGCGGGGTATGGAATTATTTATTTCCGCTGCTAAGCAGAGTCCAATTGGATCTGTTTTCTATATCGGTGTGTCCCTTGAATAGGGGAGATATTAATGACTCAATTAAAAAATAAAACAGCAATTATAACAGGTGCAAGCAGCCCACGAGACATTGGAACAGCCATTTGCAGAAAATTAGCATCACAAGGGATAAATATCTTCTTTACGTATTGGAAAGCTGAAAATGATTGGGTAGAGGAGTTTCAGCAAGAAATGGTTAATGTAGGAGTCCGTTGTGAAAGCTTAGAAATTGATTTAGCTAATGCAAATGCTGCATATGTCTTATTTGATACAGCGGAAACCAAACTTGGTTTTCCTTCTATTCTAGTAAACAACGCAGCTCATTCAAAGAATGATGGATACAAATTACTTGATGCTAAAACGCTTGATGAACATTATGCAGTTAATATGAGAACCACTCTTCTGCTTTGTGTCGAGTTTGTCCGCCGTTTTCCAAAGTCTGGTTTCACAGCAGGCAGAATTATTAATATGACATCAGGACAAGATATCGGACCAATGCCGGGAGAGCTTGCATATGCTGCAACGAAAGGTGCTATTTCCGCATTCACAAAGTCACTGTCACAAGAGGTTGCATCATTAGGAATTACAGTTAATGCCGTAAACCCAGGACCTACTGATTCCACGTGGATGAACGATGAAATAAGAGAGCATCTGCTGCCTAAATTTCCGATGGGGCGCATTGGGCTGCCAGAAGATGTTGCATCCACCATTGCTTTTCTTGCAAGTGAGGAAGCAAAGTGGATAACTGGACAGATCATCCATTCAGAAGGTGGATTTATTAGAGGTTAAATAAGTGATCAACAAAGCTGTGCCAAGATTCATTGGCACAGCTTTGTTGATTTTTATTTATTGGAAAAGGCAAAAAAAGGGGACAAGCCTGATGGCATGAATCATTTTCATGGACTAATATTAGATACACTGTAAAATCTATAGAACTTCCCCCCAATCTATTGCTCTGTCATGCAGGATGATTAAAATGAAAGAAAAGCAATAATTCTAAAATGATAGCGTTTTCTTAAAGCTGGCATAAAGAAAGGCGGGTAAAATCAATGAAAAAAACGGCACATATTATCTCCCACACTCATTGGGACAGGGAATGGTATCTGTCCTTTGAACAGCACCGTTACTATTTTCTAAAACTGATGAATGAATTGTTAGACCAGTTTCAAGCAGAAGGAAATGCTTTTCAATCCTTCCATCTGGATGGTCAAACTGTACTGTTAGAGGACTACTTTGCTGTTCATCCGGAGAAACGGGAGGCAGTCAAGCAATTAATAGAAAACAAAAAGCTTCATATTGGACCATGGTATGTGCTGCAGGATGCTTTTTTAACAAGTTCGGAAGCCAATGTACGGAACTTGCAAATAGGTTTGCATGATGCAAAAGACTATGGGCATGTATCAAAGCTTGGGTATTTTCCTGATACTTTTGGCATTTACGGGCAGGCACCACAGCTGTTAAAGCAAGCTGGCATTGATACAGCTGCTTTTGGAAGAGGCGTAAAACCTACTGGCTTTAATAATATGGTGTCAGATTCTCCTAATTTCGAATCACCTTTTTCTGAGATGATTTGGAAGGCGCCAGACGGCTCTGAAGTACTAGGAATTCTTTTTGCTAATTGGTATTCAAACGGTAATGAAATACCAGTTGATGAAGCGGAAGCGAAAATATTTTGGGACCGCAAACTGCAGGATGCGGAAAAATATGCGTCCACAAATCAGTTATTGTTTATGAACGGATGTGATCATCAGCCGCTCCAAAAAACAATTCCAAAGGCCATTGAAACCGCAACGCGCCTCTACCCTGGCTATTCTTTTAAGCATTCCAGCTTCGCTGATTATACAGAAGCGTTAAAAGCAAATCTGCCTGACGAACTCCAAGTTATTGAAGGAGAATTGCGCAATCAACGAACAGATGGCTGGTCGACGCTAGTAAATACAGCATCCAGCCGCATTTACTTAAAGCAGTGGAACAATCATTGTCAAACTCTTATGGAAAAGATTGCAGAACCGCTCGCAACTTTTGGCTATTTAGCAGGAGGAAAGTATCCAAGAGAATATTTGCGCTTCATGTGGAAATCATTAATGAAAAATCATCCTCATGACAGTATTTGCGGCTGCAGTGTTGATGAAGTTCATCGCGAAATGGTGACCCGTTTTGAAACAGTTATGCAAATGGGTGAAGTATTCGTTCGTGAGCACGGTGCGGAGCTTGCAGGTAAAATTGATACTTCTAACACACCAAAGGGGGCAGTTCCGCTCGTAGTCTTAAATACAACAGGATGGGATAAAAATGAAGTTGTTGAAAAAACAGTCGATTTAGAAAAAGTGTATTTCTCAGAGATGCATTTTGAACAAATACCAGCTTATTTACAGGAAAAAGCCATGCCTGCATACAGATTAGTTGATCAAGACGGAAAGAGCATCAACTGTATTGTGGAAGAGCCAATGATTGAGTTTGACTATGATTTGCCTAGTGATAAATTTCGCCAGCCGTTTTTTGCGAAGCGGGCTAAGCTGTCTTTTTTTGCTGAAGGAATCCCAGCATTCGGCTATAAAAGCTTCTATCTTATCCCACAGGAGCAGTTTGCTGAAGAGATTCAGGAACACACAGCTGACAAAGCCATGGAAATGGAAAATGAATATGTTCACGTCCTCTTTCATGATGATGGTACATATAATTTAACAGATAAAGCAACAGGCAAGACCTTGAATCACCTCGGTATTTACGAGGACACAGGGGATGTTGGAAATGAATATATGTTCAAGGAAGCAAAGGGGCAGCGTATAACTACAAAGAATGTTCCAGCTGTATTTCGTCTAGTAAAAAGAACATCCCTTCGAACAGAGCTTGAATTCACACACACTTTAACTATTCCTGCTTCAGCAGACAATCAGCTTGCCATGGAACGAAACAGCTTAATTTGGCATAAAGACAGGCAAGCAGGCAGATCATGCGATACGAAAAAGATTATATTGCGCACAACAGCCATTCTCGAAAAGGGGATGAAGGGACCAGCCTTCAAGCTGACAATGGATAATCAAGCAACAGATCATCGCCTGCGCGTCCTGTTTCCAACAAAAATGGAAACGGATACACATCGTGCGGACAGTATTTTTGAGATTGTGACTCGTCCCAATATTCCGGAACAAGAGTGGGAAAACCCTAGCTTTTGTCATCATCTGCAGCGTTTTGCCAGCATTGCTGATGAAAAAAAGGGCTTCACTGTAGTGACGGATGGCCTTCAAGAATATGAAATTCTGCCAGAAGACGGAACGATTGCCATCACCGTACTTCGTTCTGTAGCTGAGCTTGGTGACTGGGGATATTTCCCGACACCTGAAGCACAATGCTTAGGGACTCAAACAGCTGAGTGGCAAGTTTTTATCCATGAGAAAGATGTTATTGCATCAAAGGCATATGTGGACGCTTATCAATATAAAGTTCCTCTTCAGGTTATACAAACCAGTGCACATAAGGGGGAATTGCCTGCTGAACACAGATTTGTGAAGTGGGAGTCAGAAGGGCTAGCGTGGACATCTATGAAACTGGCAGAGGATTGTGATGACATAATGATTCGTTGGTTTAACCCTAGCCCAGAAAGCGGCAATCTAAAGGCTTCTATAGGGACAGATTTTGCAGCCTATAAGAGTACGATACTTGAAGAAAGAAGCAATGAATCTAGTAATCACTACAATGCAGCAGGTCATGAAATTATAACTATCGGTTTTCAAAAAGGAGAGCGACTATGACAACAGCAATTCCAAAATCATTGCAAAAATTAATTCAACATGTAAAGGATTTTTTTCCTGAGGATGAAAAGCTGCAGCAAATGTTTGAACAATGCTTCGTTAATACGTATACAACAACAATGAAAAAGCTGGCAGACGGAAAAACCTTTGTTGTAACTGGAGATATTCCGGCGATGTGGTTAAGAGATTCAGCTGCCCAAGTGCGCCCGTATTTACTTGCTGCAGAGGAGGATGAAGAGCTTGCTGATTTACTTGAAGGAGTCATTCGTCAGCAATTTGCTTTCATTATGCATGATCCATATGCAAACGCATTTAACGAAACAGAAAACGGCAGAGGGCACCAAACCGATTGTACCGATATGACTCCGCATATTTGGGAACGGAAATACGAAATTGATTCGTTATGCTATCCCATTCAGCTTGCTTATTTATTTTGGAAGTCAACTGGACGGACTAAGTATATACAGGAAACATTTAAAGAGGTGTGTGAGACGGTTATTGAAGTTTGGAGAACAGAGCAAGATCACGAAAACAAGTCATCATACCGGTTTGAGCGGGCAGATGTGCGCCAATCAGATACATTAATCCGCCAAGGAAAAGGCGGCCGGGTGATCCCGACTGGCATGACCTGGAGCGCCTTCCGCCCAAGCGATGATGCCTGCACCTACGGATATCTTGTTCCGGCTAATATGTTTGCGGTAGTCGTGTTAGGATATGCTGCAGAAATAAGTGGTGAGGTATTAAATGATGCTTCCTTAAAGGAAGAATGCTTAAGGCTTCAGAAGGAAATCAAGCAAGGCATAGAGCAGTATGCGAAATTAGAGCATCCGATTTACGGTGAGATGTACGTTTATGAAACGGACGGAGAAGGTCGTGTGCATTTAATGGATGATGCCAATGTTCCAAGCTTGCTGGCAGCTCCGTATTTAGGGTACCAACATTTTGATGATACAACCTATCTCAACACACGGAATTTTCTTTTAAGCAGGGATAATCCTTATTATTACGAAGGCAAATTCGCAAATGGGATTGGCAGCCCGCATACTCCAGACCACTATATTTGGCATATTGCCTTAGCTATTCAAGGGATGACAGCAGCAAGTGCAGAGGAAAAACAACAGATTTTAGCTTCATTCAAAAACACAGATGGCGGCACAAATTTTATGCACGAAGGCTTTAACGCAGATTGTCCTGAGGAATTTACAAGAGATTGGTTTGCGTGGGCTAATACAATGTTCAGCGAATTTGTACTCAGTTTAACAGGTAAAGCAGTTAAAGGGAGTCCTCTGTATCATCAATTGCAGAAACACATTACCAAATAGAAAGGGTGGCCAAAATTGAAGAAAGGTTCATCGATTATTGTTGTGTGTGAATGGATATGGCGAGGAATCTTCGTAAACTTATGCTGGATTGCCTTTATCGTCTTAGGACTAGGGATTTTTGGTTTTTTTCCAGCGACTGTCGCCCTGTTTACAATTGTGCGTAAATGGCTGCGGAAGGATACAGATTTCCCAATATGGAAAACCTTTAAGCAAGTGTATTTAAAAGAATGGAAGAGAAGCAATCAAATAGGCCTTGTTTTTTACAGCATAGGCCTGTTTCTTTATCTTGATATCCGATTGACAGAAACCTTTATGTCAGGTGTTTTGGCCAGCTTCCTGTCTATCATTTTTTCCATTATGCTGCTGATTCTGTTATTAGTAGTAAGCTATTTCTTTGCTGTTTATGTTCATTACGAGTTGTCGAATAAGGAATATATTAAACAATCATTTCTGATCACTTTAACGAGCTTACCATCAACGATAGGAATTGGTGCCGGCTTTTTTGTGATTGGGAGCCTGATTAATCAGATGCCCGGTCTCATCCCCTTCATTTCTGCGGTGGCTCCTGCTTTTTGGATGATGAAGGTTTGTCTGAGCAGATTTGCATTTTTAGAGAGTAGAGTACAGCAGCAATATTAACTAACATAGGGGGAAACAAATGGAACTGTTTTTAAAGGGAGACACAGCGAATGTGGCAGCGGGTCTTGAATTTATTACACAGAAATTAAAGATAAAGCTGACAAGTGATGGTTACCCTATTCAAGTTAAACAAGTTCAGGGGCCGTTGCGCATTACTAGTAGCAGCGGCAAAGGAGAAATATCGTTTGCAAAGCCAATTCATTTCTTCCGAGCACTTGGATTATGGCTGGAAAATTATCGAAAGAATCATGAATTCGATATAACAGAGACACCACAATTTACGATGAGCGGTGTCATGCTGGATGCATCGCGAAATGCTGTACCAACTGTTCATGAAGTGAAAAAGCTGCTCGAGCATATGGCGCTGCTAGGATTAGATACTTTGATGCTATATACAGAGGATACGTATGAGGTGAAGGATTACCCTTATTTCGGATATATGCGTGGGAAATATACTATCAAGGAGCTCAAGACCTGCGATGAATATGCGGAGACACTTGGGATAGACATAATCCCATGCATCCAAACCTTGGGGCATTTACGAGAAGCTCTTAAGTGGAATTATGCTTCTAGTTTTAAAGATACAGATGATATTTTACTAGTCGACAAAACGGAGACATATGAGTTTTTAGAAAGTTGCTTAAAGGCAGCTTCTGAGCCGTTTCGTACAAACAGGATTCATATTGGCATGGATGAGACATTCCAGCTTGGCTTAGGAAAATATTTGGAAGAGCACGGGTATGAGCATCATATTGACATTATGAATCGTCATCTTCAAAAGCTTGTCTCTATAACCGATAAGCTTGGATTACAACCAATGATTTGGAGTGATATGTATTATCCATTGTTTGCCGAAAACAGCCCGTATAAGGATGAAACGGGAAACATCCGAGCAGATATTATGAATGGAATTCCTCCTATTGAGTATGTGTACTGGAATTATTACCGCAACGAACAAGAAGTGTATGAACAAGATATCCAAAAGCATAAGTTGCTTGGCGGGAAGCCAATTTTTGCTGGTGGTGCTTGGACTTGGAATGGACTGGCGCCGAACTACGGCAAGGCAATTAGTACCACAAGAGCAGCTCTTTCTGCCTGTAAAAAAACAGGGGTAGAGCAAATCTTTGTAACACTATGGGGAGATAACGGAGCAGAAACGCCGTTTGTTGCTGCTTACCCAATATTGCAATTATTTGCCGAGCACTCCTACCAGCAGGAAGTTACGTTAGAGAAAGTATCTGAGCGGTTTGCATTTTGCAGTGACGGCACTTTTGCCGATTTTATGAATTTGCGTTTATTGGATGAAACTCCCGGTGTTATGAAGGATAACATGAACAGCTCGATGACGTCTAAAGTCCTGCTTTACCAAGATATTTTAATAGGTTTATATGATGAGAATGTCCGCGGTCTATCGCTAGGAGAGCATTATCAGCGCTTGGCAGCCGTTCTTGCAATCAGTAAAAAGAACAATCCAGCCTGGGAAGCTTTGTTTGGTATATATGAACAGCTCGCAACAGTTTTAGCAGACAAAGCGGAAATCGGGATAAAGCTAAAAAGCGCATACGAAAATAAGGACTTTGAACAACTGAAAGCACTTCTAACCGTTTTGGATAGCATCAAAGCAAATGTAGATCTGTTAAGACAAAAACACCGCAGTCTCTGGTTTGCAGCATACAAGCCCTTTGGCTGGGAAGTAATGGATATACGTTACGGTGGTGTTATCACAAGGATTGATTCGGTCAAGTACCGGATTCAGGAGTGGATGGAAGGAAGAATATCCGAAATAGAGGAGTTAGCAGAAAACCGGCTGTACCATGATGGACCTTGGGAAATGGCTGATGGGCTGGTAGGCGGCAATGTCTATCATCGTATCGTCACTGCCGGCAGCTTTTCATTATAATCTACGAGGTGAAAATAATGTTTTTAACAGATAGAAAATTTGAAGAGCGTATTAAGGAATTGGCAGGTTACCGGTACCGGGATCTTGTGGAAATCACACAGTTTAATATACAAGAAGATGATGGGGAAATTGGAACATATCCTCCATCTGTCTATGATGAACAGCATAAAATGAGAATAGGTGATTACTGGAAAGGGAGAGACCGTTATATTTGGCTTCATACAGAGGTTGATACGCATTTGCATCATACCAATCAGCAAATTGTCGGTCTCTTTTCATTCGGCAAGACAGGAGGAGGTAATAACTCCGGCTTTGAATCCTTACTTTTTGTGAATGGAAACCCTTATCAAGGTGTCGATTCTAACCATGAGGAAGTTCTTTTTGATACAGCAACAGCCAAAGGGCCGATTCATTTGGATTTCAGACTTTGGTCAGGATTCGAAGGGGGAGGCATTCCTGTTCAGAATGAGCTGAAGCTTGAAATGGCGGCAATCGGTTGGCTTGATAAGCAGGTAGATAATCTGTATTACACGCTTTTAGCGGCTTTTGAGGTATTGTCAGAAATCAGTGAGTCTGATTCTGCCTACAGTATTTTAAAAAGACTGATTTCGGACGCTCTAAAGCGGATTAATTGGACCGAGCCTGGCAGCCCTGTATTTTACGAATCTTGTTATGCAGCGGAAGTAAACCTTACAGAATCCATTCAAGCTGTTACTAAATCATCTGATATTACAATTCATACAGTCGGGCATACCCATATTGATGTAGCTTGGCTTTGGCGTTTAAAAAATACAAGAGAGAAAGCAGCTCGTTCCTTTTCAACCGTCTTACATTTAATGAAGCAATATCCTGACTATGTATTTCTGCAAACACAGCCGCAGCTCTATGATTATCTTAAAACAGATTATCCTGATATTTACGCCCAAATTAAGGAAAGAGCTGCAGATGGCAAATGGGAAGCCGGCGGGGCAATGTGGCTCGAGTCTGACTGTAATATACCAAGCGGAGAATCACTTGTCCGCCAAATTCTGCATGGTAAACATTTTTTTAAAGAGGAATTTGGAGTGGACTGTGACTATTTATGGCTGCCTGATGTGTTCGGTTACAGCTGGGCGTTGCCGCAAATCTTAAAAAAATCTGGTATTAAAACGATGATGACAACAAAGATTAGCTGGAATCAGTATAACCGGATGCCACACGATACATTTTACTGGAAAGGAATCGATGGATCAGAAATTTTAACGCATTTTATAACAACACCTGAACCATGGAATTCTCCTGACTCTTGGTTCTATACGTATAATGGCTTTATTACGGCTAAAACAGTCAATGGATCATGGAAAGGCTATCGTGATAAAGATTTATCTAAAGATTTGCTTCTTTCCTATGGCTATGGAGATGGCGGCGGTGGTGTGAACCGGCATATGCTTGAAATGCGCCGACGCTTTGATTCGCTGCCAGGCATGCCGAACGTCAAAACATCTACAGCAGGGGAATTCTTTAATAAGCTCCATCAAAATGTTTCAGAGGCTGATGGCTATATCCATAAATGGGATGGAGAGCTGTACTTGGAGTATCATCGCGGCACTTATACAAGCCAAGCGTTTATGAAGCAGACTAATCGTAAATTGGAGCTATTATACAGACGGGCTGAGTTTCTAACAGCTTGGCTTTCCGAATTTGGACAGCAGCTTGCAAACGAGGAGCTGAAAAAAGGCTGGAAGATTATTTTACGGAATCAATTTCATGATATTATTCCTGGCTCCTCCATTCATGAAGTCTATGAGGATGCTAGAGAAGAATATAAGGAAGCACTTCAGTTAGTGGAAAGCTTGGAATCTCGTATTCTTCAGCAGAATATGAACAAGGATGACCAGTCTGTTGTGTTAGTGAACGCAACAGGCTACAAAGGGAAGAGGAATGTTGCTGTGCCTTCATTTGATGATATGACTGAAGGTGTCTGGAAGAACAGTAAAGGAGATATCTTGCCACAGCAAAAGCGGAATAATAGCTGGCTTGTTGAGGCGGATACCCTCCCAGCTTTTGGTGCAGCATCATTATATTTTGACCATTCAGCAGCCGTTCCAAAGGCAGAATCTAATTTTCTCTATCAAAATCAGAAACTTGAAACAAAATATTATACAGTTGAATGGAACGAATATGGCCAAATGACGTCCATATTTGACAAGGAAGCAGGTCGTCAAGTGCTCAGCAGCAGGCAAAACGGGAACGTACTGCAGATTTTTGAGGATAAGCCGCTTGCTCATGATGCGTGGGATATCGATATCTTCTATCAAGAAAAAATGGAAGAAATCCGGAATTTATGCTCATTTGAAGTCGTGGAAAATGGCGAATTGGTATTTACGATTCTGGCGAAGTGGACCTATCATCATTCGGAAATTTCCCAGCGCATCATCTTTTATCATAATGATCGCAGAATAGATTTCGATACAACGGTCGATTGGCATGAAAAGCATAAGCTGCTTAAAAGCGCCTTTCCTGTCGAAATCCGTGCAACGGAGGCAACATATGATATTCAATATGGAAATGTGAAGCGTCCGACCCATTGGAATACTAGCTGGGATATGGCTAAGTTTGAAGGTGTTGCCCACCAGTGGGCTGACTTGTCAGAACCAGATTACGGGGTGAGCTTGCTGAATGATTCCAAATACGGCTATGATATTAAAGATAAAACAATGCGAATCTCCTTATTAAAAGCAGCGACACATCCTGACCCGCAAGCAGATCAAGGAAGACATTCGTTTACTTATTCTCTTTATCCGCATATGGGTGATTGGCGCCAAGCTGGTACAGTGGAGAAAGCATGGGATTTGAACGACCCTGTTGCCGTTTTTAAAGGAGGATGGACAAAGGCAGCGTCCTTCCTAGAAATTGACTCAGACCATGTTTGGGTAGACGCGATTAAACCAAGCTTCGACGGCAACGGAATTATTATCCGCTTGCATGAATATGAAGGCCGAAGAGGAAAGGTGAATCTTTCTGTCTTAAAGGATAGCACATCATGGGTGGAAACCAATTTGATGGAGGAACCGCTTGGAGAAGAGTCTGCCTCACCGATTCAGTTTGAAATAAAACCATATGAGATAAAAACCTTTAGAGTTTTGTAGAATAAAGATGACCGGAGAGCAACACTTTCCGGTCTTTTTTGCGCTTTGTTGACTAATTTCCGCTAATTTTTTATAATTCTAAGATTTTTGCACTTAATCCTAAATTAGTCAACTATAAATAGGGGGCGTTTTACTATAAGATAGATGTATGGAAGCGCTAACATTAATGAGAGGAGGAGAATAATGAAAAGGGTAGTAAAGGATCTTTATAAAAATCGAATTTGGCTGCTGATGGTTTTACCTGGAACAATCTGGTTGCTGTTATTTTCCTATCTGCCGATGTTCGGACAAGTGCTGGCCTTTAAGAAATTCCGGATTGATCCTGATGGTTTTTTTGCCAGCGTAATAAACAGTGAATGGGTTGGCTTTGATAACTTTAAATATTTGTTTAGTACGAATGACGCGTGGGTCATCACAAGAAACACGATTCTTTATAATCTAATTTTTATCGTACTAGGTCTTGTTACAGCAGTCGCAACAGCTGTTTTGCTTAATGAGTTAATCAATAAGAAGCTGTCAAAGGTTTATCAGACATCTATCTTGTTTCCTCACTTTATTTCATGGGTAATTGGCAGCTACTTTGTGTTTACGTTTTTAAGTACAGAACATGGTTTGTTAAATCTAATTCTTGGCTGGTTTCATGTTGACTCTATTTCCTGGTATAACGAATCAAAATATTGGCCGTTTATTCTCGTCCTTATGAGTATTTGGAAGGGTGTAGGATATGGCAGCATCGTTTATTTAGCATCTATTGTCGGAATCGACCGAACATATTATGAAGCTGCCATGATTGACGGAGCTTCGAAATGGAAGCAGATTAAGCATGTTACGCTGCCAATGCTTAAGCCACTGATGATTATCTTAACCATCATGAATATCGGGCGCATATTTAACTCCGATTTCGGCTTATTCTATCAAGTGCCTAGAGATTCAGGTGCTTTGTATGGCGTAACAAATGTTATTGATACATTTGTTTACCGCGGACTAATGAATTTAGGAGACATCGGCATGAGCACTGCAGCAGGGCTGTATCAATCAGCTGTTGGCTTTATCCTAGTTATCATCACAAACTATGTTGTGAGAAAAGTAGATGAGGAAAGTGCATTGTTTTAATGCCATTCCAATACGAAGGGAGGAAAAGTCGCCCGTGCGGCTAAGTGTATGCCAAATTTAGAACAACCGCAGCCAACACCTGCTGTTCCAAACCCAATCGATAAAGTTAAAGAGGGGAAGACGAAAACCTCCAGAAAAAAGTATCGGGATCCCCAACATTTGCATCCAGCCGCAAATGCTGTTATTAGCATACTGCTTGGGGTCCTTGCGTTTACGTGTATCTTTCCTTTTATCTATGTCATTATCATCTCCTTTACAAATGAAGAAAGTATTGTCAGGAATGGTTTTGAACTAATCCCAAAGGAATGGAGCATTGATGCTTATAAGTATTTATGGAGTATGAAGGAGACTTTATTCCGCTCCTATGGTGTCACCATTTTAATCACCATTTTGGGGACTGTTATCAGTGTGTTTATGATTACCTTTTACGCATATGCAATTTCAAGACCGCAATTTAAATATCGTCGATTTTTCACCTTTTTAGCATTTTTCACAATGCTGTTTAGCGGAGGTCTGGTGCCGACTTATATCGTTGTTACTCAATTTTTACATTTGAAGAATTCGATTTGGGCTTTAATCCTGCCTCTAGCGATGAATGCATTTTACATCATCATAATGAGAACCTTCTTTCTGAAGTCTGTTTCTGAATCTATTTTAGAATCAGCAAGAATGGATGGAGCCAGTGAATGGCGAATCTTTTTTCAGATTATCTTTCCACTTTCCTTACCGGGAATTGCCACAATTGCCTTGTTTAGCACACTCGGTTATTGGAACGACTGGTTTGCAGCATTGCTGTATATCGATAATCCCAATCTCGTGCCGCTTCAAGCATTGCTGATGAAAATAGAAGCAAATCTTGAATTTATGAGAAAGAATATGGATGTTGCTATCTTGCAGAAGAGCTTATTCGATACGATTCCGCAAGAATCAGCCAAAATGGCCATGGTAGTAATCGCCACATTGCCGATTGCAGTTTCTTATCCGTTTTTCCAAAAGTACTTTATTAGCGGACTGACAATTGGCGGCGTTAAAGAATAACTAATAGAAAGAGGAGAAAAGGTATGAAGAAAAAGAAGCTAAGTGTTATTCTCGCAGCTGCTTTGGCAGCAGGTACTCTTCTGTCTGCCTGCAGCAAAGACAGCTCCACATCAGAAAACGGCGGCAAAGATGGGCAACCATATGAAATTAAATGGTACACGATTGGAACGCCGCAAAAAGATACAGATAAGGTTTTTGAAGAGGTTAATAAGTATACAAAGGAAAAAATCAACGCCACTGTAAAGATGACACAGATTGACTGGGGCGATTGGGACCAAAAATCTCAAGTGATGATTAATTCAGGGGAAGCAATTGATATTATCTTTACAAATGGTACGTCATATGTTCAAAATGCCCAAAAAGGTGCATTCCTGGCTATAGATGATTTGTTAGATAAGGAAGGTAAAGCACTTAAAGAGGTTATTAACCCTGACCTGCTGGAAGGAAATAAGGTGGACGGAAAACTTTATGGTATCCCTTCAAACAAAGAGGTTGCCAGACAGGATGTTTATACGTTTAACAAACGCCTTGCAGATAAATATAAATTTGACCTTTCAAAAGTGAAAACATTGCAGGACCTTGAACCTATGCTAAAAACAATTAAAGAAAATGAATCTGGAATTACTCCAATGGCAACATTTAAAGCACCTTTACGCTACGACTATGTGTTCAATAATGAAATGCCGTTTGCCTTCCCGTTTGAAGGAGAGACAGACAAAGTCATTAATCCATTTGACACAGAGGATGCTATGAAACAATACACAACGATGCGAGAATACTATAAAGCAGGCTATCTGAAGGAAGATGCCGCAACAAGCAAAGACAGCTGGCCGATGGATGTGGAAAACTGGTTTGTCCGCATGGGGGGTTCCCAGCCGTATGCAGATTTATTATGGTCTCGCTCTGCTAAGTACGAAGTAGTGTCAGTTCCTGCTGAGCAGCCGACCATTATTAATGATTCTGTATCTGGTTCCATTCAGGCGATTTCTGCCACATCACAAAATCCGGAAAAAGCCATGGAATTTTTAACACTGCTTAATACAGATCCATATCTTCGCAATCTTGTCGATAAAGGGATTGAAGGAACGCATTATAAGAAAAATGATGATGGCACTATCGAGGACCTTCCAGCTCGTATTGACGGATACAATATGCCATCCTACTCTTTAGGAAACCACTTTATTTTAGATTTGTATAAAGATGATCCAAAGGATAAATGGGAAAAATTCAAAGAGTTTAATGCCTCAGCAGTAAAAGCACCATCACTTGGCTTTAAGTTTAACAGTGATCCTGTCCGCTCTGAGCTTGCGGCCATTACGAATATTTCTCAGGAATTCTACCCAGCTTTGGCAACAGGTTCTGTTGATCCAGAAGAATATTTGCCAAAATTCAATGAAAAGCTGAAAGAGGCTGGTGTGGATAAGGTATTAACCGAAATTCAAAAACAATTTGATGACTGGAAAAGCGCCCAGCAATAAGCAACCAAGTCAAGCTGGATCTTCTCTTCCAGCTTGACATTAACTATATTTTTTTCGATCTCTTCCATTGAATAGACTTAAAACGGTAAACATTGCATACCGAAGGGATTGAAATTGGTAATACAGTCTTATATAAGTTTTCCAAACTTATATGTCGGTCTGACAATTGTTGATCGTTTAAAGTAATCAATAAAGAAGAGGAGAAAAAAATGAAGAAAGCGAAGTTAAGTCTTATTCTCGTAACTATTCTCGTCCTTGGAACGATATTGTCTGCTTGCAGCAAAAACAGTGCCACACAAAGTAACGATGGTAAGGATGAAAAGCCTTATGAAATCAAATGGTACACACTTGGAACACCACAAAAGGATACGGATAAAGTCTTTGCAGAAGTGAACAAATATACAAAGGAAAAAATTAACGCGACCGTGACAATGACACAAATTGACTGGGGAGATTGGGACCAGAAGTCTCAAGTGATGATCAATTCAGGCGAAGAATTTGATATTATCTTCACCTTTGGGAACCCATATGTTCAAAATGCCCAAAAGGGTGCATTTATCGCGGTAGATGATCTGTTAGAAAAGGAAGGGAAAGCACTTAAAGAGCTGATTAACCCTGTTCTGCTGGAAGGAAATAAGGTCGATGGAAAACTTTATGGTATTCCTGCAAATAAAGAGATTGCCAAACAAAATGTTTATACATTTAACAAACGCCTTGTGGACAAATATAACTTTGATCTTTCAAAGGTAAAAACATTGCAGGATCTCGAGCCAATGCTGAAAACAATTAAAGAAAATGAGCCTTCAATAACACCGATTGCTTCATTTAAGGCACCTTTACGCTTTGACATTGTCTTTAATGGTGAAATGCCCTTTGCATTTCCATTTGAAGGGGAAACAGACAAGGTGATTAACCATTTTGAAACAGATACTGCGATGCAACAATTCAAAACGATGCATAAGTACTATAAATCAGGATTTCTTAAAGAAGATGCGGCCACAAGCAGCGAAAACTGGCCATTGGAAGTAGAAAACTGGTTTGTGCGCATGAACTATTACCAGCCGTATGCAGATTTATTATGGTCTCGTTCAGCTAAATATGAGGTAGTATCCATTCCTGCCGAACCGGCTGCGATTGTCAATGATTCTATATCTGGATCGATTCAAGCAATTTCCGCTACCTCAAAAAATCCACAAAAAGCCATGGAATTTCTGACACTCCTTAACACAGATCCATATCTTCGCAATCTTATCGATAAAGGGATTGAAGGAACTCACTACAAAAAGAATGATGATGGTATGATTGAGGATTTGCCTGCGCGTATTGACGGCTATAATATCCCATCCTACACATTAGGCAACAACTATATCCTCGATTTATACAAAGGTGACCCAGAAGATAAATGGGAAAAGTTCGAGGAATTTAATGAATCTGCAGTAAGGGGACCTTCACTAGGCTTTAAATTTAGCAGTGACCCAGTTCGTTCAGAACTCGCAGCCATCACTAACATTACGAAAGAATTCTACCCTGCTCTTGCAACAGGCTCTGTTGACCCAGAAGAATATTTGCCGAAGTTCAATCAGAAATTGAAAGAGGCGGGAGTTGATAAGGTATTAAAGGAGATTCAAAGTCAATTTGACGAGTGGAAAAGCGCTCAAAAATAAGAGTACTAGTAACTTACAAGGTATATTAGCTCATCTTCGATCCTTTCCATTGTGTTAAACTAAAAAAGGTAAACTATCATATTTGAGGGATTGAAAATGAAATTAAAACAAACAGGCCGCTTTCAGCAAAAGATGTTTAATAAGCTTTTTTTAACGTCCTCTATTACGATAATTGTAACCGTTATCATTTTGATTGTAACTATTACAAACTATTATTCTGAAATCATCATTCAGAAGGAAGTGAATGTGAATACAAGGACGATAGAACGGGTAGAGGATTATTTTTCTGCCAAGGATTCAGATGTAAATAAAGCAATTAGAGATATTTATGTTCAAGGAGATCTCATTGATGATATCTCCTTTGCCCTTCATAACGGATATGGAAAATATTTGGAGTATCGCCTTAATCGCTTTACAGAGGACCATTCTTATTTTCCTAGCAATCTAGATACTTATTTTAATGGTTTTTTTAGTCAAGATAGTGATATTAATGCAATCAGTCTCCGCTCATTGGATAGTCACAGTGTAGAATATTTGCTTATCAATAATTATCTTCGCTGGAATGAAAGCATGAAGAACGCAGAAGTAACGGAGAACAAACCTGAAGCAAATTTAAGGAGTGCCGGCCTGCCGAAAGGGCGGAGATTAAAGGATACCATCACCAAAAAGGTGGTCATAAATAATCCTGTCACACTGGAGAAAATAGGTGAAATTTCCATCTTTTACTCGACTGAACATTTAGATAAGATGGTCCAAAAGGATGAAGGCGCACCAGCCTCTTTCTTTTTATTGGATGCTGAAGGCAAAACCATTTATTCTCATAATGAAGGTGTGCCATCAGCAATAATCCAGCAATTTAAACAAGAAACGAATGAAACGAAGCTAAGTTATAAATCAAAAAAATTTTACATTAATACAGTTGCCAATAAGGGTGATTATACATTTGTCAGTGTCATAACGAATGAAGGCTGGCAGAAGCTATCGATTGTCAGGGGAACGATGTGGGTCGTCATAATTCTCCTTATAGTCGCAGCCATTTTGATGTCTTATACATTTATGCAAAATTACTCACGCCGCATTAACAAAATAGTATCGACCATTCGTCAAGTGGAAAAGGGAAACCTGGCTGCACGGATTCCTGCATCTGATGAAGAGGATGAATTAGCGAAGATTGCCTTTAATATAAATTCCATGCTCGATGAATTAAATAATTATATTGCCCAATTTTATTTACTTAACTTAAAGCAGCAGCAGGCAGAATTGAAGGCGCTTCAAGCACAGATTAATCCGCACTTTTTATTTAATACGCTTGAAGCCATCAGAATGGTGGCAATGTTGGAGGGTTCTAAAACTTCCAGTAAGATGACCTTTCATTTATCAAAACTGTTCCGCTATTCACTGGAATCGAAAGATATTGTCCCATTATATACCGAGATTGAATATGTTAAACAATATTTAACATTAATGCAGTTTAAACATCCCGATAAGCTGGAGGTTCAGTTTCATTTAGCAGAGGAAGTAGAGCAAACACCTGTGCAAAAATTAATCCTTCAGCCGATTATTGAAAATTACTTTGTACATGGCTTTAAAAAGGATCGAACTGACAATCTCTTAACAATTAGCGGCGTTAAACTTGGCGAAAAAATTGAAATCAGGATTGACGATAATGGGAAGGGCATGTCAGAAGAAAAACTGTCCCAAATTGTTCATCATATTAATTGTGAAGAGGGCGATGAAATGAAATCAATTGGATTAAGAAATATTCATCAGCGTTTAAAGCTAAAATATGGAGACCAATACGGGCTCTCGGTAAAAAGCAGTCCAGCAGTAGGAACAACCGTTATTTTAACCATTCCAGTTCAGGGGATTTACCATGTTTAAAGTACTGTTGGCAGATGACGAACCGATTATTACAAAAGGACTTTCAGCGATTTTGGATTGGGAAGATTACGGATTTGAGATAGTACATACAGCAGAAAGTGGCGAGGAGGCACTCTCTTATATAAAAGAGAATCCGATTGATATTCTCATTTCGGATATTTTAATGGGAGAAATGTCCGGTCTTGATTTAATCCAAGAGGTTAAAAGCATTCGGTCTGACACAAAGAGTATTGTTTTAACAGGTTATCAGGAGTTTGACTATATAAAACGAGGGTTGTTATTAGGGATTGAAAATTATTTAGTTAAGCCTGTTGATGAAGAGGAATTATTAAAAACACTGCAATCTGTCGGACAGAAATTAAAGGTTGCAACTGCTGGCAGCCAGACAAAAGACTCAACTACCATGCTGGATAATACATTATGGGGCTTTCTGACAGGGGAAGTTAGCCAGCATGATTGCTTGGAAAGATTAGCATTGTATAACATTGAATTTAATAAGCCGTTTTATAATGTTTCTATCTTAAATATTGAACATTTTCAGCAGTCTGAAGTTGTAAATCACATCCGTCATTATATTGAAACAAAGTACTCTGCCTTATGTCTCCATAATCCGAATCAAGAGATCATCATTATATTTGACGGTTCAAGTGAAGAGGAACTAATAAAGCAAAACCAGCGTCTAGTGACTGACCTCTGCAATGAACAAAAAAGAATAGGCTTATTTTATTTGGCAATGGGCAAACCAGTTCAAATGCTGGATGAATTAAATGAAAGCTTTACGATGGCAAGAGACTGCAGCGCCATGCAGTTATATTTAGAACCTAATGTGCTGATTACAGATAAACAGGCATTAGATCGGCATGATGAACAGAAACAGCAGCAGGAATTCAAAGATTGCCTTGTGAAAATGCTTATGAATGCGGAGGAAGAATCGCTAGCTCTAGTTGATTTATTTTTTAAGAATTTAACAGAAAAAGACAATCTTATCTCGCCGCAAGTAGCGAAAAAATATACATTTGATTTAATCTCTTATATTCATTATTCAGTGCGTCCAGATGATCTTTGTCTTTATACAGCTGTTGTGGAACGGATTGTCTATAGTTCGGATATTGAGCAGATGAGGGACATTTTGACTGAATATTGCTATGAACTGATTCTGACTGTTCATAATCATGTTCATTTGCGAAGTCCAATTGTCCAAAATGTTCTTACCTTTATTCATGCTCACTTTGACCAAGGCTTGTCCTTAAAAACACTAGGGCAGCAATTTCATGTTAATGCTATTTACTTAGGTCAGTTATTCCAAAAGGAAGTAGGAGTTGTCTTTTCAGAATACCTTAATCGTTATCGCTTGGAAAAAGCGAAGGAATTATTGAAAGCCACTCATTACAGGGCAGGCGATATTGGGAAAAAAGTAGGTTATTCTGATACGACTTATTTTTATAAGCAATTTAAGAAAATGGTTGGCACAACTCCGAGTGAGTGGCGGAAAATTTAAAAAAGGAAGCGGTGATAAATTTGAAATATCTTTTTCCTGAAAAATTTTGGTGGGGAAGTGCGGCATCTGGTCCGCAAACAGAAGGAGCAGCTATGATTGATGGCAGAAAGGAAAGTATGTGGGATTTTTGGTATAGCCAAAATCCTGAATGCTTTCATCATGGCGTCGGACCGACCCATACATCAGATTTCTATCATCGATTTAAAGAAGATATTCAGTTAATGAAAGAAACGGGTCATAACTCTTTTCGCACATCTATCCAATGGTCACGGTTAATCCCAAATGGAACCGGGGAAGTAAACGAGAAGGCTGTTGATTTCTACAATCAGGTCATTGATGAGCTGCTGGCCAATGATATCGAACCATTTATTAATTTATACCACTTTGATATGCCAATGTGCATGCAGGAAATAGGCGGCTGGGAGAACCGAAACGTGATTGATGCCTATGTGAACTATGCTACTACCTGTTTTCGGTTATTTGGAGATCGTGTGAAGTATTGGTTTACCTTCAATGAACCAATTGTGCCTGTCGAGGCTAGTTATTTATATGATTTGCATTATCCTAATGTAATTGATTTTAAGCGGGCGGCCATCGTTGCCCATCATACCATTGTCGCTCATGCAAAAGCCGTCGAGGCATTTAGGAAATTAGAGTTAGCTGGGAAAATCGGCATTATTCTTAACTTAACACCCTCTTATCCAAGAAGCGAGGACAAAGAGGATAGGGCAGCAGCTCATATTGCAGATGTATTCTTTAACCGCAGTTTTCTCGACCCAGTCACAAAGGGGGTATATCCTCGTGAATTGGTTGAAATTTTACAAGCAAGAGAGTTGCTTCCGCCTGTTGAGGCCGATGATTTGGAGGTAATCCGCAATAATCCGATTGATATTTTAGGAGTGAACTACTATCAGCCTCGCCGCGTAAAAGCGAAAGAAACCCAAGAATCAGAAAATGCTCCGTTTATGCCTGAACATCTATTTGATCCTTATATTATGCCAGGCCGAAAAATCAATCCCCACCGCGGCTGGGAGATTGCAGAGGAAGTAATTTACGATATTATGATTGATATTCGTGATAATTATGATAATATACCTTTTTTCATCTCAGAAAATGGTATGGGGGTTGAAGGGGAGGAAAAGTTCCGCAATGACGCAGGATATATTGAGGACGATTACCGAATTGAGTTTGTGAGAGAGCATTTGCAATGGGTGCATAAAGGTATACAGGAAGGAGCCAATTGCCTTGGATACCATATGTGGACATTTATGGATAACTGGTCATGGACAAACGCTTATAAGAACCGCTACGGATTTGTAGAGGTAGATTTAAAGAATAGCCTGAAACGTACTGTGAAAAAATCAGGGCGATGGTACAAGCAGCTGGCAGAAAATAACGGATTTTAACAGAATGGAGAGTGAAATTCTGATGGAAGCCTATATGGTATTCGATATTGGCGGCACCTTTATCAAATACGCAGTAATGGATGAGTCTGCCAGAAAACTAAGAAGTGGCAAGCTGGCAACACCTAAGGATGGACTGGACAGTTTCTTGCAGACCATACAAAGAGTAGCAGAGGAAAATGCTGCTGACTTTGAGTTGCAAGGAATAGCAGTAAGCTCACCAGGGGCGGTCGATATAAAAACAGGTTATATTGGCGGAGCGAGCGCTATCCCCTATATACATGGGGTAAACATGACAGCACTCATCAGAGAAAAGACCGGACTTCGGACAGTAATAGAAAATGACGCGAATTGTGCAGCCTTGGCAGAAGGCTGGTTAGGAGCAGCCAAAGCAACAGATTACTATATTTGTATTGTAATAGGAACAGGAATAGGCGGCAGTATCGTCCTCAATCAAACCATTTTACGCGGCGCCACTCTTCACGGCGGAGAGTTCGGCTGCATGATAATGGGAGCACCAGCACAAGAGCCACTACAAGGCACATGGAGCCTTGCAGCTTCCACGAATGCTCTAGTAGAGGAAGTAAAAAAGAGAAAACAGCTAGAAGAAGGAACATTCGATGGAGAAGCTGTATTCCGCTTAGCAAAAGAAGGCGATTCGATTGCCAAAGAATGCATTGCTGAATTTTATAAAAGGCTTGCCATCGGTATATATAATTTGAAATATGCCCTCGACCCTGAAAAAATCCTAATTGGCGGCGGAGTCAGCAGCCGTCCAGAAGTAATAGAGGGAATTAACCGTGAATTACAGCAGCTGCGAAATGATGTTTCTACATTACAAATAGAAGTGGAAGCTTGTCAGTTTGGAAATGATGCAAATTTAGTCGGAGCGTTGTTTCATTTTCTTAATACCAAGTATTGATAATTGCCCACCTATATTAAGTGCTGAAATGCACTTGAATATAGGTGGGTTTTATTTTTTATGGAGATATTTAGATAATGAACCTATTAGTTAACCAAAAATAAAGGAAGAGAAAGGGAATCTAGAACACGATAGTGCGTGTAGTGACTTTTCCGGTTGGCATGTTGCCTACTGCTCCCAGCAAAAACAGTTCTTTATTTTAACCAATGAATCTATGCTTTTACCAATAGGATGAGAAGTATAGTCCTGATAAAATTATGTAAGGGTTTACATTTTATTTAGGCATCTATTGAAAATAACGTCTCAAAAGGGGGGAGAGTAGCACTTATTCCAAACATGGACGAAATACGTGGTGAGTACTTTGCAGAAATGGTTAAACAAAAAAGCGTTCACTTAACTTCTTTTGTTATCACATACAGTAGTAAAAATAAAGGAGGACAATGGATGTTTTCGCGATTCGGAAAAACTAAAAAAACACTAATCGTCACAGTTTCGTTGCTTTTTACTTTGCAAACAGGCTTGTCTACAGCTTTGGCGGGAGATACTTTGCCATACACAGGTGACAGTGCAACTGGATTAAATCAGCCAACTCAACACGGTTATACAGCGAATGACATTTTAGAATGGACTCCTGAAGCGGATAAAAATGCGGAAATGCTGCGGTCACGAGTTCCTTTACAAGAACGTAATCAGGCATTTTCTGCTACACAGGCTAACCCAAATGTAAGCTCTGAGACACAAATGTTAAATCTTGCTGGTGATTATGGCAATGCTTTTATGGACAGCACAGCGTATACGAATAAATTCGGTCAATATACATTCCCGTACTGGCAGTATATTGACTATTATTCTTATTGGCATGGTACAGCGTCAGCTGATGTGCCGAATTACTTATATAATCCGAGCCTGCCATGGTATGAAAGATGGTTTGAATTTGGAGTACTTAATATTCCGAATCCTGCTTATACAAATGCCGCACATAAAAACGGGGTTAAATCTCTGGCGGTTATTTTTTTCTCGAGCAATGACAGGGGACCGCAAACGTATACACAAATGCTGGTAAAGGATAAGAAAGGTAACTTTCCTGTTGCTGAAAAGCTGATAGAGATGGCTCAATATTATGGTTATGACGGTTATTTCTTTAACCAGGAAGAAGCTAGCTCAGGGGTAGCTGTGAAGGATATACCTGTTTATAAAGAGTTTTTAAAGGTGTTAAGAGACAAAGGATTGTATGTGCAATGGTACGATTCTGTTCATAATACTACTGGCAAAACGAGGTATGAAAATGAATTTACGGCAGTTAATAGTCCGTTTGTAAAGGATGAGCAGTATGGTGATTTGGCTAACTCGATTTTCTTAAATTACTTATGGAACAAACAAAAAATGGTGAATTCTAAAGCACACGCCGAAAGTCTAGGGTTAGATTCATTGAAGACAGTGTTTGCTGGAATTGAAGCGGGCGGCGACAGGTTTAATAAACAGCGTAATGATTTGCGAAATAATTTGGACAGCAACGGAAAGCCGTTAAATAGTATTGCTATGCTGGGGTCTGATTTTACGCATCACGGCTTGGATGAAGATCTTGGCGGGGAAGATACAAATCGACGCAATGACAGTGATTATCAATGGATGTCATTTATCCGTGATCGTGCTTGGTGGTCAGGACCAAATTTGGACCCGACGAAAACGGGAAGAAACGCAAATGCACAGCTTTCAGATGTAGCAGCCAAAGGCGATAACTGGGATGGTGTTGCGGCATATATCGCTGAGCGCAGCGTGATTCAAGGTGCCAATTTTGTGTCTGATTTTAATATGGGCCGCGGTCAGGCTTATTATGTCAATGGCAAGGTAAGCAATGCAGAAGAATGGTCCAATATTAATATTCAAGATATTCCAGTGACATGGCAGTGGTGGCTAGAAACAACAGGTACGCCGCTTCAGGCTGATTTTGATTTTGGTCCTGAGTATAATGCAGGTTCAAGATACAGCTATGAAAAAGTCGGTGCCTTTAATGGCGGCAGCTCGCTAGTCGTAAATGGCGCACTAGATGCGGATAACTTCTTACACCTTTATAAGACTGATTTGCAAGTTAAACAGGGCTCAGAATTTTCCCTTACTTATAATAAAACATCGCCAGACGATTCGTCTGAAATGAGTGTCGGCTTCATTTTCAAGGACAATCCAGACAAGGTTGTGAAAGTAAAAGTTCCTGATTCCGGCAAGAAAACAGCAGGATGGGTAACCGCTAAGCTTGATTTAGCTGATTTTGCTGGCAAAGAAATTGCATCCTTTGGCATCCATTTTGCTAACGGCGATAAAAAAATCGATGATTATCAAATGAATATTGGGCAAGTGAAAATAAGTGACGGTTCTATTAAGAAACCGCAGGCACCAACAGGGCTAAAAATTACAAAAGCTTTACGGGACTCTAATGAAATGAATATTTCATGGGATATGGAAGCTTACGATAATGTGAAGCAATACAATGTCTATAATAATGGAGTTTATGTCGGCGGCATATACGATGAAGTCTTTTACATGAAGAATTTGCAAAGTCTATCTGGTGAAATTACGTTGACGGCTGTGAGTCAGGACGGTCAAGAAAGCGACCCTGCAGCAGTGCATTACGACTTAACAAAAGGTGTAAGTAATATTAAAACCGTGCAATCAGATAACGGCGATATGGTAGTGTCCTGGAAAAATCCAATGGACATAGACGGTAAGATTTCTATCAATATTGCTACAGAGTACGACTATGCGAAGAAAGTAAACGAAACAGTCACTGTGAAAAACGGCAAAACAGAAGTGAAACTGCCTGACATGCCAATTAACGGTGATAAATATCTTATTAAAATAAAAGTCGGCAGCAATGACTGGATTAGCTACAGAGGCACGTTCTTTGATAAATCCATTGAAGCTTATTCAGCAGAAAAAGTGACGATAGAAGGGAATTCTGTTACATGGGGACTACCTGAATCAAGGGATTGGCACTATCTGTATGTCTATGAAAATGGTGAAGCGAAAACATTTGATACTACCTACAGTCAAGGACACAAACCTTATATTGTCCGCGGCCGCACACATACGAAAGAGCTCACCTTTGAAACGGAAGCAACAGACAGCAGTTTAGAATTTGTGCTGGAAGATTATTCTGGCAACAAAGCCAGTACTGTTATTAGAACCACATTAGATAATCTTTACAGTATGATTAATGATCTTGTTGAAAGTGGAGAATTGAATAATAAGTCAGGTGAGCAGCTGACAAAAACCTTAACTGCTGCAAAGAAACATTATGACGGCGGCCGTTTAAAGCAGGCAGCAACCAGCCTTAATAAGTTTAAGGATGAATTAAACGATAAAGAAATGAAAAATGTTTCAGAAGACACGAAGAATAGGTTAAAAGCTAATGCTGATTATTTCCTAAGAAATTGGAAGAAGTAAGAGTGATAGATTAGGAGGGAAAGATTTTGACATTACAAAGGGTTCAGCGTTTTATTCAACATTTATCGAATTATGTGCTTTTGGAATCTATTTCGATCAATGATTGGCAAGCAAAGCGCGGCATCTATGTTAAGCCGGGAGAGTATGAATTTGAATCAGACGATACTGTTCTTATAAATGAAGGTGACTGGTTGATTAATGCAGGCGCCACAATGCTTTTGGAAAAGGAGATAACCATTCCAGCTGATTGGCAGAATCGGCCGTTTGGACTTACATTCCTTTCTGGTGCAAAGGACCGCCGGACTCTTCATGAAGGGTTAGTTTCATTAAACGGCATGCCACATCACGGTATTGACCGCAACCGATGCTATGTTCCGTTTCCAGAGGAGGTTCGCGGGAAAGAAAAGGTTAACATAAAAATTGAACTATATAATTACGCTGGCCAAACACTCGATGAGTTAAATTATCAAAATGAACCAGCAGAATTCGACCCGCCGCCCTTGAATCTTTTAAAAGCCAGCCTTGATTTAATAAATACAGGTGTTCAAAGTTTACTGGCTACTGTGAAATGCTACTATGAAACTGCAAAATTACTGCCGGAAGATGATAGTGATCGAGTTAAAATCATCGAGGCATTGCAGGAAGCTGAAAAAAGAATTCTGTCAGAAAAGCCGGAAGCATTTACGAATCAGTTATTAATTGCTGACATGGAGGCTGACTTACAGAAAAAGTTAAATATGTTGACGAGCAGTACGGCAGGTCAAATGCTGATGGTAGGTCAGTCTCATATTGATTTGGCATGGCTATGGCCTGTGAAGGAAGCGATTCGTAAATGCAGCAGAACATTTTCAACAATGAGCACCTTGCTTGATGAGAATCCGAGCTTTACTTATGCTCAAAGCCAGCCTCAAGCCTATGCTTTCGTAAAGGAGCATTACCCTGAAATCTATGAAAGGGTTAAAAAGCAAATTGCTGATGGGCGCTGGGAAGTCGTCGGCGGGATGTGGGTAGAGCCTGATTTAAATATGCCGTCTGGTGAATCATTAGTTCGTCAGCTTCTCTATGGAATGAAGTTTTACAAGGAAGAATTCAGCAAACAGCCAAGAATTGAGTGGCTCCCAGATACATTTGGCTATTGTGCATCACTGCCGCAATTGTTAAAAAGTGCTGGCATTGACTATTTTATGACATCCAAGATGAATTGGAATGATACCAATCCATTTCCTTTCGATTTATTTTACTGGGAAGGAATTGATGGGACGCGCATCCTTTCCTTCTTAAATCATGGCTTAAATGAATATACCCATCCTGAAGAAATCAAGACACATTGGGATAGTTATAAGCAAAAAAATCTCCATTCAAAGCAGATGCTGCTATACGGCCATGGAGATGGGGGCGGCGGTGTTACCCAAGAAATGATTGATTATATTGATCGGTCTTCGTCTTTGCCTGGCTTGCCAGCCGTCGTAAACAGCACAGCCCATGAATTTTTCGATGAAATAACGAAGTCCAATCCGTCCTTGCCGACATGGGTTGGTGATATGTATTTGGAGCTCCATCGCGGAACATACACGACCCATGCCAGAAATAAGAAATGGAACCGAAAGGCAGAGGTGCTGTACCGGGATGCGGAAATGTGGGGAAGCGCAGCTATAAACTTCGCTGGAGTGAAGCTAGCTTCGTCATTGGAACAAGGCTGGAAGCAGCTTCTTTTCAATCAATTTCATGATATTATCCCTGGATCTTCCATTCCTGAGGTGTACGTTGATTCTGAGGCTGACTATAAGGAAATCTTTGCCTGTGGTGAAAAGGTGCAACAAGAAGCTATCCATGTGCTGGAACAGCAAATAGACACAGAAGGTGATGGAATACCAGTTATTCTCTTTAACAGCTTGTCCTGGAAAAGGTCGGAGACAGTGAAAATATCAGGTGGACTAGAATTGGCAGGAAAGGGAGCAGTAACTCGGGATGGTGAAGAGCTGCCCACAGACATTATTCTATTAGAAGATGGTCGCATAGAGTTATCTGTTTACGTTCCAGAAATCCCAGAAATGGGTTATCAAGTGATTTGGTTAAAAGATTTGGAGAAACAGGGAAGTAAAGTAGAAGAGGCGAACGTTCGCCAATGGGAGACGGAATATTATCATATAGAGTGGAATGAGCAAGGAGAAATTTCCCGTTTATACGATAAAAAGGTCAAGCGTGAAATCTTGCCTAATGGTGCTTTCGCCAATCAATTGCAGCTGTTCCATGACCGCCCGATGCTTTGGGATGCTTGGGATATCGACCCTGAATTTGCAAATCAGCCGGCAGAAACGGTTACTCTGTTAGAACAAAGCATCGGAAAAGGAGCAACAAAGGATATCATTCACTTTAAATGGCAGCTTTCACAGTCAACTATTGAACAAGAGCTGATTTTATATCACCACAATCAACGAATCGATTTTCAAACTAGGGTCGATTGGCAGGAGCAGCACAAATTATTAAAGGTTGCATTCCCTGTTGATGTAATGAGTAACAAAGCTACGTTTGAAATTCCGTTCGGCTCAGTAGAAAGAGCCACACATACTAATACAAGCTGGGAGAAAGCCCAGTTTGAGGTGTGCGGCCATCGCTTTGCCGATCTCTCCGAATCTGGTTATGGTGTCAGTTTGCTGAATGACTGCAAGTACGGCTATGATGTAAAGCAAAATGTGTTGCGTCTGTCCTTGCTGCGGGCACCTAAATGGCCAGATAAAGGGGCAGACATTGGTTATCATGAATTCACTTATTCGTTTTTCCCACATAAAGGCGACTGGAGAGAAGGGGCCGTTGTTAAGGAAGGATATGAGCTGAATCACCCTGCTGTTATTTACCGTGCTTCTGCCCATCCAGGAACTTTGCCTAGTTGCTCTTCTTTTATAAAAACAGAATCCAGCCACGTCATCCTTGATACAGTTAAACAGTCAGAGGACGGCAAGAGTCTCACTTTAAGAATGTATGAGTCAAGCGGCGGCAGAGGGGAGATTCATGTATCATTTGCTCGGAATATTCTCTCGGCATATGAAACAAATCTGCTGGAAGAGAAACAGACAGAAATCTTTGTACAAGAGAACAGGCTGTCCTTAAACTTAAAGCCATTTGAAGTAAAAACGATCGTCGTTAATTTATAACGGTATTGAGGGGGATGAGTCTTTCTAATATGGAGAATGAGACAATCAATCATGAAATAGAAGCATTGTTAGCAAACATGAGTTTAAAGGAGAAGGTCGGTCAGGTTAATCAGAAGCTGTATGGCTGGGAAGTATACGAGAAAACTGACACAGGTTATATCCTCACAGAGAAGTTTAAAGAGCATGTTCGCATATGGGATGGAGTCGGAGTGCTTTATGGGTTATTCCGATCCGACCCTTGGTCAGCTGTCCATTTTGACAATGGCATTACAAAGGATGCAAGTGCTGATGTAGCCAATATGATTCAGAAATATGTAAAGGAGCATACAAGGCTGGGCATTCCTGTCCTGCTTGCGGAGGAATGCTCCCACGGCCATCAAGGCTTAGACAGTCTGATTACGCCTGTTAATTTAGGAATAGGTGCGACATGGAACCCAGAGCTGCATGAAAAATTAATGGCAGCAGTGGCAGAGGAAGTTCGGGCAAAAGGCGCCCATTTAGCTTTAGTTTCCACATTAGATATTATTCGTGACCCACGATGGGGCAGATCTGAAGAGTGCTTCAGTGAAGATCCTTATCTTGCATCCCGGTTAACAGAGGCGGTTGTATCAGGGATGCAAGGAGAGAAAAGTGAATTTATTCCCGCTGAAAAAATGGCTGTTGTTTTAAAGCATTTTGCCGCACAAGGTAACGGACTAGGTGGAAAGAACGCTGCTCCGGCATCAATCGGTGAAAGAGAATTACGAGAAATTCATCTGCCGCCAATGATAGCTGCCATAAAGTATGGAGCTCTAGCCTGTATGGCAGCTTACAATGAAATTGATGGAATTCCCTGTCATGCCAATGGCTATCTCCTCAATCAGATTCTGCGCAAGGAATTTGGATTTAAAGGAGCGGTAATGGCGGATGGCTGTGCTCTTGACAATTTAGTCTCATTAACGGAAAGCAAAGAAAAAGCAGCTGCTTTAGCACTTGAAAATGGAGTGGATATAAGTCTTTGGGATGATGTGTATCCCGCTTTAGAAGCTGCCGTTCAAAGGGGGCTAGTCAGTGAAGAAAAGCTGAATGATGCGGTAAGAAGGGTTTTAACTCTCAAATTTAAAATGGGGTTATTTGATAAACCTTATATGAATCGTGCACAAAGCAAGACGAAGGAGAATAATGAGAGAATTAACCTGGAATCTGCTCGGCAGTCGATTGTGCTGTTAAAAAATGAGGGAATTCTGCCTTTTAAAAAGACTATTAGTAAAATTGCTGTAATCGGCCCTAACGCAGATTCTGTCTATAATCAGCTTGGCGATTACACACCGTTTCAACGAGAAGGCAGTGTGATAACAGTCCTGAAAGGAATAACTGCGCTAATGAAAGAGGCAGAGGTTGTTTATGAACAAGGCTGCGGTATTCGTTCTCATGATGAGGAAGGAATAGAAAGAGCAGTTGATTTAGCGAAAGCTTCAGATGTAGCAATAGTTGTTGTAGGCGGATCAAGTGCAAGAAATTTTGATGCCCAATTTGACGTAAACGGAGCGGTTATCGATACAACTGGCGAGGAAGAAATGGATTGCGGAGAAAATGTGGATACAGCTGATTTAGAGCTGGGAGGGCAGCAGATGCAGCTCCTCAAAAAAGTGATGGAAACAGGCACACCGATTGCGGTGGTGCTCGTTCAAGGCAGGCCTCATGCTATTTCCTGGATAGCAGAACACGCTAAGGCAGTCATAAGTGCTTGGTACCCTGGACAAATGGGTGGTCAGGCGATTGCAGAGATTTTATTTGGGGATGTCAATCCGAGCGGTCGTTTACCTGTTTCTATCCCAAGGTCGTCTAAACAGCTGCCAGTTTTTTATAACTACAAAGAAGGAGGATACAAGAAAGACTATTTTGATATGTCTGGCAGTGCCTTGTATCCCTTTGGCTTTGGCTTATCTTACACACAATTCGACTACAAAAATCTGCAAGCAGAAAGACAAATGCTGTCAGTCAGTCAATTATCAGCAGGGGAGAAATTCTCCCTAACTGTAGACGTCACTAATAAAGGAGAACGAGCCGGATATGACGTAATACAGCTTTATATAAAGGGAAAGGGCTCTAGTATTACGCGAAGGGTAAAGGAATTAAAAGGCTTTAAGAAGGTCTGGGTTGACGCTGGGGAAACAAAAGAAGTTACGTTTGAACTTGGGAAGGAAGAATTACAAGTTTTCAGCAGTCAGAACATCTATAAAGTGGAACAAGGATCATGTGAAATTGAGGTTGGCAATCCTGTTACTTGCTTAAGTTTAGACTTGAGTATCTGCTGATTGAACAGATATAAAAGAGGACTGACATTAACTGGTTAGTCCTCTTATTTCAGTAATGGAAGCGCTTGAAAGGGGTGGCTGTATTTGGTATGATTGAATAACTACATAGGAAATGGAGGTTTTTCTTTTGACAGCATCCATGAGATTAAGATAAGGGAAGTTCATTCGTTAATGGAATACGTTTGAATGCTAAAACCTATGTTTATAGCTAAAGGATTGGTCTGTCTATTTTTAAGAAAACCTTATTTAACGGTTGTTTGAAAAAGGGGATATGTCTGTCCTCTTTTTCATTTGTCTTCGAACCAATATATATAGAACAAAACGAATTTTAGTAAATGTAGGTGAAGCATAATAAAGGGAAGAAATGAGTGAAATAAATGAACAATGTTAATGATCAACAGAAGTCGTGGTTAAGAAATATTATTCTTTTCTTAAGCAGTCAGACGATTTCTCTATTTGGTTCGTCACTTGTGCAATATGCGATTATGTGGCATATCACCTTAACGACAGAATCAGGTCTAATGATGACACTTTATATTATTTGCGGCTTCATTCCGACCTTTATTCTGTCGCCAATCGCAGGAGTGTGGGCAGACAGGTATAATCGAAAAATGCTGATTATCGTGTCAGACGGATTAATCGCCTTTTCGACTTTAATACTGGCGATTCTCTTTATGATGGGATTTGATTCGATTTGGCTCCTCTTTGTGATGGCGGCGATTCGTGCATTTGGAACAGGAATTCAAACGCCTTCTGTTGCAGCGATTTTGCCTCAAGTGGTTCCAAAGGAAAAGCTTACAAAAGTAAATGGAGCAAATGGCAGCATTCAAGCTGTTATTATGTTCATATCACCGATGGTCAGTGCTGCACTGTTAGCTAATACGACTATTGAGATAATCTTTTTTATCGATGTTATTACTGCCGCTATTGCAATTTTTACGATGCTGACATTTGTGAAAATTGCTGTTCATGAAAAAGCTGCTGTAAAGCAGACGACAAGTTATTTTGCTGATTTTAAAGAAGGCTTGCAATATATAAACAACAACAGTTTTCTTAAATCCTTCTTTTTATTCTTTGCCATCTTCTTCGTGTTAATGGCACCAGCCGCATTCTTAACACCGCTTCAGGTAACGCGAAGCTTTGGCGGTGATGTTTGGCAGCTGACTGCGATTGAACTTGCTTTTTCAATCGGCATGATTGCCGGCGGAGGAATCATTGCTGCATGGGGCGGTTTTTCCAACAAAATCAGTACAATGACACTCGCAAGCGTTATTATGGGAGCATGTACATTGGCACTTGGCATTGCTCCGGCATTTTGGCTGTATTTAATCTTCATGGGAGTGTTTGGGGCAGCAATGCCAATCTTTAATACTCCTACAACAGTACTATTACAAGAAAAAATTTCTGAAGAGTATTTAGGCAGGGTCTTTGGTGTAATGGGAATGATTTCTACTTCTATGATGCCAATCGGCATGCTTATTTTCGGACCACTCGCAGATGTTGTTGATATCGAATGGCTGTTGGTAGGCACTGGTTTATTCATCTTGATTCTCACAATATTCTTAAGCCGCAACAAGGCATTGATTGAAGCAGGGCAGCCTGCTGTAACAGAATCTTAATTAGAAGGGCGAAGAATGAATCTTCGCCCTTTTCATGTTATAACAGTAAGGAAGTATATATTTAACACTAATGTTATTTTTAGATATAATCTAATCAGAATTCTAAATTTGCAGTCAAACATCAGCAGGTTTTCATAAAAATTTTTCTAGTAAAATATAGGACAGGGTGGCAGGATGATAATTTGGATAAACGGAGCATTTGGAGCTGGGAAAACACAAACTGCACACGAGTTACATAGAAGAATACCAAACTCATGTATCTATGACCCAGAAAATGCCGGTTATTTTTTGCGGGAAAATTTGCCTGCATCTACTTTTAAAGGGGATTTTCAAGACATGCCAATGTGGCGTACCATTAATCATTCTCTATTATCTTATATTAATAAGGAATATAAGGGAGTCATCATCGTGCCGATGACGATAGTAAATCCTGTCTACTTTTCTGAAATTATTGGTGAATTAAGAACAGAAGGTGTCACCATTCATCACTATGTATTGTGGGCTTCCAAGCCCACCTTAGTTAGTCGGCTAAAGGGGAGGGGCGAAAGAAAAGCTTCCTGGGCAATAAATCAAATTGACCGCTGTATGGAAGGCCTTTCTACTAGTGTATTTGAAAATCGGATTAATACAGATAATATCACAGTAGCTGTAGCAGCTAAAACAATTGCGGCATTGTCAGATGTTCAACTGCTGCCTGATAATCGCAGCTTCTTAAGAAAAAAATGGGATCATTTTAAGTTGAGATTACGAGATAGATAGGCGGGATAAAAATATGACAGTATCAGTCGTCGAGCTTCAACCTTACAATCCTGATTGGGAACAACAATTTGAATGGGAGAAAAAAAGAATCCGTGACGCGATAGATGGTGTAATAGAAGTTGAACATATTGGCAGCACCTCTATAAAAGGATTAACAGCCAAGCCCATCATTGATATCATGGCAGGGGTACCTAATTTAGAGCAAGTGGATAAATGGGTACCAACCTTAATGGAAATAGAATATGAATATGTGCCTAAACCAGAGTTTACAGATAGAAAATTCTTTAGAAAAGGACCGTGGGGACAAGGGATTTGCCATCTTCATATTTGTGAATATGGCAGTACAGAATGGCGGGATAAATTACTTTTTCGTAATTATCTCCGCCAACATTCGCAAGCACTTAGGGAGTATGCTTCCCTCAAAGAAGAACTGGCACATATACATAAATTTGACCGCCATGCTTATACAGACCGAAAAGGACCATTTATTAGGAAAATAATTGAATTGGCAGCAACGAAAGATTAAGTAGTACAATAGCAGTCTATAAAATGTAAAGGAATAATCACAATGAAGATGGAATTAGGTATCCTTATAATAGAAGAAGGAACTTTTCTTACAAACAATAGGAAAAAAGCGAAAGTGCAAATCGTAGCAGGAAAGTATCCTATATACGCAAATATTAGTGATAGTAACACAACTCCCATGACTTGTGGCAGTTTTGTTGAGGCATATGTTGATTTAGTTCAAATGAACAACACCAAAACAGAACAGTTTCATTATATAATGGATCAAAAAGAGCTGGTTGAGAAAATCTTGAAAAAAGATGAAAATATCATTCTTCATGATACATTTCATATAAGACAGGATTATTATGTTTATGACGCAAAATTATTTAAAACAGATGGTCTGTATTTCAAAGCATGGGACTCTGTCTATGAAATACAGAAACTTGCCGGGGACGATTATATAGTGCTGTATGGAAATAATGAATGGGAAAAACCATTAGCGATAGCTGTAACGGAAGGCTTGGATAAGTACCATTTGTTGAAAGTAGATCAAGGAAAAGCGATATCCCTAAAGACTTTTAATATACATGAAGATTTGTTTACAGATGAATTCCTAGATGCAATGGACGCACTTAAATCCATCGTTTACTTTAATAGATTATAAGAAAAAACGTTGACTCGGACGACAAGTTAAAAGGCTCTCGAAATATGAGAGCCTTTTAACATATAAGCTTATTTACCTTTTTTAACGATATTCACCGCTTCTTTTGAAACATAGAATTTGCCATTAGTTTGAACTGTAACTGTTTTAAGTTCTTTATCTTTGCCTTTGATTGTGACAATATTCTTATTTACTGGAATTTCTGCAGTTGTTTTGCCTTTTGTTACAATAAGAACAGGGTTGTTTTTGTCAGATGAGTCGATGCTGACTTTTGCGCCAATTTTTTTGAAAGCAGCTTCTGCTTCAACGAAAACTTCTTTGTCCAGCTCACCTAAATTGAATCCTAAAGCTTTTGCGGCAGACTTAGCGACATCTGTGTTTTCAATTAAACCAGTCGGTTTGCCTGGGCCGTAAGAATACATGAATAGATCCTCACCTGTATGGCCGCCTGTTGTAAAGCCAAGATTAGCTCTGTTTGCAAGCAGCTGAACAAGCGTTTTGCTTAAGTCTGCAGATGAATTTAATGCTTTTGTTTCTTCTGCAGTTGGATTGTCAATCCCGTACAATGCCGCAACTTCCAGCACATTTGATTTATCTTTATTAAGCTGCTTTAATGCACCTTCTAAAGTCATTTCAGCTTTTTTCAATGGGTCAACATAAGCTGAGACAGGAGTAGAAGAATAAGTAGAGTTTGTATTTTGGTTTCCGATAGAAATTCCGCTGTTACCATGATCAGATACAGCAATAACTAACGTATTTTTATCTCTCTTCGCAAACGCAACCGCTTCTTTTACCGCTTCGTCAAAAGCAAGTGTATCACTGATCATCCCAATTGGGTCATTGGCATGAGCTGCCCAGTCAGGCTTGCTTCCTTCAACAAACAGGAAGAATCCGTCTTTGTCTTTAGAAAGTGTTGAAATACCTTTTTTCGTCATTTCAGCAAGAGTTGGCTCTTCAGGATTTGTTTGCGGGCGGTCCATATCATAAGCTAAAGCTGCTGGCGCGAATGTTCCCCACAATTTTTTTGATTTAGAATTTAAGAGCTCGTCACGTGTCTCGACTATATCGTAGCCATTGTCCTCAATGACATCAACTAAATTTTCGCCGTCCTTGCGGTTTTTTGCTTCAAGAGACGTTTTACCGCCACCTAAAACTACATCCATGTTTTGGTAAACCTGCTGTTCAGCAATACTGTCATAATCAGTCCGGTGTGTTGCATGTGATGAGAATGCAGCTGGTGTGGCATGCTGGATTTCGGATGTCGAGATAATTCCAGTAGATTTCCCTTCAAGCTTAGCTCCTTCCAATACGTTCGCCACCGGTTTATACGGATTATCGGCAAGGGAAGAATCTACACCAGGTGACGCAACCTTTTCAGGCAGAACCCCAACAAACTTGTCATTGGACTTATTGCCAGTTGCCATGGCCGTTCCAGCTGGTGCAGAGTCTGTGACAGCCGATTCAGCAGAATACGTGCGGACACCACCAGACAGGATTTCATCCATTGCAAGAGGTTCACCCTTATACCATCTAGATAGGGTAGTAGTAGTAGAGCTTACTCCATCCTTTACAAGCACAATGACATTTTTTGCTTGCTGCGTTTCTTTTTTTGCTTCTACTTTCTCATTTGCTGATGTGTAGGCAAGCGTCCCAAGTGCTAACGAGCTTGCTAGAGTAATTCCCATGACTTTTTTGTTTATTTTCATGTTAAAGTTTCCCCTTTCATACTATGAACTAAGTTTTTTTGGATGGTATAGAACGGTTAATCTATTAAACTATGTAATCACCCCTAAAAAGAATATAATCAATTGCTTATGAGTATAAAGCAGTTAAGTTAATAGATTGTAAAGGAAATGTAAATTATTGATAATAACAGGAAAAATAGGAATATTTACTTACTTGATTTAAAAGCGTTTTCATTTTGTGTTAATTCTTATTTCCTGCAATTTAATTTCTTTAGTGATTTGATTCTCACAAGCAATAGTAAGCTTGCCACATAAAATAAAACAATCAGCGACCCTGCTTTCAACAAAATCACAAGTACCGCTGTGAAAGGTTGAATCTTTACAGAAAAAGTTGAATATTACATGGAGAATGCCAGTTTTGTTTACTAATCCTACAAGCTCTCCGTAACAAATGCTTTTGCTGTAAAAGGTAGCTGTCACGATATCCTTATCTTGCGTATAGTGAAAAATAGAGTCATTTAAATAATACAGGCTGCTATCCTGAGCTGATAATAAAAAAACTTTGCCGTTTAAGTTCTCCATACGAAATCCCTTCCTTTTCTTGATTTTTATTGCAAAATAACTTCTTTCATAAAGGTAAAGTATGGAACGCATTTCAAGTCAAGGCTGTCTTGCATATAAAAAATTATTTGACCTGGGAAGCGTTTCATAATTTACGATAAAAGCAAATAAGAAGAAAGTGAGGAGAACTTATGCTGTCACTCATCTTACTTTGCTTTATAATACTTTGCGGCACATATGCTTGTATAAAAACAGCAGGAGAATCAACAGACATCACACCGATTGAAACATTTGATGACTATTTTATTGATTCACAACCAAAATCCAGAAAAAGATAAGTGAACTTTTTATAGAGAGGACCAGTAGCGGTCCTTTTTTTAGTGGATTGACCTGGTACCCGTTTCATACATTAAAATGTTTTCAATAAGTGCAGACTATTCAGGCTGAAAAAGGTGAGGATATGACCAATATTAGAGATTTGGCAAAAATGTCGGGAGTTTCCGTTTCGACAGTATCTCGTGTCTTGAACAATCATCCATATGTAAGTGAAGAAAAAAAACTAGCTGTTTTAGCAGCAATTGAATCCACGAACTACAACAGAAATATTAATGCTGTGCATTTGAGCAGGGGAAAAACACAGCTGATGGGTGTCGTGCTGCCATTTACCGATACGCCATATTTTGCGTTGCTGCTTAAGGGGATTGCTCAAAAGGCGTTAGAATATGATTATAAGCTTGTGTTGTTTCAAACAGATTATGCGGAAGAAAAAGAAATGGAAGCGTTACAAATGCTTAAGCAAAAGCAGATTGATTCATTAATTATCTGTTCAAGAAAATCCGATTTATCCCTGATTCAAGAGCATATCCAATATGGAACAATTGTCCTTTGTGAAAAAATGAAGAAAGAAAGCCTCCCTTCAACTTTTATTGATCATTATAAAGTTTTCTTCCAAGCGTTAGAGTATTTGTATCAAAAGGGTCATAAAGAAATAGGTTATTGTGTCGGTAGGAAAACTGGTGCAAACAGCTTCTTGCGAGAACAGGCTTATATGGACTTTTTAAAAAAATATGAGCTGCCGTTTAATGCTGACTACATTATGGATGATTGCCTGTATTTCGAAGATGGGGAAAAGGTAATAGAAAAGATGAAGAGACTTGATACACGACCAACTGCACTGTTAGTCACTAGTGATCAAGTGGCTGCAGGTATAATGATAGCATGTCAGAAGGAGCAACTATCCATTCCGAAACAGCTTGCGATTATCGGATTCAATAATGAGCCTATTGCAAAGATGATGAATATTACCACTATTGATATACCGCTTGTTGAGTTAGGAAACAATCTATTTCTCCAAGCAATGGGCGATGATGTATCTAATAAAGAAATTTCAGTTAAATTAATAGAAAGAGGAACCGTTTAAAACTTTAGGGTGATTGCATCCTAAAGTTTTTTAAATTAATGTAAAGCTTGTTTTAACCATGAAACCTTTCTGTGTAAGTAACCGTAAACTAACCATATAAGCAAAATGGAGGTGGTAACAGTGAGTGCTGATAAACCATTTAAAGAAGAAAGCCTTCGTACAAAAATATTCATCATCACTGCAATAGTGTTACTATTCTTGGCTTCATTTGGAGTAATTACGGCAGGATATTTCTTTGGAATTATCGGGTTGTTTAAGCTGCTAGGTGTACACTATGACTCCTTTGCAGCCTTATCTTGGTTTATTGCTGGCTATATAGTATTCGGAGCAGTAGGTGAATTGTTGACAAATATCATGCGGATTTTTATGCGAAAGGCAAATAAATGGTCTGACAAGCAAATTAATGCTGGATTTCTATTCTTATCGTTTCTTGTAAGTTTGACTATTATTTCAACTTTAGATAATATGATGCACACTATTGAAATGGAAGCCGTCACAAGAGTAATAGTTTCCATTGTTTTAGCATTAGTCGATTATATAATGGATGCAAAACTAGAGAGTAAACAGGAAGACAAATAATATAATACATAGCTAGCTATTATTTGCCATTTTTCTTCATAATAAATAGAATTAAATGGAAGCATATAAATATTGGAGGTTACTATGTCTATTAAACAAGTAAAGCTTGCCTATAAGTGGAACCTTATCTTTCATGAAAAATATTCATTATTCGCTGAAATCGACTCTAAGAATAAATACAGCATTATTGACGGAGAGAATGACTTAATTGCGATCTTCTCATTAGATCAATCATCAATAGCCTTTCAATACAGTGTTTACAACCTCCAGCACAAAATTGATTTCAGCACGAAAACGATTGATATTCAACATAAACCTTATGAGGAAGAAGAATAAAAAATCTTCCTGTCTCTTCATAATAGTATAAAGAATTAGGGAACGCCCTTCAGAATGAAGGAGGGGTTTGTTCTATAGGAATGATAATTCTTGGATGCCTTCCTTAGATGAACGTAAATGAATTAGAAGAAACATTACTCAAAATAGACAAATTAACAGGAACAGATGCAAAAGCATTTCTAAAAAATCATTTATGGTTATAGAGATGGCACATTTACAGAAAGATAGGAAAGGAAGATTGGAGAAATAAATGGCATTAGAACATGAATTTTATTTAATACCGAAAACTGCGAATATCCAAGAATATTGGCAGTATACACATGAAGAAAGGACATACCTTGACTGTGTAGTCCTTCATGATGATTTAATTTTATATATCATGGATTCTTTAAAGTGGATACCAACAAAAAATCCAGGCATTCGGAATATGCCAGCGGGATATGGTATCAACTATCATGGCTTAACGCTTTTTGATAACCAATCAGCTATCACACTCAGAAATGTTTTTTCTGCATGGAGAGATTTATTTGAAAATGCACCTAAGGTAATGAAGCTTACAGGCAGCTTTGTCTGGAGCGACAAGGAAGAAGGGGAGTACGAAAGGTTAATCCTCAACCGTAATCTAGTAATCATGCAGCTTGAAAGAATGATTACAATGGCTGAGAAGTTGTTAGACGGCGAAGTTTATATATATCATAGCGGAATTTAAGGGATTGCTTTAGGGGGAAGGATAAAGGTGATGCGTTTATTAGATAGACTGCTAGACAAAAAGTCTGATGGAATAATGGGAACTTAACATTGGGCATAGGAAAATAAACAAAACATCGGCAGATTAGAAAAGGCTACTGCAAAAATAAGCTGCAGCTGTTGCAGAAAATGGACACAACAAGGACGAAAAGATGTGCAATTTCTTCGTTGATTTAAAAACTTAACGACTATTTTTGCATACAAGTAGCAATCCTAGGCCAAAGGAAAGCTAAAGCACTAATGTATTTCAAATAATACTATCATTTCGTAGCTCATTCTGCAGTTTCTTTGTTAAATTCCTGAAAATTAACTGATGGGAATTTCCTATTAGATAATGAAGAAATTCAACCGATAAATCTGACTCATAGTAAACAGTAATCCAGTGCGTTTTGTTCATATAATATCCTTGAATGATAACATCTTTATATGTTTCTTGTAATTCTTCTGATTCGGCTGGATTACATTTTAAAGTTATGTATTTTTGTCCTTTTTCATTGGTGCTTAGCATGGCAAATATTTTCCCGCCTACATGGAAACGATTTGCATTCCATTCTCCTTGAAAATCATCTGTTGCACCTAACAAACTTTTACAATATTGCTTCAAAGTATCTTCCATAAAAAACTGCCTCCCTTTTTCTCTATTATCAGAGAAAGGTGGAGGAAGGACAATCTTTCCTTATCGACAATAAATGACAAGTAACGAGAAAGATCCCGGGCTGCTTCATAGACTCCGAGATCTTCATAACATTTATAATGTATAAGACTCACCATCATCAGGGACTAATACATTAGCTGAAAATCCTTTTTCTGTTACAAAGGATTTTAATTCCTCTCTCGATAAAGTCCAGTGATTAACTGCTTCCATATGAACGGCAATGATTGTAGCTTGCGGGGCTGTTTTGTAAACTTCATAAACATCCTTTTCATCCATCACTAGCGATCCGCCTTGCAAAAATTGATTATTGCCAGCATTAACAACAATAACTTCAGGCTTATGTGTATTGATTTCTGACTCGACTCCTTCATACCAGACGGTATCACCTGCAATATATAGTGTTTTTTCGCTTTCGTGCTTAAAGACAACACCGCATACAGAACCAACCATTTTAAGTATGTCGCCTCTGCCGTGCTCGCCTTGTGTTTTAATTAGCTGAATCTCTTCAAATGTAGTGGTTTCAGCTAATATTTCGAGATTTTGAAAACCTGCTTTTTTAACTTCTTCAGCATCCTCTGCACTTTGGACGTACATTTTTATATCCTTCGGAAGGACGTTTTTGGCTGCCTCATCCCAATGGTCCAAATGTAAATGTGTCACAATGACAGCATCAACATCTTTTACAATGTCTTCAAGTGAGATGGGCAGGCTTACTAACGGATTTTTTTGATCTTGTCGTAAGGAATTTGGAAAAGGGGGATATATGCCCTTTTCAGCAAGGAATGGGTCAATTAAAAACTTTTTACCTGCGTAATGAACGATAATTGTAGCGTTGCGAATTTGTTGGATATTCATTGTGGATACTCCTTTATTGTTTATTTAAAGTATGTATATAGTTTATACTATGAGCATCAACCACTTACACAGCTTAAATCAAGTCTTTTAGCTGTTTTGCTTGATTAATGAAAGGAGTTGGATTTGTTTGTTAGACAATACAGATCTGCTTATTTTAAATGAGCTGTCCGCGAACAGCCGTATTACAATGAAGGAGCTTGGCCAAAAGGTTCATTTAACAGGGCAAGCAGCTTCGACAAGGGTTGGCAGGCTAGAGGATAATGGAATAATCGAAGGATATACCATTAAAGTCAATGAAGTAAAATTAGGCTATTATATTCACGCCTTTCTCAATATTTTCACCAAAAGCACCCACCACGAACCATATTTATCCTTTGTTAGGACGCAAGAGAAATTTATATTAAATAATTATAAGATTAGTGGAGACAGCTGTTACATACTTGAATGTAAGTTCTCCTCTAACGAACAGTTAGACGAGTTTTTAGTCAGCCTTAACAAGCATGCTAATTATAAATTATCCCTTGTCATTAAGAAGGCGTGAACTATTTAAATAAATCGAGTTAGACAGGAGAAAAGGATGAAGCGAGGAGTAAGTTTCGAAATTCCAAATTCACATGGGAATTATCTAGGGGAAATATTAAGAACAATTGATATTTCTTCCTATAATTGGCGTATGGATGGAGAAGCCTATCTTGTGGAAAACGGAGAGCTAAAGGAGCCGCTGCTGCCAGCTAATGTGATGGACGGGTTGGGGTTTTCTGAAAGGTTAGAAGACAATCTATATTATTGCATATTTGCTGATTTAAAAGCTTTTCCAAGAGGAAAGGTAATAAAAGAGATTCATACATATGACGATTTTCTAAAGAGTGATTGTCAAGTAGTGCTGTTATTAGTGGATGGCAGTTTTGTTGCAATTTATGTGAAGGATAGCCGCGCACTTGAACATCTTTATAAGCATGCAATATCACAGGGCTATGGGGGAATTGAATATATTACAGAGGAAAATGATGAAAGAATAAGGTTATCTGTTTGGTGATCTAGCTTTTCAGCTTTCTATTTTCTATAACGAAAGAAAAAACCACAATAGTAACTTGTGGTTTTTTTGATATATTCAAAGTTTGCCAGATGACCAAGAATGGTAGATGCGTTTCACTTCTCGGAACGATAATTTTGGCTTGCGATATTCATTAACGATTCCTTTGTTGTTAAAGCTCCGAGCTCTATCTCGGAAATGGGCACCATTGCTTTGCAAATCTGCTCGCGTATCTGCAAACTGCCATATATATGTTCCGCTAATCTTAGGATCATTGCGAAAGATTGTCAGTGCTTCAGTGAGGATTTTCGCTTGATAATCCTCACTGAACAGCCTCGGCTCCCAACCAGTATCACCATAGATACCTGCTCCTCCGAACTCGGTCATAATGACCGGTATATCACCAGCTCCCATGTCTTCTGCACGCTTATGGAACTGCTGCAGCATTTCTTTAAAGCCGCCTACATTGCCTTCATACCAGCCAAAGTATTTATTAATGCCAATCACATCAAAAAGCGGGAGAAGAATATCCTCTAGAGGATGCATGGTAGCGTATGTAATCAGTCTCGAGTTGTCGAGTTGTTTCGTCTTTTGTAGCAGTTGCTCTGTCATTTTGTAAGCACTGTTTGTACGTGTATCAATCTCATTATGAATCGACCAAAAGATAATGGAAGGATGGTGATAATGCATAGTAATCATTTCAGCCATCATCGTCTGTGCACGCTCCTGGAACAACGGATTACTGACGGTTTCGTCTGGCAAGAGAGCACCCCAAATGGGAATTTCGCTCCAGAACAGGATGCCGTTTTCGTCAAGTAAATCAAGCCAATACGAACTTTGAGGATAATGAGATCCGCGTACAGTATTGCACCCCATTTCTTGAATGATTTGAAGATCTTTATACATCAGCTTAGGAGGAAAAGCAAATCCCCATTCAGGATGTTCTTCGTGGCGATTGACGCCTTTAAGAAAAATAGGCGAGTCATTAATAAGAATCTGGTGATCCTTCGTTTCGATTTTTCGGAATCCAATGCGTTCCACTTTATCATCCTGTTCAAGGCATGCTTGAATCGTATACAACTCTGGCTTGCCAACATTCCATAACCGCACTTCGTTCCAATTCAGCTTTATTGTATGGTCTACAGTTTGATTTGCACAAACAGCTACATGGTCAGAATATAAGCTTTGGCCATCTTCATAAAGTGATAATGCTGTAATCATATCGGTTTGAGCGAGTGAGCTAATTCGTACTTGGAAAATGACGGCGGCATCGGCTCCTTCTAATTCATAGTCAATCTTAAGTTTCTCAATGTATAAGTCTGGTAAAAATTGCATCTCCACAGATCGAATGATACCACCATAGTGAAACCAGTCCACAAGTCTTGTCGGAATGGTAAGGTCATCAAGAGTACTATCTGTTCGAACAATAAGTTCATGCTCTCCTGCTGAAAGGGATGGGATAATGAATTCAAACGGTGTATATCCACCAAAGTGATAACCGAGATGTTGGCCGTCTAGATAGACATCGGCAGCACCGAGCACAGCATGAAAAACTAATCGGACATGGTTAGTATCCTCTATTCTTATTGTTCTTCTAAACCATGCAACACCTTCATAGTCGTACATATGCAACCCGTTATTCCAGCAAGAGGGAACATAAATGGACTTAACAGGCTGTGGAAAACGATCAAACCATTTTTCTTTAAGACCGACATTTTCAGGATCTAACACAAAGTCCCATGGTCCATCTAAAAGACTTGTCTTACGGATATGATGTTCTTGAAAGGTTCTTAGCAAAGCTATTCCTCCTTAATTTTTAATACTTGCATAGCCATCTTGGTGAGGGATTGATAATATGAATAGTATCATGATAAATTCTCGTTCTGAATGGAAAAAAAACGGCGTCTACTTGTAAAAATCGAGCTTAATTATAAGGAGAGATAGAAACTTGAAAATGCCAAAATATGATTTGAATCAGTTCGTCTTGCATATTCATTTTACGCTCGACAAAGTTACATATCCTGGTTGGAAGGATGTCCGCAATCTGGTGAATGTTCATAGTTTATATTGGATTCATGAAGGAGAAGGGAGTTTTTATACTAATACTGAACATAAGGTGAAGAAAGGAATGATGGTTTACTTAAGACCTGGTCTGCAGATGTCGATGCGTTCAGAAATACATGCGCCGCTACGCATGACAATGGTGCTGTTTGATTGTGCGGAGCTTAACTACGATGTAGTTTGGAAGGACGTTAAGAGAGTTGCGAAACTGAGTCTGCCTTTTTTAAATCAGTACAATTGCAAACAGGCAGAGGAATTAGGCATGCTCTTTGAGGAAATTCATCAAGAATGGGTGCCTGGAGTTGCACATGGTGCTGCAGTTTCCCAAGGTAAACTAAAAGTAATGCTTCATAAGCTCCACAACATGGAGCAGCCCGATTGGAGCATAAATGAATCAAGTACATTAAGCGCCTTTAATAAGATAAAAAAATATATGGAAAACGGATACCAGGATAACATTAAAGTCGAACAGTTAGCGAAGCAATACAGCATTTCAGCAACCTATCTTCGCAAGCTCTTCCTTAAGTACACAGGAATGGGACCAAAAGAGTATCTTAGTTATATCCGTAACGAGCGAGCGTGCAGTTATTTAATATATACAGACTATCAAATTAAAGAGATTGCAAGATTATGCGGTTATTTTGAAGAATATCATTTTAGTAAGATGTTTAAACAATTAAATGACCTATCACCAAGTTCATATCGGAAGATTCATAAAAAGATAGAGTGAGCTTTTAAAAGGCATGGAACCTCTTTAAGAAATGGCACGTATATAATTTAGTTTAAATAGGTGGAAGTTTGATTTATATAAAAGGTAATAAGGGGGAGGGATTCTTTATGAATTTTTCTAACAAACAGTTGCAAGATTTAATTCAAGGAAAGATTGTTGGCGATAGCTTTCCTTATTGTACAAAAAATGAGGAAGAAATTGAGGCACATATCCGAAGGTTATTTCATCGAATGAATCGAATACCTAATATCGTTTGTGAAGCAGAATGGAATCATTTTGGCAGTGGCTATGCCTCCTTTATTGAATTTTTTTGTTATCAAAAAGAGGATGTTACTGTCGTTAAGAAAATTAACAACATTCAAGAGTTACAGACAGAAGGAATTATTATTGATATTTGTCGTTTAGCACCTGTAGCAATTATGGGGGAAGATACTAGATATAAGACAATGCGGACAGATACGAACGAAATAATTGGCGGTGGATACGGTTGTTTATTTGGTGGTCCACATCTGTTAAATATTAGTGAGAAATACGAGACTATTGTGAGAAAATTGGAGTATGCGCTAAAAGAATTTGAATATGAACGGTTAGAAACAGAAAAAATACACCAGCCTTTATCCTTTCAAGCAAAAATCCCAACTATATATAGTAATTCTAACGATTATGTAATTATGGACGCTATCTTTTATTGGGAAGATTAGATTTTCTTATATTTCAAAAAAACTATGTATGGATAAATAACTTAAGGTGGCGACATGTTATGGCTTTTCCTATCAAGGTTATGGCATGCTCATGTAAGATAATAGATGGATTCATGCTTGAGCTGTCAGAGAGTCCTGATATCAATCAAGTGGGTAAAGCTGACAGAATTAAAGGATATGGCTCTTTATTCAAATATAAAGGAGCATATCATCAACTATACAAACAACAAGATAAATATTGAGTTATTGTAATAGCTGACTTTAGAAGATAACTTTACGAGAGATGGTGGCTTGTGAATGGGGATGTCAGAATACTATAAAAATATACGTTCGAAAATTGGTAACGAGCTAATATTAATGCCAAGTGTTGCTGCCATTATCAGGAATGATTCTGGGGAAATCTTATTACAAAACAAGGGGAATGGGGAAAATTGGAGTCTTCCTGCTGGTGCAATAGAGCCAGGAGAAGCACCTGCCGAAGCAATGGTTCGTGAAGTATGGGAAGAGACCGGATTAATTGTTTTACCGAGAAAGTTAGTAGGAGTGTTTGGCGGAAAAGAATTTCGTTATCAATATCCAAATGGCCATCAAGTCGAATATAACGTTTTTATGTTTCAGTGCGGAATTACCAGCGGCAATCTGAATCCTCATGATCAAGAAACGGCAGAGCTTCAATACTTTAGACCAGATAGGATGCCGGAACTTGCATTACCTTATCCAAAAGACATATTTTCACAAAAAAGGGATGAGCTTTATTTTCAGTGGAATAAACATTGGCTAGAGAAGCTTCCAGAGTAGGATTGCTCGATTTCTAACGTAAAAAAGCAGTGTAACTGAGGAGAAATAAACATGCTGATAATAACAGAAAATGTAAAAGGGAAACGGTATAACCATTTAATGGATTTGCTTACCAGAAATTGTAATAAGTTTGCCTTCGTTGAGAATGAGATGGAGGAAGTGAGCCATGCTGCAATTGATGCCAGGATTGTTTATATAAAGGAACACTTGCTGGAAAGGAAAATTCAACGAGAATGGGAAACAACGAAACTTCCTGAGGCCACCGCATATGTTTCTTATTTTCAATTAAATAATGCCACAAGGGATTTCCTGAAGGAAAACAGCAATTCCCTTTTTAGCTGGCTCCATCCAAAATTGCCGGAAGACTTAATGTTTTATCAGAATGATAAATGTATATTAGCTGGATGTTCACACGAGGGCTACTTTATAGTGGAAGAGACCTTGTGGGGAGAATTTCTATTAAATACAGAGCGGTGATTTGCCAGCTCTGTATTTAATTTTTTTAGTTATGAGACCTTCTGTGGGAGAGTCTATACTGGTGAGGAGTCGTTCCAACGAGTTTTTTGAATAACTGGATAAAATAAGATACACTTTTGAAGCCTAAGCTTTCACCAATTAATTCAATAGACGTATTTGTCATTTCTAGCAATTGACAAGCTTCTTTTATTCTCCGAATGGTAAGATACTCTGTTAAACTACTTCCCGTTTCACGCTTGAAACTTCTTGATATATATGATTTTGATAAATGAAGCTCATTTGATAAATGTTCTAAGTCAAAGGGCTCCTTATAATGTGCTTCTATCCAATTCATTATCTTTTCAGAGTAGAATAATGGCCGTAATTTATTGTTTGAGGTTGGATCAGGATTAGCATCGGTGCTGTTTATACGGATACATGAGAGCAATTGCATTAAAAAAAGCTGGCTGTCTTCTTCCCAGTTGTTTGTTTGCAGTGATTTATTAAATTGTTCATACAGCTCATACATATAGTTATAATCATTTTCTAAATCAAAAGCTTGAAGTTCGTTTACTCCAAACTGTAATTTTTTTAACAAGGCACTCAGTCCTGGGAAAAAATTTAGGTTTTTCTCTCCGAATGACATTGTATCAAAGTGAAGAATACTTCTCTCATAAGGAGATCGGGGGGATACTTCTACATATACCTTATGTAATTGAAATGGCTGGAAAAAGAAAAGCATTCCTTTTTTTAACTCATAAGTCTGTTGGTTAACTATTACGCGCCCTTGTCCACGATATACAAATAAAAGTTCGCAACCTTGATGCCAGTGATAATATCCTTGGAAATTCTGCTCAGAAACCCTGCGATAAACCCAGTTAAATGGTTTAAGATCTATTTGTTCAAATAAATTCTTCATATAATTCCTCCATATAGTATTCAAACATTGAAAAACTTATTATTTAAGGTTCAAGAACAATAGAGCGACATTTTTGGTTATTTAACAAACACTTTTAGAATAATACGTAAGTTATAATTTAGTAAAGAATTTGGTGATAAAAAGAAAGGAAATCGGAGGAGGAAAATGTGAGCGTCTCAAATGATCACGATCGAGAGTATTGGCTGCAATCCATGCTGAAAATTGCAAGTCCGGTGCTTCAAAACTTAAAAAATAAATCATTAAAAAAAGTAATGCCAGTCGAGATGAAGGAAGGAACAAATCGTCAACAATTCACTCATTTGGAAGCGCTGTCCCGACTGCTCGTTGGGATGGCTCCATGGCTGGAAAGGAAAAGTGAAAATAAGGAGGAAGAAGCACTTCGTATGGAATATGGTGAGCTGGCACGCATAGCTATTGATGCAGGCACAGATCCTCACTCTCCTGATTATATGAATTTTTCAACAGATTTTCAGCCGATTGTTGATACTGCTTTTTTAGCGCATGCTTTTCTTAGAGCTCCTGATGAACTATGGAAAAAACTAAGTGGTAGGGTTAAAAACAATGTGATACTTGCAATGAAAGCTACCCGAACAAAAAAACCAATCTTTTCTAACTGGCTTTTATTTTCTGCATTAATTGAAGCCTTTTTATATAAAGTGGGAGAAATGGATTGGGATCCGATGCGTATTGATTTTGCTGTAAAGCAATTTGATCAATGGTATTTGGGAGATGGTGTATACAGTGATGGACCTGAGTTTCATTATGATTATTATAATAGCTTTGTTATCCATCCTATGCTTGTAGATTTATTAGAAACTGTTGGTGAAGAGTACACAGATTGGCTGGGAAAAAAGGAAACCTTTATGGAAAGATCAAAAAGATATGCAGTTATTCAAGAGCGCATGATTTCGCCGGAGGGAACATTTCCGCCAGTGGGAAGATCTATTGCTTACCGTTTTGGTGTTTTTCAAACTTTAGCTCATCATGCACTTCGCAAGGATTTACCTAAGACACTTGCTCCAGAACAAGTTAGAAGTGCACTGACTCAAGTTATAAAACGGACACTGGAAGCTCCGGGCACATTTACAGAGTCAGGGTGGCTGACTATTGGTTTTTGCGGCCATCAACCAGGGATTGGGGAAGGATATATTTCTACAGGCAGTGTTTATTTGTGTGCGGCCGTTTTCTTGCCATTAGGTTTGGCCGAATCAGATCCATTTTGGAGTAATTCTTCAATGGAATGGACGGCAAAAAGAGCTTGGTCAGGGAATAACTTTCCAATTGATCATTGTTTATAATATTAGAACGAATCTGATGAAGTCCATATCAGAAAGGGGAAAGTAGAGATGAGTACGATTCACGAAGAAATGAAGCATGATAAATTTAAAGCCAAAGCTGTTTTAGATTCAAAATGGCTTGAAGAGGAAATTCAGTATGTTTTGCAAAAAATCGATGAAAATCTAGACCCATTCACGGAGAAGGTACCACCGGCTGCATCAACAAATTTAATGTATATTCCTGAAGATGATAATGATTGGACTGCTAGCTTTTGGATTGGAATGCTTTATTTAGCTTACGAATATACAGGGAATGATAAATATCTTGATGTAATAAAAACCCAGCTTGAAAGCTTTAGTGAACGCTTAACGAAGAATATTCAGTTAGAAACACATGATATTGGTTTTTTATACTCTTTATCCTGTGTGGCGGGCTACCAAGTGCTGAAAGATGAAACCGCAAAAGAAATAGCGATAAAAGCAGCTGATAAGCTGATTACTCGGTATCATCAAAAGGCGAAGATTATTCAAGCATGGGGCGATTTATCTGACCCAGAACAGCTTGGAAGGATGATTATAGATTGTAACATGAATTTGCCGTTATTATATTTTGCTTCCAGAGAAACAGGTAATCAGAAGTATTATAATATTGCCATAAATCATGCTAAACAAGCAGCCAAGTATATTGTGAGAGAAGACGCATCAACATACCATACCTTTTATATGGATACAGAGAATGGTGAACCGCTTTATGGAAAGACTGCGCAAGGATATACCGATCAATCGTGCTGGGCCCGTGGCCAGGCATGGGGAGTATACGGTTTTGCATTAAGCTACGTACATACAGGGGATAGAGAGTTTCTTGATATTGCTGAAAAACTGGCAAACTACTTTTTAAATCGTCTTCCTGATGATAATATTTGCTATTGGGACTTAGTCTTTACAGAAGGAAAGGAGGAACGTGACAGTTCTGCTGCAGCCATCATGGCTTGTGGACTACTCGAATTAAGCAAGCACTTGCCAGTTTCCCATCAATATAAGGAAGTCTATGAAAATGCAGCCATAAAAATGATTAAGTCACTAGCTGAAAAGCTATACTACTAAAAAAGTTCACTCCAATGGTATTTTGTTGCATGCAGTCTACTCTAAGCCTGACAATAATGGGGTAGACGAGTGCTGTATCTGGGGAGATTACTATTATTTAGAAGCATTAATACGCACAGTCATGAGCTGGAAGATGTACTGGTAAAAAAAAGAAAAAAAGCACAATTCCATGATAAAGGAATTGTGCTTTATAACCTTATAGAAACTTCTGTTCCATCTTTAAGGCTTGTTTCAACCAGCAGTAAACCGCTTTGGCTGGAAAGCTCTCTTAGCAAAGGCTTTAAGTCATACCTGCTAATATAAGGGATTTGAAATTTTGTTTTTCCGGATTTTTCGATTGCACCATTCACAAGCACGAGAATTCTCTTTGAAGTTAGAATTCTAATGACAAGATGTAAAATAGCATATGGAACTGGAATAATAAAGCGTTTCCCATTTACTTTAACTTTTACCTTCATCATGTTACTCAACTGTAACCAATACTTTGTCACCATTTGCTGCTGTAACATCTACAATTTGTCCGTCCAATTCATTATCAATTGCATCTATTAACAGTGCAATGTCAATATCCTTCACATATTTTTCGGATTGGGGAATTCTCTCCGCAATACTAGAGCCTACATTTAAGACAGCTTTTATAAGTTTAATTGGCAGATTAACGTTGACATTATCCCCGTTTTCCGAAGTAACACGGATCTTTAGCATTTTGTTTAAATAGGAGGCTGAGGTATGTTTTTGTAGATTGACCTTGTTGTCTTTTCCTTGCAGGGCATCAATTAATTCAGCAGCTTTGTCTTTACTCAGCTTACCTTCTTCAACCATTGTTAAAACTCTTGAAATTTCTTCGCTCATTTAGGATTCCTCCCCATTTAATAATTCAATTGCTTCTTCAGCAGTTATTTCGCCTTTTTCCAGCATTAAGATTACTTTTTTACGATCAATTTTATCTGCTTTCTTAGTGGTAGAATAACCCAGAGAAGAGATAATATCATCTAATTTCCCGCGGACAGTTGGATAAGAAATACCAAGGTCTTTTTCAACCTCTTTTATATTTCCGCGGCATTTTAAGAAAGTCTCGATAAAGCTGAGCTGTTCTTTGTTAAGATTTGCAAAATTAGAAAGTTCGAATTCATTTTCGATAGTGGTATGACAATGAGTACACTGTAGCCGGGTAATTTTTAATTGCTTTGCACAAACAGGGCACTCTGAAATAAGAGGATAAGCCATAATTCCCTCCTTTTTTATTTATAATGCAATCATACATTAATAATTAAATAAAATAAACAATAAAATTAAATAAACAAAAAAAACAACTTAATTAGTTTAATATATTCAATTTAAATATTAAATAATTTTATTTTAGTGTGTGGATTTTAATTTTAACTTGGGTTGTTTTATTTGAATTGGTAAATTTAGTGAAAGGAGAAGGGGTTATAGGAAGGAATCTAGAAATAATCTTTATCCGGTGAAATAGAAGGTTATCATAATAGGGGGATTCTAATGAAGAATATAACCTTATCTAACGGCACCACTGTTGAAGTTGAATGTTTAAGCTGTGCCTTAACAAGCGGAATAATTGAACCAGATGGTGGTGCAGTATATGAAACTGAACATTTTCACGCACATCAAGATGTTGCTTATCCAATTAAAGGGTTAATGATATTAGCTTCTAAGCGGCATATAAAATGCTTCGATGAACTAACGGACCAAGAGCAGTTAGATTATATAAAGACCTTGTCAAAGATTAGGCATGCCCAAAGGAAAGTTTTGGGAATAGAGTATGTTTATTATTTTTATAATGAAGACACAGCACATCATTTTCATACTTGGATGGTCCCAAGGTATGATTGGATGGCGGGCTTTGGACGTTCCATTGAATCAGTAAGACCAATCTTACTTTATGCTAGAAACGAAATGAATAATAAAGAAAATATAGATGAGGTAATGGCTGCAATTAATTCTCTCAGGAAAAAGCTAAATAATGATGTTTAGGAATTAGTACATTACGAAACAAATCTCATAACATACACGATTTGCGGAACAATATAGTTGGAGGTGAATACAGTGTCTAACAGAAAAGCTGATCCATCAACAATTGGTTTAGGTTCTACAAATGTTCAAGGACAAGGTACTACAATGAAAGAAACGGGGAACAGAAAGTCTGATTCTTCGCGAAAGAAGCAAAAACAATCTTAATATTGGATGAAGAAAAAACAGACGGACTCCGTCTGTTTTTTAGATATTCGCCAACTTGATGGCATTTGCGAGAGAGGAATTGACTGAGATATTATCGAATTTTAAACCGAGCTGAATAGCGGTTTGAGCAACTTCAGGACGAATGCCAGAAAGGTCGGTTTTAACGCCGATTAATGATAATGCTTCGATTAGTTGAAAGATTTGATGTGCAACCATTGTATCAATAATGACTACACCGGAAAGGTCAAGAAGCAATCTGTTTACTCCTAAACGGTTGCATTGCTCTAACGTTTTCTCAAGTAGGATTTTCGCACGTGCTGTGTCAATCTCCCCAACTAATGGCAATAATGCTGTTTGGTTATTTAAGGCAATAACAGGTGTGCTGAGTTCAAGAATTAACTCCTGCTGAGCATGCAGTCTTTTTTCGGAGTTGCGATTATACTCTTTTGTAAACCATTCAATCACATTAGCCATTGTTTCTGTAACAACCTGATATATTGTATGTATTTCGCTTACGGCAAGATTATCTTTATGTTCCTCGATAAATTCTGTCATTAAATCAAGGTACTGCTTTTGCGTTCTGTGAAATTCGCGGATGATAAAATGAATCGGGGTTTGCGAATGTTCCTGATCCTGCGCTACCTTTAGTATCCACTGTTCAAAATCAGCTGAAAATTTTCCTTCTTCCTTACGAAATACTTCTGCAAAGTTCTCGTGGAACTCATAGTTTTGTTGCTTCACGCCTTTAATGATTTCTGGATCATTAGAAGCATAAACTCCGCTGCTATTGGATTTATCTAGACTTTCATACCAGTCTTCTGTTATTTGCCATGTTTTTTTTACAAAAAAATGATAAAGTTCATTATTTGAATACATTTCAATCCTCCTGTTGGTGCAATTATAGGTTGTCCATAGAATTTTACACTATCTGAGTTCATCCGTCTAAAGTATTGGGTGGTGATCATGTATTTTTACTGCATTGTAAAACAAAATCCCCCTTAATGGGGGATGGTAAAATAATTTTACAAATAGGTTTTTAATGTATCTTGCAGTGTACCTCGTGTTTCCGCATCTTTTTCGAAGCGGATGCCTGCATGAACCATTTTTTTGACAAGTTCAGGTCTAAGTCCTGTAAGGATTGCCTTACAGCCCATCATGGAGATTCCAGCTAAAATCTTTTCAAAGTAATCAATCACATCCATTTCCATTCTCGCAATCCCGGAAAGGTCAATGATGAGTGTTTGAATTCTTGAATCTGCAATATCATTTAATACCTTTTCTTCAATCACTCTAATTCGATACGAATCAATTGCTCCAATAAGAGGTAATACTGAAACAGATTGCTTAACTGGAATGATTGGAACAGACAAATGTTCTACCATTTCTCTTTGTCTATATAGCATTTCATCTTTAAAGTTTGAGTAATTAAGAAAGAAGCTGTTTAAGAATTTATCCATTTTTTCATTTATGCTTTTTTCTAAGATATAAAAATTATTGCGGTCTGATATTATATTCTGCTGTTCATCAATAATATAGATAAAATGCCATATTGTTCTTCTAATTGCCTGCACCCACTCCAGTTTTAACTCTAAAGTTAATGAGTGCTTTGCCCAAGCAATTCCTTCGACTTTAGCAAAAGAAACCAATTCTTCCTCTTTTTCGTCCATAACGAAAAATGTCATTTTTTTGGCGTTTTTTAATAAATCGATGTTTCCCTTATTTAAGATATCAGTAATTTTTGTTGAGACATTAACTGCTTCCGTAAGCAATTTGCTTTCAAACTTATCCCCATTTTCATTAATAAATATCTTTACTTCATCTTTAATATTATTAATTGGATTCATTTTTAACTACTCCTCTTGGCTTTGTTAATTAATATGTACCCCTTTATCTATAAATCATTATATATAAAATACTGCTTGGAGAGCAATTATTGTTTCATTACCAAAATATTTTAGGGGAAGGATAAGCTTCCTATCTTTGCAACACAATAAATATATGAGTTACCCAATAAAGGAAAGTAGGTGGAATTAATGAAATATGAACAGTTGGCAAAGGATATTATTGCAAATGTTGGAGGTAAAGAAAATGTCAACAGCGTTGTTCATTGTATTACTCGCTTGCGCTTCAAGTTAAAAGATGAAAGCAAGGCTCAGACCGATATAATTAAAAATATGGAAGGCGTAGTAACTGTTATGAAAAGCGGTGGCCAGTATCAGGTGGTCATCGGAAATCACGTTCCAGACGTATATAAGGCGGTAGTGGAGGTTGGCGGGCTTAATACACAATCGTCGTCTGAAGATAACGGAGGCGGAGAAAAGCAAGGGATATTTAATCAATTCATTGATATTATTTCCAGCATCTTTACACCTGTATTAGGTGTTTTGGCAGCAACCGGGATGATCAAGGGGTTTAATGCGTTATTTTTAGCATTAGGCTGGCTTGAGGCAACATCTGGAACTTATCAAATATTAAATGCACTCGGTGATTCCTTATTTTATTTCTTCCCGATATTCCTAGGATATACAGCCAGCAAAAAGTTTGGTGGCACAACTTTTATTGGGATGGTAATAGGTGCTTCCCTTGTTTATCCGACCTTAACAACTTTAACGACAGGTACACCGATTACTACATTATTTTCAGGCACTGTGTTTCAGTCACCAGTATTTATTACGTTTTTAGGGGTGCCTGTTATATTAATGAGCTATGCTTCTTCTGTAATACCGATCATCCTAGCTGCTTATTTTGGAGTGAAGCTGGAGAAGTTTTTTAAAAAAATTATTCCAGATGTTGTTAAAACCTTCTTAGTTCCATTCTTTACACTTCTAATCGCAGTGCCGATAACGTTTTTAGTGATTGGACCGATTGCCACTTGGGCAGGCGTATTAATTGGACAAGCTACACTTTGGCTATATAATCTCAGTCCAATTATTGCCGGTATTTTCGTCGGCGGATTATGGCAGGTTTTTGTTATTTTCGGCCTGCATTGGGGGCTTGTGCCGATTGCGATTAACAACCTGACTGTGCACGGAGCAGATCCGATACTCGGCACGATGTTTGCTGCATCTTTTGCACAAATTGGTGCTGTGCTTGGTGTATGGTTAAGAACAAAACGGCAAAAATATAAAACATTAAGCATTCCTGCATTCATTTCCGGCATATTCGGGGTTACAGAGCCTGCCATTTACGGAATAACGTTGCCATTAAAAAAACCATTTATTATCAGCTGTATTGCAGCGGCTGTCGGCGGAGGAATTCTTGGCTTTGCCAAGTCGCAAATATATATGGTCGGAGGGTTGGGAATCTTCGGAATTCCTACTTATATTGATCCAAAAGCTGGCATAACTTTTGCCTTCTGGGGTGCTGTTATTGCCATTATTGTCGGCTTTATCTTAGCATTCATTTTAACGTATTTGTTTGGCAATTCTAAAACAGAAACAGCAGATTCGACGGCTAACAACCAGGCAAATAAAGAGGAACCGCCAGCAGTTAAGCTCGCTGATGAGGTTATATATAGTCCGATAAACGGCGAAGTCTTATCATTATCTTTGCTTAAAGATGAAGCATTTGCATCAGGAGCGTTAGGTCAAGGGGTTGCAATTGAACCTTCTGAAGGTAAAGTATATTCTCCAGTAGATGGTACTGTCACAGCGCTTTTTCCTACAAACCATGCAATTGGAATCACTTCTGACAATGGTTCAGAAATCTTAATCCATGTTGGGATGGATACGGTTGAATTAAATGGCAAGTTTTTTACCGCACATGTCAGCCATGGAACGAGAGTAAAAAAAGGTCAGCTGTTAATTGATTTCGACTTAACGGAAATCAAAAAAGCAGGCTATGTTGTTTCTACACCTGTGATTGTGACAAACCAAGGAGATTTTGAACAAATAACACCAACCGAACAAAAGCAAACAAAAGTTGGAGAACAATTAATAGAAACAAAAATAAAAGCTTAAATAATGAACAGAGGTGATGAAAATGAGCAGGTCTGTGCAATTTCCAGAAGGTTTTTTGTGGGGCGGTGCTGTTGCTGCAAATCAGTTGGAGGGTGCTTATCAGGAGGATGGCAAAGGTTTATCGACAGCAGATGTTTCTCCTAATGGAATCATGAGTCCACCTGATTTCTCGATGGAAAAATTTAATTTATATCATGAAGGTATTGATTTTTATCATAAGTATAAAGAGGATATTGCTTTGTTTGCGGAAATGGGCTTTAAAGCATTTCGTTTTTCCATTGCATGGTCGCGGATCTTTCCTAATGGAGATGACCAGCAGCCTAACGAAAACGGACTTCAATTCTATGATGACATGATTGATGAATTGCGAAGACATAATATAGAACCAGTTGTAACGATGTCCCACTATGAGATGCCGCTTAACCTTGTTGAAAAATATGGCGGCTGGAAAAACCGGCAAGTTGTAAGCTATTATGAAAAATTTGCGAAAACTATTTTCAAGCGGTACCGCAATAAGGTTAAATATTGGATGACTTTTAACGAAATCAATGTACTGCTGCATGCTCCATTTACTGGAGGCGGTCTATTGTTTAAGGATGGCGTTAAAAATGAACAAGACATTTACCAAGCGGCACACCATCAGTTTGTAGCAAGTGCCCTGGCTGTGAAAGCAGGTCATGAGGAAATTCCGGAATCGCAGATTGGCTGTATGATTGCTTCAATGATAACTTATCCATACAGTTCAAAACCAGAAGATATGTTTGCTGCTTTAACTCAAGACAGAAAGACATTGTTCTTTTCAGATGTTCAGTCTCGAGGATACTATCCAACTTATATGACGAATTATTTTGCTGATAATGGCATTAACATTGAAATGGATACAGGGGATTTGGAGCTTTTACAAGATTATACGGTTGATTATATCGGATTCAGCTATTATATGTCATTTGTAGCTAGCACAGACCCCGAACATCAAGCAGGCAAGGCATCTGGCAATTTATTTGAAGGCGTAAAAAACCCTTATTTAGAATCATCTGAATGGGGCTGGCAAATTGATCCGGTCGGATTAAGAACAGTCTGCAACCAGCTGTATGACCGCTATCAAAAGCCATTATTCATTGTTGAGAACGGACTTGGTGCAGTGGACAAGCTGGAGGAAGACGGTACCATTCAAGATGATTATCGAATTGACTACCTACGGAAGCATATTTATGAAATGAAAAATGCAATTGGTGATGGTGTAGAAATAATGGGTTATACCTCCTGGGGTCCAATTGATTTAGTCAGTGCCTCTACAGCAGAGCTGAAGAAGCGATATGGCTTTATTTATGTAGATAAAGACAGTGAAGGAAAAGGCTCGAATGAGCGACTAAGAAAAAAGAGCTTTTATTGGTATAAACAAGTGCTTGAATCGAATGGAGAAGTATTGTAACGCATAAAGATTAGGACCCTAGAATAGAGATAGGGTCCTGATTGTTTACACTGTTAAAACAGGAACAGTATTAACATCCTGATTGATGCAGACCTTGTTTCTTCCAGTTCTTTTTGCTTGATACAAGGCTTTATCCGCTTCTTCTATAAGGGAGCAAATATTATCCGTTGTTTCAGGGAAGCTTGCTGCACCGATTGACACTGTAATGTTTATGGTCTCATTCGAGCTAATAATAAATGGTGTATTTTCGACGATTTTCCTGATGCGTTCACCAATTTCGTAAGCCCTTTCGAGCGAACAATCTAATAAAATAACCGAAAATTCTTCTCCGCCATTTCTGCTCACGATGTCGAAAGAGCGGGTTGTATTATGGAGGAGATTTCCTAATGCTTTTAATACGATATCTCCATCGCCATGTCCGTAATTGTCGTTAATATGCTTGAAGAAATCAATATCGATATACAAAAAAGAAAGCTTTTCTCCTTTTTGCCCAACACTTTCAGCGAGTGAATTAAAAACCTCATCAAATTTCCTAACGTTATTTAAGCCAGTCAGTCCATCAGTTGTTGACTCTAATTTATACTTTTCAAATAGTATTGTCTTTTTTCTTAATAGCTCCAGCATATAAAAGGCAAGGATGCCGGCAGCATAAGAGGCGATCCAATAAATAGGAAGGAGGACATACAGTGCTGCTGTGCTTTCAACTAGAAAAACAGCCGTAACTGACAAGATAATATTGTTAGTAGTTAAAAGAATTGCAATTTTCACCTGCAAGCTGCCTTTTGATTTAGGAGAAAACAGGACTGCAAATAATGACACAATCGTGATATACCCTATTGCTATTAAAGATGTCACACTTATTCCTATTAACAGCCTTCCGACAATAAAGAACAACAAAGATATGGTTACGGGAATAAAACCGCCATAGAAACCCACCAAAATAATAGGGATATGTCTCAAATCAAAGATGGAATCGCCAATATGGATACTGTAAAACATTAATATATCAGACGAGATACCGGCAACTATCCCAGCAAAAATTTTATAGTTCATATTAGAATTACGATTTAATGGTGTTTTCAAAAGTTGTGTATATAAAAAAATAAGTGATGTCAAAATGGCAAAATTTGCGAACAGTTCTTTTAATATCATAATTATCACCACAGCTAATTTACCATAACAAGAGCCGTTTTGTAACTAGTACTTTTCACCAAACTTTTTGGTAGTTTTAATGGTGCTTACATATCAATACGAGGAAGCTTACCTTTATGCTAAGCAAGAAAAAATCCCGGTGGAATTATCCATCGGGCTGACTCATTTAATAGTCTTTAATAAAACTTCAGGGAGGTCACTTAGGAACAGCCCTTCGCTTAAAAGCTTAATATCATGATGTATTTGTTGCTTGATTGCAGGATCTTCACATTTATAGTAATCGTCCATTAATCGTTTCAGTTCATGGCAAATCAGTTCAATTTGAATCATCCAACTATCCTTTCATTTGTAGACCTAGTAATTATTATGCAATAACTGTAAGAATGATGGAAGAGCTTCGACAAAAGAAGTGAGATAGTGATACAAATTATGTAAAGAATTTTTCGATTAGATGAAAAAAATGGTTGCTATTTCTTAATAATTGGATATAATAACCATAATATTAAGAAAATCGAAGATGAAGAGAGTAGTCAGTTGTGGAGAGTAAAGCGAGTCAAGAATGGTGGGAGCTTGGCATGAAGCAATTGATGAACCGCACTTTTGAGATGCATTCCTGAAAAATCAAATAGGGAATGCCGGGGAATGCCTCGTTAAAAACTGGAGTGGTTTTTCATTTTGGAAAACAATTAGAGTGGTACCACGGGATAATATTAAAGCTCCCGTCTCTTATTTATATAAGAGACGGGAGCTTTTTATTTGGAGGGAAAGAAATGGACATTAAAGGTGAATTTGCTGAAATTCTTTTTGAGGCTTTAGGTGGAGAAATTAATAAAGGCAAGCTAATTTTTATGATGGAAAACCCGAAGTTTGCAAATTTAGGAGACTTGGCTTTTCCTTGTTTTGAATTGGCAAAAGTATTCCGAAAATCGCCCCAAAGTATAGCTCAGGAATTAGTTCCAAAAATGAAGGCATCAAAGTTTGAAAAAGTGGAAGCTGTTGGCGGCTACTTAAATGTGTTTTTGAATAAAAACAAAGTGTCACAGGCCGTCTTGGAACAGGTGCTTAACAAAAAAGCGCAATACGGGGATTTAAGTATTGGCACAAACAAGGTAATGACAATTGATTTTTCTTCTCCCAATATTGCGAAGCCTTTTTCAATGGGACATTTACGTTCAACAGTAATTGGGAATGCTTTAGCATTAATTTCTGAAAAATGTGGATACCGCACAATTAGAATTAACCATTTAGGCGACTGGGGAACGCAATTTGGAAAATTAATACTTGCATATAAACTATGGGGCAATGAGGAAGAGGTAAAGCAGCAGCCCATAAGAGAGCTGTTGAAATTGTATGTGAAATTTCATGAAGAAGCGCTTCAATCCCCTGACTTAGAGAGTGATGCTCGGCATTGGTTTAAAAAATTAGAACAGGCAGATCCAGAAGCAGTGGCTTTGTGGGAATGGTTTCGGGCTGAATCCTTACAGGAATTCACAAAAATTTATGAATTAATGGATATTCACTTTGATACCTTTGACGGGGAGGCGTTTTTTAATGACAAGATGGATAAGGTTATCCGAAAACTTGAAGAACTGAATCTGCTTCAAGAATCAGACGGAGCACAATTAGTTCCTCTTGAAGGCATGCCTCCATCCTTAATTAAAAAAAGGGACGGAGCAACACTGTATGCAACCCGTGATTTAGCAGCAGCGATTTACCGGCAGGAAACATATCACTTTGATCAAGCACTATATGTTGTCGGCAATGAACAAACATTGCATTTTAAGCAATTATTTGCTCTGTTAGATAAGATGGGAAACAAATGGCAGCAAGGAATGAAGCATGTTTCTTTTGGCATGATGCTTAAAGAGGGCAAAAAAATGTCAACGCGAAAAGGGAAGGTTGTTCTATTAGAAGAAGTGCTAAAATGTGCCATCTCCCTTGCATTGGAAGATATTAAACTGAAAAATCCTAATCTTAGCAACAAAGAGGAAATCGCTAAACAAGTTGGTACAGGTGCAGTTATCTTTCATGATTTAAAGAACTTCCGCCAAAACGACATTGAGTTTTCTCTCGAAGATATGTTGAAGTTTGAGGGAGAAACTGGGCCGTACGTACAATACAGCCATGCCCGGGCTGCTTCGTTGCTGAAAAAGGGTAATTTTAAAGCAGAGGCAGCAGCTTTAGGGACTCAAGAGGAAGAAGCATGGTCCATTATTATGACGTTAAATGCTTTTCCGGAAACAGTCAAAAAATCACTGGAAGATTATGATCCGTCTCAAATTGCTAAATATGTTGTGGAACTAGCGAGAGCTTTTAATAAGTATTACGGAACTGTACGCATTTTAGATGATGAAAACCTTAAGCAACAAAGATTAACACTTGTATATGCAGTGAGAATGGTTTTGAAAGAAGGGCTCCGGCTGTTAGGGTTAAAAGCACCAGAGGAAATGTAAGTGTATATTGGAGTACTTAAGGCAGGAGGCAGTGCAGCTTTCCTGCCTTTTATTTTGTTTTTTTCCTAATTTAAGGACCATACTAATTATCATTAAGGAGGTAAAAAACATGAGATTATCCTATATCATTGATCTAATAATTGCGATGATGGGTTCTATGTCTAATCAGAGAACTCTCGATACGAGAAGAGTTGATTCTCACATAGAGAAATTAAATCAACTGGTTTGGTTTCAACAACTATTTGCAGAGGAAAAATATCGGAAATTATTTATAACAAATTATAAGATACGCCACTATTTGGACAGTCCATTTCGCGTGAAAAGACTGGAGAACAGCACAAAAACGCAAGAAAGGTTTTTGAAACTGCTGAATAAGCAATTAGCAAAGGGAAGGAAACGTAGTATCTAAAGAGATAAATTATACCCTATCAAAAAAAGGAAAATGATAGGGATATATGCTGCTAGACAGTTTCTTTATATGAATTAAATTTTATGTTCTTTTACTATTTTCAAAAAAATGGATGTGTCTATGGGGAAATGCGGTTTCTGCAAAGGGGGAGCGTTAATATACTGTAATTGTAAATAAGAATTCATTGGTGATAGGAAAGAACGCCGTGAAAATCAGTTTGATATAAGAAGGCTGCATCTACATTTTAAAAGGATTTTTGTTAACTACAAAAAAATGGACAAGCCAATTTTACTAGTTTATAGCCTTCCACCATTTTTTATATAAAAGGAGAAGATATTATGGCTAAAATTAAAAAACCTGTATTCCCTGAACCTGAAGAGCCAGAAGTGCCAGAAGAAGAGGAAGAAACTGCAGAAGAAATGATGGTACTCGCTGCATATATTCCGATTGCAAAAATGGGCCGCTTTGCAGGTATTGCTATTGGCACACCTGTAACTGTTTATACAGACAATGCTTACTATGCTTCCATCTATGGTTATTTCCAAGGACTTGTGAAAGACAAAAAAGATATCCTTGCGTTAATCTTGTCTAACGGAGTGCTATTCCGCATTCCTGTTAAAGAAGCTAAATTTGTAGCTCCAGGTGCTTCATATCCAAAAGAGTAACATTTAAGAAAAATTAAGTGATTTGAATAAATGATGTTAAGAACTTTCCTTCCTAATGTTTTCTTCTTTACACCCTCAAATCTTATGAAATTCCTCTATTAAAAAGGTGCATTTCATGGAAATGCACCTTTTTCTATCTTCTATTAAGGTTGCCAAGAGAATGTGACAGCGCTTTTGGGAGGAAGACTGTAAGTAAAGTAAGTGCCGTTAGTCTCGATTTGAAAGCTTTTCTCCTTATCCATAGGATTCAGTGCTAGGAGGATAATAGATTTGTCTGGATTTTGGTAAGCAACCGTTTCAATAGTGCCTGGAAAATTGGATGAATAAATTCTTACTGCATGAGGCTGGACAAATTTGCTGGCATGTCCAAGGGCATAGTATTCTGCATTTTTCGTTGTAGTGCCTGTTTTTTTGTCTATTGTTAACAACCCTGTACATATACTGCAGCCTCCGTTTACAGGACCGTTATTTTCATCTAGTGCGATATTCCACATTAGCACAGCTTTTGCCCAATTGCGCGGGCCGCCAATCATAAGATTGCTCATCTGCCAGCTGAAATTATCAGCAAAGCTTTCACTCCATTTACCTGAACTGCATTCAGTAAGATAAATATGTTTAGAAGGAAAATTTTCATGAATTTGTGCCATAGCAGCAGGAGTTCCTTCGTAGCAGTGGAAAGCAGTTCCATCGATATACTTTAAAGCTGTACTGTCTTCAAATAATGCACTTGTGTATTGGACAGCACTGTCCCAATTATGATCAAACCCTATGATTTTTGTCTCCAAGTTATTTGCCTGAAAAGCTGGACCTAAATACTGTCCAATGAATTTAGCCTGCTCCTCGGCACCCATACTCATAGAAGGGTAGTTAGCTGAAGTGAATTCTGGCTCATTTTGAATGGTAACGGCAGAAATATCTATTCCGTTGCTTTTATATGCTTTAACATAACGAACAAAGTAATCAGCATAAGCTTTATACACTTTGTCATTCGTATAATCTAAATACCAGCCATTCAACGTTTTTTCACCGAATTTCATCCAGGCAGGTGCACTCCAAGGCGTACCCAAGACTTGAATATCTTTATTTAATGTGAGAATATCTTGCAGACTCCCTACAACATCCTTGTCTTTTTTGATAGAAAAATAGTTCATATCATAATCTGGTTCACCGTTTGTGTCATTATACGTATAACTGCTTGGATTTCCATTGACATCGACAGAAAAATCGGAAGAGCCAATAGTATGCCTGACTATTGATAGATTAATTCCCTTGCTTGTAAATAAGTCCGTTAAAATGCTGTTTCGCTCAGAATCATCTTCATTCTGTAGCAAATAGGCAGTTGATCCAGTTACAGCAGCACCAAACCCGTCCATTTGTTGATAGGCAGTATTCGGTTCAATTGCTACAGTAGGGAGAGAAGGGGAGTGCTGATTTGAAAAATACAGGGAATCCTTTTTCTCTAGTAAATCTGCCTGATCACCTGTCGTCTGCCAGACCAATACTTCTGTTTCGTCCACTGTCTTTTGGTTACTCGTCTTGTTAACAGGGTTCATATATGCAAAGATAAGCAGTGCTAGCAGGAGCATAAGCAGCAACAGGAACGTCCATATTTTGTATTTAATCATAAATTTAGTTCCTCCTGAAAAAAGATCCCCACAAAGCTTTTTTGTGGGGATTTTCTTTTCGATTATCTTTTTTATCTTTGTTGTTGTTTGTTATTAGTTTTTAGTATTGTTAGCTTTGTTTAACTGCTTGCTTGTTGATTTAGAAATAGTAACACTGCCTTTTAGACGAATGTCACTGGAAGAGCTGCCCACATAAACAGGCACATTACCTGAAGGAGTAACCCATTCGTTTTTCTTTTCATCATAATAAGAGAAGGCTTTTGCATCCAGTTTAATGGTCACTTTCTTCTCTTTTCCAGGTTTAAGCTCAACCTTACTGAAGCCTGCCAATTGTTTAGGAGCTGTCTCTACATTAGTAGGAAGCTTTCCAGTATAAACTTGGACAACCTCAGAGCCTGTAACATCACCTGTATTTTTTAAGTTTAATGTAACTTCAACTGTTGGTTCAGTAGATTTCTTTGTACCTTTCACCTTTGTTTTTAACTTGTTATACTTGAAATCTGTATAAGACAAGCCATGTCCAAAGGAGAAGGCTGCTTCAATGCCAGATTGCTCATAGCCGCGGTAGCCAACAAAAATATCCTCTGAATACTTAACAGCTTCGTCAATGCCAGGATATTGTTCCTCTGAAGAAACTGGTGTGGAATCTTCATCGACAGGGAATGTGACTGGCAGTTTTCCAGAAGGGTTTACATCGCCGAATAATACATCAGCAATCGCATTTCCTTGTTCTTGACCTGGATACCATGCTTGCACGATCGATTCGACCTTGTTTTTCCAGTCTCCCATTTTAACTGCAATGCCGCTTTCATTGACAACTACGACATTTTTATTTACCTTCGCTACTTCTTTAATTAACTGTTCTTGGTTATTAGGCAGTTCCATGTCCGAACGATCTACATAACCTTCACTATCATATGTTCTTGTTACAATAACAGCTGCATCTGATTTTTTCGCTAAGTCAACAGCATCAGCAATATTTTCGTCAACAATATTGTCTGCAGCTTCCCAGCCAAAGCGTAATTGACCGCCATTATCATTTCCAGACGCTTCTTTGTAGTCTGTTTTATACTCGATTTTTACATCATAATTTTTGTTTGCTTCCAGAGTAACTGTTTTTTCAATTGTATTCAATTGTTCTCCAGCGTTATCAATCACTAGAGTTCCATCAAGATACACTTTGCTTGAACCATAGCTTGTCGTAGAAAGGTTATACTCTCCAGACTTTGGAACATTGATTACACCAGTGTATCTTGCAGACATCATGCCGTTTAAGCTTGTTGGCAGGCTGTCCAATTTTGAAGATTGTGCATTAAAACCTTCATAGTTATAGAAACCAAGATTTAAGTTTACTTGTTTAGCAGTATGCTCATATTCTGGATTTCCTTCCATGTTCTTATTAGACCAGTATTCAGCTTTTAATCCATTTTCATCAGAATCAGCCTCTGGCATTAAGAAAGAAGATGGAACGGCATCAGGACCTGGTAAGATATCTCCAGCACTGATGGAATCTGTACCAGGCGCATATTCAACTTGTACATCTGCTCCTGCACGATTCTTAATACCTTCTAGCGGACTTACTGTATATGTTGGATTAACTAGGGAGCTTCCTCCGCCAGCTGCTGATGCAGTATCAGCATCAGGTCCAATAACAGCAATTGAATCCAGCTTATCTGTATTTAATGGCAAAATGTCCTTCTTATTTTGCAGTAACACCATCGTTTCTGCAGCTATTTGTCGGGCGATTTCGCCATGTGCGGCCACATCGATTGGGTTGTTTTGTGTTGGGTTATCGAATAATCCTTTATCAAACATTTGGTAAAGAATTCGGTATGCACTTTGATTAACTGTTTCTTCACTTACTTTTCCATCCTTCACAGCCTGCAAGAGCTCTTCGCCCCATACTCCAAAAGGCTCACCTGGTGTTTCTAAGTCGAGTCCTGCATTAATTGACTCAGCTGTGCTGACATTAGCTCCGTAGTCACTCATCACGAAACCTTCAAAGTTTAAGCTGTCTCTTAACAAATCAGTCAGTAAATCAGGATTTTCGCATGCATAAACGCCATTTACTTTATTGAAAGAGCACATAACACTTCCTAAATCAGCATTTTCAATGACGCTTGCAAAAGGTCTTGCATAGATTTCATTGATTGCTCGTTCACTAGCTTGAGAGTCGCTTGTAAAGCGGTCCTTTTCTTGATTGTTCAATAAGTAATGCTTGGCTGTTACCAAGACATTATTGCTTTGAATGGCATTTACATAACTAGATGCCATTTGTCCTTGTAAGTATGGATCCTCGCCTAAAGATTCAAAGTTTCTTGCCCCGAAAGGATTGCGGGCAATATCTAGCCCAGGGCCAAGCATAACATTATGTGTTGTATTGAATGCTTCATTTCCAATCAAATCACCATATTCTTCTGCTGTCTCCGTATTCCATGTTGCTGCAAGGCCGATTGCGGAAGGCAAAGCAGTTGATTGTTTGTTTTGAATTTCAGGATTGGCAATGCGGACACCTAGAGGCCCATCTGCCATTTGTAAGGCAGGAATACCGTATTTCTCTAATCCTTCGTTATAAAATCCGTAATAGTTGTTAACATTGCCAGTAATAAAGTCTACTTTATCCTCCAATGTCATAGCTTCTACTAAAGTTTGAGTTCTTTCCTCAGCAGAAAGACTCTTGTCCATCCATGAAAACTCTTCAGCAGATGTTTCCAATGGAGGCGCTGCAAGACCGAGCACCATTGTAAATAAGATGCTGGCTTTTGTCAGTTTGCGTTTCCCCTCTGATAATAAAGCCATCATTTCACTCCTTTTTTTATATTGAGTAGGCCTTGTAATATTTGTCTCTAATTAGTTTGGCCTACCGCTTGAACACCTAACATCATAGCGGAGTGAGTCAGAAAGACCATAGAGAGAATGTTGTAATTTTTAAGAGAGGAAAAAGTGAGATTTTGGCTAAGAAAAGGAAGATTGTTGAAGGAACATCATCTGATTCTCCTGCGAAATTTGTAAATAAAGGAATGAGTGACGGTTACAGAGAAAATGACCAAATATCTATTGAAAAAAGTGAATTACATAATTATGACAAACTATTCTGAAATATTAGCAATAGCTTAGACAACAGAATGTAACAATAAAAAATAAGCGTCATTTTAAGAAATATTGGTGTTTAGATTTGTAATATTATTACGGAAAAATGGGAGAGATATAAAAAAGAGAACCAAGGTCAAGATTGTCCCTGGTTCTTTTCTTCCTAGTATTCTTTAAAGTAAATGTAAAAACTAGTTATTATCTCCATTCTGTTGTTGTTTCAACAGGGAGGCGGTATGATTCGAAACCTTCATGTGCTGCTTTACCGATAGTCAGAAGCATAATTGGAATATAGCGGTCTTTCTCAAGGCCGAAGCTTTCAGCAATTTGATCTTTTTCATATCCGCCGATAGGGTTTGTATCATATCCGTAAGCACGTGCCACCAGCATTAATTGCATAGAAACAAGACCAGCATCTAGCATAATAGTATCCTTCATGACTTCCTCGGACATATTTTCATAATATGGTGTAAAAGCATTCAATTGAGCGTCTTTTACTTCTTGAGGCATTAGGCCAAGCTCAACAGCCTTGCTGTAGATTTCCTCCGCATAATCAAAGTTCTTCTTGTCACCGAACACAGCGATAACAGCAGAAGAGCTCAAAACTTTATCTTTGTTAAAGCGTGATAGAGGAGCTAGTTTAGCTTTTCCTTCTTCACTGTCAATAACTACAAAGCGCCATGGCTGCATATTAATAGAAGATGGAGCTTTAGAAGCTTGTGTTAAGATTTCACTCATCTCTTCACGGCTGATTTTAACAGTAGGGTCATACACCTTAATAGAACGGCGTCCGTATACAATCTCATTGAAATCATTTATTTTTTGAAATTTACTCATAGTAAACTGTCTCCTTTATAATTAAAGTTATTTATTGACGTATCAATATTTGACATATCAACTATTGATACGTCAAATAATAATATATTTTTACGGAAAATGCAAGTCATAAGTTTAGGGAATTCTTTTTTTAGAGATTTTGTCTATATTTTAGTTGGAGGATAGGGGAGTACATTTTTAAACATTCATGCATAGAAAAGGAAGATGGCATTTAACGATGAGAACGGTACAAATTTTCTAAGATAGATTAAAGGTAATAGTTGCACCTAAAAAAGGTGCAATTATTATATTCTTTCATATTGAAAATCCAGCAAGTAACCATCTCATTAATACAAACGCAATAACTCCAGCAACAACTGTCCATAATAAACTGCGAGTCTTAATGGCAATAAGAGCTGTTATAATGGCTGCTGGCAGCTCCTCGTTTAGCATTATCTGTACTTTGTTATCTTCCATAAATAATTCCTGTCCAATTATAGCGGCGAGTATGGCAATAGGCACAAAATGCAGCCAGGTTTGAACGTTATCTGACAGCTTTAATCGGCTGAGTACCATTATAGGCACAACTCTTGGTATAAAGGTTACGATAGCTCCTCCAATTACAATTAAAAGTACAGCAGCGTTTATTTCCATTTGGTCATCACCATCCCGATAGTGGCTGCTAAAATAGTGGCAATGATAATGCTTAAACTGCCTGAGAGCCACCATGAACACACTATTATCATTATTGTTGCTATTATGCTGACAAGTATGTCAATACGCACAGTTTTTCTGACTGAAATGGATATAGCTAATAAACCAATAAAAACAGCTGGCAACGCAAATTCCAGACCAAGTGCATCAGGATTTGTTATCCACTTTGCAAAGTAAGCACCTGCCAAATTAGCAATTAGCCAATTTACATACGCTGTTATATTAAGACCGTGCATCCATTTTTCACTTATATTGTTCTTTTCTGCACTTTTTTGGATAGCCACACCGAAAGTTTCATCTGTTAACACTGCCCCAATTAACATATTACGAAAAGGGGACAAATGCTGAAAATAAGGTGATAGAGCAGCACTTAGAAGTAAGTGACGTATATTAACAAAGAAAATCGTTGTGATTACAGCAAGTGGAGTACTGATAAGATACATACTAGCCACAATAAACTGAGCGGAGCCTGAATAAACAAATAAGGTTAGTAATATTATTTCAGCAATGCTGAGTCCTGCTGTTTTTTGCACGATTCCACAGGCAAAGCCAATGCTTAGGTAAGCTAATAATGTTGGTATACATGCTTTGACTCCTTGTAAGAATGTTTCCTCTGATCCTTTTTTCATTACTATGCTGTAGTTGGGACTGTCAAGCTGCATAAGTAAAGCTCCTTTCTTCAGTAGAGGTTATAAAACTAACTACTAATAAAAATTGCTAATAAAACGGTTCAAACAATTATTTGAACCGTTTTCCTGTAACAACCCGCAATAAATCTTTATTATCTCTCCAAAGAGCTTCTACTCTTTGTTCGCCAATTTCATTTGTCAATGCTGCAAAAATAATATCATGGCCAATATATTCGAGTGCTACCAATACAAGGGCAGGATCTTGTGTTTTTATAGCCCAGCCTTGGGAAGCTGGGGAACAATTCGCAATAATCACTTCTTCGTTATCACGAGCCACAATGGTCAGCCGGCCGTTTGTACGTTCCTCTGCGACTTTAGGAGACATATAATCATGATGTGTTGTATAGCCAAGCGTTGTGTTTGGCGCACCAAATAAAATGGAGGTGACTGCAACACCTTCTTTTTCTTTCCGTAATACAGCATCCTCAATAGGCGGTATTTGCGGAGCCCATACAGATAGCCAAATTTCTTCTTTTGCTCGTAAAATCAAATTATTCATTTCTGCTAGTACATTTTCATCACCGCTAATCCGGTGGATAGTATCTACCTCTTGTTCACTTTTAAGTGCTGCTAAGTTTTTCTCTAAATAATCAAAAGACTGTTCAAAGTTCTGCCGCAGTCGGGAAATTAAATCTTTTGCTGGCAGCGGCGCATATTGGACAGGTTCAGAAGGAACAATGTACACAGCACCTTTATCAAGCAGTTTTCCAAGCACTTCATAAATCATAGACCGAGGGACACTGGATCGTTTGCTAATCTCATAGCCTGTCATAGGTGAATGCTTTAAAAGGCTGACATATGCTTTACATTCATATTGGGAAAAACCGAGCTTCTGCAATTCTTTAAAGATTTCGTCCAACATAACACGTCCTTTCTTTTACTACTTTAGTAGTTAGGGTAATACTTACGTATATTTATAGTAGTTAGTTTAATACCTACTAATAATAATTTCAAGAATTTTTGTACTTTTATAATAAAAAGAGTGAATAGAATAGGGGAATTGTCAATGAAGCGCAAAAAAAGCATGAACAAATCTGTTCATGCACTAAACTTTATATAGGGTCTTTAATCCTTACTTCCATTCTTGTCACATATTCTTCTGTTATATGAGTTTCATGAAAATCAATGAGATACGTTTCAAAAAGGTGGCCATCGGCTGTGTAATTGTTTGTTTTGATATACTCTTTCAGCTTCGTAATATACTGCTGTGTTTTTTTATAATTGCCTTTATAACAAGTAGATGCATATTTTCCTTTAGGTATTATCATTGTATTCGGGTCTGAATCATTTTCGATATAATAAAATACACGGTGATTAATCGAATTAGTTGAAGTTTTAACGTACAGAAAGCTGCCAATCATCTGTTGCTCTAAGTACGGAAGATTGTTTTCGTATTTTTTATACAGCTCTTTCAATGATAAGTCTACATGTTCACCATCAGTATCTTTATCATTACTGGCAATCACATATCTGTCAGGGTACTCAATCACCTGACATTCACCTTCAGACATTTGGGCAGTATGTGTAAATAAATCAATTCTTTCCTCGACGATATGCTGCATTTCTTGCAGTGCAGCTAACTCTTGTTCAAGAAAGTTTTGCTGTTTTTTCAATAAGTTTAAGGTCTTCTCAACCGTGCGTTTCTCTAAATAGTCTTTAATTTCTTCTAATGGTATATTAAATTTCCTTAAATCACGGATGATATTCAGCTGTTGTAAATGTTCATCTGTATAAATACGATAGTTATTTTCGCCTCTGCTAGGGACTACTAAATTAATTTCCTCATAGTAGCGCAAAGTATGTGCACTAATGTCATAAAGATTAGCGATTTCGTTTATTTTCCAATTCATAATTCCGCTCCATAACTGCGCCCATCTCTATTGAAATGGCAATTCTGCAGATTATTTTTGTACTACTGCTGCAGCAGTATTAGATAATGCTTTACATAGATGTTCATAACGATGGCCGCTTAAGACAAGCTCTGCCACCTTTGTATAGCCTATACTTGAATATAACTTTTTTGCTTTAGGGTTGGCAATATCTACATTGAGCCCGATTCTCTTAGAGCCTGCCTTTAACGCCATTTGCTCCATTTCTCTTAGTAACGCAGAACCAATCCCTAACCCTCTGTATGTTGGATTAACAACAATAGAGTCTAAATACCATTCGTCCGGTAATGCCTCTTTATCAACAAATAATTTTTCGTTATTATCATACCCGTTATTTACTAATATTTCCATGAATGGGTCATCAATGACCGGCTCATCAACAGCCTTGTATCCAAAGCATACACCAGCTATTTCTCCATCTAGTTCGTATACAATACCTCTCTTAAAGCCATATCGGTAAACAGGGTCTGCAACTGCTTCTGCTACCATTTCTAATAATGTGTTTTTAGGTATTTTCTTGAGCAATGATAATTCCATGTCCTCGAATATTTCCCATAGTAAGGACGCTATCGCCTTCGCATCCTTCTGTGAAGCTATTCTAATCATTTTTAAACCAACTTTCCATTTATATATATTTATTATTGCCTTAAGTATAAACCTTCTAGTAATTCTAAGGTCAAACACTAATTTGTGAAGTGAGAGCTATATATAAAAAGTGGATGATTCGGAAAATTAAGAAATCTATATTGACACCTATTTGGAGATGTAAGAAAATAGAAATAGATATTTAGTTCAATAAACAGATGTAAGAGAAGTAAGTAAGAGCAAGAAATACAGTGCAGGTTGTAGAATTAGGTACATACATATGAGTCTTAGTTTAGTGTTTAGTTAGTAGAAGGAGACTTGGCAAGAGGAATTTTTTTGTTCTTTCATGCGAGGTTTTTTTGTTGTATACCTAAAACAAACTACAGGGAGGAGGATTGTCTTCGTGAAAAACTACTCAATGGGTAAGTTAACTTCATTGTTAACACTTTTAAATAACAGCAGCAGCGAGCAAACACTAAAAGATGAACTAAGCAGAAGAGGATACCGCTATACTGTTGGTAAAGTAGGAGCAATGGACTTATTTAAAGTTATTGCCGCTATTGAAACGACTGCAAAGTCAAATGAGATAATTGACGGAGACTCCTACAGAGAGGTTCATGCTCTATATCATACTATTTTAGAAGCACTGCAAGGTGTAGGGAGAGGCAATGTTCAATTTGGAGAAATATTGCGGACAGTCGGTTTGACATTTGGTATTGTACGAGGGGAAATTGAAAAGTACGGATATAATGGGGAATGGATCTGTGTCTGTATTTTCGGGACAATCGGTGCACCAAAAAAGGGTTTTGAGCATGATGCTTTAGGGCTTGGATTTAATCATATTTAATAAATAAATATTTACAAAATATTCTGTCTACATATATAATAATGGTATTCAGTTATTAGCCATTTAGCCGATTTTTAATTAGTTTATAAAACCAAATAAATTGTATGCCCATAGTTTATAGTCTATTAGGGGGCTGTATGAAGAATTCATTTTCTTTGTGCAGCCCCTTTTTTATTTAAAAAAAGCATAAAGAGAGGTTGAAGGATCATGAATATCCTACTTGATGGGAACCATTTGACGTTAAAGGAAATTCAATTAGTATTAGCCAACAAAGCGACGGTAACCATCCATGAAAAAGCTTGGGAAAATGTAAAAAATAGCAGAGCTGTTGTGGAGAAGCTTATTGAGGAGAAAAAGGTTATTTATGGTGTTAACACTGGATTTGGCAAGTTTAGTGATACGGTTATTTCAAATGAAGACTTAGAGCATTTACAAATTAACCTTATTAGAAGTCATGCTTGTGGTGTCGGTAAGGCCTTCTCTGAAGATATATGCAGGTTGATGCTGCTGTTGAGAGCGAATGCTCTGGCGAAAGGCTTCTCAGGAATTCGCCCGGAAACGCTCCAACTGCTGGTTGATTGTTTAAATTTCGGAATCTCTCCTGTCATTCCGAGTCAAGGCTCACTTGGAGCAAGCGGTGATCTTGCACCATTAGCTCATCTGGCCCTCGTCTTAGTTGGGGAGGGAGAGGCTGTTTATCAAGGGGAAAAGCTGGATGGCAAGGAAGCATTAAAGCGTGCTGGCTTAAAACCGATACAGCTTAAAGCGAAAGAAGGGCTTGCTTTAATAAATGGCACGCAAGCCTTAACTTCAGTAGGCGTGATAGCTTATTTAGAAGCACAATCCCTCGCTGTTTTAGCAGACAGAGTAGCTGCCTTGACGTTAGAAGGACTTAGAGGAATAGTCGATGCATTCTCTCCTGAATCCCATCAAGTAAGACCTTATCCAGAGCAGCAGGAAGTAGCGGCACGTATTCTTTCCTATGTAAAAGGCAGTCAATTAACTACAAAGCAGGGAGAGCTCCGCGTGCAAGATGCTTACTCTTTACGCTGCATACCACAGGTACATGGTGCTATATGGCAAACATTAAATTATGTACAAGAAAAGCTGATGATTGAAATAAATGCGGCAACAGATAATCCATTGATTTTTGCTGAAAGCGGAAAAGTCATATCAGGAGGGAACTTTCACGGTCAGCCTATCGCATTTGCGATGGATTTCTTAAGTATTGCAACTGCAGAGCTGGCAAATATTTCAGAGAGAAGAATTGAAAGACTCGTAAATCCGCAGTTAAATGATCTGCCAGCCTTTCTAAGTGCTAATCCAGGACTTGAGTCAGGATTAATGATTACCCAATATGTTGCTGCGGCCCTTGTTTCGGAAAATAAAACATTGGCACATCCCTCCAGTGTTGATTCCATCCCGTCGTCTGCAAATCAAGAAGATCATGTCAGCATGGGAGCTACTGCGGCACGCCATGCCTATGAAATCGTGCAAAACACACGGAAAGTGCTTGCAATTGAAGCTATATGCGGTGCACAGGCAGCAGATATTAGAGGTGCTGAAAAACTCTCTCCCCAATCAAAGATATTGCATGAAAAAATTCGTGCAGAGGTGCCATTAATCACAAGCGATCGTATCTTTTCCACAGATATTGAAAACTTAGCACAAGCTATGAAAACACAAGAATGGTCCTTTGCTGCGAAACTATCACTCTAGCTAAGGAATAAAAGTAGAAGATTATCCATCTAATTATATAAATGAGTAGCAGGAGGAATGGAAAATGAAACTTGAAAAAAATGCAATTAAAGCGCCGCGGGGAACTGCTTTGAATACGAAAGGCTGGGAGCAGGAAGCTGTTCTCCGAATGTTAATGAATAATTTAGATGCAGAAGTAGCGGAGCATCCAGAAAAACTGGTTGTATATGGAGGGATTGGCAAGGCGGCTAGAAACTGGGAATCCTTTGAACGAATAGTTGCGTCATTAAAAGAGTTAGAAAGCGATGAAACCTTGCTTATTCAATCAGGCAAACCAGTGGCCGTTTTTAAAACACATGAAGCAGCACCCCGTGTTTTATTGGCTAATTCTAATCTTGTGCCGGCTTGGGCAAATTGGGATACCTTCCATGAGCTTGATAAAAAAGGACTGATGATGTATGGCCAAATGACGGCAGGAAGCTGGATTTATATTGGCACACAGGGAATAGTTCAAGGAACGTATGAAACGTTTGCTGAATGCGCGAACCAGCATTTTAATGGAACGTTAAAAGGAACAATTACCGTAACAGCAGGACTTGGTGGAATGGGCGGGGCCCAGCCACTGGCTGTAACAATGGCTGGCGGTGTGTTAATTGGCATTGATGTCGATCGAAGCCGGATTGAAAAGCGAATCGAGACTCGTTATTGTGATGTACTTGCTGAAACATTAGATGAAGCAATTGCACTAGCAAAAGATGCAAAGCATGCGGGCAAACCGCTTTCAATCGGCTTGCTTGGAAATGCAGCTGAAATGCTGCCAGAAATGGTGAAGCGCGGATTTATTCCAGATATCATTACAGACCAAACATCTGCCCATGATCCACTTAATGGCTATCTGCCAGCTCATTTTTCTTTGGAAGATGGAGAGAGGCTTCGTTCAGAAAATCCAAAAGAGTATGTAAAAAAATCAAAAGCAAGCATGGCTGTACATGTAAAAGCTATGCTGGCAATGGAGGAGCAAGGAGCTGTCGCCTTTGACTATGGCAATAACATTCGTCAAGTTGCCTTTGATGAAGGAGTAGAAAATGCTTTTCACTTTCCAGGATTCGTTCCAGCCTTTATTCGTCCCCAGTTTTGTGAAGGAAAGGGACCATTTCGCTGGGTAGCATTATCAGGCGATCCGGAAGATATTTATAAAACAGATGAAGTTATTTTACGAGAGTTTGCTGATAATGAGCATCTGTGCAATTGGATCAGAATGGCCCGAGAAAAGATAGAATTTCAAGGCCTGCCAGCGCGGATCTGCTGGCTAGGTTATGGAGAGCGGGCCAGATTTGGAAAGATCATTAATGAAATGGTGGCACGCGGGGAATTGTCTGCACCAATCGTAATAGGAAGAGATCATTTAGATGCTGGCTCTGTTGCCTCACCAAACCGGGAAACTGAAGCAATGAAGGATGGCAGTGATGCAGTGGCAGACTGGCCGATATTGAATGCATTGCTCAACACGGCAGCAGGTGCAAGCTGGGTTTCTGTTCACCATGGAGGCGGTGTGGGAATGGGATATTCCCTTCATGCTGGAATGGTTGTTGTTGCAGATGGCACAGAGCATGCTGCCAAGCGCCTTGAAAGAGTGCTGACAACAGATCCTGGAATGGGCGTTGTGCGGCATGTGGATGCAGGCTATGAAGCTGCAATTGAAACGGCAAAGCAAAAAGGTATCCATATTCCAAATCTAAAGTAAAGGTTGAGATACAAGTGACAGATCTTCTTTATATAAAAAAAGCTTCACAAGTAATTACCGTAAGCGGAAGCAGTGACAAGCCGAAATCTGGAAAAGCAATGGCTGAAATAGGCGTCATTGAAAATGGCAGTGTCGTAATAAGCGGTGAACGCATTGTATATGTCGGTACAGATCAAGCAGCAGAGGAATTTGTTAACACGCAACCTGAGACTGTAACTTTTGTAAGTGGTGAAGGCAAAGTGTTAACTCCAGGGTTGATCGACCCTCATACACATATTGTGTTTGCAGGGAGCCGGGAACAAGAATTGGAAATGCGCTTAAAAGGCGCCAAGTATATGGATATTTTAAAAGCTGGCGGAGGCATTTTAAGCACGACGAAAGCGACAAGAGCAGTTTCTGAAGAAGAACTGATCGCACAGACCGCTAAGCGATTAAATCGGTTTTTATTACATGGTGTCACAACATTGGAGGCGAAAAGCGGCTACGGATTAACCTTAGAAGCTGAATTAAAGCAATTACGGGCAGCCCAAAAGCTAAATAACATACATCCCATTGATTTAGTTTCAACCTTTATGGGCGCACATGCTGTTCCTGCTGAATATAAAGAAAATCCTGACGATTTTGTTCAGCTGATTGTAGAGGAGATGCTCCCTGTCGTTGCTCAAGAAAAACTGGCTGAGTTTTGTGATGTTTTCTGTGAGGAAGGTGTTTTCACAATTGAGCAATCAAAACGTATTCTGGAGGAAGGAAAAAAGCTGGGGTTATTACCAAAGATTCACGCAGATGAAATTGTCTCTTTTGGGGGGGCGGAACTTGCAGCAGAGTTAGGTGCTGTGTCAGCAGATCATTTGTTACGTGCTTCAGAGCAGGGGATAAAGGCAATGGCAGAAAAAGGGGTGATTGCTGTGCTGTTGCCTGGGACTGCCTTTTTCTTAATGACTGAACCAGCCAATGCCCGAGAAATGATAGAAGCAGGCGTGCCAATTGCCCTTTCGACAGATCGGAATCCAGGCTCCTCTCCAACAGAATCATTGCCTTTTATTATGAATTTAGCTTGTTTAACAATGAAGATGACACCAGAAGAAGTGCTGACAGCCTGCACTATTAATGCAGCCCATGCCATTAACAGAGCTGAAGAGATCGGCAGTATTGAAGTAGGCAAAAAAGCAGATTTAGTTTTATTTGATGCTGTTAATTATCAAACACTTCAATACAATTATGCAGTTAATCTCGTAGATACAGTTATTAAAAGCGGCGAAATTGTAGTCAAAGGTGGTGCGATTTGTTGAAAGGAAAGAAACTTTCCATTCATATAGCTCGCTTAATGACAGATATTGATGAGCTCGGCCAGATTGGCATAAATGCTTTAGGTGGTCTTGACAGGACCACCTTTACTCAAAGTGAATTGGCAGCAAGAAATTGGCTGAAAGATCAACTTCATCAAGTGAATTTGATTGTTAAAACGGATCAGGCAGCTAATATTTGGGGCAAGCGTACAGGACAAGAAAAGCTTCCGAGCATTGTTTTCGGCTCACATCTTGATACTGTTCCAAATGGCGGGAAATATGATGGAGCGTTGGGTGTGCTGATTGCGCTTGAAATCATGAGAGTATTTGAAGAAAACGAAATAATGACAAGACATCCGTTACAATTAGTGTCTTTTAGTGCGGAAGAGCCGAACCCTTTTGGATTATCAACACTTGGAAGCAGAGCAGTTACTGGTAAATTAACAACAGAGGAAATTTTAAATGTAGCAGATCCAGCAGGAACTTTACTAACTGATGCCTTACAGGCAGCAGGCGGCGATCTGGATACTTTTGAGAATTGTGTGCTTCAGCCTGAGGAGTTAAGTGCCTATTTAGAAGTGCATATAGAACAAGGCAAAAGATTGCTAAATAGGTCCGTTCCCATCGGGATAGTAACGGCCATTACCGGAATTTATCGTGAGAGCATTACGGTAATTGGCGAGGCGAACCACGCGGGAACGACAATTATGGAAGATAGAAAAGATGCTTTAACTGCCGCTTCGGAGCTTATTTTATCCCTTGAGCGTGCCTGCTTAAATCATCCTTCGAATGAAGTGGTTGGCACAATCGGCAGGATGAACATACTCCCTAATGCGCCAAATATTATCCCTCACAAAGTGTGTATGACTTTAGAGATTAGAGGGAAATCATCTGTAGAAATACAAGATATATTGGCGGCATTTACGACAGAGTGCTTACGAGTGACAGAAAAGCGGTTTGTTCATATAGACAGGAAGGTCTTGCTTAATCAATCGCCTGCAAGTATGGATGCATTCATAATTGATACGATGAAAGAAATTGTGAGTAACTGGGAATATCCTTATTATCTCCTTGGCAGTATGGCGGGTCATGATGCTGCCCATATGGCGAATATCACCAAAAGCGGGATGCTGTTTGTTCCAAGTCTTGGCGGAAAGAGCCATTGTCCAGACGAGGAAAGCCGCTTGGAAGACATTGAAAAAGCAGCAAATACTTTGCTGCATACAATTCTTATGCTAGATCAAAAATTAGACACATAAAGGGGATAATAGATTGAGTGTTTTATATATGGCCGATTCTATTTATATAAATAATCAATTTCAAAAAAATCAAGCAATCTATGTTTTAGACGGAGTCATTAAAGAAATTGGTCCTAAAAATCGCTTATTAGAAAAATACAAAGGCGTTACTGTAATTGAATGGGAAGGAAAAGCAATTGTGCCTGGCACTGTGAATGCTCATAATCATTCTTTTCAAAGCTTATTAAGAGGAATTGCTGTAGATCGCCCATTTCTAGAATGGAGAGATCAAGCACTTTACCGTTATACTCCCTTACTAGATGAGGAGGCAATTTATACAGGTGCCTTATTTGCATTTGGAGAAATGCTGAAATACGGAGTTACGGCAGTAAGTGATTTCTTCTATGTTCATAATGGCGGTACTGCTACAGATGAAGCTGTCATTCAAGCTGCTAAAGATTTAGGTATTCGTCTCGTTTTTGCAAGAACAATGTACGATTGGGAAGGGGCCCCAATAAGTTATCGGGAAACAGTGGGAGAGGCAGTGGACCGGACACGAAAATTAGCGATTAAGTATCAAGGTGATTCCATGGTTTCCATTCATCCTGCACCTCATAGTCCTCATGCAGCTTCTCCTGCAATGATTCAAGCAGGACATCGCCTCGCTAAGGAGCTAGGAACACCCTTTCATATTCACGTGGCAGAAGAAACATTTGAAGTCGATGAAATCCTTGAAAAATACGGCTTGCGTCCAGTTCATTATCTCCATTCACTTGGTGTGGTAGATGAAAGCATGATTGCTATTCATTTAGTGTGGTTAGAAGATAGTGAAATAAAAATATTAGGCCAAAAAAACGCAAGGCTTGCGTATTGCCCATCCAGCAATATGTTTTTATCAGATGGAGTAACAAGAATTCCTGACTTACTGGATGCGGGAGTTCGCATTTCACTCGGATCTGATGGAGCTTGCAGCAATAACCGCATCAGTATTTTTGAAGAAATGAGAATGTGTTCTCTGCTGCAAAAAGTTACACGCCTTGATGGAACATGCATTAATGCTAAACAAGTATTCGACATGGGCACAAAAGCAGGAGCTGAGATGTTGCAGCTTCCAACTGGAGAGTTGAAAGTAGGCATGAAAGCAGACTTTGTTACATTAGATTTAAATGATTTATCTCTTTCTCCTAAATCTGAACTATTTGCCAATATAGTCTATTCCATGCAGCCAAATGCTATTTCAGATGTTATCGTCGATGGAAAGCTGATAGTAGAAAACGGTCAAATTAAGACAGTTTCAGAAGCGGAAATTGTGAAAAGGGTAGACAGCTTAATGGAAAAATGGCAAAGCATACAAGAATAATAAAAAGATGCAACCAAAAAAATGCTGGTTGCATCTTTTTGTTGAAACAATATAATTCCTAACTCCGTTATAAGTATTGGTAATAAAAATAGAGGACTTATTCAAGTTTTGTTGGAGATGGAAAGTATGAACAACCAAAACAAATCGCAGTTTGATTATTATTTATTGTTAATCATTCTGCTGTTAATGATAATCAGCACGATAAATATCCAAAGTGCTCAAAAATTTCTGCCATACACAGCAAATTTTGCTGGCCAGCAAGTATTTTGGTACATAGTTGGACTGGTTATGTCGGCTGTCGTTTATTATTTTGATTTTGAACAAATAAAAAGAATGTCTTTTTATGCTTATTTATTAGGAGTATTATTGCTTGTTGCCTTATTTTTTGCTCCTTCGTCGATTGCACCTGTTATTAAGGGAACGAAAGCCTGGTTTGTGATTGATAAGATTGGCTCCTTGCAGCCTGCCGAATTCATGAAGGTATTTTTAATTGTTTTCTTAGCAAAGGTCACCGTCGACCATAACAAGAACACCATTCATCGAACAATTGCGACTGATATAAAATTAATTGGGAAGATTTTGGGAGTTACAGCGATTCCCATCCTGTTTATCTTAAAGCAGCCAGATGCAGGAACAGCAATGGTTATTGCCACCATTATGTTTGGGATTATTTTTGTGTCAGGTGTAAATTGGAAGCTGCTTGTCATATTCTTCTCGAGCGTAATTTCCATCATTGGTGCCTGCGTTTATATCTATATATATCAACCTGATACTTTATTGTTATTTCTAGATCAATATCAAATAGAGAGAATCGATTCATGGTTAAACCCGTTTGAATACAGAGGAGGAATAGGATATCAGTTAACACAATCAATCTTGGCCATTGGCTCAGGGACAACATCAGGCAAAGGTTACTCCAATGGAGAAGTCATTATCCCCGAAGCCCACTCGGACTTTATATTTTCCGTTATTGGGGAAGAATATGGATTTTTTGGGGCAAGTGTTGTATTAGTTTTATATTTTCTGCTAATCTATCGAATTATTAGAATCTCAATAAACAACAAAGGAGAATACGAAAGCATCATTTCGGCTGGAATTATATCAATGTTAACCTTCCATATTTTTGAGAATATTGGCATGGTAACAGGACTTGTGCCGATTACCGGTATTCCTCTGCCTTTATTAAGCTATGGCGGTAGCTCCATTTTCGGAACGATACTGTCCTTAACATTAGTATTAAATATCTCTGCTAAAACGAAATACTATATGTTTGAAGGAAATAAGTATGATTAGCATTGTTATTGGCAGACTAAAAACTAACAAAGCATAACTATACGGAATTAAGGGTATACTTTATTGAGTTATCCAAAGAAGATTATTCTCTTATGTATTTTAGTTTGGTGTGGCTGGAGAAAGTTAAAGAAATTTTAAATAAGTTTATAAATAAATACCCTTGTTAAGGAATAAATAAAGTTACAGGGTTATTTGGAAATTTGCAGACTTATTTAATTTTCTTTATTGTCAGCTTAAACCTTTCACATAATACATATTAGAAAGGAGAGAAAAAAATGGAGTCAATATGGTTGGAATATGCTTGGGCATTGTTGATTTTAATTGGCTTAGAAGGGTTGTTATCTGCTGACAATGCATTGGTTCTTGCAGTAATTGCGAAGCATTTACCTGAAGATGAGAAAAAAAGGGCAATAAATTACGGTATAATTATCGCCTTTATTTTTCGATTTGCAGCACTGTTTGCGATATCATTTATTGCAAACGTCTGGCAGGTACAGGCAATCGGTGCCGTTTATCTGCTTTATTTAGGCTTAAAGCATATCTTTAAGGCATGGTTTAAGAAAGAAAAGCCGCATACGGAAGTGGAAGAAGAGGCTAAAGGAAAGGGCTTCTTACCTACTGTGGGAAAGATTGCATTAGCAGATTTAGTTTTTGCGATTGATTCCATTTTAGCGGCAGTTGCTCTTGCCCTCGGCCTTCCTGATTCACCGCTTGGTGAGTTCGGCGGTATGGATGGAGGACAGTTTCTCGTTGTTCTTCTTGGTGGGATTGCCGGCCTAGTTTTAATTAAATATGCAGCCACATGGTTTGTACAGCTGCTTGATAAGCGACCTGCATTAGAAACAACAGCATATGTAATTGTAGCTTGGGTCGGTGTCAAGCTTAGCGTAATTACCCTGGCACACGAAGATATTGGTGTACTGGACCATCATTTTCCCCATAGCACTGGCTGGACGTTAATCTTTTATGGAGTATTAGTAGCGGTAGCATTAATCGGCTGGTTTGCGCCAAACAATAAAAATAAGGCTAAGAAAGACCCTGCGTAAAAATCAAAAGCTTTATTCCCTTATCCACTTGGGAGTAGAGCTTTTTTAGTGTATTTTATAGCATTAGAAATAATAACTCGGGGCATCTTAGTAGCAGAATGGAGGACTAGTTATGAATTATCGAATGCTCTTATCTCTTTTTGTTATTTTTTTTAGTTTATCTACTGCTGCTGGAGCCGCAGGGGAAGTGCCTTTAACAGCTGCATTTGTGCGCAACAATCAGCTGTGGGTGAAGGAGGGAAGTGAAGAAAGACAGCTCACCTATTCTCAGCATGTATACAACCCTAAATGGTCCTTTGATGGCCGTTTTATTGCGTATATAGATGGGGATGAGCAAGGTGAAAAGTCTGATCTGTATATTTATGATATGGTCAAAAACGAAAGCTATCAACCATATGTGCAAGTGAGTGCAACGGATTACAAATGGTCACCAAATAATAATCAGTTAGCTTATAATGATCAAGGAATATTAAACGTCACTAAAATAAAACATGGACGGCCTGAAATGTTTGAGAACGTTTCTTTAGGTGTCAGCGGATTTGAATGGTTTCCGAACGGCAAAGAATTTATTGTGTCTTCTCAATCCAATTTATTACCGACAGGTTGGGGCCCCATTGAATTATTTAAAGTCGCAGCTGATGCAAACTTACAACAAGAAAAGATTCATCCCTTTTTTACAATCCTGACTAATAAAGATTTATTTGCAATAACGGCAGAGGAGTTTAAGTGGAGTGATGATGGAAAGTGGCTTAGCTTTCTGGCTATTCCGACAGCATCCTGGTCCAATGACAGTAATTCATTATGTGTTATTACAGCAAAGGGAGAACGTTTTCAAGAAGTCGGCAAAATGCTGAACAATCAGGATTGGTTTAATTGGGCCCCGAATAAAAATCAGCTTGCCTATATTTCTGGTGAAGGAAGATTTCTCGTTGAAAATAAGCGGACAACCATCGCAGAAATGCCTGCTTTTATCGGACAGAAAGTTTATACACCAAAGGGGGATGTTGACTTGGATTTGTCATGGTATTCTCCTGATGTAGTGATTGTTGCTCGTTCTAAGGAAAATAAAGAATGGAAGGAAGGCCCGGTACCTACAATGTATACTAGCCTTTATTCCATTCATTTGAAGTCTAATGACCAAAAGCAATTGACAGCACCTAAAGAAAAGGAACGAGATGATACCCCTCAAGCCGTTAATGGCTATATAACTTGGGTCCGGCATATGGAAAATGAGCAAAATAATGTTTGGATTAGAGAAGGGCTTGAAGGCAAAGATAGTATATGGATTAAAAATGTTGAGTCTGAACCTGTTTTTTATATAGAGAAGCATAAATTATAGCAGCTTGTAAAAAGGCGTGAGTATGGAGAAGTCTCACGTCTTTTTATATGGCCTGCTTTTTATCATGTGTAGACGGATTAGAATCTGCGATAAACATGTTTAATACTTTTTTCGCTGCTGGCATAAAGTATTGCAGAACAAGTCCTCCTAAACAAACCGTTAGTAACGTACCAATGCCAATTGGTCCATCTAAACTGAATGCAATAATTAAAAATACTAAATAAATAAATGTTCTCGAAAGAAAAATAGTTGTGTTAGTTAGTTCCTGAATAATTAATGTTAACCGATCGACTGGAATTGGAGCGAAGTTTGTGTGTAAATATATGGCGGTTCCAAATCCAATCACAATTAAGCCGCTAATAAAACAAATCAATTGGCTATACCAAATTTCAGGTGTTATTAAACCGTGCAATAAAAACAGCCATAAATCGATGCCAATTCCAGTTATAAAAGCTGTTACCAATCCTAAAGCTTCAGGCTGCTGTCTTTTTAACAAGGAGTTAAATAAAATCAAGATAATTGCTAAGATAAATTCCCAGCTGCCGACAGTCAGCCCTATATTTTGAGATAAGCCAACTAAAAGGGCGTCAAAAGGTGAAGTTCCAAGATTCGATTGAATCGTTAAGGAAATTCCACAGGTTAAAATAAATATCCCTATTACATAAAATACATATTTCACATGATTGCCTCCTTGAGATTTTATTGCAAATGCAACAAAAATACATTATATTTAATATAAGATATCTTTATTGCATTTGCAATAAAATTAGTGGGCTTATTATAAATAAAAGGAGCAGCATTTCAAATGACATTAGAACTTAAAATATGTACAGTTAAAGATTTACAAAAGCTTCGAGAAATCAGTTATGAAACCTTTAATGAAACATTTAAAGACCAAAATTCACCTGAAAATATGAAGAACTACTTAGATAAAGCATTTACTTTAGAGCAGTTAGAGAAAGAGCTGTCCAACATTTCATCCCAATTTTTCTTTCTATATTTAGATAAGGAATTGGCTGGATATTTAAAGGTAAATATGAATGACGCACAAACTGAGGAAATGGGGACTGAGTCACTTGAAATCGAAAGGATTTATATCAAAAGCCGATTTCAAAAACACGGACTTGGGAAGGTTCTTTTCCAAAAAGCACTTGATATTGCCAGAGAAAACAATAAAAAGAAAATATGGCTTGGCGTCTGGGAAAAAAATGAAAATGCTATAGCCTTTTATAAGAAAATGGGATTTAGGCAAAAGGGAGCTCATTCCTTTTATATGGGTGATGAAGAACAGACTGACTTTATCATGTGTAAAACACTTTAATAAGGCGCAAAAGAGAAATGAACAAGAATAACGTTCATTTCTCTTTTGCTTAGTCTTTTAACGCTTCAGCACTTTTAGAAAGCAGTCTCTGTATTTTGCTCCATTCGGCAGCAATCCAACGACAAGATAAACATCATTAATTCCTTGTATAGGGTCATCTAACACCATCTTTGGTTGCATGTGTTTTTCGTCTACGAGAAGGGAAGTACGAACAGCTCTTGCTACTTGTCTTATTATATTAAAAATTATTATATGGTATGGATCTTCCTTTAAGCGGAACGATTATGTCCTGACGGTGTATTGATATGCCGTACACACTGAATTATCTTGCAATGCAATTTTATATATAGCTGATATATCAAAAAAAGATGGTGTTCCTATTGTTAGGAACACCACCTTTTATCAGGTTGTTAAGAATTTTGTGCTTCTTCATTCGAACGCTTATTGCCTTTATAGATGAAGTATAAAGAAATAATCATAAATAGTAATGCAAAGGCCCGTTTCATATCTAATTCAATAACTAAACTATTGAACCAGCCAAAATGATCAATTATCACTCCAATTACTAGTTGACCGGCAATCCCCGCGATATTTGTTGCGATTACCCCAATTCGAGGAACGGCGATAACAGTCAGCAGCAAATAGGCTGTGCCTAAAAAGGCTGCACTTAATTGCCACTTAGGTGCTTCTAAAAGTGCAAGAATATCCCCATGTCCAAAAAAGATAATGAAAACAGTAAGAAACAAGGTTCCAGTTAGAAAAGTTAAAAAAGTAGTTTCAATTGTGCCTGCTTTGCGGCTGAATGTACCATTGATAGAAGATTGAGCGCTTAGTGTGATACCGCCGATTAATGTGAATAAAATCATAAATAACCCCAAATTGATAACCTCCTAGTTTATTAATATAAGTGCGATAATCATAGAGATTACGGCAAATATCTTTTCCTTGTTAATTTTAGTCTTTTTACTGCCAAGCCATCCGAAATGCTCAATTACCATGCTCATCACCAGTTGTCCGATGATGACTGCAACCATTGAGATTCCAACACCGACGTATGGAACACTAATAACAATAGCAGTTAAATAAACGACACCTAATCCGCCGCCAAGCAATGTCCACTTAGGTGCTTTTAATGTATAAGAAAGATCTCCTTTACCAAAGAAAATCCATAATAGCCCCATAATAATAGAGCCCATAAAGAAGTTATAAAAACTTGTTTCTATTTGTCCAATTGTTTTTCCCAGTTCAGCATAAATAGCTCCTTCAAAGCTGAGCGCTGCTCCAGCCAGAAGGGCTAACAAATAAGAAAGATAGCGCATAAAATCAGTTCTCCTTTTTTGAATAATTATATATCTAGAAATATAGATATAGAGTCTTAAAAAAACAGAAATCCATGCAAAGTTAGATTTCTGTTTGAAAATACTTTGCTAGCTGTTGAATAAACTCCTCATTTCGCCTGTAGTATGTCCATTGACCATGACGAATAGAGTCAAGCAGTCCAGCTTTTTGCATCATGTTTAAGTAGCTAGAAACGGTAGATTGAGAAACTTTAGCCTTTTCTTGAATATCCCCAACACAAACTCCGCCTTTGTAGCTTACCTCCTTAGGCAAATGAGCGCCTTGTTTTGGGAAATGCTTCTCAGGTTCCTTCAGCCACTCTAAAATATTCAATCTTGTTTCATTAGAGAGTGCTTTAAATACATGAATAGGTTCCATGGTACCGATTATATCGGTTTTTTTAGATATGTCAATTTTTACTTTTATAAGAAATGCTTAACGGCCTTTTATTGAGTAAATGAGTTAATATCTGCAATAATATACTATATACATTATAAACATAGATGTAATATTCATAAGGACAAAAGGAAAGGAGTTCCCTCATGAATATTACATCATTTATAATATACTGCTTTATCGTAACATTCACACCAGGTCCTACTAATATCGTTATTTTATCAACAGTGCACAATTTTGGTACTAGAAAGGCAATGGAATATACATATGGAGCAACGGTTGCGTTCGGCCTACTGCTTGTTGTATCTGCTTTTCTGAACTCTGTGCTTTATACAATCATACCCAAGCTTTTAATGGTGATGCAGATTATCGGCAGCTTATACATGATTTATTTGGCAGTGCAAATATATAAAAGTGATTCAGCAAAAGGCAATTTAATAAATAATACAGGCACGTTTTTATCTGGATTTATCATGCAATTTGTAAATCCTAAAGTAATTCTGTTTACGATGACCATTATTCCAAGCTATATCATGCCGTATTTCCAGTCAGCATCAGCATTGATGACAAGTATAGCCGGTATTACTTTCATCGGTTTTTTAGCCTTTATTACTTGGGTGCTTTTCGGCGCAATATTTAAAGCCTTTTTGCAAAAACATAAAAAGGCAGTCAATCTTCTAATGGCTTTATTTCTAGTATACGCCGCTGGAATGATGTGGTTTTAGCAGAGAATAAAGGGGTGGTTGCAGTGGAGAAATTTATTTATAAAAAATCAGCTGGCATAACTGCCTTAGCAGCCAGTATGTATGAGTTTACCTATAAAAAGCATGCTCATAAAGAGTATGCAATAGGGGTCACATTACGCGGCATTCAACGATATCATTTAGATGGCAGTTTGCAGTTGTCCCATAAAGGCGGCGTCATGTTTTTTAATCCAGAACAAGCTCATGACGGGATGGCACATGATGATGCAGGCCTTGATTATGTGATGCTTTATATCGATCCACAACTGTTCTTAGAGGTATCGGAGAAAAAGGAAATAATCAAGTTTTCAACACCTATTGTATACGATAAAATCCTTCAGCAAAAAGTTATAAGACTAGCTAATGCTATTCTTAATAAAAAAGGGGAAGCTGTCTGCAGTGAGTTGCTGCTGTCGCTAACAGAGAGTCTTGTTCAAACAAACCTCTCTCAAGAATATAAAAAAGATAATGTTCTGATAAGAAAAGCAAAGGAGATGCTTCGTGCTAACTTACTGGCCGTTCCTAAGCTTGACGATATAAGCGGTGAGCTTGATTTATCAAAATATCAATTTATCCGAATATTCAATGCTCATACAGGAATCTCCCCATATCAATACTTTCTAAACAGCAAGCTAGAACAAGCAAAGCAGTTAATAGAAAGAAAGAGAGATATCTATGCTGCTGTAGCAGAATGCGGTTTTGTAGATTTACCTCATTTAAATAAACATTTTAAAAGTGTCTATGGAACGACAGCATATGAATATTTGTCTAATTTAAATTGACTGCTAGACTTTGTCTAACAGTTTTTTTATGCATGAGGAGGATGAAACTTATCTGATGAATAAACGTATGTAACATTACCGGATTATGAAGAAATGGATAGGAGGGCTTTTTTGAAAAATAATGATGAAGAGAAAAGTAAAATTGAAACAGACGACAGTTGGAATCGAGCGCTGTATGGCAGTCCTACCATCGGTGGCTTTATTGTTATCGGAATCATCATTATCATCATTGGATACAAAATTTTATTTTAGCAAGGCAATAACCTTAATAGGAGTTAAAAATGAATCTTAAAAAAAGCCAAGAATATGTTTCGTTAGAAATTAGAGATTGGAACAATACAAATTTTGCAGCAACTTTATACGAGATTTGTGATTCTCACAGAACTTATTCTAATGATCAGATTGAAGTCCACCAAGTAGTTAAGCTAGGCAAAATTAATAAAGAGTGGAGATTTGTGATTATCTTAAATATCACACAGGATTTAGATAATTTAGGTACTTTAATAGAAGGACTGGGTTGATATACACATGTAATAAATTCACTTGAACTAATTTATATAACGTTCAGGTGTTTTTTTTAGTCTTTTTACTTGACTTAGAGTTAACTAGAAGGCGTATTCTAGTAATGTTAAAAAAAATGAAACTACTAGGAGGCTAAGAAACATGACAACAGCTAAAGCGCGAGCAGTTGATGGTCCAGACAAACCGTTCAGAGCGGCAGAAATTAAGAGACGGGACCTTGATTTACATGATGTTTTAATTGAAATTAAATATGCAGGTATATGTCACTCTGACATTCATACTGCCCACGGCGAATGGGGTCCTGTAAATTACCCTCTTGTTCCAGGTCATGAGATTGCTGGTATTGTTACGGAAATCGGAGCGGAAGTAACAAAATATAAAGTAGGTGACCGCGTTGGAGTCGGGTGTATGGTTGATTCTTGCGGCGAGTGTGAAAACTGCCAAAAAGGAGAGGAACAATACTGCCTGAAAGGAAATATTCCTACTTATGCTGGTGTAGATAAATATGGCGAGCCTACACAAGGTGGCTATTCTACACATATCGTTGTAATAGAAGATTTTGTTGTCCGAATTCCTGATAATATTGAATTAGATGTGGCAGCACCGCTGCTATGTGCAGGAATTACAACATATTCACCACTGAATCGCTGGAATGCTGGACCAGGTAAAAAAGTAGCCGTTGTTGGGTTAGGCGGACTTGGTCATATGGCTGTGAAAATTGCCCATGCGATGGGTGCTGAGGTTACTGTTTTATCTCAAACATTGAACAAAAAAGAAGACGGCTTACAATTTGGGGCAGCTGATTATTATGCTACTAGCGATCCAGCTACATTTGAGAAGCTTGCTGGAAAATTTGACCTTATTATCAATACAGTAAGTGCAAAGCTTGACCTTGATGCGTATTTCTCTTTGTTAACCCTTGATGGAACAATGGTGAATGTTGGCGCACCTGGCGAGCCTTTGTCACTAAATGTGATGTCTTTAATCGGCCATCGCCGTTCATTTGCTGGTTCTATGATTGGCGGTATCCGAGAAACACAAGAAATGCTCGACTTCTGTGCGGAGCATAATATTGTTCCTAATATTGAAATTATCTCTGCAGATGAAATTGACGAAGCATATCAACGTGTTTTAGCTTCTGATGTAAAATATCGATTCGTTATTGATACAAGCACCATGTGATTTTGTGAGTGAAGGATGTCCCAAAGGGGCATCCTTTTTAGCTGTTTACAAATTTTATCAGAAAGCTTTAAAATTTCGCTTGGATAGCTTTAATAAAGACATTAGCAGCTTCAGAAAAAACTTGATGCTTGCGCCACACAATATTTAAACCAGATTCAAGGTTAGGCTCTAGCGGTCTAAAGCATAAATTGCTATCACTCGATGTATTCACTATTTTATCAATAGTAACCGCATAACCAATCCCTTCATCCACCATAATGGCGGCATTATAGGCAAGATTATATGTTGTGACAATATTTAATTTATCAAAATCTTCACCGAACCAGTCTGCAAATTTATTTGTCGAGTATGTCTGTTTGATAGCCTGTCGTGAACATATTAAAGGCAGCTCCAAAAGTTCAGCTGCTCGTATTGCCGGTTTATCAGCGAGAGGACTGTCTTTGCGCATAACAACACCCCAAACGTCCTTAGCTGGGATATTCATATAGTTGTATTTGGATATATCTGCAGGTTCAATTAGGATGCCAAAATCGAGCAGCCCTTTGTCAAGCCGATCTGTAACATCGTCCTCGTTTCCGCTGTAAAGATGATAGCGTATATTAGGATACTTTAACTTTACGTCGTTAATTACACGGGCAATCCATCTCATCGCATCCGTTTCACCGCCGCCGATATAAACATCTCCGCTAATAGTTTCCTCCATTGAATGAAATTCCGATTCCAATTTATCGACCATGTTAACAATTTCTGCTGCTCTGTTTCGCAGCAAAATGCCTTCATCTGTAAGAATGATACTGTGACTGCTGCGAATAAACAATTTTTTTCCTAATTCCTTTTCCAAATCTTTCATTTGTCTTGATAAAGTCGGCTGTGTAACATGCAGCAGGTCTGCAGCAGCTGTGATATTACCAACCCTGGCAATTGCGAGGAAGTAGCGTAACACCCTTATTTCCATCTGTATTCCCCCTTCATTATGTTTAAGTATACATGTATCCAGAAATGCTTAACAGGCATTTCTAGATATGAGATATAAGTATTGGTTATATGTGAAAATCGAAGCTAAAATAAAAGCAAATGATTAAATCACATATGAAGGGAACATAAAAAAATGTCCGTAATTGCCAACAAAGTAGTCATCATTACGGGGTTTTGTGTTTTGAAATTCTTAGAAAGTTTGAGGTGTAATTTTGGTCAAGAATAATAAATTGCTTATCATGATATTAACCATCGGTGTATTTGGCATTATCAATACAGAAATGGGGGTTATCGGAATATTGCCTGCTCTTGCTGATCACTTTAGTGTCAGTGTCTCAAAAGCAGGCCTGCTGGTTAGTCTCTTTGCCCTTGTTATCGCAGTTTCTGGGCCGACAATGCCATTATTTTTTTCAGGCTTAGACCGAAAAAAAGTAATGCTACTTGTGCTTGGAGTTTTCATTATCGGTAACATTGTGTCCATCTTTACTACTAATTTTACCATTGCATTAGCTGCTAGAGTTGTACCTGCGCTGTTCCATCCTATTTATTGTTCATTAGCGTTTTCGGTAGCAGGTGCTTCGGTCCGTAAAGAAGAAGCACCTAAAGCTGTTGCTAAAGTATTCATAGGAGTATCTGCCGGAATGGTCATTGGTGTGCCAGTCGCAAGCTTTATCGCTGGCAGTATGTCATTACAATTGGCGATGTCGTTCTTTGCTGCAGTGAATATAATCGCGTTTATTGCGACATATTTATTCGTGCCAAGCATGCCTGTTAAAGAAAAGCTTTCATACGGCTCACAGTTAGCCATCTTGAAAAAGCTGATTACTTGGCAGTCTATCATTGCAGTCGTTTTCCTTAACTCTGCAATATTTGGTGTATACAGTTATCTTGCTGAATATTTAACATCAGTAACATCCATGTCTTCTGCCTCGATTACTATTATGCTGACTGTATTCGGTGCAGCCAATATTATTGGAAATATAACAGCAGGAAAGCTGTTGACGAATAATGCTCGAAGAACGGTCATCGCATTTCCGTTTTTATTAGGAGCTGTTTATATGGTGTTGTTCCTATTTGGTCATTTCTCCATCCCAATGGCAATCATAACGTTTATTTGGGGAATTCTAGCTGGGGTGGGCGGCAATATCAATCAATATTGGATCATGTCCTCTTCACCAGAAGCTCCAGACTTTGCTAATGGATTATTTATTTCAGCTTGTAATTTAGGTACAACGATTGGCGCTGCTGCTGGCGGATTATTTATAGCTCAATTAGGAATTCAATATGTAGTCTTAGTAGGTTTTATATCATTAATTTTCGGGACCATCTCAATCTTGCTAAGAAACTATAAATATCGTTCTAGAACTAATCAGCTTGCTGGATAATATCTAACGAGCACTATAAATGGGCAGGTGGAAAGCATTTGTTAATAACAAGGATTACAGTGGAAGTAAATCGGCTTCAAGCGCGAAATGCTGCCCTTTTTGTGGCAATAGCTCAGACCTTTCGCAGCGAAATTATCCTGACTAAAAAAGGAAGGTCCGCCAATGGCAAAAATATAATGAAAGTGATGGACTTATCTGTAGCTGAAGGTGATAAAGTTACCTTATTTGTAAATGGGGAAGATGAGCAGGCTGCCATTAGCAAGCTTAAGTATTGTCTAGTAGAAGAAATAAATGCCGAAATCTGATTTCCAAAATGAAAAAGAAGTTAATCTCATTTAGATATAACTTCTTTTTTCATTGGAAAACTTAAGCAGTATGTATCTAATAATAAAACCAATAACAACCCCAGGAATTACAAACATCATTGGCAAAAAAACAGGGCCGAGTGACTGGCCAAATAAAGTAATCTTACTAGAATAAATTAAGCCGAGTGTAACGAAAGCAGCCGCAGATAAAAAGGGAAGAAAAGACAATTGTTCATCAGCAGGCATCTCGTATTGATATGCATCCCACATAGCGAAGAAATATAAACAAGCATAAAATAATAACCATTCATAATTGATTACTTCTTCTGCTTTAGAGAATTCCCCTAAATAGCTGTACATAATGGAAGTATTAAAATGACTATATACGTTTATAAGAATCTCTGTTAGTACAAATAATGTACCTTTAAAGAAATGTCCAGTTAATAATTGGCTGAAACCTGGTAACGCAATACTCCACATAATCGCCTGGAATTTACCGATTTTCTTCATATAAACCCTCCTTTACTATAGTTTGGATAGAAAGACAGTGGTTATTCCAGTTATTTGTATAAATTAGCAAAATTTGTTCATTGTTCCTTTTATAAAAGTTGCGGAGCTTCCCAAATAATATAGTTCTTTAATTCATCCTGAAGAGCAGTCCAATCCAATACTTCTTCCATGTGGAAAACACCTGTGCAGGAATTGTTTTCACACATATAGCAAGCAGCCCATACGGTTACCAATGCAGTTATTTTTGCTTCTTCTTTCCCATAAAGCTCTGTTTCTAACACGATTGGCTTCCCTGATTTACGTCCGGTAACGGTAATTTTTACACAAAACATCGGCTTTCCAATTGAAATTCTAGTTAACAATTTTGTAGACAAGCGAATAGGCAGGAAACGAAGCAGTCCAATTGCTTTCAAAAAGGCTAAAGCACCAGTTGCAAAGCGTGAATCAAAACAAAGATAAGTGGTGACATCATCAACTGCTATTGTATGATGCAAAACATGTTGATCTGCAAAATCAAAATGATAAGCGTTTCGCCAGCCAAGCTGTTCACCAAAATAGGCAGACTTCATGCCGCCAAAGCTTTTCAACTTCACCTGTTTACCTTTTATCCATTTATAATAGTCCGTTTTTGCTTGCCGTATTGTCCAATCAATGGCAGCATGCCCATGTGTATCTCCTAACCCGAGCATTAAGAAAATATCCACTGCGTCTGTATGGTCGACTTTTTCTGCCATCCAACTAGCCAGTAGATTCGTTATTCCCGGATTTAACCCGACACTGAGCATCGCTGCAGCATTGGAGTTAACTGCTAAATCATGGAGCTGTTCCACTTCAGCTAAAAACCGGTATGATGCAGAAATATCGATATAATCAATCCCTGCTTGAAGACAGGTGGTAGCAAATAGAGCATTTTCTTGTTCCAGACAAACAATGACGAGTTTTACACTCGCCAGTAAGGATGCAGGAACAGCTTTATTGATATCTAGTAACAGCGGCAATACCTTTCCATTTGTTGATGCAGAAAACGTTTCCGCTTTCTCCATGCTTCTGCCAGCAGCATACACATAGCCGGGATAAATTTCTCCTAACTTACTGCATATCAATCTTCCTACATGTCCATAACCACCAACGATAACAATATCTTTCCTTTCCAAAAAAACCACACCTTTCTAAATTTCCATAACTATAGGAACAGTGTATAGAAAGGTAAGTTAAGAAAATATCCCAGAATCATGGGATATTTTTTATTTATGGAAAAGTGTGGAAGTGTTAATATGTGCTTAGTAGGTTTTTGTTGAAAGAGGTGAAGTTAGTGGAATTATCGGAGGGTCAAGTAGTTAACTTTATTAGTACTATTAAGAGCAGTCTCTATAAAGTAAGCGCCCTCCCTTTCCATTACTTAGGAAGGGGAGGCTGAAAAATAAACCATAGCGAGCTTATGCTTAATAAGGATAATAGCCAAGCGACCCAAGGTTTCCATTTATGTACAGCTAATAAAGAAAAAGTAATGATGTTAAACAAAAAGGACCAGCCAAGAGTCCAGCCGTAATGATGGAAAATACTTTTATTCACATAAGCAATTATTTCAATACTTTCAAAAATCACAGCCCATAATATAATCCAACCAATTCTATGAAAGAAAGAAGAAGGAAATCGTCCTAAGAACACAACAATAACAGACGGATAAATAAAAAATGCGATTGCGGTGCTAATTAATGTGTGGGTAGGGAGAATAAAGTGATCAACCCAGACAGGGTGAAACTCCCACACTCTAAAATCATGAAGTAGGGAAGCGTACAGCAAATCACCAATTATCCAAAATAATAATGTCGAATACCATTCATTAAAACGTCTCCAAACACCAAAAAATAAACTAATGAAGATAAAAAATACAACAAACATTGTTTGCATAATTGCATAAAAACCCCTAAGTAAATGTATTTTGTATTTATTTTCAGCTTACAGAAATATTATTATGCAATATTTGGATTACAGCTTTTTAAATCGATTGTTAGGGGGGGCTTTTTTTGAAAAAGAGTAACTGTTTTTTCATAAGTCTTGGTTTATTAGTAATTTTGTTGAGCGGCTGTTTAAGTAATGACAGATATTATATAGTCGTTGAAAAACGTGCAGGAGAAAATGCTGATTACAAGGAATTCAAAAAGATCACTAAACAAAAGCAGATTGAAAGAGTGAATCAGATTGTAGGCGGATTAGAATGGAATAACGGAAGTATAGATATACGCCCAGCAGATTACAGATACAGTGCGCAGTCTGATGATTCTGACACAGAAATTAAATCATTAAGCTATGATATTTGGCTAAATGACGAGAAAGATAAAGTAGAATTTATTGTCCCATCTTCTGAAAACCAATATATGCAACTAAACAGCGACGATAAAAGGTCGGCAGAACTGTTTGAAATACTTATAGAGGAGAAATAAATAAAAGACACAACGGCATAAAAGGAGAAGAATAATCTTGGATAAACTATATTTGATAGATGGATTCGGCGGCTCACCTGATATAAATTGGCTTGCTGATATTAAACAAAACTTTAAAGATTTTTTAGAGATACTAGTAGTGGAATACACGACTGTCTCAGTTGCAGATGTAAAACAATGGGACAGTGACTTAGACCGAGCTGTCAGCAATGCGCAAGATGCGTATTTTGTATGTCATAGTTTAGGTTGTGTTACTTTTTTAAGATTTCTTCTTCGTCATCATATACAGATAAAGGGAGCGGTGTTTGTATCAGGATTTGCACAAGCAATTAAAGATTTTCCACAATTCGATAATTATATGGATAACTTAGATTTAAACAAAATCACGCATTTATTAGGAAAGTCTTTTATAATATCCTCTAGAACAGATCAGATAATTGATTGGCAGATAACGAATGTGTTAGCAGAAAAATTAGGGATTCCATTTATTTTATTGCCTGATGGAGGGCATTTTACTTCAGGTGAGGGTGTAATTGAAATGAATTGTGTTAAGGATATCATCCGTTCTCAGTGGCTTTGATAGACATTAAAAAGGAGACTGCAAAAAATGCAGTCTCCTTTAAAATGTTTCATAAACAATATCTCCAGTTCTAGAAATATCATAATCTCTTAAAAGTTGTATTTCATCCCGAAAGTGGGCAGAGTTTAAAATATCTTTTATTGTCTGGATTAACGGTTCATTTTCAGGAGTTTTTAACATAACTAAATCGTAGCTTTCTGATATTAACGGTACAAAGTCGATTCCGACCATTTTTGCGGCTTTTTCAATTCCAACCCCAACATCAGCCATTCCATTTGCAACAGCTGTTGCTACACTATAATGGTTCGATTCTTCCTTTTCATATCCATTTACCTCACTTGAAAGGATATTGTTTATTCTGAGCTGTTCATCAAGGAGAATTCGTGCTCCTGAACCTTTCTCACGATTGACGATTTTTATGTTTTTTCGCTGTAAATCTGTCCAAGCAGTCAAGCTTAACGGATTGCCCTTTTGAACATAAAAGCCTGCTTTTCTTGATAAGAGATTAAGTAAAATAAGGGGGCGTCCGACTAATATTTTTTTTAAATAAGGAACATTATAGTCTCCAGTATCTCCGTCAAACATATGTAAACTAACAATATCTCCTTTGCCATTGTACATGGAAATCAGGCTGTTTAAGCTTCCCGTGTAGGAACGCAATGCTTGATAAGATGAGTGTTTCTCCATATATTTACTCAGAATATCAAGAACCATGTCTTGTCCGCTTATTACAATGGTTTTCGCATCAGTTTCGCCTTTCGGTACAGTTACAGAAAGGTTCGAAGTTTGTTTTGTTTTATGGTTATTTATATAAACATCTAAATCTCTTGAATCAATCCTCATCTGCCTCCCAACACGGAAAACTGGGATATCTCCTTTTTTAACCATATCATATAAGGTAAGCTTGGAAACTTTTAATAGTTGAGATACCTCTTCAATCGTATAAGAAAATTCTTTTGACATTGTGCACCCCTCCATTAATATTTTAACGTAATCGTTAAAAAAATAATTAAGTAAATAAAAATTTCTAAAAGTTTTCACAATTTTCGATTTAGCAATTAGTTATAATTAGTTATAATCAATTATAACTAATTATAAGAAGGGGATAAAAAATGAAGAATTACTATCGTTCCGTATTAAGTGTGCTTTTGCTATTGATTATCCTTAGCGGGTGTTCAGCAAACGACAAAACGACTGCAGAAAATAGTAATAAACAAGATGCTAGTCAAGATAAAGTGGAATTGACGGTCTCTGCTGCTGCGAGTTTGCAAGATGCTTTGACTGATATTAAAGCAGACTTTGAAAAGGAAAACCCAAACATAATCCTCCATTTTAATTTTGGCGGATCAGGAGCATTGCAGCAGCAAATCTCCCAAGGAGCACCTGTTGACGTATTTGTCTCGGCAGCAGAAGATAAATTTCAGATTTTGGTGGATGATGGACTTATGGAAAAGAGTGACAGTACAGATTTAGTTGGAAATGAACTTGTATTGGTAGTCCCTAGAGATTCGGATAAAGGGATTAAGGGCTTTGAAGATTTAACAAAGACAGGTAAGATAGCTCTTGGTACGCCTGAATCTGTGCCTGCAGGACAATACGGTAAGGATACATTAGAAAGTTTAAATCTTTGGACTAAGTTAGAGGATAAAGTGATTTACGCCAAAGATGTGCGCCAAGTACTTACATATGTTGAAACAAATAATGTGGACGCCGGGATTGTATATAAAACAGATGCATTAACTTCCGATAAAGTGGAAATAGCTGCAACTGCAGAGGAAAGTAGCCATGATCCGATTATTTATCCAGCAGGGGTGATCAAAAATAGTACTTACTATGCACAAGCAAAGACCTTCTATGACTATTTGCAAGGTGTTAATTCCTTAAAAATATTAGAACAATATGGTTTTAAAGGGATGAAGTAAAAAAGATGACTGCTGACTTTTTAGCACCTGTTATATTATCAATTGAAATTGCAGCTGTTTCAACATTATTTGTCATTGTATTTGGAATAATATTCGGGAAACTGATGGCAGGCAGAAAATTTAAGGGAAAAGTATTAGTTGATACAATTTTGCTTTTACCTTTAGTACTGCCTCCAACGGTGGTAGGTTTTTTATTAATTATTATTTTTGGCCGGAACAGCCCTGCAGGTCAATTTATCGAATGGGTTTTTAATCAGCCGATAATGTTTACTTGGTGGGCAGCAGTGATTGCTTCTACAGTTGTTGCATTTCCTCTTATGTATCAGTCATCCAGAACAGGCTTTGAAGCGATTGATGCAGATATAGAAAATGCAGCACGTGTGGATGGAGCCGGTGAATTACGTTTAATGATGTTTATTTCCATTCCGCTCACCTTAAAGTCAATTGTGTCTGGAGCAATCTTGAGCTTTGCAAGAGCATTAGGGGAATTCGGAGCAACCTTAATGTTTGCAGGCAATATCCCAGGAAAAACACAATCAATCCCAACAGCTATCTATGTTGCTATTGATTCAGGCAATATGGACATGGCTTGGCTGTGGGTAACGAGTATAATAGTTATTTCGTTTTTTATGTTGGCAGTTGTATATTTTATAAGGTCTTAAAGGATATATCGCCCTTATTTGTACTTAAGCGTAATTAACCTCGGCAGCATATAATAAACAAACTGTAAGGAGGAATTATTATGCATCCGAGTATTATTACTGGGTTAAATGGTGGTGCACTTTATCAAAACTTTCCGAATCCATCATATGGAGCTTGGAATCAAAAGCTGCTTGGAGTCACACCATATCACTATATGTTAGGAGGGCAACAATATAATATTGCTCCAAGACCTCCAGGGGCACATCCTTTTTTTCCTTATTTAGGACCAAATTTGCCGGTAACATTTAGAAGATAATTTTACCCAGTTAGTATAAACTAACTGGTTTTTTCTTTAATTTGTCTATTAATCTTTTATTTTTATTGAATTTTATGTATAATAATGCATATAAAACGGACGTAAGAAGCTATTCTTTAAGTTGAAAGAAGTGTTTATGTGAGTTTGTATTTTGCTTATGTAATGGTGGGACTTGCTATTGCAATGCCAGTAGGTGCAATTACAGTTGAAATGACAAAGCAAGGTTTGAAAAATGGTTTTATGCATGGCTGGGCAGTTGGTATTGGCGGAATGACAGTTGATCTGATCTTAATATTTGCCCTGTATTTTGGATTAGCAAAAGTTTTGGCGATTCCTTTTATTCAAATGCCATTATGGATAGTCGGGGCGATTTTCTTATTCTTTCTAGCCTATGATTCCATAAAAAATGCCGATAAAGATATAACAATGGCAGGGGAGAAAGCTAATAAATCACTTTTCAAAACATATCGTAATGGTCTGCTTGTAGCTGTTTCTCCTGGGAATTTAGTGTTTTGGATTTCGGTATTTGGAGCTGTTTTAGCAGATTCATATGAAGGCAGTGATTCAAACAGCTTTATTATTGTAGCGCTAGGAATTATCTCAGGCATTTTATTACACGATATTGGCTTACTGACAATTGTGTCTTTCACCAGAAAAATAATGAACCGCCAAATGATTAAATGGACTTCCATCATTGCAGGCATTTTATTATTTGGATTTGGGTTTTATTTCTTATATGAATTCTACATAGGTATTCAGTCGCTTTTTTCTTAAAAGGTAATGTAAAGGTAAAGACAGCTGCTAACAATTGCAGCTGTCTTTTTCATGCTTATTTGTCATTTTTAGATTTTAACGTAAATAAAGATATAGGGAAAGTGTTATTAAGATGTACTTTGAGAGTTTTAGGCAATGATTTAAGAGAATTATGATAACGCTTTTTTTCGATTTAGAGGATAATTTTAATAAGGTAGTTGAAATGCTATTGACTAAAAAGATGTTCTTTATAAAAAAGAGGGGGATACACGTGAAAAAGACATTATATTTAATGAGACATGGTCAAACATTGTTTAATTTACGAAAAAAAGTACAAGGCTGGTGTGATTCACCGCTAACAGAATTGGGGATTAAGCAAGCAGAGGCTGCTGCAGCTTATTTTAAAGAGCAAAATATTGTCTTCGATCAAGCTTATTGCTCCACCTCAGAAAGAGCAAGTGACACATTAGAGATTATTACAGATTTACCATATACAAGATTAAAAGGGTTAAAGGAATGGAATTTTGGGACATTTGAAGGAGAAAGTGAAGATTTAAATCCGCCTTTGCCTTACAATGATTTCTTTGTACAGTACGGAGGAGAAGACCAGAAGGAAGTACAGCAGAGAATGGCTGAGACATGTCAAAAAATAATGGAAGAAGATAATGAAGTAGTGTTGGCAGTATCCCATGGGGGAGCATGCCGAAACTTTATGAGAGTTTGGGAACATACAAGCACGATCAATCAGCTACAGAAAATTGGAAATTGCTGCATCATGAAGTTTGAATATGAAAACAAAGAATTTAAACTAGTGGAAATTATCAACCAGAACGATAGTGATGTAAAAGGTGAATTACCAGTTGTTTCTTAAATTCATGTGAAGACACCCTGTAGTTGGGTGTCTTTTTTGTTTTGAAAAAATTATTGCGTATGGTGGTAGTATCATTAGGAACCATCCACAGCTCTATATGACTTATTTATCAGTGAACTGCAAAAAACAGAAAAAGAGATATAAGAACTCCTGTGATGTCAGGGGTTGTATTTATATTTCAAGGTTACTATAAAGGAATGCCCTCATACTGTCTACATTACACAAGCTGCCTTAAAGGGAACTGTGGGAACAGAAATATTAGCTTGAAAGAAAAAATAATATATTATCAGTAAAATCAGGTCATGGTAGGTTCATATTTGTGTGAACTTTAGGTAAATACTCACCTTAGTATAAGTTTTAATAAATACCCATTATATGTTAAAGTCGAATTATAAATTAGAGTAGGAGGAGGTTCAAATGGACATATATCTTATCAGTACATAGTGTCACCGCCCCTCCCTGACGATATGTCAAAAATTAAATTCCTGTTCAAGGAATACAATGAACCATTTAAAAGAAAACCAACCAGCCTTGAATTTGTCATTACTGTAGCTGAGTAATTATTAAAATTTCATTTTAGTTAGCTCTTTATTAATGATGAAGTGACTGATTATCTTTATATTAAAAAGGATTTTAAAGAATTACTAACATGTCAGAGGCAAGGAGGATGTGATATGAGACATATTTTAGGTGGGTATTATATTATTTCCTCATCAGAACGGCCTGAATATTTAGATAAAGAAGTTATTCCAGAGCTAATATACTCAGCGAGTGAATGTCTATGTGATATTCATCCTGATATAAATATCTTATGGGCTAGTTCTAAAAAGAGCAAAAAAGAATATAGTGAAAAACTGCGAATATCTGAAAATACTTACTATCATTTAGAAGCAGAGGTTGAAGAAATGTTTGAATTAGGTGAAATTACTTATCCAAATCTATTTACAACTGTGGCTGTTGCTAGAAAATATAAACAGAAATATTTGAGTAATTTACAGGATACCAAAATTTTTGGTATTGGTTTGCCAGAAGGATTGGTACATGAGTTTATTGCAGAAGAAGAATCTGAAACTAAACCGGAAGAAAACCAATATGTACTAGAAAAGAAGCTTTTAAATAAGAATTTGATGTCAAAAGCAGATTGTAAGATGTTGGGCTATGAAATCCTTGGATTCGAAAGTGGGAAATTTCACACCTATTTGTGCAACGGAATGGAAAAGGATTTTAAAGAGAACTTTAGATTTACTTTAAATGAAAATGGCTTTATCAGCTCTTTAGAAGAAGCAATCAGCTATTGTCATTATTGTAATGATGAGGAAGTAGAAACCGAACCAGTTTTGTGGCTGCCTTGGGCAATATATGAATATAGATAACTACCACTTATAGAAAAATTGCTGAATCTATGAGGTCCTTTTTAAATCAAGGTAGACATGTAATGTTGTTAATAAGCAAATAATGAATCCCCGAAATATTTGAAAAAACTTCTTGATAAAGTATGGTCATAAGTTGTTAAGATGACTGTGCAAAAAGGAACCTTAGAATAATATTTTAAGGTTCCTTCTAACTTTATATGGGGAACAGGAGTTAATGTTTATGGGCCCAATACATAGGCGCTTTTTCACCTAATGTCCCGCTTACTGCGCCGCCTTCTTTCCGCCAGTATTCAAGCCCGCCGATCAATTCTTTAACTTTAAATCCTAATTTGGACAGTTTAGCACATGTTCTTGTTGCACCATTGCAAGCTGGTCCCCAACAATAAACTACGATTAGTTTATCTTTAGGTAGTGTACCAACAGTACGATCAGATATTTTATTTCCTGGAAAAGAAATAGCCTCCGTAATATGACATTCTTCATAAGCCAATTCATCTCTAACATCAATAACAGTCAGGCCTTGGTATCCCTTTTTCAAATCAATTAATAAATCAGCAACATCTGCCTCAAAGGATAGTTTTTTCATAAAATGAGCATAGGCTGCTTCTGGTTCACTTGGCTGAATGTCCAATGTTAATGAATATCTAGGTTCTTTTTTCAAAATAATTCCTCCTTAGTTGATTTCTTCTTCAGTATAAATGGAAAAAGTATTCGCTGATCTGATAGTTATTGATTTATACTATCAATAATACTGATAGTTAGGGTGTGAGAAGATGGAGCTGTTATACTTCAAAACATTTATTCAAGTTGTGAAAAGCGGCAATTATACACGCGCTGCGTATGTATTGGACTATGCACAATCAAGTGTTACAACCCATATTCAAAAGCTGGAGGCACTTTATGGGGGAACGCGCTTATTAGAAAGACATGGGAAATTAATGAAATTAACTCCATCAGGTGAGCTTCTTTATAGCTATGCAGAGAAAATGCTCGCATTATTTGATGAATAACAGCAAAGATTACAAAACCAAGAAGTAAAAACGATAAGAATTGGGTCGATTGAATCGTTAGCAATTTATGAACTGCCCGCAATATTATCCGAATTTAAAAAGCAGTATCCTGATGTAAAAGTGCAAATCATTCCTGATACAGAAGCAGTAATAATTGAAAAAATTTATAATAAAGAACTAGATTTTGGACTAATAATTGATAAACCATTTGTGTCAGAAAGAATCAACAGTCTCTCTATTGAAAAACAAAAAATGAAAGTCGTATTACCTCTTGATCATATTTATACAGGAAAGTCATTATTTACGTTGGAAGACTTTAAGGATGAAACAGTTATTCTAACAGAAGAAGGCTGTACATACAGAGCTTATATATTGAAACAGTTACAAAAAAATCATATTGAATTTACCTTATCTATGGAGCTAAGCAGCATTGAAACAATTAAAAAAGCGGTTCAGAATAAATGGGGAATCGGCTTCTTGCCTGAGTTTAGTATGGAAGACCATGATCAAGTTACCGGGATTCCTTTTCAGGATGAAAATTTCCATTTTTACAGCCAATTACTTTATCGGAAAAGCAGCTCTGACATTCCTGTCTATCAATACTTCATAAATCTCTTTGCAAAAAAGTCTAGGTTTCCTCATCAAAGTTTTTTTGAAACTTCCATGATTTAATAACCGTATTACTAGCACCTAATCATGGAGGATGTTTTTTTATTATAGGTAATGTTACAGTCGGCTGGGGAATAATGTTATGTTAACTGCAAATTATGCTGCATTATCTTACACTTCTAAAATATTCCTGTTATCTTGATGCTTTAAGGATGTTTGGCCTCATTTTATATAGCGCAGTTCAAAAACTTAAATAAGAAATATTAACAATAACTTGTTGAATTGATTAGGAGGGAGTATATGAAATTATTAAGTGCTGTTATATCGCTTTGTTGCAGTTTTTGGATGATTATTTATTTATACGGATTGAAAGAAGTGAGTTCTGCAAAATATAATTCTATTTTTCAAATACTGCCATTAGTGTTAATTGCGATAGCCATTTACTGTTTCTATGCCTATGGAAGGGAAAAGGAGAAGTGAATCTATATGAAGGTTGGTATAGGTGGTCCGAAGATTTACATTAAGACTATTTTCTTGAGAATAAAGAACATACTTTCTTTAGGAGAAAGGAAACTTACATGAGTAAACACTGCTGTGAAATGATGACAGGGCAAATTAATTATAAAGGTGAATTTCATACAAACGAATCAGATTGTCCAGACATTTTAGTAAGTTATCATGAAAAATTTGATGAATATGGCTTAATTATCCATAATGGAGGAAGTTCGAGTATACAGATATTTTTCAGTCCGTGGTGCGGTACAAAATTACCAGAATCAAAAAGTGACTTATGGTTTGATACATTAGCACAATTAGGGTTTGACGATCCAGTGGAGCAAATTATTCCAAAGGAATTTCATACAAATAAGTGGTATACAAAAGGTAAATGAGAGATTTTATGTTTACGGAGTATAGAGACTTATCGAATAAACGGAATAGTTCTGCAAATTGATTCACATAATTAACATCTTTTGGTAATATGAAGTAGAGATGTAAAGAAAGGGGAATCTATACTGCACATGTGGACTTTGTAATGATTATCTAATTGATAGAGTAGTAACGAAAGTTTATAAGTCTGTCTGTAATCATTTTCGGGATTCATGGTGTGGACAATAGAAACTCCCGTTTTCAAAGCAGATACTTTTCTAATCTGCTTTTATTTATGAGTAAAAAACATCGCTATTGTCACATTCATAAATACCCTAATTGGGGGTTTTTTTAATGACAAATCAATTTGAAAAGGAAGAAATATTAACAGGCGGTAATATTTCCAATGTCTATCGTGCAGGAGATACTGTTCGCCGTGAACTAAAAAAAGAAAGCAGCAAAATTCATAAATTATTAAACCATTTGGAAAATAAAGGGTTTGGATATGCTCCAAAGTTATTAGGCATTGACGACAAAGGTCGAGAGGTTTTAACATTTATTGAAGGAGAAGCGGGAAATTATCCTTTGAAAGAGTATATGTGGTCTAATAGTGTTTTAGCAGAGATAGCAAAAATGCTTCGTCAATATCATGATGCTGTCAGTGATTTTCCGATAACAGATGAATGGGTTCCTATGGTTAATACTCCAGATAAGATGGAGGTTATCTGTCATAATGATTTTGCTATATACAACATCATTTTTCATGACAAAAAGCCAGTTGGGATAATTGATTTTGATGTCGCTGCACCTGGTCCGAGACTTTGGGACATAGCGTATACTCTATACACATGCGTTCCTTTAAGTCGACTTTATCACAACGAAAATGGAGAGGAAATCTATTATTATTCTATAAAAGATGCCGAACGTATTAAAAATAGAGTGAACGTGTTTTTTGAAGCTTACGGGATCGAGGGGCTGAAAGAGAATTATTTAGAGATGGTTTTGCTAAGGTTGGCTGGGTTATGTAAATATATGATAAAAAAAGCAAATGAAGGTGATGTTGCTTTTCAAAATATGCTGAAACAAGGACATCTCGAACATTATCAAAAAGACATTATATTTATTCGTGAACATGGAAACGAGTGGAATTAGGAAGGTTATCGTAGCGTCAGTTTTTGACGCTATTTTTTTAGATAATCTGAATATTATTAAAAGAGACAGACAGGGGGAATTCAAGTGACATTGCAAATTACGAGAGAGGTAAATAAAAAAGATAAACAATACATTGAAGAAGCACTGTACAAGTATAACCTAAGTCATTTTCCTAAAGATTTAGGAGGCAGATTCGAAGAAATATGTCTGTTTCTGAAGGACGATAAAGGAACAGTCCGTGGCGGAATCCTGAGTGAAGTATGCTGGAATTGGTTAGAAATCCATACATTTATGATAGATGAAGACATGAGAAAATCTGGTTATGGTACGAAATTATTAGCAGAGGTTGAGAAAATAGCAGTGGAAAAAGATTGTGATTTCATAAAGGTAGATACTTTAAGCTTTCAAGCATTAGGCTTCTATGAAAAGAATGGTTACCAAGTATACGGTACTTTAGATAATGTGGGGAGAGAACATAAGCATTACTATTTGAAAAAGGAATTAAAGGAAGGGAAACAATGAGTCAATCAGTGAATGTTAAGATGTGGACTGTTTGCATGATTCGGAAAGAAGAAGGTTTAGAGGTTTAGGGTATGGAATTAATTTCTTTATTTGTTACACTCTGCAAGTAACTTATGGGTGATTATATCAATGGTGTAAATTATATTCCATAACTTAAGGGGGCTATCAAAATGAATACTAATTTTGGTAAATACGAAGTACCAGCCACGCTTCAAAGATTAGTTGAATTAGAGAAATTACTTAGTGATCCTGAACAATTTTATCTTGGTCTTCATTTTTACCTTTCTCTAGAAAACGATATTAGATATTTCAATACCCCAAGTGATGTAGTTGTTTTTGGAAATATTGGTGTAGATGGTGTTCATTATGGATTCCTTACTGATTATGGTCTTGTTATGAATCTTGAGAAGGCACCTATAGTTTGTGTCTGTCCCGTTGACTTTGACAGGCCAGTCCGTATTATTGCCCAAAGCCTCAGTGAATTTTTAAGATTAAATGTTTCGAATAGTGAACTGTTTTATAATGAATTTAATAGTGAAGGTGCTTATTTAGCAGCTAGAGAACAATGGGAAGAAGAGGAAGCTCACTCATTTTACCACCAAACAAAAAATGAGACGTTAACTCAGGAAAGGGTCGAAAATTATATAATGAATAATTTTCAAATACCTTTTATTGAGAATCCGTTTCGATATATTCAAGAGGTTGAATTGGAGCGAAAAAGAAATGTAAGTATTGCTACACAGGATGGATTAGGCATTATTACTCCACTACTTCCATGTGAAAATCATAAACCATTTGAGATTAATAAGGAAAAAGATTTGGATTTGAACTTGTTGCGGGAATATCTTAATTCTGCACCAGTTGCCTCACGACTTGCAGTGTTTAGGGACATACAGTTTAATTATGTTTTGCAAGATTACCCAGAACTAGCTCAAATAGTAATAGAGACAATGGTCAATTTAGGTCTTATTGATGAAGTCAATCGATTATCCGAAAGTATCTAATTGAAGCCGTCTAAAAAGAACCGTTTTTTTATTTATGAGCAAGTATTCTATTTTTAATAGGAATGTCAGAAATCAAAAACTACAACGAACGGAACAGCGAAAAAGGATACTAAAAAGAAAATTTTTTATTGAAGGATACTAAAGCAGAGTGCTATTTACAATTATTATATTTATCTAGAAATTCTTCGTACATTTATGCTGAAATATACCATTTATAAATGGGGAGTTCTGATGCCTGCAAACAACCTTTCATTTTCTTGTATAGCTTTCAATATAGCCTTACTTATACTTGCCTTTACACCTGTCACATATATAAATGTTTTGTTTCTTTTAAGTCCGATGTTTGCTTTTTGTGGAGTCTTACTTGGAATAGGAGCGATCGTATTAAAAGAATCCTTTCTCAAATCAGTTCTTGCTATTGTATTAAACATGGCTTATGTGCCGTTTTTCTTCGAACTTTTTAAATGGTGAAACTTCTTGCGACTGTATCTGTCAGCAATGAAGAATGACTAAAGTACAGTGGGAAAACACATGAATGGATTGCTTATTATATTTCTTCATACGAATCAACAAAGGAAAGATGTTATGAGCTGATAAATGAATATATGACAGATTAAAAAAGGGCTAGAGAAAAGGGGATGTCCTTTTCTCTAGCGTTGTTTATTGTGAATTTATTCCTTTTGTAATTGCTGTTAATTTCGTATTAATGGAGAAAATTTTAGTGTTAATATTAGTAATACCAAAGCTATCTAACCTTTTAGAATGCATCTCTAAGTAACTTTGAGCTGTTTCTTTTGTTTGAAAGCAATAGATACCACCAGCTTCACGAGATTCCTCGTTCTCTGTCCAAATCTTCCACAGGAAACCTTCTTCTTTATTAATGCTTTCTGCCAGTTCTGAAAAAGCTTCCGCCATTTCATCACCAAAGGGACCATTCATGTTAAAATCTATTTGTAAAATATATGCCATTTTATTCTCCTTAAGTTAATATGCTGATAGATAATAAGCTTCGCCTAGTATTTCCTTTTCTTCGTAACTATCTGAGGAAAGTTCTTTTTTTATAAAAGAGTGGATGTCTGTTTGTTTAATGCTATACATGATTTCCAGTTCTTTTGAGAATAACAGCTGTTCCTTCTTTAGTAGTTCTGAAAGAGAAGGCAGAGTCTTTGGTTGGAGTTTATCCTGATTGAGCGCTTGCTTTAGTCCGTTTATATAATATTCTAATGGACGCGCACCAACAACTTTTACACCTTTATTATCTTTATTAACAATGATAATAGATGGAAATCCTCTCACTCCTAAACTAGCCGCTAAATGAAAATCTTCGTTGAGAAGATTTTTTCCAATCTCCTGTTGAGCGTCTTTCAATATAGATTTTCCATCAAGATTTAATTTATTTACTATATCTAGGAGCACAACAGGATCTCCAATATTTTGATTAAAAGCAAAAACTGCTTCTCTCGCACGGCGCAAAAACTCGGTTGCTAAAGAATCATCTCTTTGCTGAATAACTTTAAACACTATCGATGGAGGGAAAGAAGACTGTATCGGGTTATTTAGCCAAAGTGAGCCATCTATTGGCATGCGGCTATGTTCACCAACTTCGCGCCAATGATCTGCAACGTCAGCTGGTTTAGAAATACCATTTGCACTGTCACTAAAATCTTCCCATTTTTCTAACAAGCCGCCCATTATCGTATGGAAATTAAAGTAGTGACCATATTGAGAGACAAAACGGCGAAGTACTGGTTCCAGTGCCCAGCAATGAGAACAAATTGGATCTGTTACATAGTATAAATTAAGGGATATATCAGACTTGTTAAAATCGATTACTTCCATTGCTTCCTCTTCGGCTGCCCCACAAATTCCTGTTTCCAAATCACAAGCCATTGGGTTTTTACTCATATTTACATTTCACTCCTATCATTCTAACCAAGAAGCTGGCTTAAAGTTGATTTACGATATTATGTTAGTACATAATGAAAAACAACAATACCAATAAAAATGAATTATTATCGTATATACGACATATTCAGCTATTTGTCTAAAAAGGAGAAACAATGATGAAAGAAACAAAAAAGGATTTACGGTATGTTCGTACCCGTAAATCAATTATGGATGCGTTTATCGAAATCTCGGGGAAGAAGGATTTTAAGGATATTACCATAAAGGATATTACGACAGAGGCTATGATAAACAGAGCAACATTTTATTATCATTTTGTTGATAAATATGAATTGCTGGAAAAGGTACTGTCCGAGGTGTTCTTAATAAATTTAAATGATGAATTAATAAAAAGATATATACTGAATGAAGAAGTTATTATAAATATATTTACAGCAATAACTAATTTTCATAGTACTTTACATAATCGCTGTCATCGCGGCTATGAAGATACCATTGCACGGATTATTAAAGAACAGCTTGAAATTATCTTTTATAAAATGCTGCAAAAGCAAGGTCGAGCAGAAACTAGCACAAAAGTTTCCGCTGTTTTGTTAAGCTGGGGAATATATGGAGCTGCAATGGAGTGGAGCAAGAACAGGGAATTACAACCAGAAGAATATATTAAGTTTGCAATTCCTTATTTTGAGAATGGCTTTTATAGTAGTGATACCGATAAATAATAATTAAGATACATTCATTCCACATCCTGTAGAAAAGGTGATAACAGTGTTACTACAAGAGAAAATGAAAAATTTAAAGTTCTCTCCTAATGAAAGAATTGTTCTGGATTTTATTATAGACAAACAGGAACTTATAGAGGAATACTCTACAACAATGATTGCTGAAGAAACATACACTTCTCCTTCCATCTTAGTTAGAATATCAAAAAAATTAGGATTTAACGGTTGGAATGAATGGAAAAGGGCATTTCTTAAAGAGGTTGCATACTTAAAAACGAATTTTCAAGACATCGATGCAAATACCCCTTTTACCCATCGTGATCCTATGATGAATATCGCCAGTAAAATTACTCAGCTTCATATTGAAAGTGCAAAAGATACATTAGCTCTCATTCGCCATGACTCTTTGCAAAAAGCAGTTCAAATATTGAGTAACTGCCGTGAAGTTAAAGTATTTACCATTTCTAATTTAACTTTTTTAGGACAAGAATTTGTATATAAATTAAGACATATTGGTAAAAAGGCTGATACAAATCCTACTGAAAGTATGATGTATCAAGAGGCTGTGATGACATCTTCTGATGACTGTGCTATCTGTATTTCTTATTCTGGTGAAACATCTTCATTATTAGAAACAGCTCAATATTTAAAAATGAACAAAGTTCCGCTTATTGCCATTACAAGTATGGGGGAAAATAGTTTATCAAGAATTGCTGATGTAACATTACATATAACAACAAGAGAAAAATCGTATTCTAAAATAGCAGGCTTCGCTTCACTTGAATCGATTTCTCTTATTTTAGATATCCTATATTCTAGTTTGTTTTCTGTTAAATATCATAGTAACTATGATTTTAAAGTAAAGTTAGCTCAAAAAACGGAAACACGTCAAATAAATAATCAGATTATACAAGAAGACGAAGAATGATACAAACATAAGATATTATTGATAAAAAAGCTTAATTTAATACTAATTGAAGATAAGGAAGATGAAAAATAAAAACGTTCTTTAAAAAAATACAAGCGTAAGCTGTCTTTTTTATTATCTTCATAGAATTTGTCTGTCCACCAACTAGAACTAGCTATAATCCCTTTTCTAAGCACTTCATTTCTTGCCGTTATTTAAAATATCAGCTGGATTTGTTACGGCAGTAACAACAGTAATTTTTTTAAAAATATCACAATTATAAATAAAAAATATCATGAGATAAAATGTATTTTTTTGTATACATTTTCATAATTTAGTAGTTTTTAAATATGTTGTTGTTATATCATATTATAAGTTAGATAAATATACTTATGAGGAGGATAAATAAATAAAAGCTCATTTAAGTACAAATATTAAACATGGTAAAGTTTTTAGATTTGGGAAAAATATTTTTCTTAAAAAGGTGGGTCACAGTGATGAGTAGCACAGTCACTATTATAGTTACAGTCGCCTCAATTATTGTGGTGTCTAATTATGTAAAAAAGTTAAAATTCACTAAATATCAATCAAGTAGTGTTAAGCTATATCTTGCACGTGCTGGTGTAGGGATTATACCCGTTATTGTATTGTCAACCATGCTTTATTTTCTTTTGAATTTTATTTTAAGCGATTAAGTTTTTATTAGTTTTATACTGTTTAGGGATAATGCTGAGTGCTATGTTTATAAAAAAAAGTGACAGATAATGAGTGGAAACAATCTTAATTGGTTAAAATTCTAGCAGCAAGTTATACTCCATTGCTTCATGAATTAGCATCTCAATCGCAGCTATCCTTCTCCACCTAAAATGGGCAGGTTATTTTAACAAGATGTTCAGGAAGCGTTATTGCTTTGATTTAATATTCCTGCTATCCCTATTCATGAAATTCTTCTCCTTAATATCATGTAATATTCTTAAACTTATGTTCTGATTCAACGGAGAAAGAGGTTTTGTTCTTTACTAAAATAAAGAACAAAATCTCCTGTATTTTATTTAACGATATTTTTAACATCTTTTCTTTTGTTGTTTTTCAAGATAAGAACATCAAGTTTCTCTCTAAGTTTAATAGGATCTGGATGCTTAAATCCTTTCTCTATTCCATTCCTATTTATATCCGCCAGGACATACTTATCCCTCCTACAATAATTTTTGAGTTTTTGTTAGGAGGTAATTTCAACATTTGGCTTATTCTGTATATATAAATTATTTTACATTACCCGTTGTTATGTAATGATATAGGAGTATTTATGACCCTTTTGAGAAATGAAGATATAGCTAAACCAACATACTGACGGAATTAGCCGAACAAGCTATTGATTGAAGGGCAATGAAAAATCTTTTACATATTATCTCTGAAAAATCATATAAAAATAGAAAAAGCTTCAAGGATTGATGGAAGCTATATTCTTTTTTAAGGGATTTTGTTAATCTCAGATTTAAGGGAGGAATGATGGATGAAGGTTGTTATTATAGGTGGATGTGGTCATATTGGATCTTACTTAGTACCTAAGCTAGTTAAAGCTGGAAACGAAGTTATAAATATCAGCAGAGGTAAAAGCAAACCATATAAGGAAGATTATGCATGGAATGAAGTCAAAAATGTTGTTTTAGACAGAAAAAATGATGAGACATTTGCTCAGAAAATTGCAAGCATGGATGCAGATATAGTTATAGACTTAATTAACTTTACGTTAGAAGATACAAAGAATATGGTAGAAGCACTGCAAGCAACAAGATTAACTCATTATTTATTTTGTTCGTCCATATGGGCACATGGCAGGGCGCGAAGCTTACCTGTAACAGAGGACTGTGTTAAAGAGCCACTTGATGAGTATGGATTGGAAAAGCTTAAATGTGAACAATATTTACAAGAGCAATATCGTTTAAAGGGTTTCCCTGCAACTACTATTATGCCGGGGCAAATTTCAGGTCCAGGCTGGAATATTATAAGCCCATTAGGAAATGTAAATCCTGATACTTTCCAAAGAATTGCAAACGGCGAAGAGATATTCTTGCCTAATTTTGGAATGGAAACATTGCATCATGTGCATGCAGACGATGTTGCACAAGTATTTATGAATGCGATTACACATAGAAACCAAGCTATAGGCGAAAGCTTCCATGCAGTTGCTGATGAATCAATGACATTATTTGGTTTTGCGACAGCTATGTATCGTTTCTTTGGACAAGAGCCAAACATAAAATTTCTGCCGTGGGAAAAATGGTGTGAGCATGTTAAAAAGGAAGAAGACATCAGTTCATCCTATTACCATCTTGCACGCAGTGGTCACTTTAGTATGGAAAAGGCAAAAAGACTTATTGATTTTCGTCCCCGTCATACTATTTTAGAAACAGTTGAAGAAAGTGTGAAAAGCTACTTGGAGCGAAATATTATTAAAATAGACTAGAAAGCATCTGTTTCTAATGAATACCTCTAGACTATTAACTTCATATAACTTAAAAAGACTGCCTCTATAGTGGGCAGTCTTTTTAAGTTGGTAAATAATAGTTTAGCTGCAGACATAAAAAAGTCAATTTTCTGTCAAATCACAAGATACATAGATGTATCAATATGGTAAAATTGTTGGTAATTGGAGATTGTTTATCACCCCTTGAATACAGGAGGAAAATGTATGAATGAAAAAGCAAAACATAAAATCCGCATGCAAAAAAAGGTTCAAGGAATATACAGAGAGATAAAAAAACAGAAAGAAATAGAACAAGATGACAATATTATCGGAAAAATTATTGTAAACCTTTGTGTAGTAATCATTCTGTTCTTTTTTATAATGAGTACATTATTTGATCTGGGGGTTCAGTTACCAGAGTTTTTTGGGGTATAAAATGTATGCGGAAATTTTTTAGTAAACTTTAAAGTTTAGGAGAGGTAATATTGCTAACAAATTTGTATTTTGTACGCCACGCTCACTCTATTTATTCTTCTGATGAATCAGGGAGGCCTTTATCACAAAAGGGGCTTGCCGACGTAAAAAAAGTAACAGATCTCCTGAATAAAGAAAATATACATGTGGTTATTTCTAGTCCTTATAAGCGGGCAATTCAAACTGTCAAGGAAGTTGGCCTAAAGAGTAGCAGAGAGATAATTATTGATAACAGCTTTAAGGAACGAATGCTTTCAAAAAATGCTGTAGAGGACTTTCAAACGGCGATTTCGAAATTATGGGAAGAGCCATCTTTTTCTTGGGAAGGCGGAGAATCGAATTTAATTGCACAAAAACGTGGAGTCTATGCAACGTTAAATACCTTGGAAAGATTTAAAGGTAAAAATATTGTAGTAGGATCACACGGTAATCTGATTGCTTTAATAATGAATTATTTCGATAAACAATACGATTTAAATTTCTGGAGAGGTTTGGATATGCCGGATATTTATAAATTAAGCTTTGATAAAACAGTATTGAAAGAGGTTGTTAAAATCTGGCATAGGTAAGAGATGTTCACTGGGACTTTGAAGGTATAGTTGAAAAAGATACAGTTATTTTTATTACAAAATGCAACCAATTGTCTTTAACAGACAGCAGTATGGATTAGCCATTATAAAAGAAGATAAAATCACGATATAGGAGAAAATATGGATATACAAAAAGTAATAAAGCTATTGCTGCACAATAACATTCTTCATGAAGCACCACTTGATTATCACAGGTTAAATGGTGGAACGGTAAGTGAGTTGTATGTTCTAAACCTTGATAATAGTAAAGTGGTAGTGAAGAAAAATCAGCCAAAGATAGTGGAAGCAGAGGCAAAGTTTTTGCAATGCTACAAGGATAATTCGTTACTACCTAAGCTTTTATTTGTTGAACAAACAAATGGATATTTTGTTTATTCCTTCATTGAAGGCACTGTGAATGACAAGAGAGTAAATAAAAAAGATATGCTACAAAAGCTTGTACAAGGTCTTTTAAATACATATACCCCTGTAGCAACTGAAAGTGGGTGGGGTTGGGCTGATGAGCCATCGGTATCTTGGGAAGATTTTATTACCGCGGAAATGAAGGAAGCGAATGACATTTTACAGCACTATTTAGACAACTATGTTTATCAGTACATATTGAATGTTGCTACTAAAAGAAGCGGTGAAAGAAAACAATATTTATTGCATGGCGACTGCGGTGTGCACAATTTTATCTTTCATGACAGGCAATTAGCAGGTGTTATTGATCCAACCCCAGTAATTGGCGAACCTCTTTATGACTTAATATACGCCTTTTGTTCGAGCCCAGATGATTTGACGAAAGAAACGTTCAACAGTGCAGTAGGATTGCTAGCAAGCAAACATAATCTGAACGAAGCTTCCCTCTATGAAGAAGTACTTATTGGATTATATCTTCGTCTTGCAACATGCATAAAGCATCACCCAAGCGATTTAGAAGACTATTTGACTGCATGGAATTACTGGGTCAGGATAGTTGAAGAAATAAATAGGAAATAAAAAAGCACAGAGAGCAATTATTGCCTTTGTGCTTTTACTCTTTTAGTTGTTATCCGAATTATAATTGTGTAAATATTCCTTCACCCATTTGCACCAATTTAAATACATTTCTGCATAACGGATACCATATTCTGAAGTTATTACAGAGCCTAAATTTGTGTTTGGAGATTTTTCAGAGAAGTTTTCCTGCCATTCTTTTGTCATGCTCAGCACTCTTTCCTCTCTTGTAATAACTTCGTCTAATAACTGAATAATTTCTGCTTTTGACATAATATCAAATGCTGCTGCCTTAATTAGAAATTCATCCTTTATTTTGGCAGGCTTTAATGGGCTATGGAGTATCCAATCCAATAATTCTTTTTTTCCCGTATCCGTAATCGTATATATTTTCTTATTAGGTGAAGAATTTTGGATAATAAGTTCATGCTGCAGCAACTCTTCGTTTTCTAATTTATGAAGCTCTGTATAAATTTGACTATGGGTAGAGTTCCAAAAATACACTACCTGCTCTTTGAAAATATTCACAACCTCATAACCGCTAACAGGTTTTTTTGCAATTATTCCTAATAAAGCATACCGTAAACTCAATGTATCCCACTCTTTTCCATTCTTATAATGTTATCAAATTATACCATAACTCCTTGTCTAAGTTGAATAAAGGCATATATTATTATATTATTAACATATGTCATTTTAGACATATGACTATTTAGGTTAGGAGTGAAGATGTATACAAGTGAATAAAATTACTAAAGGATTCTAAATCCGAAGTTAGTAATTGCTGTTTTAAGTTATAAGGCTAACGGAAATATTAACTACTAAAGAAAAAACTAGAAAGGGCAAATAATTGCCGCAATTCATCCATGTTTAGGCAATTAAGGTATTAGACATATGAAAAAAATATTTAACAAAAAAGTTCTTCTTTCTTTACTAATCGTTATTTTATTAGCTGTTTCAGCATTTTTTGTCTGGACACAGATCACTTATGAAGCAATTGATGATCCAGCAATTAAGATGGACAATAAATATTCTAAGGATGGTGATTGGCTAATTTATGGAGATAAGGACAGTACAACAGGTATCATCCTTTATCCTGGAGCAAAAGTGGAACCTGAAGCTTACGGTTACTTAGCACAAGAGCTTGCTAAAAATAATATGCTGGTAGCTATTCCAAATGTAACATTGAATTTGCCTATTTTCGATTATAGTAAAGCTGATGAGCTGATCGGTGAATATAAAGGTGTGGAAAATTGGATTTTAGGCGGACATTCAATGGGCGGAGCGGCAGCTGCGATGTATGCCGATAAGAATATTGATAAAGTTCAAGGGCTAGTATTATTAGGTTCTTACGCAGCTGAAAATGAAACGCTGTCTAGTTCCAGTCTGCCAGTGCTATCCATTAGTGGTTCAGAAGATGGCTTAAGTACACAAGCAAAAATTAAAGAAAATAAACCTTATCTGCCTGATACTGCTGAGTATGTTGAAATCGCAGGTGGAAACCATGCTCAATTTGGTGTTTATGGTGAGCAGTCTGGCGATAATGAAGCCAAAATCAGTGTGAAGGAACAACAAGATAGTATCGTAGACAATATAGAAAAATGGGCAGAAGAGCATAATTGGACTAAATAATTCGAGTAAGGAGTAATGTATGGACAGTTTGTTATTTTTGCTATTTACGATTATATACTTAGTTATCCTTATTATAATCCTTAAAATATTAAAAAAATCTTCTATTTTAAGCCTGTTTTTCCTATTACCAGTCGTAATCGGCCTTTTATACGATAATGGTGTTATTACAATAGGGAAATTTCTTGGAGAAGGAACGCTAGCAGAGAACTTAAATCTCCTGCGCTTTCTTCTTCATGCACTATTCACACCTTTTCTGGTCTTTTATGCTTGGGCTGCGATAAAGAAAACAAACAGCCGTTTTGGTCAGAGTGTTAGTTTTCAAATAGCGCCTTTTATCGTAACGCCATTATTAATACTAATAGAACTTTATACAGAAGTGGTTGGCCTGAGAATCGTTCCTAAGTGGGAGTATGGTGTTCTTTCATACAGTTCAGAGCACAGCGGCGGGCCGCCTATTATGGTTATCCTTGTTTCTATTATTCTTTTGATTGCTGCTATTATCGTTCTAATTAAACAAAAATGGATTTGGTTTTTTGTCGGAGCTTTTTTAATGATTGTTATGAGTGCCGTACGAATACCAATAAACAGTAATGCTGTTACTAATCTTTTTGAAGTCGTTTTAGTAGTATCATTGTTATCAACAAGTTTATTCCAAGCAAGAAATCCAGTAAAGTAATAGAAGTTTATTACCCCTCTTTTATAAAGAGGGGTTTTGGGCTGTTTCAAAAGATTTAATGAAACCATTTTCATACGTTTCCGTATATATAGGTAATACTTATTCGGGGGTTTTAATATGATAAAAGTAATTCCTTGGCAATATAAAGCGCTTTCTTCTTTTGATACGATTGTAAATATGCAAGATGGCAACGGAAATGTAATAGGTACTATTAGATTAGAAACAGAGGGGACAACTAAAAAATTAGCAAAAAGAAGTATTCTTGGCCAAAAAGAGGTTTTTGTCAGACAAAACCATATCACAATTCAAAATGCTTCGGAGACAATAAAAATAAAAGCGACATGCGATACAAGCATGTCATCAGCAGCTAATCGTGTATTAAATAGAGAAGTGGTTTATAAAAAGGCTGGAAGCAGCCAAACCATTACACTCACATATCACAATGAAACCGTAAAATATTTCTACGAATTTCCCTTTAATGATGAGATTTATCAACTATTTTTTGATGATGATGGCTTAACATTTGAGATTTTAAAGGACAAATCGTTTGTGGCAAAATATCAGCATCACAGTGAGGATAAGCATAGCTTTGAAGTAGAGTCAGCATATGAAGAGGATTGTTGGTTATGGCTTACTTTGTTCATACATTTACATTATAACTTTAATAGAAATAGAGGTATTGTATTTAGAGGATTATCCTAATTATGTGTAACTTGTTTATTATATTATAAAGCTGGTTCTTTATGAAAAGAGTCCGCTTTTTTTTATTTACAATAACTTAAACAATATTGAATTTATGGTGGAAGGAAGTCGTTTACAATATGTCGAACATAAACTTATAAAACATAATGGAGGTTTTATAGTGGAACAGAAGGACTTGTGGAGCTTAATAGAATTGTCTAAATCAGGTGATGATCAAGCAGAATGGATAATTGAGGAACTAGCTCAGAAAAAAATAGAGGAAGTGATAGATTTTGAATGTCATTTCCAATCACTGATGAATAGCAGTTATCAATCTCGCCTATGGGGAGCGGCATATGTATTAATGGGCGGATGTTCTGACGATGCTTTTGATTATTTTCGAGGATGGCTGATTGGACAAGGAGAGGAAGTGTTCAATAAAGTATTGAAAGACCCTGAGTTTCTAGCAGAGTATATCAGCGAAGATAATCTTGACGAAGAAGGTTTCCCTCAAAATGAAGAATTGCTTTCTGCTGGCTTAGATGCTTATAGTCTCATTAAAACAGGTGATACAGAATGGAATGATAGTATTTATGATGAGTTTCTAGAAGCACTTGATCAGAAGGGCTTACAGCCTGCAAAAGAAATAGAGTTTGATTGGGAAGAAGAAGATTTAGAGGGTTTATTTCCAATACTATGGAAAAGATTTGGAGAAAATCCTCTTGGATGAATTTACATAAAGGGCATGTTTTAGACACTGACGCGGCGTTGATTCTAATTAATTGGAATTGACGCTGCTTAAAATGGTGGAGGTGCTGTGACTTTGAAAAAACGAAGAAAACTTTTTCTTATCATTGCAGCAGCGATATTAGGACTATTAGCAATAGGTGTTTTGCTATTTTTCACTGTTACCCCGATTTATCATGGTACCGTTTTAGAAGTTCAGCAAAATAATCAGCAAGATAGGCACCCTTCCATATGGGTTAAGGAATATTCCCCTGAAGACACCACAAATAAAACGAAAAGAGAATTAAGGAAGATGTATGAATACCAAGGGATTGTTTTTGATATGCCAGCCTATATTCCTGATAAAGTAATAAAAAATCTATCTCAAGGCCAAGAAGTGAAAATTTACTATAGTGGGATAGTTGAAGCTTCTGCTCCTGGCGGTGGTGATGCTTATTGGGTAACCATTGTAGATGAATAGGAAGTATACAGAAAAGTTAGCAGTGTTTTTAGCAAACCAAATCAATATTCTTTTTTGGAAAAGGAGTTAATACGATTGAGGCATGGAGTGATTAAAGCAACAATTCCTTTAAAAAACCAAAAAACAATCAGCTATTAGATTGTCCATTGGTTATTTGAGTTACAGCTTATGCTGCTTCCGTTTTTTGGAAATAAATATATAACTTTCAGTACAGCGCTAACTATGCATGCTGTGATAGAATATCACCCCTGTTAATAGTCTGCTCCTAATTGCAATTCTGCAACTGAATAGAGTACAGCATAGCCGCTGATTCTGACTCTCTCACCATCCAGCTTGCAATATAAAGTTCCGCCCCGCTCAGATAGATGTCTTGCTACCATTTCTGTTTTGTTTAATTTTTCTGACCAGTAGGGAATAAGCTGGCAATGTGCAGAGCCGCACACAGGATCTTCGTTAACATTTAATTTCGGGAAAAAAGCTCTTGAGACAAAATCAAACTGATTGCTTTTAGCTGTTAAGATGACACCGACTCCGTCTTCTATTTCCTTCAGTGCAGTGAAATTAGGAGTTGCTTGAAGCACATTATTTTCATCTTCCAAAACTAACATAAGATCTCTCGCTAAATAGGCTGCAACAGGAGTAACGCCTAGTGCGTTTATTATATTATTAGAGATGTCTATTTTAGCTGGCATCCTGCTTGGAAAATCCATTTCAAATAATTCTCCTTTTTTTAATACAGTTAAATCACCGCTTAGTGTTTGGAATATCCATTGTTTTGCTTCTTTCGTATAAAAATTGGCTAAAACGAAAGCTGTCGCAAGGGTAGCATGGCCGCACAAATCAATTTCTCCTCCTGGTGTGAACCATCTTAAATGATATTTATCACCGGTTTTTACAGCAAAAGCAGTTTCTGATAAATTATTTTCTTTGGCAATTAACTGCATGAGATTATCAGAAGGCCATTTCTCTAAAATACACACAGCAGCTGGATTTCCTTCAAATACTTTTTCAGCAAAAGCATCGACAAAATAACATTTCATTACTATTAGCCTCCTAAAGGTTCGAATAATTATAAATATTAAAATATCATGTAGCTTGTATGCAATCAATAGTAAAAGTGAAATTTGTAAACAGCCATAAATTATGGGGAATTATTTCATAATAAATAGGGGGGATTTGAATGCAGCCTATCAAAACTACGGAAATTCCAGCTGCTATAACAGATTATCTTAAAAATATTAAATCAATTAAGTTTCCTCGGCAGGGATGCACCTCAGATGTTGGAATAATTGAAAGTACACAAGGAACTTATGCGCTAAAAAGGGCAAAGGGTGACCTTTATTGCTCATGGCTGGACAAAGAAATAGTTGTTTTAAACTGCTTAAGTAATCAGACAACATTACCTGTTCCAAAAGTGATAAAGTATGTAAAACAAGCCAAGCTAAATGAATGCTGGGCTCTTCTTGAATTTATAGAGGGAGAAACAGTGAGAGCGGCTTTATCGAAAGAAGAAAATAAGGAGCAGAGGCGAAAAATATTGGTTAATTTTGGCGCAACTTTAGCTCAGATTCATGCCACTCCATGTCCTGGTGAACTAAGGAACACGCATTGGCTAAGCCGCATGCTAGAGGAGGCGGACTTCTACCTAGAAAATTATCAGGTGGATGGAAATAAGGAGTTATTAGAAAAAATGAAGAAAACGAAACCTACAAGCTATGTATCAACGCTCATTCATGGAGATTTTACGATTGATAATGTATTAGTGTCTGCTGGCGAAATAACTGGTGTCATTGATTGGGGACGCGGGGATTTTGGCGATCCAAGATATGATGCAGCCTTAGCTGTACAGCCAAGAACCAATATTTTTGATGAAAGAGGAGATAAAGAACTATTTTTTAAAGGATATGGAGATAATATTATAGATGAAAATATTTACGATTTTTATGTAAATGGATTGTATGAATTTTTTTAATGCTCCCCTCTCTTCTTAATGAGCCTATGAAATAAGCTCGATATGGTAATAAAGCCTTCACATTACTGTGAAGGCTTTATTGGATGACACAAAATTATTTTTCTAATGCTAGCATATTCATTTGGATGGAATAAGTATTAGGAGAAAAAGCAATAGATATATTTTCATTCGATTCATCAATTATGCTGAAATAGCCTTGATTAGAATCAACCAGTCTTTCTTTAATTTGATATTTTATTACTTCTAAATATTCCTTTTGTTTGTCATCTATCTCGATTGCTATTTTCAAAGTAGGATTGTTCATATTTTTAAATCCCTCCTAATTAGTTTATAAAATCATTATGGCCCATACATGAAAAGGATAAACAATATTGCTAATACGGACGTCCGAAGCTCTGCACTCGTTAACTAGAATCACTCCACTAACCAAACAGCTGCCTGACGAATAAGATACATCAATTACTTTATTTGGAATGGTGTTATATGAACGGTCATTGGAAAGAAATAACTGGTTCCCTTCTTTCTACAATTGGTACGATCCAAGCTGCGATTGGGAGCACTCCTGATTTTCATTTGAGCAAAAATCAAAACTATGAACTCCGCTTAGTGGGTAATGTGCTGCAGGCTTCTGGGAGTGCATTATCTGCTGATGGTCAAGGAACCGTATCGTTAGAAAAGATCGGGGACGAAATCCAGGCTGTTGGTAATTCGACAGTCATTACTGGTCTGATCCTTTATGGAACTTCTAATACAGAAACGGAGCAAAGACTTATTATTACTGGTAACTGGCTTCAAGCATTAGGGAGCTTTGTGGGTCTTGCCGATGAATTCTTTGATTCAACAGAAATGGGCAGGGCAGAGAATATTATCGGTAATCTGCTGCAAGGAATCGGCAATTCGTTACAAGCTGTAGGTGGTGTGCAAGCGTTAAACACAAATAACTTAAACCAAGGTAAAACAGGGGTTGCTGGCAGCTGGATACAAGCTGCAGGTTCTGTCATCTCCCTTATTGGGCAAATACAAGAGGAGCTGGAGGAAATTCGGCTTAATATTAATGAATAAATTATTACAGACTATTAGTAGTTGTTATATGTAGATTCGTTGGTCAAAAATCCAAAACAATCAGCTTACTTTAACTTTTGGACATATTTTTAGGAAAAGTAAGGGAACAATATTAAGGCCAATAGTAAGGATAAAGATGGAGGAGTAAAATGGAAGTAAATCACGACCGAATTAAATTAACTGCTGCAGAATTGTCCTACTTATGGGCTACCTTCCTTGCAGATAGTATGTCTATTTGTGTTTTTAAGTATTTTCTTAAACATATCGAAGATGAAGATATTAAATCAATTATTATTCATGCAATGAAGCTCTCAGAAGAACATGTTGAATTTATTAGACAGATATATTCAATGGAAAAAATACAAATACCCCAAGGATTTACTGAGGAAGATGTCAATTTAAATGTTAAGCGCTTGTTTTCAGATACTTTTTACTTAGTTTATCTTAGAAATATGTCTAAAGGCGGGCTAGCTACACATGGAAGAGTATTGCAGAACACTTACCGTCAAGATATACGTACTTTTTTTACCGCTTGCCTAACTGAGACAATTGAAATTGATAATAAAATAACTAGCCTGTTATTAGAAAAAGGAATAGCAGTTCGTCCACCTGTTATTCCATATCCCGAAAAATTAGAGTTCGTACACAAGCAAGCCTTTATTTTAGAAGGTTTTGGCAGAAGGAGGGTACTATCTGGCACTGAGGTAACCAATCTGTTTGCTAATGTCCAAACAAATCATACAGGAATATGCTTAGCGATGGCTTTTAGCCAAGTTACAAAAAATGAAAAGGTTCGTAAATATTTTTTAAGAGGGAAAGAAATTGCTATCAAGCATGTGAAGGTGTTAGACAGTTATTTAGAAATGGCTTCACTGCCGACTCCCATGTCTGCTGTTCACGAAATAACAGAATCAATGGAAGCACCTTTTTCGGATAAACTCATGATGTTCCACTTTAGTTTGATGGTTTATGCTGGGATTGGCAACTATGGAATATCTATTTCTGAAAGTCAGAGAAGCGATTTAGTTGCGGATTATCTGCGTTTAATTGGGGAAGTGTTGAAGCTCTCTGAAGACGGTTCAAATATCATGATTGATCATGAGTGGTTAGAACAGCCGCCAGTGTCAGCCGACAGAAATTAACTAAACTGGAAATAGCAAAACATAGGGAGCTCCGTCCAGCTTCCTTGTTCACTTTTTTAATTTGTTAATAGCAAGTAAATTGGTGGTATCGGATAAAAATTCAAAATAAAAAGCATAATAAATGGAAGTGTCTCACTCCTAGCGAAAATGCCGCTGATTAAAGAAGGGGATTTTTTGAAAATCACAAAATTAATAATATTGATTGTTTTAGTTAATCTTTTAAGCGGTTGTTGGGATCGGAAAGAATTGATGAATGTTTCCATTGTTACAGGGATGGCGGTGGACAAGGGTGATAATCAAAAATATAGACTGACTGTTGAAACTACGGCAGCTTCAGAAGTCAGTCCTCGTACGGCGGAAGGCTTTGCTCCTGCAAACGTTCAGACATTAGAAGGTAACACGATTGCGGAGATTACCCATAAATTTAATATTACAAGTGAACAAAGTTTTATACTTTCCCATATGAGGCTGTTAGTGATTAGTGAAGAAATAGCAGAAAAAGGCATGCTTGAATTTATGGATTTTTTGGATAGGAATCGGGAAATACGCGATGATTTTGAAGTAGTTATCGCAAGAGGCGGCGATGCTGCCGATGTATTAAAAGTCAATAACATGTACAAAAAAAGTGCATCCTTAAAAGTTTATACACAGCTCGTATCCATGTATAAAGACTGGGGAGGGGTGCCTGAATTAAAGCTGAATGATTTTATTCGAATTTATAATTCTGACGGACAAACGCCTGTACTTGTAGCGATGAAGGTTAGAGGAGACCCGAAAAAAGGCGGCAATATTGAAAATATGAAAAGTGTAACTCCTGAAAGTAAAGTAGACGTTGATTCTCTCGGTATTGTAAAAGGTGGTAAATTGCTTGGTTATATCTCTTTCTACGATGTTAGAAATATGCTGTTTGTCCAAAATAATATTAAAAGTACCGTTATTTCTGCTGTGTGTGGGAAAGATGATAAAAAAATAGGTTATCGTGTTACAAATTCGCTGACAAAAGTAACTGCAGCAGAAAAGGAAGGGGTACCAACCTTTACAATAAAAGTTAAAACAGAGGGATTTCTCCTAGGGACGCAATGCCTAACTAATATTAAGAAGCCATATGCATTTGAGGACTTTGAAAAAGCAATTAACACTCTGATGGAAAAAGAAATAACCGATAGTATTGAAAAAATGAAAGAGGATTTTAATGCAGACATATTTGGGTTGGGAGAACTGCTAAGAGAACAAGACTACAAGCATTTTAAAAAATATAAGAATAATTGGGATGAGGGGTTTGCAAAATCAAAGATCCAAATTATTTTTGATTCGGAAATAAAAAGAACTGGACTAAGAAATGAACGTCTTATCATGAAATAGAAAATAATGTATATTTAAAAATAAATTTCAGTTGCAGATTGCAGCTGTTTTTTTATATGAAAAGAAAGGGATCCTATATTTTAAAAAAGCCCTGATATAATGAAAGTAATATCGTATAGGTAACAATAATGAATTGATTGCTTAAAAATAGACATTAAATTTAATCATCTAGAATAGTAATATAAATAACTATAAAATGAGGATTTAATAATCGTAATTGAATTGGATAATTTTATATGTTATAGTATTTTCATAACTTATTAAAGTTGTTTAAAAAGTTTTTGGAGACTTATTAAATGGTTTTAAAAAGTCCTTGAAGCGGCAAATAAATTACTAAAATAATGATGAGCGAGGTTAACTATGGCATTATTTCTATTAATCATTATTTACTTGGCATTTATCAGCTTAGGCTTGCCGGATTCGCTGCTTGGGGCTGCATGGCCGGTCATGCAATTAGACCTTGGCGCACCGCTTGAGACTGCCGGCTTGCTTTTTATGGTCATTGCGGGCGGTACAATTATCTCGAGTTTAATCAGCGGTAAGGTGCTCAAACGTTTCGGAACTGGCAAGGTTACATTTGTCAGTGTTCTAATGACAGCTGCTGCCTTGCTTGGATTTTGCTTTGCGCCCTCTGTTGTTTGGCTAATTGTATGCGCTATCCCGCTTGGTTTAGGAGCGGGGGCCGTTGATACAGGCTTGAACGATTATGTAGCTGTTCATTATAAAGCCCATCATATGAGCTGGCTGCATTGCTTTTGGGGAGTGGGGGCTACTCTTGGCCCAATTATTATGGCTCAGTTTATCTCAGAGGGAAATATGTGGAGAAGTGGCTATTTTGTTATCTCTGCCATTCAATTTGTATTAGTATTCATTCTTTTGTTCACATTGCCTTTATGGAAAAGAGTCGGTAATAATCATAATACATCTGTACAGGAAGAGTTATTAGAAGCTGCTTCTGTTGATGATGAAAAAGCGCTAAAGCCTTTACAGGTTAAAGGGGTAAAACTGGCTATGGCGACGTTCTTGTTTTATTGTGGTGTGGAAGCAACATTAGGGCTATGGGGCAGTAGTTTTCTCGTAAACGTGAAAGGACTAAGTGCCGCATCTGCCGCACAATGGGTTTCCTTATATTATGCAGGAATTACTGTGGGCAGGTTTTTAACAGGGTTTATCACCTTCAAATTGACTAATCGAACATTAATACGTTCAGGGCAATTAATTGCCTTGCTTGGTGCAATCATATTATTGTTACCACTGCCATCACTGTTTTCACTAATAGGCTTTATCATTATAGGCTTAGGGTTAGCACCGATTTTCCCATGTATGCTTCATGAAACGCCTGCCCGTTTTGGAAAGAGACATTCACAAACGATCATGGGCTACCAAATGGCATTAGCTTATACTGGCACAACCTTCATGCCGCCGCTCGTTGGGTTTATTTCATCTTCTTTAACAATTGGAATCTTTCCAATTTGTATCATTATCTTTGCTGCGGCAATGCTGTTATGTTCTGAAAAATTGAACCAACTATTAAAAAGAAATACAAAAACTGCTTTATAAAAACATATTAAAGGTAGGACTCGTCATGAAAACAGAAAAAGAAAAGATGCTTGCGGGAGAAATGTATGATCCAGCAGATCCAGTACTAACTAGTGAGCGTAAGGAAGCAAGACAAAAGGTAAGGCTATATAATCAAACAATAGAAACGGAGGGCGAAAAACGGGCTGCATTGTTAAAAGACTTACTTGGGGCAACAGGACAAAACATTTATATGGAACCTAATATCCGTTTTGATTATGGAAGAAACACTTATGTTGGAGAAAACTTTTATGCCAATTTCGATTGCACTATTCTTGATGTGTGTGAAGTCCGTTTTGGTGACAACTGCATGCTGGCTCCAGGTGTGCAAATCTACACAGCAACACATCCGCTCCATCCAACAGACAGAAATTCAGGCAAGGAATATGGTAAACCAATCACATTTGGAAACAATGTCTGGATTGGCGGCAGTGCGATTATTAATCCAGGAGTGACAGTAGGGAATAATGTTGTTATTGCATCAGGTGCGGTTGTTACAAAGGATGTTCCAGACAATGCAGTCGTTGGTGGAAATCCGGCAAGAATCATTAAATATATTGAACTATGATACAGAAAACGGAGTGATTCAGAAATGAGAATAGAGCATGTGGCCATTTGGGTCAATGATTTGGAAGCGACGAAAGCTTTTTATGAAAAGTATTTTAATGGTAAGTCATCAAGCAAGTATCATAATAAAGTAAAGGAATTCGAGTCTTATTTTCTTTCATTTGACTCAGGTGCAAGATTAGAGATAATGCGCAAAGCAGGTATTGATAAGAAGAGCAACGAGGAAATACTCGGCTGGGCTCATATTGCCATCTCTTTAGGAAGCAGGGAGGCAGTGGATGATATGACCGCCAGATTAAAAAATGACGGTTACCGTCACGTAAATGGTCCTCGGGTTACTGGTGACGGCTATTATGAAAGTGTTATAGAAGATTCGGAAGGGAACTTGTTAGAGTTAACTCTATAATGTGCAGGGCAGGGCTGTCGTTAAAGACAGCCTGCTTTTTTTATTATTGCTCTGATTTAACTAAGATTTTCACTTGCTTTTTTTCGTTAATCAAGCTTTCAAATCCTTCTTCAATAACATCGTCTAAAGCAATCTTTTTCGTCACAAGCTTTTCAGCCGAAAAATAGCCTTTTTGCATTAAAGACAGGACTGCAGGAAAAACATTGCGATAGCCGATAATACCTTTAACAGTGCGCTCTTTAATAACAATATCATTCGGCAGAATTTCGGCGCCTTTTTCCCATATGCTGACAATGATAGTTTCCCCGCCAATTCCGGTAGATTGGATTGCTTGGCGAAGCACAATTGGCACACCTGTCACTTCAAATGACACGTCAACACCGCCGTCTGTTAAGCGGGCAATTTCTGCAACAGTATCTGTAATTTTAGACGGGTCAATAATGATTGCTCCTAACTCTTCTGCTTTTGCCTGTCTTTCAGGAGAGAGCTCAACAGCATATATATCGGTAGCTCCTGCTGCTTTTAGTGCTTCAATAACAAGTAAGCCTATTGGTCCGCATCCGAAAACTGCCACTTTGTCGCCGGCCTTCACTCTGCTTGAACGGACAGCATAAAGTGCTACTGCTGCTGGTTCAACGAGTGCACCCTGTTCATATGACAAATCATCCGGTAATTTAAATAAAAGTTCTTCATCTACAGCAACATATTCACTAAGACCGCCGCCGCCTCCAGCAAGGCCTAAAAAGCCCATGTTTTCATCAAGATTATACGCCCCTTGGTGTCCATATGTAGCGAAAATTGGTTCTACGACAACGCGGTCGCCAACTTGATAGTTTGTTACTCCTTCGCCAATTTCCACGACTTCACCAGAGAATTCGTGTCCTAATGTTACTGGAGCAACCTCTTTTGTTAACGGATGAGGCTGATCAACAGGAATAAAAATAGGTCCGCCTAAATACTCGTGAAGATCACTGCCACAAATACCGCACCATTTAACCTTCATTTTCACTTGGCCACGTTTTACTGTTGGTTCGTCTATTTCCTCTAAACGAATGTCTCTTTGATTATGCCATCTCAATGCCTTCATTCAAAACAGCTCCTTATGTAATGTTGTTTACAAATATTAGTATACAGCTAGTTTCACTTATGATAAATTTAGTTAATATTAACTATGGTTAAGGGCTGCTTAACTAAAGAGATTAAAAGGAATAGATACTGATGAATATTGAACAACTGAAGTACATGGTAGAAATAGCACGGACAGGCTCGCTAAAGGAGGCGGCTGATAATCTGCATGTAACACTGCCTGCGTTGAGTCAATCTATTAAAAATCTTGAAAAAGAATTAAATATTATGCTTTTTCATCGCTCCAGAAGAGGATCTGTTCCGACTGATGAGGGACAAAAGCTTGTGGAAAAGGCAAATTCAGTTTTGCAGAAATTACAGGAGTTTATGGATGAGGCCGAAGCTTACACGAATACAATGAATGGTGAAATCAAGATTGCAACATATCCTGGACCGATGGAAATGCTCGTTGGTTTAATTTCTGACATAAAATGTGAATATCCGAGTATTAAGGCATCTATCTATGAAAATAGCACGGAGTATATTATTGAGAAAGTGCTAGAAGGGGAAGTGGATGTTGGTTTTATAACTTATACCGAAAAAGAGGAAAAAAAGTATAAGAATCTCGTATTTAAGAAGCTGCTGGATGGACACATGGTGGTAGCGGTTAATAAGGACTCCCCATTGGCCCGTAACAAACTCATTAAACAAGAAATGTTAATTAACCAGCCTATCGTTCTTTACAATGATATATATATTCAGGAATTTATGAAGAGTTTTAGCTCGCTCCCCTACGATATCCTGTTCACAACAAATAATGTGGATACCATCCGTCATACGCTTGAAAATAATACTGCCATAAATATAGGATTTGATTATGCCTTTCAAACAGATGCGGGATTATCAAGAAGTGATAAATATGTGGTCATTAACTTTGCAGAACCTCATTACAAAACATATTCCTTTGGCTATTTTTATAATGCCAACAATGGGTTATCCCGTATTATTAGAGAATTTTTAAAGCGTATTCATCGAACGATAAAAGCAAGCGATGTTAACAATGGGAGTAAAATGTAAAAGATAGATGGTTAGAGAGCGTTATCATTTTTAGCTTTTGTCAGCTGCCGATGGGCAGCTTTTTTAATAGTTTAGAAGAAGGTTTAGAGGAGCTAAAATAAGCTCGTGCGCTGTAATACATGGTGAACTAAGTGAAAAAGAGCTGGGTTATGATTTTCTCGCCGGTAAGAAATAATCCATTCAGCTATTAGTTCTTCCTGATCCAGTTTTTTATAAAGCACATCTAGATTAAACAGCTTTTTAGCAGAGACAGGCACAACGGCAATGCCAATACCAGCGGTGACTAAACCAATTACCATTTGGTATTCAGTGGACTCTTGAACAATATTCGGCTGAAATCCATGCTTATTGCATAGTTGGATAAAGTCCTCGTAGAGGGAAGGCCACGCCTCCTTCGATAAGGAGATAATCGGTTCATTCATCATGTCTGTTATCGCAACAGCTTGTTTATCAGCTAAACGATGATTTTTAGGTATAGCAATCACACATTCACTTTTTTTCAAGCTTCTGCTGATAAGCTCACAGCTTGCTACAGGAGGATGGGAAAAGCCGATATCAATATCACCGTTCAATAACGCATTCAGCTGATTTGGCGCTGATAATTGCCGCAATTCAATATCAATTGACGGGAAAATAGTCCTAAATTCCTTAATAGCTGGCGGCAAAATTTCGTATGTAGCGGTACCGACAAAGCCGATAATGATTTTTCCAAGTTCGCCTCTGGCTGTATGGCGTGCTGTATCAACTGCTCTGTCTAATTGACTTAAGATAGACCGAATTTGCCCTAAAAACACATCTCCGGCAGTTGTTAACTCCACAGCTCGACTGGAGCGATGGAACAGGGGGAAACCCAATTCTTCCTCCAGCTGTTTTATTTGCTGGCTAAGAGGGGGCTGTGTCATATTCAGTCTGGCAGCCGCCCTTCCGAAATGAAGCTCCTCGGCCACTGTTTGAAAATACTGCAAGTGTCTAAGCTCCATTATATATTCCCACCTTACTAATTCATTCGTAAAACATATCAATAACACATTAAATGGATATTGGAAAAAATATCATGTGAAATGTATAGTAAATCATATCATGAAATTCCAACTTATAGAAAGAATTTCAATTTTTAAGGAGTGAACAAAGAATGGATTCTCACGAAGGAACAAACATTACAAGACGTGGAGCTGAGCTGATTGTTGATACATTGATTGCTCAAGGTGTCACACATGTATTTGCTATACCTGGTGCAAAGATAGATGCAGTGTTTGATGTGCTTAAAGACAGAGGCCCAGAATTAATTCTATGCAGACACGAACAAAATGCAGCATTTATGGCAGCGGCCGTAGGCAGGCTGACAGGGACTCCAGGAGTATGCTTGGTTACTTCAGGTCCTGGGGCTTCCAATCTTGTTACAGGTTTGTTGACAGCTAATACAGAAGGAGATCCAGTTGTTGCGATAGCTGGTAATGTCATTAGAACGGATCGATTAAAACGTACGCACCAATCGCTAGATAACGCAGCTTTGTTTAAACCCGTTACCAAATATAGTGTGGAAGTACAAGATGTTAAAAACATACCAGAAGCACTGACTAATGCATTTCGGGCAGCTCAATCAGGCCAGGCTGGTGCTGCATTTATCAGCTTTCCTCAAGATGTCGTCACAGAAGAAACTTCAGTTGAAGCTTTAGCACCGCTGTTTGTGCCAGCACTCGGCCCTGCTTGTGAAAGCAGCATTCGAGCAGCTGTTACAAACATCCAAACAGCAAAATTTCCTATTGCCATAGTAGGAATGAAAGGAAGTAGACCGGCAGCTGTCAAAGCTATCCGGAACTTATTGCAAACACTCCAAATACCTTTTGTTGAAACATATCAAGGAGCTGGCGTTCTTTCAAGAGAGCTAGAGCATCAATATTATGGACGAATCGGTCTTTTTCCTAATCAACCAGGTGATCTTTTGATTGAGCAGGCAGATGTAATTCTTTCTATCGGCTATGATCCTATCGAATTTGATCCGAAGTTTTGGAATAAAAAGAAGTCTCCTATTATTCATATCGATGAGATTCAAGCAGACGCAGACCATTATTATCAGCCTGTTCATGAATTGATTGGTGACATCCCGGCAACTGCAGATAAAATGGAAATGTTTTCTGCCCAAGTTAGATTAAATGAAGAAAATAAACACTTTCTTTCTCGACTAAAAGAGCTTCACACGGAAATGGAAGCTCCACGAACGGTAGAAGAAAACGGATTGTCTCATCCTCTGAATGTAATTCATGAGTTAAGAAGGCAGATTGCAGATGATGTAACTGTAACATGTGATATTGGGTCTCATGGGATTTGGATGTCTCGTCATTTCAGAACATATCAGCCTAATAAACTGCTGATTAGCAATGGTATGCAGACACTTGGTGTTGCCCTGCCATGGGCTATTGCGGCCAGCATTATAAATCCAGATGAAAAGGTCGTTTCCGTTTCTGGAGACGGAGGTTTCCTCTTTTCAAGCATGGAGCTTGAAACAGCAGTCAGAGTTAAGGCAAACATTGTGCATTTAGTTTGGAATGACAGCTCATATGATATGGTTTCATTCCAGCAAAAAATGAAGTATAACCGCAATTCATGTGTCGATTTCGGGCAAGTTGACATCATTAAATATGCTGAAAGTTTTGGAGCAACAGGACTTAGGGTAAACTCTCCTAAAGAGCTTGCAAGAGTAATAGAAGAGGGCTTAAAGCAAGAAGGACCTGTGATTATTGATATTCCAATCGACTACAGTGAGAATATGGATTTGGCTAACCAAAAATGGCCGGATTATTTTAAACAACAAATGATGGAAAAAGAACTGTGGCATTCTTCCATCTAATATGCCACATCCCATTTATAAGTGAATTTTAAAGAATAGAGGTGATTATGCATGGAGATGGTTAAATCAATACATGCTGACATAATAAAAGACGAACAAGATCAAAAGCAGGAAGTTTATCAAGTATCCACCATGACTGCACTTCTGGATGGCGTTTACGACGGAGACTTTAGTTTAGGAGAAATACCTGAACACGGAGATTTCGGGATTGGCACTTTTAATAAATTAGACGGAGAATTAATTGGGTTTGACGGAGAGTTTTACAGGCTCCGCTCAGATGGAACAGCAACACCTGTGAAAGAAAACGACAAATCGCCATTTTGTTCCCTGACATTCTTTGAAACGGAAATTGTTCATCGTGTGGATCGGCCCCTGACATTAGAGCAATTAGGAGAAGAATTAGACGAAATTCTTCCTAGTAAAAACGTATTTTATGCTATTAGGATGGACGGTGCGTTTAAAAAGGTCCAAACTAGAACAGTAGAAGCTCAATGCAAACCATATGTACCAATGATTGAGGCAGTTCAAACACAGCCAATTTTTAATTTAGAGCATATAGAAGGTACGATTGCTGGATTCCGCACACCACAATATGCAAATGGTATAGCAGTTGCTGGCTACCATTTACATTTTATTGATAAAGACAGAAAAAGCGGCGGCCATGTTTTCGATTTTACGATAGAGAATGTCACAATTCGTATTTGTAAAAAACAAATAATGAACTTAAGACTGCCTCAGACAGAAGAGTTTTTTAAAGCCGATTTAGATCGCGCTGATCTCGCCAATGATATCGCCGAAGCAGAAGGAAGTCCAGAAAAGAGATAATTTTACGTAAAAAGCGAAGCCTGAACTATAACGGGCCTCGCTTTTTTTGTTTAAGAACAGCAAGTGATAGTATTGTAGTTTTGGCCTTTTTTAGGAATAAATATTGATAAAGTGAAATAACTTGTTATATATCCTTTTTTAGTTTACTATTAATAATAGACATCAAAGGTCTTTAATATGCTTAAAGGGGATTTTTATGAAATATTCAAAAGCTACTAACTACGCTTTGCATACAATGGTATATCTATCATTAATGCCGAAAGGAAAGTTAGTTGGAGTAGAGCAATTAGCTAAAATCCAAGATCTTTCCCCGACATATTTGTCAAAGATATTAACTAAATTAGTGAAAGCTGGCCTAATTGAATCAACTCCGGGAGTGAATGGCGGCTATAGTATTGTGAAACATTCACGTGAAATTTCTTTTTTAGATGTAATTCAGGCAATTGAAGGGAAAACATCATTGTTCAGCTGTTCGCGGGAGCATGAGGATGCTAAAAATGGTGTATGTTTAATTGAAAATGTCATGATGGAAGCAGAAAGAAATATGGCTGATGAGCTGGCAAATAAGTACATCATTGATATTGCTGCAAAATTAGAAAAAACAAAAAAAGAAAAACAGTAGTTACAGACTTAAAGTAATTTTTTTCGTGTAATTACAGATATTAAGAGTCTTTAATATATTTAATAGGAGGAACTGGATTATGTTACTAGATTGTGTAGTAGTCGGCGGAGGGCCAGCAGGATTAAATGCCGCACTTGTATTAGGAAGAGCGAAAAAGAAGATCATTTTATTTGATGAAAACAAACCAAGAAATGCTGTTACACATGAATCTCACGGTTTTATTACTAGAGATAAGATAAAACCTTCAGAATTTAAACAGATTGCTTTGGAAGATTTAAAGGCATACCCGGAAATAACCATAAAAAATCAAAGGGTATACGATATAAAAACAGAAAATGATCATTTTGTTATTCTAACAAGTGACGGCCTAACCTATCAATCGCGTAAGATAATTCTGGCAACAGGACTTAAAGATATATTGCCAAACATTAAAGGTATACATGATTACTATGGAACAAGCATATTCAGCTGTCCATTTTGTGATGGCTGGGAATTGAAAGACCGCCCTTTAGTTGTGATATCAGAAAATGAGCGCGCTTTTCATATAACAAAGATGATATACAATTGGAGCAAAGATGTTGTTGTTTGTACAAACGGAAAAGCTGTTTTTACAAACGAGCAAAAGCAGTTATTAGCTAATAACAATATAGAATTAATTGAAGAAGAGATAGAATACTTAGAAGGAGATAAAGGGCAGCTTCGCCATATTATATTGAAAAGCGGGAGAGAAATTGCAAGAGCTGGAGGCTTTGTAACAGCAGGTTTGCAACAGGCATCACCGTTAGCACAAGTATTAGGATGCAGTTTGAACAATATGGGCGGAATCGAAACAGACAATTCTGGCCGAACGAATATTGCAGGAGTGTACGCATGCGGAGATAATGCTGTTATTGCGCCAGCTCAATTGATTGTTGCAGCAGCAGAGGGAAGCAAAGCCGCTATGGCAGTTGTTGGTGATTTAGTGAATGAGGACTTTTAAAAATGTAATTCTTAAAATATAACGCACAAGGGCCTATAAGAAATGGCCCTTTTTTTATTTAATATGGTAGGAACTCAGAAGTATGGGAATAGTAACAGAAGCCAGTTAAATAACTAATTAGCTCGTCTTTTACTAAGTTAAACTTTCTTACATAGCCTTTACTATATTTACTTTTGATAAAAATGCAAATTACAAAACTAGTCTCTTTCAGACCAGTTTTTTTCGACTGATAATAGTATCATTAGGTTAGATATTACAAAATCTATTACTAGATCTTAGTTAAAATAGGAGGAAGTCACTCATGTCAAAACTTAACTTTCCAGAAAACTTTTTATGGGGCGGAGCTACTGCTGCCAACCAATTAGAAGGTGGATATAATGAAGGCGGTAAAGGTCTAAACCTAGCAGATGTATTGCCAGGTGGAAAAGTCCGTCTAAAAGTTATCGCTCAAACTGGCTTTGATTTTGAAATCGATAAATCAAAATATGTATATCCAAACCATGATGGAATTGACTTCTATCATCGTTACAAAGAAGATATTGCACTATTTGCTGAAATGGGCTTTAAAGCATACCGCATGAGTATTGCTTGGTCTCGTATCTTCCCAAATGGCGACGAACTAGAGCCGAATGAAGAAGGCCTAGCATTTTATGACAAAGTTTTTGATGAACTAGCTAAATATGGTATTGAGCCAGTTGTTACTATTTCTCACTATGAAACACCGCTTCACTTAATTAAAGAATACGGTGGCTGGAGAAGCCGTGAACTAGTTACATTCTTTGAGCGTTATGCAACAGTGTTATTTAACCGCTATAAAGACAAAGTAAAATACTGGTTAACATTCAATGAAATCAATGGTGCAACACATATGCCTATTTTAGGACTAGGCTTCTCTCCTGAAAACGAGGAAACAAAGCTGCAAGACAGCTTCCAAGGTTTGCATCACCAATTTGTTGCTAGCAGCTTAGCAGTTAAAGCAGGACATGAAATTATTCCTGATGCACAAATCGGCTGTATGTTAATTTACGCACCGGTTTATGCGTATGATAGCAACCCTGAAAATGTGCTTCATGCTATTAAAGAGGAGCAAGTGTTTAACTATCTGTGTGGTGATGTTCAAGTAAGAGGAGCATATCCAACTTTTGCTAAGCGCTACTTTAAAGAAAATAACGTTAATCTGAAGATTGAAGATGGCGACTTGGAATTGTTAAAGCAATATCCAGTTGATTTCATCAGCTTAAGCTACTATATGTCTCGTACAGAGAAAAAGGTTAAAACAGATGAGGAAAAATCACAAGGTAACCTTATCGGCGGAATTAAAAACCCATTCTTGAATGCAAGTGAATGGGGCTGGGAAATTGACCCGACTGGACTTCGCATCTCTTTAAACAATCTGTATGACCGCTACCAAGTACCATTGTTCGTTGTAGAAAATGGTCTAGGCGCATACGATAAAGTAGAAGAAGATGGTTCTATTAACGATGATTACCGCATTGATTACCTTCGTGAACATATTAGAGCGATGGGTGAAGCTATCGAAGACGGTGTTGAGTTAATGGGTTATACTTCATGGGGCTGTATTGACTTAGTAAGTGCATCTTCAGGAGAAATGTCTAAGCGTTATGGTTATATCTATGTAGATAAACATGATGACGGAAGCGGTACATTTGACCGCAGCAAGAAGAAATCCTTCTTCTGGTATAAAGATGTAATTGCAACAAATGGTGAAAATCTTTAATAATATGAAGCGCTTGGGATTATCCCAAGCGCTTTTGTTATAGGCATTTATTCCTTAACGGCCTTCACTACAAAGGTATATAGTCTTCTAGGAAGTTAATAAATATATGCCTTGATAGTGGTTATTATCCTGCTAGAGTAAAAATAAATCTAGTAACTTATTGTTTTATTTGGTATATTCTTTAAAAATATACTGCAAAAGGATAATGACCTGTGATGAAGTTAATTAAACAGTTTATGTTAAATCGTCCTGCTGATAAAAGAATGGCCTATTTCTACGGTGTTGTGGCAACAGATGAACAAGTCTGGCTATTGCGTAATGAAGAAGATGACTTATTAGTATTAGAAGGCGATGAACAGTATTCTTTTGTACTGCCAGTCTGGCCAAGCAGAAGCTTTGCCGAAATGGAGTCAACCCATTTAGAGGATCCATATGAAGCATTTAACATGCCATTGAGCCAATTCATAGAGGAGCTGCTAATTGATGTGGAAAATGACGGCGGTGCAGCAGCTATCTTTCCAAACCAAAAGGATGCAAGTATTCAAACAAGGGAAGAAATAATAGAAATGATACGTAATATTTAACAGATACGCATAAGTTTCATTATCATTAAGATTTTGAATATAACAGCAGGTGAAAAAATATTTGAGTTAGACTTTATTTTTATATTGACTTTAAGGTGGGGGAGCCGCTGTTGAATGCTGCTGCTTCCCTTTAATATATGGACATGGAGGAAGATATGGAGTCTGAGCAACGATTTAAGAAACTGAAAGAATTTCAGGAGCTGTTTGAAAATATTTTTAGTAAAACGAAAACACAGCATAATTTTTTCCCGAAAACAGAATACAATCTTAGTGATGGTCACATCTTAATTTTGACTTATTTGTACAGAATCAAGACTTGCACAGCATCCGATATTACTAAATATTTAGGGATAACATCAGGTGGGGGAACGGTATTAACTGATACGTTATTAAAGCATGATTTAATCAATCGTCAAAGGTCTGCAAGTGATCGAAGAGTCGTAGAGCTTACTTTAACACCTGAAGGAAAGAAAATTGTTGATCAAATTATTGAAAGCAGAGCAACTGCGTTTGTAGAACTTCTGCAAGATTTAGAGGAAACAGAAATTGATCAAATGTTAAACGTATTTCGTAAATTAAATAAAAAACTAAAATAACTAATATTATCATTAATTGATATAAATTCTCATTGACTATTATCAGTAACAATGATAACTTTACTACTAACTAATATCTTAGTTAGTAAGATAATTATTTAATAATATAAAGGAGGTATTCATAATGTTTGTTAATCAGGCCCATTTTGAAGGGGAGAAGCACAATGAAGATAAATTAATAAACAAGATGAAAAAAACGCAAGAGGACTTGAGTGGTGTAGAAGGATTGCATGCTGTTGAGTTTTGGAAAAAAGAAAAAACCGATACAGTCGAATATGTAATTGTCTCAAAATGGACAGCAAAAAAGGACTTCACAGCATGGTTATCTAGAGAAGAGCATGTTAACGAGCATAAAGAAATGATTAAACAGAAGAAACAAGGCATTAGTGAGAAGCCTGTGATGAAAAAGACGATTGTTCAATACGAAACGGTAGAGGTTTCTGCTTTATAATAAGAATTTTGTAAGGGGTATTTATGAAGATTCATATAAAATATAAACAGCTTGTATTTGCATTCTTTATGTCGTTAAGTATGAGCGTATTTATTTCTTTTATTCTTGTATCCATTAATTTTGGATACAGCAGTCATTTTCTCCCACAATGGTTAAAAATGTGGGGACAAGCATTCATTTGTGCATTTTTTGGAGCTTACTTCTTCCCCAAATTTATCCATAAGATTATGATAAAAATTAGCTTTGTGGAAACGAAGGTTAAAGAGTCAAAAGGGATATAATTACTAATAAGCGAAGCTGCTGTCTTTACATAGACTTAAGCTTCGCTTTTTTGTTCTATTTTTATTATGATAGTGAAGCAGTTTTTTTTCATTAAGGTTATCATTTGCCATAAAACGAGATATATTTTGATATTAAAAATTTGCTTTAATCCTTATATGATAAATATGATAACGTTTACAAATTAAGGTTAAAGGAGGTTTTAATATGAAGAATACTGGTTCACTTGCATTAAAAGAAAAGCTTGCTTTTGGCATGGGTGCTTTCGGTAAGGATTTTGTTTATATCTTTATATCGATGTATCTTTTGTACTTTTATACAGATGTACTGCAGATTCCGGCGACAACAGCTGGTGCTATCCTTTTAATCGTTCGCCTTGTAGATGCGCTGTTTGATCTGCCTTTTGGTTTTTTAGTGGATAAAACGAGGACTAGATGGGGAAAGCTGCGACCGTACTTGCTATTTGGAGCGGTTCCTTACGGAGCTTGCGCTGCATTCTTATTCTATGCTCCTGCTTTTTCTCAGTCAGGAAAGATTTTTTATGCTTTCACTTTATATTTATTGATTAGCATTTTATACAGTATTGTCAGCATTCCTCATGCAGCTTTAAACACAGTAATGACAGATAATATTCAAGAAAGAGCACATCTTTCTAAATACTTGGTTATGTTCTCAGGAATCGCTGCAGCTGTAGCAGGAGTTATTACTGTTCCGATTGTTAGTTTGTTTCCAAATGAAAAGAGCGGCTATTTTTTTATGGGAGCATCATTAGGAATGTTAGCGATCATTTTTATTCTACTTTGTTTTAGGGGAACAACAGAACAGTTTACAAATACGGATAACAAATCAGTACCGTTAAGACTTGCACTGAAAACTGTCATGACAAATATTCCATTCTTGATATTATGTGCTTCGTTCCTATTGGCCCAGCTTAGCTTAGGAATTCGCGGTGCTGCCGGTATCTATTACTTTATCTATAATGTAGGCAACGCCAATCTATTCAGTATCGTTTCTGGTATTGGCGGAATTATCGGGTTAGTTTTAACATTCTTGTCTCCATTGCTCGCATTGAGGATAGGCATGAAAAAATATTATATTCTTGTAGGTGCATTTACTGTTATAGATTTTCTCTTGATTTACTTTACACCAGTAAGCAATATTCCACTTGTTTTAACGCTTAATATTATGGCAGGAACATTGACTGGATTAACGATGTTTGCTGGTTGGGGCATGCTTCCAGATGCCATTTCCTATTCTATTAAAAGGAATGGGTTGCATATAGAAGGTGTTTATTATTCTCTTTACAACTTTATTCAAAAGCTGGGAACTTCCCTTGCCGGCGGTCTTGCTGGCTTTGTGTTAGCTGCATATGGCTATCAAACAGGCAATGCGCCAACTCCTCAAAGCTTAGAAGGAATTCTCGTAACATCTGCATTAATACCAGCAGCTTGTGCCCTTTTGTTTTCTATATTAATGGTGTTTTATAACTCCAATAAGGCAGAAGCAATAAACTCACAGATAGAAGGTGACCGTTCCAATGTGTTGTAAGGTTAAGGTGGATAACTTAAAAGTAGAAAACCAGGTAAACCCAATGGGAATAGATATAATGAAACCACGATTTAGCTGGACAATTCTTTCATCTAATCATAATGTTTTGCAAACGGCGTATCACATTATAGTGACAGATGAGCAGGGGATAAAAGTATGGAATTCAAACAAAGTAGAAACGGATCAGTCAGTATGGATTGAATATAATGGCTCTCCCCTCCAGTCTCGAACATGTTACAGCTGGCAAGTTAAGATATGGGATAATCATGGAAATGAGACAAATTGGAGTGTGCCGCAAAATCTTGAAATGGGTTTATTATGCAAAGAAGATTGGCTGGCAGCATGGATAGAACCAGAGCAGCAAGAGGCAGTTGAGGAAGCGGAGATTACTGTTCAAGACATATTTTCAGGAGCGTTAAAGGGGGAGAGTCTTGAGGAAAGAACAAAAAATCTTCATCCGCCAAAGCGGTTAAGACGATTGTTTACAATTAATAAGACGGTAAAAAAAGCCCGTCTCTATATAACAAGTCATGGTATTTATAAGCTGGAACTAAACGGGCGGAAACTAGAAAATATTGAATTTGCTCCAGACTTTACAGCATATAATGTTCATTTGCAATATCAGACATACGATGTGACTGGATATATAAACAAAGGAGAAAATGCCCTTGGTGTAGAATTGGCAGATGGCTGGTATATCGGCCGGATTCAGTTAACAGGCCATAGCTGCCAATATGGTAATAAATTAGGTGTGCTGCTCCAATTAGAGATTGAATTAGAGGATGGAACGAAAGAAATTATCACCTCAGATGAACAGTTTGTGTCAAGCTCAGGACCTTGGCAATATGCTGATTTGTTTATAGGCGAAAGCTATGATGCCCGTCTAGAGCAAGAGAATTGGAGCTGTGCAGAGTATGTTGCTGCAGAATGGACTCCGGTTAAAAGAGCAGAATATTCCTTGGGAAATCTTTCTGCCCAATATGGTCCTGTTGTAAAAGCAATGGAGGAAATTGCTCCCCGAGAAATACATTATGAAGAGGATGGAGCTCAAATCATTGATTTTGGCCAAGTGATCGCTGGCCGCATGCGTATTCAAATGACTGTTCCTAGAGATACAAGGATAATTTTTGAGCATAGTGAGGTATTAGATGAAAACGGCAAATTTTTTATGAATATTATGGGCAGAAATAAAGATCAAACGAACTTTTATGTGGCAAAAGGAGATGACAGAGAGACATATGAACCAAGCTTTGTGTTCCATGGCTTCCGGTATGTGCGAGTAACTGGTCATCCGACACCTATTCAAACAGAAGATATTACAGCAGTTGTTTTATACAGCGATATGGAGATGACAGGGAACTTCACTTGTTCAGATGAGCGCCTAAATCGCCTGCAGCAAAACATTCAGTGGAGCCAAAAAACAAATATGCTGTCGATCCCGACAGATTGTCCGCAGCGGGAACGGGCTGGATGGACAGGTGATATTCAAGTGTTTGCTCCTACAGCTGCATATAATATGGATGTTTCTTCCTTCCTAACGAGGTGGCTTAAGGATGTTCGTTTAGAACAGTTTCCTGACGGGCAAATTGCTAACTATGTACCAACTGGAAAATATTATGTGAATGAAAGTAAAGCTAGTTTTGGAAATCTTTCAAGTGCAGGCTGGGGAGATGCTATCATTATCGTCCCATGGGTGCTGTATGAAAGATATGGTGATACAAGAATTTTAGAAGAGAATTATACTGCAATGACAAAGTGGTTGAATTATGTTCGGCAAACAGCAGAGTCAGAAATTCCTGACAGTTTAAAGGATGAACAAGATGCTGTTCGCTTAAATCGGCAAAAATATTTATGGAACACAGGCTTCCATTTTGGAGATTGGCTCATACCAAGCATGAAGGATCCAATTGAAAGTGCACTTAAGACAAAAGAACTTGTAGCCACATGCTTTTATGCCAATTCGGCTTTGCTTTTAGCGAAAATTTCCATTATCCTTGGCAAAAAAGAAACAGCAGCTATGTATGAGGAATTAAATCAACAGATTCGAAAAGCCTTTGAAGAAGAGTATATAGATAAGAACGGCAGAGTATCCTCACCTACACAAGGGATCTATATTTTAGCGCTGCAAATGAATATGGTTTCGGATAGTAAACGTCCTCTCGTAGTAAACCAGCTGATTCAATTAATTAAAGAGAATGGATATAAGTTAGACACGGGCTTTTTATCGATTTCATACTTAATGGATGTGTTGTGTAAAGAGGGCGAGCACGAAACAGCTTACCGTTTGCTTTTTCAAACACAATGTCCCTCCTGGTTATATGAGGTGGAAAATGGAGCAACAACGATTTGGGAGTCGTGGTCTGCAATTGCTCCAGACGGAACGGTCGGCCATATGTCCTTTAACCACTATGCTTTTGGCTGTGTAGGGGATTGGTTATATCGTTATATTGCCGGGATTAATCCAGGCGAGCCTGGATATAAAACGAGCATCATTGAACCACATACAGATTGTGGATTAACGTCGGCAGCTGCTGAAATAAATACGAAGTACGGAAAATTAAGCTCCTCTTGGACAAAAACAGACAATTTGGTGACATTGATTGTTGAGGTGCCTGCTAATACGACAGCAACAGTTGTGCTGTCACATAAATCAAATATACGATTAAATGGTACAGTCCTTGAAAATGATGAAAATGAACGTTTACAAATTCAAATTGGCAGCGGTTCTTATCAATTTGATTTTGCTGACAATTATGTTCCCCAATCATGATAAGAAAACAACATCCTTCCCAAACAGACAGGATGTTGTTTTTTTTAACGAGGCAGATAATTTTTAAATCTTTTACGAAGTAAATCAAGCTGCTCCATATTTTTTAATGATGTACCTGATTTGCCTATTTCCACAATCAAATTTTCCATCAGAAAAAGAGGGGCAATCATCGAATGGAATTCATTTTTTTCGCCTCTATCTGCATAAAGCAAAATGTCAAACTTTACAGGAGCTTCCAATACAGATTGATCACTGACAACAATGGTTTTACATTTTTTTTGACTAGCATGCTTTAGGAGTACCTCTGCCTCCTTCAAAAGCCTTCCAAAGCTGAAGAGCAGAACAGAATCATGCTCATCGATGTGTATAAGCTCCTCCATTATTTCACTCCCCAGCCACCGGATAATCCGTACATCCTGTCCATAACGGCGCAGCCGATAGCATAATAGCTCACCTAAACCAAAAGAAGGACCAGGAGCATAGATAAATAACTTATTAGTGTTGCGAATGCAAGATACCGCCTGTTCAAACGTCTCTTTTTGGAAAAAATTCAAGGTAGCTTGCAGATGCTGAATACTCCGGTTTAAATGATGGCTTTGCAAGTTGGAATATTCTAAATCTGTCATCGTGTTCAGCAATTTTTTAGCTGGTGTAACATCTCGTTTTTCCTTCAAAAATTGTTTGAATTCCTTCAAGTTTTTAAAGCCGACTGCATTCCAAAAACGAGATACAGAAGCAATACTAACACCGGCTGCCTTTGCTATGTCCTTTTCAGTAGAAATAAGAACAGCAGATTCATTGTGAACAATCCAATTTCCAACTCTGCAATGACTTGGTGACAACGAATTTAGGTCAAACATCGATTCTCTCCTTTTTCTTTCATCGTAGCATGAAGTGATAAAAAAATATCAAAATGTAAGAAAATGATAAAAAGTTTACAGTATTCTTACAATTGTCATATCGGATATTTATATTGCCTTCTTACAATGAAATAGAAGTTTAACTAAGAAGGGAGCTAGCACTATGAAACAAAAGTACACACTTACCCAGTCACAAAAAATGATGGTTTTTATTTTGTCTATGTCACTTTACGGCCTGTCCAACATGATTACTGAACTTGTACCTTCCATTTATTTAGGCCCAGTCGAATTTTCCATTGAGTACTTTGCTTTTATTCCTCTTACATTATGTATCTTGTTTCACCCGCTAATTGCTGGTGTTGGTGCGGCATTAGGAGAGATTATCTTCGGAGAAATAATGCTCGGTCAATTCGGAGGGTTTGGCGAGCTGGAGAAGTTTATCTCTTTTTCTCTAGCCATGTATATAGCTGGAATAATGGTCAAAGATCCAAGAAATAAACGGCAGGTTGGGATTGCTGCGATAACTGGAGTAACTATTCATCAATTAATCAGCATGATGGTTGATATTGGAAAAGTATGGATAGGGGTAGATGATTTTGAAACACTTCCAGGTCTTGCCGAAAGTGTTGTAGTAGTAGAGGGCTTTTCTTTCCTGAATGATATTCTATTTTCCGGAATCTTATTTGCCTTACTGCCAACACTGTATCTTGTCCCGCGCCTTTACGGCAAGATAGAACCATTGCTAGGTATGAAGCCGCGGACGCCTGATAATTCTTATGCTATTACGGGTATCTTGCATCCGAAGTTAATTATTCCTTCTATTGTATTGGCAATGGCTGCATTTGGTTTTGAGTACTTATCAGAAACAGATTTAAACATATTCGAATGGGAGGCATCCTTTTCAAGTTTGTCAGAATCGATGCTAACACTGATTTCCATCGTTGTTGCCGCAATAGTCACTGTTTCTATCATTATTGCTCTTTTAAAACGTTCTAAGAAGGAAAGGAATAAAGCAGCATGAACTCATTAATAGACATAAAGAATGTAAGCTTTACTTATCCAAACGAGAAAGAACCAATCCTTAAGGATGTCCATCTGACAGTAGAAAAAGGAGAGTTTTTAGCTGTTATTGGAGGAAATGGAAGCGGGAAGTCGACACTATGCAAGCTTTTAAACGGCTTAATTCCTCATTATTATTCAGGCGATTTTGAAGGAGAAGCGGTCATTAATGGTCTAAATTCGGCAACAAGTACGGTAGCAGAGCTGTCTGAGCATGTTGGCTATGTGTATCAAGATTTCGAAAACCAAATCGTCCAGGCGCGGGTTTTAGAGGATGCAGCCTTTGCTCCATTGCATTTTGGTTATTCCGATTATCTGGAAAGAGCACGGAACGCCCTTACAATTGTCGGTTTACAAGATTATGAGGACGAATTTGTGTGGCAGCTGAGCGGAGGGCAAAAGCATTTGCTGGCTTTGGCAGGATGTCTCGCTTTAAATCCGGAAATTATTGTATTAGATGAACCGATTGCACAGCTTGACCCATACCATGCGAAGCAGATGTATGAGATATTGCGAAAGCTTCATTGCGAGCACAATAAAACGATAATTGTGATTGAACATCATACAGAGTTTATTGCTGAATATTGCTCTGAAGTGCTGTTATTAGATAAAGGGAAGATTGTCTGGAAGAAATCTGTTAAAGAAGCGCTGACTGCAGTTTCTGACTTAACGGTACGCAATATTTTTCCACCGCAAGTAACTCAGGCAGCAAACGCACTTAAACTTGAAACATTGCCAATTACGCTAAGAGAAGCTTGTGATACCTTTGCAGAGTTTAAAAGACACGAATTGTCTAGTAGTAATGGTGTCAGTTCTTCATCCATATCAAAACCAGTAGCAGAATTTAAAGAGGTAGATTTCTCCTATCAAACGGTGGAGCGGTCGTATAAAAAGATACTAGAAAACATAAATATCTCGTTTTATCAAGGCGAGAAGGTGGCAATCGTCGGCAATAATGGTGCTGGAAAATCCACGCTGCTTCGGTTATTGACAGGCTTTCGCAAGCCTCAATCAGGCCAAGTTTACGTAAAGGGAAAGCTTACTGCAAAACAGTCGCCAGAAAAGCTTGCAGATATTGTCACATATATCTATCAAAATCCAGAACAGATGTTTATTGAAGATTCTGTCCGCAAAGATGTGGAATTCTATTTAAAAGCACGTAACCGAAAGGGATATGAAGAAACCGTAGATTATATTCTTGAACTTTTTCATTTAACAGAATTGCAGAATAAAGACAGCAGGCTTATGAGTGGTGGCCAACAGAGGAGAGCATCTTTAGCTATAGGAGCTGCTATGGATCCAGCTGTTATCTTGCTTGATGAACCGACAGCCAATCTTGATATTGCCACACGCAAGCAGTTAATTCAATTTATTGATAAATTGGCTGACAGAACGGAGCTAGTTTTAATGGCTACCCATGATATGCAGCTTGTCAGTGAGTGGGCGACACGTGTGGTGGTAATGAATAATGGCCAAATTATTTATGATGGCAATAAAGACGGATTATTTTCTAACCCTATGCTGATGAGAAGGGCAGGAATCATTCCACCGCAAATTGTGGAGTTATCGCATCAATTAAACATAACTCCTGCGAAATATACGATTGACTCATTTATTGAACTTTTTCAGGAGGAACCAGGATGGATTATGCAAAAAACATGATAGACAAGCTGAATGTAGAGCAAATGAAAATCGAATTAATGAACACAGCTTATGCGAATGATAATACGTTCATTGCAAAATTAGACCCGCGTATCCTATTTATCTGGTATGGTTTTTTCGGAATTGCACCATGGTTTATCCATAATGCAGCTATTTTAACAGGAATGCTTGCTGCCACCATTGTGACAACTGTAATGACGAAAGTGAGCAGGCTGATTTTAGTTGTATTGATTCTGGGAATCCTCGGTCAAGGGGGCTATCTCATTATTGCCACATTATTTTTTGGCGGAGATTTCATTGTATTATTGCCTTTAATCACACTGACCGTTAAGCTGGCAGTCATATCCCTTGCAAGTATTACGGTTTTTTGTTCAATGAGCCCTGAAAAACTGAGTGTAGGTTTATTAAGTATTGGGGTGCCAGGCCAAGTTTCATTTTCGATTTCCTACGGATACAGAATGCTTCCGTTGCTCCTTGAGGAATATAACCATGTGTTTATGTCATATAGGTTAAGAGGGAGAGCACCACAAAGGCAGGGATTTCTGTATTGGAGAATAACCTGTTACTTTATTAAGCTGGCAGTCTTGTCCTTTTATCCTCTTCTGCTCAGCATTGCAAAACGTGCAAGAACAACGGTGGAAGCGCTTGAAACAAAAGGGAGCAGAAATGCTTTCAAAAATCCTGATGTAAAAAAATTAAAGCTGCAATCACTAAAAATTCGCAAAAATGATTACGTATTTTTAGCAATCAGCAGTCTTTATGTTATTTCGTTATTTTTATTTTCTTAAAAACTAATAATCTTAAAGGAGCTTAAAATCATGAAGATAGATCTACATACACATGTGAAAATTTCTAAGAAATCGGAGTTTTCACCAGACTATTTTACGACAATGTTAAAAGAGGCAAGAGATGCTGGATTAAATGCCATTGCACTGACTGAGCATTTTAATACTCAAAACTTTCTGGACGTTTATAGCTATTTGGATCGTCATTATGCTTATATAGAAGACTATTATGAAGTAGAAGGGATTAAGATCTTCCCCGGAATGGAGGTAGATGTAAAAGAAGTTGGACATATTCTTATCATAAGTAATCGTCAATCTATTGTGCAGATGTTTAATAAGCTGCAATCTCATTTAGAGGAGGAGAATTTCATCTCACTTGCTGCCTTAATCGATCTTGCTGATTCATATCATGCAGTCAAAATTGGCGGTCATCCCTTCCGGCCAAGCACACCTCTTACCCAGCATGATCCGGGCCAGTTAAAAAGACTAGATGCGCTTGACTTAAATGGAAAAGACCTCTATTCGATAGGCATAGAAGAAAACAGCGAAAGTGTATATTGGCTGGCTGATAAACTAGATATTCCAGTTGTTGCCGGAAGTGATACACATCAATTTCTTCAATACGGTTCCGTTTATAACCAATTAGAAACAGACTGTTCGACGATTACAGAATTAAAGACAGCAATTCAGAATAGACAGTATTCAGTACAGATTTCACCTGATCTTCATCTGCGTGTCCGTTCGGCCACATTAGCTAAAAAGCTCTTGAAGCAGCTGCTTGCTAAAAAAGAAGCAATTAAATAAATAATGGAGACTGCTTATGGCAGTCTCTTTTTTTGTTGTAATAAAAGAAGCAAATTAATATGTTATAATGGTAAAAAAAGTAAGAGGCGGAGGAGTTACATGAAAGAAACGAAAGAAACAGCGGAGCGAAAACGAGAAAGATTACGACAACAAGAGATAAAAGGAAATCCAGCAGGAAATTTGCGTGATTCTTTCAATCGAGCAGAGACTGGCGGCCTCGTTGATTTAGTCGGCAGCTTAGGGGGGAAGGGCACGGGAATACTTATTCTTGTCATCATTATTGCAGTTATAGTAGTATCTCTATTAGGTTAAATGGAAAGGACAGAAATTTAATCCTTGGAAAAGGGGCAACAATGGAAAGCAGAAAGGAAGCAATTGATTTTTGTTTGCGTTTAGAAAATACATATGAAGATTACCCGTTTCGTGATAAGAATTGGACGGTAATCCGTCATAAAGAAAATAAGAAAGTGTTTGCGTGGATCTTTGAAAAAGATGAACGTATTTGGATTAATGTAAAAGCAGAGCCTGGTTTTCTCGAGTATTGGCGTCAAATCCATGACTCAGTAGTACCGGCATTTCATCTTAATAAAAACCACTGGAATTCAATAATTCTTGATGGTTCAGTTCCACAGGCTGAAATATCTGATATGATTCAACAAAGCTACCGGCTGACTAGTAAAAAACGATAAAACGCGCAGATTATAGAAACTTTTTCCATCATGAGTCGTATTAAATATTAACCAAAAATTAAGGGAGCTGTTTTAGATGATGGATTGGGTTCAACAGGCAGATGGAATATGGCAATATGCGGCGTTATTTATCGTTTCTTTATTGCCATTCCTTGATGTTTTTTACCTTATTCCAGCTGGAATTTTGTTAGATATGTCACCTGTTGCTGTCGGTATAATTGCTTTTTTAGGGAATTTTCTTATGGTGTTAGTTTTTGCAATATTCTTTAAACAAATCTCTGACTGGAGAAATAGACGGAGACAAAAAAAGGGGAAATTAGAGCCAACTAAAAGAGAAACAAGAGCAAGACATATTTGGGAAAAATACGGTCTTCCCGTATTTGCATTACTTTCACCCGCCATTCTTGGAACAGATTTAGCTGCGCTAATGGCACTTTTATTCGGATTATCTAAAGTTAGAGTGATTTCTTGGCTTGGTATTAGTCTAGTAATTTGGTCTGTTGTTACAACCATTGCCTCTGTTTATGGCCTTCCGTACCTTATTAATTATTAATAACTAGATTATATAGGATGGGGGAATGAATCGTGAAACACACTATCAGAAAATCAGCAACAGACAAATCAATTTCCGGTGTTTGCGGAGGACTGGCTGAGCACTTTGGCATTTCTTCTTTTTCGGTAAGATTGGTATTTATCTTTTTGCCTGGAAATGTACTGATTTATTTAATTTTAGTAAATATAATGGGCGATAGTCCTCCATCCTTATAATTTTTCTTTGATAACAGGGTGACTTTCAATATGTTTCATCTTGTTTTCAGCATCATATATAAACAAATGATAATTAAAAAAGCAATATAATAAGTGCTTGATTAAAGGAGATTAAATTACATTGCGAGCAGTCTTTGCAGTTATTCTTATTATTATTGGCAGTATTTTGCTTAGTATTACCTTTCATGATGAATTGGTTAAAACGATTATTTATAAACTGGTAGGTTTTTCTATGATGAGTATAGGTGTTGTTAATCTCAGAAAGTTTACAAGAAGGAGAAGAAAAGAAAAGCATAGTGCAAGATGATGAAGCTCCCCGCAGGATGCAGGGGAGATTTTTGTTTTTATCTAGGAAAGGAATTTTATTTGAAACTTTCTTTTTTGCTCGGAAATTTCGTTATGGTGTAATCATAATTGATTGGTCGTTTTCTTCATATAATTTAAGACGATAGCTACAAAAGCTTCTACCGCGAAAAATATTTGCTGCTATTATGCTTAAAATCATCAAATTGATCTGGTCCTTCTTTACTGCTCACAAGAATAAGCCACTGTATAATAATGACCAAATTAAAGGCGGAGCAAAAGTAATATCAGTAATGGATTCGTTAAAACTACAATGACAAACAGGAAACATCCGCCTATTAGCATTTGCCATGTAGTCATTTTTATTGTGTCGTAATTAGGCACATGCCCAAAAGAAGGCAGCCAGAACAATTAGACCTTCTCCCAAAACTGTTCGGTCAAAGCTTAGATGTTTTATTTGTGGACCAATAATGAGGAAGAGTCCTATGGCCCCAATAACGAACCCTGTCGTTTTTTTAGCTGTTAATCTTTCATTTAAGAAATAATGAGCTGGTACACTTATAATAGGCATGGTATAAACTAGTACAGAAGATAGGCCTGAGCTGACAAACTGCATGCCAAATGTAGATAATCCATAATAACCTAAGCACATCAATGTACTCATAATTATTAATTTACCCCAGTCAGCTTTTTTCGGAAATAACTTTGTTTTTCGGACAGCTTGGACAATAAATAATGGGATAGCGCCAATTAAAAGACGCAAGGCAGTAAAAAGGAAAGGAGGCATATAGTTAAGCCTGATTTTCATCGGAACCCATAAATAACCCCAAATAAATGTGACCATAATAATAGAAATAATGATTTTTAACATCTTACATACAACCTTTTATATAATAGTGCAGTTATTATCCTAATGGCTGGAGTTAACTCCATGTTAATGGGATAAAAAAAATTGAAGTAGTATAGAGCGGCAGAATTTTTTGGTTGACAAATATTTCGGAAAATTTTAATATGAAAGTCCTGCCAATTAAATGTTTGGCATAAAGGGAACTTTGAAAAGTTCATTCTTCTTTGAAAGGGATGGCTAGTATGAATAAAGAACAATTGGTGGAAAGTGCACGCAAGATTAAGGAAAGCGCATACGCACCTTACTCTAAGTTTCCAGTTGGTGCAGCATTATTGCTTAAAGATGGCACCGTAATTAATGGAGTTAATGTTGAAAATGTATCATTAGGTGCAACAAATTGTGCCGAACGAACAGCTATTTTCACGGCAATTGCTAATGGATATAAAAAAGGAGACTTTAGTGCTATTGCTGTTTCCGGTAATACGGAAGATTATCTTCCGCCCTGCAGTATTTGCAGACAAGTATTGGCGGAATTCTGTTTGCCAGATATGCCTGTATATTTAACAAATGAGAAGAAAGAAATATTAGAATTGAGTTTAAAGGATTTATTGCCTTACGCTTTTACAGATTTAGATATGTAATAAAACAAGGGCGAGTTTTGAATAATCTTCAAAGCTTGCTTTTTTATTGTTTTCAAACAAATAGGGCAAGAGAATTAGAAAAAAGTCAGAAAACTAAGATTATTTGCTCAATTTATTCTAAACTCCTTGATTTGATGTAAAGTTTACTATACATTATGTATAAGAAACTTTACTAATTGTCAAATTAAATATACAAAGGATGTTGAGGATGACTTATCAAGAAAAGAAAAGTATTGTATCGATTATCAGTTCGATTGTTATTTTTGCCGCTTTTTCATTTTACATGTCCCCCCAGTACCCTAGAGGAGATTTGATAGTAAATGAAACCTTACGTTTTTGGGGTACCTTTGTTCTTCTCTTGACACTAATTTCTATCATGGCCCATATCTTTATTAGCATTATTTTTAATATTGTATTTAGAATAACGACCAATGAAAAGGAACCATCCTTTGAAGATGAACTAGATAAGATTATTGCTCTTAAAGCAAACCGCAATTCCTTTTTTATATTTATCTTAGGCTTTCTTTTTTCCATGACAGCATTAGTACTTCTGCAACCATTGCAAGTAATGTTTATCATCCTCATCGCAGCTGGTTTTATTGCTGATATGACTGGATCTGTCACAAAACTTTATCACTACAGAAAAGGAGTTTAATCATGGGTAAACATCTTGTCGGCAATCATATCAGAAGATTGCGATTCAGCCATAACGAAATGACCCAGCAGCAATTGGCTGACAAGGTAGGCGTAACAAGACAAACAATCGTGGCACTCGAAAAGGGCAACTACTCCCCATCATTAGAACTAGCCTTTCGTATTTCCCATGTGTTTCAATTGCCGTTAGAAGAAATATTTTTTTATGAAAAAAATGTTTAAGGTGACCGTTTAACCGTTTTTGAATTTATTAAGAAAAGGGGATTTTTATGAATTCAAACAAAAAGCAGGCTAGAATTGTAGGAGTATTTTTTATACTAGCAGCCGTTAGTGCAGTTGTAGGATTATTAATGTATGACCCAATTTTATCTAATTCTGACTATCTTACTGCAGGAGCTGAGCATTCAAACCAAATCCTGGTCGGTGCGGTTATGGAATTGATTCTGGTTGTTTCTGCAATTGGCACTGCTGTCACGATGTTTCCTTATCTAAAGAAATATGATGAAACGATTGCACTTTGGCATGTTAGTTTCCGGTTTTTTGAAGCAGTTATTATTGCAATTGGCATTATTAGTGTCTTGGCATTGCTGACATTAAGCCAAGAATTTATAGCAGCAAACTCTCCAAATTCAGAAACATATCATGCTTCTGGAACGGTTTTAAAAGCGATTCACGATTGGACGTTTTTACTTGGTCCTAACTTTATGCTTGGTATCAATACTATGATGTACAGTTATATATTTTATAAATCTAAACTTGTTCCAAGGTTTATCCCTATGATAGGTATGACTGGTGCTGTCCTTGTATTTAGCTGTTCTCTATTAGTAATGTTTGATGTGATTGAACAAGTATCTGTTTGGGGCGGGATATTAGCTTTGCCAGTAGCAGTAAATGAAATGACGTTGGCAGTTTGGCTCATTTTAAAGGGGTTTAATGAAACATCACTAAACAATCTGCCTCAAAACAGAAAACAAAATGCTAGTTAACATGAATTGAAGAATAGTTAAAGAAAATCCGCCTAGTTTTTAGAAAGCTAAGCGGATTCTTTTTGCATTTATTAAGTTGAGATTTAAAGGGACCTTTCCTGCTGAAGCTTATAAGGTATACAAGAATTTCTTTGGATAATCTCCGTATTGACAAGGCTTTGAGTAGCGCCAATATTAGCATTGGCAAGGTATGTGACTAGTTTTTCCACAGCTGATTTAGCCAGAATATCTTTTCTTACCTGAATCGTTGTGAGTTCAGGGCTTATAATGTTTGCTTCGTATATGTTATCAAAGCCCATGATTGATACTTGTTCTGGTACTTTGATGCCAAGCTCATGCAGTGTTTTAATAGTACTAATGGCCATATAATCATTTTCACAAAAGAAGGCAGAAGGAAGGCTCTTCAAGTTTGAAATAGCTTTTTTTAAGCTCTCTTGTGCCAAGACTTGCATAGGCGGCACTTCGAACACATTAGCTTCCCTCAGACTAAGGCCATGCTTGTCCAATGCTTGCAGAAAACCAGCCTCTCTTCGTGAAAAGTTATATATACGCATATTTGATTTAATAAAGCCAATTTCTCGGTGTCCTAGATTATACAGAAATTCTCCAGCTTGGTATCCGCCGAGAAAGTTATTAATGGAAACAAAACTCGTATTTGATGCTTCAAAAAGAGTATCCAATACAACGATGTTAGGATGCACAGATCTGGCTTCTTCAATCTTCTCTAATGTTAAGTCTGTTCCCAGTAAAAGAATCCCTGCTGATTCTTGCTCTGTTTCCAATTGGGACAAGTCATCCGCCAATTGATGGATATCAATAGAAGAGATAGCTAATGTAAATCCATTTTCCCTTACGATATCTGTTAAATAATTCAGCAGTTCACTAAAGAAGGGCTGGGAATCGTATTGTTCCGTAATTACTTCTGTGTTTTTACAAGCAACAAAGCGGATAATATGATTTTTCTTTAGTGGCGTTTCATTTCTTTTTTTTACGGATCTAGGTTTATAACCATATTGCGAAGCTGTCTTCAAGATATGATCTTTTGTTTGCTGACTGATGCCGGGTTTATTATTAAAAGCCAAGGAAACAGCTGTTTTAGAAACACCGGCTAATCTTGCAATATCATCTATTTTCAATCGTATTCCTCCTATATTTCTCATCGTAACTTAATTATATCACTTTTACTCTGTTTAGTTTAGTGGATTTAGTTTAGTATAGTTTAGTAAATTTATGTGAAGAATACTGAAAAATACATTGACGTTAAAGGATGGTGGTGTTAATATCTAATTGTGAAGCGGATACATTTAATAAAGTTTATATAAACTTAACTAAAATTATTATTTTTAATTTAGGAGGTTAAGAAAAATATGACCATAAAAATCAATAAACAGGAAAAGACTTTTATAAAAAATAATAAACCATTTTTTTATTTAGCTGACACCGTATGGAGTGCTTTTACAAATGCAACATTGGAAGAATGGGAGGACTACCTCAGCTACCGTAAAAAGCAAGGGTTTAATGTACTCCAAATCAATATGTTAAGACAGTGGGATGCAAGTGGATCAAATCTGAATCTGCATCCATTTAAACAAATGGAAGATGGCACATATGATTACGGCTCAATGGACATAGAGTATTTTGACCGAGCTGAAGTTATGCTGGAAATGGCAGTCAAACATGGTTTTACCCCAGCACTTGTACTATTATGGTGCAATTATGTACCAGACACTTGGGCAGACATGTTTCAAGCTGATAACAAAATGCCGCTTGAAAATGTTGAGCCATACGTCGAGTATGTAGTGCAAAGATATGCTAAATTCTCACCGATTTATTTAGTTAGCGGTGATTCGAATTTCCCAACAGAGCGATCTATTGCTTACTATGAAAAAGCTTTGGAAACAGTGAAAAGAATCAGTCCTGAAAGTGTAACAACTCTTCATATTCAAGGAAGGCTCAGAGAGATACCGGATGTCTTTACAGAAGGACGTGATTTGGATTTTTATATGTACCAATCAGGACATAATTCTCAATTTCAGCCCACTGCCTATGAAATTGCTGAATATTTGTACGAGAGTTCAGAAGGAAGACCTGTTGTTAACGGGGAGCCATGTTATGAAGAAATCAGCTACAGCCGTAATATATATGGAAGATTTACAAGATTTGATGTCAGAAAAGCTGCTTGGCAAAGCGTGCTTGCAGGCGGAGCTTCGGGAATAACTTATGGAGCACATGGTATTTGGAGCTGGCATAAAAAAGGACAAAGCTTCGGAATCGTTGAAGGGGAAGGGTTTGACACACCATATGATTGGCGAGATGCCTTAAAGTTTGAAGGAGCATGGGATTATTCCTTCTTGAAATACTTAATGGAATTGTATTGTCTGCATGGTTTAAAACCGTTGGATATTATTAAAGACAAATCAAAAGAAATTAGAGCTGCTGGGAATGAAGATACGATTGTAATCTATATGCCTGTTAATACGAAATTGAAGCTTGAGCTTGACAGCAGTGATTATGCATTCACTACTATCGACTTAGTCAATAGAAGATTTAGTCAAACAGAAGTAGTAGCATCAGAAGAGGCGAACACAATAATCCCTTTACACGATTTTACAAATGATGTCCTGATAATAGGAACACGAAACAACTAGAATTATAGAAAGCTAGAGGTGTCTTAAGATGTGGAAAGTTGGAATTATAGGGGCTGGTTATTGGTCTGAAAAGCATGTAAGAGCATGGCAGTCCATTGAAACGGTTCAAATTAACGGATTTTGCGATAAAAATGCGGAACTGTTAAAGGAAAAAGGCGAATTGTTTCATATTCCGAGTGAAAACCTGTATCTGGATATCATTAATATGATGGAAAATGCAGATATAGATGTAATTGATATTGTGACGCCTCCTGAGACGCACTTAGAACTTGTGAAGCTGGCAGCAAAGGCTGGAAAGCATATCATGTGCCAAAAGCCGTTCGCTAATACATTAGAAGAAGCAGAAGAAATGGTGAAAATAGCAAATGAGGCAGGAGTGCGTTTAATGGTTACGGAAAACTGGCGCTGGCTAGAGCCTTTCCAAATTATGAAAAGCATGTTGGCTGAAAACATTGCAGGAATAGTTCAAACAGTGCGCTACATCCATACAGATTGGTATTCACCAAGGTTTTTACCTGAAAAAAACCTGCCTCAGCCATTCTTTCGCGATATGCCAAAGCTGTTATTTTTTGAGATGGGTGTACATTGGTTTGATACGTGGAGATTTTTGTTTGGGGAACCAAAACGCCTCTATGCAGAAACGAAACAAATTAGTCCGTTTATAGAAGGGGAGGATACCGGTTTAATTATGTTGGGCTATGATGACTTCTTCGGCTATATGGATATGAGCTGGGCGACTAGAAGAGATTTAGAAGCCGAAGTGCCAGAACAAGTATTGCCTGATCATAAAGAGCAATTAATTATTGAAGGAGATAAAGCTACCATTAAGCTGTATAACAATGGCAGAATATCTATTATCGATAATAAAGGTGCGGAGAAGACATATATAGAATCAACTGAGCTCAATTATATTGAAAGTCATAAAAAGCTGCATGCTCACTTCATTGAATGCTTAAATGAAGGAACAGATTTCCAAACAAGCGGGGAAGATAATTTAAAAACGTTACAGCTTGTATTTGGCACATATGAAAGCAGCCAGAATAAGCAAGTGATTCATTTTTAACATCTGCTATGATCATAAATACATTATTGATGATTATTATTGCTCTGCTGTTTTTTGTAGGAGCTTTAGACTACAGCTTTGGCAATCGTTTCGGCATTGGAGCGAAATTTTATGAAGGTATACAAACAATGGGATCTTTGGCAATAGTCATGATTGGAATTGTCTCATTAGCCCCGCTGCTGGCTGATGCCCTGATCCCGATTATCACACCGATTTACAGCTTTATCGGTGCAGATCCTGCATCTTTTGCCAATACAATCCTTGCTGTTGACATGGGAGGATATTCATTAGCGCAAGAAATGGCTTTAAATGAACAAGCAGGCCTTTTTTCCTCTGTCTTTCTTGGCACAACCTTTGGCTCAACATTAGTGTTTACTATTCCAGTTGCGCTTGAAATTGTCAGAAAAGACGATTATGAATTTTTTTCAAAGGGCATTCTGATTGGAATTGCAGCAATTCCCTTTGGATGCATCGTAGGTGGAGTTGTAGGAGGATTTGATTGGGCAATTATTGTTTATAATCTTATTATTCCTATCGGATTATCTATATTAATCATTATTGGGTTACAGCTCTTTCCGAAACAGACAGTCGTCCTTTTTCGTTTATTTGGAAAAATGATAAGTGTTATGTCTATAATAGGTCTGGCATTTATCGGAATACAAACAATTACTGGCTTTACGATATTGCCTAATTTAGTTCCTTTGTCAGAGTCGATTTTAATTGTCGGTAAGATAGCGATTATTCTTGCGGGGGCTTTTCCGCTCGTCCACATTTTAACAGTTCTGCTAAAGCGGCCGTTGGTCAAGTTAGGAAGAGTATTGTCTGTTGATACTAATACAACAGGTGGAATGATCGCCTCCTTAGCACATAATATTCCGATGTTTATGATCGTCAAAGATATGGAGCCAAGGGGAAAAATCATATCGATTGCTTTTGCGGTAAGTGCTTCTTTTGTTCTGGGAGGGCATTTAGGATTTATCGCCAGCATCAATCAGAAAATGATCGTGCCAATGATAGTTGCAAAATTAGCAGGGGGAATAATCGCTGTTATCATTGCTTGTGTAACTACAAGAAATCTTACGGAAAAAAGAGGGAACTAGAGCAAAATGCTCTTTCTTTCTAAGAAATAAGAAAGCGTATTCAGTGTATTAATATAGGGGAGTGATTACGAATGAACCATAAAAAAACGGCAGAAGAAGTTTTAAAGTCAGTTGGGGGAAAAGATAATGTAAACAGTGTCATACATTGTGTGACACGGCTGCGTTTTAAGTTAAAGGATACTAATCTGCCAGATAAAGAGGAAATTAAACAAATAGATGGAGTTATTACAGTAGTGGAAAGCGGAGGACAATTCCAAGTAGTTATTGGAAATGAAGTTCCCCATGTCTATAAAGAAGTGACCGCACTTATGGGCGGCGAAGCAGCAGCTTCTGCTCAAAGTGATGAAAAAGAAGAGAAGGGCAATTTGTTTAACCGGTTTGTTGATATGATATCTGGTATTTTTATGCCAGTTGTTGGTGTTATGGCTGCAGTAGGTATATTAAAAGGGCTATTATCTTTATTTACATCACTTGGCTGGCTGACAGACCAAATGGGAACATATAAAGTTCTGTATGCGACATCAGATGCACTATTTTATTTCCTTCCTATTATTTTAGGTTTTTCAGCAGGTAAAAAGTTTAATGGTAATCCTTATTTAGCAGCAGTACTGGGGGCCGTTTTAGTATACCCTACATTTACTACAGCTGTTAATGATGGCACGGAACTCAGCTTTTTGCAGATTCCTATTACATTAATTAACTATACATCTTCTGTATTGCCAATTATTATTGGAGCGTTTATTTTAGCAAAAATAGAACATCTTCTTAAGAAGGTAGTTCATAACTCAATCAGCATGTTTATTGTGCCATTAGTGGCAATTGTTGTTGCATCGCCCCTAGTTTTTCTAGTAGTAGGCCCAATTTCTACAACTATTAGTGACTTTTTAGCAAAAGGGGCAATGAGTGTTTATGATTTAAGTCCGTTAGTTGCCGGATTTATTTTAGCAGGAGTATGGCAAATTCTAATTATTTTTGGATTGCATTGGGCATTTATTCCGATTTTACTAAACAACATTACTGCAAATGGCTTTGATCCAATTAACGGAATGTTATTCTGTACAACATTTGCACAAACCGGTGCAGCGTTTGCTGTTGCACTAAAAACAAAGGACAAGAAATTGAAACCAACAGCAACATCTGCAACAATAGCAGGTATTATGGGTGTAACAGAACCAGTTATTTATGGTGTAACATTGCCAACGAAAACTCCATTTATTTTAGGCTCTATCAGTGCAGCTATCTCAGGGGCTATTGCTGGATCAATGGGATCCACTGTATATGGATTTGCTTTAGGCGGTATTTTTGGAATTCCATTGTTTATTAGTCCTGACGGCATTAATCAAGGCTTTTTCGGATTTTTAATCTCCATCGTCCTTGCATTCGTATTAGCATTTATTCTGACTTATTTATTCGGATATAAAGAAAACAGTAAAGTTAACACTAAGGAACAGCCAGCGGCAGAGCCGAAAGAAAAACAAGAAAAAAACACTAATATTTTTAGTCCATTGAATGGTGAATTAGTACCGCTTTCATCTGTCCCTGACGAAGTATTTGCTGGCGGGTTAATGGGAAAAGGGGCTGCAATAATACCAGCAGCTGGTATCGTCAAGGCACCTTTTGATGGGAAAATAGTTACGGTGATGGCATCCAAGCATGCGATTGGTTTGCAATCAGATACAGGAGCAGAGCTGTTAATCCATGTAGGTATTGATACTGTCAGCTTAGAAGGAAAATACTTTACTTTAAACCTAAAAGAAGGGGATTATTTCAGCAAGGGTGATGTTCTTTTAGAATTCGAAATAGAAAAAATTAAGGAAGCTGGTTTGAATACAATTACACCTATTATTGTTACAAATTCTACTGACTATCGTGAAATTTTAGTTGTTGATAGTCAGTCGGTTATAACAGGTGAGCAGATTCTATCTGTAAATAAGTGAGGTATAGATTTTAGGAAGTAACTCTGTAAAAAAAAGCTGTACTTTTTCGTTAGCAGCACTAGGTAATTTGATGACCTAACTAGTGAGATTATCCTTTTTGTTGCAAACATCTTGTTCCTTGGAGTAAACATATTTGAATCAGGCTGTCGAGATATCTCTCGATGGCCTGATTTTTTTGTCTGCAATACCGAAAAGAATCCTCTTAGATAATAAAAAACCCCTTCCTATGAAGGGGTTCAACCGACTATTTATCCTCTCTAATTACGAATAAGACACCTATAAGAATTAGGAAGGAGCCAATCCAAAACATAATGCCAATCCTCTCACCAAGCAGAAGCCAGCCTAGTAATGTTCCGACAACTGGTTGGAAAAAGAAGTAGATACCGCCGCTTGAAGCATTCAGCATTTGTAAGCCGCGATTCCATAGCAGAAATCCGCCTGCTGTTGAGATAACTCCTAAATATAAGAGACCTCCCCAAATAGTAGGGTGAGTAAGTTCAGAAAAGTTGATTGCAAACAGACGCGGTAAAACAAACGGCGTCAGCAATACTAGCGCCACCAATGTGGCGTATGTTGTGACAACTATTTGTGAGTAATCACTTGGCACACGTTTTACGAGAACGGACATTAATGCCCATGTTAAGGCGGCGATTACAAGTGATACACCGCCAAGTGTGTTTGACACACTCATATTTCCGATTCCAACAATTAATACCACTCCAACTGTAGCTAAACAAACAGAAATTGCCTTTTTTATAGTCAAGCGTTCTTTAAGAATAAGGCGTGCGAATATAACCATAAAGGCTGGTGTCGAGGATGTAATAATCGCACCCATTTGGGCAGTCGACAGCATAGTACCCGTTTCTTGAGCAACAATGGAAATGGTATTGCCGATTATGCCAATTGCTATAATTAACAGGATATAACGTTTTTCAATTCTCCACTTCTGTTTTGTAAGTAATCCGATTAAAAGAAGTGCAAGAATGGCGACCATATAGCGCATCCATACTAATTCTAGGGGAGGTATAACCGCTACGACCACTTTCACAACAACATACATACCGCCCCAAATACTGGATGCTAATATTAAATATAATGAACCTAATAAGGTGTTTTTCATTTATATATTCCCTCCGATTATTATTCAGGTCAATAAATGCCCTAACGGAGAGATGCAGCCATCACATCCATTAGAAGCAGGAGGATGCTGCTGGTACATCATTTTCAAACAATGGCTTGCAAAACATATTTATCACCTCGGTAAATTTTGTTTAATTATAGCGAACCAATCTATATGAATAAGAACTTCTTAATTTACTAGATTTTCACAGTAGAGAATCTAGTTAAATAATGATGAACGCCATCTTCATCGCAAGTGAATTCTGTTACATCATCAACAATTTGCTTAATTGGCTCAGCTGCATTTTTCATTGCTACTGCAAAGCTGACAAACTCAAACATAGGCAAATCATTATAACTGTCACCGATAGCCAATATATTTTCTTCCGGTAATTCGAAATGAGCTAACATTTGTTTAATTCCTGTTGCTTTGTTAACATTTGCGAACATTAATTCAACATTATGACTGGAAGAGGTGGAAGTAGTAAAATCCATTTCTTGTTTTAATTCATGAAGGACTTCCTTCCATTCATTAATATGCTCCTTTGTTCTGGCAAAGAAATAAAACTTCGAAAACATATCTCCTTCAATCTTATCCTTCCAAGCGATTTCTTCTTTAATTGCTTGTTTGCGTGATAGCCACTCATTAATTTCCACATCGTCTGGTTTTGGATCTCTGATTTCATTTACTACATAATCTTTGTCTTCATTTAAAGTAATGCGAGACGCCCCGTATGGAAAAAGCTCATAATATATTTTATTTTGACGTGCTTTTTCAATCACTGTTTTTACTAAATCTATAGACAAGGAATGTTGAAAGATTGGCTTGTCTCCAATATATCCTGCCATTCCATTTGATGTAATAAAGCCATCTACTTGAAAGCCCTCTGGAACTAAATCTGCTATCTCATCGAAAGCTCTTCCAGTAGCAATAAAAACAAAAATGCCTTGGCTTCGTAGATCATCAATTATTTCTTTTGTTTTCATATTTACTTTATTTACAGAAGTTAAAATGGTACCATCCATGTCTAAAAAGATGGCTTTAGGTTTAAATGACACTTTAATTCCCCCTATAAAAGTTTCTTAGCTGTAAGTGGACCGAATATTTTCATATAACGTTATTCTCGTAAGAAGTTTATATTCTTAATTTTTCTTAAAAAAGGCTTGGCGTTCCGTTGTAATCCATTTTTCCAAGTCATCGGAACTGCGCCGTACAAGCCGATTGACAAGAACATCATGCCATACATAATCCTCTAACAAATAAATATGGACAGGGTCATCTGTATAAAAAGCAATGCTGCGCTCCTCAAAAGAAGGACCATAAATCATCTCTTTAGAATCAATCGATAAAATAAACCAATGCTCAGTGGAGGATGTCTCCGTAAAGGACGTAACACGATGTGTTTCTATGTTTTTAAGCGGTTTGTTAACATGTATGGTTATCCCTTTTACTGCCACTCTTTTAGCAGCAGCAGCAAGATAACCCTCCAATGCTGAATACATATCATCCCACATGGAAATAACGATACGATTTTCTGCTTTATTAATTAATGTCTGACAATAGCTAATGATTGTTTGATAATCCTTTAAAGTAATAACCCGATTGTCGACTTCCTTCGCAGACGTTTCAAGTTCTTTTAATGAATCATTAATTACTTCATAAGTTGATTGCCATTCTGACTTAGCTTTTTGCAGAAAAATCTCAACAGGAAGCGGTGAATAGCGAGCAGCCTCATTAATTTCTTCCTTTAAGACAATCCCTTTTTCCACGAGCGTAGTTAAAACATCATAAATTCTTGCCCTTGGAATACCTGATTCTTTGCTAACTTGATAGGCAGTTACAGGGCCTGATTTTACTAAAGATACATAAGCTTTAGCTTCATATTCATTAAAACCAAGTTTTTTGAGCTGCTGTACAATATCGCTCACTTTTCCACGTCCTCCAATTATACATTTTCTATAGTTTAAACGATACAATAACTGTTTACATTTATCAAATATTTAGTTACTATTTGAATAGTGACTAATAGAGGAGCTGTCGATATTGTTTGATTTAGACCCAACGGTATTAATAATTTTGATTGTGTTTGGTTTTTTGGCTGCATTCATTGATTCAGTTGTCGGCGGAGGAGGCTTGATTGCATTACCAGCCCTTTTATTTACAGGAATGAATCCAGCAGCAGCAGTAGCTACTAATAAACTAGCGTCAACAATGGGCTCCTTAACGAGTACATTGATGTTTTATCGCTCCGGCAAGCTTGATTTAAAATCAGTGTATAAATTATTTCCGCTCACCTTTATTGGTTCGATGTTAGGAGCTTGGTGTGTACACTTAATGGATCCGCAAATGCTTAAACCCTTAATGCTGATAATGCTTGCAGCAGTAGCAGTTTATACAATTTTCAAAAAGGATTGGGGCAGCGTTTCTACCCCGAAAAAATTATCATTTCGCCATTATACTATTTTTCTAGCAGCTATTTTTGCAATTGGATTCTACGATGGGTTTTTAGGCCCTGGTACAGGTTCTTTTCTGATCTTTGCTTTTCTGTTGATAGGTTTTGATTTTCTAAAGGCAGCAGGTAATGCAAAGTTTCTGAATTTTGGCAGTAATATTGCTGGCTTGCTAATGTTTATGTTTTTAGGACAAGTGAATTATACATATGGAATAATTATGGGGTTAGCACAGCTTGCAGGAGCTGTCTGCGGCTCAAAATATGCCATAAAAAAAGGCAGCAGTTTTGTTCGCGCGCTGTTTATTACAGTAACCTGTTTATTGTTGGTGAAAAATATCTATGATTATATTAAATAACATTTTGTAGACAATATTAGCTGCCGTTTGGCGGCTTTTTTTGTGAATTTAAAAGTTAAAATAGGAGCTTAGTAGTTTATATGATAAAAAAAGCAAGAAACATCATCAGAGTAAGGATAACAGCTTATCCATCATTTTTTCCTTTTCATAGTATATACGGATAAGTATTTACTTTGAAAGGAGAGAAAAATGAGTTTACTGAATTTAATTACGAACGGTGGATTCGAAACTGGAAACCTGAATGGCTGGGTTACTGGATCTAATTCGACTACTACCAATGTTAACTCTCATTCAGGCACTTATGCAGCTTTGTTGCAGCAAGGAACAATTCCTTCTTATATTGGTCAGTTCGTGCCTGCAGCTACTGGTGATACTTTAGAGCTTATTCTTTCACTTGCGCGCCCCAATAGTCTTCAAGCGCCTGCTGTATTAATTCAAGTCTTCTTTTTTGGACAAAATTTACAGTTGTTAGGAACAGGTGCTTCAAATTTTATACCTCCAAACAGGCTTCCAAATGCTCAAATTAGCACATGGAAGGAAATATATTTAACTACCGGAACAGCCCCGGCAGGAACAACACAGGCATATTTGCTTATAAACGTAATACCTTTAGAAGGCGCTTCTGATGTTTTAGTTGATGATGTAGCATTGTTATCTGCTACTGGAATAATTGGTCCGGCGGGGCCTACTGGTCCAACGGGAGCGACAGGCCCAGCAGGTCCGATCGGAGCAACGGGACCAACAGGAGCGACAGGCCCAGCAGGAGCATCGGGACCAACAGGAGCGACAGGCCCAGCAGGAGTAGCCGGTCCAACAGGAGCCACGGGCCCTGCGGGAGTAGCGGGTCCAACGGGAGCCACGGGCCCAGCGGGAGTAGCGGGTCCAACGGGAGCCACGGGCCCAGCGGGAGTAGCCGGTCCGACGGGAGCAACGGGTCCAGCAGGAGTAGCCGGTCCAACGGGAGCAACGGGTCCAACAGGAGCAACAGGCCCAGCAGGAGCAGTAGGTCCAACAGGAGCGACAGGTCCAGCGGGAGTAGCGGGTCCAACAGGAGCAACAGGTCCAGCGGGAGTAGCCGGTCCGACAGGAGCCACGGGTCCAGCGGGAGCAGCGGGCCCAATAGGAGCCACGGGCCCAGCAGGAGCAGTAGGCCCAACAGGAGCAGCGGGCCCAACAGGAGCAACAGGTCCAGCGGGAATAGCCGGTCCGACAGGAGCGACCGGTCCAGCGGGAGTAGCCGGTCCGACAGGAGCAGCGGGACCAACCGGGGCAACCGGCCCAGCGGGAGTAGCGGGTCCAACGGGAGCCACGGGTCCAGCAGGAGCAGTAGGTCCAACAGGAGCCACGGGCCCAGCGGGAGCAACAGGTCCAGCGGGAATAGCCGGTCCGACAGGAGCGACCGGTCCAGCGGGAGTAGCCGGTCCAACAGGAGCAGCGGGACCAACAGGAGCCACGGGCCCAGCGGGAGCAACAGGTCCAGCGGGAGCAGCGGGACCAACGGGAGCCACGGGACCAGCAGGAGCAGCGGGCCCAACAGGAGCCACGGGCCCAGCGGGAGTAGCGGGTCCAACGGGAGCCACGGGACCAGCAGGAGTAGCGGGCCCAACAGGGGCGACGGGCCCAGCAGGAGCAGTAGGCCCAACCGGGGCAACCGGTCCAGCAGGAGCAGCGGGTCCGACCGGAGCCACGGGCCCAGCAGGAGCAGTAGGTCCAACAGGAGCAACAGGTCCAGCGGGAATAGCCGGTCCGACAGGAGCGACCGGTCCAGCGGGAGTAGCCGGTCCGACAGGAGCAGCGGGACCAACCGGGGCAACGGGCCCAGCAGGAGCAGTAGGCCCAACCGGGGCAACCGGTCCAGCAGGAGCAGCGGGTCCGACCGGAGCAACGGGCCCAGCAGGAGCAGTAGGTCCAACAGGAGCAACAGGTCCAGCGGGAATAGCCGGTCCGACAGGAGCGACCGGTCCAGCGGGAGTAGCGGGACCAACCGGGGCAACAGGCCCAGCGGGAGTAGCCGGTCCAACAGGAGCAACAGGCCCAGCAGGAGCAGTAGGCCCAACGGGAGCCACGGGTACAGCAGGAGCAGCGGGACCAACAGGAGCCACGGGCCCAACCGGGGCAACAGGCCCAGCGGGAATAGCCGGTCCAACAGGAGCAACAGGTCCAGCGGGAGCAGTAGGCCCAACGGGAGCCACGGGTACAGCAGGAGCAGCGGGACCAACAGGAGCCACGGGCCCAGCAGGAGCAGTAGGCCCAACCGGGGCAACCGGTCCAGCAGGAGCAGCGGGTCCGACCGGAGCCACGGGCCCAGCAGGAGCAGTAGGTCCAACAGGAGCAACCGGTCCAGCGGGAATAGCCGGTCCGACCGGAGCCACGGGACCAACCGGGGCAACAGGCCCAGCGGGAGTAGCCGGTCCAACAGGAGCAACAGGCCCAGCAGGAGCAGTAGGCCCAACAGGAGCAACCGGTCCAGCGGGAGTAGCGGGTCCAACAGGAGCCACGGGTCCAGCAGGAGCAGTAGGTCCAACAGGAGCCACGGGTACAGCAGGAGCAGCGGGACCAACAGGAGCCACGGGCCCAGCAGGAGCAGTAGGTCCAACAGGAGCAACGGGTCCAGCAGGAGCAGCGGGACCAACAGGAGCCACGGGCCCAGCAGGAGCAGTAGGTCCAACAGGAGCAACGGGCCCAGCGGGAGCAGCGGGACCAACAGGAGCCACGGGCCCAGCAGGAGCAGTAGGTCCAACAGGAGCCACGGGACCAACCGGGGCAACAGGCCCAGCGGGAATAGCCGGTCCGACAGGAACGACCGGTCCAGCGGGAGTAGCGGGTCCGACAGGAGCAGCGGGACCAACCGGGGCAACCGGCCCAGCGGGAGTAGCCGGTCCAACAGGAGCAACAGGTCCAGCAGGAGCAGCGGGACCAAACGGACCAACCGGGGCAACAGGCCCAGCGGGAGTAGCCGGTCCAACAGGAGCAACAGGCCCAGCAGGAGCAGTAGGTCCAACAGGAGCCACGGGCCCAGCGGGAGTAGCGGGTCCAACGGGAGCAACCGGCCCAGCGGGAGTAGCGGGCCCAACTGGTGCGACAGGCCCAGCAGGAGCAGCGGGTCCGACCGGAGCCACGGGCCCAGCAGGAGCAGTAGGTCCAACAGGAGCCACGGGCCCAGCGGGAGCCACGGGTCCAGCAGGAGTAGCGGGTCCGACAGGAGCAACAGGTCCAGCGGGAGTAGCGGGTCCAACCGGTGCGACAGGCCCAACGGGAGCAACCGGTCCAACCGGTCCAACTGGCCCAGCAGGTACAGCCGGTTTCCCATCTATAGCCGCTCTCACTTTTGATCAGCCAACTACAACGGCAGCAATTCCATTAGGTACAGAAACGACTGTAAATACAGTAAGTATTGCGGTCACAGGTAATAATGAAATAAAGATTGATACTTCACAGCAATTGGCCTTTGTTATTGGCTTGAATTTATCTTACAGCATAAGTTTCAATATTATTATTCGCAGGAATGGTACAGCGATTGCGCAACAGACTGTTACAAGAGCGGGAAGTGTTGGTATTCTTGGAGCTATTGAAAGGTTTAATGATTCGTTCAGCTATGTCGATACTCCTCCTGTTACATCTGGGAATATCGTTTATACAGTGAGCATACAAACAACAACAGCAACAGCAGTAACAACCGTAACTTCTGAAGTAAGATGGCTAAATGTTACTCGCTTCATTCAATAGGATTTTTATTGAGGAATGGGTTTTCCCATTTCTCATCCTTTTTATAATAAATGGTTTATTACATAAGTGCAGATGTCTCAGCAAGTTTGATGTGTATACAATAAGAAAAAATCCATTAGAAAAGTTCTAAAAATAATAAAAAACAAGTAAAACACATCTGAAGAATAGTGTCTTACTTGTATTTCTAGAACTAATTAATATTTTCTTCTTGTACGGATGAAATTACAATTGCCTTCGATCTATTTACTGTTTTTCGAGTTAGTGAGAAGATTGCACATAATAAGGCAATGATGACAATGACACCGCCAAACCACGCTGTTTTGGAAACAGTTCCGGTTTGTGTTAGCACAATTCCGCCGAAGGCAGAACCTAAGGAAATCCCTATTTGTAATGCTGAATTATTAAAGCTTTGCTGGATGTCAGATGTGGCTGGGTCTGTTTGAATCAAGTAGCTTTGCTGTGGCGGTGCGAGACTCCAGCTTAATGCTGCCCAAACCATCATGATTGGGATAAATACGATAAGTGAGAAAGTTGTAAATGGCAATAAGAAAAGTACTACAGCAAATGCGCTGATAACTACGATAATACTTTTCTGTGCTCCAATAGAGTCTGATAATATTCCACCAAATGCACCGCCGCTAACTGCAGCTAGTCCGAATAATAAATAACAAAGACTAATCCAATTAGAATTTAGGTGAAGCTCTGTTTCTAAAAATGGTGTGAAATATGCATAAATCGTATAATGACCTGCGAGCATAAACATAGTAGCAAGATGGGCACTGCCGATTTTTGTACTAGCAACAGCCCGCAATTGTTGAGAAAGTGGGATGGTGCTTTCTCCCGGAACTTTTTCTAGAAAAACGGAAATAAGTACAAAGGAACCGATTGATAAAACCGCTATTCCTAAGAATATAATCCGCCAGCCAAATGAATTGGAAATGAGTATTCCAAGCGGCACACCCATCACAAGTGATGAACTAATCCCCATGTAAATAAGTCCTAAAGCCTTTGCACGATGTTCAGGAGCGACTACCTTAGCAGCAAGTGTTAAGGACAATACTACAATTAATGCCGTGCTCATTGATGTCAGGATTCGGGCAATCATCATAAAGGTAAAGGTATGACTGAAATATGTCATGATATTTCCGAGAAAGAAAATAAATAAAGACACTAGATATAATTTTTTTCGTTCTATTTTACTGGTTAACACGAGTAAAACAGGACCAGATACTGCATAGACAAGTGCAAAAACAGAAATGAGCTGTCCTGCCGTGCTTAAGGAAATATTAAAATCGTCAGCTATTGTCGGCAGTATTCCGCCTAGAATAAGTTCTACAAGTCCAACAGCGACTGTAGATATTGCGAGTATAAAAACCTTTAAATTCATATTAGAGAAAACATCCTTTCTAATTAAATAAAATAAAAAAATCCTGATTACAAAAAATGATTAAATCATTTTCTGTAATCAGGATTTTATGGTTCCTGGTAGAGACCCTTAAGCCATATTCTTAAGGTTATACAGGGTATTGATATGAAGTTAAATGAGCACTTGTGTAAGTGTACTAGTTCCTAGCTGTTTTTTCAAGTAGTAATTTTTGTATGAGTAAAATTGGCGATAAAAATTTATATTTAAGTTGATAAATACATAATCTCGTCACACTAAGTTAAAAATATTCTTGGTGATCTTAATTGAATTTTGAAAGATGGTTTCTAATCGGCTTTATTATAATTTGTATTTTTGCATTATGGCGATTTATCCCTAAACATAAGTGGAGAGATGCGTGGGTTTTGTTTTTATTCTTACAGGTTATTACTTGGCCGGCAGGCTTATTTACAGTGGAGTTAGGGTGGATTGAGTATCCGACACAGTTATTACCGAATACAAACTTCTATAATAAGTCTAGCTTTTCGTTTGAATTTTTCTTTTTTCCAGTCGTAGCTATCTTTTTTAGCCTATATTTTCCGCGAAGTAAACATTGGCTAATCATTATATTGTATTATGTTGGAATTTCAGTTTTTTTTACCACAATTGAGGTGCTTTTAGAGAAATTTACAGCATTAGTGAAATATATAAAATGGAACTGGTATTGGACATTTATTACCGTGAATATCGCTCTTTTTTTAAATGATAGTGCTTATAAATGGTTTAAAAAAGGTCTAAAACAGGTGCAAATGAATGAAAAATGAACTCATCTTAATCGTCTCGTGGGTAATTTCCATAGGCTTATTACTGCTGTTAATTCCGAAGAAATATCTTAGAGTATCTATCATAGCATTTTTGTTTTCTTCCACAATCGCATGGGTTTATGAGTATATACAGGTACTGTTTGGACTATTGGAATTTCCATACAGAGAGTTTGCAAAGGCGACTAAACTAAGTTTTTCTTTGCATTACGCAGTATATCCTACATTTTTTGTTTTTTTTATTGTTTATTATCCGACAGATAAAAGCACATTAAGAAAATTTTTTCATACCTTTCTATTCAATTTGCTTTTAGCAACCTATACTTTTTTATTAAATAAATATAGTTCGCTCATTGAATTTAAGCATTGGAACTTTTTCTTAAGTGTAGGCATTAACTTTTTTATGTTATATATCGTAAGAAGATTTGTATTTTGGTTTAATAAGGGATTACTCTAAAAAGTTTTTTTCCTTGCTTATCCTTTTTTGAATACATTAACGAGAATGAGTTTTAGGACCAGCCAACTTGAGAGTTCTTTTGTAGGAACATACAATAAAGTCCGCTTTTTGCTCATATAACAAACCGAGGACTTAAAAATACCTTATAACACCCAAATTATATGTCATTACACGAGATAATTTTGATAAAACGGGTATTAACAAATAATAATAAAACATTTTACCAAAGGTTGGTGACAGTCTATTGGAGAGCATATGGGTTTCCATTCTTATTTTATTCATATTAATTATTGCAAATGGAATATTTGCGATGACGGAGATAGCGATTGTTACTTCTAAACAGAACAGACTCGAAAGAATAAAAGAAAGTGGCGATTTACGGGCAGCGTATGCCTTAAAATTAGCGGAAGATCCGAATCAGCTGCTGTCAACTATTCAGATTGGGATAACGTTAATCGGGGTTGTAACTGGTGCCTTTGGAGGAGCAACGATTGCCAGTCAACTAGCTGTTTACGTCGAGAAAATAGAAGTGCTGTCAAGATTCAGTTATGAAATAAGTTTTATCATCGTTGTTGGTTTATCTACCTATTTATCATTAATTATTGGAGAATTGGTGCCGAAAAGGATAGGGATGGGAAATCCAGAGAAGGTTGCTTGTCTCATCGCTAAACCCATGTATTATTTTTCAAAAATAGGCAAGCCGATTATTTGGTTTTTAAGTAAATCGACAGAACTAGTGTTACGCCTCTTAAGAATTAAACCTGCTGCTGAACCAGATGTTACGGAAGAAGAAATCACTCAATTAATTGAACAAGGTGTATACAGCGGAGTGGTTCAAGCGATTGAACAAGATCTTGTAGAACAAATCTTTTACTTAGGAGACAAGCGCCTTGGAGATATCTTAACACCACGTACGCAATTGGTGTGGATTGATTTAGAAGATTCATTTTCAGAAAGTATTCGTGTGATGGAACAGAGTCCTTTTTCTAAGTTTCCAGTTGGAAAGGGGAGTCTGGATGACTTTAAGGGGATAATTCATACAAAAGATGTTTTTTCCAAAATGGTTGCAAACCAAGATTTCCAATTAGCTGATTGTATAGAAAATACATTAGTGCTGCCAGAAGCAATGAAAGTGTATCAAGCTCTTGAAAGCTTGAAAAATGCTGGTCAACATGAAGCGATTGTTATTGATGAATACGGAGGAATAGAAGGTTTTGTCACACTTCATGATATTGTGGAGAATATAGTTGGAGATATGCCGGAGAGAGAAGATGAAGCGGAGCCTCATATCATTGAACGAACAGAAACTTCCTGGTTGGCAGATGGGCTCGTTTCCATCGATACTTTTCTAGAGTATTTCGGGTTAGAGAAAACAGCAACAGATATAGAGAATAAACGGTATAACACACTTGGCGGATTGATCACCAATAGCTTAGGAAATATACCGAGAGTGAAGGATACAATTCAAATCGAGGATTTAGTGTTGGAAGTAGTCGATATGGATCAATTTAGAGTGGATAAAGTATTGATTTCAAAACAAGAAAAAACAGAGGATATATAAAGAGTGAAGATGACTGTTCGCAGTCATCTTTTTTATCATCAAAAACTAGAAATTTCCTTTGCTTTCATTTGTAAGCAGGAAATATAATAAAAGGATAAGATTTAATAATTTTCAATAGTCCAGATGTCGTTAAAGGTGGATAGTTACATGGAACTGCAAAATAAAATATTAGAGCAACATGGTGTCTTTCAACGTTTTTTTGACTATCATCCAGACGGAATCATTCTTATGGATATGAACGGTCAAATGGTAGACGCAAATGCTGCTGTTTTAAATATATTTGGTTATACAAAAGAAGAGCTGTTAGAAATTCCTTTAAAGCAGCTAATGAATGGCACTGCTGACAATTCTCGGCAAAGATTAGCCATTCCGCATAAACAGGGGCAGCTTTTATATGTAAATTTGACAGTTATACCCCTTATGAGTGAAGGAAAAGAAGTTGGCAAGATGCTTACATTCGAAGATATTACCCAATACTTGAAACAGAACAGGGGATTATTAAATATACAAGAAATGTTCACACTCATTTCTGAAAAATCCCAAAATATTATATCTTCCTTCTCAAGCGACGGAATGTTTACATACATTTCACCAACTGTGACGGCACTGCTCGGTTATACACCAGAGGAGGTTATTGGACAACCACAGATTAACTTTAATCATCCTGATGATTATGCCAGGCTGCTTGATACTCAGAATACTTACCATATTGATAAGGATACAGTACGATTTACGGGACGAGTTCTGCATAAGAATGGTGAATATCGCTGGTATGAAACAACAGTTGAAGTTATCCGTGATGAGTCTGGGAATATCCTGCAAAAGATTGGCGTCGGTCGAGATGTGACGGAACGCAAAGAGGCTGAGGAACTAATTTCCCACCTTGCGTATCACGATTCTGTCACAGAACTGCCAAACCGACGATTATTCAAACAAAAAGTCCAAGAGCTGCTTGATGATAGTAAGCAGCAAGTTCATGGGCTGATGTTGATTGATTTGGACGGGTTCAAGTTCGTTAATGATAATTTTGGCCATGAAATAGGTGATCAGCTTCTAATTGAAGTAGCGAACCGACTTTCCGCTGCCATTGGAAATAAGGGATTGGTTGCTCGCTGGGGCGGGGATGAATTTACAGTTATTTGCGCCAATATCGAAAACAAGGCTAATCTCCAATTGCTCATGGAAAACATTAAAAGAGCAATTTCAGCACCACTTATTATTGAGGGCAAACAGCTAAAGATTGGTGCAAGCATCGGTTTATCAATCTCTATTGTGGATGGTGACTCTGTTGAATTACTGATTAAAAAAGCAGATGCGGAGATGTACCGCGCCAAAAATCAACTAAAATGAACAGAATAAGAAACGATGTTTAGAGGCTGTCACCATATTCTTGCATGACAGCCTTTAAATATATTTGGAGGGAGAGATATTATGGAAACTATCATTTCGGCCATACATAAAGAAAAGGCATGGGAGCTTAGGCATAAGGTGATGTGGCCTGAAAAGCATTTTGACTTTATTAAGTTAGCTGATGATGATACAGGAATCCACTATGGGCTTTTTAAAGGAAACGACCTAGTTTCGGTTATTTCTCTGTTTGTTTCAGATGAGGAAGCTCAATTTCGCAAATTTGCCACACTTTCAGAAGAACAAGGCAAGGGATATGGCAGTGCATTATTGCAATATGTACTAATGGAAGCAGAAAAGCTTGGCATAAAGAAAATTTGGTGTAATGCGAGAAAGAATAAAGCGGCTTTTTATCAGAAATTCAGTTTGCATGAAACAGGCGAAAGCTTTAAAAAAGAAGACAAAGAGTATGTGATTATGGAAAGAGAAATTGGCTAAGCATTATTTGCATTTTGTTCGCTAGAAGGGCTGGCATTTGGGAGATAATTCTTGTTGGCATATTGCTGGTGTTACTTGAAAAATTAAGCACTTAATAAAAAAACAGCCTAATCCCCCACATTCTCGCCTTTCCCAATACTAACCTCTAAAATGGTTTTAAAACCCAATTGGTTATTAATTCCTAGTTATTAAGCTCTGAATAAAATAAATCTAGCTTCCTAGTACGAAAGGTTTAAGATTGTATGGTAAACTAGGTAAATATAGTGATATCATATCGTTTTGAGTTAATTTCTACAAAGTACTAAAGAGGATGCAACAATGAAAAATAAAAAATTAAAATCTATCTTTCTTTTATCCATTCTTATAGTAGTAATGTTTATGATTGTTAATATCTTTTCTTCCTACTTTAATATAAAAAAAACAGCGGTAAACTCCGTTGTGAATCAAAATATAGAGGCTGCCAAATCAATTGCTGCCTCAATGGATACAGAAACCTATAAGTTATTTCTAAGAAATCCAGTGAAAAACGAATATTATTATGAAGTGAAGGGTTATTTAGAGGATGCCAGGGAAAAAAACGGTGCACTTCATGTGTACACACTATTAGTTAATAATCCTAATGTATCAAGAGCAATGATTGTCGCCATGTCAGATGAGGAGAAGGAGGAATTTCCAATCGGGGGCATTTGTACTGTTCCAGAAGAACAAGTTAGAATGGCCTACTTTGGGAAAATTTTTTCCACAAACATTATTTCAGACCCGATTTATGGTGATTATTTAACGGTTGGCGTGCCGATTAAGGATAAGTCTGATGAAATTATCGGCTATCTTGGTATTGATATAAGTGCAGACATTGTTAATAATATTAGTGATAAAGCATTAAGAAGCAGTATTTCAAGCTTCGTGTTTAATGGTCTGTTTGTTATCCTGATGGTTGCCGCTTTTTTTGTTCTGCAAAATTGGTATTCACGAGAATTAAAAAAGGAAATAGGCGATACAGAGGATACCTATCAAACTGAACTGCAATCATTAGTGTCATCTGTTCAATCCTTACGCCATGATTATTCCAATCATATTCAGGTCGTTCATGGTTTACTTAGACTTGGCCAAACAGATAAGGCACTTGAATACTTATCCATTCTTGCTAAAGAAATTCATATGATTAAATCTATTGCATTAGATGTTAATAACCCAGGACTTTCGGTTCTGTTGCAAACGAAAAAGCTGGCTGCCCAAAATCATCAAATACATATTGAGTTTGAGGTAGTCCAGGATTCATATTCTACTTTAACGACAACAGATTTAATTAAGATATTATCCAATTTAATAGACAATGCGATTGATGCTACAACAGAATTGCCAGAGCAGAAAAGAAAAATGAAGATTGTGTGTAAAGTCGATGCTAAACACTATATTTTTGAAGTAGCTAACACTGGAAATCCTATTCGGGAAAAGGATAAAGACCTTATTTTCAAAAGCGGCTACTCAACAAAAAAAGAACAGCACGGAAAACTGCGAGGACAAGGTCTGTTTATTGTAAAGGAAACTGTAAGCAGGTACGGTGGAGAAATAGCTATTACCTCTGATAATAATCAGACAATCGCAAGAGTCACTATTCCGATAAATAAGGGTATCTAAAATAAAGTTTTTTAGGAAAAACGTCAGATTTTCATCTGGCGTTTTTTTACTTTTCTCCACTTAAGTGTAAAGATGTCTTTACATATCCTAGTTGGTTTGCATATAATAAGTGTAAAGATATCTTTACTTCCGGTGTGGAGGCATGTATATGAAAGTGGTAAACCATATTCGCGAAATTCGTTTGAAAAAAGGGATAACTCAAGTTAAATTAGCGGAGGATTTGCAAATTACTCGACAAACTGTCAATGCAATTGAAAAGAATAAGTACAATCCCAGCCTTGAGTTAGCTTTAAAGTTAATGGAGTATTTTGATGTTCCAATTGAAGAGTTATTTTATTTGGAGAAGACGAAAGGAGAGTAGTTATGAAAAAAAACAAGCTGCTGATAATTGCTTTAGTCTTTATGGTTTGTTGTAATCTAACAGGCGGATTGTTAGGAGTATATTTGATTAGAGGTGAAACAGGCGGATTTGACTATGACTTAGCTGGTGCTGTCGTAGTTGGTACAGCTATAGGTCTGTTGTATTATTTCATTGCTGCTAAGTTATCTAAAAAGAGAAATGGTAATGTTCCAGAGGTTGATGAACGCAGTATTATGCTTTTAAAGCGTTATTTTATGATAACACTTTATGTTATCTTATTAGGAAGCGGCGCCGCATTAATAGTTGTCTACTCTATGGGTATTCATTTAATTGAAACAGGGCTGCTGATCGTCTGTTTAGGAGTAATCTATATTGTCGTTATTCTTGGCGCCTTTGTTATAAAAAGACTATAAATTTTATTAGAAAGAGGTAAGTCTGTGATTTTAAAACTTAATGAAGAAACGATAGAAGAAATCAACGAAACACTAAGAAGAACTAATTTTGCCAAAATCGATTTTAAAAATAAAACATACTTTCTTGCAAAAGAAAAGGTTAGAATTCCAAAAGGCTCAAAACCAATGGAGGTATTTGCATATCTTAAAGAAAAAGATGAACTCGTAACGGAGTTTGCTAAGAAGCATGCCGAGGAAACCGAAAGCCGCTTTGTTACGATCGGTCGAAGTGTGAATTTACGAGAAATGGCTGTGCAGGGCTTTATGGTATACACTTACTTTTTTCCAGAGCAAGAAGAAGATATCCAGTTTTCAGAAACGGTGATTGATGCAGCCAACAGTCATTTTTGGGTTGTTTCACTGGCTCCATGATTTTAAAAAATAGTATATACTGACAAGACCTTTCTGCTATCGAGTAGAAGGGTCTTTTTTAGTTTTAAGTCAAAACTAAGAATAATTAGAGTAACAGTATAGAATAAATAAAATGCCATAAAATAACATGGTGGATTAGAAATCGGCATAAAGGGGAAATAACATGATTACTAGAAGGCATTTACTATTTAATTTATCCATTATTATTTTCCCGTGGCTAACTTTGCTGTTTATCGGGAAGAAAAGCTTTAAACGCTACTCTGTTTCAGGTATTTTTATTGTCGTGTTTGAAATCATTAATCATATTTATGGACATAGACGGAATTGGTGGAAAACATACGATGGCCATAAATCCTTCTTAAAGGATGAACTTCCTTTTAGTGTTGGTCCATATATGCCCCTTTCTATGTGGATTTTAAAATATTCGTATGGAAACTTTAAAAAGTATGTGTTGCTTAATCTCCTTTCAGATGGACTGTTTGCCTTTTTGTTAATTGATATTTTAAAAAAATATCGGATTATTAGTTTAAATGGCTTAAATCATATTCAGTTTTTTATATATTTAAATTACAAAGCGTACTTATTATACGGTGTGCAGTATTTATATGAGCAGACGAGACGATAAAAAAACAAACCTGTCCAACTAAAGCAAGTGGACAGGTTTGTTTTTTAACAATCACCTTGTTTATTTACATGCAGCGGCGGAGGTACAAGCCAGCCTTTGTCTTTGTTTAAACGAAGCATTTTTGCAGCAAGGGCGGTCTTTTGAGTATGAAATTGCTCATACATCATCCCAACATCTTCTCTAATGGCTTTGGCCATAATCTGGCTCATTAAAACAAGCCCTGCAGCTAAATCAAGAGATAATGCACTAGCAACAGCAGGGTCAGGAAGTCTGGCACCTACGGGGATATCTTCTAAGCAAGCCTCTGGCGGTTCTGGCATGCTTGGAGGTAAGCCAATTCCATTTTCTTTCAAGATTTTTTCTAATTGTTCTTTTTGCTTTTTGCATAAATTGATTGCTTCATCCAGCAGCTCTTTCAAGTCATCGTCACCTGTATGGTTTTTCATGATCTGATAACTGCCAATCATACCATTAGCTCCAAATACTGATGACCAAATATCGTAAACTTCACCATAATGCAGTGGTTCATCTTTCGGATTGCCGCTTAAAATACCCATAATAATCCTCCTAATTTAGTTAAACTATTTACTTAATTAGATTAACCACATTTTTTTTTATTATTTGTCGGAATGTAGATAAAAGTGAGGTTGTTTTCTGCCGAAACAATAGAAAGGAGATAATACTCTTTATGTGATATGAAAATCATGTCGAACAATATTTTTTTCGGCAAAAACCGACAAAATATGATAAATATAGAGTATAATTATGTCAAATTTAGCATTTTTACAAAACTGCTCCTAACTTGGAAAGGTAGCCAATATGAGTATATTAAAAGATTTTTTACTACAAATGACGCTAATGGTGTTGCCCATATTTATTTATTTCACAATTATCACTGAACGAGTAAAGAGTGATAGAAATAAGACGATTCTAATGACCGTATTATGGGGAATTTCAATTTTGTTATGCATGTCCTTTCCGCTGAATTTTGGTGAAAACAGATTGGATATCAGAATTATTCCTTTACTATTTGGGGCGTTGTATGGAGGATTTTGGCCAGGCATTTTACTATCTGGTCTAGTTATTGTCTACCGTCTTAATTTTGGGATCAGTGCAGGTTTTTACAATACAGTATTAGTTCTGCTCTTAACGATGCCGGTTATTTTCTTTTTCCAAAGATTATTTATTCGTTCATCAAAAGATAAGAGGGTTATGATCGCAGTAGGTCTTTCCTCATATTATTGTCTTGTTGGCCTCACTTTTTTAGGAGTAATCCGTGGATTTTCTTTGGATACATTGAAAGTACAGATTATTCATCTATTATTTGTTGTATGTGTAACGTGGTTTTTTACGATGTTAAATGAAACAATCAGAGAGATACAACAGCTGCGCCTTGAGTTGCAAAATGCGGAAAAATTACGAGTAATAAGTGAACTTACAAGTGTCTTTGCACATGAAATTAGAAATCCTATGCAAGTTACCCGAGGTTTTCTGCAGCTTCTAGATGATCCCGAATTCCCAGAAACTAAAAAGCAGTATATTAAGATTTCAATAGAAGAATTAGACAGAGCAAACGACATCATCAATGATTTCCTATCATTAGGTAAGCCTGCCATAAATAATAATGGAAAAATTAATGCCGCACACCAGTTAGAACGGGTAATTAATATTCTTGAAAACTATGCTTTAAACAATAATGTCCGTATAAAAACAGATATGACGGACGAATGCTGGATATTTGCCAACTCCCAAAAATTGAATCAATCATTAATCAATATTTTAAAAAATGCCGTTGAAGCTATGCCGCACGGTGGAACGGTCTGGATCACCTGTTCAAAAACAGCTGACGGTCAAATTAAGATCAGTGTCAAAGACGAAGGGATAGGCATGACGAAAAAACAAATAGACAGTCTAGGATCGCCGTTTTACTCCTTAAAGGAAAAAGGAACAGGATTGGGAATGATGGTAAGCTTTCAAATCATTCATTCCTTTCATGGTAAAATTATGGTGAACAGTGAAAGAAGCAAAGGGACAGAATTTATTATTTTATTGCCGGCAATCTAGTATTTGAAAGGCAGCTGCTGTAAAAAGCAGCTGTTTTATTAATAAGCGGGTATAATGATTAGTTGATTAGTTGCTTAGTTGCTAGTTGATTTGATAGAGACATTACTAAGTTGATAAATTCTATCGGATAAAGCAGGTAAATATAAAAAATAATTTTAAAAATATCACATAATCTAGAATCTGCACATATAATAATGTAACCGTTTTCATTATGTGTGAGGAGGTATTTATGTGAGTAAGCTTAATACGTTTTTAGAAGAAAAAGTAATGCCTGTCGCTGCGAAAGTAGCTGAGCAAAGACATTTACAAGCATTAAGAGATGGTATTATCCTTTCTATGCCCCTTATTATTATCGGTTCTGTATTTTTGATATTAGCAAATCTGCCTTTTCAAGGGTATTTAGATTATATGGCGGAGCATCCGAAGCTTAAAGCAAGCATTCTTTACCCGTATCGAGGATCATTTGAAATCATGGCATTAGTTGCAACCTTTGGTATTGCCTATCGGCTGGCCGAATCGTATAAGGTCGATCCGCTCGCTTCTGGAGCCATTTCGCTAGCTGCCTACTTTGTAGGAACACCTTTTGTTTCCTATGTAATTGGGAAAACGCCAGAAGGGGTTGATGTGGTTGAAACAGCCTATCAAACCGCCCTTTTCACAAGTAAAGGATTGTTTGTTGGAATGATTATAGCAGTATTATGTACAGAGATTTATCGGAAAATATTGCAGAAAAACATCGTAATCACATTGCCAGACGGAGTTCCACCTGCTGTCGCGAAGTCGTTTACCGCTTTAATTCCTGGATTTTTTGCGATTTCTGTTGTGTGGATTTTACGACTAATCGTTGAAAATGTAGGGGATTTTGGCAGCTTGCATAATATCGTGACAGTATTACTGCAAGAGCCATTAACACAAATAGGAACAAGTTTGTTAGGAACAATCTTTATTTTCTTCCTTATTACTTTGCTGTGGACGACAGGATTGCATGGCGCAAGCATAGTTGGTGCTGTAATGACACCAGTTTGGCTGACGTTAACAAACGAAAATGCCATCTCCTTTGGAGCAGGTGAACCTGTAGAGCATATTGTGACAGATCAATTTAATGACATCATTTTTATCGGCGGCTCTGGAACAACCTTAGGATTAGTGCTGGCCATGTTATTTTTTTCAAAAAGCCAGCAAATGAAACAGCTTGGACGGTTAAGTATAGGCCCAGGTATCTTTAATATTAATGAACCAATTATTTTCGGTATGCCAATTGTACTAAACCCTTTAATGATGGCACCATTCGTGTTGACACCAATTCTGTCTGTTATAGTCGCCTATGTTTCTATGGATATAGGACTTGTTGCCAAGCCAATCGGTATTGTGCCGCCATGGACGATGCCGCCAATTATTCAAGGCTATTTAATTACTGGCAGTATCTCAGGAGCAATCCTTCAATTAGTCATTATTCTGCTTTCCTTTATCATTTACTTCCCATTTTTTAGAATATGGGATAAACAGAAAGCCGAGGAAGAAAATTCGGTATCTGGGAAAGAGTAAGTTATTTGTACGTGTCCATTTCTGGGCGCGTATTTTTTTATGGAAGTATTACATTATTCTGACTAATTAAGAGCAGGTGAAGGAAATTTCTTACATACTATAGAATTAAATAATGAACCTACTTTTTTAAAGGAGAAACAAAATGAGTCAAAATCATATAGAGAAAGAAACAGATAGAAGGTTTGCTGCTCAAAAATGGGTGTTATACTTGTTGTTATCATTTATTTATATAGGCTTTATTTGCTCGCAAGTTGAAAACATCCAAGCTCTTTTCATTCATAATGATGCACTTCTCGAAATGCCGAAAATACCTATAATTATGGCAGTATATGTAGTGCCAATTCTATTCATCCTCTATCTTTATTTGTTCATTAGGACTTTGCTGAGGAGAGGGAGGCGTTATAAAAGAATCAGTTTTAAAGCAATATTCATCATTGCGTCTCTCTCTGTCATTATCTATATTACGGCATATCAATCCACTGAAATGGTTACTTTTGGGGCGTATACAATCAAAGAAAAGTTTGAAGAAGATAGAAGATACTATGTTAAAATAGAAAATATAAAGCTGAATGTATCCTTTAATGAATTTCAATTGGTAGAAGAGAATAAAACATACATTATACAATATGCCTGGAATGAACGAACTCCAGAAAAGGGACGCTTACAAACAATCGAACAGACAAATGATTGAATGAGTCTGTGCCGGTATTGTAATTATTATGTCCTCTTTTTTACTGTCCTCCACTTAAGTACAATCCTGCTTTAACATTGCACCATACTATAAAAGAAGTATGGAAATTTAAAGGGGGAAAAATAGTTGAGTAACGAGATTGCCATATTTAAAACACCAAAAGGGCCAAAAGGGAAGCTGTTGACAGGCAATTTGGCTGAATTCCGAGCAGATCCGCCTGCATTCCTTGAAAGAATGGCGGCTGAATATGGTGATGTTGCAAAGTTTCGTTTAGGTCCTTTGAAGAATGTCTTCTTAGTATCAAATCCGGATATGATTAAGCAAATCCTGGTGACAAAGCAGAAAAACTTTGTTAAATCTGATGATTTTAAAGCATTAAAACCAATCTTCGGTGAAGGACTGCTCACGAGTGATAAAGACTTCCATATGCGGCAAAGGAGGCTGATCCAACCAGCATTCAAAAAATCTCATATCATGGATTATGGACAAGATATGATAGATATAACGAATGATTATTTATCGACATGGAAAGACGAGGAAGAACGAATTATCACGAATGATATGATGAACATAACACTCGGAATTATTTGTAAAACAATGTTCAACATGGACTTTAAAGAAGGCTACAAGGTCATCGGAAAACCGCTTGAAACTGCTTTAATATTAGCAGTTAAACGAATGAGAAGCCTTAAAAAAATGCCGTTATGGGTTCCGACAAAGCTTAATCGTGATACGAAGAAGGCGATAAGGGAACTCGATTCTGTCGTTATGGAGATAATCCAGAAACGCAGAAAGGACCCAGTTAAGCATGAGGATATGCTTGGTATTTTAATGGATGCCAGAGATGATGTCGATGGCATCGGGATGACAGACAAGCAGGTGCGAGATGAGGTAATGACTATTTTTATTGCAGGACACGAAACGACTGCTAACGCACTGTCCTGGACATTGTATTTATTATCTCAGCATCCGGAGGCTGAAGAGAAGTTATTTAGTGAAATAGAAAGTGTACTAGGAAAAAAACCACCAGCTCCTTCTGATTTTATGAAATTAACCTACACACAAAACCTCATTTGGGAGTCCTTGCGTTTGTATCCACCATCCTTTGTAACAAGCCGGAAAGTGGATAAGGATGTTGAGATTGGTGAATATCGCTTTAAAAAAGGGGATATGATTCTTGTCAGTCAGTATGCGATGCATAGAAAGGCAGAATACTTCCAAGATCCGGAGTCATTCATACCAGAAAGATTTGAAAATAATTTTATTAAGACAATTCCCCAATATGCATTCTTTCCGTTTGGCGGAGGACCAAGAGTATGCATTGGCAATCACTTTGCGATAATGGAGGCAGCGCTTGTCCTTGTTTCTGTAGCTCAACGGTTCAAATTTAAATTAGCGCCAAAACATCATCCAATTAAAACATTTCCATCCATTACACTTAGGCCAAGAAGCGGACTGCGAATGATTCTGCAAAAAAGAAATCCTTCCTAAAAATCTGCTCCAGCATGTATTCTTAAGACGGATAGATGCTGGATTTCTTTAATCCAGCTAAAAAATTCTCAAAAGTAGTGACTAATTGTAGTAAAGTATAAATATAAGACAAAGAAGGAGGGCTAACATGGCAGTTATTGATTTACAAAACAGCATCATCCGTAACATCATCGAAACAGAGATGATCGTAACCGTATTTATGGGGAAAAAAGGTGTTCCAATCAGATGTAAGATTAAAGGGAATGATACATACACATTATTATTAGAAGTAGATGGTAAGCAGCAGTTAGTCTTTAAAAGCGCTGTCAGCACAATATCTGCCGGGAAACAACTAATAAAATTTTAAAAGAAATGCCCCTAATAACATCAAGCGTTATTAGGGGCATATTCAACTTTATTGAGTCAGCTGATTTCGGTCCTCCATTTGAGGAGGCTCCTCCATCCAGCCGTTTTTTATCAAAATTTTTCCACCTTCTTGAGCAAATGTAAAAATATCTTTTGCCAGTAATGACATTTTCGCTGGCAGATCATTCCGCAAACTGAAGGCACCGCCGATTGCGTTTGTGCCAAGCCCAAAGGAAGTCAATAAACTGGTATTATACATCATTAATTTGTCAGAAAAGGGTGCGATTTGGGAAGAAGTTGCTTTACCAGCATGTGTTGCAGGTGGTTCAATATAGCTTTGCCGCAAAAATTCGCCTAAATCGACTTCGATTTTTTTCGATAGTTTCATGCCCTTAACAAGGTATTGTTGCACATCTTTATTCTCCGCAACTTGAGCGAAGCCAATCATTAGTTGCATTCCAATCAAATTGGTTTCAATAGCATGATGAATAAGGGAAACCTCAATTGTATTTAACGATCTCTTTTCTCCAAACAATCCGAACTTTCGATAATGATTTTCCTGTACAAAATGCACCTCTTTTGGCATCGAAACAAAAGCTGGACGAACAAGCACGCCTTTTTCAAGGAGGAATTGGGTCACCTCATTATTGAGGGCTTGTGACTCAGCTGTCCAACTGATGAAAAGGTCATTAATGTCGCTGCGATAGGAAATGCCGCAGAACAGGGAGAATAAACTCATTTCCACTTTCGTCATCATATGTAAATACATAATATCATAGAGGAAATCAAACAGCTTAGGAACTCCTTTATTTATATCATTTGCTGTAAATCCGACAGGGATAGCTGCACCTTCCTGCTTGAAAATTTCTGTAATGATATCAATAGCTTTACCAGCACTCTCATAATGGGTTTGTAATAGCTGTTTTGCTTCACTATCTGCATGTTCTAAAAAATGTTCGAGCATTCTGAGGATCATCGTCTTTTCTTGATAAGTCATCCACAAATTTGCCAATTCTGATGAAGTGATAGGAACGTCCCTCGAAGTCATGTCGCTACCTCCCTAACTTTTATACCTTATGTTATCCAGTAAAAGTTATTTTGATAAATTTTTTTTAGCGAAAGGGCAAGTGCCTGTACAAGAATGGACAAGATGAATAGGATAGTATCAGGATAATTCATCACATATCTCTATGTATGACAAACCTAAACTCCTTTAATACACGAGGTGTGCGTGAACTGCACATCTCCTTTTTTGCTTTGATAAATAAAAGCAGGAAAGCAAAGCTGTGTAAATACATGAAAGCGTTAATTCACTTTATTGCGCTAAAGTGAAATTGTGTTTATAATGCTTTTGTATGAAAGGGAGGAAATAATATGAAGCAATTAAAATATTACCTTTTATTAATAATAGGGACTTTTATCATTTCTTTATCATTTACGTTATTGCAAGGGCCAAATCATATTGCATCAGGAGGGCTAACAGGTGCAGCTCTAGTACTAAGCTCTATCTTGCATATGCCGTCAACGATGCTGTTATGGGTAGCGACCATGCTCTTGTTGCTTGTGTGCTCTTATTTTTTAGGAAAGAATTCTTTCTTGAAATCCGTTATTGGATCACTGTTAATACCGTTATTCGTATTGCTTACAAGCGGCATGCCGGTGTTAACTAACGATCCGCTCTTGGCTGCAATATTCGGTGGATTGGGAGTAGGAATAGGGCTTGGAATAGTGTTTCGGGCAGGCGGTAATACAGGCGGGTTTACGTTGATTGCCCAGTTATTGTATAAGTATAAATCAGTTAAGCATAGTACAACTATTGTATGTTTAGATGCTCTTGTCATGGTTGCAGGCGGTTTAGTGTTTTCAGCAGAGAATGCATTATACGCTCTTGTAGGGGCGTTTGTAACACGCAAAACAATGGATGTTGTTCAAGGGAAACACAAGCGACCGAAGATTGCTTATATCATAACAGCTAAAGATTATGAACAAAATATAAGCGATGCTGTCTTACATAAACTTGACAGAGGTATGACAAAACTGACAGGTGCAGGAGGATATACGAATACAGAAAGAATCATTTTGATGATTGTTCTTGATACAGCAAAGGTAAATCAATTAAGAACATTGGTTCAAAGCATTGACCATAGTGCTTTTATTATTATGAGTGATGCAACTGAAGTATTTGGAGAAGGGTTTGTGCCGCCTAGTCTTAGTTTAGGGAAGGGATGAGTATCCCGCAGGGCATCAGAAGGTTTTCTGAAAAAACATTCATAAACTGCCAGTCAAAAGATAATAGTTGCTGGCAGTTTTTTATTTCGGCATTAATAGTTCTATAAATTAATGTAATGTTTTAATTATGAAGCCTGACAATAGGTAAAACTAAATGTCATTGACACATATGATAATGTAATTTAGGATATAAGCATATGCTTATATCCTATTGTGCAGATAGAATGGAGATGGCTTGAAAATGACAAATAAGGGTACTTCTTTTAATAAGGCAGCTATAGAGGAAACGGCACTTGTCTTAAAACTGTTAGGGGATAAAACAAGATTGTCCATGATAAGCATGCTGTCAAGTCAGGATTGCTGTGTTTGTGAATTTGTTGATATTTTTAATATGTCCCAATCAGCAATTAGTCAGCATTTAAGAAAGCTTAAGGATCTTGGGCTCGTAAAAGAGCAAAGAAAGGGACAATGGGTCGTTTATTCTATTAATAGGGCTAGTAACTGCTATCCGTTAATAAGCGACTTATTAGAGCATGTTCCAAGTCAGCAGGCTAAATTGGACTGGCTGGAAGAAAGTGGACTTAGAATTACTTGTATATAGTGGAGGTTAACATTTTGCTGCAAATATTTTTAGCTATTATTATCTTTTTAGTAACACTTACATTTGTTATATGGCAGCCTAAAAATCTGTCAATTGGCTGGTCTGCATGTGGAGGGGCTGTCTTAGCCTTGCTTGCAGGCGTAGTCGACTTCCATGATGTTGTCGATGTGACTGGGATTGTGTGGAATGCAACTCTTGCATTTATTGCCATTATCATTATTTCGCTCATTCTAGATGAAATTGGTTTTTTTGAATGGGCAGCCTTACATATGGCCCGGTTTGCGGGAGGAAACGGCCTGAAGATGTTTATTTATGTTTCCATACTTGGTGCAATTGTTGCCGCATTGTTTGCCAATGATGGAGCCGCCCTTATTTTAACGCCGATCGTGTTAGCGATGGTGAGGGCGTTAAAGCTGGAAGAGAACATGGTTTTTCCCTTTATTATGGCAAGTGGATTTATTGCAGATACTACTTCCTTGCCGTTAGTCGTAAGCAATTTAGTGAACATTGTTTCGGCTGACTTCTTTCACATTGGGTTTGCAGAGTATGCCTCAAGGATGATTATTCCAAATATCTTCTCCTTACTTGCAAGCATTATCGTTCTATATTTATATTTTCGCAAATGCATTCCAAAAACATATGATAGGAGCCAGCTTAAAGCTCCGAAAGAGGCTTTGAAAGACAAAGAAATGTTTCGTCTGTCTTGGGGTATACTGGCAGTATTGCTGATAGGCTATTTTGGAAGTGAATATCTTTCTATCCCGGTTTCGTTCATTGCAATTGCAATCGCAGCAATCTTCCTATTATTCGCGAGACGAAGCCCGGCTGTTTCGATTAAACAAGTGGTCAAAGGAGCGCCGTGGGCGATTGTATTCTTCTCAATCGGTATGTATGTAGTCATTTACGGGCTGAGAAATGTGGGATTGACAGACTTGCTTTCAAGTGTTATTCAGGCAGCTGCAGACCAGGGTTTATTTGTCGCAACAATCAGTATGGGCTTTATTGCAGCCATTCTCTCATCTATTATGAATAATATGCCTACTGTGCTTATTGATGCGTTGGCAATTGCGGATACAAATGCAGCGGGAGTAATTAAAGAAGGACTTATATATGCAAATGTTATTGGCTCTGATTTAGGACCAAAAATAACACCAATCGGTTCATTAGCTACTTTATTATGGCTGCATGTACTATCCCAAAAAAATGTGAAGATTTCTTGGGGAGCATATTTTAAAACAGGTATTATTTTAACTGTGCCAACCTTGCTGGTTACACTTATCGGCCTATACTTATGGCTAACTATCATTTCATAAAGAAAGTTTAAAACAGGAGGGTATATCATGAAAATAATCATAATAGGCTCTGTAGCAGCAGGTACTTCTGTTGCGGCAAAGGCAAGAAGAAATGATGAAGATGCTGTCATCACCCTTTATAATGCAGACTATGATATCTCTTATTCAGCGTGCGGAATTCCTTATTTTCTTGGAGGAGAGATAGAGGAGATAGAAACATTAACGCCAAGAAATGCTGCTTGGTTTAAAAAGAGATACAACGTGGATATCTTTACTCGTCATGAAGTTATCTCAGTCAATGCTGAACAAAAACAAGTGGAGATTAAGAATCTTGATTCAAGTGAAGTAAAAACAGATGACTACGATATATTAGTATTCGCAACCGGTGCTTCACCAATAACACCGCCTATTCAAGGTGTAAACGAGGAGCATGTCTTTCAAGTGAGGACAATCCAAAATACGGCTGCTATACATCAATATATGCAAGCAAACCAGCCGAAAAAAGCTACAATTATTGGCGGAGGATACATTGGATTAGAAATGGCAGAACAGCTTAAACTGAAAGGCTTAGATGTAACAATTGTACAACGAGGCAATCACATCATGAGCCACTTGGATAAGGATATGGCTGCAAGAGTCGAAGACTATCTTAAAAATAAAGAAGTTAGCCTTTTATTAAATGAGGAAGTAACAGCAATAAACAAGCAGGAAGTAATAACAAGGTCTGGTACAAAAATACAAACAGACTTAGTCTTACTCGCAACAGGTGTGCGTCCAAACACTCTATTGGCTGAAAGCATAGGTGTGAAGCTTGGGTCTTCAGGGGCAATCGCGGTTAATCCAAAAATGCAGACAAACTTACCGGATGTATATGCCGTTGGCGATGTGGCAGAAAGTTATTCTGTTCTTACAGGGAAACCATTATATCGTCCATTAGGGAGCACTGCCAACAAGATGGGGAGAATAGCCGGAGATGTTATCACAGGAGGAAACTTAGAACATCGTGGCATATTAGGCACTGGCATATTGAGAGTGTTTGACCTCGCTGTTGGTCAGACTGGAATGAATGAACGAGAAGCGCTCGAAGAAGGCTATACAATTGAAGTGCTTCATAATATTAAACCAGCAAGAGCAGAGTATCTTGGCGGCAAGGAATTAGTGATTAAAGCCATTGCAGACAGAGAAACTGGCAGAGTTCTAGGTGTGCAGATTATCGGAGAAGAAGGCGTAGATAAAAGACTTGATGTTTTTGTTACGGCGATGACTTTTAAAGCAAAAGCAGAGGACTTGTTTCATCTAGACCTTGCATATGCTCCTCCATTCAGTACAACGAAGGACCCTGTTATGTACATAGGAATGGCGTTGCAAAATGCGATCGAAAAGAAGAATAAATTGATGACACCTCTTCAGTTAACAGAAAGAGTTTCAGCAGGAGAGACTATCCAAATCATCGATACAAGAGCAGAAAAGCAATTCAATGTATCGAGGGTAGACAAGGCAATTAATATTCCGCTTGGCAGTTTACGAGAAAAGTGCAAGGACTTAGATCCAAGCTTGCCTACTGTAACATATTGTAACAGTGGAGTCACTGGAAATGCAGCGCAAAATATTCTTCGCAATATAGGATTTACGGATCTATATAATCTGTCTGGCGGAAATAAAAACTATCAAAGCTTTATAACAAGTAAGCAATAATGATTGCTTACTTGTTATAAGAAAATCACATCATCACGGTATGAACATAACCTTTAGGGAATACTTATAAGAAAGTCAAAATAATAGTAAGGGATGTGAATGCATGAAAGTAACAACTACATGGAATGGACAGATGGCGTTTACAGGTAAAACGCCTTCTGGGCATGAGATTATCATGGATGCAGCAGAAAAATCCGGCGGCAATAATACAGGCGCAAGACCGACTGAATTACTGCTGCAGGCTACCGCAGGCTGTACAGGTATTGATATTGTTTCTATTTTGACAAAAATGCGCTTGAAGATTGTTTCATTCGAAATGGAAGTAGAAGGCTTGCGGGCAGAGGAATATCCTCAGCGCTTTACAGGTATACATATCCATTATTCACTTCAAGGAGAATTGCCTGAAGATAAAGTTGTGCGTGCGATTAAACTGTCAAAGGATAAATACTGCTCTGTATCTAACTCACTAAATGCAGAAATCGCTGTTAGTTACACGCTGAATGGAGCAGAGAGAAAACAGCTTTAAGGAAAAATTTAGTTGAATCTGTTGTTAGCCATCTTATATTATGTTACCTTAATTGGATAAGAGGTGAGAACAATGCAAGATTATAGCAATTATTCCTGCCTGTCTCCAAAACATCATCATAAAAATTAGCCTTGCTATTTTGATTTTTTAATCAGAAAAGGAAGGCTATTTACTATTAAACCGCATTGATTAAGTTGAAAACTTAGATCTGATGCGGTTTTTTTATTTATTAAAAAATGGGGCTTATAAAAATGAAAAAAATGATTTACCAAAATGTAAAAGGCACACAAGATTACTTACCAGAAAAGGAACGATTAAGAAGGGATATTAGAAGGACATTGGAGGATATTTTTATTAGGGAATAATTATAAAATAAAGGATATGCGCACTAGTGAAGAAAGAACGGTATCGTTCCAATTTAAAAAAGAGTAGGCACTGTAATAGGTTATTTTGCTATAAGGTAAATTAATATTAGGATTCTTTAAAAAAATACAATTAATTCCATGTTATAATTACAAGGATAACTCTCGTATGAATATAGTGAGTTATAGAAAAGTTAGAGGAACTTACACCTGTCCTACGTGGAGGTTTTTCTTGTTTAAGAGTAATTAACTTATATTTAAGAAAGAGGCAAATTTGATGGGGAAAATGGGACTAATTCTTTCAGCCATATCTTTGATTATGGTGTTTTTTCACTATAATATTGCATTTCTAATTTTTAGTACAGCAATGATAGCGTTTGGGATTGATAATATCAACTTAAAAAATAAAGCAATGGGATGGATCTATATTCTGGCTGGTATTTTCTTTATTATTGGCATTAGTCTGAAGGGGATATTATGAATGAGCAGCTTCCATTTCGAGTACTCGAAAAGTGGCTGTTTTTTTATGTATTTTTACTATTTTCAAAAAAATGGATGTTGTCATGGGGAAATGTTATCTCTGTTAAGGACAAGCAATAATATACTGTATTGTATAAAAGAATTCATTAGTGAAAGGAGAGAGTACCATGAAATTTACTTTGGAAGTAATGTTGTTTGAAAAGCATAAGAATCATAAAAACAAAAAGCATACTCGTCCTCATCCTCCAAAAGCGGACAAGTGTGAAATGATGGACAAGCCAAAGGATAACTGTCAGTTTGAAAAAGATCATGCAGTTGTCCAGCAACTTGAGGATGAGTTGTGTGCACCTCCTGTAAATCATGTAAAAGGAGATGATACAATGGCATTGATGAAAGAACTGCCTGAAGAAGAAGCAATGAAACTTCACGCTGTTTACCTTCCAATTGTAAAGCTAGGACGTTTTGCTGGAGTTGCAGTCGGAACTACTGTAACTGTTTATACAGACAACCATGCAACCCCTGCTATTACAGGAATCTTCCAAGGAATCATTAAAGACGCTAAAGAAGCAATTGCGTTAATTTTGGCTTCCGGTATTCTATACCGTATTCCAGTTAAAGAAGCTAAGTTTGTTTCAGTAGGAGCTTAAATTAATTAACCTGCTGTTTAAATAGATTACAACATTTCTCCAAACTGATTTTGGGACTCTCCTCTTTAATGTGTTCTTCTTATACTCCTCTCACATTAACCCTCGCACGATCCTTCTCTTGCAGGAAAAGGTTTGCTTTTTATAAGCGCACCTTTTCCGTAGCTTTTATAGACAATTTACATACCATAAAAAGCCGGTTTTTACTGCATTTTATTATTTCGTTGCAAGTGAGACAAAACAGTAAAATGATGATACACCGAAAAAATAATAATAGCGATACTGAAACAGGAAGATAAGATGGTACTTACCATTAAGCCTTTAGAAATATTTTTATAAAGCACATAACTCACCCTTACATATTTTTAGTTAGTATGTTTCTTCTTTATAATTCTATTCCTATATAAGAATTGTCTTCAAATAGAGTTACAACCTTATAATGCTGCTTTATTAAACTTTTGTTTAGTTAGCAAGTTACCTGGGAATAAGTAACTACAAATAAAAAAGCGTACGCATACAAGACCGGTCAATCTTCTACACATACATTTTTTCTAGCAGGGGGAAGGAGCTTATATGAAAAACACAACGAAGAAAATTACGATTCCACGAAGTATCGGCTACGGATTAACGGATATTATGGGAGGCGGGGCTTTTACCATTATATCTGCGTGGCTGTTATACTACTATACAACATTTGTCGGTTTAACTCCTGTTGAAGGGGCCTCGATTATTGCTATTGCCCGCATTGTTGATGCGATTGTTTCTTTAGCAATTGGAAGCATTACCGATAACCTTTATAAATATAAAATAGGCAGAAAATTTGGAAGACGACGCTTCTTTCTTTTAATTGGCTCTCCTTTAATGTTTACATATATTTTGCTTTGGATAACGGGGATGAATTACTGGTATTATTTATTAAGCTATTTATTGTTTGAAATTGTGATGGCTTTAGTACTGATTCCGTGGGAAACACTGCCATCAGAGATGACAAAAGACTTTAATGACCGTACAAAATTATCTACTGCAAGAATGTTTTTATCAGGGTTAGGTGTATTTCTGGCCACTTTTATTCCGGGACGACTAATTTCCTTTTTCGGAGAAGATAATGGGTATGCCTATTTCATTAATGCAGTATTTTTCGCTATTATTTTTGCAATCTGTATTTTTATATCTTATAAAGTAACATGGGAAAAAACGCTAACTCCAGAAGAGGAAGAAGAATGGATTGCTAGCAGAGAAACTACTAATAGAAAAGGTGCCAAGGAATTATTAGCAGCATTTGGTGAAACTATTAAGGTTTATTTCTCTACTTTAAAAATTAAAAGCTTCCGCAAGCATTTAATGATTTATTTATTCTCCTATACGGCGAAGGATGTTTTTAATGCAGTATTTGTGTATTTCTGTGTTTTTGCATTAAGTATTTCCTCTTCTCTGGCAGGGGACATGCTGTCACTGAGTATTATTGGAGTTCCTATTACTATTTTAGCTGGATATCTGATGATTAAGTTCGGTCCAAACAGCTTATATAAAGTGTCATATCTTACGATGATTGTTTGTTTAGCTGCGTTTTATGCTGTGTATTTAATGAAACCTGAATCCATGATTATGTATGTGTTTATTATTTCAGCATTGTACCAAGTTGGTAGAGCGATATTAGACTTTACGCCTTGGAATGTCTTTCCGTTCATACCTGATATAGATGAAATTGTCACAAGACAGCGTCGTGAAGGGGTATTTGCTGCTGTGATGACATTTACTCGTAAAAGCACGGTTGCCCTTGCTACATTTTTTGTCGGAATTGTATTGCAATTTGGCGGTTTTACTGCAGGCCAATCAACACAATCTCCTCAAGCAGTGCACACGATTGTTTACACATTAGTTTTTGGTTCAGCCTTGCTTTTAATCGCAGCATTAGTGGTTGTGTTCACTTTTAAATTGAACAAGAAGACGCATAAGATTCTTGTTGATGAAATCGAAAGATTAAAAAATAACGGTTCAAAGAAAGAGGTTGATCCAGAAACACGAGAAGTCGTGGAAGCATTAACAGGATACAAATATGACGATATATGGGAAGACGATGAGAAGGAAGTTCCAATAAAATCAGCCTGCAGCTGAGTCTGCCTTTCAGTTAAAAAAGAACTGCCTTTGGATTGGACAATCTGGGCAGTTCTTTTTTGATTTGATAATTGATGCACCTAATAACATCAATTAGCGAAAACAAATCGCTATGGTTTAAACAATGACATCATTAGGCGGTTTTTTTCATACTATATTTTGGGGGTGAGAAAATGCCGCGTGTAAATTACAAAAGTTCAGATGTTGATTTAATGGCAAGAATGATGAGAGCAGAAGCAGAAGGTGAAGGCCAGCAAGGTATGCTGTATGTTGGCAATGTTATTGTCAATCGTCTGAAAGCGAACTGTTCTGATTTTGAAGGATTAAGAACGATACCTCAAGTCATTTATCAAGTGCAAGGTAATAACTATTCCTTTGAAGCGGTTCAAAAGGGAAATGTTTTTTATCAAAGAGCGAGAACAGCCGAAAAAAAATTGGCTAAAATGAACTTAGATTATTGGAGAGATCACCCAGGTAAGTTTGCTCTTTGGTATTTCAATCCATATGCTCCATGCCCTCCGACATGGTACGGTCAGCCTCAATCTGGTCAATATAAAAATCATTGTTATTATGAACCTAAAGCAGGGACTTGTGAAAGTGTCTATACTGGTGGCTGAATTTTGAAGGGAGTTTCCTATAACAGGATATTCCCTTTGTGTATTGCATTCATAATCTCACTATCTATTTTGTTAGTATATGTATATAATGATGATGTAAAAACATGAGAAATGTTAAGCTTACAATTTAGGAGAAAACAATGCAATTTCAATATGACCAGCTGCTGCTACAAATGCTGATTGTTCAAATACCTATTATTCTTTATTTAGTAATATCAAATGACCGCGGTGATAAAGCTGGAGAGAACGTGCTGTGGGGTATATTATGTGCCATTACGATGGGGCTTTCTGTCAGTTTTTCCATTATTCTTGATGGCATCCGCCTTGATTCGCGCATGGTGCCGTGGTACTTAGCATTTATATATGGCGGTAATTATGCCGGAATTCTAGTAACCGTCTGTTTCTTTATTGTTCGATTGTTATATGGAGGAATCGGTATGGTTCCTTCCTTTATTGGAATGCTTATTTCGGTGGTATTTATTTTTTGGACTAAAAATAAGTTTCATACATTAATAGTGAAAAAGAAGATTTATTTATCCGTTTTATTCGTTTCTTTTTCATCTGCCATGCTGCCAATCATTGCATTGTTATTTGGGAAAGACCTAACGACAATGACCACATTATTGAACTATAGTCTTTTTGTTCTTGTAAACGGCCTTCTTGCCTGGTTCTCTATCTATTTGATTGAGTCACACCGGGAAAAAATGCTGTTAAGAAAAGAAATCCAAAGAAATGAAAAAATGCAAGTTGTCGGGGAGCTTGCTGCAAGTGTTGCTCATGAGATAAGAAACCCGATGACAAGTATTAAAGGTTTTTTGCAGCTTCTTACGAAAGCAGACAATTTATCAGCTCCGCAAAAGGAATATTTAAACATAAGTTTAGAAGAATTGAACAGAGCCAATGAAATTATTTCTGATTATTTATCGTTAGGAAAAAGCCAAAGCAGAAAGAAACATAGTGTCCTTGATTTGGAGCTAGAAGCAAAAAAATCAATAAGCTCTCTTTCTTCTTATGCGATGCTGTTTAATGTGGATGTTGCTTTTGAGATTCAAGGGCGAGCAGTCATTATGGGCAATTCAGCGCAGATTCAACAAATGTTTGTGAATCTCATCAAAAATGCTATAGAAGCAGCGGCTAAAAACGTTCAAGTATCCATTCGGCAAAACGAAAAGGAAGTCCATATCTTTATCTGTGATGACGGAGAAGGGATGTCTGCAGACCAGCTGGATAAGCTTGGATTACCCTTTTACTCGACAAAAGAAAAAGGGACAGGCTTAGGCTTGATGGTCACTTTGCAAATCATTAAGGAATTAGGCGGAAAGTGGCGTGTAACCAGCGACAAAAAAAGGGGAACTATGTTCCATATTACTTTTAGTGAAATATAAAAGAGAGGCATTCCTTTTGTGAAGGAATGCTTTTTTTATGATGTTTTATAGTGGATTTACAATTATATTTAGTAAACATAACTATAAATTTACTAATAAATAATAAAATATTGGCTGGTTTTATCGATTATTTACTTAGAAAATAGCTAGAATGCTAAATTTTTCAGAATATTATTGTGTGTAAGCGTATTCTGTGTTATATTTTCGCTAAAGACTTTAGTTAAATTTACTAAAAAGGGGGTGAAAGCATGGCAACAATCAAAGATATTGCAGAAAAAGCCAATGTATCCACGGCGACAGTTTCCAGAATACTTAATAAAGACGAGACCCTCTCTGTAACAGAAGCAACAAGAAAACGGGTGTTACAAGTGGTTGATGAGCTTGATTACAAGCCATCCAGAAAGAAGCAAACGAAGGAAATAAAAGCAGTAAGTACCTATCAAATAGGCATTATCATTCTGAATGATGAAACAATCGATCCTTATTTTCAGTCAATTCGCCTTGGTATAGAAGGTATATGCCATGAGTATTCAATGAATCTTGCTTCCACTATGATTATAGGCAAAAACCAGATTACAGGAAGCGGTCTCGACTCCTTAGATGGCTTAATTGTTATAGGCGATGTCGATATTGCTGACCTGAAGACAATCTATCCTGAAGCGAAGCATATAGTTGCTGTTGATCAGATTCCTAAAAATGCAAATGTGGATGTTGTTATTTCCGATTTCGTTTGTGCTACAAACATGGTTTTAGACCATCTTCTAACACTCGGACATACTGATATTGCCTATATAGGAGGCGAGGGCAGGGTATTTAAAGTCAGTAATCTTGAAACAACGGACAAGATAGATGTGCGCAGAAAAGCCTTTGAAAATTTTCTAAAAGAGAAGGAATTAAATAAAGCAAGCAGGATATTGGAAGGAGATTGGGGGCCAACAGGCGGGTACGCTCTTACACAAAAGCTGCTTAACTTAACTCCGAGACCAACAGCCATTGTTGTTGCCAGTGATCCGATGGCATTAGGTGTGCTCAGCTGCTTGCATGAACAAGGCATAAAGGTTCCCGACGAAATTTCTGTTATCAGTTTTGATGATATTGAAGCAGCAGCATTTATGAATCCAAGACTCTCTACAGTAAAGATTCATGGGGAGGAAATGGGGAAAACAGCTGTTAAGCTTCTGCATGATCAATTGAACGGGAGAATAATACCATTGCAAGTGACATTACCTGTTGAATTGATTTTGCGCGAAAGTGTAAAAGGTTTGAACTAATATAGGGGAGTGAGAGTTGATGGGTATTTTGTTTGATTCGAACAGGAAAATTTTTCATCTGCAAGCACGTAACACAAGTTATGTCATGGAAATTGCCAGAGACGGCTATTTGCTGCATCTTTATTGGGGAAGAAAGGTAAAGGAATACCGCCATTCTAATTTTCTGCAGCTCATGGATCGCGGTTTTTCTGGGAACCCATATCAGCATAAAGAGGATCGAACCTTCTCACTAGATACATTGCCGCTAGAGTACCCACAGTACGGCAATTCAGATTTTCGAAAGCCCAGCTATCAAATTCAGCTCGAAAACGGTTCAACTATAACTGACTTGCGGTATCAATCACATTTAATCTATAAAGGAAAGAAGCCTTTAGAAGGATTGCCGGCTACCTTTGTTGAGAAGGAAGAGGAAGCAGAAACACTCGAAATTACGATGGTCGATGAGCTTATTGGATTACAGGTGGTATTGAGCTACAGTGTATTTGAACACTTCAATGTGATTACAAGATCTGTAAAAATCATTAATGACGGCGAGCAGTCCTTAAAGCTGTTAAATGTGCAGAGTCTATGTGTAGACTTCCGCGAAGCCGATTTCGATTTTCTGCACTTACATGGTGCTCATGTTAGGGAGAGACATATTGAAAGACAGCCGCTCCGCCATGGTATCCAATCCATTGAAAGCAGCAGAGGCTCCAGCAGTCATCAGCATAATCCGTTTATAGCGCTGCTTAGAAAAGAAACAACAGAGGATAAAGGAGAGGTTTATGGCTTTAACTTTGTATATAGCGGTAATTTTCTGGCACAAGCAGAAGTGGATCAATTTAGCTGTACACGAGTAACAATGGGGATTAATCCTTTTGATTTCAGCTGGAAGCTAGAACCTGGTGAAGCTTTTCAGGCACCAGAGGCGGTTATGGTGTATTCGTCAGAGGGACTTGGGAGCATGTCAAGAACGTTTCATGACCTGTATCAAACCCATTTAATTAGAGGAGAATATCGAGATAAAGAACGTCCAATTCTTGTGAATAACTGGGAAGCAACTTATTTTGACTTTACTGCTGAGCGTATTTTGGAAATTGCAGAAGCAGGAAAAGAGCTTGGAATCGAATTATTTGTTCTCGATGATGGCTGGTTTGGCAAAAGAGATAATGACAAAACATCACTTGGAGACTGGTTTGTCAATAATCGTAAACTTCCAAATGGCTTAAATAAGCTGGCATCAGATGTTGAAGCGAAAGGGATGAAATTCGGTCTATGGTTTGAACCAGAGATGGTATCCGTTGACAGTGATTTATACCGTGAGCATCCAGATTGGTGCCTCCATGTTCCGGGACGGCAAAGCTCCGAAAGCAGAAACCAATTGGTCTTGGATTTATCGAGAGAAGATGTATGTAAAGAAATTACGAAGCGAGTTAGTGATATTTTAGGAAATATGCCTATTTCCTATGTGAAATGGGATATGAACCGTAACATGACAGAGATTGGTTCTGCACTTCTTCCACCTGACAGGCAAAGAGAAACAGCTCATCGGTATATGCTCGGCTTATATAAAATACTTGAAGAAATAACAGCTTCTTTTCCACATGTACTTTTCGAAAGCTGCTCAGGTGGCGGCGGAAGATTCGATCCAGGGATGCTCCATTATATGCCGCAGACTTGGACGAGTGATAATACGGATGCAGTATCCAGACTAAAGATTCAATACGGAACAAGCTTAGTATATCCTGTTTCTTCAATTGGAGCACATGTTTCAGCGGTCCCTAATCATCAGGTGCAGCGGACTACATCTATAAGTATGCGCGGCGATGTGGCAATGTCAGGCAACTTAGGCTATGAATTGGATTTAACAAGGCTGTCAGAAGAAGATAAAATCGCCGTTAAAAATCAGGTTTCCTATTATAAAGAAATCCGAAGCCTCATTCAGTTTGGTGAGTTTTACCGCTTGAAAAGCCCCTTTGAAGGAAATGAAACAGCATGGCTTTTTACTAATAAGGAAAAAACGGAAGTAATCGTCTATTACTTTAAAGTGCTCGCAGAACCAGCCGCTTCAGCTTCTGTTTTGAAGCTGAGAGGGATTGATGTAAATAAAGAGTATCAAGTAAACGGCACAGACACAGTTTACGGTGGAGATGAACTTGCTTTTGCCGGATTAAGTATTCCTATTGAAATGATACAAGGCGATTTTCAAAGCTTTTGCTGGCATTTGAAAGCTTTATAGAGTGTTAGAATATGAAATTAAGAGGCTGCCTGACGGGCAGCTTCTTTCGTTTGTTAAAGACAAATCAAATGCAGTGGCGGTAAGGAAAAATAACAAAGAAATCACTTTAAAATTAGGGAGAGGCGGACAATTATTTGGCATCTCTGCACATTCTTCTTATAACATTGTCAATAACGTATCCTTGCCAGGGAGTCGCCGAAAAAGATTGTTCTTTTGTTCAGAATGAAAGATTTATACAACAATTGTTTATTCATGTTAAAAAATTTATAAATATACCGATATAATATGGAGTATAACTTACTATTTATGATTGTTAGTAAAGAAGGAAGAGAACTAGATGGATAATCCTTTACGAAATGATTCGATATTCGATATGTATAAGTCTTTGTTTAATAATAATAGTGATCCATGTTTTGCGATAAGCATTAATGGTGACTTTTTGCATATTAATAAAGCGGCAGAAAGCTTGACTGGATATACCAGTGCTGAGTTTTCATCATTATCATACGCCGAATTAATTGATGAGTCTCAGTTAGAAAATACCCTTAACGGTATCGAAAAATTGCTTCATGGTCATGCTGAGAATGCTGAGTTAACGATCAAAAACAAACAGGGAGAGAGAATTGAATTATCTATAGTGGCCCTTCCAATCTATAAAGATGAGAGGACAATAGGGATTGTTGGTGTGGCGAAGGATGTCACTAGTAAAAATTATATTGCATCACTTGTAAAAGAACAAAATAAAATTTTAAAAATGATTGTTAGCGGAACAAAATATACGCTGATCCTTGATGAAATTGTCTCGATTGTTGAAAATTTTGCAAAAGATTGCCTTTGTTCTGTGATGATTGCCGATCAGGAAGCGAAAAAGCTCTATACAGCTTCCTCTCCTAATCTGCCAGATGAGTTTATTGACTTTATTAACGGTATTCCGATTGCACCAAATACAGGATCATGCGGAACTGCTGCCTATAAAAAAATGCAGGTAGTTGTTGAAGATATTTCAAATGATTGTTTATGGGCAGACTATCGGGATATCGCATTAAAGCATGGACTGCAAGCATGCTGGTCTACTCCAGTTTTTGACAGCAATAACGATGTAATTGGTTGTTTTGCTATTTATCACCGTATACCGACGGCTCCAAGTGCGAATGTAAAAAAGCTGATAGAGGAGGCTACCTATCTAACGAGTCTCGTTATTCAAAGAGGTTTAGCTGAAGAAAAAATCCATCGCCTTGCATACCACGATGATCTGACTGGACTGCCTAACAGGCGGGTTTTTGCTGATAATTTAAAAGTGGCAATCACTAACTTTCAACCTACTTGCAGCATTCGGCATTTAGCATTGCTGTTTATGGATTTAGATCGCTTTAAAGTTATTAATGATACACTTGGTCACCATATTGGGGATGAACTTTTACAAGAGTTTGCAGATCGATTAAAGCATTGTGTTGGAACGAATGGGGGAGTTTCCAGACAGGGGGGCGATGAATTTATTCTCCTGCTTGAAAATGTTACTGAAGAAGAAGTAAGAAGTAAAGCAAATAAGGTAATTGATATCCTTTCTTCGCCTTTCCTAATCGGCGGGCATGAAATATTTATTACTCCAAGTATTGGTATATCGATGCACCCAAAAGATGGTGATGATGATGTGACACTTATCCGTAACGCAGACATTGCCATGTATGAAGCAAAGAAAAAAGGAAGAAATAATTATCAGTTTTATAATGAGAAATTCGATTTTCAATCATCAGAACTGTTGGTATTAGAAACAGAATTAAGAAAGGCAGACATTACTAAACACTTCATCTTACATTTTCAACCGATTATTGATTTGAAGACAAATGCTGTGACAAGTGCTGAAGCCTTAATAAGATGGCAGCATCCTAAATTTGGACTCATTTCCCCAGATAAATTCATCCGTATTGCCGAAGATACTGGTCTGATTATCCCGATTGGGGAATGGGTAATACGAAAAGTTTGCCAAGAAATTAAAGAAAGAATCAGAAGAGGATTTATTCCAATAAACTTTTCTGTCAATCTATCTTTACGTCAGTTTTTTGACAGCAATCTTGTTACAACGATGGCAAGTATATTAGAAGAGGAAGGAATTGAACCTTCTTATATAACACTGGAAATCACCGAGAGTATGACTATGGATGTTGAAAAAGCTAGTCAAATTCTTTATCAATTGAAGGAGCTTGGCGTGGAAATTTCCATAGACGATTTTGGGACTGGTTACAGTTCTCTGCAATATTTGCAAAAGTTTCCAATCGACTACTTAAAAATTGATAAATCCTTTATCCAAAACATCGTAGTGAATAAAGATGATTATAATATTGCTTCAACCATCATTGTCATGGCCCATAATCTTGGGCTGAAGGTCATTGCAGAAGGGGTAGAAACAGAAGAACAAGTTGAAATTTTAAAAGGTTTTAAATGCGAAAAAGCGCAAGGCTACTTTTACAGCAAGCCTCTGCCTCTTGAAGAGCTTTGTTTATTGGAGGAAGAGAAAAACGAATAAAGGAAAAATCAGGTGGCAGTGTCCATCTGATTTTTTTTATGAAAAATCCTTAGAAAACAAAAAAATAATAAAATAACTTGCAAAATCCTTTTTCCTTCATTAAAATAAATGTTTATAACGGATTTGTAAATCGTAATTATTATGATTTACATTTATCCTAATAACTAGGAGGAATAATTATGAGAGTAAAAATTACATTAGCTTGTACAGAAACAGGGGACAGAAATTATATCACGACTAAAAATAAACGCAACAATCCTGACCGTATTGAATTAATGAAGTATTGCCCTCGTTTAAAAAGGCGTACTTTGCATAGAGAAACAAAGTAAGGGCTATCGAGGAATTTAAGTTTCTATAAAATTTAAATCGTAATTATTACGTTTTAACAGGAGGAAAGAACTAATGGCAAAAAAGTCTAAAGTAGTAAAAGAGAAAAAACGCCAAGTAATGGTAGAAAAGTACGCAGCTATTAGAAAGGAATTAAAAGAGAAGGGAGATTATGAAGCGCTACGAAAGCTACCGCGGGATTCTTCACCAACACGACTTAAGAACCGATGTGAAGTCACAGGCAGACCAAGAGGCTATTTGAGAAAATTTAACATGTCTCGTATTGCTTTTAGGGAGTATGCGCATAAAGGGCAAATTCCAGGAGTAAAAAAAGCCAGTTGGTAAATGTTAAGCGCCGCCAAAGAGAAGATTTGGCGGCTAAGTATAATAAAGGGAAAGGAGGGAAGTGGGCATGCATACTCTTAATCCTGTCTTAGTCCAGTTTTTATATCGCAGTGCAATTGAAAGCTTGCCAGATAAATACAAAGAGATTTACCGCTTCATAGAAAGCAGGGAGGACGAACTCGAGATGGAGGCGGTCAATGAGAGCCACTTTAGACAGCTGTTTCATGAAAAGTCTCCATTTCAAGCGGCGGTAAGTCATTTTTCTCTCGACTTTCAAACAATTAAAAACATAATGACTGAAGCACAAGCAGAAATTGACAACAAGATAGTAGAGAGACTAAAGCAAATAAAATGGGTAGATATGAGTGACGATTCTAATACCAATGACACAGAAAGAAAGAACTGGACATATGTTTTTGTCAGCTAATTACAAAAACACAACAGTAAATCGTATGTGATACATATGAATATAAATAGGGGGATGCGGTATGAGTAAAATACCAGTCACAGTATTAAGCGGCTATTTAGGTGCAGGTAAAACAACCTTGCTGAATCATGTTTTAAATAACCGGGAAGGCATGAAGATTGCTGTCATCGTTAATGATATGAGTGAAGTAAATATTGATAGTGAAATAGTTCAAACAAAGGGCGGTTTTTCAAGAACAGAAGAGAAATTGGTTGAATTGTCCAATGGGTGCATTTGCTGTACATTACGGGAAGACTTATTAATCGAGGTAGAGAAATTAGCTAATCAAGGGGATATTGACTACATCATCATTGAATCATCAGGAATTAGTGAGCCCATTCCTGTAGCCCAAACCTTCTCCTATATCGATGACGAGTTAGGGATTGACCTGACAAGATTTTGCAGGCTGGATACAATGGTAACCGTTGTGGATGCAAACCGATTTTGGCATGACTATGAATCTGGTGATTCTTTGCTTGACCGCAAGGAAGCAGTCGGTGAAAATGATGAACGGAATATTGCTGATTTGCTTATTGATCAAATTGAATTTAGCAATATCCTTTTACTGAATAAATGTGACTTAGTAACAGAAGAGGCAGCCGCAAATCTAGAGAATGTCTTGAGAACTTTACAGCCTGAAGCAAAAATTATCCGCACGGAAAACAGTTTGATAGACATAAAGGAAATTATGAATACGAACAGATTTGATTTTGAAAAAGCTAGTGAATCAGCAGGCTGGCTTAAAGAGTTACAAGCAGGACCTGCAGCACATACGCCAGAGACAGAGGAATATGGCGTAAGTTCTTTTGTTTATTACCGTAAGAGACCTTTTCATTCAGAACGATTCCATACATGGTGCAGCTCCATGCCTATGCAGATTGTCCGCGCAAAAGGCATTGCCTGGTGTGCTTCTCGCAATGATTTAGCATTATTGCTTTCACAAGCAGGACCATCTGTTAAGATTGAACCAATTTCTTATTGGGTTGCTTCTCTTCCTGAAAACAGACAAGCAGAGATTATTCAAAGTAACCCTCAGTTAATGGAGAATTGGGATAAGGAACACGGCGACCGACATACGAAACTAGTGTTTATTGGAATGGATTTAGATATTGATGTCATCACGAAGGAATTAGATGAGTGTTTGTTGACAGAAGCTGAATACAACAGTGAGTGGAACAAGCTGGAGGATCCCTATAATTGGGTGCTTTCATAATTAAGCTGCTTTAAGCAGCTTTTTTTACGTTCTCAAAGAGGAGATGCTACCATTAGGTTCCGTATGGGAAATGAGTTATATTATAAATATAAATATCTTAGAATGGGAAGTGTTTACGTTGAATTTCCGTAAAGCAACAAGACAGGATATTAAAGCAATGATGCATTTACGAAAAGCCCAATTAGTGGACGAAGGGTTAGAGGCAGATATAGATATTGACGAGGAACTGTATCATTTTTTTGAAAAACAGTTAAGTGGTGGGTCCTTAATTCAATATTTAGTAGAGGAGGATGAGGAGGTTGTTGCATGTGGAGCTTTCATCATTTATCCATTTCCGCCAAGCTTTACGAACCGAAGTGGAAAAAGAGCGTATATAACCAATATGTATACTAATAAAGACTACCGAGGCAAAGGGATTGCTACAAAGCTATTAAAATTACTCGTTGAGGAAGCGAAGGAAGCAGGCATAAAAAAATTATGGCTTGGGGCTTCAGAGATGGGCAGACCAGTTTATAAAAAATTTGGGTTTATCGAAACAGATGAGTATATGGAATTAAACATTTAGGAGCTAAAGAAAAATGGCGGAGGGTATATACCCTCCGCCATTTTTCACTTTATGCTGCTTGCAACAAAATTTCGCCAGCCGCCAAAACTGGTTATGTCTAAACCAGTTTCCATTGCATTCGCTTCACATAGAAAGCCTTTAACTGCAGAGCCGTTTTCTAGCTCAATTGTTCCAAAGCAAAGTGGTGACGGAATCAGCGAGACAAATGAACCTAACTGGCTAATAGGCATTTCCCACAGCTCAACTTCGATGGCACTGCCTTTATCAGCACGAATAAGTCCTGGTTTATTTGGATTGGTCGTTAATTCTACCATTCGGTACTGTGCTGATGTTTTAGCTGGACCAATATAAACAGCTTGATGTTCTAGCATTTGCTTCTCTAATGAAAATCCTCTCATATGAAGTCCGCACACAGCCACCATTTCAGTGCTCCTTACTGTTGAAACAGAAATATTATTTAAATACAAATCAGAAAAGCCGATCAATAAATGTTCAGCGTAAGGGCCGGTAAATAGGGTGATACCAAATGGCAATGTTTCATCTGGAGCAACAGATGGGATGTTGATAGCAGATAAATCCAGTAAATTACAATGATTCGTAAAAGCCCCCATTTGGCTGTTTGTATGAATAGGATCTTTTCGCACATCCTCTCTGGACCAAGTACCACCGGCTGTTGGCATAATTAATACAGCATCCTGCAGGTCGAGATGGGCTTTCCGTTTATGAGCCTGCAGTGTATGCATAGCTTGAAAAACCGATGCTGCATTGTAGTCTTCTTTAGCACCTGTTCGCAAGACCGTTTCTGTTACAGCTAGTGCTGTATTTTTATGGGTTTCAATAAAACTTCCTAAATCAGACCATCTTTCGGCAACCCATGGCCCATCATATAAAACAGACGCTACTTCCGATAAATAGCTGACATCTAATTTTTCGAGCGGTATATCCAATTTGTGCAGCTTCTCTAATGTATTCTGCCAGGCAATTTTATACTCGGCAGCAAACGGTCCGTAAAATTCTGGTGTTTGTTCAGGAATGAAGATTTTTTTCGGAAGAGCTGTCTTTTTACGCTCTACTTCTTTTGACCAAGAATCTTCTTCTTCAAAGCCTCGAACCACTTCATCAACAAGTATTGTATCAGAAATATTATGTGAAAATACTGTAACACAGTCAATGCTGGCACATGCCGGCACTACACCCTTAACTGGCCAGGCTCCGAGGCTTGGTTTGTATCCGATTAATCCGTTTAGTGCGGCAGGGACGCGGCCGGAGCCGGCTGTATCTGTGCCTAGGGAAAAAGCAGCCTGCCCTCTGGCAACAGATACAGCAGACCCAGAGCTGGAACCGCCGCTGATTAACTCTGGTCTTAATGCGTTTTTCGTTTCCCCAAAAGGGCTTCTAGTACCAACAAGGCCAGTAGCAAACTGGTCTAAATTTGTTTTTCCTACTGGAATGGCACCTGCATCAATCAAACGCTGTACAATAACAGCACTTCTGTCTGGTGTATAAGCAAACTCCGCACATCCTGCCGTCGTTGGCACCCCTGCTAGATCTATATTATCTTTTATCGCAAACGGAATTCCCCATAGAGGAGCGTGTGAGCGCTCCATCTTGGATAGATTTTCTAAAAAGGGTCTAATGAAGCTCCAGGAAGGGGGAGTTATCCATATATTCATATCTTTATCAGCTTCTGCTCTCTCTAAGATATGCTCGATAACATTCTCAGGAGTTAGTTTCCCTGACTCATAGTTTGCTTGTAATTCATGAATGGATAATTTCATTGGATACGGAATTGTTTGCATTATTATCACCGCTTTCTGCTTTTTTAATAGAAATAATCAGCTGGCCTGCATGGACTTCTTCACCAGGTACAACATGTACAGCCTCAATTGCTCCATCAAATGGGGCAAGCTGAGGAAACTCCATTTTCATGCTTTCCTCAATTATTAGCGGATCTCCTTTTTTGACAACATCACCAGCAGACACGAGAACCTTCCAAACACTGCCTGGCATCGAACTGCGGACTGCTTCAGCACCTTCTGGAAGTGTTTCTTCCGTCTGCGGTGTTTGCTCTGTTTCAGAAACATATTCAGCAAGACCAAGCTCCTGCCATCTTTCCCTCTCCTGATGGAAGGCAGTCTGCTGTGTGCTTCTGAATTCATTGGTGCTTTTTTTGATGGATTCAAGGAAAGCTAAGTAATCTCCAAGTTTAAAGGTTGTTTCTGTTATCTCAATCTCAAAACGGCCGCGCGGGAAGTCTTCGCGCATTTCCAGCAATTCATCTGCAGTGACTGGATAAAACGATATTTGGTCAAAGAAGCGAAGCAGCCAAGGCTTGCCTTGCCGGAAGCTTTCTGTTTCTCGTTGCTTATTCCAAACTTGAACAGTACGGCCGACAAACTGGTAGCCGCCAGGACCTTCCATCCCGTAGACACACATATACGCTCCGCCGATGCCGACTGCATTTTCCGGTGTCCAAGTTCGCGCAGGATTGTATTTTGTCGTAACTAAACGGTGCCTTGGGTCTAGTGGTGTTGCTACTGGCGCACCGAGATAGACATCCCCAAGTCCTAGTACAAGATAATTTGCGTCAAATACAATCCTTTTTACATCATCTATATTGTCTAATCCGTTAACGCGTCGAATAAATTCAAGATTGCTAGGACACCAAGGCGCATCTGGTCTCACATTCTTCTGATAGCGGTCAATCGCAAGCTGTGTTGCTGGATCATCCCAAGAGAGGGGAAGACGGACAATGCGTGATGGCACTTCTATTTCTTCCAATGGCGGCAATGTTTCGTTAATGGCCGCGATTTTTTTACTTAGTTCGATTACAGACATTTGAGCTGGATTAATATGGACTTGCAAGGAACGAATTCCTGGCGTTAAATCAACAACAGGGAGGCTTGTATCAGCTTGTATTGCCTCCATTAAAGCATGCACTTGAAAGCGGAGAAGCAAGTCAAGTTCCATCTCGCCATATTCTATGAGCACATGCTTATCACCAGCTGCTCTGATTACCAGTGGAAATCTTTCTTTTGACTGCTCAAGCAGGATAGGATAGTCAGGTGTCAGCTCGTTTGTCTGTTTGTTCAGCTCTGGCAGTAATAAATTTTCCTCCATACAGATATTTTCAAGGTATTGTTCCTGTGCATGGCGTAGAGCTTTTGCTTCTTCCAATGTAATCAGCTTAAAGCGGATGCGGTCGCCTGGATGAAGCTGGCCAATCTTCCAAAATTCAGCTGAAGCGGTTGTAACAGGACAGATAAATCCTCCAAGACTAGGACCATCCGGACCGAGCAAGATTGGCATATCTCCAGTTAAATCAAGGGTTCCCACTGCATAAGCATTATCATGGATATTTGATGGATGCAAACCTGCTTCTCCGCCATCTGTTCGTGCCCAGAGGGGAGAAGGGCCGATTAAGCGCACACCTGTACGAGAACTGTTAAAGTGTACCTCCCAGCTTACGTCTGTTAACTGCTGCAAATATTCTGGCAGTAAAAATTCTGTTGTGCAGTGGGGACCAGGAATAACACCAATCGTCCACTCTTTTTTAAAATGAGGCTGACTGTTACAAGCAAGAGTGTTCACTTTTGGGTCAGAAGTGACCTTAACAGATAATACGTCACCAGTCCGCAAAGCTCTGCCTCCATGCCCTCCGAATCCGCCGAGTGTGAAAGTTGCTGCACTGCCAAGGTTTAGAGGCATATCCAAGCCGCCTGCAACGAGTAAGTAAGTGCGCATGCCTGTTTCTGCTTCACTAAACCGTAACACTTGATTCCGTTTCGCATGAATAACTGTATACATCGGGATAATATTATCATCAAGGACGGCGTGCATATCAGCTCCAGTTATACAAAATGCGATATCACCACGGAAACGGTACGTTCCGCCGCGAAGTGTTAATTCCAGACCTGCTGACGATTCTGCGTTTCCTAACAGCTTGTTGCCAATGCGGAAGGATAGAGGATCCATCGGCCCACATGGTGGAACGCCAACATCCCAATGGCCGATTCTGCCTGGCCAGTCTTGCACTGTTGTTTGAATCCCGCCGTCCAGCACCTCAACTGCCTGTTCAGCAGGGGAGAATCCGTCCAGCATCCGTGTATGAACGAGACCGCTCTTGCAGCTGTCCTCCACTAACAAGGAGCGAATATAGGAAATATTCGTTGTCACACCATAAAAGCGAGTGTCTCCAAGAGCTTTGTGCAGTTTTCCTAGCGCTTCTTCCCGTGTATTTCCATGGACGATGATCTTTGCCAACATAGGATCGTATAGGGAGGTGATTTGAATGCCATCTCGCACCCATGTTTCAATTCGGGCATCTTCAGGTAACCGAACATGATCAAGTTGACCGCCGCTTGGACGGAAGTCGTTCAGGCAATCTTCTGCATATATGCGGGCCTGTATGCTGTGCCCAACAGGTTGTTTATACAATTCATCAAGTCCACGCAAGTCGCCTGCAGATTCCCGAATCATCCATTCCACTAAATCAATGCTAAGAACTTCTTCGGTAACACCATGTTCAACTTGCAGACGGGTATTTACTTCAAGAAAATAGAATTGCTGGCTGTTCGGATCATACAGAAACTCAACCGTTCCAGCACTTCGATAACCAACTTCTTCTGCAAGGCGTTTAGCTGCTTGGTGCATCTGCACGCGGATAGTCGCAGAAAGAAGGGGAGCGGGGCTTTCCTCGACAACTTTTTGGTTGCGGCGCTGAATGGAACAGTCACGTTCACCTAGTGCTGTTACTTCGCCATATTCATTGCCGAAAATCTGCACCTCCACATGCCGGGCTTGTTGGATATATTTTTCCAGAAATACACCGCCGTTATTGAAGTTCGACTTTGCCAATCGGCTTACTGATTCAAATGCCTGCTGCAGGGCGGACTCGTCTTCACACACTCGCATCCCGATTCCGCCGCCGCCAGCAGTGCTTTTTAGCATCACTGGATAGCCAATGCTGGCGGCCGAGGTAAGCGCTGTTGGCAGATCGGTAATTAGCGATGTGCCAGGCAGCATCGGAACATTAGCTTTTTTAGCAATTTCCCGCGCAGAGTGCTTTAAGCCAAATAGCTCTATTTGTTCAGGTGTTGGTCCGATAAAGGAGATGCCATTTTCAAAGCACGTTCTTGCAAAATCAGCATTTTCACTTAAAAATCCGTAGCCTGGATGAATTGCTTGAGCTCCTGTATCTTTGGCAATCTTAAGGAGCAACTCGGCGTTCAAGTAAGAGTCTTTTGCCGCCCCTTCACCAATCAAAACCGCTTCATCTGCTAGATCAACGTGCAGGCTGTCTTGGTCTGCTTTTGTGTATACGGCAACAGAAGCAATTCCTAATTTTTTTAGAGTGCGCTCAATCCGAACTGCTATAGCACCTCTGTTTGCTATCAATACTTTTGAATACATTGCTGTCACTCCTTTTGTCATTTGTCCCAAACTAGCACCTGAATAGGTGTTGGATTATAAGCATTGCATGGATTGTTTAGTTGAGGGCAATTGCTGATTAAGACAAGCACCCGGCAGATTGCCTGCATTTCTACATAATAGCCTTGTGCCGAAACACCATCAGCAAATGTTAATCCGCCGTCAGGAGTTACCGGAACATTCATAAAAAAGTTCACATTTGGTGCCAAGTCCCGTTTAGAGAGGCACGGTTCATTCTTTGAGAGCTGAAGCATGAATGTATCTCGGCAATTGTGCATCGGTAAAGTCTCATGGGCATAACGAACGGTATTGCTTTGGGCAGAACAGGCGCCTCCGAGCGTATCATGATTTCCGCAAGTATCTGCTATTATTTTAACAAGCTCTTTGCCGGATTCAGCTAACAGCACGGAACCAGCAGTTAAGTAGATATTGCTTTGATTTGTGATTGTATTGACAGCACTATAATGGTCTGTCGGATTGTCGGCATCATAAAAAAGTGTGTCTGCGGCCTGGTTTCCTTCCAAATCAACAATGCGAAGGACTTGCCCAGGTTCAAGTGTATATGTCCAGCCGTCACCTGCTTCGATTGTTTTATTAAAAAAAGCATTTTCTTGCTTGCGGTTGCTTTCAATCCGGCTTAATATGGCCATTATTTAATTCCTCCTTCAAGTAAGGCTGCATAATCCCATGTATTTTCAAAGGCACGCTTGTTTTCTGGACAAAAATGCAAACATAAATCATCATCGGAAAGTTTGCCTGCATCTGTTATCTCTATCTTTATAGGTACAGAGGGATAGTTTATTGTTTGGTTTAAAGCGTTTGGTGTATTGGATACAATAAGCAGAACGTCTTGCTCCGTTCTTAATGTGATATAATCCCCTTTTTTAGCATGTGCTGGCACGAAATGCATGTTTCCATCCTCTGTGCAGTAAACCTTAGAAAATAAGTTGACTGCCGGAACAAGATCACGGACGGACAATCCATTACGAAAAAGCTCGACGGCGAAATTTTCCTCTCCGCTTCGGTACCATTCATTTCGATTATCTTGATAAGTGGTTTTTCCGTAGCGTTCATCAACAATACGTCGCGTTATATAGCCGGAAATAGTATCATGCCAGCCAAGTGAATCATCTGTAATACTTGTAAGTACACGGCCGTTATCACTCATCAGCACATGGCCCTTTGTTAAATGAGAAGTGTGCTGTGCTTTTAACGTGTCCGGCATATTGTACCGTTCTGCAGTATCGGATGCTGAGTACAAAAGCAGAGAAATATTAGCGCCATCTTCCAGTGCAGTAAACTTGATTGATTTTCCTCGTTTGATTGTGCCGGACCATTTACCTCCGCCAGGAACATACTTCATAACGTTTAGCTTCATAATTAACCTCCTTAAAATGAAAAAAGGACAAAAGCACATAGGAGATAATCTCCCAGGCTTTTGTCCTTCCGTGTATACAGCACTTGCTGTACGCTCTCTCTCGGACCAGTCTTTAAAGTGAATAACTTTAAACGGAACCCTAGACAGCTTTTTGTTTCCAACTCTTAAGTGGAAACCTTTATTAAGATCTTGAGTAAAAGTATAACAATTCTGAAAATAAAAACTATTATTTTGTCAGATTATCTAACACGGTTTTTTCTGTTTGGTTTATTTCTGCTGCTTGCTTAACTTTTGCGGAGAGCCACATGGTTCGTATACCTAAGTAAATAAAGCCAACAACCAGCCAAATAACGCCGTAAAGTAGTGTCTGTTTGTTAAGCAGTGTCAAAAGCCAGCAAATAAAGCCAGCTCCAATCAGCGGGAACACAAGATATAGAAGTGTGCACTTGAAGGAACGTTGTTTCTGTTTAATAAAGTAATGAGCAATAACAGACAGATTGACAAATGTGAACGCCGTTAATGCACCGAAGCTGACAAAGGTTACTGCTGTATCAAGATTAAAAAAGACAGCAGCAAAAGAAATAATCCCGACAAAGATAATATTTGCAGCAGGCGTTCTGTATTTCGGATGCAAGGAAGTAAACAGCTTTTCTGGAAGAATCGATTCTCGTCCTAAAGCGTACAGAAAACGGCTGACGCTTGTTACAGAAGAAACACCTTGGGTGAAGGTCGCAATAATTAACACCATAATAAATATCGAGCTTAACAAGTTTCCGCCAACAAGCTGTACAAGGGAATATGCTGCATTATCTGGATTGGCAAAAGTGAAGTCAGGAAAAGCGACTTGTGTCAAATAGGAGATAGCAATATACATAACCGCTGCTATCAGGACAATTAAAAAGATGGCTTTTGATACTGTTTTATCAGCATCAATCGTTTCCTCTGACATGGTGGTGACAGCATCAAATCCAAGAAAACAAAAGCAGATTAGAGAAGCTCCTGTAAATACAGCACTTAATGAACCTTCGTTTCCAAAGAAGGGAGATAGTGAAAAGAGGGAAGCTGCCTGTGTGTCACCTGCAAGAATATCTTTCACAATCAAGCCGCAAAACAAAGCAATAAAGGCGATTTGAATTAGGACAGATAAACTGCTGATGCGAGCAGCAGACTTAATGCCAACGACATTAACAACAACCAGCACTATATTCATGATAATTATCCACACAAATACCGGGACAGCAGGAAATTCAGTATGCATAAAAATCCCGAAAGTTAAGATTGCAATGATTGGAGAGAATACATAGTCCAGCAGAAGTGCCCAGCCGACGAGGAAACCAGCCTTCGGGTGGATAGATTTTTTTGTATACGTATAAGCAGAACCGGAAATCGGATATGCCTTAACCATCCGGCTGTAGCTGAACGCAGTAAAGAAGATTGCTACAAATGCAATAATATAGGCAGCAGCCATCATGCCGCCGGCGGCTTCAAAAGCTACGCCATAAACAGTGAAAAAAATCATTGGTGTCATCCATGCAAGCCCCATAAATACAACTTGGGGTAATTTTAACGATTTCTCAAGTGTCGGTTTGTTCGTCATCCTTTTTTCTCCTCTTTTCTAATTGAAATTCAGGAAAAAAATAAAAGCCCGGGAGAATTTTTTTGCAAAATTCTCCCGGGCTTTTATCCCTCCGTGTATACAGTATTTTCATAAAATACTGTACGCCGTCTCTCGGTCCAGACGTTTTTTAAACCGGAACCCTAGACAGCATTTTTGTTCTCCGTTATGATGAGAACCGTTATTTTGTTTGATAGTACTGAGTATCTATGAGAAAGAAAAGACCGTCAATTAACTTGTTAGATTATATAACACATTATTTTTGCTGGGAGAAGATTCCATCGCAAGTGAAACTTTTTTCTATGTTTTATCGTATAATAAGTAGATGATTTAAATAGAGATAGTATAATCAGTTCTATATCCTAGTGTCTTACCAATTATTTCCCAAGTGATAATTCCTTGTAAAACACAAATTAAAATTGCCATTATTCTACAATACGCAAAAATATTTAAATTTGTGGTGAAAAAATGGTACACTTGTATTATTAAATTTTTGTAAATGATGTAAAGAGATGATTGATAGAGGTTGGTGTTTGAAATAAAAAAATTAAACTTAAACAAAGACACAAATAAACAATATATCCTATTCTTTTTTGCGGCTGTATTTTTTCTATGGATTAAAACGTATATTGTGCAATTGACACAATTTGATTTAGGTGTAGGAAACTCACTTCAGCAATTTCTGCTGTTTCTTAATCCCTTAGGGTCTTCGCTGCTGTTTCTTGGCTTAGCCCTGACATTCAAAAACAAAAGAAAATACTATGCGCTGTTAATTATTGATTTTGTGTTATCTTTTCTATTGTATGCGAATGTTTTGTACTACCGTTTTTTCAATGACTTTATTACATTGCCGACATTAACGCAGACGCAAAACTTCGGTGATGTTAGCGGCAGTATTTATGCATTGTTAAAGCCGTATGACTTCTTGTTTTTTGCAGATACATTACTGCTTCTTGCACTGCTTGTATTTAAAGTTGTGAAAATGGACAGTAAGGCAGTTGGATTCAAGCAAGGGATAGGTATTATCGGTTTAGCTTTAGGGATTTCTGGAACGAATCTCGCGTTAGCAGAAATCGACCGCCCAGAGCTTCTGACAAGGGGATTTGACAGGAATTATATTGTGAAATACTTGGGAATGTATAACTACACAATCTATGATGCAGTGCAAAGCACGAAAGCATCTGCGCAACGGGTGCTTGCAGATACAGATGATATGGCTGAGGTTGTTAACTATACAGCATCCAATTATGCCGAGCCTAATCCCGAATACTTCGGTAAAGGAAAAGGGATGAATGTCATTTACGTTCATATGGAATCAATTCAAAATTTCCTTATCAACTATGAAGTGAACGGGGAAGAAGCTACTCCATTCCTTAATTCATTGGTAGAAGACGAAAATACATTGTATTTTGATAACTTCTTCCACCAAACAGCTCAAGGGAAAACAGCTGATGCCGAGTTTATGATTGAGAATTCTCTGTATGGCCTTCCTCAAGGCTCTGCTTTCACGACTAAAGGGTTAAACACCTATCAGGCAGCACCTGGAATTCTAGGCCAGCTTGGCTATACTTCTGCCGTATTTCATGGGAATACGGGAAGCTTTTGGAACAGGGATGAAATATATAAATCCTTTGGTTACAACCAATTTTACGATTCAAGCGCTTATGATATGAATCCTGATCAGCTTGCTGATTATGGCCTTATGGACAAGCCGTTTTTTGAACAGTCGCTGCCATACTTGAGTTCTATGTCACAGCCATTCTATACGAAATTTATTACCGTGACGAACCATTATCCTTTCGCGATGAATCAAGAAGAAGCAACGATAGAGCCAAATAATACAGGCAACAAAATTGTTGATAACTACTTCCAGACAGCTCGTTATGCAGATGAAGCAATGGAACAATTCTTTGCAGACCTGAAAAAGAATGGTCTATATGATAATTCAATTATTATCATGTACGGAGACCATTACGGTATTTCCGAAAACCATAATAAAGCAATGGAACAAGTAATCGGAAAAGAAGTGAATTCCTTTGAAAGTGCCGGACTTCAGCGAACTCCGCTGTTCATACGGGTTCCTGGCATGGAAGGCGGGACAATGCATCAATATGCAGGACAAATTGACCTGCTTCCGACATTGCTTCATTTATTAGGTGAGGATACGAAGGATAATATCCATTTTGGAACAGACATCCTGTCAGAGGAACACGATGAATTAATACCATTCCGTAATGGAGAATTTGTCAGTCCGGAATTTACATTAAAGGATGGCAAGTATTATAATTCAAAAACAGGTAAACTGATTGAAGAGGAAGAACAGCTTGAAAAAGCTGCTGAGTACCAGGCAAGTGTCGAAGAAACACTGAGACTTTCCGATAAAGTGGTCAATGGTGACCTATTGCGATTCTACACGCCGAAGAACTTTACTCCAGTTGACCGTACACAATATAATTACAGCTTAACAACTGAGGAATAAACGAAGAACTGCCCCCTTTACCGAAAAGATTTATTAGGAAAAGGGAGGCAGTTTTTTTAAAATAACAGAGGTGTTTAAAGAAATGAAAGAATACTTCACAATCGGAGAAGTCTCAAAGCTATTTCAAGTTAAGATTGCGACACTCCGATATTATGATGAAATTGGCTTATTAGCTCCAGCATTTATTGACGAAAAAACGAATTACCGCTATTATTCCACACAGCAGTTCGAACGGCTGAACTCGATTAAGTACTTGCGGGCACTCGATTTACCTATAAACAGAATTATTGAATTTTTCAACTATCGGGATATTGATACCCTTATTGATATGCTGAAAGAGCAGCAGGAAGAAGTAAGAAAGAAACGAAAAGAATTAGAACTGATGGAAAAAAAGATTAGCCGCCGTTTAACGCAAATAGATGATGCTGTACACACACCTCTTGATGTTATTTGTGAAGTGACTCTTCCTGAAATGCGTTTAGCATACTTACGAAAGCAATATGTATTAGGAGAGGATCTGGAGTATCCTATCACAGAATTAAGGAACAGCTTTGGTATAAATGGAGGGGTTTTTTTAGGGAAGATCGGCCTATCCATCTCGATAGATAATTTAGCCGCTGGTGAACTTACTACTTATTCAAGTGTGTTTATGGTGTTAGAAGAAGGGGATGAGACTGATTCGGCTTATGCTGCGATACCTGCAAGGGAGTATCTAAGAGTTCGCTTTCAAGGTACCCATATGGAAGCAGCGTATTACTATGATAAGTTACTTTCTTATATAATAGAGCACGATTATCAGCTGATAGATGATTCCATTGAAATAACTTTAATCGATTATGGAATAACCAATGACTTTGATAAGCATGTAACAGAAATATTGCTGCCATTTGCAAGAAAATAATTTCATAGAAATACTTGACCCTCTAGTTACTGGAGGGTTTAATTTTATTTTAGGGTATGAAAAGTATTTTATTAAAGGGGTAAAGATATGTTTGGAACATTATTCAATGTCGGTATGATTATAGCTGGCAGCATTATTGGCAGTATTTTTAAAAAGGGCATCAAGCATGATTACCATGAGATTTTAATGCAGGCAATGGGATTAGTGGCGATGGGTTTGGGCATCAATGCAATTGTCCAGCATTTGCCTCCAAGCAAATATCCGGTCCTTTTTATCGTGAGTTTGGCAGTGGGGGGACTGCTTGGTCAAAAGCTTGATTTAGAAACAAGATTTAATGGATTAGTAAGTAAATTCTCCAAAGGAAATTTAGCGGAAGGCTTATCGACTGCAATTCTGTTATTCTGTATTGGATCTTTGTCTATCCTAGGTCCAGTAGAGGCTGCTCTTAAGGGAGACTATACGTACTTACTGGCTAACGGTATGCTAGATGGAATTACTTCCATTGTGTTAGCTTCGACATTTGGCATCGGAATTGCCATTGCCGCAATAGTCTTGTTCGCATGGCAAGGCTCGATTTACTTAATTGCTCTATTGATGGAAAATTCCTTAAGTACCGATCTTTTAAATGAAGTCACAATAGTTGGCGGGATTTTAATTTTGGCATCAGGTTTAGGTATCCTTGGCATAAAAAAATGCAAAACGCTTAATCTCCTGCCAGCATTAATCGTGCCGCCAATCGTATTTTTATTTATGCATTTACTGAATATATAAACTGCCGTTTGGCAGTTTTTTTTATGAAAATTAAAATTACGCTATGGAATAGCCTGCCTTATACTGAAGCATAATAACAACATACAATCACTCCTAGTGGCATGAAAATAGCAAAGGAGGAGAACTGAAAATGTCTGTATTTCCGACAGAGCAAGCTAAAAAATACGAAGAATTAAAAGCTGCCCAAGAGAAAGTGTTTGATCTTTGGAATCAGTATTGGTGGGACTATTCGGGCTTTGATACTTGGCAATTTTGGTTAAATATAGTAATGATTGTCCTACCGCTAATCTTTCTTTATCTATTTATTGACCGCAAGAGACTGTTTTTACTGCTTTTTTTTGGATTCAATATACATATATGGAGTGCTTATTTGGATGGTATGGCAACAAGGGCCAATTATATTGGCTATCCCTATAAAGCAATTCCAATGTTTCCGATTCATTTCGGTATGGATACCTCCTTAGTTCCCGTCTTATTCATACTCATGTACCAATATACCATTGAAAAAAAGGCGAATTTTTATCTCCATTCGTTAATATTAATTTTTCTGATTACATTTATATTCAAACCAATACTAGCAGCAGGGAACTTGTTTATCTTAACGAAGGGTACTAATTATTTCCATATTTTTTTAGGGTATGTTATTATCGTTCTATTTTCGAAAGGAATTACTAATTTCTTTTTAAAAATGACCGAACAAAAAGCAAGCTGAAAACCATAATTAATTGTTAGTATGAAGGTGATGTGAATGGAGTATCAAGAGGCACTAAGTCTCGTCGATGAGGCGAATAAGCAAATTACGGAAGCAAATAAACTAATAGTTGATGCTATCCTCCATGGCTTCTTATGGTCATGGCAATGGTGGGTTGCTGTAGGTATGATTATTGTGCCTTGGACGGTTTGGATATTTATTCGTGATAAAAAAAGCGCAGGCAGGTTATTGGCTGCCGGTCTTTTAATTATGGTTTTATCAGAAATATTAGATACAATTGGTGTTATGTTTGGTTTGTGGACATATCCAGTTAAGGTTTTTCCAGTGGCAACGATTAATTTCTCTTTTCGGCTTTCTGTTTTGCCAGTTGTTGTAATGCTATTAATGCAATACAAGCCAAAGTTAAATCCGTTTATTAAGGCAATAGGGTTTGGTGCCTTTGGTGCTTATATAGGTTTGCCTCTGCTAAGTGCCATTGATTTATACAAAAAAGTGAATTGGGCGTTGACCTATTCATTTCTTATTCTGACTGTTTTTTATTTATTAAGCCACTTTTTTATTAATAAAAGCAACTTTAATAAACCTAAACAAGAGCAGTAAAAAGAGGAGTCTAATTGGACTCCCCTTTTGTTTAAGAAGCAGGTAAAACCTTTTTCGCATCTGATTGTTTCTCTTCCTTAGCTAACAGAATGCCAACGAGACCGAACAATGCGAAGATAACAGGCACGATAAAGCCGTAATGATAGCCGAGGCTGACGGAATCTTTCGGAAAGAAATCTAAAACATGCCCAAAAATAATCGGCAGCAATACAGCACTTAAAAAGCCGCCCATATTAGCAAAGCCCGTTACAACACCGACTTCTTCCATACGAAAAGACTTGCGGACAATGGCAAATGTCAATGCACTCGCACCATTTCCAAAACCTAAAACAAATAGCATTAATAACACCATCAAAAATGGCGGGTTTGTATTTAGGCTGAATAATCCGACCCAGCCGATAATGACAATTAAATGAACCATCGTGTACGTCTTTTTAATTTGGCCAGTCTTACTGGAAATCCACCCGAGTAATGGTCCGCCAATCATTGTACCAACAAGGGCATACATAACGAGTTGACTTGCACTTGAGCGTGTTAGCTCAAAAACATTCATTCCGTATGGAACTGCCCATGACCCGATAAACCCAACATATGTCCCGACTACACCGAAGTGGCAAAGAAATGTTGCCCAAGCCTGACGCGTTGTGACGACGCGGCGGAGAATTTTCCAAACACTCTCTCTTTTAACAGGTGTACTCGGTTTTGGCTGTGACTCTGGTTTAAATAATTTCCTCGACTTTGAGATTAATACTATATAAAGCAGAGATGAAACTACAATCAATATGATGCTGACACTTAAAAATGGAACTCGCCAGCCCGCATGGGATATCCACATAGAAAAAGGCAGAGTCGCCGATAAGGAACCAATTCCGCCGATTAGTGCTACCATTCCCATCAATTTAACAAACTCATTGCCTTTGAACCATTCGTTCATAATTAAGACTACATTAACGAAAATTGCTGCATCTCCGACTCCGACGATAAAGCGCGATACAATCAAAATATATTCATTAGGAGCAATGCTGTAGCAAAGACTGCCTATTCCAGTAAGCAATGTTCCAATAATAAGAAACCGGTTTGGACCAAAACGGTCTGATAATAACCCGACAGGAATCTGCAGTCCTGCATACGCTAAAAATTGTATACTGCTGATCATTCCAACGGTTGATGCTGAAATCTGAAAATCATTCATTAACTGCTCCGTAATAAGTCCTGGAGCTGTTCTTTGACTTACGATTAAGAAATAGGCAAACAAGACGGCGCTGAATACGATCCATCTATAACCACTTTCTTTTTTGTCTAAGTCCAAATTTGATGCGCCTCCTCTTTTCAATACCGTACAAATATGGCGTGCTGAATTTTAAATCCTAACCGCTTCTTACATTGTAGTATTAAAGAATAGGAAGAACAACTACAAATTATTGTATATTTCCATTTTACGGCAATTATCCAGTGCTGTCTCATCTCTCTTTATAGCTAATGAGTGCTTCTGTGAGTATAGTTGCAAAATTTAGAAGCGAAAAAATAGTTCTTTTAGACGTGCGTTTAGATGGAATACCATCCGATATAAAGATAGGAAGGGGTAATGTACATGTATATAGAGCAATTAATTCAAACAATAAATGAGAAGGTAGAAGAGCTTGACCTAGTGACAGCAAGAAAATTGATGGAAGAGAACATAGAATACTTAAAGAAAAATGAAAGGAAATTGAAGAAAAACGGAAGAGAGCTGCTCAAGTTCATTACTGATTCCATCCAATCAGGCTATGAACAACCAACAAGGCAGGAGCTTGCAATTTATCATTCCATCAACACCTATGCCTCTAAGTTTGATGTGAGAGGATTAAAAATGATTGTGAAAGGCAATGAACAAACATTGCTGAAAAAATCAGCACGAAATTATTTGAATTCTGATGCGAAAGTTTTGTTAGAAGGCTTAGGTGCTATAAGCAAAGAGTAGGGGAGATCTTAGTGATCTTCTTTTTTTAGGATGGAAGAAAGCAGATTTTCTTACTAGATATAAGTATGATAGGCTTGTGAGTAGATAAGGAGGAGCGCTTTTGAGATGTGGAGCGAAATGCTTTTTAGTGGAGCTTGAGATAAACGGCGAAAAACAGGTGAAGCCAATCAATGCGCGCACACCTGTAGATGCAAGAAAAACAATCCGCCTTGAATATGGTGCAGAAGCAAATATCTTATCTGTTCGGTCAGAAAAGAGGAAATAGCTTTAAGGTTGTGGAAGTTTAAGGAAGCGGCAGATTTTTCTTTTGAAAAACACTCCCTTCTATCAATCAATCTGGCTTAGAGTGCCGCCTTTAAAGTTTTTTATGAGAACTAACTTCTACAGGAGGCAAACATGGAGCAGGATCAGCTATTTTTAGACTTAATAAAAGCGGGAAATCACGTATTTAATGGCTGAGATTTCTCGTATTTATCAGAAACAGGACGAACAGCGAGTGCTAAGCTTTCCTGGTCATATGGAAGCTTGGCGCTGCAACAAATAAGAAAATGTGAACGCAATAGCACTTTAGAATCCCATTGCTTAGCTGTGGGAGTGTCAATATCTTCAAGTAATCCCTTGGCAAGTACCAAACTTTAACATTGGCCAATTGGAAGATGAATTATATCATATTCATCAACAAATCTAGGGAATAGGCTACTTTGAAGTTAAGCAGCACAGATTTATTTTTAAGGCGAAAGCAATTTAATAGGAAAATATAGAACAAGGTAGAGAGCTTCCTTGTTCTTTTTTATGACCTTCTCCCTAACTTTCAATATTATGGTAAAATACAAAAAAAGGCAATGGGGGGAGCTTTCATGTTCATACATAAAATAAATGAAGATTTAGCACTAAAATTAATACAGCCACATGATGCACAGCGTGTGTTTGCGTTAACAGAGCTTTCGAGAGAGAACTTAAGAACATGGCTGCCTTGGCTTGACACAACAACAAAGCTGCAGGATACACAGCAATTTATCCAATTTTGCTTAAAAGGATTTTCTGAGAATACAAGTTTAACAACAGTAATTCTTTATAAAGGCGAAATTGTTGGAGTTGTTGGGTTTAATAGTATAAACTGGGCGAATAAAACAGCCTATATTGGCTATTGGCTCGGGACGGGCTATGAGGGCAATGGAATAATGACAAATGCTGTGCACGCATTAACTGATTATGCCTTTTTAGAGCTGCAGCTCGATAAAGTAGAAATAAGGGCTGCGTCAGGGAATAAGAAAAGTAGAAGTATTGCGGAACGTCTTCATTTCACAATGGAAGGCTGTATCAGGCAGGCAGAGTGGTTGTATGATCATTATGTGGATCATATCGTTTATGGAATGTTGGCAGAGGAATGGGACAGCTGAGATTCAGAGAGCGATATCGTTTATAAAGGAGAGAGAAGCAGATGGAAACAGTCCGTAAGTTGATTTTAACTAGAAAGCCTGGTGTAGACGAGATAGATATTAAGGCAGCAGAAGAAAAACTTCAAGCAGTGTTTCCAGAACAATTTGTGCAGCTGTACCATTTAGTAAATAACCCTGAAATTGGAGAATGGTTACTATTTCCGATTAAAGACCGCAAAAATGTGAAGAAAACATGGGATGATATTGTCAGACAAAATACTGAAGTTCGTTATATTGGAATGGCAGACGAATGGATTGTTATTGGCGAAAATGGTACAGGTGATAAATTATGCTTAAAAAAAGTTAATGGATTGATGAGGGAACAAATCTTTCTCTGGTACCATGAAAGCGGAGAAGCTGAAGAGCTTGCTCCGAGCTTAAAACAATTTATTATTTCCATGACGGAAAGGAATAATTGCAAGTAAAAGTGATCGCTTTTTAACGGGCTGATCATTTTTTTATTTTCACAAAACAGTTTTGTAGACATTTATTCAATGAGGACAAAAGTCAATTTTTTACATAGTAAACGTTTGTACATAACCAGTGGAATAAGGTGACATATATTAGTATGAACAAGATCAGAAGGGAGCATTTTAATGGGTATATTGGGTTTTTCTGTTAGGGGAGAAGCACGTAAAATATCAAAGCATTTGTTGAAATCACTGCACGGAGTAATCAATAATTGGGATTCGGAGGACAAGCATAATCATCATTATCCTTCTAATAACAATTATCAAAACTATTCCACTTACTCAAATGATCCTTCCTATCCACATCACCATTCACAAAACAATTATAACCACCACTCAGATTGTGATTGTGGCTGCGACAATCATCATTCAGATTGTGAATGCAATAAGCATCATTACTCTGATTGCAACTGTGGCCACCATCATCACTCTAATTGTAACTGCGGTAAACATCATGACAGACGGGGACAAGGGAATTTTCTGCTTAAACCGCTTCATAACAACTGTAATAACGGACATTTTGTCGGCAAGGATTGTGATGTTCCGTTAAAAGTATCACCATTCTTTTTCGGAATCAATAATCCACGGCTGAACTTCAACGGGTTGAATGGAAACCTTGCTTTCCAGCTCTTCCGTTTTAAAGGCTGCAAAGTAAAAATATTTTTAGAATGTCCTGATATGTCAGATGAAGTGGAAGGCGTTATCTGTAATGTGGGTACTAACTTTGTCGATATTCTTATGTTTGACGAGAAGGTTGTTACTGTACTGATTGAGCATATTTGCAAGATTGAATGGCTGGACAAGCATTGCAATCCGTGTCCGGTTTGTTACTTCCCGTGTGAGGATGATCATTTTTGTCCGCAATGTGGCGCAAAGCATGATGAAGAGGAAGAAGAAGAAGTTTAATTGCAATGCAGATCGTCTTTTCCGTGTTAATGCGGAAAAGACTCTTTTTTTATTTAACATACTTAGACAGATATAGAACGCGGTTTTTGATTATCATTTAGGCAGGAGCTGAATAGGATACACATAAAGCAAACTTTTAGGGGGGCATATGAGAAAGGTTGTTATTCTATTCATTATCCTGATTTGTCCGTTTCTTTTCCCTTTTCAAGCAGCAGCTCATGCTGTCTTAACAAATGCAAATCCTTCGGCAGACTCCAGGCTTGACGAGAGTCCAGAGGAAATAGTTCTTCTCTTCAATGAAGCGATTAAAGCAGGACTTTCTGCTGTTAAAGTAATGAATCAAGACAAAGAATTAATTACAGAGGCTGAGACGACTTTAAGCAATGATAATAAACAGCTTAAAACACGCCTTCCTGCACTTTCTGAAGGAGCTTATTTAGTCTCATATACCGTTATCTCAGCAGATGGGCATCCAATAAGTGGTTCCTATGTATTTTTGGTCGGCAATGCAGCACTGCCGGCTAATTTAGAAATAAGCGGAGATAATTCATACGAAATCCCTGTATTTGTGACAAGAGCTGCCTATTATTTTGGCTTGCTTAGTGTCACTGGCTGGATATTATGGGGAGTACTTCAAGAAAGCAAACACAATGATATACAAAGACGTAAATTTCGGTTTGTTTCTCTTATCTTGCAGCAATATCATCTGTTATGTTTAATTATATTAATTGCAGTTCAGTGGCTTATGAATACGACTGTCTCTGGCATTCCTTTAAACACCGGTTTCGGTCTTTCCTGGATATTTTCCTTGTTGTTATCACTGCTGGGATTTTTCCTGCTTTTTAAAGCAAAATGGCTCGATTGTATTTGGATAATACTGATGCTCACAGCGAAAGGCTTCAACGGTCATTCTGCTTCTTATGGACCGATGTGGATATCTGTACCAATCGACTTTCTCCATTTATTTGGTGCAGCAGTCTGGACTGGCGGGTTATTGTATATAGTGATTTTTTGGAAAAAACACCGTCTTCATATTAAGGATTTTATACCGCTGTTTTCAAAAGGAGCATTTATAAGCATGTTAATCCTCTTTATGTCGGGGATTGCGTTGACTGTTCTCTATTTGCCTAGTTTGGATTATTTATGGGTAACGCCTTGGGGGATTTTCCTGCTGACTAAAGTGTTTTTAGTGTTCCTTGTTATCTTGACAGCAGGTATTATCCGCTATTATTTAAAAAAGAAATCATTCACTAAAAACTGGCAATGGTTAAAAGTAGACTTTGGTTTTATGGTATTGATCCTGCTTGTTGTTGGAGGATTAAGTTATTTAAGCCCTGTTCCGGCAAATACGCCTTTGAAATGGGAAGAAAAAAGCAGCCAAACAGATATGACTTTAACAATCACTCCAAATGCTCCAGGTAAAAATAGCTTTCAAGTTGAATTTACCGAGCATACAATCAAAAGGGCAGAGCTGTGGCTACAATATGAAAACAGTGAAGAAATCGCTCCAATCCAAGTCCCGTTAAAGCCTGCAGAGACAGACGGATTGTATGTGGCAGAAGGTTATTATCTTCCTTTTGACGGAAAGTGGGTCGCACATCTTAAAATCGTAGACCAGAATGGAGCAGAGAAGAACTTCACTAAAGGTTTTCGAATATTTAAAACAGAAAGTAAGGAGTAGCTTACTCTACTGTAATATATATTTCCTTATGTTCATGAATGCTGCCTTTTTCCACATGTACTTTGACTGTATATTCACCTGATTCTTCAAACAGAAGTTTTGCGTTATAGTGTCCGTCTTTGTTTTCTTCTGCATCAAAATACGGATGAGTTGTGTCTCCCTCTTTCCATGTTTCAAAGCCAACTTTAGCATCGGTCAGAGGGTTATTCCCATCCATAACTGCCACTTCTAAATCTAATTCCTTGTTAACTTGGTCGCTTACCGGTGTCTTGATTTCAATACTCACTTCATTTGAATGCTCATGTGTTTCATTTTCTGATGTTTGTTCATGCTCGGTTGTCGTTGTGCAGCCAAATAAAAAGATGGTGCTCACGCAGGCAACAGTCATTAGTCGTAACCTATTTTTGTTCATTTTCCTAACTCCTCTATAATGATCTTAATGAAAAGCACAGCAGTCCAAAACTTAAGAATACTAGCAGGGTCGCAACGACAATGAGAGTAAAGTTTGCTGCTGCGCCAAGCATTGGTCCCATTACTCCTGCCATAATGCCGCTTGAAACTCCTGTCAAAAGTGTCTGGTAGTCAACAAGGGAGCCGAAGATTGCTCCGACAGTGACAGCGATAATCAGCGTTAACACGGTCACTTCAGAAAAATACAGCGGGAATTGACTGCCAAGGATAATGCCGCATGATATTCCCATGACTCCGCTTGAAGTCATCGCAATATTCATGCCAAAATGGTAGCTGATTAAGTTTCTTGCCTTATGCAAATAAAAGTAAGAAACCGCAGCTGTAATAAAATAGCTGACAAAAAGAACCCATGTAAAAGATAACACCACTGATCACCCCTTGTTCCTATATGTATGAGATAAAATACTTTGTTGCGCCACTTCCTAGTTAGTCCCTTAAAAAAATGTGCGATTATCCCTTACTCGTTTCCGTCCTTTTTTTAGTCTCCCTTCATACTGTATAAAAAAAGCTAAAGAGAGGGATCGCTGTGGAGAGAAGAGAGATGGGGCCGGATGAGGAGAAGAAATATTATGAGGGACTCACTAATAAAACGAAATTCCTGAAAAATGATTATTATACGTTAAAAAGGGGAGATGGCTATACCTCTCCGCCAAGCACTATGCCTGCACATGAACTGAATCTGCTGCGGGATTACATGGAAGGAATTAATTTGAAGCAGATTGGTCAAAGTCTTCCCGAATATAAAAAGCCGATTATGCTGTCCAGATTTCTTAAAGGAAGGCGCAATCAGCAGACGAAGGTTCATGCTATTGTCAGTGAAGAAGCAGTAGAGCTGCTTGGCAGAGTCAGTGTTGTCGGCAGAGACTTTGTGGCATTAACAACTGTAACAGAGCGCTATTGGATTCCTTATGCGGCAATTGAATCGGCAAGTGTTCCTTATGGGATTTCTGATATGCCGAATAACCACCAGCAAGTCATATATGATGATACATTGAGGCGGAAGCTGTTGTTTGATTTTTCCTCAACCGTCCTAAAAAATGACGTATTAAAGCGCCAGTTTTACGAAGAATCCCTTGAAGTGCATCTTCAGGCATGGAAGAACACAAAGGTAACAGTTTTTACAGGTGGAGAGAAGCGAAAGGGAAAGCTAGTAAAGCTTGAAGCTGGGAAGCTGACATTAAAGCACGGCAAAGAGCTGTCTACTATAAATATGAAAGAGATAAATTTATTGAAAAGAAGTACTCCGTTTCAAATGTTTCCAACCTTTGTTCAGTGGGTCAAGGAAACCTGCCATAATATTTGGCCGAAACGGAGAAAGATAGGAGAAAGAAGAGTCTGATGCCGTAGGCATCAGACTCTTCTTTTTTGCTATGAATCTATGGAAATAAAACAGACTTCGTCAAAATTAATAGTACGGACTCCATCTTCTTCTGCACACGGATCAATAGGATTCTCTTGCTCTGGTTCTTCCTCTTCCTCTTCCTCTTCAGCTTGCTCTGGTTCCTCTATCCATTCAATCCTGAATTGATTTTCATCGACTTCACAAAGAATGCCTGAGATATTCTCTCCATCTGTTTTTACGCGTATCTTACAGCCGATAACAGGCAGCAGGAACAAATAAAGAGGAATCCCGAAAAATATATTGATGAGCTCAGGGCTGCGCCCGACAATTTCACCAAAATGCAAGGTGACTTCACGGCGCAGGCACATATCAATGTTTAGAAGCTCCTGCTGATGTTCAAACGTTTCTGCATCGTTATTTTCATGCTTCAAAAGGCAAATTCGGTTAAATAGAATCAGTTTTTTGTCTCCGAGTGTATTAAGCTTGATGAAATTAGAACCTGCATCCTCTAATATCCCTAGTATTTCCATTTCTTCATCATCACAAGTGACGTTTACTTTCACAAGAGAAAAGCGAAGTGCCCGGAAATGCTGCTGCAGCTGTCTTTGCCGCTGCTGTTGTTCAGGGTCTTGTGGATCACGGGGATTGCCGATGGTGCGAAGGGTATCATTAATTTCCTCAATACAAGCCTGTAAGGCGTTTAACTCCCGAAGCGGCAGCGAACTGCTCGGCGAGTTGTAACGCGGTGTCGGAATGGCTGGTGGACAAATATTTGGAGAACCAAAGCGATTGTTTGGAACACTTTCTGGTATTCGTTCAGGGCAGCAAAAGCCGCCTTCGGGGCAAATACCCTGATTATGGTGACAAGGACAATCACAATATTTTTCTGACATCTTTATTTAAACACCTCTTTTCTTAATCGTATCTAAATGGAGAGAAATTCGGATTCAACGGAGCCAAATAAGGACTAGGCATATCTAAAACACGCATGATTCCCCACACACCGAGTTCGATATCCCAGCGAATAAGACCAGATCGGTACAGATAGTCTCCTGGCAAGTTCAAATAGCCGCCAGCTCCGTATTTTAAAGCAAAATCATCTGCATGACCGACAGCTATCTGTCCTTCAATGGAAGTGATTCGTGAGTTTACATCATCATCATCATCGAGCCATTTGTGGCCATGGAAGGTAATGGAGTGGGCCCGGGCTCTATCAGCAGGGAAGGTAAACCTTATAACAACCGGGTCACCTGCATAGGCTAAAAATAGCGGTGTTGCTGGATCTCCATGGACAAGGGAGCTGAACACTTTTGATATATCCGGATTCTGTGCTAAGCGGTGTTTAAATCTTTCCGCCCTGTAATTAAAGGCCCGCGATCCTTGATCTTCAAAATCCTCTAATTCAAAGTCTTCAATATCGAGTAACAATGGTTCAGGATCGATAATAAGATTGCCATCTTTATCAACAAGACGGATACCGTCATGCATTACTACAGCAAATTCTCTATATTCACCAAAAGGGTTGGAGATGATAATCTGATCACCGGTTTTCACTATTTCTCTTGTACATGGATCAAGATAACTGGATCCTCTGAATTCTGTGATCAGCATTCCGAAGGCCCCATGGTGGCGGTGATTGCGGATATCGGCCATATCCCAGAGATTTGCTGATCCAAACGGCTGATCTAAATACCAGCGATAGGTGATACACTCACCTGGTCCAATTGTTTGGTCATAGTTATAGCCAACTGTTGCACCGTCCGAGAATCGGACGTCATATTCAGCTAACTGTGCATGCATCGAAATGCGTCGAGACGGAGGGAAGGGAGCCTCGACTGGCACACTTGGATAGCCATGCAGTAGATCATCCTCATTATGAAACGGACCAAATATTTGATTGTAGAGCGTCACTTCCACACATTCTCCAACATTACCACGTAATATGAGCGGTTCAGGATTTTTTTCGCCGCTTACTATCTTTGGAACATCCTCAGCAAGTGCGAATATAAGACCATGCGGATCATGATCGCCAAAGCTGTTGTAAACGATTGGCATCTGGAGTGCAACCACCTCATATTTGCGGACTGGTGCGCCAGGAGGTGCTGGGTTTCCAGGATGCGGTGCCATAGGCGGTCTGCAGCCGGCCGGAACAGGCAAGGCTTCTGTTCGTGGCGGCGGTGCAGGCTGGTCAGGCAATGGCAGCAAATGCGATACCTTCTCCTTAAATGTACGCATTAATCCCCAGTTTCCTAGCCAAACATCATCGATTGTTCCGAAATGATAGAGCATATCAAAGTCGCCTTCACCATCTATGAAAAATTCAAAGGTAAAGGACTCGGATATACCGATATGCTGCTGCTGCACTAACTCTGAATCCAAGTCACCTCTTTCACGATGCCAGCGCTGGCGATGTAAATTGAAGCTGTGTGACTCCTCATGAGCACCTTGAATAAGCCTGATGCGGACTGGGTCGCCGTTGTACGTCTCTAAAAGCGGCGTGACTGGATCACCATGAACCCATGAACTGAAGGTATAGGCAGGATCACAGTCAGGTTCCTTTATCCGGTATTGCAGCGGCTCGTTTCGGTAGTTAATGCCCATTACGCCAGGGTCATCTGGTGAACCAGGAAAAGGAGGCGGGTTTAAAGGCTGATTATTTGCATCAAACAGTAATGAAAAATCATGAACGAACAAATGAAACTCTCGGAAGTCAGGACTTAGCGGGTTCACAATCATTGCTTGCGTTCCTGATTCTATTTCTTCTCCAGTGTGTGGATCAAGGAAGCGGGAGAATCTAGATTCTATATTAATTGCGGCAAATACACCATGCTGCTGATGTTCATTGGCAAATAAGTGGTCATGCCAAAAGGTTGCTTTTAATTCAACATCTGCAAACCATTGATAGGTGATTGTTTCTCCAGGCAAGATGCCTGAGTTATAATTCCAGCCAACGTTAGCACCATCTGAACAAAGCGGATCAAACTTTACGAAGTGGACATGCATGCCAGCTTCATACGTACGATTGACAAGCTGGAAGGCATTACCGCCTAATACTTCAGGAAGTTTATTTGTAAAGTGAAGCCTTAGACACTCTCCTGCATTTGCACGGATAACGAGCGGTTCCGGTGACTTTCTGCCTGCTAGAACATCTTCTTCATCTTTCGCTAAGACGTAAAGGCGTCCCTCTGGATCGTGCCAGCCTTGTTTGTTGTATACTATCGGCATTTGAATCAAAGAAATATCATATTCTCTTACCGGCGCTCCCGGGGGACATGGATTTGTAAATGCTGCTCCAGGGACTGGACGACTGTCAAAGGCATTCATCTCAAGAACGGTTGATTCTCTGTCTCCGACGAGCGGCGGTCTTGGTGCTTTACAGCCGGCAATTCCAGGAATGAAGTTCGGGTATCCTGGTTTTTCAGCTGTAGGCTCTGGTGGCAATGGCTGGGTTGGAAGCGGTTGAAGAGCAGCAATCGGTACACCATTTGGATAACATTGGCTTCCATCTTGCAATGTATCAAAAGTCCGTTGGATACCCCACATACCTTCACCAAAATGCGGGTAGAGATGACAGTGAATAATTGCATCACCCTTTGCTCTCTGCAGGCTGCCTGCACCGTACAATGGCGAAACTGTATAATTGTTCTGTGGGGAGACTGCTTGTACATCGACAACTTCTGAATCTTGGTCGGTTGGCTCTTGCAGCCACTGATGAACATGATAGTGAAAAGTGTGTGTCTCTTTTACACCACCATGGATAAGGCGAATTTTTATTGGATCTCCAACATATGCACGGAGAATCGGAGTCGAAGGATCACCGAATACCCATGAATCATGATGAACCTCTTCGCTTTCACACTCTGGTGCTACGACACCTTCTTGGATCAATCTTAACCTGTTTCGCATTGGCTCCGATCGGTAATTGATCGGAAATGTTGACTCAGGCTGCAAGGTGTGCGGGCTGATTGGATTCTGTCCTGTTAAATCACGAACTTCCGGTTCGTCTGCGAAAAACCAGGCAAATTCCCTGTAAGAAGGGAGCATAGCATTGTGAATATCAGCAAAAGCACCGCTGTTAATAGACAAACCAGTAACGGGATCTGTCCAATAGGAACCTCTTGGCTGTACTAAAAGAGCTCCGTACAGGCCGTGGACATTACTCCCTAATTCACTTGATAAGGTGTTGCCCATGTCAGAGAAGAAACATATACCTTGTTCATTTGCATGCCAGCGGTAAATAATTTGTCCACAAGGAGGCACCGTAGTATCGGGATTTACCCCAACAAAGGCGCCATCTGAAGTGAAGACACTATATTCTGCTTTTTGAATATGAAGAGATGTGCTAAAAGGAAGCTGGTTTTCGAATAAAATCTCAATATCATCACCGCGGTTTGCGCGGAGAACGAGTGGTTCAACTAGGTCAACAGGCATGAACGGGTTTGCTGCAACTTGCGCTTTCACTTTCTCTTCATTTTCTTTTAATACATACATCATGCCATCAGGATCGTAATCTCCGAATTTATTAAAGACGATTCTGATGGGGATTGCTACTATATGAAATTTTCGCAGCATAATTATCCCTCCTTTATTGCGAACCAACATTCAGCTTAGGTATTTTGTATTTACCATCTTCAATGAAGAAAACATCAATTTCGTCTAAATGGAGGCTGAAAATTTCTCCATCTAATTCAGAAATATTCGTAACTTCTACTTTAATTCTGACGAAATCAGACACAACTTCAAGAATTGTTCCAATAACCATAAACGGGTATGGTCCTAATAGGATAAATGTTCGTTTCCCTATACTTTGTCTGAACTTGTTTGTTACAACCGCTTGGCGGATAGCATTCACATCTGCTTCACCGTTAAGTCCTAATTCTTTCAACAGTTTGCTTTTATTTTTCGTAGACATAATATCACCTTTCTAAAGTAAGTTAGACTAATGGAAGACGTCGTTCTGGATCCCAAGGAGTAAACCAGGCAATTGCTTCTAACGGAATGCTTAAAGGTGTCGGGAACCGATAGTTCGGAGCATTACTCATTTTGATGATAGCGGGATTTAACGTAAGATAACCATTTGTCACTTCACTTACTGTTCCAGTGAAAATCGGTCTAAATGTTTGCCCAAGTATGTTCAATTGGTCTTCATCTGTCACAACTAAAATGTCTGTGCCTTCAAGACCTTTAAAAATCGAGTTTTCTGGAATTAATGGGTATTTATCTGCGTTCATACATAACCTTCCTTCTCATTATTTGTTTTAGTCGTATTGTATGTATGGTTGAATGACATGTTTGTGCTTTTATCTCTCTTGACAGCCAAATAAAAAAAACCGCAGCAATCTGCGGTTTCAAAAAAAATTTGAAAATTGGTGTTTCTATCCGTTATTTTTTACAGCGGCAGCAAATATTGTTTGGGAAGAAAGGGAAGTAGTTGTGGCAATTATGATGGTGATGACAAAAGTGGCAAGGGTTGCAGTGATTGATTCGGATAAAAGGCTGACAACGATTACAGCGATTGTGATAAAAAGCGTGATTGCAGCCATGATGGAAACCGTGATTACAGCAGCATCTGGAATTGGAATTACACATTCATTTATCCCACCTTTCAATTGTATTCTTTATATTATATTTTTTAAGAGACAAGCTGTGTTGGCGTATGAATTGAATCATAAATACAAATTAGCATAAATTGTAAAAAAAGGATGTGCCAATTTGGCACATCCTTAAATGGTTCCTTTTTATTTCCTATTATCGACTATCACTAATTCATCATGGTCCTTTCTTGACATATTTTCTGCGAAAACAAGATTAGTATGCAGTCTGTAAGAAAAGGAAGTAGCAGTTGGCTCAAGCTTGTCTGTAATGAGATAAGAAAATGGCAGTTCGATTTTTTCTTCACTGCCTATAACTCGGGACATCAAAATGGTCGTAACTTCTTCAACCGTTTCGGTTTTGCCATCCTCGAATTCCTTTACTAAGGTGCATTCTAATCGTTTAATTTTACAGCTTTTACGTCCCCCTTGAATATGGAATTGGCCTGTGACAACCTCTCCTGGAGCAGCTGATTGCTGTGATAGAGAAAGGTCAACAGTAGGGGCACCTGATTTTAGTAAATTAGTCAATAAAGTAAACAAACTATAATCCTCCAGTCCTATAATTTTATAGGATATTGTTTGATTTTTTGAAATGACATGAACAGTTGTAATGTCATAAGACGCGGTTTCGCTAGTCTTTAATGTTAATATAATAACAAAATATAAAATGATTGTCTTTGCGTTTCACTATCCAATTATACGTGTTCTTCTTAAATAATATAATAGAATTTTGCTGTCTTTTTTTAACTGATTGCTGGTCTTATTGTTTGATAATCTTTTCATCAACCCGCTTTTCAATCTTTTCCATTAAGCTTCTATCCTTTAGAAGTTCTTCTTTATTCTTTTTAATCAGTTCAAACATATTCATTTTAACTTGTTTTTTCATTGTTCTCATCCTTTTTTTATTTTATTTTTTGGACATATTAAACAAAAAAATCCTTTACCGCTGACGGTAAAGGATTTTTGAAAAATAAAAGACCTTTACACGTTCACATGTAAAGGTCTTGCTAACAGCTTGTCAGCTGCCAACAAAGCCGAGAGTGCATGCACTCTGTAATGACGACTTTGCTGTAAAAGCTACTCCCCTTTAGGGATATTCGAAATGTATATATCTATCATATAAGAGAGAAGTAAATTCGTCAAATATAATTCTTTAAATTTAGAAAATAACATTTTCTTTCCTATATATATAGGAAATTAAAGTTTCCTTTTAAAATCTTAAGGTTACCGGAAACTTAATTTATTAAAGAGACGGATTATAATTATGCATTCGAAATGATGTGGTTATTTAAATGTACATGCTAAAGGATGAAGGGGGATGTGAATGTAGATAATTAATCTTCCAATCTACCTGTGAGTAAAAAGATTAATGGAAGATGGAAAATTCTTTTAACTTTTTTAACATTGTAAAAATGTATCGGCAAATACACCGGTAATTTTTATTTGTACATATATTGCGGTTAGTTCCTTTGAAAGTTGCTAAAATTAATTCAAGATTAATGGAATGAAAGTGATCATGAAAAAAGCTTATTGGAAAGTGATACACTTGGCAGTTCCAAAAGTTAATTATTGTTTTCGGACAATTTGTAAGGGTGTTATAATCAAATAGAATTTTTTTTATGGATAAAATGCGAACAGGAGAAATCCTTCAGCACATCTTGAAAAAGTAAAAAAAGTAGGAAGGTTTTATATAGTTGCTGTGTGGGAAGTAAGATAAATAGAATATATTTTCGTATAAAAAAAGTCTAATGAGGACTACTCTCATCAGACTTTTTGCATTTTTTTAGGTTCAAATAAACTCAAAAATCGATAAAAGTTGAGTAATATTGTTGACAAAAAAATTCAAAGAGACTCTATTGACTCTAGTACCAAAAAAGGGTTGAATAGTGTTTAGACACAACATATTGAGATATATTTATAAAAAACATCTGTATTTAGTAGCCCTTGTATGTTTTTAGGGTATAGGATAGAATATTGCTTTTGCCCCTATTCTATCAAAATTCTTAAGGAGGGAATAATTTTGTTTATCGTGTTTGACAGTAAAACCGGGAATGTGCGCCGCTTTGTGCAAAAACTAGAGCTTCCAGAGCACAATTTAATAGAACTAAAGGCTGGACTAAAAGTCTATGAACCTTTTATACTATTAACTTATACAACTGGAATGGGGCAGGTTCCTCAAACAACTTTAGACTTCCTTAAGGCAAATCACACCAATCTCTATGCAGTCGTATCGAGTGGTAATAAAAATTGGGGGCAAAACTTTGCTTTAAGTGCAAATAAGATATCAAATATGTACGGGGTACCGATTCTTCATAAGTTTGAGATGAGCGGCATGCCCGAGGATGTGGAGATAGTTAGGGAAAGGGTGCAAAATATTAGCTATGAGACACATAGAATTAAACAACGAAGTGACACAGCTTAACGAAAAAGGTTTCTTCCGTCTGGAAAAAGACAAAGAGGCAGTGGCTGAATTCCTTGTATCGGAAATCGAGCCGAAATTGATTCGTTTTGAATCTGTGGCACAAAAATTTACTTATATGGTGGAAAAAGATTTCTATTATCCACAAGTGCTGGAACAATACAGCATATCTGACATTGAAGACATAACAAATGCCGTTTACAACTATGAATTTAAATTCCAGTCTTACATGGCTATTTCAAAATTCTATAAAGATTATGCCTTGAAGACAGATGACAAGAAGAACTACTTAGAAACATACGAAGACCGCATTATCATCGTCGCCCTGTTTTTAGGACAAGGAGATGCTGAAAAAGCGAAGAAAACAGCAATCGCGATGATTGAGCAGCGCTACCAGCCGGCAACGCCGACATTCCTGAATGCAGGCAGAAGCCGTCGCGGAGAAATGGTTTCCTGCTTCTTATTGGAAATGGACGATTCATTAAACTCCATCTTCCATAATATCAATACATCCGGACAGCTTTCGAAAATAGGCGGCGGAGTAGCCCTTAACCTTTCGAAGCTGCGTGCCCGCAATGAACAAATTAAAGGCATCGATAATGCAGCATCAGGTGTTGTTCCTGTTATGAAGCTGTTAGAAGATACATTCTCCTACGCAAACCAGCTTGGCCAGCGTAAAGGGGCAGGAGCTGCATACTTAAACATCTTCCATTGGGATGTTGTTGAATTTTTGGATACAAAAAAAATAAATGCCGACGAGAAGTCCCGTATTCAAACACTTTCCATCGGATTAATCGTAGAAAACAAGTTCTTCCAATTAGCAAAGGAAAACAAAGACTTTTATGTTTTCGCACCGTTCAGTGTGTTTAAGGAATACGGTGTACATTTAGATGATATGCGCATGGATGAAATGTATGACGAGTTAGTGGCAAATCCAAATGTGAAAAAACGTGTTGCAATGACGGCGCGTGAAATGATCACAAAGATTGCCCAAATTCAGCTGGAATCAGGCTATCCATACTTTATGAACAAATCCAATGCAAACAAAGCGCATGCGCTTAAAGACATTGGCCAGATTAAAATGAGCAATCTGTGTTAACTTTCTAGCACCTTCAGTCAGTAATGGCTGTCGAATAACTCTGTTAAACGGGGGAAGTCCTATTTGTGTGAGAGCAATAGCGATAACCTGCCGTGCTAAATCTTATCTTATTATGATAATGCTTTACTCCCTTTAAAAGTTTATGTTTAACATGATAGATGAAAAGGAGAAACGCAATGAATCAGAAAGTGCCTTATGGGTTTGTCTATGAGACCGTTAATAAACTTAATGGTATGAAATACATTGGTGAAATAAAATATCCACAAATTTCCTGCTTATAAGAGACTTTCTGAAAGAATAAGATAAGTAAATGCCTAACGACTATCGAAAGCATAGCTGAATGAAAGACTTCAGTGAAGAAGCGAGTAGAGTAGAGCCAAGTGGTAGGTTGCTTATGCGGAATGGCATAAGCTGTAAAATCCTTTAAATCGAAAAGCAGAGCACCCCATCAGGTCGAGCTGAGGGTGATGATATAGTCTCCTCTATAGGGTATGACCTATAGCAGTTAGAAAACGGACTGAGTGTAACGAGCTCTGTTGAAGATGAGGACAGAAATCTTCCAACTTCAGGAAACTTCTGAAATTACCGATTACGGCCAAGAAGATATTATCCGCCGTGATATTAACTGTAATCTAGGTTCCCTTAACATTCCTAATGTGATGCAGCCTGGTGATGTGTTCAGAGATTCTGTTCATGTTGGAATTGAAGCTTTAACAACCGTTTCAGACATTTCAGATGTGCAAAACGCACCGTCTGTTAAAAAAGCAAATGAAGAGCTGCATGCGATAGGGCTAGGTGCCATGAACCTGCACGGTTACCTGTCTAAGAACCGCATCAGCTATGAATCAGATGAAGCAAAAGACTTCACTGCAACATTCTTCATGATGATGAATTACTATTCAATCGAAAAGAGTATGCTGATTGCAAAAGAACGAAACGAAACATTCAAGGACTTTGATAAGTCTGAGTATGCGAAAGGCACTTACTTCGAAAAATACAAAGAAGTAAGCTATGCGCCAAAAACAGATAAAGTGAAGCAATTGTTTAATGGCATCTATATTCCTACTTGTGAAGACTGGGCAGAACTAGCTGCTTTAGTTAAAGAACACGGTATGTATAATGCTTATCGTTTAGCTGTTGCCCCAACACAATCCATTGGCTATATTCAAAACGCTACAGCATCTGTAATGCCTGTTGTTAACCAAATTGAGTCCCGCACATATGCGAACTCTACAACATATTATCCAATGCCTTATATGGATGAAACGAATTTCTGGTTCTACAAATCAGCATTCGATATGAATCAATTTAAGATTATGGACTTGATTGCTGCAGCACAAGAGCATGTCGATCAAGGTATTTCGACCATTCTTTATGTAAACTCAGACGTTTCTACAAAAGAATTGGCGCGCTATTATATCTATGCGAACGAAATTGGCTTGAAATCACTTTACTACACACGCACACGCAACTTGGCGATTGACGAATGTATCGCATGTGCAGTTTAAGATAATACACGGGGAGCCTAAGTCTCCCCTTTATTTTTTGTAACACTGGGGGAAAGAAAATGACTAAGTATGCTGTTAACTGGAATCAGCATGAAGATGATTACACACAGATGTTTTATACACAAAATACGAGACAGTTTTGGCTGCCGGAAGAAATCAGTCTTTCATCTGATAAAAATACTTGGGGTGAATTGTCAGCTACAGAGCAAGACACATACATGAAAGTGCTTGGCGGTTTGACACTTCTTGATACAGAGCAGGGCGGCGAAGGTATGCCGTTGATCAGCATGCACGTAAGCGGCTTGCAGCGTAAAGGTGTGCTTTCCTTTATGGGAATGATGGAGCAAATCCATGCAAAATCCTACTCAACCATCTTTACAACGCTTGCTACAGAGGAAGAGATAGACCAAGTATTTGACTGGGTGCACAATCATCCTCAATTGCAAAAAAAGGGCAAGCTTATCTCTGAATATTACCAAAAGCTCTTTAAGCCAGAAGTAAGCAAGTATGACTTGTATATGGCGACAGTTGCTTCTGTCTACTTGGAATCATTCCTATTTTATTCTGGATTCTTTTATCCATTATTCTTGGCAGGGCAAGGCAAGCTGACAGCTTCTGGAGAAATAATAAACTTAATAATTCGTGACGAAAGTATACACGGAGTTTACGTTGGTCTAATAGCGCAAGAGCTGTACGGTCAGCTTACAATCGAAGAGCAGGAACGAGCTGCAAAAGAAAGACTTGATCTAATGGAAACTCTTTACCAAAATGAGTTAGGATATACGCAGGACTTATACGAAAAGATTGGTCTTGTAGATGAAGTAAATAAATTCATTCGCTACAATGCTAACAAAGCTTGTATGAACCTTGGATATGAAGCAGTATTTGAGTCAGAGGCAATCAACCCGATCGTGGAGAACGGGATGAAAACAGATACGAAAAACCATGACTTCTTCTCTGTTAAAGGAAATGGTTATGTAAAGGCTACTAAAGTGGAGCCGTTGTCAGATGATGATTTTGTGTTTGACTGGAAAACGAACGAATAACGATACAACCAGCTTCTAAATAGAAGCTGGTTTTTTTAATTGGGGGCAGGTCCAGTGGACTCTCGGACAAGCAAAGTGGTGGGCAAAAGTATTTCTTGATTAGCTGCATCTTTATTGCTGATTCTCCACATTAACTGTTCTACCGCTCTTTTGCCGAAAAGTTCAAGGTCGATATCCATTGTTGTGATTTTCGGTGTAGCAAGTTTCGATAATTGACCATTGTCAAAATTCGATACGGAAATCTGTTCAGGAATTTTGTAGCCTGCATGCACGAGATACGAGCTGACGAGAAAGCCTAAGCCATCATTAACACAAAACCAGGCAGTTGGCTGTTTAGGCAGCTGGTGCATCGCTTTTCTAACACCATCCTCATCTTCTTCTATGTCGGAAAGAAGCAATGCTTCATTATGCTTTATTCCATAATGGTTTAATGCCAAATGATATCCTTCCAATCTTTCATAATAGCTCGGCGAAATCGAAATATTGCCGATGAAACCAATTTCTCTGTGCCCTAATTGAACGAGATGCTCTACCGCCAGAAATGCTCCAAACCGATTATTTGTTAATACTGCATCAGCTTTAATGTGTGGGTGATGATGATCAACTAACACAGCAGGGATGCCTGTTGATATAATTTTTTGAATATACTCTGTATTCAAGTGGGAAAGAATTAATACTCCGTCAACCGAACCATTGAGAATAAAGGTAGGTAATTCCAGGGATTGTATGGCTGCTTGGTTTATCGATTGAATCATTAAGCTGTTGTTTTGACTTGCTATCTCCTTTTCAATACTTAAGTAAATTTCACCGAAAAAGCTTTTAAGAGAAAAGGCATAATCAGATGCAATAAGCGCAATTTTAACATTTTTGCTGTCTATGTTATATTGGTAGTTTTTACGCGCAGGCAAATATTCATAGCCTAACTCGCGGGCTGTTGCTTCCACTAAACTTCTCGTTTTTTCACTTACACCGGCTTTGCCTGTTAACGCTTGGGAAACAGAATTTTTCGAAATATTTAACTGGTCTGCGATATCTTGCATCGTAATTTTTTTTGTCATGAAATCATTCCTTCAACTAATTGAAAACAATATTATTCATTATACTAACATACATGACAAAATAATGTCATGCAACAAAGTCTTTATCTTTAATATTAGTGTGAATTAACTACAATTCATACTTGGTGTTTAGTCCGAAAATCGCGTTGAATAATATAAAAGACAATGTGATAATTCTAATTGTAACGTTACAATAATTTCGTATAAAAGAATTGTAATTCCCTTTTGTAATTGTAATGATAATCCACATGTTGATGTACTGGTAAAGTAATTAATCTTAAACGGGGTGATAACATGAAGAAAAAATCTAAAAAAGTGATTTCTCTGCTTATGGCAGCAACCGCTGCTGTTTCGATTCTTTCAGGATGCAGCGGGGAAGGTAAAAAGAATGCAGATAAAAACAGGGAGACAACGATAGAGTTTTGGGCAGCACCGAATATTACTCAACAAGCTTATTGGAAGGAAATGGCCAAGGAATTTGAAAAGGACAATCCAAAGATTAAGATAAATGTTAGCGCTATCAAAGAAAGTCCTTCATCTGAAGCGAGCATTCAATCCGCAATAGCGGGTAAAAGCGCTCCGACGATGTCAGAAAATATTAACCGCGGATTTGCAGCACAGCTTGCTGAAAGTAAAGCGCTCGTGCCTCTTAATGAATTAGACGGCTGGGAAGACATTATCACAAATCGGAACATGAACGAAACAGTGGAGCCGTGGAAATTTTCCGATGGAAATCAGTATGTACTGCCAATCTACTCCAACCCAATGCTTTTTGGGTGGAGGCTGGATATTTTAAAAGATCTTGGCATTAATGAGGCTCCTAAAACATACAGCGAAATGCTTGATGCTGCCAAGAAGCTTAAACAAAAGTATCCTGAAAAATTCGTGTGGGCCAAGCCGGACTTAGCAGACCCTACAGCGTGGAAAAGATGGTTTGATTTCTTCATGCTATATAATGCCGCATCAGCAGGTAATAACTTCATTGAAGGAAACAAGCTAGTTGCAGATGATAATGCGGGAATAAAGGTGTTGGATTTCATGGATGATCTGCGAAAAGAAGATGCCTATTTGTTAAAAACAGTTACTGATCCCTTTGAAACAGGAGTCGGAATTTTCACTGACATTGGTCCGTGGACACTGACATATTGGGAGGAAAAGTTTCCGAAAATGGTATACGGAGAAACGTTTACACTTGCACCTCCGCCTGTTCCAGATGAAATGAGCACAGAAAATGTTAAAACATTTGCAGATACGAAAGGATTAGTTATTTATGCTTCAGCAACAGAGGAACAAAAACAAGCGGCTATGAAATTCATGAGTTGGGTATATTCCAATCCTGAGCATGATTTAAAGTGGCTTGAACAAACCAATCTGCCGCCTGCCCGGGACGACTTAGCTGAAAATGAAGCATTCACAGCCTTCTTCAGCGAAAACCCGGCACTGCAGCCGTATGCAGATGCTGTCCCAAATGGAATTCCATCTATCGATAATCCAAAATATAACGAGCTGCAAACCTTTATTGGCCAACATGCTGTGAATCCTGTTGTAAAAGGAAAAATAACGCCTAAAAACGGCTGGAATGACATGAAAAAGGCAATAGAGGGAGGGCTTTAATGTTGAGGAAAAGCAATGGGTTGGGCTGGCTGTTTGCCAGTCCATACCTCCTCTATGCCGTCCTGTTTTTTGCCATTCCATTAGTATGGTCGTTTTATTTATCTACAACAGATTGGAACTTAATTTCTCCAGAATATAATGGGAAGGGCATTGCCAACTACATAGAAGTGTTTCGGTCTCCCGGTGTCCAAGCGGCATTCCTTGTTACCTTTAAATTTATGGTTGTTTTCGTTCCGTTAGTTATTATTTCATCTATGATTGTTGCAGCAATTGTCCATGGTCTTCCGAAATTCAAAGGTATATTCCTGATTGGTTTTTTCCTGCCATATTTAGCATCTGGTGTGGTGTCATCCTTTATTGTCAAAGGATTGCTGTCATACAATAGTCCGCTTAACACTGTTTTAAGAGGAAAGTTTGGAATCGATATCGATTGGCTTGGTTCGCCTCTAGCAGCATTATGTGTCGTCGCAGTAATAATCGCTTGGAAGTTTACTGGGTATTATGCATTGATATTAACCTCTGGGTTTGAAAGCATCAATGCAGAAATATATGAAGCAGCAGAAATCGATGGTGCTTCTAGCTGGCAAAGGTTCTTTAAGATCACACTGCCATTATTATATCCGGCAATTTACACAGTCATGATTTTGTCTATCGGTGTTACCTTTGGAATTTTCACAGAGGTATATCAATTGACAGGAGGCGGGCCAGATTACGCAACCAATACATGGCAAATGGAAATCTTCACACAAGCATTTAAGAATTTACAGGCTGGTTATGCATCTGCGGTGGCAATCGTCGCTTCTGTGATTACGTTTTTATCCATCTTTATCATTAGAAAACTATTAGAACTGTGGGGAAAGCGCAATGGTTGGGTCTAAAAGGAAAGGATTGCTGCTTCGCTATATTGTCGCAAGTATTCTATTATGCATAATGGTTTTTCCTTATCTGTATATGGTAATGAGTTCATTTGCGGTCTGGGATCAAGTCGATAAGAGCTTGGTGCCGACACAGTTTACACTTCGCTCTTACGAATGGCTGTTCGGAGGAGGAGATGTAGCTGTACCAAGACCATGGATAAGAGCGTTCTTCAATAGTGTTATTGTTTCAGCAGGGTCTACTGTCCTCATGATGGTCACCGGAGCTGTTGTAGCCTATGCATTAGCAAAAATGAACTTTAAAGGCCGGGAAACTGTCCACAATATCATCTTGTTTCAAATGTTTTTTCCGGCGATTATTTTGTTAGTTCCGTCCTTTTTAATCATCCAAAATGCAGGGCTGTATGACACTTACTGGGCGATGATTATTCCAAAAGCAATGAGTTTATGGGCGGTGTTTATGTATACGAACTTTTTTCGTGCTATCCCAGACACTTTTATAGAAGCAGCGAAACTGGACGGCGCAGGTCATCTGCAAATTTTGAGGAGGGTTGTGCTGCCGATGTCAAAATCAATTACCACGGTCGTTTTTCTGTTCTTGTTTATGGAGAGATGGTCAGAGTTACTATGGGATATGCTTGTCATTAAGAGTGAGAATATGCTGACATTGAATGTGCTTTTATCGCAAATGTTCGGACCATATGGCGGTTATCCAGGACCGATGTATGCAGCCTCCGTTTTATTAACACTGCCAATTATCATTCTCTTCCTTTTCTTTACGAAAAAATTTCAGGAAGGAATGCAATTTACTTTAAAGTAAACAGTGCACTTAAAAGAAGGGAATTTGTCTATGGAAAAACCAGTAAAAGCATTAGAGAAAATCTTACGGGAGTTTCAACAGCAGCCTCAGCCCACCAATCCACAAAAACTTACTATAACTGGGCTGGAAGGAAAAGATGTATACAATATAACCGCACCTTTTGAAGAAGGCGGAAAGATGATGATTGCAGGGAGAGTTGAATTCCGGGAGAGTGAAAAATCGTCCGTCCATTTCTTTACAGAGGAAAATGGAAAATGGATACTTCTGCAGGATGCACCAGTGTTTGCTTTGCAAGATCCTTTTATGACAAAAATTGGTGGCGAGTTAATTTTTGGAGGGGTAGAAACCTTTCCCCATCCAAAGAATAAAGATTTATTAGGCTGGCGGACGATCCTAATGAAAGGAGACAAGATTGCTACTTTAAAAGAGTTTGTAGCTGGTCCAGATGGTATGAAAGATTTGCGAGTAGTTGAATTAAGTGATGGTTCAATCGGGATGTTTACCCGTCCACAAGGAAAAAAAGGAGGCAGAGGAAAGATTGGTTTTAAGCGTCTGCTAACCTTAGCTGATATAACCATTCAAGAGATAGAAAATACACCATTACTGGAGCAATTTACTGACGAAGAATGGGGAGGAGTTAATGAAGCTCAACTCCTGTCCAACGGAATGATCGGTGTGTTAGGTCATATTGCTAAATTTGACGAACGTGGACACCGCCACTATTATCCGATGGTATTCATGCTTAATCCGAAAACGGGTGCTTCGTCAGAAATGAAAATCATAGCTGAACGGGCGAACTTTCAGAAGGGACCGTCTAAAAGACCAGATTTAAAGGATGTCGTTTTTAGTGGCGGCATAATACGTAATAGTGATGGAACTGCCTATTTGTATGCAGGAACTAGTGATGCAGAAGCACAGAAAATTACGATTCCAGATCCATTTCTACCATATGAAACGAAGGAGCTGAACATATGAATATTTATCGCTACGAACAAAATCCATTGCTTACACCAGAAGATATAACACCGTTTCACGAAGGATTTGAAGTTATCGGGGCTTTTAATGCGGGAATTACGGAGTATAAGAAGGAAGTAATCATGCTTGTTCGAATTGCAGAAAGACCGTTTAGCAATAGAGATAATACAGTGAAATCACCTATATATAATCCAAACACGAAACAGCTCGATATTATGGAATTTCAACGGGACGACCCTAATTACGATTTTTCCGATCCTCGTGTGATCAGAAGAGCAAATCATAGTAAGTGGTCTTACTTAACCTCTCTTTCTTATTTGCGAATCGCCCGCAGTAAAGACGGCCGTCACTTTACAGTGGATGAACAGCCGTTTATTTATCCAGCCAATGAACTGGAGACCTTTGGCATTGAAGACCCTCGAATTACTAAAATAGAAGATACGTACTATATTTACTATAGTGCAACATCTCCTAAAGGTGTAGGCGTTGTCATGGTTTCAACAAAAGATTTTGTTCAAGTCGAAAATCATGGAATGATTTTGGCTCCAGAAAATAAAGATGTAGCGATCTTTCCAGAAAAAATAAATGGAAAGTATTATGCTTTGCATCGCCCTGTTCCAAATAGTAATGGCTCTCCAGATATTTGGATTGCAGAATCTGAAAATCTGCTGCAATGGGGGAATCACCGTCATTTAATTGGCACGAGAGCAGGAAAATGGGATTCTGGCAGAATCGGAGGAGGAGCAGTGCCGTTTCGAACAAAAAAAGGCTGGTTAGAATTGTATCATGGTGCATCACAGGATCACCGTTACTGTATGGGGGCAGTCTTATTAGATTTACAAAACCCAGCGAAAGTTATTGCACGATCGGAGAATCCTATAGTTGAACCGGAAGCACAGTATGAAAAAGAAGGATTTTTCGGTGGAGTTGTGTTTTCTTGCGGGGTGCTGACAGAAGAGGACATCATTAAATTGTATTATGGGGCAGCAGACACATCCATGGCTTGTGCTGAACTAAGTTTGGAGGAAGTCCTTGATTCCTTAACCTACTTGTAATACCAAAAGGTGATACAGGCTTGGCAGCTGTTAAAATACACTCTTTAAAAATGTTACAGCACTATCCTAAAAAATTAGATTATAGTATATAATAAACAAGAACATATATTCTTGTTTGTGAAGGATGATGCCCAATGAACGAAAGAAAGCTTGTATTATATATTGCTCAAAGCTTAGATGGATATATTGCTACAAAGGATGATTCACTAGACTGGTTATTCCAAGTAGAGGGAGAAGGGGATAACGGCTACTCCGAGTTCTATGAAACAGTTGATACTATTCTGATCGGTAATCGTACATATGAGTGGATTATGGATTATGAAAAAGGTGATTTTCCGTATAAAGGAAAGGATTGCTATGTCTTCTCTCGAACCCCTAAAGAGAATACAGAATATGTTCAATTTATACAAGAGGATATTTTGCTCTTTGTGAACAAATTAAAAAAAGAAGCAGGCAAAAATATTTGGATGGTTGGCGGAGGTAATCTGCTTCAGGCTTTTTTGGAAAACAATTTGGTTGATGAACTGATTGTGACAATTGCCCCAACTGTTATCGGAGACGGCATTCCGTTATTTAAAGCTGGTAATTATAAGCTGAACCTTCAGCTGAAAGGTACACGAAGCTTTGGACAATTTGTTGAACTACAATATGAAGTAAAGAAATGAATAGAAAAAAGTCTGCAGCAACTGATGCAGACTTTTTCGTTATTCTCTCGCTAATAATTGCTTATTGAGCTCAGTTGCAGCATAAAGTGCGTTTTTGTCTGTTAAAATATCGCCAGGTTTGTTGCCAGCACCAAGAATATAGCCGGCAAAATTAACAGCGACGAAATCGAAGATATATTGAAATTGCTGAATCATCGGCAGACCTTTAATGGTAGGTGAATCGCCGCCAACAGCGATGACGTATGCTTTTTTGGAAGCCATTTTTCCTTTAAAATCAGGGTAGTTAGCATCTCTTAGCATTTGGGACCAGCGATCAATAAAGTTCTTCATGATTCCTGTCATGCTGTACCAATAAATAGGTGTAGCGAATAGAATAGTATCATGTGGGAGGATACGGTTTATGACTGTATAGTAATCGTCCTTGCTATCCTGAAAGCCAATTTCTTCGTGTCGCATATCCATTATTGGTTCAATATGGAAATCTCCTAAATAAATTTTTTCGACCTTGACCCCTTTAATTACTAAGTCTGTCAGCAATTCTGTATTTCCATTCGGGCGGTTTCCCCCATATATAACGGCAACTGTCATAATAAATTCTCCCTTCTCTCCATTACTATCTCTATTTTATGAGGACAGATATAGTAAGGAAAGCTGATTATTTTGATTGAATTAATCAATACTTTCGATAGAAATAGCTACTCTATTATTATTTTTCAGTTTGTAAAAATTTCTCTGTTCAAGTTAAGGGAACACTAAGGAAAAGATGATAAAATAGCAAGTAGCGGAGGGGAATGATGAAGAAGAATTTTATTCATTTAATAGAAACAGAGCTTTTAAAGAAAGTAGTGTTAAAAAGAGAAAAAGTGCATAATCCAGTCGTGGTAAAACGCATACCACTTGGATGGAAGTGTGTTGGAGTAGGCAATTATGCAGCTGTCTTTATGCATGATACAGAGCCAGATCTCGTCGTTAAAGTCAATGTAGTAGAACAAGAAAATCTAAAAAAGGAAGCAGATATATACAGAAAACTTGGCATTCATCCGAGCTACTCTCATCTAGTGTATGAAGGAGATAACTATTTAGTTTTAAAAAGACTAAAAGGAATCACGCTTTATAATGCCTTTGCTAAAGGAATTAGGATACCGGAAACTGTCATCGAAGATATTAATGAAGCCCTCGAATATGCGAGAAGATGTGGTCTGAATCCATATGATATCCACGGAAAAAACGTGATGATGAAGGATGGCAGAGGATATGTTGTCGACGTCTCGGATTTTTATAAAGAAGGCAAAGATGAAAAATGGGAAGATTTAGTGAAGGCATATTATAAACTATATAAAAAAACTATTTATAAGTACCCAGTAAAAATTCCTTTTAAAGCACTGGATGTTGTCAGGCATACTTATCGGTTTTACAAAAAAATCAGACGCAGGCTCCATTGGCAAAGCCAATAAAAGCCGTTCATTTTATTTTATATCTCTTAAAAGCTGGCCAATTTGACCGGCCTTTTTTAGTTGTCACAAAATTTTTAATTTGAAGGCTCAAAATCTATTGACAGAAATTAGATACGAGATTATGATTAATCCAAGAATGATTATCATTCTCATTATCATCCATTCAGGAGGGAAATAAACAGGTAAACTAGTAATACAGAAATATATACATACTATTTTATTTTAAAAGGGGTAGCAAACATTGAGCAAAAAACTTATACCATTCATTCTTCTTCTTGTATTAATTATTAGTGCTTGCGGCAATAAGACAACAGGAACATCTGGCGAAGAAACAAAAAAAGAGGAAGATTCCACAATCACATATGAATCAGAAAATGGCCCAATCGAAGTTCCAGCAGATCCACAAAGAGTTGTTGCTTTAACAAATGCAGGTTATGTTTTAAAACTTGGCGTTAATCTTGTAGGTGTAGATTCATGGTCGATGACGAATCCACGTTATGCAGACGAATTGAAGGATGTGGAAGTGGTTTCCGAAGAGAATATCGAAAAAATTGCTGAGCTGCAACCAGACTTAATTATCGCAGCAAGCACAACTAAAAACATTGATAAGCTTGGAAAAATCGCTCCGACTGTAACATACACTTATAACAAAGTGGATTACTTAACGCTGCATTTAGAAATCGGCAAGCTCTTGAATAAAGAGAAAGAAGCACAAGCATGGATTGATGATTTCAAAGCTCGTGCAAAAGCTGCCGGCGAGGAAATTAAAGCGAAAATCGGCGAAGATGCTACTGTTACCGTATTGGAAAGCTATGATAAAAGCATGTATATCCTTGGTGACAGCTGGGGCCGCGGAACAGAAATTCTTTATCAAGCAATGGGCTTAAAAATGCCTGAAAAAGTAAAAGAAATGACGGAAAAAGAAGGCTACTACACGCTGTCTTCTGAAGTCCTTCCAGAATATGTTGGTGATTATCTTGTAATAAGCAAATATAATGACCAAGATAACTCTTACCAGGAAACAGATGTATACAAAAATATTCCTGCAGTAAAAAACAACCATGTATTAGAAGCTAATGCATATGAGTTTATCTTTAATGATCCAATTTCTTTAGATTACCAATTAGATTTCTTTAAAGAAAACTTCTTGAAATAAGATGTAGAGAGTGCACTTTAACGAAAAGTGCACTCTTCTTTTAAATGGAGAGAATGTTATAATACTAGACAACAAGCATAACGGCAGAAAGGATTTTTTAATGAGTCAAAACACAAAGGCGATTAAGTTTTATGAAAACAATGAATTAGATAAAGCATGGGAGATTTTTAAGCAAGAGATAAGGAATAATAGAGGCGTGCAATCTTTAAATAACTTCGCTTGGATGCTATATAGAGAAGAAGAGAATACCCAAGCTGCAATTCCACTTCTAAAAGAAGTGATTGCTAGTACTCCAAGTTCCCATTTTCCATACAATCTATTAGGTGAAATATACATAACAATAGCAGATTGGGATTCCGCCATTCCCATTTTAATAAAGGCGATTGAATTAGAGCCAACTTTAGAAGCTTACAATAATCTTGGTGTAGCGTATTATCATAAAGACGAAAAAAGCAAAGCGTTGCAATGCTTTTTTCATGCCTCAAAACCTTCTGAATACACAATGTATAGTTACGTGAAATGCCTTGCTGATTTAGAGAGATATGAAGAGGCGGAGAGCATACTAGATACCTTCTCCGATAAGGAGGGAGATTTTGTCGGTACAGTAGACTTGGCAGATTTATATGCAGAAATAAATGCCCATCATAAGGCAAACTTTTGGTTTGAAAAAGGATGGGCAAGTTATTGGAAAGAGCCCAATTGGGTCAGCCGCTACACCTATTGTCTTGTTCAAACAGGTGAGAGGGAGAAGGCAAGAAGAGTATTGGATAACTTGATAAAGGATAAGCAAATCGAGCTCCAAGAAAGTTATGAAGAAGAATGCGATGAAACCTGGACAGAGGAAGACAAAAAAGAAGATATGGAAGAAATCCAAATGCACATTAAGCTATATGAACAAATGCTCGAGCAGGCAATTAACGGCATCAAAGAGCCAATGGAATATGCGCCGCAAGTCGAAAAAGCATGTTATTTATTCGGTTGCGAGCGTCATGGACATCCAGAATATAATGACTAGAACTGTTATTGGCTAATCAATGAAAGAATTTAATTTTATATGACAATACACAAGGAATAGACATAGATTAAATAATGGAGGAATAGAAATGAGCTATTTTAAGGGAGTAGACTTAGACCGTTTTTGGGATGACAGCGAGTATGCTAAAGAGGAATATATTTCTGATTCACCTACAGAAGAGGATATTTCTAAACTTGAAAGAGACTTAGGATATAAACTGCCTGCGTCTTATATTTGGCTAATGAAAAAACATAATGGCGGAATTCCAGTAAAAGATTGTTACCCTACTACAGTACCGACAAGTTGGTCTGAAAATCACATTGCAATAAGTGGGATATATGGTATAGGATACAGCAAAAGCAATTCTTTAGGTGGTGATTATAGCACTGAATTTTGGATGGAGGAATGGGGATATCCTAATATCGGCATAGCTATTTGTGATTGTCCATCAGCTGGACATGATATGGTTTTTCTTGATTATCGAGAATGCGGCCCAGAAGGCGAACCGTGTGTCGTACATATCGATCAAGAAGATGATTACAAAATCACTTGGTTGGCTAAAGACTTTGAAAGTTTTATTCAAGGTCTTACCACTGACGATGTGTTTGAAGACGAATAAATTAATATGCTGAGAGGGATTAAAAGGACTATTAGATGTTAATCTGTAGTCCTTTTATCTAGTTGAAGGGAAGTATTAAATTTCTCATAGTGAGCTGGAAAGAAGATATTTCCGTTTGGAAGCTAGATAAACAAATTAAATTTTACGCAGTCAAATTATTTAGAAATGGAAATTTTAGATATTGTATTTAGGGAATTTCTTTAAAAATATAAAAAATGCTATACAGGATGTTGAAAATATAAAAAAGTAAATTTTTTTGTGAGTAGAAGAAAAGTGTACATACGACAAAAGAGATTTTCTTTGGAGATCTTTTTCTTATTTGATTAAGGAGAATATATACTCAATCAGTAATTACGAAATGCTATAATAATCCCGTTAATTTTATAGAAGGCGGAAACATAAATAAGGAAAATTGGATTCAACTATCCGAAGCTGAACATTGCATAAAAGGAGCTTTATACATATGAAACCTTATTAGCTCATTACCGTATATATTTCAATGGTACAATTGTTAGAGAAATAAATAAGGAGGTATCTTGCATTACATGGCAAAACAATTTAAAAAAGTTAAATTGGAACTACTTGTCAAAGAATATTTTAGTCAAAACGTATATCCTATTGTTAGTAATAAAGCTGGAGAATTTATGATTATAAGAGACGGTAATCTTGAATTCTATCAGGCAAAAAAGAAATCTCGTGGGTACACAGAAGTAATTGATAGCATTAATATTATTAAAAAATATCCTCTTTCGGAACTAAGCCATGTAACCATTGATTATTTTGTATTATCTACAAAATATGTTTTTTCGAATAACTTACAAATAAGCGTATATGCGCCCGCAGAGAAAAAGGATAAATTTCAACTACAAAACGAATTGGTTGATATAGGGATAACTGCAAAAGTTTTAGAAAGAAAATGGTACAATAAAATTTTAGGTTTTCGCTCTAAAAAAATATGGAAGATGGCCATTGCTAGTATTTTTTATTTTATTTTCATCTATGTAAATATTGTAGGGTTTTTAGCATTCCTAGAAAATGAAAAACATATTCGACAGGAACAAGCAATAGAACAAGAGAATCGAGAAAAACAAAGGGAAGAAAGAGCAAGAGAAAAAGAAGAAAGAAAAAAAGAACAACAAGAATTAGAAGAGAATAAAGGAAAAGCAATAATTGATTTTAAAAATAACGGAATTGAAAAGTTAATTGAAGAGTATAATGTGGTCCAAAGTATAGAAGTTAAAGAAAATAGTATAGAGACTATCTTTTTTGATGTATATGTCGATGAAGAATCATGGTCTGAATTAACGAATAGTAAAAAGTTAAGTCTTGCAGCATCCTTAGAAACATACATAGAAAAAGAAGTAGATCCATATTCCATTAGTATGGATGTTTATAGTCATACCAATGAGGACAAATTAGCACAAAGAACATTTTTCCGGAATAGATGGGAGATTATAAGGTAGATATAAGTACGTTCAAAACCTTTAGCAATTTTAACGCTGCTAAAGGTTTCACGTATCCATATGAATTAAGATAGTAATAATCAATAATAGAGATTATTGATTTATAAGTTTTGTTTTTATAAGCTCGAATTCTGCAGCAGATAAATGACCATCTTCTTTTAATTTTACAAGTTTCAATAATTCATCTGCTATAAAATAATTCGTTTTTCCCTCTGATATTAATTCTTTATCATTATTATATTCTTCAATTTTGTCAGCAATTAAACTTCTTGATTTACTAAGGTTCTCCCTAGAACCACTTTTTATTTCCATAACTTGTTGGGAGTTTTTAACATATATACTTAGAATTGAACCTGAAAAATTGTTTTTTAATTCTACTGAACCAATCTTTTCATAATCTATTTCTTCTATGGATTCGCCTGTCCAAATACCATCCGTACCAAATATCAGTCGTGTATCAGTATGTGCCAATGCCCCCAGGACATCATCATTTATACATTCGTAGACATGATAAATTTCTTCATCATCTTTTAGTAAGCTTTCAATATACATAATATGCTTGCTTTTTTTCGCCAATTTACTATCCCTCCTTAATTTAAATTATATCAAATGTCTTAAGAGTAGCCCAATTAGTATACAAGTATAGAGGGTTCTGTTTAAAATTTATTCAAACAGTTTCTCAAAAAAACAATCTTGCCAGTTTAACGGAAGAAGAAATAAATGTAATTAACAGGAAAATCAAATGTTTTGTTGAACCCCTTTTAAAATAAATGGAGAATATGGCATATATGCCCGTAATATGTGAATGGAAGTTGTAAAATAGATGACTTGGCAGCCTAAAAAGTTCTCTACTGAGGAAAGATTTGAAATTGCTAATAAAATACTTATAGAGTTAATAAAGCAATACAAGCAAAACCTTCTCTCTGTTGCGTTAGAGGGTTCCACAGCAAAGGGATTGGACGGTCCTGAATCCGACTTAGAATTAAGAGTAGTAATAAAGGAGCGAGAAAGTAGTTTGGAAGCATTTTTCTATAAGGTATGTTTGTTGGAATAAGTTTTAGGTCCCCAGAAAAAATGATATCAAAAGCAACAAATATTGAATTAGAGTGGTCAGTAAAAAGTGATGTTCTTTATACATGTAAAGTTTTATATGATCTAACTAATTTCTATGAAGAATTAAGAGAAACCGTAAAAGAAGCAGAAGAACTAATAGACTTAAACAGCCTATTTAAAGATGCGATTACAGATATGTATGAACATGTTTATAAGTTGTTTTTATTAAGTGAAACAGTTACAATAATTGCTCAAGAAGCAAGACTAGTGGCTTATTGGGCAGTAATGTCGGTTGGATTAAAAAATAAACACACATTTTTATCAAGTCGGACTATGTACAAAGAATGTTTCGAGTTGGATTCTTTATCTGAAGCGTTTGAACAGAGGATACGTGGCTTATTATCTTTAAAGACGGATGTCCAAAATTTAAAAAAGAATGTAGGAGAATTATGGGTCGCAACTCTTAATTGGGCTGGAATCTCGAAAAAAGATTTATCCTTTTTATAACAGATGTGATTTTGTGAGTAAATCCCATTGGGTTCCCTTTAGCGCAGGATTTGGAACAATGGTACTTCTATATATTGTCGGATTTATTACTGAAATAGATATTCTTATTCTTAAAGTTTCACTCTCATATACCGAAATCTCTATTTTACCAATTATTGCTGGATTACTGATTGGGTTAATAACTAAACAAACAATAAGATGTAAATCTAATGTTAAAAATATATAGCCACTTAAACTACAATCAATTTTTTTATTTTCCACATTTATATAATATTAAACAAGACTGCAGCTCATACTTGCAGTTTTTTTATTTTCTATTATAGGAAACGTTTACTCATTAACAGCTACCATACCCAGTACTAATTATGCTATTGGCAAAAGCCAAAAGTTATATATCATACATTTTTACTATCTCCTTCACTAAAAAAGTCTGATTTTCTACAAAATATAACAAAATCAGACTTTTTTTAGTGAATTGCTTCACATTTAGTACTTATTGCCGATATAAAGGAAAAATACATATGGAGGAGCTTGTTTTATGAATTCTACTATTCAGGCAGTAGTCAATATTGCCCCGATTATAAAAGATACGCTAGGACCAACAGCCGCAATGGGTGTGCTGGATACGGAGAAGTTTGTTTACTTTTCGCCGTCAACGCTCTTGAATTTGGATGTTGAAGCAGGAAAAACAAGACTGGATGAGCATGAAGTTTATCTGCGCGCACTTAGAGGCGAACAAATTATTTCTAAAACAGAAGATGCAGCAATTTTCGGTGTGCCTGTCGTGACTTCCATTACGCCAATTCGGGATATAGATACAAACGAAATTGTTGGCTTGTTATCTTTATCGCGAACATTGGAGCATCAAGATAAGCTAGATAAAGAGCTTAGCAGAATCAATGAAGTAATTGATGCGTTGCAAGGTAAGGTTCAGTATGTTGCCGCACAGGCAGAAGAGCTTTCCGCAACCAGCAGCGATATTAACGACCAAGCAAAAAGTGCAAGTCAAAACTCTCGCCAAATTGGCGAAGTAGTTCAGTTAATTGAACAAATATCTACACAGACAAATCTTCTTGGATTAAATGCAGCTATTGAAGCAGCTCGTTCTGGCGATGCTGGCAGAGGCTTCGGTGTTGTGGCAGATGAGATTAGAAAACTATCTAACAATACGAAGGAAGCAGTGAAGACAATCGGTAAATCCTTAACGGAAATCCGTGCCAGCATTGAGAATCTGACACTCAGCATTAATGAGGTCTCCACTTCATCAGATGAGCAATCTGTTATCATGGTTGAATTCATGGATGAAATTCAGGCTTTGGATGCAAAAAGCAAACAGATAATTGAAAAAATGAAAATAGTAACTAACCAGGAATAGGAGATGGAAATATGCATTTAACACTACAAGCGTTGGTTAAACTAGCACCTGAAATCAAAAAAAACCTTGGTGAAAATTGTGCTGTTGTCGTTACCGACACAGAGAATTTCATCTTTTCCTCCCAGTCAAAAGATTTAGATTATAGTGTTAAAGTCGGTGACTTTGCATTTACGGAAGATAACGATATCCTGCGTCAAGCACTTAACGGAGAAAAAATAAAAATACATATTCCTAAAGAACGCTATGGCGTTGGTATGCACTATTCCGCAAATCCTATTCGTGATGAAAACGGTGAGATTGTCGGTGTGTTCCAAATTACCAAAACATTGAAAGACGAAGAACTATTAGATGAAGATTTGGATGAATTACGCTCGATCGTCAGCAGTCTGCAGGGAAAAGTACAACAAGTTGCCGCTCAAGCGGAGGAACTTTCCGCAACCAGCACAGATATAAATGGTCAAGCAGCTCATGCAAATGAGAACTCTCAGGAGATTAGTAAGGTTGTTAAATTAATTGAAGATATTTCATCACAGACAAACTTGCTTGGCTTGAATGCTGCCATTGAAGCAGCCCGTTCTGGCGATGCTGGGAGAGGCTTCGGTGTTGTGGCAGATGAAATACGCAAGCTTTCCATTGGAACAAAGGATGCAGTAGGTACGATTGGTAAATCTCTTCAAGAAATACGAACAAACATGGAGAATTTGACAGTGAGTATTGGTGAAGTATCCACTGCATCAGCAGAGCAATCTCGTGTCATGGTTGAGTTTATGGAAGATATCCAAAATCTAAATGAACAAAGCAATGATATCGGACAATACATCAAAAATATTACATCTTGAACAGAATCATAGAAACAAAGGGACATTTCACTTGTTAGTTACGAGTTAGTATGCGACCTAGTTGGTCGCATACTAGGCATTGCTTATGCACTATTTTATCCAGCATAACTTGCCAAATGATATTCTGCGTGCAGTTTTAAGTAGAACGATAGAAAAGTATTTTAATACGCAAAAGCAGGATAATTGTGTTTTAGTAACTAAGTTACATATAATTAGTTAGAATAGTTTTAATTCGAGATTGTAATCAGTGGATAAGATGAACCATCAGCAATGAATGTCATTAATATAGCGGCTGGTTACGGAAAATGGGGGGATAATGTTATGAAGTCTTTAGTATATTACGGTTCAAAAGATGTAAAAATTGAAGAAGTCACTGAACCGGTAGTTACAGAAGGTACTGTAAAAGTTAAAGTTAAATTCGCTGGTATATGTGGGACAGATTTACACGAATATCTACATAAAACATTTGTAACAGAAAATAAAATGATTTTAGGCCATGAATTTACAGGAGAAATTGTGGAAGTCGGCAATAATGTAACTAAATTTAAAGCTGGCGACAGAGTTGCGATTGAACCGATTTGGGGATGTGGTGAGTGTCAAACATGTAAAACTGGAAATTATAATATTTGCCCTAATATGAAATCATATGGCATTCACGAAAATGGCGGTTTCGCTGAATATGTTGTCGTGAAAGAAGCAAATGTATTTTTATTGCCTGATACACTCAAGTTTGAATTTGCCGCTTTAGTAGAGCCTCTTGCCGTTGTATTGCAGGCAATTCGAAAAAGTAAGTTCAAAATTGGCGATAGCGTCGCACTTTTTGGAGCAGGACCAATCGGGCTGCTGTTATCCGAGAGCTTGAGAGCAGCAGGAGCAAGTAAGATTTTTGTGGCAGAAGTTAGTGAAGAACGCAGAAAACTAGCATTGAAAATGGGTGCGGATGTAGTAATAAATCCGCTGGAAGAGGATGCTGTTCAAGTTATTCAAAACCATACCAATGGGGGAGTAGATGTTTCCTTTGACGTTGCTGGAGTAGAGGCTACATTCAACCAATCACTTGATTGCATCAAACCAAATGGTGAGTTTATGATTGTAAGTGTGTTTGCAAATCCTGTTAAGTATCACCCTACAACACAAGTAGTCAGTGAGAAAAAAATCAATTCTTCTCTCGGTTATAATAACATCTTTGCCCAAGCGATTGATTTGTTATCAAAGGGATCATTGAATGTTGAGCCAGTCATCACAAGTATCATAGCATTAGATAACATTGTGGAAGACGGGTTTGAAAAACTAATTAATGATAAAAATGAATGCAAAATTTTAGTTCGTCCGAACTAATTAAAAAGAAGCGGCAGAGCCTATCTGCCGCTTCTTTACTATTATGTTATTTCATTGCCTTTTTCGCCATGTGGGAGTTGTTAAACTAAACAGTCAGTATAATACAGTCCATAAGTAAGGTTAAAACCTAGAGTTGCAGTAATGAAAACATATCTTTTCATTACAGAACGAGAATGCTGCCATTCTCGTTCTGTAATGCGGATTTTTAGCTGTCTTGATCTTGGTCATTGTCCTGCTCGTTATCTTGGTCTTGATCAGCATCCGCATTAGCACGGGAGCGTGATTGGACACGAGCTTTGGAATCGGAATGAACATCAATGTTCAAGTCGATTTTAGCATTACCAGAATCGTTGACTTTAGCGACGTTCGTGTTTTTATCAAGGTTTTTGACAGTATTATCGTTATCTACTTCTGTGTCTACTCTTAAGTCGTTATCTACATCAAAGTCTACATTTGCATCAGAACGGCTGTCGCTGTCGCCTGAACGTGAATTAGAGTTGTTGCTTTGGTTTGAATTCCCACCATTATTGCTTCTTCCGAAGAACCACGGTCTTCTACTCATTATAAATCCCTCCTTGTCCTTATTCATTACATAGTTTATTCAGCAAAGATAAAATGAGCTGGTTAGTTACATTAGGACAGGCATGGATTTTTCAATAATTCAGCAGCTGTAACAAAGTTGGTTGAATACCTAGTAATTTTATCTGAATAGTTAAAAAATCGTTGACACTTCCTTTTAAGTCCTGTTATGATAATTCTCAAGAAACAAACAAATAGATAAAGAATCGACTAGATCACTAGAGATTCAATGAAATGCTGCATTTGCATTTTGTTGAGTCTCTTTTTTTATTATTGTTTATCGGTCGATAAGGAAGTAGGGGGTATGAAAAAAAGAGAGATTAGACATTTTTGTGCATTAATCCGATTAAACCAATTTGAAAAATAGAAAAGGAGAGAGTAAATATGGGACATCCTACAATTTATCCGACAGGAGCAACAATCTATTCACCTACTAAAGCTTGGAGCGGCTACACTATTTTTCAAGCACCAGATCTAGGGGCATTATTGATTGATATGAATGGCAGAGAGGTCCACTTGTGGAAAGGCTTGAGAGGCTTTCCGAATAAAATTTTCCCTGGTGGCTATGTATTAGGACACACCTTTAACAGAGACCCGCAACATGGTTTTCAGGATGAAGGAGATTTGGCGCAAGTAGATTTTGACGGCAATATTGTCTGGAAGTTTGATAAACATGAGTTTATTACGGATCCAGGCTATGAGGGGAGATGGATTGCTAGAGCACATCATGACTATCAGCGTGAAGGCAGTTCTGTTGGATATTACGCGCCAGGGCAGGAGCCGAAAGTTGATGAAGGCAATACGTTAATTCTAGCTCACCGTAATGTAGTCAACTCGAATATTTCGAAGTTTGAGCTGTTAGATGATGTCATTCTAGAAGTGGATTGGAACGGCAATATTGTTTGGGAATGGTCATTCAGCGATCATTTTGATGAATTGCAATTTGATGAGGAAGCAAAGAAAACCATTTATGAACAGCCAAACCGCCGATTCTTCGGAAATGAGTCTGGTGACTGGCTTCATATAAATTCAATCTCTGCAGTAGGTCCAAACCGTCATTATGACAATGGAGATGAAAGATTTCACCCAGACAATATCATTTGGGATGCAAGGGAAGCAAATATCATTGGCATAACGGATAAACGTTCTGGTAAGATTGTCTGGCAAATCGGACCAGATTATTCTACTGAGGAGCTAAAGGAGATTGGCTGGATTATCGGACAGCACCATGCTCATATTATTCCGCAAGGGCTGCCTGGTGAAGGAAATCTGCTTGTGTTTGATAACGGCGGCTGGGGAGGATATGGCGCTCCGAATCCTGGTTCTCCAGACGGTACGAAAAACGCTTTGCGCGATCATTCCCGCGTATTGGAAATAGATCCGATCACGTTAAAAATAGTTTGGCAATATACAGGTCAAGAAGCAAACTATCAAGCTCCTACAGATTCCTATCGGTTCTACAGTCCATATATTAGTTCAGCTCAGCGGTTAGAAAATGGCAACACATTAATAACAGAGGGCTCCAACGGCCGTATATTTGAAGTAACAGCAGACCATGAAATTGTTTGGGAATATATTTCGCCATTCAAAAATGCTCGTAATTCCAATATGGTATACAGAGCATACAGAGTTCCTTACGGCTGGGTTCCACAGCTTGAGAAACCAGAAGAAATAGAAATACAGCCATTGGAGATTGAAACATTTCGAGTGCCAAATGCGGCGCCAAGCGGAATTAATTCCGCGGTTGAAGTAAAAGGAGCAGCATCAATTGGAGAAGGAGCACTTTGCGTTGCACGGTTTGATGAACAAGAGATAAAATAACAAGTTTTAAAAGGGGGGAATTTCTTCATGAAGCAAAAATATAAACTAGCAGCTTTCAGCCTGATCTTATCTGTTTTTTTAGCAGGCTGCTCAAGCTCCACTTCAGGAAGTGAAGACAAGGACGCTATAAAGATAGGAATTGATACAGCGGCAGGCGGTTCCTTGCAAATTAGGGCGGCAAATGCAGAAGGGTTTTTTACAGACCTGGATATCGACCCGAAAATCTCTAACTTTGCTTATGGTATTGATACTATCAATGCATTACTGACAGAACAGACTGACACAGGGTTAGCAGCAGATTATGTACTTCTAAATTCCTTAAATAGAGGAGATTTAGTTGTTATTTCTTCTTTAAGTCATAGCACAGAAGCAACTATTAAAGAATCTGAGTTTGTGGCTGTAAAAGGAATAGATACGCCTGCTGATTTAAAAGGAAAACGCATCGGTGTCGCAAAAGGAACAGTATCGGAATATCATTGGGCTAATTATCTAGCAACAATTGGCGTAAGTGAAAAGGATATTGAATACGTGCCATTCAGCACACCTGATGAAGCAATCGTGGGCGTGAAAAAAGGGGATATTGATGCCGTTTTATCAAGCGGAGCAGTATTAGAGAAATTAAAAGCGATTGACGGCGTACATACCATCGATAATTTGAGCTCAGCCAATATTTCCACAAGCAGTTATCTTGTCGCCAATAAAGAATTTGTTGAAAACAACGAAGAAGCTGTCGTAAATCTGTTGAAAGCCATTAAAGAAGGGATTGCTTATGTAAAAGAAAATCCTGATGGAACAGCAGAAATTGCCTATAAGGAATTGAAAGTGAAAAAAGAGGATACCTTACGCGACCTAGAAAATATCAATTACACGATTGGTTTTACAGAAGAGGATATTAAGCACTTAAGTGATATGAAACAATGGCTCCTAGACAGGGGACTATTAAAAAAAGACTATAATATCGAAGATAAGCTGGCGTTAGATGCGCTGCAGAAGGCATTACCTGAAGAAGTAACCTATAAAAGCAAGTAAATAAAGGGGAGGTGGATTCTGTTTCAACTTGTGAATCCACCATCATCCAAGAAAGAAGGGAGTAGATAAAATGACAATGGTTCAAACAGATGCTCCTAATATTGTTTTAAAGGGGTTATCAAAAACATTTTCTGAAACTCAAGAACAAGGAAGCTATGTATTAGAAAATGTTGATTTAACGATAAACCGCGGAGAATTTTATATTTTACTAGGTCCAAGCGGCTGCGGAAAATCAACTTTATTAAATATTCTTGCTGGATTTATTGAGAAGTCAAGCGGTGAGTTGACGATTCAAAGCCAATCAGCACCTCAGGAAGAAAATCGAGGCTTTGTATTTCAATCAGCTGATTCAGCCCTTTTTCCATGGCTGTCGGTAGAAGAAAATGTGGAATTTGGGTTGAAAATGAAGAAGGTTCCTGCTGCAGAAAGAAAAGAAATTGCCAATTATTATATTAAACTGGCTGGGTTAGCAGGGCATAATCAAAAGTTTCCTAAGGAAATATCCGGCGGAATGAAACAGCGTGTGCAATTGGCACGTGTTTTAGCAAATGATCCGCAAATACTCTTGATGGATGAACCATTTGGCGCCTTAGATGCAATGACAAGAAGAACGATGCAAAACGAGCTTATTAGAATATGGACAGAAACAAATAAAACAGTGATATTTGTTACCCATGATATTCAGGAGGCTCTAATGCTAGGGCAGCGGATTGGAATAATGTCAGTTGGACCTTCTTCTAAAATAATTCAATCCTATCAAATCGACATGTCATATCCACGAGAAATAACTAGTCCTGATTTTAATGAGTATTATAAAGTAGTTCAGTCGCATTTTGACTAGGGAGGATTAAGAATGAAAACGACCATTCAGCAGGAAATAAATATAAAGCCAACAGTGAAGAAACTGCCTGTAAAAGCCTACTGGAGAAAGATTTTAAAAACAGGGATAATCACCTGGATAGGGCTGCTGCTCATCTGGACAATTGCTGCCTATTTCTCTGATCCGCAATTTTTACCAAGTCCGCTTGCTACATTGCGCGGCGCTATCGAACTTGGTAGTGATGGGTCCTTATTCATTTATATGGCATACAGTTTAGTCCGGGTCCTGATAGGCTGGCTTCTCGGAAATATTGTTGCGATTCCACTGGGATTATTTATCGGCAGCAATAAAACCGTTCGTGCTCTCGTTGAACCAGTGATAAATTTTGTCCGTTTTATCCCGCCGCTTGCATTTATTACATTATTTATGCTTTGGTTTGGGATTGGCGAGCAATCCAAAATATTCTTAATTATGTATGCTACATTTTTTGTTGTCACGATTAATACACTGACTGGAGTGCTTTCCATCTCTGAGGATAAAATACGTTCTGCTAAAAGCATGGGAGCAAGTGATCTGCAAGTATTGCGATATGTTGTCATTCCAGCAGCCATTCCCTTTATCTTTACAGGGGCAAAGCTTGCGATGGGTTCGTCCTTCATGGCAATCATTGGCGCCGAAATGGTTGCAGCCAATGAAGGGATAGGCTTTATGATCTGGAATGCACGATTATATTTTCAAACAGATTGGATTTTTGTTGGTCTAGTGGTCTTAGGATTGATGGGCTTTTCAATGGACCGGATATTTGCTTGGGCAGGCAGGAAGTTTTTGAAGAGATATAATATTGTTTCTTAAAGTATTTGTGACCTTACAATTTGTAAGGTCTTTTTGTATTTTTGTAAATTTTTATGAAACAAACAGGAGAACAAAGTCGTTATCTATAAGTAGGTTATAATTATCCTTTTATGGATAAAAATAACATTAGCGATTATTTTGAGGTGATACACTTGTTCTTTTCAAATCTCAAGCATGAGCAAAAATTAGTTGCAGGAGCTTTTATTTTACTAGCTCTGTATTTATCTCCCTTAATTGTGCTTGGGGAAAACGCCCATATTCGGGTCCATGATAATCTCGATTCAAATTTGGCATGGTATAAAGTGCTCGCAAATAGCGGAGAGCTCATCGGCACTTTAGATGCTGTTACACCGCAAATCATCAATGGGCTTCCACGTAATGCTTTCGGTTCGGAATTTACGCTGATTGTTTGGCTTTATAAATTCTTTCCAACAATGGTTGCTTATACACTTAGCCAAGCAATAACAAGGGTTGTTGCCTTTATCGGCATGTACTTGCTTTTAAAAAAGCATATTATTAAAAATCCTGAGTTTAGTTTTATTACAGTTGGGGCAGCTGTGGCCTTTGCGTTAACACCGTTTTGGCCGTCGGGAATGCTGAGTACATTAGGAATGCCGCTCGTACTATGGGCATTGTTAAATATCCGCAATGGGGAGCGGTCATGGAAAAACTATCTCACATTAACATTAGTGCCATTTTATGCGAGTATTGTTCTTGGCTTTTTCTTCTTTTTAGCAGCAATCGGTTTATTTTGGCTGTATGAGGCCATTAGGAAAAAAACTTTGAATATTCCCTTCCTGCTTGGGATTGCTTATATAAGCTTTGTGTTTTTAATCGTTGAATACCGGCTTGTATACTCCTTTTTATTCGAGCAGGAACCGACAAGCAGGGACGAGTACTTCCATGCAAGACTTACGTTTGCTCATTCGCTGAAACTGACCGTTAAAAACTTTGTCTTCGGACATAACCATGTCATGACCGTTCATGGGCTGCTTGTTTTGGCAGCCATCATTCTTTCTCTCCTCCTTATTGTTAAAAACAAAGAGTGGCGCAGTCAACGGCTGTTTATATGGCTGTTTGCTCTCAACTTTATTCTTTCAGCATGGTATGCTTTCTGGTTTTATCGAGGCTGGTTGCCATTAACAGAGAGATTTCAGTTTTTAGATACCTTTAATTTTGCCCGGTTTCATTTTTTACGGCCTTTAGTCATTTACGTAAGCTTTGCTCTCGGTTTGAAAATCCTAATAGAGAGCTCGCCGAAATGGAAAGGGACAGTTAAATTTCTGCTAATCGGTCAGATTTTGCTGTTGTTTGCTTTTAATGATGAAATTATTTATCATGATAAGCCGACTGTTAAAGAGTTTTATGCGGAAGATGTATTCGCAGATATTGAAGCACATATTGGTTTACCTAAAGAGGATTATCGTGTCGCAAGCATTGGGCTGCATCCGGCTGTCTCCCAATATAACGGATTTTACACTATTGATACATATAATAATTTTTATTCGCTAGCCTATAAGCATAGTTTTCGGAAAATCATGGAGCATGAGCTGGCAAAAAACAAAACAATTCGGACTTATTTTGATGAATGGGGCGGGCGCTGCTATATATTCACAGCTGAGCTGGGCAAACATTATATGTTTGAAAAAACATCTACTAAAAAAATTAAGAACTTAGAATTAAATATGGAGCATTTTGCAGAAATGGGCGGACGCTATATTTTCTCTGCTGTGCCCATTGAGAATGCTGCTGAAAATCACCTGCAGCTTGACGGTCAATTTACATCGAACAATACAGTATGGAAAATATATTTGTACAAGGTAACAGATATAGAAGGCGTATAATTAGAAAAAGAGCCTTCCCAAATGAATGGGAAGGCTTCAAAAGGTAATGAAATATATTTTCGGTAAATCATGATTAGTTTTATATTACCCATGTACAAATAAAATAAACATTAAATATCTTACTAAATACTCCTTTTCAAATAATTCTGCCTGCTTTGGTAAATACTTTTTGGTAGTGAATCCAATAAGTATGAGGGGGGAAGGTATTTGAAGTGTCCACAATGTGTGTATACGAATCCAGATGGTGTGAAGTTCTGCATTAACTGTGGTGAAAAATTCATCAAGGACAATACGATGGGTGATGACAATAGCTTTTTTTACGAATTTGCCCATTATGTAGACATGGTACCGAAAAGAGAACGCTCTGTTAATCCTAAATTCCATAATATCTTTTCCCGCGTTTTTCATGATCATAGTGAATTGGAAGCAGAACGGCTGTTTATTGTGGGAACGGCATTGACAACACCAAAGATTACGGAAGTGACAGATACATGGCCTAAACCGTGGCTGTTTGCAAGGGTATTTATAATCGCTCTTCTTACATTCGCAGGTTTTTACATAGGTGTCAGCTATTTTAAAAATGCTAACTTTATCCCCGGATTGATTTTAACAGGGTCTTTTGCTGTTCCATTCACGACATTGATTTTCTTTTGGGAGATGAATGCTCCCCAAAATATTGCCTTTTATAGAATTATGTACATTGTTTTGTTAGGCGGAATTCTTTCGATGCTTGTTGCATTATTATTTTTTGATATATTACGGAATACGTCTAATGCAATAACAACTGGAATTGTCGAAGAACTTGCCAAAACGATCACAGTTATTTCATTTGTCCGTTACCGAAAATACCGGTTTATTCTTAATGGACTGCTTATTGGTGCTGCTGTCGGTGTTGGATTTGCAGCATTTGAAACAGCAGGATATGCGTTAAGAGCTTTGCTTTCCGGCGGAGGATCGCATTTGTACTATACGATTTTATGGAGAGGGATTCTTGCTCCAGGCGGACATGTTGCTTGGTCTGCACTGGCAGGAGCTGCCTTTTGCAGGGTGCAGGGAGACGAGCCATTTAAACTGAGCATGCTCATGCGCTTCCGGTTTTTACGAGTATTTATCTTAGTTGTGCTATTGCATGCTTTTTGGGATTTTGACGCTCCTTGGATGTTTCCTTATGGACAGCTCTCCCTGATGGCAGCATCATGGGTCGCAGTATTTTTGTTAATACGTGCAGGCTTAAAAGAGATAGGAACAATGAAATTAAAGATCTAAGAAGCAGCGCGCTGCTTCTTATTTTTATTAAGCAAATAATTTTACGCACTCACATATATTAATAAATTATTAAACAAAGCAATTAGGAATTATTAAAAATTCATTTTACGGAACTTTGTTTATTCTGTTTCGTATAGTTACTATACAACTTACAATTCTAATCCTTTTACAAAACGATAAGGGTGAGGTGTTTTTGGCTTGCAGACAAAAAAAGAAAAGGTACCGACTTCAAAAGGAATAATAGAATATTCTATTTCTGGAAAAGGAGAGCCGAATATTATTTTAATGAACGGCGGCTCCGGCCCGATTGAAGGCTGGATGAAGATCATCAAGGAAATCTCTAAAATGTCTGCTGTCTTTGCTTATAACCGTCTAGGTGTGGGCGACAGTGAAAAACCGAAAGAAAATCAAGATGGAATTACAATAATTGAAACACTCAGGGAAGCTTTAGCGGTCCTCAACATAAAGCCGCCATACTTGCTTGTAGGACATTCCCTCGGCGGTTTATATGCCAATTTATATGCACGGCTCTATCCTGATGAAGTTTACGGAGTTGTCTTTCTAGAGGCCAGCCATCCGAATGATATGCTGCTGGATGAACATTATGGAAAGATTGTTAAATCAGTTAATAAAATGCTGTCAAGGTTTGATACTTTGTCAGCACATAAAAAATTCGATGAAATTCATTTTGTAAAAAAGACAATACAGCAGATTAACGAGCATCCCTCATTTCCTGAAATCCCGTTATATGTCATAACAGGGGGAAAGGCCAACAGACTTATCCCAAAGGAAGCACTAAAAAGAAGACAAGAAAATCAACTGGAATTGTTGACATTAGCGAAAACCAGCAAACAAATAATAGCCAAAAACAGCGGTCATTTTCCGCAATTGACAGACCACAAGATTGTGATAACTACCATTTTGGAAGCTGTACAGAATTATAAGGACAAACTGGAATAAATATTACATTGTGCTGATTAGCCATTTTTGCTACTATTATTTCATAGCTAATGATTTTGAAAATTAAAAGCGATTTCAATAGAATAATAGGCAGGTGCATACATGCAAAAAATCATATTTATGGATATTGACGGAACATTGGTTAATGATCATGGCATCATTCCAGATTCAGCAAAACAGGCAGTCAGGCAAGCAAGGGAAAACGGCCATTTAGTGTTTATTTGTACGGGCCGGTCTAAAGCAGAACTGTTTCCGGAAATACTAGAAGTCGGCTTCGACGGCATTATTGGGGCAGCCGGCGGATATATTGAAATAGACGAAGAAGTATTGCTGCATGAAAGAGTTAGTACAGAGGATGTAGAGCATCTTGTAGCCTATTTCGATGAGCATGGAATTGATTATTATTTAGAGTCAAATGGCGGCTTATTTGCCAGTAAAAACTGCAAAGCTCATATACGGAAGATTATTGATAACTTCTTAATGGAAAATCCACATGCAAGAGAAGAAGTGGAGAAAGGATTGCAGCCATTTCATGACTGCCTGATAGAAGGAGAAAATCCAATTAGAGATGATATAAATAAAATATCATTTTTAGGTTCGGATGTGCCTATATCAGAGATCAGCAGAGAATTTGAAGCTAAGTTTACGGTCATTTCAAGTACAGTCCCAATCTTTGGTGAAAACAGCGGGGAATTATCGGTTCCTGGCATTCATAAAGCTACGGCAATTGAGATACTCATAAATCATTTGAAGATTGACAAACAAAACACATTTGCATATGGCGATGGCCTAAATGATTTAGAAATGCTTGAATACGTTCAATACGGTATCGCAATGGGTAATGCAAAAGAACCAGTGAAACTTGCAGCCGATGATATAACAGATACTCATGATGAACATGGTATTTATAACAGTTTTAAGAAATACGGATTGCTATAAAGAGAACATGGAGCAAAGCATTGCTTTGCTCCTTAGTTCTTTTTAAAATGATTAGACAGGCTTCCGTAAAGTAGCTGAGATCCATACAACAAAAAGGTTTTTATTAAGAAAACAACAGATAATTGAAATTTAGTCAATCTGACTAAGGTTACATAACCAACTTTTTTGAACAAATCCATCCCTATATATGTAAACAGGGAATCTATTATAAGATTCACTAAAAAATAAAGCTTAAACTTTCCAAATGTGTATTTTAAAATCCAGATGGAGCCAATGAAAAATGGTCCAAATATTAAAGGTAACTCTGCTAATACATTTGGTCTTACATTATAAGGAAACCACCACCATTTTCTTTTTTCAGCAAATCTCCCTTCAAGTACAAGGTATGTACTCATCGTAAGCGCTGCTAATGCATATTTCTTAAAAATGTTTTTTCCCATTAGCGGGAGGGACATCCATGGTAAAACGGCCATTAAAACAACAATCCATCTGTTTTTCTTCATAGTATCAATCCTTAACATAATGTCTTCTTAATTTTAGCTGTTTTCTTTTTCTTATTCAGAAAAAAGCAATAATTGTCAAAAAAACGGCTGGTGATTTTGCTATTCTATCTATAGGGAGGTAAGAGATGTACAGTCAAATGATACGGCAATCAGTCGAGTTTATTGAAACGAACATCCATGAACCACTATCTTTAAGTATTCTTGCTAAAGAAGCAGGATTTTCTAAATATCACTTTCATCGCATTTTTCAAAAGGAAATTGGCGTCTCCGCTTCTGAATATATTCGATACCGGAGGCTTGCCAACGCTGCCCATATGCTTCTTTACACAGATGAAAAAATAATTGATATTGCCTTTTACTATCACTTTGAGTCACAAGAATCCTTTACACGCTCCTTTAAAAAATATTATCAAATACCGCCAGGACAATATCGGAAACTCATGAGCAAGCTTACACTACAAAGGGAGGAAATAACCATGAAAGATAGTCAATTATTAAAAGGCTGGAATTTAAGCGGATCAAACCCTTTTCATTATGAAATGGCGATCGACAGGAAAAATGTTCACAAAGGCAAAGCGTCAGGCTGTTTGAAAGCAATTCAGCCTTCTGCCTCACAAGATTTTGCAACCATGATGCAGCAGTTTAAAGCAGATAAATATCTTAACAAAAGATTAAAGCTGACTGGTTTTATTAAAACGAAGGATGTTGATATATCCTGTGGTCTATGGATGCGAATCGATGATAGGCTTGGCGATGTTTTACAGTTTGATAATATGAGCAATCGGCCGATTACTGGCGACACGGAATGGAATCACTACTCCATCGTACTAGATATTCCAAAAAACAGTGCAGTAATTGCCTTTGGTGTTTTACTTTCAGGGAATGGCAGTGTTTGGGTAGATGGAATTAGATTTGAAGAGGTAGATGAACATACTCCTACAACAAACATGGATTTTACAGAAGAACTGTTAGATGAGCCTGTAAACTTATCCTTTGAGGAATGGATCGAACACTAATGATAAAATGATGTAAGGAGAGAGGGTGTACACATATGAACAAAGAAGATAAGTTAAGTGCTGAGAAACTGCTGAAATATTTATGTATTGGCGCAACAGTAGAAGGGATTAGCTTTTACGGTCCAAAGCTCCTTCTCACAGAAAGTGAAACGAATTCGAAACGATTGGGTGATGGCCAGATTTATATTACAATTGAAAGCGAGTTTGCCATCATCCAATCTAAGGCTGACACACTTCCTGTCCTTGATGACTTGCCAAAACGAAACGCCAAAGATGCATGTAAAATCCTTTGTGAACTTAGCTTGATGAAAATAGCAGATGTTTCCTTACATGATGAAATTCCTCATTTGCTGCTGACATTTGAGACTGGAGAGGTTTTGTTCATATGTGGTCATGATAATATGTATGAGTCTTGGCAAGCAGGTTTTTTTGGAGACAGTGATGGTGAGTATTGGGAAATTGTTGCATGCCCTGGTGATGAACTGGCGATATGGGGCCCTGACGATATAGTATAAATAATGGAAGCCGTACAGGCTTCTTTTTTATTTTATTTTGTTATACTTGAAAAGCGCTTCAATAGGAAATTTATATTATAATAGGGTAGAAAGACTAGTAAATATTTTGATTATACATAAGAGAAGAAAGAGGGGAAATCTTTGGCATTTCTGGCAGAATTAGACGCAACTACGAAAGAAGATTTGCAATCATTCGTTGGAGCGAAATATGAAAGCAGTTATAAAAAAAGATGGTATGGCATGTCTGACCGCCGTTCCAAATTATCGTGGAATTGGGCATGCTTCTTTTTTGGTCCATTTTGGATGTCCTATCGCAAAATGTATAGGCTTTCATACGGGTATTTGGCAGCTTATTTTATTTTAGAGCTTATTGTTAATATAATTGGTGACGAGCTATCGGCAATTGGACTCGTTGATATGATTATTTGGTTAGGATTAACGGTTTTTGTTAACTATTTTTACTTAGAAAAAGCAAAAAAAGCAGTAGCAGCCCAAAAAAACGTAAGCACAGAGAAACGCAAAAAGGAATTATCCCAACTAGGAGGGACAAGCGTTGCCGCAGTATTCGTGTATGTGCTTGCTACCATAATTTTAGGGTCAGTAGTTCAAATTCTGATTTAATGATAGAAGCTTGCAGCTGCAGGCTTCTATTTTTATTTTCACAAATGAACGTATACAGACAGGTTTCATCTTTCGCCGAAAAAATACAAAAATATACAACATTTTCAAAAACTATACGTTTATTAGCGATAAATTCACACTGTATTTACAATCTATCATTAAACTAACGTTGAAAGTAAAAATACAGAGAGAGAAGTGAATGAATTTGTCAAATAAAGGCGTAAAAAAGGATAATAAGAAAAATCAAAAGTCGAAAATACCGATTCTATTATTAACAACACTATTAACTACACAAGGTGCCTATTCCGCTTCTGCAGCAACTGATCATTCTGCAATTGAACCAAAACCGGGAGCTTACGGATACTATGTAGACGTATATGGCAGTAATGAAAGTTCAAACATGACCCCTGAGACAAACTCCTCTATTGGTGTCCTCTCGAAGTTTTTAGACATTTGGCAGCCGGGAGATTCATGGGATAACGGAACAGTGTTAAATGAGAGTGTACATAAACATAATATCGATACTTCTATCTCCATTACAAAAAACCGCACAGAAGCGGAAGCAAAAGATGCTTACTTAAGTGATCGCCGCAATCAAAACTATAGTGTAATCACAGGTCTTGGGCCTTATGCAGATAATTTTAAAGCAGGGTCTAACGCTGGAACAACGATTCCAGATGAAATTCCTCAAGATGCGACAAGTGTGAAATATGAAGACGGCGGAAACAGCAACGGCAATTGGGCAGATACTGATTCCAGTCTTGGAAGTATGGTAAACCTGATAAATACAATCCGCTGGACAGGAGCTTCTACCTCTTCAGCAAAAGCTTACTATAGCTATAAACGCCCGTTCCGTTGGAGTGAAGATGTAAGCATACTGCCGACACTTGTTCCCGCTAAAAAGGACGACCCATCTAGTGATGGCGGTTTTCCAAGCGGACATACAAATGCAGCATATTTAGCATCATACGGACTTGCTTATGCAGTGCCAGAACGCTTTGAAGAAATGATGACAAGAGCATCAGAGCTTGGCAACAGCCGAATCGTAGCTGGAATGCATTCACCACTGGATGTAATCGGCGGCCGAGTGATGTCAACAGCTGTCGCAGCTGCAGCACTGAATGATCCTGCGAACAAAAGTGTAAAAGACGCAGCATACAAACAAGCACATGAAGTGCTACTAACACAAGAAGGCACTTCATATGATGCTTACAGTGATTACGAAACAAATAAACAAAACTATACAAAGCGTCTTACTTACGGATTCCAACAAATTGGCGACACAACAAAACCAATGGTAGTGCCAAAGGGTGCTGAAGTATTGCTGGAAACTCGCTTCCCATATTTAGATGACATGCAACGCCGCTGGGTGCTGTATACAACAGGCTTGCCATCTGGTTACCCTGTTTTAGACGACAGTGAAGGCTGGGGCCGTTTGAATCTTTTTGCAGCAGCAGGAGGATATGATGCATTTGAAACAGATGTTAATGTAACGATGGACAGCTCTCTTGGCGGCTTCAATGCTGCTGACAGCTGGAAAAATGATATCTCTGGAACAGGCAGTCTAACGAAGGATGGAACAGGAGCCTTAACATTAACAGGCAACAATACATATACCGGTGGAACAGTATTGGAAGAAGGTTCCCTTATCGCAAACTCAAGCACAGCTTTTGGTGCTGGTGAAGTTGTTAATAACGGCGGTACAATGAATGAAAATATAACTGGCAGTATCACAATCGGAGAAGGCTTTACCCAAACAGATAGTGGTACACTTGAATTAAACATTGGCAGCAAGGAAGAAGTTTTGAAAATTGACGGAGAAGCAGCGTTTGGCGGTACATTGAAGCTAAACTTTACTGATGGCTATGTACCTGCAGCAGATGCAGATATTATCAGCTACAGCACTTTAGCGAGTGACAGCAAATTTGCTTCTGTAGAAATAACAGGACTTCCTGAAAACTATCAAATCGTTTATGGGGAAAATGCACTTCAAGTTTCAGCTGAAAAAGAAGAACCAGAAGAAGACAACACTCCTGAAGTTCCTTCTAATCCAGATGAAACAGTTGATAACGACGAAGAAAATAACAGTAATAACCCAGCACCAGTAGATTCAGACAATAATAACGAAGAAAATACAGAGGATAACAATGATAATATAAATAAGGAGGACAAGGAAGAAGCAGCACCTGTTACTGGCAGCAGCAACGAAAATGTGAACAATTCGGGCAAAACAGCAGACACAAATTCTGTGAAAAACCCGCAAACAGGGGATAATACGAATATTTTCCTATATGTAGGCACATTATTAGCATCAGCAGTAGCAGCTTCCATTGTATTCTGGAAGCGAAAAATGAAACGAGCAAACCAATAATTAATTACAACACTGCTCCCCTAAAGAATTAGCTTTATGGGAGCATCTTTCATTTAAAGCAGTAAAGGTGGAGTGAATTTGACGATCATTGAGCAAAAAAAATCCAATTGGCTACAGCAAATCGTGCTTATTCTTTCAATCGGTGTCTTTCTTTTTAGCCTATTTAAGATTGGTCATATTGTGTACGGCTATGTGAAAAATGATAAGATAATGGCAGAAATTCAAGAAGTGTATCACAAAGACACAAGCACGACAAGTAAGGCAGCAGATCCACTTGAAAGCATGACAGAAATCAATGAAGATATTATCGGGTGGCTGACGATAGATGATACAAAAATAGATTATCCGATTTTACAAAGCACGGATAATGAATACTATTTGAATCGGAATTATAAAAAAGAAGAGTCAAAAGCAGGAAGTATTTTTATGGATTATCGAAACAAGCAAGGCGCAGACAATCTTCATACCATCATCTATGGTCATGAAATGAAAAATGGGGCAATGTTTGGCGAGTTAGAGAAATTATTAGATGAAGACTTTTTTTCCAAGCACCATACCTTCCAGTATAAAACGAAGGCCGGAAACTACAAAGTCGAAATTTTCTCTGTTTATGCAACAACCACCGAATTCGATTATTTAAAAACAGAGTTTTCTACAGATGAACAATACAAGGATTTCCTGCAAACTATTTCAGTAAAATCTGCGTTTCCAACAAACGTAGAATTAAATGAACAAGACCAGATTATCACATTATCAACATGCAGCAATCTGTCAGACCCGAAAGAAGGCAGATTTGTTGTTCATGGGAAAATAACAGAGATACAATAGCTTTTTAAAAACAGGGAAAATAAGGTGATGAAAATAGAGGAAATTCGATTAGATATGTTGTAGCACATACCCTATTAGCACGAAATGGTTTAATGGGCAAATAACAAGAGATGGTGCTTTGCTGCTAATAGAAACACCTCAGGAGGAAATAGATTTTTCCCTTTCTAATCAAGATTGTACGATAACATTAATAAAAGACGGAAACGTAAGAAAAATAGAATTAAAAATATACCGATTTCTCCGACAGATGCAGATATTTTTTCGGACGGCTCCCTTTTACTTGTCCAAGGCAGATGCAGCACAGACGGAGCAAAAATGGAACCAAACGCCCAAATATATAATCTGGAAGGACAATTAATGGATACATTCCTTCTCGGTGACGGTATTAGTCAAGTGCAGATAGACGAAACTGACACCATTTGGGTAAGTTATTTTGATGAAGGTATCTTTGGAGCAATTGACGATCTCGAGCCAATGGGCGCAGACGGACTTGCCGCCTATTCAAAAAGCGGACAGAAATTATGGGGAGCAAAAGAATATGAAATGGCAGATTGCTATGCCATGAATATCGTCAGCTCTAAAGAAGTTAACTTTTACTACTATGATCAATATAAGCTCGTTCAGCTCAAAGACTTTATGGAAACGGCATGCTATGTAGTAGAGGGGGATGATACATTTCAGCAATTCCTATTTGACCAACAAGACTTGCTTGTAGAAATTGATTGTGATACGTTGATGCGCTATAACATTAGCAATCAAACGATTATTCCGGCTGGTAACGTAACTTTTGTTGATGACAAGGGTAAACGTATCAGCGGACATGTTTTAATGCGTGGTAAACTGCTTTATGTTTTTTGCAAAGATAGGTTATATAAGAAGGAGTTTTTATAAAGAGAGGTCCTTTAAGAAAAGGCTCAACTATCACGTTGAGCCTTTTAACTAGTTTTGATATTTATAATAATCCTGAGAGTGGTAGCTTCTAAAACCACATGATTGATAGAGTTTAAGCGCATGGGCGTTTTTCGCTTCTACTTCGAGAAAGATGGGTAAACCTTTTTGACTTTCCATCTTTATTATCCTTGATAAAGCCTTTCTGCCGATACCTTTGCCTTGAAGCTCAGGAAATATCGCTAACCCATAAATCCAAGCTTCTCCGTTTGATTCCGCTACCCTCATTTTTCCTGCTGTTGTTCCATTTACTTCAATGATATAGTGCTGCTCTGTGTTACTTTCCTTCAAATGGTTATTATATTCACGGGCTTCTTTTTCTTCCAATCCGAATGCCAGAATATCAAGCTGTACCTCTGCTTCCAAATCTGCTGGAGAATCAGATGTCCTCAGAACTACTCCGTCATCTAATGATAACTCCGTATTTTGCCACATCATTTGGTATTCTGACATAAAAAAGGAACAAGATTGGTTTCTTAAGAAATCTTTGGCTGATTGAGATTCTGAAGGAGCATTTAATAAGATGGTATGAACATTGCGGCGCTTTAAGTCTTTCATACACTCTGTTAATAGTCTAGAAAATATCCCCTTCCGTCGATAACTCGGATGAACCATGCCGCAAATTTCAACTTTATTACCAAAACCATAACTGCCAAGAAATCCGACCAGCTTGTCTTTTTCGTAATGAAAATAGTCTTCCTTTGTGTTACCAGATCTGTTCTCAAGCATATCAAAATTTAGCTTAAGCTGACATGTATCAATGCTTTCGCAAATTTCTTGGAGAGCCTTAATAGCCTTTAACTCTTCATTAGTTAACATATTTCTAACACCTTTCACCTGAAAGTTGCCCTAATTTTCAGGAATTTGTTTACATATATATTATCATAAAGAGTAAATCAAGGATGCTATATTTGTTTTCGTGTAAAATAATAAAAAAGGCTAGTAAGGAGATTACTTTATGAAAATAAAAACAACGTCCACATGGGATCAGGAGCTTTGGGAGGATGCCGGGCCACTTTATGCAGAGGCATTTGGTGAAAAGGGAGCAAAGCCAGTTAAAATCATTCAAAATATGCTCACCAAAGGGATTGCCGAGCTTTATATCGGTTATAACGAATCGAAGGCAATTGCCATGGCGCTCGTTGGTAAGCTTAATCAAGAGCAGATCATGATTATTGATTATTTGGCCGTATCAGAAAAAGAACGTAATCAAGGGATTGGCAGACAATTTGTTGAGTATTTAAAGCAAAAGGCTGGGGCAGATGGAATTAAGACCTTCATTATTGAAGCGGAGTCAGCAGAAACAGCAGATAATCGAAAAAGAATAAAATTTTGGCAATCATGCGGCTTTCTTACTACTGATTATATTCACACGTACATTTGGGTACCGGAAAAATACAAGGCACTGTATATACCTCTTGCTGGCATGCAACAGATAACTGGAGAAGAATTATTTACATATATTAATAAATTTCACAGATTGTCTTTTCTTGAAAAGAAAAATGATGGGGCTGATTAAATTCAGTCCTATTTTTTATTCCTATATAGGAATCTGTTCTTATTTTTCGCTGTTTTCATCGAGTATCCTTCTGTGAAACCGATATATACTTTGTTCATCTTTAATAAGCTTACTGGAGAAAATTACTCCCTTATTAAAGATTATCTATATTATAGGGGGGATACTTTTGAAGATTTTTTTGCCAATCATCGCGCTGATGAACCGACTAAAATATATACAAAAATTTGCTGTAATCGGCGGGATTTTAGGGATACCAATTTTAATTATGAGCTTTATGCTGTTAAGCACAACGAATAAGGAAATCGACACTATTCAAAAAAGACAAGTAGGTACGGAGTATAATACTCTGTTGAAGGATTTCCTGCAGGATGTTCAGCAGCACCGCGCTATTTCCGTAAGTGTCATTAGCGGCGATTCTTCAGACAAGCCCAAGCTAGAAGAAAAGCAAGCGGAAATTCAAGAAGACATTGCAAACATGGATGCATTTGTAAAAGGAACAGGCAGTTCTATCCAAGTGTCAGATCAATGGGCAGAAATGAAACAACAGTGGAATACACTTCAATCAGATGTTGAGAGCCTGAACTTACAGGAAGCAACAAGCATGCATATTGATTATTTAGGCAATATTTTAGATTTTATGGTCGAGGTTGGGGACCAATCAGAATTATTCTTAGCGAAAGCACCAGAAAATTACTACATTATTAACGATGTAACAACTACATTGCCTAATTTGACAGAACATCTTGGGCAAATCCGAGCTGTTGGGATGAGTATTGCCGCAGAACAAAAAATCACCGATGACCAAAAAATTCAATTAGTTTCCTTATATGCCTCTGTTCAGAATTCACTTGAACTGCTTGAGCACGGGAAAGCTATCATTTTTACTAATAAGCCATCTCTAGAAAACAGTCTAGGTGAGGCAAGTCAAAGTACATTAGAAGAAACAAATAAATTCTTAGAGTTTGTGCAAAAAGAATTTAGTACTAATACTTCTATTACTGTTAATACGGATGAGTTTTATAATATGGCAACAGCAACAATCGACACTAGCTTTAAACTGTATGAGCTGGAAACAAAAGCATTGAACAGCATAATGACCCAGCAGGCTAAAGACTTGAAGCTTACTAAAGCGGCCATTATTGCAGTAGTTGTGCTGATATTTATTTTGACCATTTATATTTTTGTAGGATTCTATCTGTCTATCAGCAGCACAGTCCAAAAATTAAAAGCAGTAACTATACATGTTGCAGATGGGGACCTAGAAACAGAGCTCGATTTACAGACGAAAGATGAAATGAAGGATGTTGAGACTGCCTTTAATGACATGATCCAAAATCTGCGCTCCCTTATTCATCATATTAAAAGCAGTGCCGAGCATCTCGCTTCTTCTAGTGCCGAGCTGAGTGCAAGTGCAGAACAAACAAGCAGAGCATCTGAACAAATAACGCTTACTGTACAAGATGTTGCTGCTGGAACGGAAAAGCAGGTAGAAAGTGTTAATGACAGTTCAACAGTAGTGAACGAAGTATCTGCAGGAATACAACAAGTAGCAGCAAACGCACAAAGTGTAACAGTAACAGCAGCAAACGCCTCGACTAATGCAGCAGACGGAGAACAGGCGATACAAGTAGCTGTAAACCAAATGAATTCTATTAATCATTCTGTTAATGACGCAGCATTAGTAGTTAAAGAGTTAGGCGCTAGAAGCTTGCAGATTGGCGAAATCGTTGATGTTATTACCAATATTGCTGGCCAGACTAACCTGCTTGCCCTTAATGCAGCAATAGAGGCAGCGAGAGCAGGACAGCATGGCCAAGGATTTGCTGTTGTAGCTGATGAAGTGCGCAAGCTTGCAGAGCAGTCTGCCTCTTCCGCACAGCAAATTGGCCAGCTGATTACTTCTATCCAGAAAGAAACAGAAAAAGCAGTCCAAACGATGAATGCAGCAACAGCAGAAGTAACAGACGGAATCACCGCTATTTCTACTGCAGGCAACTCTTTTGCTGAAATTAAAGGGTCAGTTAGTGAGGTAGCCGAACAAATTGGCCAAGTATCTGCAGCAGCACAGCAAATGCTAGTAGGAGCAGAACAAGTAGTTGGCTCTATTGAGGTAATCTCCGAAATTGCCCAAGTATCTTCTGAAGGCACACAAAATATTTCATCCATTACCGAGGAACAATTAGCTTCCATGGAAGAAATTGAGGCATCAAGCATCACTCTATCTCGTTTAGCAGAAGAGCTGCAAGAAACGGTAAGTAAATTTAAAGTATAAAGAAATCACAAAACGGCTGTTATCTGCAGCCGTTTTATTATTTACGGGAGCACCAAATCGAATCATAAGACATCCACACAGTATTTGCGTATAATATAAAGCGGAGGTGCTACACATGACAGACAATGCAATACCAATAAGATTTGCTGTACTTCTAGGATTATTAGAGGGGCGCGAACCAATGCCAAAAGATGTTGGTATCGTTTCTCCTGAAGAGTTTAATGCAGAAGTAGAAAGAATGGAAAACGAAGGTATTATAGCAAACGTAAAATACGCAAGAGGCGCACATGGCGAAGTGCTCGTTGTATTCTTAAAGGAAGCAGTAGTGACGCCCCGCGGCAATGCATACATAGATGAATTAATGAGACGTTATTCCTAAAGACAATCGATTAATTCCGATTGTCTTTTTTAATAGCTTGGATGCAAAGAACATAATAGATTCGTGTATAATGAATCAAAGCATACCTATTAAGTAACAGGGGGACTTCTTTTGAATTATATTTTAGATCATGTCGGAATTGCTGTACGAAGCATAGACGATGCATTGCCTTTTTACCTGGATGTATTAAACGGAAGCCTGGAGGACCGTTACACAAGTGACGCCAAAGGAGTGGAGGTGCATGTCGCAGTAGTCAAAACCGCAGACAAAGTCATTGAATTACTAGAACCGACAACAAAGGAATCGCCAATGGCACGTTTTATAAAGCAGCGAGGCAAAGGGGTGCATCACCTTGCATATCGTGTCGATAACCTAGATGATGCCATCCAAGAAGCACGCCAAAAAGGCATCCGTTTTCTGGAGGATACACGGAGAGTAAACTTACGAGGAAGACGGCTAATCTATCTGAACCCAGCTTCGACGAATGGAACATTAATTGAGCTGTGTGATTATTTAGATAGTTAATTTGGATAGAGGCGTTAGTGCCTCTATCCTTTTTGATTGCCAGTATTAAGATTCTGGTATGATTGTAACAGCTACAGTGCGAGTAGGTTCACTATTATCGTTTTTTAATGAGTTGTTATAGTATTTAACCATTAATTCATTGAGTTCTTGTTGAAATCCATGAAAGGTCTGTGTATCAAGCTTCATTTCGACAAAAGAAAAGGTCGGATCCTCCGCATTGCCATTTTTCTCTGATTTTGTTAAATAGCTCTGATATTGATTTAGGAGGAAGAGCTGATAGTAAGAAAAATAAGTTATCTTGTCATCCTTAGAAGTTTCTTTCCATTCACTTGGACTTAATTTTGCTTCCTCTCCGTTTAATGCATAATATTTTTCTACGACAGATCGGACTTTTTTTTCCTTCACAATTCGAATAATTCCTGCATCCAGCAATACTTGAATATGCCGGTACAGCGTTGCCTGAGGCACGTCTTTAATCATTTTCACCATCTCTAACGGTGTTAATCCATTTTCACCACTTCTCATTAAAGCCTGTGAAATTTTGATTCTTACTGGGTGTATTAATGCATCCGCTTTATTTACCATAACCTGCTCCAATCTGTACGTGATATATTCACCATTTTGATAATGTTATCATTATAAAAAATAATAATAAAAACGACAATAAAAATGGAAAAATAGTGCAATATTTAAAAACTTATGTTATCGTTATCAATAATGATAATAAAAATATATAAGGAGGAGTAAGATTTTGAATCTTCATTATGGATTAAATGATATAAAGGATTTTGATTTTTTCTCGATTTTGCCTATTGTATTGCCGTTCGTTTTTATAAACTTTATCCTAATTGCTATTGCCTTAATCGATTTATATCGTAACCGAGAAAACCGGCAACATTTATTAATTTGGACACTACTCATTATATTTATTAACCTATTCGGTCCAATCCTTTATTTTGTATTAAGTAGAAAGGAGACTAAAAGAGTATGAAATTAGAAATTAAAAATATAACAAAGAATTTTAATAACAAAACAGCTGTCCATAACTTTTCTATGGAAGTGCAAGCTGGAGAATGTGTGGGTTTAATCGGGCCAAACGGAGCTGGTAAATCAACCTTAATTAAAATCATTTCAGATATTATTCATCCAAGTTCGGGAGCAGTATTTCTTAATGGAAAGAAAATTACGGATATGAAAAAGGAAATCGGTTATTTGCCTCAATATCCAAATTTCTTTCCATGGATGACAGCCTTTGAAACACTGATGTTTATGGGAGAGCTGTCAGGAATGAAAAAAGAGGCGTTAAAAAAGGAGATACCGCTCCTTTTAACTAAAGTTGGCTTAAAGGAAGACAGCAACGCTCGGGTTAGAACATTTTCCGGCGGCATGAAACAAAGATTGGGAATTGCCCAAGCTTTGCTGCATAAACCTTCTCTTATTGTAATGGATGAACCTGTATCCTCATTAGATCCCATTGGCAGAAGAGAGGTAATCAATATCATTCAAGCTATCAAAAAAGACACCACCATTCTTTTGTCGACACATATCTTAAACGATGCAGAAGATATCTGTGAAAGATTTGTGATTATTAAGGATGGCCAAAAGATTGAAGATACTAAAAAAGAAGCCTTATTGAATAAGCACAGCCGCAATAGCATCTTAATGGAAATAACTTCTGCAAGTTTCAGCTGGCTGGAGATTGTGAAAAGTTTGGATTATGTTAAAGGTGCAGAGGCAGTCGGTACTACTGTGAAAATCGAAGTGGATAATATTCTCGTCAATAAAAATATGCTATTAGCAAGTGCATTAGAAAATAATGTAGATATTTTAAAATTTGAAGTAGATAACGATACACTAGAAGAAATATTCCTTAAGCTGGTGGTGTAATGATGAATAATGTTGCGATATTATCAAAAAAAGAATTTGTTCAAATGATTCGTGATTTCAAAATAGTTTGGTTCCCGCTTGTGTTTATCCTTTTAGGAATGATGCAACCGGTCCTCAGCTACTACTTGCCTGCTCTATTAAAAGCCATGGGAGGAGATCAAGGAATAACGATTGACCCGAGCTTTTTTGAACAGCTAAAAGGGGGAGAGGTGCTAGCGACTACACTTGAGTCACAGTTTGATCAATTAGGGCTATTAATTATCGTCATTTCCTTAATGGGTGCCGTGCAATCTGACAAAGCAAATGGCATGTTAGCCTTTATTTTGACAAGACCAGTCAGTGTGTCTCAATACATTGGCGCAAAGGTCCTCTCTAATTATTGGTTTGTTGCAGCGTGTGTCGCAATAGGATACCTCGCCTCATATGCATATGTGAACCTTTTATTTTCCAATGTCAGCTTTGCTGATATGTTATTAGCACTGCTGTTTTATTTAGTATGGGTATTATTCATTATTTCCTTTACGACCATGTTTAGCACGTTATTTAACAATCAAGGTATTATTGCATTACTGTCTATTGTTCTTTTATTATTATGCAGATCTCTCGTTGGCATTAATTCTTTTGTAGATCTAATTAACCCAGCAATGATGAGTGCACATGCTGTTGAAATCCTTATGACAGGAATCATCCATTCTAAATTAACAGCAAACTTACTCATTACCTTGATTTTATGTTTTGCAGCAATACTGATATCGAAAGATTGGATTGCAAAGAAGAAATACGACAATTCTTAATTTTTACGGGAGTAAAAACTAAAATAAGAACAGTATCGATGAAAAAAACACTTATCAAAAATCCTCCTTTACTAAAAGAGATTATGATAAGTGTTTTTCATTCTATTATTCTAACATTCTTTACAATGTTTTAACTAAAATACTAGCAATGATAACAGATGCGACCGTTACTGTTGTAAATCCTCCGATCAGCATCGGCGGTGATAATTCATTTAACAGTCGTTTTTCCTCTTCTTCATTTCGTCCAACACTGCGGCTTACTTCCTGGCATAAAATATAATCAGCAGGGAAGCCAAACATCGCCGTCAATGCAAGCGACATCCCTTTATAAGGGTGCCATTTTACTAGTTTTGATACAATGAACCCACCTGCAAGAATGCCTATTTCACCGATAATGATTATGGTTAGAACCTGTGGAATAAAATGCAGGAACTCTGTAAGACTTACTTTACTCATGGAAGCAATAACAATAAATATTGTACCTAATACAGCGATACTAGATGCTTTTGCTTTATCCATGATGTTTTCATTGTAAAAGTTTACTTTCGTGCCTATAACACCGATGAATAAACACCAGATTGTTCCGCTTATCCCCGTAAGTTCTCCGAGTACTGTTCCAAGCGATGCTCCTACGAACAACTTAAACAATAAAATATTGGCCGTGTTAAATTCATATTTCTTTCTTACCTTAGGTTTGCTGACTGCTTCTGCACCATGATGCAAAGGAACCTCTGCGGCTGCAGCAATATAAGAACTTGAATCCGTTTGATCCCATTTAGCACGCAGAATTAATGCGTATTTACGAAGAAACATTGATGCCACTGGTAATCCAAATAACTTATGTATGGCGAGTACTAGCGCCGGTATTGCGACTAAATATTCATATCCAGCTGCATTTAATGCATCAGAGGTAACAATAAAAGCAACAATTCCACCTACTAACGGTCCTGTACCAGCTACAGCAGTCTCATAACCAAAGAGCATTGTAATTACAGGAAGTACAAATACTAACGCAACTAACGCTCCACCTAAGGCGATCAATACAGCCCGATACTGTTTACCCATTAAGGTAAGCGGGATTAGTGTTCCTAAGTGAACAACGAGAGGACCTGTCAGTAACGTACCCATTGTGCTAAAAGAAGATGTATCTACGATGTCTTCAGGGAATATCCCTGTCCAAATTAAAATAAGAAAGCCCATTATGGCAATAAGCAGCATTGGCACGCGTGCTCGTGTTAAGATGGAAACAATTTCGCCAATCGCTATTAATGCAAGCACTAACATGGCTGCATATACTGGTTCGTTAATAGTCATATAAATCCTCCTAAAGTTCATGTCATGGTGAGTAATAATACAAAATTAAAAATTTTCAGAAATAAAAAGTTAAAAAAATCCATCTCCTTTCTGTAAAAGTCGATCTTCAAATATTAAATTCTGACTTTTCATATGATAGTGAATAGTTTGTATACAAATTAATATTTTTATTTATATCATATATCGTTACGAAATGTAATAGTTCTTTTGCAAAATATTTATTATTTAATGAAATATGTTTTGTTTTATTACTATATGAAAACTCTGTTCTTTTTTATTTACTATTAAATTTCTATATGGTTAAATACACTCAATAACGTTTTTCGAAAATAATAGAAACAAAAGGAAAGAGAGGTATGATAAATTTGTCTTCCAATTATAGCGTTCCAAATTTAGTGCTCGATGAAATAGATAAAACCATCTTATCTATGCTGCATGAGAACAGCCGCATTTCTTACACAGATATCGCAAAAGAAGTTGATTTATCAAGGGTTGCTGTGCAAATGCGTATTAACAACCTAACAGAGAAAGGCGTAATCGAAAAATTTACAACGGTGATTAATCCAACTAAAATCGGTATTCATGTATCTGCGTTTTTTAATGTAGAGGTAGAGCCCCAGCATTTAGAAGAAGTAGCAGCAAAGCTTGCTGAAGAACATTCTGTTACTAGCTTGTATCATATGACAGGACCTAGTAAATTACATATGCATGGTATCTTTGGTGATAATCAAGAAATGGAAAAGTTTTTGACCGAAAAACTTTATCCGCTAAAAGGAGTAGTTAGTGTCGATTGCCAAATTCTGATTAAAAGATACAAAAGCAGAATGGGAATGAAACTGTAAAAAGGGGAATGATATCCCCTTTAAATACACTAAATACAAAGAGGATTTCGTTATATTTATATAATTTAATCGACATACACAAAAAAAGGATATCCTCCTAATCAGGACACCCTTTTACTAGTTTGCTAGCTTTTAACTGCTAAATCATTTAACATACCAACATATTTTTTAACTTCGCCAGATTTGCTTTTAATAGCACTTATCGTCATCCATTGCTGGTACAGTTCACCGTTTTTACGCTTATTGCAAATTTCCCCTTCCCAGTAGCCTTTTTGTTTAATCATATTCCACATGTGCTGATAAAAAACGTCATCATGTTTTCCTGACTGCAGGATATTTGGATTTTTGCCGATTACCTCGTCTTTTGAGTAACCAGTTAATGTGGAGAATGATAGATTAATATCTTCGATAATTCCATGAGGATTAGTAATTAAAATAGCTTCCTTCGTTTCATTGATGATTTGTTTTTCAATGAAAAGATTATCCTTATAAAATAGCCATACTACAATAACAAAGCTGACTAAGGCAAATTCTGAAATAGCCATAAATCCAATTGAATAGTGACCAGTTGCATTAAGAACAAACGACAGAACAAGCGGCGGGAAGAAGCCGCCTAAACCACCCATTGCCGACACAATTCCGTTTACGATGCCAGCTTGTTTCGAAAAATAAAGCGGCACTAGCTTGAATATCGTTCCATTTCCTATCCCAGCAGATAACGCGATTGTCAATACACCAACAGAATAGAGACCAATGGACGGGGAGAATGAAAGGAGCACGCCTGAAAATGCCAGCCCAAAAAATACAATCATTAATATTTTGTATGGATTAAATCTATCTGCTAACCACCCGCCAGTTGGACGCATCAAAGTTGCTAAAACAATGAAGCCTGCTGTCCGTAACCCTGCGTCAACACTGTCTAATCCAAAATGGGTTGTCAAAAAGTTTGGTAAATAAACTGTAAAGGCAACAAAAGCACCGAAAGTAATGAAATAAAATAAACTAATAAACCATAGCGTAGAGTTTTTATATACGCCTTTCACTTGTTCTATTAATGAAACTGTTACTTTCCGTTCTTTGCGGTCACCGAAGAAGATATTTAATGCGGCAAATACGAGCAAAAGTATTAAATATAACTGAACCGTTTGCGTCCAGCCAATTGATTTTGCCACCACTGGTGCCGCAAATGTACTGATTGCCGTACCTGCATTTCCTAAGCCGTAAATACCATTTACAAATCCATGATTTTCTTTTGGATAGTATTTAGGGATCGAGGTAACCCCAACTGAAAATACAGCTCCGCCTATACCAATAAATAATCCTCCTATAATTAAATCAGCCATTGAATCCGCTTTACTTATTAAGAAGACAGGAAGCATCAGCAGAATAAAACTAATGATATGAATGATCCTTGCACCAAACCGGTTGGTGAAATATCCGATTGGTATCCGCAATAATGATCCTAAAATAACAGGGACAGCTGTCACTAATGCAGTCTGGCCGTCTGTCAGCGGAATATCCTCTTTTATGAGTGGAATGAGTGAGGATATAAGAACCCATACCATAAATCCTGCAATTAAACTTGATGTTTGGAGAAATAATTGTACGCTTCTAAGTGTACCCATTGTAAACATCCTTTCTAAAATTGTTCTTAATCATGCAAGTGTGAATTGATGAACAAAAATTCTTAATAGGAGGCCTTAAATCAGCGCTGGTACTCGCTACAATCCATAGGGTACATGATTGCCAATGAGCCTGCAATAGCGAAAATGGCATATAAAGTTTGTGAAATAATAAATAACTTACTGGGCTTTTTTTCTGAATAAACATTGTAGCATCAAGCTTTATAGCTTGATGTTTTTTGTTTTCTATCCAGGGATATTGTGAAAAAACAACATTTTATCAGCATAGTGAGCGGAAAAATCAGGGGATTCCCTTAATCAATTTCCGGCTGCCAAAAAGCGTAAATTTGAACATTCTGCGACAATTGACTGTTTTCACCTCTTGAAAAGCCAATATAGGGAATTTCCCTAATAGTTAGTTCGAAAGAAAGGTCGATACAATGGAATAGTAGATCGAGTCGGTTTTAAACAGGAGGGCTCATAATGGCTAAACGGACAAAGAAATTAAACTTTTTTAAGAAAACAGAAAAATTTAATGGTAACTGGTCTGTTTTACAAGAAACAGACCGCGAATGGGAAAATATTTACCGGGGGAGATGGGCGCATGACAAAGAAGTGCGGACAACTCACGGTGTTAACTGCACAGGTTCATGCAGCTGGAAGGTCTTCGTTAAGAGCGGCATTATTACATGGGAAAATCAAGCAACAGATTATCCAAGCTGCGGACCTGATATGCCAGAGTTTGAACCAAGGGGCTGTCCGCGGGGAGCAAGCTTTTCTTGGTATGAGTACAGCCCGCTGCGCATTAAATTTCCATATATGCGAGGACGGCTTTGGAAAATGTGGCAAGAAGCATTACAACATTATCAAGACCCAGTCAAAGCATGGGGAAGTATAGTCGAGGATAAAGAAAAAGCAGACTCTTATAAGAAGCTTAGAGGAAAGGGCGGCATGATTCGCGTGACATTTGAAGAAGCGTATCAAATGATCTCCGCTATGCTTATTTATACGATAAAAAAATATGGACCTGACCGAATTGCCGGGTTTTCCCCTATTCCTGCGATGTCCATGATCAGCTATGCTGCAGGCAGCCGTTTTTTAAGCTTGATCGGAGGAGAGCTACTAAGCTTCTATGATTGGTATGCAGACTTACCGCCTGCTTCTCCGCAAATATGGGGGGAACAAACAGATGTACCAGAATCTAGTGATTGGTATAACGCCGGTTATATCATGATGTGGGGCTCGAATGTTCCATTAACACGAACACCAGATGCGCATTTTATGGCAGAGGTGCGCTATAAAGGTGCAAAAGTTGTTTCTGTGGCGCCTGATTATGCAGAAAGTGTTAAATTCGCAGACAACTGGCTAGCTCCTCACCCAGGAACAGATGCAGCCTTGGCACAAGCGATGACACATGTAATTCTGAAGGAATTTTATATAAACCGGAAAGAAGAAGCATTCATTAACTATGCAAAAAAATATACAGATTTACCATTTTTGTTAAAGCTTGAGCCAACTAGTGACGGCAAGTTTAAAGCAGGCCGATTTCTTCGAGCAGAAGAGCTGAAAAACGATGACAACATGGTTAATGGCGCATGGAAACCAGTTCTTTTAGATGAAGATTCCAATCGCATTGTAGTGCCAAATGGAACGATTGGCCAGCGTTGGAATGATAACGAAAAATGGAATTTAAAGCTGGAAACAGAAAGAGGAGAAGCAATTTCGCCCTTATTATCTACTTATTCACAAGAGAATGCAGAAAAAGTAAAGATACAATTTCCGTTATTTGAATCAAGTGGAAATAAAGTTTTTGACCGGCCAATTTCCGCTATTCCGATTTTATTAGCAGATGGTTCCACCGGGTTTGCTGCAACTGTTTATGATGTCATGCTTGCCCAATATGGTGTTTCAGAAGATCCGGCGGTCCTAATTGAAGATGATATTTACACGCCAGCCTGGCAGGAGCCGATTACTGGAGTTAAAGCAAGCATCGTCGAGCAAATAGCAAAAGAATTTGCCCAAAACTCGATTGACACACAAGGTCGCTCGATGATCATCATGGGGGCAGGAATCAATCATTGGTACAACAGTGATACGATTTACCGAGCCATTTTGAACTTAGTTATTTTAACAGCATCTGAGGGAGTTAACGGAGGTGGCTGGGCTCATTATGTTGGTCAGGAGAAATGCCGTCCGTATGAAGGCTGGGGAACGATAGCCTTTGCGAAGGACTGGCAGGCACCGCCTCGTCAGCAAAATGGAACTTCCTTCTTCTATTTTACATCTGATCAGTGGCGTTATGAGGAAGAAGAGCTAGGCAACAAACTATATGCTTCACCGCTTGTGAAGGATATAACATATAAACATCCAGCTGATTATAATGTGCTTGCTGCCAGATTAGGCTGGTTGCCTTCTTACCCGCAGTTTAATAAAAACTCATTAAACTTTGCGAAAAACAATAAAAATCCGGAAGACATAATTCCTAATTTGGTAAAGGAATTAAAGTCAGGAGAAACATCCTTTGCTATTGAAGACCCTGATAATCCAGTGAACTTTCCGCGTGGTTTATTTGTTTGGCGCTCCAATTTAATGTCCAGCTCCAGTAAGGGGCAGGAATATTTTATGAAGCATCTGCTTGGCACGACTGAAAATGTGTTAGCTTCTCCAAGTCATAGCTTTAAACCAGAGGAAGTGAAATGGCATGAGGAGGAACAAACAGGCAAAGTTGATTTATTAGTTACATTGGATTTCCGTATGACTGCAACTCCGATGTACTCCGATATTATTCTGCCAGCAGCAACCTGGTATGAAAAGGAAGACTTAAGCAGTACAGATATGCATCCATTCGTTCATCCCTTTAATAAAGCAGTTGATCCTGTCTGGGAGTCTAAATCAGACTGGAACATATTTAAGGGACTTGCGAAATCTTTTACAGAAATGGCTCAGTCCCAGTTTGATGCTCCTGAGATTGATGTAGTGTCCGTTCCGCTCAACCATGATGCACCTTCGGAAATTGCGCAGCCATATGGATTAGTGAAGGATTGGAAAAAAGGCGAAATCGATGCAATCCCTGGCAAGACCATGCCAAACTTTACACTGGTAGAACGTGATTATCGGCAAATTTATGACAAGTTTATCACATTAGGACCAAAAGTTGGTACGTACCCAACAGGGGCCCATGGTGTTAATTACAAAACAACTGAACAATATGAGGAATTAAAACAATCGTTAGGCACTTATGATGATGATACAATCAAAAACGGTTTGCCAATCATTGCCGATGAAAAAAAAGTCGCCAACAGTATATTAGCACTATCAAGTGCAACTAACGGAGAGTTAGCTGTTAGAGCGTGGGAAACGATGGAAGAGAAAACAGGCATGCCGTTAAAGGATATTGCAATAAAACGGCAAGGTGAAAAAATGACGTTCGAAAGTGTGACCGTCCAGCCAAGAGAGGTTATTCCAACACCAATTTTCACCGGTTCTAATAATGATGGCAAACGATACTCACCTTTTACAACAAATATCGAAAGGCTTGTGCCTTTTCGAACATTGACAGGACGTCAGCATTTTTATCTCGATCATGAATTGTTCTTTGAATATGGCGAGAACTTACCAGTCTATAAACCGACATTGCCGCAAATTATTTTTGATGAACAGGATAATATGCCGGCAGCTGAAGCTAACTTAATTCTTCGATACATGACACCACATGGTAAATGGAATATCCACAGTATGTATCAGGATAATCAGCATATGCTTACTCTCTTCCGCGGTGGTCCTACTGTCTGGATAAGTGATATAGATGCAAAGAAAGCTGGAATTAAAGATAATGATTGGCTTGAAGTATTTAATCGCAATGGTGTAACAGTTGCCAGAGCGGTCGTTAGTCACCGCATGCCGCGGGGGTCTTTGTTTATGTATCATGCTCAGGACCGCCACATTAATATGCCTGGTTCAAAGCTTACAGGAAATCGCCCGGGAAGTCACAATGGACCAACAAGAATACATGTAAAACCAACACAAATGGTAGGCGGATATGCACAGCTTAGCTACGGGTTTAACTATTATGGTCCGATTGGCAATCAACGTGACTTGTATGTTGTTGTTCGGAAGCTGAAGGAGGTCGACTGGCTTGAAGATTAAAGCGCAAATCGCAATGGTATTAAATTTAGATAAATGCATCGGCTGTCATACATGCAGTGTTACATGTAAAAATACATGGACAAATCGGCCAGGTGCGGAATATATGTGGTTCAACAATGTTGAAACAAAACCAGGGATAGGCTACCCAAAGCGCTGGGAAGACCAGGAGCATTATAAGGGTGGCTGGGAGTTGAATAAAAAAGGAAAGCTGCAGCTTAAGTCCGGCTCGAAAATCAATAAAGTAGCAACAGGGAAAATATTTTACAATCCAGATATGCCGAAGCTTGATGATTATTATGAACCGTGGACCTATTCATATGATAACCTTTTCTCGCCGAAGGAACGTGCGCAGCAGCCTGTTGCACGTCCCCAATCATTAATAAGCGGCAAGGAAATGGAAATTGAGTGGGGACCGAACTGGGAAGATGATTTAGCAGGGGCTCCTGAAACAGCACCGCTTGACCCGAACATCCAAAAAATCGAAGAAGAAATCAAATTGAACTTTGACCATGCTTTTATGACGTATCTGCCAAGATTATGTGAGCATTGCTTAAACCCAGCTTGCGTTGCTTCCTGTCCAAGCGGAGCTATGTATAAACGGGACGAAGATGGGATTGTGCTAGTCAATCAAGAAGAATGCCGCAGCTGGCGCTTCTGTATGTCAGGCTGTCCCTATAAAAAAGTGTATTTTAACTGGAAAACAAGCAAAGCAGAAAAATGTACGTTTTGTTTTCCAAGAATTGAAAATGGACTTCCGACCGTATGCTCTGAAACATGCACAGGACGTATTCGCTATCTAGGCGTTCTTTTATATGATGCAGATCGTGTGGAAGAAGCGGCATCTGTCAGCAATGAAACAGATTTATATAAAGCACAGCTGGAGCTGTTTTTAGACCCAAATGATTCAGAGATAATCAGTCAGGCCAGAAAAGATGGGGTAGCAGAGTCCTTTATTGAAGCAGCACAACATTCACCAATCTATAAAATGGCGATTGAATATAAAATTGCCTTCCCATTGCATCCAGAGTATCGGACATTGCCAATGGTTTGGTATGTGCCGCCCCTTTCCCCGATAATGAGCTATTTCGAAGGCAAGGATTCCATTCAAAATCCGGATATGATTTTCCCGGCTATTGAAGAAATGCGCATTCCTGTCAGTTATATTGCCAGCATGCTGACTGCAGGTGACACGGATGTAATAACACTTGCTTTGCAGAAGATGGCTATGATGCGTCAATATATGCGGGCTGTTTCAACTAATAAAGAATTTGATACCTCCCGATTAGAACGTGTCGGGTTAACGGAAAAAACGACGAAGGAAATGTATCGTTTACTTGCCATAGCAAAATATGAAGATCGTTTTGTTATTCCAACTTCACATAAAGAAGCATACTTAGATCCCTATACAGAACAAGGCACCTCAGGTTTTAGTGCATGCAATGGCTGCTCGTTGTCTGGGGGCGGTATGGGAGCAAACAACAACCCACCAGTCGACACAACAAATCAAAGCTTATATGAAAAGAATTTTTATGGAGGGATATGGCGTGATTAATCAACGTGAATTTGAAAAATACAGACCCATACTCCAAGAATTTAGTTTGATGCTGCTTTATCCCCAAGAAAGACGGCTAAAGCAGCAGGATTTTCCTTTAATAGAGTTATATAGTGAAAGCAATAAACAAATATCGGAAAATATGAATCGTTTTTTTGACTATATAAGCGAATTAACTCTGCTCCAGCAGCAAGAGTATTATGTGCAAACATTCGACTTCAGTAAAAAAACACCACTTCACATGACTTATGTAAAATATGAAGATGCCAAAGAAAGAGGGCAAATACTTGTCCAATTAAAATTGATGTACGCCATGTGCGGGTTAGAATTGGACTCAAAAGAGCTATCCGATTACTTACCTTTAATGCTAGAGTTTTTAGCAAATGGAGAATGGATACACAATAATCGTCTTCAGAAATGGCAGCTAATATTCGCGATAGTGGAGGATGGTACGTATTTTCTCCAGGAAGAATTGAAACAAAAAGACAATCCGTATCAGTATGTGATTCAAGCTGTTCGACTTTCTTTAAAAGCATGTATGGAGTCAGAGAGGGAGGCGAATATACAATGAGTGGTGTAAACCAGCTCTTCTGGACAGTTATTCCCTATATATTCTTGATGATCTTTGTGTTAGGGATGATCTTTCGCTATCGCTATGATCAATTTTCATGGACAGCTAAGTCCAGTGAATTACTAGAAAAGAAGAAATTAATGATTGGCAGCAGTCTATTTCATATCGGAATTATCTTTGTGTTTTTTGGCCATGTGGGAGGCTTGCTTGTTCCGATTGAAGTAACAGAAGCTTTTGGTATCAGTAACCATCTGTATCATACGATTGCCGTATGGGTCGGCGGCATTTTCGGCTTCATGGCATATGTGGGAATCATTCTGTTAACATGGCGAAGATTATCAGATGTACGTGTCCGCTCCATTAGTACTTTCTCAGATATATCTATTAATATCATTTTAATCATCGTTATGTCTTTAGGTATTTTCAGCACATTTTTTGGCACGAGCAGTCAGCCGGATTTTAACTATCGTGAATCAATCTCGATTTGGTTTAGACAGTTATTTATTCTTCAGCCGGATGGCAGCCTGATGAGCGGAGTTCCGCTGCTGTTTAAATTACATATCATTTCTGCTTTTGCCCTGCTTGCTCTGTTTCCTTTCAGCAGATTAGTACATGCATTTAGCTTGCCAATAGGATATATTAAAAGACGATATATAATCTATCAAAAAAATGTGGTGCGTAAGTAATTTAAATATGATGCTAGAAAAGGGAATGAAATCAATTGACGCTTAGTGTAGAACAGAAAATAATCGACTTATTAATTGAAATAAGACTTCAGCTGGAAGTAGATTTTGTCGGTTTGGCCATGGCAGCTGAGAATGAAGATGGCGATGTAGTGATCAAGTGGAAATATGTTTCAAACAATCGCAATAACCGCTATCAAAAAATTGTCCTGCAAGTAGGGAAAGGAATTGCTGGCATCGTTTGGAAAACTGCTCGCCCTTATGTGATAGAAGATGCAAAAAAAGATATACAGGAAACGAAAGACTTCCCATTAACTATTACAGAGCAGCTAGTCAGTATGGCAGCAATTCCTCTATTACACGGACAGGAAGTTCAAGCTGTTTTATTAGGCGGCTTTAGAAAAAAGAAAAAATTGAATCAAACCTTTATCAATGAATTGATTTCTATTTGTACAGAAATAAACCCATTATTAGATGAGTTAAGGGGATGAATAAATGGGAACTGCCATTTCTAAACAGAAATTGATTGAAGCAATGTTTAATAAAATGAATGATGCAGTCTTTTTTTTGCATGAAAATGAAGTTCTGTTTATGAATCCAAAAGCCATTGAGCTTATTAATAAATTTGAAGTGAATGTAGCCAATATGTCATCGATATGCCATCTTTGCAACGGCATGACAAATGAAACAGGTTATCAAACCTGCTCAAATTGTTTTATTGAAGGAGAAAAAAATCTAGAGTCTTTTCAGTTATTTTTATCAAAAAAGAACGATCAGCATGCAGATGATACACCGTTTAGCGGCAGCTACTTTCCTCTTGAGGAAGTCGATGACGTAAATGTGCTTATCTTACGAAATTTAACAAACCAACAAGAAACAGAAAAGCTTCAATTCCAAAAATCTTTAACAGAATATGTTATCCATGCATCAGAAGAAGAAAGAAAGCGGCTTTCACGAGAGTTGCATGATGGCTTGGCACAGGAAATCTACAGTGCCCTCATACAATTACAATCTATGAGATATACAAATGATTACGAAAAAGTGAAAGAAACAGCTAGCAGTATCGAAACAATTATCGTAAAATCTCTAAACTCGATAAAATCGATGGCCATCGATTTACGTCCGGCAGCTTTAGATGATATGGGACTTTATGCAGCGTTAAAGTCCTATTGTAAACGATTTGAAGAAACATTCGGCATGGAGGTTGAGCTTTACAGCAATATTCAAACAGAACGTTATACAGGCAAGATTGAAACAATGGTATACAGGGTATGTACGGAAGCGCTTATTAATGCCGCTAAATATGCTGACACAGATGAGGTTGTCGTCTACTTACTGGCTGGCAAAAAACAGCTGCGTGTTGAAGTAATGGATGAAGGCTTAGGCTTCGATTTGCATAATATCCATGTAAAGGGAACAGGTCTTGGTCTGCGAAATATGGAGGAAAGAATCTCTCTGCTTGGAGGAAAATTTTCCATTGAAACATCCATTGGAATCGGGACCAAGGTTTTAGCTGTCATCCCACTAGAACAGGAGGAGCATGAAGATGATTAATGTATTAATTGCTGATGATCATGCCATCGTCAGAAGCGGTCTTTCCTTCTTAATTGACGCACAAGAGGATATGAAAGTAGTTGGGACTGCAGCTGATGGCTTTGAAGTTACTTATTTAGTAGAAAGACTTCAGCCAGATGTTGTTCTAATGGATTTAAGTATGCCTCCTGGAGAAAACGGACTTTCGGCAACAAAGAAAATCAAAAAGGCTTTTCCTCCTATTCAAGTCTTAATACTAACGATGCATGATGATGAAGAATATTTATATCACGCTTTTAAATCAGGTGCAACAGGCTATATTTTAAAAAATGCTAAAGATGATGAGCTGCTTCATGCTATTCGTGCAGTAATGAAAGGGGAAAGATATATTCACTCTAAAGTCTCGACTAAAATGGTTCGTGAACATATTGAGAGTCCAGAGCAAGATCCTGAAATCGTGGATTCCTATTATTTATTATCAAACCGTGAGCAGGAAGTGCTTCCGTTAGTTGCACTAGGATATGGAAATAAAGAAATTGCAGACAAATTATTTATTTCCGTGAAAACAGTGGAAGCACATAAAGCAAATATGATGAGTAAGTTAGGCCTTACGACAAGGCCTGAGCTTGTCCAATATGCAATAAAAAAGAATTTAATAGATTTATAAGGTTTGCCTAGTAGTTACATTACTAACACTAAGGAGAGAAGTTAAATGAACTTATCTCGAAAACCAGTCCAAATTAACGAAGTGATCGAGAGAATTTGGGAGCATCATAATCCAGGCATGACAGAAATCGTTGCTATAGAAGACAATACAGACCGTTTTTTAGGAGAGGATATTATCGCAAAAACGGATGTACCGGCATTCGATAAATCACCATATGATGGGTTTGCGCTGCGTGCAGAGGATACTGCTTGGGCATCATCAGAGAATAGGATAGAATTCGAGGTCATTGATAAAATCGGGGCAGGCTCAGTATCACATAAAAGAATTGGTGGCCTCCAAGCAGTTCGAATCATGACAGGAGCACCAATTCCATCCGGCTGTGATACGGTCATCATGTTGGAGCTAGTGAAGGAGATAGAAAGAGACGGAAAGAATTTTATCCAAATTACTCGAAAGCTAAAAAAGGGAGACAATATATCCTTTCGTGGAGAAGATATTAAGTCTGGAACACTGCTAGTAAGGAAAGGAACAAAAATAAATCCTGGAATTCAATCCTTGTTAGCAACATTTGGTTACAAAAAATTAGCCGTTATGCGTAAACCGAAAATCGGGGTTCTTGCTACAGGTGATGAACTATTGAATGTAGAGGAACCATTAGTTCCCGGGAAGATACGTAACAGCAACAGCTATATGATTGTAGAACAAATTAAACGAAGCGGTGCAAAAGCAATCCATTATGGAAAGATACCAGTTACCTTTACAGCGACATATGACGCCATACACAAGGCAATTGCTGAAGTAGATATGATGATTACAATAGGTGGAGTTTCAGTTGGAGACTATGACTATATGCCAAAAGTATATGAAGCGCTTGGAGCAGACATTCTTTGCAATAAAATAGCGATGAGGCCAGGAAGTGTTACAACAATTGCAAGCTTAGATGGAAAGCTATTGTATGGGTTATCTGGGAATCCTTCAGCTTGTTATGTCGGTTTTGAACTGTTTGCACGCCCCATCATTCGGCATAGCTTGGGCAGCAATAAACCTTTTTTGAAAAAAGTAAAAGCGATTTTAGACGTTGATTTTCCTAAGGCTAATCCGTTTACACGCTTTGTGCGCAGCAAGCTTTTTACTGGCGGAACACAGTTATTCGTAGCGCCAATTGGTATGGATAAGTCCAATATTATCTTTTCACTTGCCTATGCAAACTGCCTGATGGTCCTTCCTGGAGGAACGAGAGGTTATAAAAAAGGCATGGAAGTTGAAGTGCTCTTATTAGAAGATCACGAAGGAAGTGACCTATTTTGATACTTCAATACGTAGGCTTTCAAAACAGCGGCAAAACAACGGCAATGGAGTGGACGATTCAGCAATTAACAGAGAAAGGCTATAATGTCATCGCAGTCAAGCATCATGGACACGGCGGCATTCCTGACAATATTGTGAAAGATTCCACAAAGTATAGCGATGCAGGTGCTGTTGCAAGTATAGTAGAGGGTGAGGGAGTTCTCCATTTAGAGATAACTAATCAAAAGTGGGATATCGAAAAAATCCATATGCTGCTGTCTTGTTTAAATTATGATCTTTTATTAATAGAAGGATATAAACAGGAGCAATTTCCTAAAGTCGTTTTCACACGGTCAGAACGTGATCTCGATCAGTTGCAGTTTCTCTCAAATATTCATTCCATCATCCCATTCTGTGATCTATTAGCAGATAAGAAGGCATACATAAACAAATTGGTTGCTTGGATTGAACAGGAATTACCGAAGAGGAAGCTAGTTTAACAAGTTATTCACTGTAGAGGAGTAATATAGATGTCAGACGTAATATTTAACTATTTAAGAAGTGTAACGCTTTTTAAAGAGCTTTCAGATGACGAGCTTCTTCCTATTGCAGACATTTCCTATATGAAGCTATATAAAACGAAATCATTTATTTATATGCAAGGTGACCCGCTTGATAGAGTATTTTTTCTATACGCAGGTAAACTTAAAATCCATCGCACAGATGTAACGGGAAAGGAACAAATCGTAGCAGTGCCACAAGTCGGCGAAATGTTTCCTCATGTTGGATTATTTCGGAAAGGGAGCTTTCCAGCACATGCAGAAGTACTTAAAAATGCTCAAGTAGTTGTCACACCAATCACTGAATTTGAACAAATCCTAATAAAACATCCTGAATTATGTATGAAAATGTTTACGTTTCTCGCTGAAAAAATCATTGACTTGCAAGACCGATTGGTCGAACAAATCCTGCACAGTTCCTATGATCAAATAGTGATGTTGTTAATACGTTTATGTAAGTCAAATGGAGTACCTTTTACTAAAGATTTATATCTCATTACTACACACTTTACTAATCGAGAGCTTGCTAACATGATTGGATCATCAAGAGAAACAATAAACCGCACACTTAATCAATTACGAAAAAAGCAGTTAGTCAGTACTACTACGGAAGGTAATTTATTAATACATTTAGAAAAATTAACAGCTGAACTTAACTAATCAAGCAAGTGAAATGGGAGGATTTCATATGGTTTTGCCAAGAGAACACGGAACTTGGATGATGTTTTTTCTTCCATATCTGCTCGGAATGATATTGTCTGGAGCTAATTGGCTTCATCTTGTTCTTTTAATCGGTTGGTTTTTTATTTTTTTGACATCTACACCACTATTGAATATCATCCGTAAGCCAAAATTAAAGAAAGATATGCTTCCATGGGTACTAAAGTATAGTACAGCTGCTATCCTATTTACCGTTCCAATTATATGGATGCAGCCAATTCTCTTATGGGGCATATTCTTATTATTACCACTGCTCTTTGTTAGTAGATATTTCATTAAAAAAAAGCAAGAGAGGAGCTTATGGAATAATTTAAGCGGCATTCTTATTTTTTCTCTCGGGGGAACAGCTGCTTATATAGTTGGGCAAGGAAGCTTAACGAAAGAGGCAATCCTACTGTTATGTATTACCACGCTCTATTTTATGAGCAGTGCCTTTTACGTGAAATCATTAATCAGGGAGCGAAAAAATCCCGCTTTTAAAAGAAAGTCTCATATTTTCCACCTATTATTACTACTATTTCCTTTGTTAATAGCCGTACCGTGGATGACGATAGCGTACTTGCCAAGTGTGTGCAAAGATTTTTTTACTACAAGAAAGAGGCCAATAAAACCGCTAAGAATTGGCATTATAGAGATCATTAATGGAATTGTGTTTTTTTTAGTAAGCTTATTTTTTCTTAAGTAACGAAATGGAGAGGGCATATGCATCAATATATAGGTACTATATTAGCCGGCGGACAGTCTAGCAGATTTGGTGAACACAAAGCCTTTGCGAGGAGAAAGAATAAATTTTTCTATCAATATTCTATAGAAGCACTCCAAGCTATTACCCCAAAAATCTATTTAGTTTCACATCCTGCCATTACAGATAGATTTATTGATAAGGAAGTAACCATCATTCAAGACACGCCCAGTTTTCAAGGGTATGGACCCCTTGCTGGAATATATAGCGTCATGGAAAGAGAGCAAGCTGAATGGTATTTCGTTTTGCCAATTGACAGCCCGTTTATTACGCATCAGAGTATGGAGGTATTATTAGCTCATTTAGAAGACGGATATGAAGCAATCGTTCCAATTGTAAACGAAAAACCTCAGCCTCTAATTTCTATTTACAACTTTAAAATCAAAAAAAAGCTCTTTTCTGCATTAAAAAGCCAAGATTTATCGATGAATAGCTTGTTGACACAGCTTCATGTGAAATTTGTGGAGGAGTTTAACGAAGATAGTTTTATTAATATTAACGAACAAAGGGACTATATCAAGTTTATTACATGAAAAAAAGAACATGAACAAAATCTGTCATGCTCTTTCTAAAAATTAAGCTAGTTTAATTGCTCGTTTAAACAATACGTTATTTTCTAAATGGATATGTTGAAACATATCTGCTTCAAGGGCACAAAGACGATGATAAACAAGACGATAGGTGCCGCATGCATTGCTTGGAGGTGTGAAGTCATTTGTAATGTCACGCAGTTCCTTCAAAATGTCTCCAGCGTTTTGATGCTCGCTCTCAAGCTCTGCAACAATAGCAGTTAATTTTTGATAATTTTCGTCAGTTGGCTGTTGTTCATATTCCAAGATTAGCTTAAAGTCTTCATTTTCTTCTTTGTGAATATGGTTCTCTAATTCTGCTTTCAGTTCAAAAAACAGCTTGTGTATTCTTACTAAATGAGGATTATTTTCACCGTGAACACGCCTAACTTTTGTTACATATGGACTTAACAGTGGTAATTCTTCTCGTAAAAAACGGTGATGCTTACTGACAATATGGTCTATTAATTCACTAGAAGAAGCTTTTTTCCAGTCTATCGCTGCTTCATTTAATAAATTTGTTTGTTCGTAAAGTGTAGATAAGTTTGTTAACACTTCATCTATTGATAAATTTCTTTCAGTAACTGCTTCAATCAGCGGGCGATTACCGCCACAGCAAAAATCAATACGGTATGTTTTAAAGAGATCACTGGCCTTTGGAAACTCGGTAACAATCTCACTAATAATAGAATGCTCGTTAAATGGTTGATTCATCATATAGCCTCCAGTACTTTGATTAGTTGTTGCTCTAATTAAGAATAACAAGTATCCCGCTTTAAACTTGTGATATACATCACATTTAATGAAAAATAATAGAAAAGAGATGACAGCATGAAGAGTAACCTGTTAGATAAATTACAGCGTCCATTAAGAGATTTACGTATATCGGTTACAGACCGCTGCAATTTCCGCTGTGTATATTGCATGCCAGAAGAATTATTTAAGTCTGGGTATACATTTATGCCGTCAGAACAGATGCTGTCATTTGATGAGATTGTAAGAACAGCTAAGCTATTTGTCAGGCTAGGTGTAAAAAAGATTCGCCTAACCGGAGGAGAGCCACTGCTTAGAAAGGACTTACCAGCCTTAATTAAGGAGCTTCATAATATCGAGGGACTAGATGATATTGGATTAACTACAAACGGTTCTTTGCTAAAGAAATTTGCAAAGGATTTATATATAGCAGGATTAAGGAGAATCACAGTAAGTCTAGATTCATTGGATGCAGAGCGGTTTTCGATGATAAATGGGCACAGATGTAAATTAACAACCGTAATGGACGGCATACATGCTGCCTTAAACGTAGGAATGATTGTTAAAATCAATATGGTTGTTAAAAAGGGACAAAATGAGGAAGACATCATTCCAATGGCCAAATTTTGCAAACAACATAAGCTTATTCTAAGATTTATTGAATATATGGATGTAGGTAATTCAAATGGATGGCAATTGGAAGAGGTTGTTACTAAACAGCAGATACTAAACAAACTAAATGAGCAGATGCCAGTTAAACAAATCAAAGAAAATTATACTGGTGAAGTAGCAACACGTTATCAATATTTGAACAGTAGCCAAGAAATAGGAATTATTTCTTCCGTAACAGACACATTTTGCGCAACATGTTCACGAATAAGGTTATCAGCAGATGGAAAATTATATACCTGTTTATTTGCATCAGCAGGCCATGACTTACGCAGCTTAATACGCAGTGAACAAAATGACGACATTATTATCAATAAAATATCGCAAATTTGGAACGGTCGACATGATCGTTACTCAGAAGAGCGAAGTAATCTATCTATAAAACAAAAAAAGAAAATCGAAATGTCTTCAATTGGCGGGTAATGCAGACGATCACTTAAAGTGATTGTCTTTTTTCTTGGATGAAGAGATATAAAAGAACTATTCGTATAAGACCTGTTTTACGAAATGTATTTTTTAAGAAACTGTGCAAATAAGGCAAGTATAGGTGAATGGTATGCTATTGTGTGTTATATGGGTGAAAATGCGATATATCGGATAAATTTTGTGTTTTAGTTTGAATTGCAATTATATTTACAGGTTAAATAGTTACATAATAGTTAACGTGATTTGAATTTGTTAACAAATAATTAATTAATAAGCGGAGAATTAATTTTAATTAAATAATCCTCAAATTACATCGAATAAATACAAACTAAAGTTAAATGAATGAAAAATCTGTCGCAACTATGAGCGCAGTTGAATTCTGTGCGCAATTAAATGTTGGTGCAGAATTTACTGCATCAAATAACCTTAATAAAATTTACTGTTTTTATTAATTATAATGCTAAGGGGGCACAGGAAAAGAAATATACAACTATTCGTATAATACTAATTTTACGAATAGTATTATTAGGAATTGTTTATGAATTCAAATGTACCATGATGTTAAGGTTAATTAGTGTATTTAATTGGCGGTTGCGTTGCTATCACATACTGCATAGCAGCCGTTAAATTGCAGTGCTTAAACTATGATAACATTTTAATATTTGTCGATATTTGTAAAATATTCAATGTTAAACAATATATAAATAAGTTTAGTTAAATAGTTAAATTTAACGACTGTAAAAGAAAAATTTAAGCTAAAAGTCTGTAAAAACGGCAAAATGCTAAGATTTTTGGAGATATCATCAAACCCTGTATAGATAAAGTGTAGTTCGAATTGCTACCAGTAGATCTTGCAGGTACATAATAATAGAATCTAATGGCAAGAAAACTGTATTTATTAATAAACAAGGTACTATTTCAGCTCTTGGCAAACAACTCCCCTTCCCTTTTCTTCATTTACTTTACGTTTAGCAGACATACACTAATAGATTTATATATTGCAAGGATGCAGATTCCGTTATTGATAAGTATAAGCACCATTAAATTTTTTATACTATTGGTTATTTATTATTTACCATAAATTAATTATGTAAACTAGTATTCGTAAAAATTGTATTATACGAACAATTGTTCTTATTTATTTGATTAAGATAGAAAAGTCCATTGAGTTACATTTTTTTAGTCTTCATACCTTTATTTATCTGCAATAAAATAAGCATGGTTCCTATACTGTATCAGGCCCATGCTTTAAATCATTCTATTTCTTTAGTTATTAAGTACATTCTTTTCCTGTTGTAATTTTTCGACGTCCTTGATATCTACTCCTGTCTTCTCTGCTATTACTTCTGGTGCAAGCACATCTAATAAAGACTTAGCTAATTCAATAATTTGTCTTTTTTTACCTTTGTAACAGCCTCTTTAACTGCCGCCGCAACAGCCTCTTGCTTGCCTTCTTCAAAAAGCCGTCCAACTTTTGTCATTTTTAACCACTCCCTTACTTTGATGGTGTAGTTATTATCAATGAATTTATCTGTTGAGCTAAGAATTCCTGCAATTACCTGTAGTTGTATATGTTCATCCTTTATACATTTCGCTAGCTCTACTGTTTCATGTGTTAATTCGTTACGACCCTTTGCGCTGTACATTAATGGCACAAAACTTAATTTATACAGCTCCACAAGGTTTAATTCAACATTATCACGTATTTTTCCCTTTATATTCTCCATGATAGCATCACCGTTATACTCTGATAACAATACAGGATTGGAGGAAATTCGAAAGAATCCTGCGTCTAAACTATCTAAAACCTTTGTTACATCACTTGTGTACACAACTACTAAGTGAATCTTTTTTATGTTATTTTTCCTTTGAAAGTATCGTTGTAAAATACGATGTCCTTACCTCATGTACTTCAAATGATTTTCCTTGAATCTGTTATTGCTCTCGTATTCTAACATTAAAATTAAGCCGTCTTCCAGCTGGAAAACAGTATCTGATCTTATTTCATCTGCAGTAACTTATCGGAATTCATTTGGCAATAGCGTCTTAATTTTCGGTATCTGATGAAGACCAAAAACATCAAGCGTTACATCTGCGTATAGCTCGCTTGTAAATTTAAAGAAAACGTCCTTGTTATTAAATGAGATTCCTTTCGACATTTTGTTACTCTCCCTAGTTACCCTTTTATACAGGAGTACATTAGAAGTTTTCTATCAAATGCCAAAACGTTCAATAATTCATCACAACTAAAGAGATATTGCCTGGCAGTGTGTAGCTATATACCTCAAATTCACTTATTGTTCATACTTTATCCGATAAATTTTCGCCATTGCTTGTACTCTATCTGCCACATCGAGTTTTCGAAAGATATTTGTTAGGTGGTTTTTGACAGTATGGGCGCTAATGAACAGTAAATCGGCAACTTCTTGATTATTTAAACCTTCAAGAATTAAATGAAGAACTTCCTTTTCTCTGCTTGTTAATGAAAGATTATCTATTACGCTTTTCACATCTTTCAAATCCTCAATTTCCGTGATTCCGATTGTAGCATGATCCGCTTCTAATTCCTTGCTGCTACTTGCTTTCTGGGCGATGATATATTCACGGAATTGAACGGCTAATGGACTATTTATGTCTTTAAAGGGAATTGTGATTCCTTTAAGATAAGAAAAAGCTAATACTAATAGCTGCGCCTCTTCAGTCAGAATGCTTCTTTGCTCTTCTCCGTTTAGTATATGATGATATTCTCTAAGTATCTTCAGCCGTTCTGCACTTATTTTATCGTGAAGAAAGTCTAGACTGAATGGGATTACCTTACATGTCTCTAACAGTTCCTCAACAGCAGAATCCTGCCAGCTTTGTTTGCTCATAAACCCTTTCAGTAGTTCCGTCGCTTTACAAGTAAGATGAAATTCCTCTGGTTTTAGTTCCTTTAAGCTTTCGAAAAGTATTTCAGTAGGCTCTTGTTTTACCTCTAAGTCAATAATTCTTTTTGAACCAAAGCTTACAGCTAAAACCTCGGTTAATAACTTAAGCTCTGCCTCTAGCCTCTTATCTCCTAAATGCCCCTCTTCCTCGAAGTGAATGGTAAACAGACCTAAAACTTGCTCATTTAAAGTGATTGCCTTATGAATTAAGCCTTTTTTAGAAGCGTTTACTTCAACTCGGTGACCGTTAGAAAAGAGTTGTTCAGCAACTTTATGATGCTCTTGTTCAGCAGCCTGTGAAGCCTTGCCTCTTTTGTACAATTTTCCACTTCTCGCTGTAAAGATAGTTAAACAATTTTTGCTCCATTTATGACAAACGTCCATAACGCTGTACAAAACACTGATTGGATCATTTGTATGCAATAGTATGTCAGCTAAATTCAAAAAGGCTGCATGTACATCTCTTTGTTTGTCAACAAGCTTCAATTGCTGGATTAAAAATTCTGTTTGAGCGGCTGCTTGTGCAAGTGCTTGTAAATGCTCTGTTAGCTCTTTGCTCACAGGCTTATTAGTCAAGGAGCCTCCAAACATAATTCCTACTGTTTCTTTAGCCTGTTGGATAGGGAAACCAAAAATATGCTGAGGGTATATGTCAAACTGATGAAAGAATCCTGCTTTTGGTGATTCTTTTATAGACTCAAAATGAAAGATCTTTTTTGTAGCAGCAGCATGTCCTAATAAACCTTCTCCGATAAAGAAGCTTTTTCCCTCCAATTGTTTTGCATCCCCGTTTACATGTTGGATGGTATAAATAGCATTTTCTTCTCTTTTGGCAATACCGATAAAGTCCACAAAGCCCTCTTTTACTGCGTAATCTAAAATATTACTTATAGAGAAATCCTCCATATAAGCGAGCTGCTTTTTATAAAGTGTCAACAGCTGATTTTTCCACGTCATCTCTTGTCGTAAGCTTTTTACAAACATTAAGCTATAATGTAGATCGTTTATCTTTACTAAGGCGCTTTCTTTCTCCTTTACGGTAAGAATAGGAATGTCTTTGTTTAACGCGGTAGACACTATATTGCTTCCGCATACATCTTCCACAAAAGGACCGGTAATAATTAAATACGAGTCTTCTCTATATTGGAAAAAGGGTGACAGGATGTATTTATAACATCCAATATTCTCATCTGTTGGTGTTATTACTACTGGTTTTTTTATTTGGTAAGCTATATTTAGTACGTCGAGAAGCTCTGTAGAATATTCTTTAAAGAGCAGCATGATGTCTGTATTTCGAATTACATACCCTCCCTTGCTGTTAACAAGGTGGATTGGCAATCGAATGGTGCTTTCATATGTTTCTATCAGTGCTGTTACTATGTCATTGTTTAAAGTATTTACATTCAATTTTAATCATCCTATATTATAATGTTTTATATATGTCGGAACTTGCTGATTGCCATCTTAACAAACGAAATATCATCTTGTTTACTTATTTCCCCATCATGAAGCAATATCTCCAATAACCCTTTTGTATCTAGTTGTGAATTAGCGAGTACAGATTCCTTCAATTTATTAACAGCATGGTACATCGCTGTACCGTCAATATTTTCTAATAGTCCATCTGTAAATAGAAGTAACTGCGAAGAATCTTTTAAAGGTACTGTTTCAGCGGTTGGCTTGATTTCTTCAAGTATTCCTAAAGGAACACAATTGGATTTAAGAAGCTCTGCATGATCAGACTGTACCAATAGCCCTGGAGGATGGCCGGCATTAATATATGTTAAGTTCATTTCTTTTGTATCTGCAACTGCATATAGTGCAGTGAAAAACTGTAAGGAGCTGGTATGATCATTAAACAATTTATGCATATGAGCGTTTAGTGTCTCTATGACAAGAACAGGTTCTTTTACCCTGACAATCAATCCTTCTAACAGTGCCCGTATACTCATGGAAACAAGGGCAGCTGAAACACCATGTCCCATTACATCCATAATTAACACTCCGTATTGATGCTCATTAATCCTATACCAGACATACATATCTCCTCCGATATTATGTGCTGGAATATACTGCCCTTCTATCTGAACCTCCTCCGTAATTAGCGGCTTGCAGAGTACACTTTGCTGCAGAATGGTCGCGAGTTCAAGATCTTTGTTCATTTCCTCTTCTAGTTTTTTCTTTTCTGTTATATCCTTTGCGATAACACAGACACCATCTATTCTTCCTTGCATAATTAACGGAATGCTTTTATATTCTATATAAACTGGGTTTTCATGCTTATCTCGTATGATGTCTGTACTGTCCACCATTTTCCCTTCTAGTACATCCTCGAAATTTTCAAGTGATTTGGAGGTTTCTTTATGAAAAAGCAGATCTTTGAAATGAGACCCAATCAACTTATCTCCTAGCACGTCAGTTACTCGTTCGTTAACTTCTGTTATTGTGCCTTCGTTATTGACGATAATTGCCAGATAGAGATTATTATTAAATAAGGTAAAATGCCTAAGTGTTACTTTTTCTAAGTCGAATATAAGCTCTTTTTTTCGTATTGTTTCTTTCCTTTCTTTCCAAAACAGACAAACGATAAATAAACCTAATGGAAGATGCAAGAAGAAACTTAATGTTTGATATTCTTCAAAAAGATGAATATCCATGCCTGTTTTCAGCTTGTAAGAAAGTTTAAGGAAGATAAACAGCTCCATTACTACGTATGCAGCCAGTAGGACACCTGTCCATTTACTTCCCGATAATCTATTTATCTGCTTCATTACACTTCCCTTTCCTTCTAAGCATTAAAGCGTCTTCTTTTGTTCAAAATATTGTTCAGCCTGTTCCAATGTAGGAAATAGCTCCATAAAAGTGTTGAATTTAACGATTTCGAATATCTCATCCAATGGTGGCGTAATTCCTGAAACAACAAGCTCCTTTCCATTTTTTCTTGCTTTCATAGCTCCATCAGCGATTACACCGAGTCCTGAGCTGTTCAAATAGGAAACATGATTTAAATCAAGTATTAAAGAGGCAGTCGATTCATGCAGAAACTTCCCCATCATTAGTCGGAAGTGTTCGCTGTTCTTAATCGTAATATCTTCGTTCATTTCAAGGATGTGGATATGAGCTTTTTTTATGACTTTCATTTCTGCCACACTTTCTTTAAATTTTAGTAAACTACTCTATCCTAAAGATAAGAGTCAGTTTTTTGCCTTCTTCTGTGTAAATAAGCTTATCAGCAAGCTTCTGCATGATGGCTATTCCCCGGCCGCGCATACATGTTTGATGCTCTTTAAAAAACACATCTGGATTGCCAATCATCCCAATCTTCTGTTCATAATTAAAACCGTTTCCATTATGCAACACATCAACATAAAGTTTTTTGTCGCTTATCTTTATGGAAAAAGTAATGCTTCCGTCTTTAACTGTTTGGATTCCATGTTCGAAGGCATTATTGACTGCTTCCAATAAAGCATACAAAATCTTCACATGGTTTCCATATGCTATTTTCTGGAGATATTCCTCGATAGCAGGAAGCTTTTCCTCAAGCTCCTCATATCGGGATATTGTATAGGCTAATGTCATGTTTACACCTCAAACGATAATCCACCTGCTCATTATTTGTTAGGATATGCATATAAAGAATTATTAACCTCTTCTTGATTCAAACTTTTAAAATCAATTTTTCGGCTAAAAAATAGGAAAAGGCATGAGACCGATACTGCCGATTCCATGCCATAGATATACAATTTTTATCTAATAGTATTAAGGGATAACTACAAATAAATGGTGGTTAATGAATCCCTTTAGAAACTAATCCGATTGCTAACGTTTGAAATAACGATCTAACCGGCATATTTCGTTTTTTGATTGTTCTGAGCATATCAACTAATTGCCTGATTTCATCCTTAGATTGAACATCTATGATCAAATCACATAAATAGTCGCTTTCCATAATAGTCATTCCAGTTGCAGTAGGTACTTTAAAAGCTTTTTCTTTTCGTAAGTTATTTTTCAGATAATTTTTATCCATATCATATAAAGTTATTAAAACTGGTTTTTTGTCTACTGTCATTTCAATCATAAATGTTAACCCTCCTTGATGAATCCAGACTAAGTTGTTTTTACTCTTCTGTATAATAGATTTATCATACCTATTATCTAGGTAAAGATATATAGGAATCCGTTCCTGAGGAAGAGGGTCCTATGTAGTAAGACCTCCTAATCCAATCGTAAAAATATGAGAAAGGACCTAGAAATAGGTCCTTCCCAATGTTCAAATTAAAGAGATAAAGTTGAATCATTATTTGCTGTTTTTTCGTTTTCTACGCTTTCCTTTTGTTTCTCAGCTTTTTCATAGGCTTTCCAGAAAGGATAATATACGATTATGCCGATAGCAAAGTTGATAATAACTAAAAGCACTCCCTTCCAGTCACCGCCTGTGGCAACATAGCCTGATATAAACGGCGGAGTAGCCCATGGCAGTTCAACAAAGACTCTATTTATAAGATGTAGGGAAAATGCCCCGTAAGTTACTATAGCTGCGATGGTCCCTGATAGGATAAAAGGGATAAGGAAAAAAGGATTTAACACAATTGGCAAGCCGAAAACAATTGGTTCAATAATTGTAAATACAGCTGCAGGTGTTACAATGCCTGCCAACGTTCTAGCTTGTTTTAATTTAGAGCGCCACATCCAGAACAAAATTCCCCACGCAGCAGCAGGCCAGATTGTGATTCGTTCGACCACTGTCGTCCACACATGAGGCAAATCCTTTAAGTTAACTCCATTCGCTAAAGCCTCTGCATTTTCCGCTACCCATTGCAGTTTTAATGGTTCAAAAATTGGTCCTATCATATTATCTCCATGCATGCCAACAGACCAAAGCAAAAGTCCGATAAACACTCTTGGTACATACACGAAAATACTATCTGTGCCGCTGAATACTGGCCCTAACACGGAGTTCAGAAAAACTGTGATATCAAAGTTCAGTATAGAACGGACTATCCATAAAACCGTTAAGATGACCAAAAACGGTATGAGCGCAACGAACGCATTCGTCACATTTGGCGGTACCCCATCTGGCATTCGGATGGTAATTTTCTTTTCCAAAAAAAATCGGTAAATTCTAATACTGATTAAACTGCTGATAATTGCTGCAAATAATCCTCCTGCAGCAAAATTCGTCACATCCATCCCATTTGTTAAATCATTTATATTAATCAAAAAGAATGCCGCTACACTTAATAAGGCAGCATTAGTGGAATCAATATTAAAGTGTTTGGCATAATTCATGCCAATCGCAACAGCAGCATATAACGAGAGAAAATTCATGGTTATATGGAAAAACACTAGCAGCTTTGGAGCTAGACTAGATAATGCTGGGATAAGGGCCCCTTCACTGAAAGTACCTGGTAAACCGAGCATAGCTAGTAATAAAAACAAGCTTCCAATAATCACAATAGGAACAATTGCGACTAAACCATCCTTTACAGCGGCAACAACGGGGATACCGCCAAACTTTGCCATTGGTCCGGCTAATCGATTTACAACAATATTAGAGATTCTTTCTAAAAATGATGTCTTAGGTTTAATCATTTTAACCTCTCCCCTTTTATTCAGTTACACTACCTGCATGTTGGTTATTTGTCGACAACAACCTTGTAAGCGCTATCTTTCTTAATCGGATTATAGGATACTGCTCAATTATTTGTCTAGAGAGGTTTTTGTTATTTCTGCTGCTGATAAATGGTTATCCTCTTCTAAGCGTAAAAAAGGGTTTATTATTTCCCAATTCGCAGCAAGCATCTTCATTACATAAATAGCATGAATTAGCGGTTCTTTGGCTTTTAATCTTTTTACTTTTTTCCTCATTTATATTTTGGGAAATGAAATCAGATTTCAAGTTTCGTATGGTCTCAACTGCATTTAGAAAGATATCACCATAATGACAACGATAGGTTTTTAATAGTCATTTCGATGCTATGATTATTTTAAGAAATTGCAAAGGAGAGTTCATATGTTAAACATAGCGTTTGTAGGTTTTGGAAATGCCGTCGTAAATTATCACTTACCATATTTAGAAAGAAAAGATCAGATTAACGTGAAAAGTATCTTTAGAAGAGAAGAAGATCGTATTGGAGATACAGAACGAGAAGCCTGGTATCCTGATATCCGCTTCACAACAAGCTTCGAAGAGGTATTAAATGATGATGAAATAGAATTAATCGTTATTTGTACTCATGTTGACAGTCATGTTGCCTATGCAAAGCAAGCGTTAGAGCACAATAAGCATGTCCTTGTGGAAAAGCCATTTGCGCCAACTGTGGAAGAGGCAGAGGAAATTTTCGACTTGGCTAAGTCTAAAGGACTGATTGCGATGGCCAATCAAAACAGACGATTTGATGGTGATTTTCTTACATTGAAAAAAGTAATCGACAGTGGTGTGCTTGGTCGACTTATTGAAATACAGTCCCATTATGACTACTTTAATCCGCAGCATATCCAAAAGGGTTTTGGCTTATTGCACGGATTAGCGGTTCATACGATTGACCAGTTGTATTCCTTATTCGGTAAGCCAGAAGCAATTCATTATGATGTTAGAAGTATAAATCATCCAGGAGAATCAGATGATTATGTCGATATCGACTTCCATTACGGCCTGTTAAAGACTACGGTAAAATGCAGCTTAGCTGTAAAGATTAATCATCCGAAGTTTATTGTCCATGGCGACAAAGGCAGCTTTATAAAATACAGCAGCGGTCATCAGCAAAAAAATCCAGACGGTGTGACAAAAGCATCGTTTGAAGTGGAACCAGCAAGTAATTGGGGAGAGCTTTCCTATATTGATGAAAATGGGATAGAGCATAATGAATCGGTTAAGTCTGAAATAACCGATTATGGTATTCTTTACGAAAAATTATATGCAAGTATAAAAACTGGTGCAGAAAAGCCAGTGAAAGATGAAGAAGTTTTAGCCGTTTTAAAAATATTAAATGATGGTGTGGAAGCAGCGAAGAAATCGGGGTGTTCTCAATGAAAATAGCTACAATAGGTACAGGGTTTATTGTTGAGGCCTTTTTACAAGGCTTAGAGAAAATAGCAAGTGCAGAGTGTGTGGCAATTTACTCCCGTAAAGAGGAAACTGCACAGCCGCTTGCAGCAAAATATGAAGTAAATAAAATCTATACCGACTTAGATGCTTTATTTGCCGATGACTCTGTTGAAATCGTTTATATTGCATCACCAAACAGTCTCCATTTTGACCAGGCTTATCGTGCGCTGGAGCATGGGAAACATGTGATTTGTGAAAAACCGTTTACCTCTACCCTTCAAGAAACAGATACATTGATCTCGTTAGCAAAACAAAATAACTTAATGTTATTTGAAGCAATTACAACCATCCATTTGCCAAACTATCAAATTATAAAAGAAAATATCAATAAAATTGGGCAAATAAAGCTTGTCCAATGCAACTATAGTCAATATTCCAGCAAATATAATGCATTGCTTGCCGGCGAGACACCAAACGTCTTTAATCCGCAGTTCTCTGGCGGCTCTCTCGTTGATATTAATATCTATAACTTGCATTTTGTGATGGGTCTCTTTGGTACCCCAGAGAAACTGAGCTATACCGCCAATAAACATTCAAATGGTATCGATACATCTGGCGTCCTGTTATTAACTTATCCAGACTTTATTGCCGTGTGTGCCGGTGCAAAGGATACTCGCAGCGAGAACTTTGTGATGATTCAAGGAGAAAAAGGCTATATTCATGTTGAAAACGGAGCAAATGGCTGCAGACGGGTAATTCTTCACAATGACGAAGCTAAGACAGAATTTAATGAGCAAACATCTATGAACAATTTATACTATGAACTGCTCAAGTTTAATGACATCTATAAAACGAAGGATTATAACCGCTGCTATAGCTTGCTTGATTATAGTCGTTCTGTTATGGAAAAAGTGGTAGAAGCGCGCATGGACGCTAATATTATTTTCGCGGCAGATAATATTTAACAGAAAAGAGAGCTGAAATTTTTTTCAGCTCTCTTTTTCTTGTTGAAGTAATAAGGAATTCATGTACAATACATCAAAAATATAAACAGATGACATCATGTTGTAGATTTTAGATAACTCAAGTTGCTTATCAGAAGAATATGTCATGATTACCTCGTCACATAATTTTGCTAATGCAGAATCGCGGCTCCCGGTAATACCGATTACCTTCATATGATTGTTCTGAAGCCTTTTTGCAATATCAATCATTGCTTTGTTTCTTCCTGTATGGGAAATGACAAAAGAAATAGTAGATGACGTATTTTTGAGATTAGTTAAATAATGCTGATTGGCACTGTTATAGGCAACTGCCATCATGCCGACTTCATTCCATTTGGCGCAAGCTTGCTGGGCGATATAATAATTGATATCAACACCATAAACATCGATCCGTTCAGCGGTTCTTAACCACTCGATTATATGTTCTAAACTGGCATGGTTAAACATTCTTCTCGTTTCGGTAAATGCTCGTTCATAAAACCCTGGAACTAAATCTATCCCGTATATGCTGCTTTTGGTTTCAGAGAAATCAGTGTGTTTTTTTTCTGCTTTCCCGTCTTGCTTATATTCAAGTGCCAATTTCAGCTGAAAGTCAGGATATCCTTTTAAACCTAGTTTTTTACATAAACGAACAATTGTCGAGGAACTGGAGAAAGTTAATTTAGCCAGTTCATTAGCTGTTGCGTTAAATACAACTGTCGGATTTTCCAGTATATAGTTTACGATATACTGCTCCTGTGACGTTAAATTATAGCTGTATTTCATCTTTTTAATTAGCATTTCATACTTCCCCTTCTCTTACTGCCGAACATTGGCACATCCTCTAAAAAGGTTTCTCTTCGAATTGCTGTAACACTTCTGCTCTCCATAATTGTCTTTGGCGATTTTCCTGGTATTCCATTTGATAAAGAGTGGAAAATAATACATTTAATATGTATTCAAATGCTGCTTGAGAAGAATAGGTGGAAATTTTCTCTGTTTCCTTCGTTTCTAATCTTGATACGGTAATAATTACATCTGCCAGTTTTCCGAGCTCACTGTCAGGATATGATGTCAGCAACAAAATAGGAATGCCTCTCTCTTTTATCAATCTTGCTGCAACTAAGTCATTCATAGCTTTTGCATCATAGCTGATGAAAAAGGCGCAGTCATCTCTTAATAAATTCGCAGCGTTTAATGCCCATTCTTCTCGCTCTTTAGCAAGAATAGCATATTTATTAATCTTCCAAAGTTTATTTTGAAAGCTTTCGGCACGAATTTGAGAATCACCAGCCGCAAACAGGAAAATACGTTTGGCATTATATAAATGTTTAGTCATTTCCATAAGCTGTGCTTCATTTAAGAGCTGATACGTTTCTTTAATTGCTTGCTGTGTTAAATGCATCATATCTTCACTTATTTTCATCAGCGGGGAATGGTCCTCAAAAGGGATATTTGGATTAATGTCTTTTTGCGGTCCATCAAGTTGTTCGATTGATTTCAACAGCTGAATCTTAAACTCCTTGAAGCCCCTAAATCCCATTTTTTGAGCAAAACGAATAATAGAAGCATTAGAAGTGAAGGTTCGTTTCGCTAATTCCTGAATCGAGATATTTTCCATCGAGCTTGTATTTGCGAGTATATATTCTGCAATAGTTTGCTCTGTTGTTGTGAATTTTGTATATGCTGCAATCTGTTTTATTAACAAGCCGCTCCATTCTCCTTTAATTCTGAACTATTTTTCCAATATATTTAAAGTATGAACAAAAAATTCGGAACTATTTTACCTAAATAAGCGTTTTCAAAGATGATTATAGCATTCTTCCCCTCGCACCCATATAATTAAAGCTATCAAGAGCTAATTAGGAGTGAGAAGCATGTTAACAATCGGTTATATTGGAAATGGTAAAAGTACAAATCGTTATCATCTGCCTTTTGTACTACAGCGTGAAAACATTAAGGTAAAAACTATTTACCGCAGGAATCCTGACCGTGATAGTTGGGAAGCACATCCTTCTATTCATTATACTACTAATCTTACTGAAATCATGAACGATGCAGAAATTCAGTTGATAGTCGTTAATACAGCAGTAGAATCGCATTTCGAATATGCAAAAATGGCACTCGAGCATAATAAGCATGTGCTAGTGGAAAAACCGTTTATGCTGACAAAGGAAGAAGCAGAAGAAATATTTGCTCTTGCTAAGGAGAAAGGTTTGATTGCCCAGTGTTATCAAAACCGCCGCTATGATTCCGACTTCTTAACAGCAAAAAAAGTTTTGGAAAGCGGTAAATTAGGCGATTTGCTTGAAGTAGAAATGCATTATGATTATTTTAGACCGGAAACTCCAGAATCTACTCATACGTTTACTTACTATCATAGTTATTTATACGGCCATGGCACCCATACGATTGATCAGGTAATTTCTTATTTTGGTAAGCCTGACCATATCCATTATGATGTCAGACAGCTTCTTGGTACTGGCCGAATGAACGATTATTTTGATTTAGATTTTTATTATGACAAGCTGAAGGTTTCCGTCAAATCTAGCTTCTTTCGTTTGGTACAGCGTCCTAGTTTTGTCCTTTATGGTAAAAAAGGTGTTTTTGTCAAACAAACAGAGGATCGACAAGAGGAACATTTAAAGCTGTTTTATATGCCACACCATGCTGATTTCGGAATCGATTTACCTCAGCATTACGGCACCTTGACATATATGGATGAACAGGGAGTTTATCACGAAGAAAAGGTTGTTTCCGAAGTTGGAGATTATGGTCGCGTCTATGATGATATTTATAACGCTATCATCAATGGAGCAGACAAACAAATTAAAGATGAGCAAACACTTTTGGCGATGGAAATACTTGAACAAGGAATTAAGCAATGTAAGTAAGATGTTTAACTTAAAGAAACCTTCACAGTCAATGAAGGTTTCTTTTTTACTTATATTAACCCATATTTCTTAAAGCTGTTATATATACCATCCTCGTCATGTCTGTCGGTAATATCGTTAGCTGCCCGTTTCACTTCTTCTTTAGCATTGCCCATTGCTACACCGTATTGAACAAATTCAAGCATCTCGATGTCGTTTGAACCATCACCATATGCGTATGTATGCTCTTTTTCTAGGCCGAGATGCTCGATTACCTTTTCAATGGCCGACGCCTTATGGATTCCAAAGATTGACACCTCTCCACTGTTAGTTCCGAAGAAAGGCACGGTGCTAGGAATGACAGTAAAAACAGACGGAAATTGTTCCATAATACGCTCAATCGGAACAGCAGAACCTAAAAACCCAATTTTATTAATATCATCTCTCACTAAGTCTTCCGCTTCACTGATACTGTTATAAAATGACTGCATCGACTTCCGTAATTCTGCTTGTGCTGTTTGTGTTTCAAAAACAGTATCAATCAGTGCACGGATGCTGTCTTTACAGCTTTTACTCGCAAATAGGCCTTCATTTGTTTCTAAGAAGAACTCAATTTCATGCTGATTAAAATAGTCCACCACCAATTGAAGATTATTCTTTTTTATAACTTCATGAAACAGCACTTCTCCGTTTAGCTCAATATAACCGCCTGCCGCACCAACAATGCCGTCAAAGCCAATCTCTAATACTTCCGGAAACAATATCGATTTAGAACGTCCCGTACAAAGAAAAACGAAATGCCCATTGCTTCTCGCCTTTCTAACAGCAAGCTTAGCTGAATCTGGTATAATGCCATTGTCATCTACAAGTGTTCCGTCAATATCCAAAAAAATAATTTTTTGCATAAACACACCTACTCTATTGTTTAATTATGCCATTCTTTCCTCTATGCGTAATATAAACAGAAATATTTATTATTCTTTGCTATACTTATTATATAGTAAATACATATGGTTCTTAAATCACTTTCAAAAATATTCCCCGGGCTTCTCCAAAAAAAGTATTATTTATAGACACTTCCGATAGACGAACTAATGTTCTGTTTGATAAAATAAACATATATACCAAATTAGGAGTCTTTTATCATTCCGTTTTAATAAAGTAAACCGATAAATTCGGTAAGAGCTGATGCCTATAAAATTGGTGGATGTACAGAAATAAAAATTCAGGCAATAGATCTTATTCCTGATATGAGGTGTGATCATGGCAATAACAAAACAACATGAAATGTATGAAAAACGGCTTGAGGAATTGCTGAAGGAAATGCCTTATTATGTCGTTGAATATGTAGACGATAAATTGGATATTCGCTCGCCTCTTACTCTGTTTAATTATGTGAGGGATTATAAAGAGTTTTTCTCCTGGCTGCTTGCAGAAGGTATTGTTTCCTGCGAGTGCATGAAGGAAATTCCAGTGGAAGCATTAGGCGCTCTGCCTCTTTCTGATGTGCAGAACTACTTCAAATATGCAGCAAGGAAAAAGTACAAACTAACGGAAAAAGATGATGTGACAAAAAAAATCAGTCCGAAAACTGTTAATCGGCAAAAGTCAGCCCTCCGCTCTCTTTTCAACTACCTGTCATTAGAAGCAGAGGTTGATGGTGGTGAACCTTATTTTCACCGTAATGTGATGAAAAAAATTCCGATAAAAAAAGTCTCAGAAACATTTAATGAAAGAGCGCGAAAAATAACGGAAAAAATCTTTATTAACGATAATGATGTCGAGTTCCTACATTATATCGAGCATCATTATGAGGAAACATTAACACCTGCAGAGCTGCGATATTATAAGCGGGATAAAGAGAGGAATTTTGCGATACTGTCCCTATTCCTTGGCAGCGGTATTCGTGTAAATGAATTAACCTCCCTTCGCTTAAAGGATGTTGATTTAGCAGCAAGCGAAATCAGTGTCATTCGCAAAGGAGGCAAAAAGGACACGGTGTCTGTTACTCCCTCCTCTCTCCAGGATGTTATTAAATACTTGGAAGTGAGAGCGACTAAGTATAAGGCAGGCAGCGGCGAAAACGAGTATTTGTTCATTAAACTGTATAAAGGGAATCCCGAACCATTAACAAACAGAGCAGTTGAGGACATTGTATATAAATATACGAAGTCCTTTGATAAGCGGATGTCACCCCATAAATTGCGACATACATATGCAACCAATTTAGCAGAGCATACCGGCGGTGATATCCCCTTAATCATGAACCAATTAGGCCATACCCAATCAGATATTTCCCTGCTTTATATCAACACATCGAGGGAAAAAGCAAAAATGGCTGCAGAATTAATGGATAAACGGCGCCAAAATAAGGACGAATAACCAGGCACTTCTGACTACCAGGAGTGCTTTTTCTCCTTCTGTTTCTATAGGATAAGCTTCTTTCTTTTCGCACAAAATACCTTTGATTAATTTTAAGGAGTGTGCCGTTTATGAGGGAAATACTCGAGCAAGTAAAAGAAAATCTGGAAAGAACCTTTGACCAACCTGGAGCAAATGACTTAACAGCAAGTATTGAACTATTAGAAACAGCAAAAGATCTTTACGGTGATAAAGGAACACTGCTGCAAGATATGATTCGCGCATTGGCACAAGCGAATCATGCAAAAAATGAATTAAATATTTCAGGCGACATTTCTTCATCTGCTGCGTTTGGAGAAGCATATAATGCTGTTAGCCATGCGTTATCATCTTATGAAAGATAAATCAATTAAAAAAACCTCGGTTTGCTTGCCGGGGTTTTTCTAATTGTTTAAAGGCTGTTAGCTCCTTTGATGATGGTTACTTCTCTTTGTAGATAGGCCCAGTTTTGCGGTGCCGGCAAGCTGATTTGCCAAAAGGTTGTTCCAGCAAGCTTGTTTACGTCGATTATTTTGTATTTTTCTAGATAACTCCTGATATCTTCAAACCAGACGATATGCTGATTATTTCCTGACCAGTATTCATACCACGGAGATTTAGTGGCATTATCGTATTGAATGTCTGTAAGTAAGGATATTGCTGTATTTTGGGCGGCAAGGACAGATACCCCTTGTGTCGCATTTGTAGCGACTACTTTGTCATATCCATATAGCGCCATTGCAATCATCAGTTTCTCGGAACTAACCAATGTTAAAGCATAGGCAACAACCTGTTCGACAAAGGCAATAGGCGAAACAGGTTCAGGCGGACCGCCAGGGTAGCCGTAATCAATGGTCATCAATGCCATTAAATCCGCACTCCTGGCTATAGCTGCATAATCATATGCTCCAACAATCCGGTTTGCTGGAAGATCTGCCGATTTGGCGTGGACATTCACATTCAATAACAAACTTCCTAACTGTTGTTTTAATGCTTGTAAAAATAAATTAAAATCATTGCGGCGAGCTGGCGGAATAAACTCAAAATCAATACTTACGCCTCCAAAGCCGCGAGTATTTGTGAGATTAACAATGCTCGATACTAAGTTTTGCCGGTATACGGCGTTCTCCAAAACAGCACCCGCAAGTTCTGGGCTAAAACCGCTGCTTGTAAAATTGCGGATCATTAATAAGGGAATGCTGTTAAGCTGCCGGCATCGATTGATAAATGCACTATCATCTGTTTGTGCAAAGCAATAGCCTTCCGTTGTGAAGGAATAGTTGACAATAGCAATATACGTTAGCTGTGCAGCAAGGGAATTTATAGTGGCAAGATTTGCTATTGTATTGGATGGAACAATAAAACCAAGTGTGCTTATTGTCAGTTTGGTCGGAGAGGGTATATTAATTATTTGCCCAATTTGCAAAGGATTTAAAGAAACGCCTTCATTCGCAGCCGTGATAGCTGGAGTGGTTGTATTAAATTGTTGTGCGATTTCCCATAAGTTATCACCGTTAATTGTTTTATAGGCACGAACAGGTAAAGCATTATCTGTGATGTACAGGGCAAGTCCTGGCACAATACTTGAGGAAGTTAAACCGTTAGTAGTAATAATCGTATTTTCCGCCACATTATAACGAGCAGAAATTGACCATAGATTTTCCCCGCTCTTTACGACATGAACAGTCATCATAACACCCCCTTTTAATCCATTTATATGGGAGATGTTCAAGATTATACAGGTTTTATCATATGGTCATGTATGTTTATGAACTCACAGTATATGACTGTTTCCTTGGAGGAAGAACTGTGATTGCTCGTAATTATACGTTACCTTTGAAAAATCAAAGGGCTGGCCGTTTGTTAAATGAAAAATGGTCTCAGCAGAAAGCTTCGGATCTCCACTCACTAGTCCTAGATAACCTGCTTCCGCCTCATCCAGTTTCCCAACTTGAAGATACATATCTGAGAAACCAACCTTAAGTCCTAATCCCTCTGTTATATAATGAAAAATCGATTCAGTAACAATTTCTTTATTCAAGTAGGAAATGATGCCTTTATGATAGTAGGATTCTTCCAAACATAAAGTTTGCCCATTAATATACCTTACCCTTTTTACATAGTAAACATCTTCCGTCTCCTTTAAGTTTAAGCTTTGTGCAGCTTCAGCTGTCGGTTTTCTTACATCGAATTCAATTACTTGTGACGTTATTTGAAAACCCTCTAAATCCTTCTTAAACCCTTGATTCGAAAGTAAGCTTATATAGCCTTTGCGGTGGTGTCTTCTTACAAAAATACCGCTGCCTCTTACTTGAAAGATAATGCCCTTTTTCTCGAGCATATCAAGAGACTTGGTTATTGTGCTTTTACTGACCTCAAACTGATTCATTAATGCTTCGATGACAGGAAGTTTGTCCCCTTGCTGGAGGGAATGGTCCTCAATATATCTTTCTATTTCTACTGCGATTTGCTGGTACTTTAACATATACATTCCTCTTTAATTATTTATAGAAGGATTATAGCATAAATCAGCAAAAATCTCATTTATCATTATGATGGTACAAAATAATTTGTTGGTACTTGATAAATTATACCGATACAATTATAATGTAAGCGTATAAAGGATTGAAGGAGGGGTACAAATTGGCAGGAAATGTTAGAGATTATCCGAAGTTAGCTAAAGATATTTTGAGCGCTGTCGGTGGTGAGGACAACATAGTCAGTGCAACAAGATGTGCGACAAGATTGCGTTTAGTATTAAAGCGCTCTAACCCGCAAGCGAAAGAAGAAATTTCTGCAATGCCGGGAGTTGTAACGGTTGTAGAAAACGGCGGACAATTTCAAGTTGTAATTGGTCAGCATGTCGGAGAGGTTTATGAGCATTTTTCTAATCTGATTAATTTAGATGCAGTACATACGGAAAATGAAAATAAAGGAACCATTCTCAACCGTATCATCGCCACGATGTCTGCAGTGTTTGCGCCATTTGTTTATATCTTGGCAGCAGCTGGTATTTTGCAAGGTTTATTGATTATCATAAACTTATTGTTTGATAGTTTCGCAGAAACTGGCACCTATCAAGTATTGAGCTTTATTTCTTGGGCTCCATTCACTTTTTTGCCGATTTTTATCGCAATTACTGCGTCCAAGCATTTTAAAACAAATACTTATATTGCAGTGGCCTGTTGTGCTGCATTAGTGAGCCCGACTTGGGCAGAAATGGCTGCACAAATTTCTGAAGGTTCAAATATTAACTTTATTGGAATCGCTTTAACAGAAACAACTTATACTTCATCCGTATTACCTCCGCTCTTCTTAGTGTGGATCTTGTCTTATTTGGAACGTTTCTTAAATAAGTACATCAATGAAGTAATCAAGCCATTATTTGTTCCCTTTTTCAGTTTAGTTATTATGGTACCGTTAACCATCACACTTATTGGCCCGCTAACAACAATGGGCGCAAACGGCATTGCTAACGGCTATAATTTCTTGGCAGAAAATGCACCAATTGTTGCTGGTGCTATCATCGGCTCCTTATGGCAAGTTATCGTCATCTTTGGTGTTCACTGGGGAGTTACCCCGATGGTATTGGCCAACTTTGATTTATACGGCCGTGATTCCTTCCAAGCCTATCAAACGATTGCTGTTATCGCACAGGTTGGAGCAGTTTTAGGGGTAATCTTAAAGGCCAAAAGCCAAGAAACAAGAAAAGTTAGTGTGTCTGCAGGCGTAACTGGTATTTTCGGAATTACCGAGCCTGCGATTTATGGGGTTAACTTACGATTCAAAAAGCCATTCATCTTCGGATGTATCGGCGGCGGTATTGGGGCGATTACAGCAAGCTTTTTTAACCCATACTACTTTGCATATGCAGGCTTGCCTGGTCCGTTAACAATCGTAAACGGCATCAATGAAGACTATCCAATGTCCGTTTGGGGAATATTGATTGGGGCAGCAATTGCCATCATCCTTCCGGTTGTGCTTGTGCAAATTTTCGGTTATGGAGAAACAAATGACAGCAGCAAAACAGCAAGTCTAAAAAATACTAACACATCAAGCGCTCCGGAAATTGCAGCAACAACGATCACAGAGCTTACTGTTAACTCTCCAATTAGCGGCAAGGTTGTTCCTCTCTCTCAAGTGCCTGATGAAGTATTTAGTTCAGGTGCCATGGGGCAAGGAATGGCCATTGAACCAACAGAAAATAAAGTGATTGCACCATTTGAAGGAACTGTTGTAATGATTGCCTCAACAAAACACGCAATAGGCCTAAGATCAGACACTGGTGTTGAATTGCTTATTCACATTGGTTTGGATACTGTTACACTCGATGGCAGCCCATTCACCGTCAAGGTTAAAGATGGAGAAAAATTCAATAAAGGTGATTTATTAATTGAATTTGATAAAGACTATATTGAGAGTAAAGGATTAAAGACAATCACACCTGTCATTGTTACTAACACATTCGCTTACGAAGAAGTTATCATCGAGAAAGTGGAAAATTGTACTTTTAATCAAACATTATTTACAGTAATTAAATGAGGAGGAATACAAACATGAGTAAATTACCAAAAGATTTCCTATGGGGCGGCGCACTTGCTGCTCACCAATTTGAAGGTGGCTGGAATGCAGGCGGAAAAGGTCCAAGTGTCGTCGATGTTTTGACAGCTGGTGAACATGGTGTTGCCAGAAAAATCACGGATACGATTGAGGAAAATGAGTTTTATCCTAACCATGAAGCAATCGATTTTTATCATCATTACAAAGAAGATATCGCATTGTTTGCTGAAATGGGCTTAAAATGCCTAAGAACTTCTATCGGCTGGAGCAGAATTTTCCCGAAAGGTGATGAAGCTACACCGAATGAAGAAGGCTTGCAATTCTATGATAATGTGTTTGACGAATTGTTAAGCAATGGCATTGAGCCTGTTATCACTCTTTCTCACTTTGAAATGCCATTGCATTTAGCAAGAGAATACGGCGGTTTCCGCAATCGTAAAGTCGTCGATTATTTTGTGAAGTTCGCAGAGGTTGTTTTCAACCGTTATAAAGATAAAGTGAAATACTGGATGACATTCAATGAAATTAATAACCAAATGGATGTAGACAACCCATTATTCTTATGGACAAATTCTGGTGTTACGATTAAAGATGGCGAAAATCCAAAAGAAGTTATGTACCAAACAGGTCATCATGAATTGATTGCTAGTGCATTAGCTGTTTCTGCAGGCAAGAAAATCAATCCAGAATTCCAAATTGGGGCAATGGTATCACATGTTCCTATTTACCCGTTCTCTTCTAATCCAGAAGACATCATGCTTGCAGAAGAAGAAATGAGACAGCGCTACTTCTTCCCTGATGTGCATGTACGCGGCGTTTATCCAAAATACGCATTAAAAGAATTTGAACGAGAAGGCTATAATATCAAATTCGAAGAAGGCGATGACGAGATATTACGCAATGGTACGGTTGATTATTTAGGCTTCAGCTACTATATGTCAACGACTGTAAAAAGCGATGTAGTAAATGACAACACTGGCAACATCGTTAACGGCGCATTACGAAATGGTGTAGAAAATCCTTATATTAAGTCAAGTGACTGGGGCTGGGCAATTGATCCGACAGGATTGCGCTATACATTAAACCGCTTCTATGATCGCTATCAAATTCCGTTGTTTATTGTAGAGAACGGCTTTGGCGCTATCGACACAATCAGTGAGGATGGCTCTATCCATGACCCAGAAAGAATTCAATACTTGAAATCTCATATTGAAGCATTAGAAAAAGCAGTTGAATACGACGGCGTTGATCTTATCGGATACACACCTTGGGGTATCATTGATATCGTTTCCTTCACTACAGGAGAAATGAAGAAACGCTACGGAATGATTTATGTTGACCGTGATAATGAAGGCAACGGCAGCATGAAACGCTTTAAGAAAGAATCCTTTAACTGGTATAAAAAAGTTATTGAAACAAACGGCGAAGTTCTTTAATGACAGAAAAAAACCTTATCCTTTTAACAGGATAAGGTTTTTTTCTATTACAGCCATTTATTTTAAGTTTTAACAAAATCCGGACATACTTTTGATATATTTATGCTCTACAATATGATTAAGTTGCCGCATCCCCCACCTCACACACTAACAATGCTGCGATAATCAAAAACAGGAGCGGATTCTATCCTGCTCCTGTTTTTTTATGCATTTAAATCATAGCGCTTTCCAGTAACTAAATAAATAACATGCTCCGCAATATTGGTTGAATGGTCTGCTACTCTTTCAATGTATCTGCACACAAAGGCAAGCTGTGTTATCTGGTTTGTATTATCAGGATTTTGCTTGAGATAGCCCATTAACTCTTTAACAAGCATGCCATACATTTCATCCACTTTATCGTCCTCTTGTGCACATTGTCTTGCTAGAGCAACATCCTCCTGCAAAAAGGACTGTAAGGAATCGCTAAGCATTTTCAATGCCATATCCATCATCTTTGGGATATCGACTATTTCCTTAATCAGTTTTTCGTTGCCGATATGCAATGTTGATTTTGCGATATTCACTGCATTATCTGCAATGCGCTCCACTTCAGAAGATATTTTCAAAGCAACAATAATTTTGCGCAAGTCTCTTGCAACAGGTGCTTCCATCGCAATTAAAGATATGGCTTTATCATTAATATCATTTTCTAAATCATCAATTGCTGTGTCTCGGTCAATAATTTGTTTCGCTTGTTCCAAATCTTGCTTAATAAGTACTTGGATGCTGTCCTGGATGGAAACCTCCGAAAGGCGGGCCATTTCCATCAGCATATCCTTTAATTGATTCAAGTTACTATCGAAGTTTGATCTTATATTCATGAGCTCACTCCCATTATCCAAATCTTCCTGAGATATAGCCTTCTGTCCGTTCATCGGCAGGATTCGAGAATATCTTATGCGTATTATCCAGCTCAATAAGCTGACCCATTAAAAAGAAGGCGGTTTTATCTGATACCCTTGAAGCCTGCTGCATATTATGGGTAACAATGACAATTGTGTATTTTTCCTTTAATTTTAAAATTAATTCCTCAATCTTTAAGGTTGAAATCGGGTCTAATGCAGACGTCGGTTCATCCATCAACAGTACATCTGGCTTTGTTGCAAGCGCTCTTGCGATACATAATCGTTGCTGCTGTCCTCCTGACAAGCCAAGTGCTGGACCGTTCAAACGATCCTTCACCTCATCCCATAAAGCAACATCCTTCAGGGAGCTTTCCACAATGTTATTGAGTTCTTCTTTCTTCTTGATGCCGTGTATTCTAGGTCCATAAGCAACATTGTCAAAGATCGATTGAGGAAATGGATTACCCTTTTGGAATACCATTCCTACCTTCTTTCGTAATTCAACAAGATCCAGTCTGTCACTTAAAATATTTTGTTTGTCAAAGTTGATCTCTCCTGCCATCCTTACATTCGGCACATATTTGATCATTAAGTTCAATGTTTTGATGAACGTCGACTTCCCGCAGCCGGAAGGACCGATGATCGCGGTAACCTCCTTTTCATTAATAGGAAAGTTGATTTCCTTTAATGCATGATGGTCACCATACCATAAATTGAGATCGACACAATCGAAAATCGCCTTCGTACTAATATCTGTAGACAATTCTTTTCCTCCTTATCCGAACCGGCCGGAAATATATTCTTCCGTCTTCTGATTAGAAGGCGCCGTGAATATCGTTTCCGTCACATCGTATTCAATTAAATCACCAGAGAAAAAGAAGGCGGTTTTATCCGAAATACGTGATGCCTGTGACATATTATGGGTCACAATGATAATGGTATAATCCTTCTTCAGCTCTAATATTAATTCTTCTACCTTCGCATTAGAAATCGGATCTAGTGCAGAGGACGGTTCATCAAGGAGCATCACAGTTGGTTTCATGGCTATGGTTCTCGCTATACAAAGCCGCTGCTGCTGACCACCAGATAAAGATAAAGCTGATTTATGAAGCCTGTCCTTTACTTCCTCCCATAGGGCGGCTTTCGTTAAGCTTTCTTCTACAATGCGATCAAGCTCTGCTTTCTTCCTTACTCCATTATATTTCAAAGCGTGCGTAATATTATCATAAATTGATTTCGGAAATGGATTAGGCTTTTGAAAAACCATCCCGATTTCCTTTCGTAATGCAACGACATTTATATCGTCTGATAATAAATTAATGTCCTCGTACAGTATCTCTCCTTGTGCCCTCGCACCTGGAATAAGATCATTCATTCTGTTAACAGTCCGTAAAAACGTTGATTTTCCACAGCCGGAAGGACCAATTAGCGCTGTGATGGAATTCTTTTCAATCTGCATAGAAATCCCGTTAACTGCCCGCTTATCTCCATAAAAAAATTCGAGATTTTTTACATCTAAAATAGGTGTGCTCATTTTTTTCACCAGCCTTCTATTTCGTTGCCGTGATTTTTTTATGAATAAGTGTTCCAATCCATCTTGCTAATAAGTTGAAAATTAAGACTGCCAAAATTAAAACCGCAGATGCGCCATTAGAAACTTGTTCAATGTCTGGAATTAAGCCTTGTGTATTAACAGACCAAATGTGGACAGCCAGTGTCTCAGCAGGCCGGAAGATATTCAGCGGTGATCTGTCAGAAAACGGATTCCAATCAAGATAATTTAACCTTGGTGTGGAAAGTCCTGCTGTAAACAGCAAGGCGGCAGCTTCGCCAAAGACACGCCCTGATGCAAGAATCGCACCAGTCAGAATCGAAGGAAACGCACTAGGCAGAATAACTGTTTTAATCGTATGCCAATGGGTAATACCAAGAGCAAGACTTCCTTCCTTCAGTTCTCTTGGAACAGTTCGAATAGCATCTTCACTTACCCTGACTAGAACAGGAAGATTAAAAACGGTAAGCGCCAAAGCTCCCCCTAATATTGTGTATCCCCAGCCAGTCAAGTTCACAAACATTAATAAACCAAACATTCCAATAACAATGGATGGGAGAGATGATAATACTTCAATACAAGAGCGAATAATATCGGTTACTTTTCCAGGTCGGGCGTATTCTGCCATAAATATTCCGCCGCCAATTCCAAGAGGAAGAGAAATTATCATGGTAATTACAAGAATATATAAAGAATTAAACAGCTGGTCCCTAACCCCGCCGCCAGCACGAACATTACTGGAAGGCGATGTTAGAAAATCAAGGGAAACATAACGTAAACCATTAAATAAAATATAAGCAAACAATCCAACTAATATACATACTATGATGGTGGCAATAGCAACTAATACAACTGTTGCAACACGGTCTGCTGTTTTACTGTTCATTACATTTTCCTCCTTGATGACACATAACGAATGAGGATAATAAAGATAAATGACATAATTAACAAAATCAGTCCCATCGACCAAAGTGTATTATTTTCCACACTGCCGTATGTTGTATGGCCCATATTCAACGTAATAATCGTTGTTAATGTTGCAGCTGCATCAAGAAAGCTAGATGGCAAATCCTTTACATTTCCAATTACCATTTGCACAGCTAATGCTTCACCAAATGCACGTGCCATCCCTAAAATCACTGCTGTAAGCAAAGTTGGCAGTGCTGCTGGAATAAGAACCTTCCATATTGTCTGCCACCGAGTAGCTCCGAGTGCAAATGAACCTTCCCGTAAATTATTAGGTAAAGAACTCATTGCATCTGTAGCAATACTTGTAATTGTAGGCAATATCATAATGGAGAGTACAATTGTTCCCGCAAGTAAACTAAAACCGAGACCACCGATATTATCTCTAATAAACGGCACTAATACGGATAATCCAATAAATCCATACACAACAGATGGAATCCCAACAAGCAGTTCAATGACAGGCTGAATTATCTTTTTCCCCCAAGAAGGAGCAATCTCTGTCATGAAAATAGCAGCTCCTATACCGAGTGGCGCTGCGACAAGTGCAGACAGAAAAGTGACCGCAAAGGAGCCAAAAATAAATGGAAATGCCCCGAATTTTGGATTGGCTTTATTCGTTGGATTCCAATCAGTGCTTGTCAAAAACTCGAGCGGGCTAATTCCGTTTTTAATAAATGATTGCAGTCCTTTTACTCCAAGGAAAATTGTAATAGAAATCGTCACAGCAATCATAATGATTGCACATAATGTCACGAGAATTTTCCCGCGGAACTCATTGCCTACTCCTGTTTTTGCTGATTTCAATAATCTGTCTTTTGCAGGAATCGTTTTTTCTCTCATGCTAAAAAACCTCCCCTTATGGCTTAACAGGGTAAATGCATATAAAAGCATCTACCCTGTTCAATTTTTTAAAGATCCTTCAGATTACCCTCAGCATCTCTTTCTACCTTCATTTCTGTTACAGGTAAATATCCTTGCTCTTTCAGCAATGTGCTTTGAATGTCTTCTGACATCACATAATCAAGAAATGATTTTGTTAAGCCTTTTGGTTCCCCTTTCGTGTAGGAATGCTGATAAGCCCAGATTGGGAATGTTCCATTTTGCACATTTTCTTCTTTTGCCTCAACTCCATCAACAGACAGTGCTGTTATAGAATCATCTGTAAAATAGGAGAAAGCAAGATAACCTACTGCACCTTCTGTTTCCGTTAAGATTTTCTTCACTGTATTAGACGAGTCCTCTGTTATCCCTTCTGCAGGTGTTGCATCATCGAGACCAAATTTATTAAAGACTGCACGAGTTCCAGAAGAATCAGGACGATTCACGAGGACGATTTTTTGGTCTTTACCGCCAACATCCTTCCAGTTTGTAATTTTACCTGTGAAAACCTTAATTAAATCCTCTTTCGAAATATCTGTAATTCCTACATTCGGATTAACGGCAGCAGTGATACCGACAACTGCTACTTTATGATCCACTAGCTCATCAGCCTTAATGCCTTCTTTTTCTTCTGCATACACATCAGAGTTACCAATATCAACAGAACCTTCAGATACTTGAGATAACCCCGTACCAGAGCCACCTGCGTTTACTTGGACATCTGCATTTGGATTTTCAGCCATAAACTCTTCTGCCGCTGCAGCAATTAACGGCTGCATAGCAGAGGAACCAGAAACAACTAAGGAACCAGAATTTTCGTCACCGTTATCTGCATTTTCATTACCGCCACCGCATCCTGCAGCGATGACCATTAATGCAAAAATCATTAATACATAACCAAACCTTTTAAAGCTCTTCATTAATAGCCCTCCAATAAAATATTTAAATATTTTCACTACCGGCATGATTGCTTCTAGTAGAAAGGAATATTTTTTCTAACTTAGTATGTGTTACAAGATAATTAGTTATTAATGCGAGGATTAAAAATATCGCATACAATCGCAGTCATTTTATACCAAATATTAGGAATGCAGAGATTCGCTCTCTGACGAAATTAACTTTCCTTTAATGGATAACCATTCACCTAATTTCCTTGTAGAGCTCCTCAGAAACATTCTGTTTTATGGAAAAAACAATGGCTAAATAAGAAATTTTTACTTAAAAATGGCTTAAATACTTCTCATTTAAGCTGACTTCCGATAATATATAGTTATCGGAAGTCAAGAAAAGCAGTTAGGAGAGGAACAAATGCTCGTTCCAGATCATAAAAATACCCCTGCATTTACAAAGCAGCAAATGGACAAGATAAACTATTATATCTCCCACTCGAAAAGCAATAATACGAAAAAAAGCTATTATGCAGATTGGAAGCATTTCACCGATTGGTGTGCCTTACATAATGTCTCCCCCCTCCCTGCCGAAGTGGAAACAATTTGCTTCTATTTAACAGAGCTGGCTGAATCACATAAATTCTCGACATTAAGAAGACGAATTGCATCTATCAGTGAAGCACATAAAATGAGCATGCATGTCAGTCCCACGAAAAGCTTAGAAGTGATTGCATTGATGGATGGGATACGAAGAGAAAAAGGATCACGGCAAAGACCGAAGAAAGCATTGATGCTCCAAAACCTGCCTGATTTAATAAGTGAGATAGATACTGCCACCTTAGCAGGAGTCCGCGACAAAGCAATTATCTTATTAGGCTTTGCCCTTGCCAGCAGACGGTCAGAGTTAGTGGCGATTAATGTCGATGATTTGGAATTTCATGATTTCGGCATGGACGTTAGTGTCCGTGACACGAAAACAAGAAATGATGATTTAATTAAAGGGGTTGTGTTTTCAAATAATGAATATTGCCCTGTCAAAGCAACAGAGGATTGGATCGAAACAGCAAAGCTTTTCAACGGCGCGTTGTTCCGCTCCATTGATCGCCATGGCAATATAAATGGAAGACTTAGTGATAAGTCGATTTCCTTAATCATTAAAAAGTATGTCGCCTTAGCCGGTATGGACCCAAGACAGTTTGGCGGACACAGCTTGCGAAGCGGCTTATCGACAAGTGCGGCGATGATGGGAATGACCGATATTGCGATCATGAAACAGACTGGCCATAAGACGAGAGAAATGGTCGATCGGTATGTACAGGCAGGGCAAAGATATCGTAATAATGCGAGTAGTGTGCTGCGAAATTTGTGAGGGTATATATAATGGAAGAAACTCGGATTTTTCCGGCGGATTTTTCATAAAAAAAGAGAAATTGAGTGGGCTCAATTTCTCTTTTAGTGTTACAATTCTGCACCGTTCGTCTTTATAACCTTCTTATACCAATAAAAGGAGTCCTTTTTAATTCTGTCATAAGAACCGTTTCCTAAATCATCTGCATCCACATAGATAAAGCCGTAACGTTTTGACATTTGTGAGGTAGACGCACTTACGATATCAATACAGCCCATGATGTATAGCCCAGCATTTCGACTCCTTCCTTGCAGGCGAGGTTCATTTGCTCAAAATGCTTTCGACAAATAGAAGGTGCAATGCTTGATAGATTGCTGCCTCTGCGTCTTTTTTACTCGCATACTTTTCTTCTACCACACCAACTGTTGTAAATGGATGTCTAAAAACACTGTCAATTTCATTAAAGGTTAGCCAATACTTAACATACTCTCCAAAGTGTTTAAAGCATACCTTCGAATAGGTAACAAACATATCTACTACCTCACGGGAAACACAGCCATCATAATGATTAACTAGATAGAGTGGCATCTCGTAATGAGACAGGGTAACAAGTGTTTCAATATTTCTTCTGCGCATTTCTTTAAAAAGTCGTACATAGTAATCAATAGCCGCTTGAATCGGCTCTTCTTCTGTACCTGTTGGAAAAAGCCTCGTCCAAGCAATAGATACTCGCAAACATTTCATGCCCATTTCTTCCATTAATGCTAAATCCTCTTCATAGCGCTGATAAAAGTCAATGCCGCGTCTTTTCGGATAATAAACAGGACCATCTGTTTGCATGGCCTCTTCTATTTGTTCTGGACTAACATGCCACTGACTGACATAATCGCTTTTATCTATATTCGGCTTATACATTGCCACATCTGCCACAGACATTCCCTTACCGTCCTTATCCCAAGCACCTTCTGCTTGGTTTGCAGCAATCGCTCCACCCCATAAAAATCCCTTTTGAAAATAGCTTTTCTCTGTCATTTAAATCTCCACCTTTTCATCTGCTGTTGGAAGCTCAATACTAGCACCAGCTGATATACTTCCCACACCAAACAGATATTCAGACACATGCAGTGCTGTATCAGATTATTATGGATATATTGGTTAGTAGATTTCGATATTATCGTAAGTTGGAAAGTGAACAATATATAAGTCTTATCTGTAATAAAAGAAGAACCAATTAACTAATTGGTTCTTTAAGATATTCGGAATGAAAATCTTTCATCCTTCAACTGTGTATTTATATCATGTATAGGATGTACAAAGGCTATGTCAAAGTGATGCGGAATAGGAGTAAAATATGTATAGAAAGCAGCCCCTCTCTTCTCTTCAAAAAGAGCGGCTACTTAATGAAAGGAAGCGAACCAAGTGGATTTGCCATACAAAAGGCGAATTGTATTTTTTGAACAGCATGTCCTCCATGCAATTCCCTAACATCATATGTAGACAACCTGGTTTGGTGCACAATATTAAATCAAAATTTCAGGAGACTTTTTTCTTGTGCTGATAAGTGTCAAATTAACTGGATAAGAACATGATAACGCTCACATTCTGTCTTTTTATTTTCAAAACGCTTGCCAAAAAACCAAATGACCTTAGCTTGAGCTAAGGTCATTGTTCTACATTGGTGATAACAGTTCAGTTTGAACTTTTTTTATTAGACAGCTACACTCTCATTCACAACCACTTTCTTTTCAACAGTAAACTGATCTAGTGCGTAATCGTCAATATCATAACCAAGTCCTGCTTGTTGTGGGACATCTACATAGGTGCCGTTTAATTCAATCGCTGGGTTAATGATATCTTGGTTGTAATAACGAGATGATGCTGCGATGTCATTCGGCAGTGTGAAGCCTGATAATGTTGCCGCAGCAATGTTATGGGCACGAGCGATACCTGAATCTACCATGCCGCCGCACCATACTGGAATACCGTGGGACTCACAAAGTGCTTGGATTTTTTTCGCTTCTGTCAACCCGCCAACACGGCCTACTTTAATGTTGATGATACCGCAGCTTCCTAGTTCGATAGCTTTTCGTGCATCTTCAACTGTGTTGATGCTTTCATCAAGACAGATTTTTGTATTGATTTGTGCTTGTAGTGTTGCATGGTCCACGATATCGTCATGATCAAGCGGCTGTTCGATCATGATTAAATCGAGTTTATCTAGCTCTTTGAATACCTCGATATCATCTAGTGTGTAAGCAGAGTTAGCGTCTGCCATCAGCATAATGTCGCTGAATTCTTCTCGAACAGCTTTCATAATTTCAACATCTTTGCCTGGTTTGATTTTAATTTTAACTCGTCTGTAGCCTTCATCTAAATAGCCTTGCACAACTTTAACCATTGTAGCAGCATCCTTTTGAATACCGATGCTGACCCCTGTTTCTACTTGTGATTTTGTTCCGCCAAGGAGCTGGTAAACTGGTTTGTTTTCGATTTTTGCATACAGATCCCAAAGCGCACAGTTAATAGATGATTTTGCTAAGTTATTTTTACGGATATGTTCAAAGATAGTGCTTGTTTCGTCAGGATGGGCTATATCTCCTTCTTTTAGCAATAATGGAATTAAGCAATCTTGTAATGCTGCCCAACAGCCATTTACAAACTCTTCGTTGTATAAAGGGAATTCAAATGCTGAGCATTCTCCATAACCAATTTTCCCTTCGCCATGAATCTCAACAATGATGCATTTTTTTGCAGTCATTGCAGCAAAGCTTGTTTCGAATGGTGCTTTTAACGGGATGTCTACTTTTCTTAACACAATTTTATCAATTTTCATGGTCATACACTCCTTAAGATTGTTTTTTTAAATAGTCTTTTAAGTTTGTTAATACGCGATTATTGTGCGTCAACAAGATGTCTTGCAGCTCGTCAAACTTGCCTTGTTGTATCAAATCAAGCATCTTTTCATGCTCCGAAATGGAGAGATTGATGCGATTTTCAAATGTAAAGTTAAGATTTTGGAACATTAACAACGGATATTTCAGCTTCAAGTAGAATTCTTGGAGAACATCACTATTGCTTAAACAAATCATATGATAGTGAAAGTTAAAGTTCATTAACGTATAGTCCACTTGATTTTTGACATTTTTCATTTGCTTTAATTCTTCTTGTAAAGAGTTGAATGAATAATCAGAAATATCAATTTGGTTTAAGCGGCGTATCGCCATTTGTTCGAGATTGTTTCTGATTTCAAAAATATCGTAAACATCTTGCGTCGAGAATTCTTTGACAAAGCTGCCTTTCCGCGGCTTTTTAACAGCAATTCCTTCCTGCTCGAGCCGGTATAATGCTTCTCTTACAGGCGAACGGCTGACAGAGAATTTTTCCGCATAATCACTTTCTCGAATGCGGCTTCCTTGGGGCAATTCACCATTAATGATTTGATTGACCATATAATTAAAAATCTCATTGGGCAATTGTTGGGTTTGCAGTAACATCCTCTTCTTCCTTTCTTTTAGGTACAGCACGTAATGTTAATGAAACGATAAAGGAGAGGGCAACAGCAGCAATCAAGAACATAAACGCCGCATTGTATGAACCATTTAATAAATCTATTAAGAATCCAATTGCAAGCGGTGCAACAAAACCAGCGATCTGTCCGCCGAAATTAACAATTCCAGAAGCGGAACCAAACTTATCGGGTAAGATGAAGCTTGCAAGTAAAGCAAAGATAGAGCCAAAAGCAATGGATTTAAAGAAATACACTAGTATTTGAAAGATGATAACAGATGTTAATGTTTTAGAAGAATACATTCCATAAATAAGAACAGCTGTTAAAACAGACACAATACTAAGCAAGTACTTTTCTTTTTGCTGGAAGAACTTCATCATAAGCCATCCGCTCATTGCTGCCCCTAGACCTGCAGCAATAAATGGGAGCGGTACGAGAATCGAGATTGCCTTTAAGTCAACACCGCGAACATTAAGCAAGTAAGTTGGCATCCAAGAATCTAGCCCTTTGTTGACGATACTGACACCGAAACAAATGATTACTAACTGCCAGATGATGGTGCTTTTTAATAGCTCTTTATAGCTTATTGAATTTTTAGCTTTAGCTTGCGTTGCGGCAGTAGTTTGCTTCATTGGGCGAAGCCAGAAGTAGTAAAAGACTGCAAATACGATACCGACAACTCCAATAATATAAAACGTGCTTCTCCAGCCGACAGCTAAGATTAATGGAGCAATAATCAGCGGTGCGATGGCACTTCCAACATAATTGGAAGACAGCATACCAGTTACTGCTTTTGGTCGCTGCGACTGTGGAAATACTTCAGACACTGCCTTCAAACTAGCTGTTGGATAAGCACCTTCACCAATCCCGAAAAGGATACGAATAAACATTAAGGAAACTAATGACCAGGCCATACCTGTCATCGCAGTGAAGAGCGACCATAACAGGATCGCGATAAGTGCAACGATATTCGAACCAAACTTATCGGCTAACCAGCCGCCTGGAATTTGCATTAACGCATAGCTGAAGAAGAAAACACTGACAACTAAACCAAGCTGGGTTGCATCAAGGTTGAATTCTGCTCCAATATACGTTAAAGCAAGTGAAATAGCGGCCCTGTCGATATAACAAATACAATAGCCTATGTACACAAGTGTAAATACAAAATATTTAGATCGAGTTCCCTTTAACGTACTCATTCGCCTTCACTCCGCCTTCTATTATTTTAGAAATCTCCGAGATTATATGATAAGTAGATTTAATGCCACTTTCAAAATTAACAAGCTTCAAGTTTTCATTCGGCGCATGATTCGCTTGATCGAAGTTAGCGTAAGGCACAATAAGAACAGGAACATTTAAAATATCTGTCCACACATAGTTTGGCAACGTTCCCGGCATAACTGGTTCTAAAATAGGTTTAATGCCAAAGCCTTGTTCAAGTGCTGCTAAAACAGGTTTCACAAAAATGGAATCAATATTTGTATTGGACGGAGGAGTGGATACCATTTTTAAAACAGAAACACCTTCAAGCGGTTCAATCATTTTTTCGATATTTTGATAAATTTCATCAGGATTTTGCTTCCCGACGAGACGCATGTCTAACTTCAGCAAAGCTTTTGACGGTATAACCGTTTTTGCGCCTGCATCTACATAACCACTATGGATACCGGAAATGTTTAAGGTTGGTTCATACATTAATTTCGTGAAGTATTCTTCTTGGGAGAGAGTCAGGTTTGGTAACCCGATCTTAGCTGCTAATGTTTCACTATCATAAGGAATGCGGTTTAAAATTGCTTTTTCTTGTTCATTCGGTGCTTGTACGCCTTTATAGAAATCTTTAATTGCCACCTTGCCGTCATCGCCCTGCATCTGTGACAATAATTCAACTAACTTCCACGCCGGATTTTTAATGATATTGCCTGTGTTGCCGGAATGATTATCCTGGCTCGCAGATACAGCTTCAAGCTCCACATATAACATGCCGCGAACACCAAGACGAAGCACAGGTGCGCCGCTTTCATGACAAGAGCCGTCGATTGAAATGGCAAGATCAGATTGTAAGATTCCATCTTTATGCTCTTCCACAAATGCTGCAAGGTTAGCACTGCCTTGCTCTTCTTCCCCTTCAAACACAAATTTCACATGAAAAGGAAGCTGTTTATGTATTTCTAAATAAGCCTTAATCCCAAGTAATTGCGCCATTAGCTGACCTTTATTATCACCAACACCACGGCCATACAAGCGGCCATCTCTAATACTTGGTTCAAATGGAGGGCTGACCCATGCATCAATTGGGTCTGGTGCCATCACATCATAATGACCATACAATAAGACCGTAAAATCCTGCTCCCCTTTAATTTCACCAAACACGATCGGGTGTCCAGCCGTTTGAATGACCTGTGTCTTTGCTTGCAGACTTTCTAGCAGCTCAGACACTTTCAGAACCGTCTCCTGCATCCCTTCACCGCTAGAGCTAATACTTTTTTGTTTAACTAATGCGATAAGCTCATCTATATTCTTCGTTCTGTTAGAATCAACAAATTCTTGAATATTGGTAGTTGCCACACGAAAACCTCCTTCTTCATTGTCGATTGTCGACAATTTCTAATCAATAAGTTACTACCTAGGGAAAGAGAAGTCAATATATTTTCAGAAAATTATTTATATTAGATTTATTTATTATCAATGCTATTTTGAGATAAGGCTGGGAGGTTATTATTTTAAAATAGAAACTAAGTTTGCATGATTTTACAGAAAATGGAGAGATAAACAGTTTGTCCCACTTTTACCTAGTACAGAGTTTCTATAGTCTTACTTTATTGCTAATTCTTATTAATTTTTTGTCATTTTGGATGCGTAAAAATTACTGCATAGTATATGAGAAATAACTATAATTAAAGGACTCGTAGGGCTATACCTACTTAGTCTATCCTTCAATATTAAATTTCCCTTTGATTTTCAGAAGATATTCCTTTACCTTTTCTCTATTCTTTAGGCGTTTTTGTAAATACTCTTCACAGTCTTCTTTTAGATATCGATAAAACGTTTGGTATCTTGGTCGACAGCAGGATAATCAATGAAATAAATAATACCTTCTTCACCGAAGTAATCTTCTTCCCATTCTTCGTAATAACTCGCAAAAACATATCGCGCGTATTCGTCTCCATATCCCCATTCTTTGGAATACTGTTCTAATATAGTTAAGAATTCCCCATTTCCCATATGTCCATAATAAAATTTAATTAGCTGTCTTTGTTCTGCTTCTGATAATTCTTTCATATCTGTATCACCTAATTCTTTAACAATAGACGGGAAAAAGTTCTTAATAATACCTGTTCTTCAACTACTTCCCCTCTTTTTCTATGATAAATTTTCATTTGAATCCCTCTATTACCAAGGGTTAGAAACCAATTCTGGTCCCTTTTGGGTACGTAAAATTATTTTATCTATTCGTTTGTTTATCCATTCTCGCAATAAAAACGCACCGTTACCTGTTTCTATTTGGATATCTGTGCGAATTGGTAAAAGATCTAATTGCTGCAGTACCTCTTCTGCCTCTGTGATCACAATTGGTTGCGGTGCTTGTACTACAATATCTAGGTCGCTTGTTTCCTTTAAAGCTTGATATCCAGTCGCTAGTTCAAAGCCGGCACTGCCTGTCGGACCCCACTGCCAGTTGCCCAAGATTTCTGCCACTTTATTGAAGCTTCTTAACACCGGCAGTTCTCGTCTTTGTGCGTCTAATGAGTTCCAGCTTTTTTGTTCTGCTAGCATGTATGGGGTAATAATCTCTTCTATTCCGTTGCGATGTAATAACGCTGCTTGCCGCTGATTACGTTGCTCCCCTCGGATACCTACAGGAATATAATCACTAGTTTGTTCCGCTCGGCGCACGACAACGAATGGGGCTTGCCTTAACGAGGCAGTGACCCATTCGTTGTCTTCCTTCCATTGCAGCTGTGATAAATCAGCTATTTTTATAAGATCATGTGGTTGAATTACCATTGCTGTCTCAACATTTCACGGACTTTAATCGTTGCAGCACGGCCGCCGTTTCTTGCTTCATCTGTTTGTAAACGGAAGCTTAAATCAGTCGCTGCATTCTTTGTGCTATTAATTGCTTCTGTTAAAGTTTGCTCTACTATTTCCATATCTTTTTCCGTTGGAGAATCCGCATCAATATTGGCAAGTAATTTATACAGCGGTCCTAATGATTGATAACTGCGAACATCATATGCCATTGAGGGCACGGATTTCGTTGCTTCTTCCAGCTGTTCAATTGTGCGTTTTGTTATTCTTGCTGCTGAAGCTTTTGACATTGCTTGAATGTTGATTTTGTCATCGTCAAGTGCAATTAACCGGTTAGACTGTAAGCCATGAGCTAAAAACCCGCCAGAGATAGCATTGCCGACAATTAATCCAATAACAGGATGGCCCTTTTGCCGTGCTGTTGCATAAGCATCTGCGCTTGCTGCTAATGCTAAGCTGATACCAATCAGCTCTTCCTTATAGCCATACGCCTGACTCGGTACATCAATAATAGCGATAATCGGACGTTTTGTTTCCTTGTCTGCATCTTGATGGATGACATCGCGTACTATTTGCGCAGCAGTCCAGCCCTCAAGCAGACCTACTTCCCCATTCCGAGCTCTAGGAAAATGATTATTAGCATCCGGTACAATTGCTATATAACGAGCAAGTTGGTCATTCTTAGTTACATCAGCAGCTAGAATGGATGGTGTTGCACTAGTCGGATGTGTGATACCTGTTAATGCAGAAAACCATTTATAGCCTCTTGATTGTGACATAGCACTAACACCTGCTGTTGCCATTGGCACAGACTGCTTCACTGCCTTATGCTGGTTGTAATACTCAGCATATCGTTTTGGATTCCATTCTATTGCAGTATCCATTTCTTTTAATAAAGAAAGATGAAAGTCGACTTGTTCTGTTTTGGCCGATTTTTTTCCCGTTGAAAACGCCGCTTTAATAGCAGCGACAATCGACTCAACATCGTCCTCCACTACTTCCTCCAGCAATCCTGTTCTCTCCCGCTGACTAGCACCAATCGTATTCCAAATCAATGCTTTATCACTTGAATCAAATTCCATGACACCAGCTTCTTGTTCAATAACCTCTGGTCCATTCAGACCTAACCGTGCTTTATTTGTTGCAAGCAATGTTGTACATAGTTCGGCGACAATGGACATGCCTCCGAAAGCGCCGACTCTCCCTGGAATTAGTCCAACAACAGGAACGTATTGACGTAAGGCTACAATCTGATTGCAGATTTCAGAAATGGACAATAATCCGTAATTCGCTTCCTGCAGACGGACGCCGCCTGTATCAAATAAGATAATTGGATAAACAGGGTTGCCTTGTTTATTCTCTTCAAGGGCCAATTCCAGTGCGCCAGCAATCTTCGCACCGCTCACTTCACCAATGCCGCCGCCTTGAAACGCACCTTCTAACGAAATAACGACAACATCCTTTTGATTAATTTGTCCATGAGCAATGATAACGCCATCATCACTTTGCGGAACAATTCCTTGTGGCTCTAAATGGGGTGACTGCATTTTATCGAGCGGTCCCAGCAGCTCGCGGAATGTACCTTTGTCCACTAATGCTTGTGCCCGCTCACGGCCATTTAATTCTACTAAACTATTCCGCAAAGCCGATCACCTCCAATGCTTGTGTAAGCCTTAACTGCACAACGCCTGGTGTTGCACCGAAATCATGGATTGTTATGTTCGCGGTAATAGGGTAGCGATTGAAAAAACGTTCCAATACATTGCCCCATATTTCACCAAAGCCATCACTGCCGGTGAGCACGCTGACTTCTGTTTTTGTTCCCTCTGCCGGCTCTAGAATGATTTCCAAATCTCCTGAACCGACAACACCTATATGTGCTGCAGTTTGAATCGGTTTAGAAGTTTCAAAGTGAAACTGTAGTTTTTCCATAGATGAACACCTCCGTAATTAACTGACTAAAAATAGTGTTGCTGCTAATAGATCAGCGCTGCCTCCCGGCGATAGGCGCTTTGTTTTACAGTAATCAGATAAGCATTGGAAAATCTCTCTTCCCTTAGTGGTTGCGAACCCATCCCAAAGTAAAAATTCTCCTGCCATCGTTTTTATTGCAACTAAATCCGCCCAATCTCCACGGTGTAAAATACATGTATCATCGACGGTTGCCATTAAAGCCAGCAATGCTTCTATTTGTGCTTCCTCTTCTGGCTTTCCTGCAGCCCGAGCTTTAAGTAAGGCAAGTAAAGATGCATCACGGATATGAGGGAAACCGAATTGTGCTTCTTCTTGTGCCCCCATAACTGCATACTTCTTTTTTACAGCCTGTCCATGGGTTTGATTATTTGGTGTGAACCTGTCTTTAAAGGAAGCAATTTTTCCTGCCGTTTCTAATATCTTAATAGGGTTCTTTTCCTCTGGAAGAGAAGCCTTTGCACTAACCAATAACCCCAATGCCCAAATCGCACCTTTATGTGTATTGATGCCATTAGTAGCAGAAAGCATCGCCTGCTCCCCTTGTCTTCCTATGGCTGCTATTTTCTCACGAAGCTTTTGATTCACAGGATGAAGATAAGAAACGAAAGCAATCTCTCTAAATGTTCCTTCTAATGCTTTTGCTGATTTCAGCATGAGTTCAAGGGACATATCAGCATGGGAGCCGTTATTGTTTGCATCTACTAATCCTGGCTTTGGGGTGAGCATTGCTTCATCGATTAACGCTTTTACTGCTTTTGAAGCTAATTCCTCTACAAGTGCTGCAGATTTAACTGCCAGCATATTAAGACCAGCTCCGGAATTTTGCAGGCGGCACGTAAAGACCTTCTGACCACTCTACTAAATCACTAACAGACCTTGCAGCAAGAAGAGAGCGTTTTGCTTGCTGTCTGGCAATGCCAAGATCCTCTGGATAGGCGACAATGCCTTGGTCTCTCAGGCTCCTAACATCTTTTTCTTTGCTATCCATCCCTAATGGCGTTACACCTGCGATTGCGGCAAGTGCTTTTTTCCGTTCTTCTAAGCTGTCAGACTTATAAAGATACGCGATGCCTTCTTCTGTAATAACATGAGTAACATCATCGCCATAAATCATCGTTGGTGTAACCTGAAGTCCTGATTGTGTTTTTACTTGAATAGCATCTAAAGAATCAACAAACACTGGCTTTTTATTAGCACCGAATGTTTCAACCATTTGCACAACAAGCTTACGGCCTTTTGCCAGCTCATGCGGTTTTTCAATCATATCAAGCCATGCTGGTGTAGCATGGCGGCGTCCGCGCGGATCATGGCCCATATTCGGTGCTCCTCCAAACCCGGCTAAGCGTCCTGCTGTTACTGTTGATGAATTAGCTTGTACGTCCATTTGCAGTGTTGAACCGATAAACATATCAACCGCAAATTGTCCTGCAACTTGGCATAATGCACGGTTAGAGCGCATCGAACCATCTTTGCCGACGAAAAAGATATCAGGTCGAGCTGCAATATAGTTCTCCATGCCGACTTCACTGCCAAAGCTGTGGACACTTTCGACCCAGCCGCTTTCAATTGCCGGTATTAATGTTGGATGAGGATTTAACGCCCAATGTCTAGCAATTTTTCCTTTTAAACCGAGCTGTTCCCCGTATGTTGGCAGCAACAGCTCGATGGCAGCTGTATTAAAGCCAATCCCATGATTTAAGGACTGAACATTATGTTTTCCATATACCCCTTTAATGGCCATCATGCCCATCAGCACTTGTAATTCGGTAATGTTTTGCGGATCTCGTGTGAAAAGCGCTTCAATGACATATGGCTTATCAGCTTTTACTACCACATCAACCCATGACCCTGGTATATCAACACGAGGCAATTCATCCACAATGTCATTAACCTGCACAATAACAATGCCATCTTTAAAGGCAGCTGCTTCTACAATCGTTGGTGTCTCTTCTGTATTATTACCTGTATACAAGTTTCCGTCCTTATCTGCTTTATCTGCCGCAACTAAAACAACATCCGGGATTAAATCAATAAACAGACGTCCAAATAACTCTAAATAGGTATGTATATCGCCAAGCTTTAACGTTCCATCTTCAATCATTTGTGCAACACGCAAGCTTTGCGAACCAGAGTAGGAAAAATCGATTTTTGAAGCGATTCCGTATTCAAATATATCTAAATGTTCAGGCATTGAGATGCTCGACATGATCATATGCAGCTCATTTACCTTGGCAGGGTCTACTTCTAACAGTTTTTTAGACAGGAATGACGCCTGCTTTTGATTATCTCCTTCTAACACTACTCTTGAGCCTGGTTCAATCAGTAATTCCATCAGCTCTACAATCCGAGAGGTGTCTACAAATTTTCCGTCCAGCAAGCGGCTTGCTTTATCTAATTTCGCTCGTTTTTTATCACGCTTTTGCGTCCATTTATTCACTCTGCTTGCTCCTTCCATTTATTAATTAAATAACATGTTGCTTCCAGACCGACTTCATCGACAGCGATTTGCCGTGTTGTTCCATGTGCTTGCTTAACAAGATTCGTTAATACATTACCAGGCGGCATTTCAACAAAAGTATCCGCACCAGACTCAACACATATCTCAGCCATGTCATGCCAGCGCACAGGATAGGCTACATTTAAAGCCAAGTCTTCTGCGATTTTATCTTTTTGTCTTATAACTCTTCCAGTGTGATTTGCCAAATAAGGAATTTTCGGATTATTTAAAGTAAATGTACCTACTAACTCCAGCAGTTCTCGTGAAACATCAGCCATTAATGGACAGTGCGATGGGATTGCTACTTTAAGCACTGTTGTTTTTCTGGCACCAAGATCTTGCGCATGTTTGAATGCTGTATGTATTCCTTTCAGAGTTCCAGAAACGGCAATCTGCAGTTCTGAGTTAAGATTGGAAAGAAACACAGGTGATGCTTGCGTATGTGAAAGTTCAACTGCCTTTTTCACTTCACGCTCCGTAAGTCCGCTGATTACACCCATTCCATAACCTTCTGGATATGCTTCCTCCGTTCGTTTTGCCCGCTGATATACTAGTTTAATAGCATCGTCAAAAGTCAATACACCAGCAATAACCGCTGCCGCAAATGCACCAATCGAATGTCCAGCCACAAACTGCGGAGTAATCCCTTTTTCCATTAACTCTCTCGCAGCCGCTACTCCTTTCACAAATAGAGCTAACTGCACCCAAAAAGTCGACTGAAAAGCCTCCTCATCATCACGCAAAGTAATTCCGATACTCTCTTTCACCTTATTCACATAGTCTGGCACATCACTCAGCATTCCAGGAACTTGTGCTCCTTGCCCTGGAAAGGTAAAGACAATATTCATGCTTTTCGCTCCTAAAAGTTTATACAATTCTTTACAATCTTTATTTTAATGTGTTTCAATTAAAAATAAAAATATATTTTCGGCCACTATTAATAACCAAATGGTTATAAGGAGATTATTACATATGGATTTACTGCAGTTAAGATATTTCCAAGTAACAGCAAAGCATGAAAATATCACCCATGCTGCCAATGAACTATTAATATCACAGCCTGCCCTCAGTAAAATGATTCGCAAGCTTGAGACAGAACTAGATATGCAGCTGTTTGATCGAAAAGGAAAAAATATCTTTCTCAATTCAGCGGGTGAAAAGTTTCTAAAATGGGTAAATCTATCACTCTATGCCCTTGAACAAGGCGTTTCAGAAATGAAAGACATAAAAAATGGGCAAATGGATACGATTACCCTTTATGTAACAGTCGGTTCGATGCTGCTGCCGAAGCTACTTCAGCAGTTTCGAACTAAGTTTCCAAAAACACGCTTTAATCTAACACAGCATACAAATAAAAGTATTTCCTATAATTTTGCCATCACATCTGAGCCATTAGAAGGTAACGAGCATATCGTCTTGCTGGAAGAAGAAATATTACTGGGTGTTCCTATCTCCCATCCGCTAAGCCATTTAGACTCTGTTTCTTTAAAGGACTTAGAAAAAGAAAAGTTTATCAGCTTAACGAGTGGAAAACCATTGCGGCACACAACCAATAAATTATTCGAACAAGTTCATTACGAGCCAGATATTATTTTCGAAAGTGATGATCCCGCTACAGTAAGAGGATTGATTCAAGAAGGCCTAGGCATCTCCTTTATCCCTTCTATTCTTTGGAAAAATGTCAGGCAGGATCCCCTTAAACTGCTGCATATAAGGGAACCTGAATGTAAACGGACGATTTATTTATGTTTTCCAAGCGGGCATTCGTTTACCAATGTGGAGAAGTCACTATTCGATTTTCTCGTTGGTTTTTTTGAAGAACAGATTGATGAATCACAAGGTCATTGAAGCTTTTAACCTTCAATGACTTTTATTATGTTGAAATATGTAGATATTTATCTGTTAACTTACAAGGAAATGCTTGTTTTTGTCAAATATTATCAGAATTTTTATATAAATAAGTGTTGTTTCCTTATTTTCACAGTGTTAACATTACTTTTGTAAGCGATTCCAAAAAATAAGGAGGAGTTAGATGACTCAATTATCTGGAGTGCTAAAAGAAAAGGTGGAAAGATTCCTAAACGGCCAGAAAAAACTATTTATTAACGGTGAATTTGTTGAAAGCACCTCACAAAAAACCTTCGATACATACAACCCGGCAACTGGAGAGGTTTTAGCAACTGTTTTCGAAGCAGGCCCAGAAGACATCGACCGTGCCGTCAAAGCAGCCCGCAAAGCATTCGATGAAGGTCCATGGTCCAAAATCAGTGCATCAGAGAGAAGCCGCCTCATGTACAAACTCGCAGATTTAATGGAAGAAAACAGCGCCGAGCTAGCCCAGCTCGAAACATTAGATAACGGCAAACCAATCCGCGAAACAACCAATGCCGATATCCCGCTGGCAGTCGAGCATATGCGCTACTACGCAGGCTGGTCCACAAAAATCGTCGGCCAGACAATCCCAGTCAGCGGACCATTCCTAAACTACACACGCCATGAAGCAGTCGGAGTCGTCGGGCAAATCATTCCATGGAACTTCCCGCTCCTAATGGCCATGTGGAAGCTCGGCGCCGCACTCGCAACAGGCTGTACCGTCGTCCTAAAACCAGCTGAACAAACACCACTGTCAGCCCTTTACCTCGCAGAATTAATCCAACAAGCCGGCTTCCCAGAAGGAGTCGTCAACATCGTCCCAGGCTTCGGCGAAACAGCAGGCCAGCCGCTAGTAGATCATCCATTAGTAGATAAAATTGCCTTTACCGGTTCGACTGAAGTCGGAAAACTAATTATGGCAAATGCCTCTAAAACATTAAAACGTGTTACATTGGAGCTAGGCGGTAAATCACCGAATATCATCTTGCCTGATGCTGATTTATCGAAGGCAATTCCTGGTGCCCTAAACGGGGTTATGTTTAACCAAGGCCAAGTTTGCTGTGCAGGTTCCCGCGTGTTTATCCAAAAGAAACACTTCGATAATGTGGTTGCTGATATGGCATCCCATGCTAAAAATATTCAACAAGGTGCTGGTATTCATGCAGATACAGAAATCGGCCCGCTAGTTTCTGTTGAGCAGCAGAATCGCGTACTTGGTTATATTGAAAAAGGGTTGAATGAAGGTGCACAGCTAGTTGTTGGTGGTACTAAGCCACAGGAACAGGGCTACTTCGTTTCCCCTACAATATTTGCTGATGTGCGAGATGAAATGACGATTGCGAAGGAAGAGATCTTTGGTCCGGTTATTTCAGCGATGCCATATGATGATTTGGATGAGTTGATTAACCGTGCTAATAGCAGTGAGTATGGCTTAGCAGCAGGTGTGTGGACGCAGAATGTTGGAAAAGCACATTATATTGCGAGCAAGCTCCGTGCAGGGACTGTTTGGGTGAATTGTTATAATACGTTTGATGCTGCTTCTCCGTTTGGAGGGTATAAGCAGTCTGGTATTGGGCGTGAGATGGGGTCCTATGCGCTTGAGAATTATACGGAGGTTAAGAGTGTTTGGGTTTCTTTGGATTAAGGTTTTAATTGTTATATGTTTGGAAGGTACTGGTTTCAGTACCTTCCAAACATTTTTTTCTGCTACTGGCTTTCTTAAGCTTCCTCTTTCTCATTGTTAATTTTATTCAACATGATACAAGCTGCGGCAGTAATAGCAATAGGAATAAATGCTTCATAAACCTCTGACAAATCATCTTTAATAGCGTAAACTATTAATACTAAAATGGAAACCATCACATATAGAAGTATTAAAATCCTATTCATGACAAATCTATGTTTATTTTTCATATTTGCCCTCTCTTAATACAAAAATAATTTAAAATTTATCTTTTTTGTAGAAAAGTTAAAGACTTAAAAATACTAAACATTGTTGCTTTTGGTAGTTTAATTATTAGTTTGGCCACTAGTAACAATACAAAGTACTTCTTTGATTGTTTAATAACAATTTAGCAGGACATAACAAAGACAGCTTTTGTTACTGTGTTTTATCATTATAAAGTAAAAAAGTCCTGTGAAGTCGTGAGCAATAACAGGTAAGGTATTTACCTACTTAATAATTACTGGTTATTCTATACCGGTAGTTTTTACTTACCGATCGCCACTTGATGGAACAAAGGTATCCACCACATGATTAACCATTTCATCGTACTTTTCTTTCTGGCTAGCTGGGTATGTTAGCTTTACTGTTGAGATGACACCAGCTTGCAGCTTGCTCTTCTGATACACGATATTATCATTTGCATCTATAAAAGATACGATAAAGTAATTGTCCCCTCTTTTTTGTAAGGCAATAGGATTTACTGCATCATCTGTAGAAAATTCATAGTAAGATTGGAGATTATCCTGTAAAACATCAAAACTTCCATATGCTGAAATCTCAGCTTCCCCATTACTAAATCCTAATCCATCACCATTATCTGGTGCCCGTCCTGCTTTAAATGTATCAGGATACTGAACAATAAAACCAAAACGTGCATTTTCATAGCTCATGTAGTTGAATTCCTCAAGCATGGCATTTTGGCTGATAGCTGTAGTTGTGTTTACACCGTTTTCAGAAAAGTTGTTTTGATCTTCCGTTTGTTGAGGAGTGCTTGTACTTTCTGCAGCCGCATTCTCCGTAGTTTCTTCGGTTTGTTCTTCAGTGTCAGCACTTTCCTTAGATAGAGTCTTCTCTTTCACTTCATTTTCCATACTTTTCTTAGACACTGCCTCTGCTTTCGTTTCTTTAGTCTTGCTTGCTTCTCCGTTATCGGTAGATTCACTGCATCCAACAAGCAACAACAGTGGTAGAGCTAAGACGCTTGTGAATCTAACTATTTTCTTTTTCATCTGTGTTGGTTCCCCCTCAATTATGTACTTCATTATTATACCTATCTATACAATATTTGGGTATATCCACAAATCACTTTATCCTACGGATGTCTTTTATTTCCTTTACTAGTTTAAGATCATCCTGCTATTTAACCATTTCTCCTTATTCTATTTATTTCACATTAATAGATTATTCCTTTTAACTATTAGAATTTCCCTAAAGTTAGGAAATTTATCTTAAAAAATAATGAACATTCAATGGAAATTCCTTAGTCAATACATAAGGTTCTTAGCCCGCATATTTTAAATATGCAATAAAAAAATGCCGAAATCTATTATATCGGCATCCTTAAAATCAGATAAATTATTATATGTTTTATTCTTTATCTAAGGTGGATAAAAGTAGTCGTTCGAACGTTTTCTTTATAAGCAACAAAGTAGAATCACCTTTAACTTGTTCGATAGAGCTAATAAAATGTTCCACTATTGTATCATCCACTTGGGCAATTGGTTCTGGAAAGTATATTACACCTTCTTTTTCCATTGCTTTGCGACATGTATAAGCAACTGTATCAATAATGCAATTCCAGGCAGCACTATCTTTCTCATTTTTGGACATTTCTTGAATAATTGTTATGCCATTCTCTTCATCGTCTAATAGATCATAAAGTTCGTAACCAATTTCTTCGTTGTTTTTTACCCATTCCAAACATTTTGAAAGAGCATTTTGTGCTAGCTGTCTATCTTCAATCTGTGAAAAGTCACTTAAAATTTCTTTTGATAGCAGAATAAAAAAGAGTACTTTTCCTTCATCTGTTAAATGGCTAAATGTATGTTCTTCCATAGTAAATCCCTACCAATCATTCACTTCACTACAGCATAAAATTTAAAATCCGTAAATTGCCATTCTTTTCACTACTATTCACTTTTTTCTTATCTCCAACGCCAATTTATATCCCCATCTGGATAAACAGCAGGAATCTCAATTCCTTCTTTATTCCCCTGATCATCAGCAATATACCAATTGCTTTCATCTAACCATTCTGCATCAAATTGGTCTTCATCAAACACATTGTCTTCATTCGTAAGAGCCTCAAAAAATGTTTTATACTTTTCATAATTTCCTGTCGGTTTGAATATTCCATATACCCAAGAACCTTCTCTATTTACATCCAGAATGCCACCTATGTATTTCTCTTTAAAGTATAACTTCATTTTACACCCTTCTTCTTCATTATCGAGACAAATTAGTAAGAATTTTTATAGTTACTGATGGATGTGGTTATTTCAAGTGTTATCAATATTTGGAACAAAAGAAATTATCTAACCATACAACAGCTCATTGGTATGGATAATACTAATCTGAATAAGACATAAATATACACTAATGTCAGTAAGGAACAAAGACGTATCTTTTTACTATTAATATACCAATTAATAGAATCTCGATTTTTTTCAGGCTATATTTTATTAGTGATTCTTCTTTAAATTGTCATGTTTTTCACGGTATATAAACCTCAATGAGGCCTTTTATACAGAAGGACTCATTGAGGTTTTTTAATTGCGATATGGCCTCTGAAGATTAATTAATTTTATAATATTCTCACCCTCTGCAGGTTCGATATAAATCTTTTTAGTGTTGTTGAGTATCTCTTCTGTATCTTCTTGAAGTGTTTTTTCATCTACATCGGGTGGAGGTGCTTCCCAACGCATTGGTGCGTTATAAACATTTATTGTGCCATCGCCGTTCCCTTTATAGGTTATGGATCCGTCGATTAGACGAGACCCTGATAATTGTATAACGCCTTCTGGGTAGGTGGCGCTGTTATCGATATTGGGATTGATGGGTTCTCCAACAGGTATATGTCGAATATTTAATTCATCTATATCCTGATTTGCTCCAAGTTGCAACCAAACGCGTGCATATTCGATTTGTTCACTGGAATACGGAGCTAGCGGATCTTTGTTTTCTTTATCACTTGTGTTTGAGTCGTTACTTTCATTTGATTTGTCCTCAGAACCAGAATTGGCTGGTTCTTTCGAGATGGTGTTAGTTGATTCGTTCGTGTCTGTTTTTTCACCCTCGCTGGTATGAGTGTTTTTGTCTTTCTCCGAGGATTCTTCCGTTTGCTTCGGTGCAGAATTACCTGATGTATTACTGGTTTCTTCGCTTGCCTTACCAAAGCATCCTCCCAACAGTATTAAAACGCCAAGTAAACCAATTAACCTAGAAAACATCTTCATTTGATAAGTCATTCCTTTCGACCGAAATACCAATTGATGTAAATTAATCAAATTATATACAATTGATTATATCACAATAATCGTTTTAGCTGATTAACCTTCTTTGACAAATTGAATGCATATAAATTGGTTGAAATTAAAATCGTTCAAAAATATCTGAACGATGATTCGGGCAAAAGCATGTCATAATTTAATGTCTTATTGAAAATAATGTATCTTGAAACTTGTGGCAGCTTTATTAAGCTTCTATTTTAAAAAAATAAAAATAAAACTCATTCTGCTTCAATTAGATATTCCTTAATACTAACTGCATAACGACTATTTGGGAGGTAGGAAATTTCTAGAGTCTTTCCTGATAAGTTTTCTTGGTAATAATTTTTTGATATATTGAAGCTGTACACGTCTAACGTGAGATTATTAAATTCTAATTCCATTAGAATTTCAGTTCCATAGTCAGCGTCATCAAACTCCGCTCCAATTGGTGTTGCTACAACCGTTTCAAACTGTTTGTTTTCAAAAACTGTTTTATCTTTATAAAGATTTATGGAAGTTTCTATAAATGAATAGCTCGTTATCATCATTAACACGGTAATAAGTAAACAAATGATCTTTGCAAACCAATTTCCTGCCCCAATAATCAAGGCTATAAAAATAATACCAAAGCAGAGACAAAGGCTTGCAGCACTAAAAGAACCAAGCATTTCCGAAAAAATGAAGTTTTCATCGCTTAGCTCGGATATCCCCCATAGAATTAGCGTTATAATGAAGAATAACAATCCAGTAAATGCGACTAGGCCAGCAATAATTTCCCTTCTATCCTTACCTAGCCAAGTTCCGCGTGTTAACCTCTTTTTCTTTTTTAGCTTCTTCGTCATGTTACCCCCCTTAAAAATCAAATTCGAACTAAAAAGGAACAGGAGTCGCGAAAAAAGTTCAGTCTCCTTATAATTGAAAGAAGAGAATTCTTCTTATTCCTCTTGCCATTGCTGGCGCCAATCTTCATCTTTGGCATTAATTTTATTTTTATTTTTTATGGCCTTAATCACTTCTTTTGTTGCCTCAGCAATAAGTTCGTCGTTATAATCAGCATCTTTTTTATCGCGACTCGAAAGTACAGCAAGAACAATAGGATCTCCTTTTGTTGGCCAAATAATCGCAATGTCATTTCGTGTACCATATGATCCTGCTCCAGTCTTATCAGCCACAACCCAACCTTTCGGCACTCCAGCACGAATTAACTTATCTCCAGTAGTATTTCTCTTCATCCAATCTAGTAAAAGTTCACGTTTCTCTGTTGGAAGTGTATCTCCCAATGTAAAAGCCTGAAGACTAGTCGCAAGTGCTCTTGGTGTACTAGTATCATGAGTCTCACCAGGATTAACTTCATTTAAATCTGGCTCAAATCGCTCAGGATTGGTAACATTATCTCCGATATTCTCCAATGCTTTTTTAAATCCAAGTGGTCCCCCCAGTTGTTTGAGGATGAGGTTTCCAGCAGTATTGTCACTGTATCGGAGAGATGCATCAGAAAGCTCCTTCAGAGTCATTCCCGTCTCAACATGCTTTTCTGTAATGGGATTATAATTAACAAGATCCTCACGTGTATAGAAAATTCTTTGATTAAGATCTTCTATTGATTTCTGTTGTAAAAGTGCTCCTACAGCTAAAGCCTTATGAGTAGATGTATATGCAAAACGCTCATCTGGATGATAGCTTACTGTTTGGTTGGTGCCAGTATCCAACGCAAAAACACCAAGTTTAGCATCATATTTATCTTCAAGCTTCGCAAACTTATAATTAGTGACAGTTTCTTGTTTTTTGTGTTTAGTTAACTCAGCTTGAACGTTATTGTTTGAATAACCAAGCGTTGCACAAGAAAGAAATAGTAAAATCACAATTTTTCTGAGTGTGGAAGTGTTAAGTATGTTGCTTAATGATTTCATAAAAATTCAACCTCTTTCCTAAAAAATTTTTTAAATGTTCTCCTGGATAGCAGCCGAATCATTTAACTTATTTCATAAATGTAGACCTCCTAATTATGTTATTAAGCTCCTATGTACGAATTGAACATGCAAGCAGTTTTACTGAATACACACTAAATACCACAAATGTAGTATTTCATATCTAATCCAATAATGTCAATATTTTTTGTTTTATAGTATCCCAATTTATAACAGAACGATAACGTTTAGTTTAATTATTGTCTTGGTACATTTAAGCCTGTTAGCCAGTCTAAAGGTTTTTTCTAATTACATATAATTGACTAACCAAATTCCTACTAACGATTTATTAATTATAAATTTCTTTATTGGTAAATAGCAAGAATATTCCATACAAATTCTGTCAATCATTGAAATAACATGAATTACGGAGGAATTGTATGAATGCTATTTATTTCATAAATGAACGGATATCCTTAGGGGGGTTATCGAAAGAAGATAGTGTATGCCTACAAAAACAGAACTTGTTAAAATACATCCAAACAAACAACCTGAATATTGTTAAACCAAATATATATCAGATTAATGAGTATTACACCATCCAACACGCCCTTTTATACGATTTGGAAAAATTCGAAATAGAAAAAATAGATTACCTGCTATATTACTCCGAAGAAGTGATGCAAGACTTTATTTACATCTATCCAGACTATTGGTCTTTATTAAAAAGCCACTTTAATGTTGTGATTTCTTTAAAGAGGTTAGATACTTTTGAGGACAACTCCAATTCATTGATAAGTTAACGGATGAAGGAGTAAGTATTTTCGTATTTTGATTCCTTTATAATCAAACCTTTAATAATTTAACTGAGATGAATATAGTACTTTTTATATAAATAGAGTAAAATCTTGAGGTGCTTAACACGCTATATAAAAACGAGTTTTGAACCGATTCATACGAACGAACGCTTGAAGAAGGGTTTTTGCTTAAAAACCCCATGTAATATTACTATTTTCTATCTGAACAATGAAGGGTCAACAGAAGAACGCTCCTAGTATACCCTTTTTATTAAGACTAGATAGTGATTTTATTTCGTTTTCTTTCTTAAATATCTTATGAGCCAAAATACTATAGATAAAATCAATACAACAATCGAGGTCGAAGCTATTAAAAAACATTAAAATGAAATTATTAGGCCTAAGCAATTTTAAAATAGAAAGAAATTCCTCTTTTACTCTTTGTATTATCACTTTGTTCTACTTATTACGCAGAAACTGTTCGAAGGTAACTTCCCCCTTCTGATTATTTATATTTGTGTTCTTTCCATCAATGAAAGCCTTGGATAACCTCCCCGGCAAAGAAACATCAAATACTGTCTTCTTTTCCTTCTTCGCGTTTATTTTTACTTCAGCCATCTCTCTAATTGTCATTATCTCAGGTCCGCCATAATCCTCCACCCTTCCTTTGGGACCATTATTCACCAAATCAATTAGATGGGTTGCAAATTCATGCACGTCTACACTCTGCACTTTCCATCTCCCTGGAATGACATATCTGTTAAAGAGAGGTTTGGATAAAAGTAAGTTTTCCACAAAGCCATGAAATTGCGTGGCACGTGCAATAGTGTAAGGAACAGTACTTTTACTTAACAATTCTTCCGCTTCCAACTTCAGTTGATAGTATTTCCACGGTATTTCTTCGATACCCACGATGGAGGGGTAAATAAAGTGCTGTATATGTTGTATCTTACTCAACAGATTTCGTAAGCCTTCTATTTCTACCTTTTTGACGTTTTTCATCGGGCTTGTTGCTGCATGGATGATGACATCCACATCCTTTACAGCCTCTTCCAATCCCTCTCCTGATACCAAGTCGCTGTAAATCCACTCGAACTGTTGCCAATCTTGAGGTCTATTTCTAGATGTTATCTTCACTTTGTATTCTGTATCTTTTAGACGTAACAGCAAGGCGGAACCTAAATAACCTGTTGAACCTGTTACCAACACTCTCACGTAGAACACGACCCTTCTGAGGACTATTTCTTAATATTTTATTATTCATTTGTCTACTGCTTTATACGTCTTATTAGAGTGATACAAAATAAGCCACCAAATGGCAGCTAGAAATCTAATTATATAAATGGATAACAATAAACAGATTAAAGCTAAGCTAAATGAAACATTGGCGTTTCTTCGATTTCTTCTCCATTTTACCCCCGAAAGAAAAACGAAATTCCAGCAGAAATAGCAGAGCAATCAGCAATATCTTCAGGATGCTGATTTTCCTAAGGTTAAGCTAAGTTCACTTCAATTACCAAAGTATTCAAATCATAAAAAACGTAAAACTTTTCTTAGCTATAGCAGTCTATATAAAGGGAGAAATATTCAAAGTAACCCCTCAAGATTCACTTCATAGAGGTATTTCAACTGTTTTTCCATAATTATGGATGGAACATGAGGGAATAATGCATCTCGAAGAGTTACAGAAACGCGGTCATTCAGCTGTGCAACCACTCCAATTCGATTTGACATTCTGGTAATTGCACTTGTCCGTCCAGTTCGTTCTTGTTCATATCTTTCCAATGCTTCCTTAATTGTAGGACTTGTCTTTAAATGACCTGCGAGGATGATTGCATCTTCAATAGACTGTCCAGCCCCTTGCCCCAAATTTGGCGTCATAGCATGTGCCGAGTCACCAAGCAAAACAATGTTTCCGAATACAAAGCGGCTAATTGGTGGCAGATCATAAATATCATGGTTGAGCAATTGGTTATCAGAGGTTTGCGCCAGTATCTCAGGGATTGGATCATGGTAACCTTCAACCTTCAAATATCTTAATGAAGTTCTGTTACAGAAAAGTTTCTTAATGGAGAATTCTCAACTTTGGCATTAACGCATGTGAACCAATAGATTCGATTGTCCTGTAAAGGAACCAAACCAAAGCGTCCCTTGCGGCCCCAAGTTTCTATAAATACTTTCGGATTGTATCCTCTCAAGTTCGGTTTAGTCTCTACAACAGCTCTCCAACAGGTGTATCCCGCATACCTTGGTTTAACACTTGGCATTAGAGTATCACGAATGGTAGAATGAATACCGTCCGCAGCAATTAGTAAATCTTCTTCCTCTGATGTACCGTCTTCAAACCACACTTTCACACGGGAGTCACTTTGTTCAAAACGTATACAAGTCTTTCCGGTATGAACAATTTGTGCTAGACCTAAGGAGTTTATTAGCAACTCTAAGAGTTTTCCTCGCTCAATGGCAACATTGTCAAGTCCATACTTGCGGCCAATTAGAGCTGAGTCCGTCTGTTGGAGGATTTTCCCCGCAGGTGTAGATAGCTTTTATTCATTTTCATTAAGCCCTACTAACATAAACAATATGTTAATTTTTTGAAAAAGATGCTCCAATTACTCTTATTTTGGAAGTTACTCTGTTTAGCAATTAAGCTATCCTGCACCAGATTGTTATATAAGAGTATTCTTTTCTACTGATTACAGCATTGGCTCGCATCCTTTGTTTTCATAAATAGTTAAGCAGCTACCCTAATTTTATAAAAGGTAGCTGCCTATGTTTGTTATATAGTGCTGGTTTATATTGATTGACTATATACAATATGTGTCATTCGGGATAAAGTGATAGAATATATTCTTCAGTTGTGAAAGTGTTGAGGATCCCTAAAAACCTCTAGCTGAGCATGATTACGAATTAATCCTGGTATCTGATTTTCATCTAATTGTTCTAAGATTGTCATTAGTCTTTCCGCAGTAGACCTATTAACTTGTCTTATTTGATAGAACCCATCTACAAATTGTTCTACAAGGCTCTCATCAACGTTTTCAATAGGGGCAAGTAATATTCTTGACCTTCAATTTACGGTTATATGAAGAATTCTTCACATAAACGCATTACATTTACTTCTAAATTTGATAAAATGTTTCTAAATCTAATAAAAACTGTACATTCCGTTTTTCTTAGATTTTAAATGAAATAATAGCAGACTCTTTCTTTTTCAATATAGTTCTACTCTCATTCTTCTCCGTTACTAGCAAAATAATTTCTCCGTATCCTAAACTTTCTGCTCAAAAGTGTATACATCAAGCTTTAAATTAGCTAGGTTATTAAAAGTTTAGATGGATGACTGTAGTATTCGATTGAAGATGTATAAAATTACTATTTGTCTAATTTTGTCGAATCTATATGCTTTTTTCACTATAAGTTTTATTATTTAAACGGATATTATTATTATAAGGAGAAATATACTATGTCTAAAGTACTCGAATTTAAAGCGGCTGGAAAAACAACAGTTACACTTGAGGGGAATTTCTTAAGAATTAAAAGAAAAGGTTTATTGAACTTTGCTAATCATGGCTTAGATGGGGAAAAGTCAATTGATATAAACAATATTTCCGGTGTACAAATGAAAAAAGCTGGTGCATTAACAAATGGTTATATTCAATTTGTAATTCTGGGAAGCAGGGAAAGTAAAGGTGGACTTATGGCCGCTACACAAGATGAAAACACAGTTATGTTTGCTAAGAAGGAACAAAAAATGGCTGATGAAATAAAGTCTTATGTAGAAGAAATCTTAGCATCTAAGCATCAACCTACGATTCTATCAGAAACAAAGACAGATACAGCAGAAGAAATTCGTAAGTTTAAAGCATTATTAGACGATGGGATTATATCAGAAGAAGAATTTCAACAAAAGAAAAATCAATTATTGGGATTATAAATATAAAAAATGCCCCGCTCATTGAGCAGGGCTATTTCTGTGCATACTGATACGCCAACGATCTTAGGTATACTTTTTTATTAATATTAAGTTAACTACAAAATAAGCCGCAAACAGCAGCTTTTTCACTATCCTCTATTCGATTATCTCCAACGCCAATTTATATTCCCATCTTTAAAAACAGCAGGAGTTTCTATTCCCTCTTTATTCCCCTGGTCATCAGCGATAAACCAGTTGCTCTCATTTAACCATTCTGCATCAAATTGGTCTTCTTCAAAATCATGTTCTTCATTTGTAAGAGCTTCTAAGAATGTTTTATATCTTTTTATGTTTGCTGTCGGTTTGAAAGTTCCATATACCCAAGCGCCTTCTCTATTTACATCCTGAATGTCACCTAAGTATTCTTCCTTATAGTACAACTTCATTCCGGTACCCTCCTTCAAGTTATGGAGAAAAGTTACATTATAATTAGCATTATTGCACAACTTGAAGAAACCCCCAATATACTTGAGGGTTCTTGCTGAATAAGTCAGTTTAATGTCCCACGATTCACCTGTTCATAAAAAATGCCCATATTTTCCTTCAATTTCATGGATACTTCACATAATACTTCAATTGCTTCAGCTTTGTTGTTTCCTAATTGATAAACCACATCATTAAATAGCATTTGCATCTCTCTTAAAATGGCGATAGATGCCAGGTTATAAAGATGAACATTAAAATAACCACTATTATTAAATATGGCACTTTCTACATAAGGTCTAAAATTGTTTAGTAGAGTTGGATATTCATTAATTAAACGGCCTAATCCTTTACGGACCCCTTCGATGGTAGCGGCTAGTTCATCCAATGGCTTTAGAGTGTTAGCGACACCGGTTCGGATTTTATCATCAAAGTCTGAAAAGAGACTAAGTAACTTCCCTGGAATGGTTTGACTTAGAGCAAGATGGGTCGCTCCTTTTATACTTGATGATAGGATTTCTAATGTGCTTTCGATGGCGAAAGTCAAAATCTGTCCTTTTTCCAGAACAGGGTAAAGCAGTGCCTGAGTCGATAAAGTAAAGGAAGTGTAAGAAGTATCTAATTGGATTTCCTTAATCTTCATCTTCCATTCCATGTAAGGGGAATCTTCCAACTTGTAATTATTAGTTCCCTGTACTGAAATCGAGTCGGAATGAGTAGATTTACTTTTAATAGATTGCCCGAGAGATTGATCACGCATTTGAAAGTTTGTGGCAACATCCTGTACTTGCTTTTTGAATTCCCTAATATGAGAAAGAAGTATATCTCTGTTAGTATTGACAATACCATAATGGGCATTTAACTCACCGACTACTGCATCATACCAGGCATCCTTTCCGCCTCTAAATAGTTCGGGAATTTTATCTGAGATAATGTTAATAATGTTTCTTGAGATGTTATGAATATCAGCCTTTAGTTCGTATAGATTGTTGCGAATCTCTGAAAACAAGCTTTCTACACTGACATTTGTCTTGAAGATATGCTCAAGAAGCTCTGCCGGTGGAGAATTTAATATGTAATTCAATGATTTGCTTTGGCTTTCTGCGATATTTAATAATGAAATTAAATAATCAATTTCCGCTGTCAATCTATTGCTTAATGAAGTGATGCCAAGAAATAGCGGCTCACTGATCATGTTTTCAAACAAATGCTCGAAAGTATTCTGCAGCCCATTAAGCCGCTCGTTAAAACGATTACTTTCATCCTCCACAATGGCAACCGAATTGCCAAGATATTCGTGAACAAGGTTCAGTCTTTCCATCACATTGTTTTGCAGAGAGGCGGCAAGTATATCCAGGTTTTCTTTATTTATTTCAATGCGGTCTGAGTGTCCACCATATAGAGGAACCCCCGTCCATATACTAGATACAATGTGTGAATCCGCATCGATATAAATCCTGCCATATCCCGGCTTTCCTACTTCTCCTATCACATAGAACTGGGAGCCATCTTCATTTCTTAAATATCCTGTATGGTTTGTAGCAAGCTTTGAAAACTCAGGAATACCATTGAAAATTTCATACTGCTTACCTGGAATACGGTCATGAAGATTTAAAGCGATTAAAGTCTGAGTCAGTACATCGTAGCTGCTGAAGTAGTTTGTGATATTATCATAAGTTTGATTAGGATCCACCATCCCTTCAGGAAGAAGGGCGGGGTTTAAAGTAACCGCATTTACTTCTGGATTCTCTACCGCTACTGCACCAACTAGCCCTCCACCAAGGGAATTACCTGCAATAGATTTAACGCCGCCCACGTTCTTATATTTTTGGTTCATTTCTGTGTAATAATTTCTTGCTGCTTCTAGCTGTACAGGAGTAAGGTCACTTAAAAGCTGCGCATCTGTAATGATATCCTGCTTGCCATATTTTCCACTAGCATCTGTTCCGACATAAATAATGGATATTTCCTCTGTCTCCATATTTACAACTGTCATAGAATCAAGGCCGGTTGGATCTTCATAATGGGTATCAATAACTGTATAATCTGTATCATTTACTTGTATTACCGATTCAAAAAGCGGATAGGTATATGCATGTAAGCCTGCAAGTTCAACTAAATCTTTATCATTATTTGCTATATTTGTATTTATATTTGGTGAACCTTTAAGTGTCTCCATATATTCACCTGCTTTATTCCTTAGTAATGTAATCCGGGAAACCACGTTTTAAAGAGTTTTCCTTAGCACCTTCAGCACTCTGTTTATCTATGAAGTTATCATTGAGCGAGAAACTGTAGGTACCATTAGGTATTGAGTCCATTTCCTCTAACTCTTTTGTGACTTGATTAAATATTTCTTCACTTGGTTTTGCCTGCTTATCAGTCATAAATAATTGAATATTAATTTTGAAATTTTCGGCGTTAAACATGTTCTCATCATAGGCATTCCGCAAATTTTCTACACTTTCATTAGGATTGCTTATATATAGGTCATAAACTGGTTTAATCGCCTCTTCTTTACTTGTTAGCGCTATAAAGTAATATGGAGTCATATATCCATGTCCGCCAACATTTTGGAGGGCTTCTATAGTTTTGCCAGTAATTTGCCCTTTTGCTGCAAGCGACTCAAGGTAACTATCGAGCTTCTTGAATTCATCACTAAAGATCATGTGATATAATCCGCCTTTAATAGCATTTTCTACCTGGAATTCATCTGCCCAAATTTTATCTGTCAACACTTGCTTTCCTTGTTCCTCAATTGGTACAACCGCATACGTATAGAAATGTAGATTCCCTTTAGATTCTACAAAAATCGTTGCCCCATCACGGCTACCGACTACATTATGTACATAAACATCAGTTTTATAGTTATCCTTAAAATACTTTATAGTTGCTTCTTCTATCTGGTTCCGATTCTCTTCAGCAAGTATATCGGTTTCTTTTCCATATGGAAGAGCATAACCTTCACCTGTGTAATCCTGAACGCTCACCAAGCTGTCACTAGAAGTTCCAGCTTGTGTTTCTTTAACTTCTTCATTTTCATTATTAGTATTTGTACTATTCATACCCGAACATCCTCCAAGCATTATTGATAACCCAATAGTGCAGAGCAAAAATTTTGTATTCTTAACCATAGTTAGTATATCCTCCCTAAAGGACTGTGCCATACCTATTATTGTAGCTGATAAAGTTATATATTTACAATTAAAAAGGTGAAAAATTACCCTTTTTACGCAGAAATAGGATGAAAGTCTGGAAGGAGCTAAATACAATAATACAATACAAGACAACGCGTGTGTTTTAGTAATGCTGCCTTCTCTTCTGTAAATAAAGGCTATGTTAAAGGTAAAGGTTGATTTAAAATACAAAAATAAAATGAGCTGGAGAATATATCTCCAAGCTCATTTTCTTTTTGTATCTTTTTTTACTAAAGCCCCTGTTAGTTTAAGTGTAAAAGTTCACATTCTCATTATGACTTTAGTTAATTCATAAAAAACACTACCATATCTATTACAATTCTTAAACCCCAATATTAACAAAAAAAGATATGTAGAAAAAAGAGAATTAACCTAACTTTACTTAAATTTTGTCTCCTTTCTCCTTTTTGCAATAGAAATATTACTACTTTAAAAAATTATGGTTACAAGAGCATAACCATATGGCTTAGCGAACCAATATGGGGTTCCAACATAGCCTATAGGAGCAATAGGACCTACAGATGCCCAATTACACTGATACCAATGTGTCCAATCGGGCCCACATGTCCAAAATGACCAACACCTTTATGTCTTGTATAAGATAACATATTCATCTTAAATCCCTCCTTATCTCCATATTTTTCTTTAACACATTTATGAATTTTATCTATACAGTAATTCATCTGGAATAATAACTAACCATTAGTAAAAAATACAAAATATGAAATTATCTTAGGAGGAACCAATGGCTGAACATTATGAGGTTATCCTGCGTTCTATAGGTGCATTTATTATGTTATTAATTGGCTCCCGTTTATTAGGAAAGCAGACCATTTCCCAAATGAGAATTTTTGATTTTATTTCTGCTATTTCTATAGGAGCAATCACAGGTAATTTGGCTTTTAACTTAGATATTAAAATACATCACTTACTCCTTGCCTTTTTCATTTTTATTTTTACAGCTATATTAACTGCGGTGATAGCGATGAAAAATCGTAAATTAAGAAAATTTCTATCAGGAGATCCTACTGTAGTTATACAAAATGGAAAGATATTAGAAGATAATATGAAAAAAATGCGTTATACAATTGACTATTTAAATCAACAGCTAAGAGAGAAAGATGTCTTTAATATACAGGAAGTGTTATATGCATTAGTGGAGACAAAAGGTACTTTAACGGTATTAAAAAAACCACAGTATAGAAATGTTACCATGCAGGACATGCACTTATATATATCTTCTGAAAAAAGGCTTCCTATAGAGTTAATTATGGATGGAACGGTCATAGAAGAAAATTTGCTACAAAATAACCTTTCAACACAGTGGTTGGATGATGAACTCAAGGAACGTCAACTAGAATTAAAAGATGTGTTTTATGCCGTTCTACTTGTTCAAAATAATCTTTATATTGATCGCTACAATGACTTTATTAGCTCACCTATTGATAAAGAGTAGTATCAAATTCGTTTCATCTTTACATTAATGAGTAATGAATATTACTTTAAAAAATATAGAAACCATACCGCATGGTTTTGTTCGTCACTGGCTGCTCTTTTATATTGCTCTCTAATATATTCATTATCAGTTTTGGAACTTATTTCTAAATAATGGTCAACTGTCTTTTGTTCATCATGAAAAGCAAAATTTAATCCTGCTTTAAATTTATTAGGACACTCTTCAGTTATTTTTGGATTATATTTTTGCCCTGTTAGTTGACTATAAATTTTAGAAAAGGTATTTAAATGTCTCATTTCATCTTTCCTAATTTCAGTGATTATTTCTTTTTGTTCTCTTGTTGGTGCCATATTTATTAGTTGTTGATAGCAAGCTATTGCAGAAAATTCACCATCTATAGATTTCTCAATTAAAGGGATTATGTCATTTTGTCTATGAGCTGGTGGAACGATTGGACCAAGAAATTGATAGTAATTAAATGGATAATGGGGTGGATGTTGTATGTTAAACATCTTCTGACCGTAGTGAACATGACAGGAAGGACCAGCGCAGTGTAAAGGTTGACCCCAAGGACCATGATGAGCATGAGAATAGCCTTGGTAGATTACTCCATCCAGGCCAGTCGTTACAGAACGATACATGTGTATTTACCTCCAATTTTTAACTTATTTTATGCATGAAGCAGGTAATAGAAGGTTGTCTATTTAAAATTAGGTATTCGTGTAGCTGAAGATCAGACTACATCTAATATAGGAGAAAACATATTGTTTACTTTTCGAATATATTTTAATTCCCAATAACTTTCTTTTGCAGTGCACTGTTGCCTACCTTCTAACTAATCTTAGTGATTTAACTTACCATAGAATAGGAAAAACTGCAGATTCCTGCAGTTCTGTAAAACTTATTTATGTCATTTTAATTGTCCAAACCAATAAAGAAGAAAGAGCCTACTTGTTTAAAATAAAATATGTTACTTAACTTTAAAATTTCATAATTTTTCTCTATAGAATTGACATCCAAGTCTTCACTGCAGTTGCTAAAATTAATAGACCCATTGTGCCTTGTAACACTTTTGTATTCAATTTTTTACCCATGTTGGCACCTATAGGCGAAGCAATTAAGCTTGCCACAACCATAATAAAAGCAGGTAGTATAGGTATATTTCCTGTTGCGATTTTCCCTGAAACAGCTCCTATAGATGAAATCAATGTAATGGCCAAGGAGGATGCAATCGTCATTCTTGTTGGTATTTTTAGGACTACTAGCATAATAGGAACTAACAGGAATGCTCCTCCTGCACCTACAATACCCGCACCAATACCCACTATGAACGCAAACAAGGATGCAAGCCATTTGTTAAACCTTACTTGATTAAAATGAACATCATCAACCCCTTTTTTAGGAATAAACATCATAATAACGGCAATAAGAGCTAAGATTCCATAAACAATATTTATTCCATTCTCCGGCATATGAGTAGAACTTAGTCCCCCTATAAAGCTTCCAGTTAAAATGCTTACTCCCATGTAAATAATCAATTTTTTATTTAGAAATCCATCCTTACGATAGGCTAAAACACCTCCGAGTGTCGCAAAAAACACTTGAATGGCTGTAATCCCTGAAACTTCATGAGCTGTAAAATGTCCTACGCCTAACATTACCGGTATATATAGCAACATGGGATAGTTGATGATAGCACCACCAATTCCTAACATCCCAGAAATAAAAGAACCAACAAATCCAATAACAAAAATTGTAGCTATAAAAGTTATATCCATTTTGTTACACCTCTTTAGAAAAAGGGAACCTTATTGGTCCCCTTTATTTTCAACCCTTTTTAATCCAGAATTTTAACACTCCATTTTCGTTTTCATGCTTTAATAACTCATGTCCTCCTGATTTAGCCCAGGCTGTTAAATCGTTTAGCGCTCCTTTATCCGTTGTGTGGACTTCTAATACTTCACCTGTGTCAATATCTCCCATTGCTTTTTTTGTCTTTACAATCGGCATTGGGCACGCTAAGCCTTTAGCATCTAATACTTTATTTGAATCCATTTGTTATTCCTCCTATTTTATAATTAACGAACGGCACAACGGTTAGGTCCAATTTCCATCTCTCGTTGTTTCTCTAATTCCGGGTTAACTTTCCCCATATTTGTTTCACGAATTTCTTGATATGCATTTGGTTGTGGCGGCAATTTTTCTGTTACTAATTTTCTAAACTCATTTTCATCATCGATATTCAGTCCATGATTTTTGGTAAACAATTTTCCAAGTTTTTCTGCAACACTACCATCCTCATTTAACTCGTCTATAATCATAAAGTGTGCTGGTAGAACAATTAGTTCTTCTGACAATTCTTTGTAGCGTTTATATAAAGTCTCTCTTAAATCACTGACCCAGTCTTCCGCCATACCTGCCAGATCGGGTCTTCCGATAGAATCAATGAACAAAATATCACCTGACAGCAAGTATTTATTATCCACAATAAATGAAGTAGAACCAATCGTATGTCCAGGTGAATACAAAGCCGTAATATTAATAGTTGTATTACCAATGGTTACATCATTTCCGTTTTCTAATGGTTGGTAAGCAAAAGTCACTTCCGTTGCATCCTTAGGTGGTAACCAATAGTCAGCACCAGTTTTCTCTGCAATTGTACGTCCTCCGGAAATATGGTCAGCATGAAGGTGCGTATCAAATACGTGTGTAATTTTTACATTTTTGTTTACTGCAAAATCAAGATAGATATCCGTCATACGCGTTGAATCGATTACTGCTGCTTCTCCTTCCGATAACACCATGTAAGATAGACAGCCTTTACCAACTCGAACAAATTGATAAATTTCGCCACCATCATTCAAGTCACCTATTTTAACCGGTTCTAAATGTTCACTCCACTTTTTCATTCCACCCTTTAAATAGGAAACATTTAATCCAACATCAGAAAGCATTTCTGCTACCATTACAGATGAACCTTCCTTTGCACAAACAACTAGTACTTCTTTCTTAGTGGAGATTTCACCTATAATGTCATCCACACCATCAAGTAATTCAAAATAAGGAACATTTAAATATTCAAAGTTTTCCCCTTCAATCTTCCAATCGTTAAAATCACTCTCATTACGAACATCAAGAATAAACAACTCTTCTTTATTTAAAACTTTTTTCGTCACATCTTTTGAAGTCATTACAGAAACAGTCACCTTTATACCCCCTATGGTATTATTTTATTTAAAAAAATATATAATTTTAAAAAGTTAAAGTTACATCTGCATCCTTTGCAAATTCCAAAAATGTTACTGCTCCGCCTACTTCCATTCCATCGACAAAATTTTCTTTTTCTAATCCCATAACATCCATTGTCATTTGACAGCCTATAAAATTAACTCCCATTTCTTTTGCCATAGACACTAATTCCGGAATGGAAGGTACATTCGCTTTAATAAATCCTTCAGCAAGCTGTTCTTTACCTTCAGGCATGATTAAGTGCTTATATGCTTCCTTATGAATCAAATTCAACCCTTCAAAAGTAAAGAAAACAGATACTTCTTGATCAGTTGCTGCTGCCGCAGTTGCAATGTTAAAAACCTTATAAGCATCAAATAATCCACCATTACTTGCAATAATTGCTACTTTTTTGTTCATCGTTAATTCCCCCATTTTTTAATCATTTATACTACTTATTTTCCCACTCCATTGACTCATACCTTGTTCAACATTAATTACATTATTAAATCCATTTTCAGTTAACTTTTGTGCAGCAAGATCGCTACGATTTCCTGTTCGACAAACTATATAAATTTCATCATTTTTGTTTAAAACATTCATTTTGTTTTCCAATTCTCCCAATGGGATAGAGATAGCGTTAGGAATATGGTTAAAAGCAAATTCTGCATTTTCTCTAACATCAATAACTACAATGTTCTTATCCACATCTATTTTCTTTTCTAGTTCTTCATTGCTAATAATATTTGGGTGTTTTTTTTCATTCGATTCTTCATTAGAAGATTTACGCAAATAATGCTTCAGCACTTCCCCTTCTTCTATTGTTCCTAGATATTGATGTCCAGTGCTTTCAGCCCACGCTTTCATGTCTGCTTTAGAGCCTTTATCCGTCGCTTGAACTTCCAATACTTGCCCTGCCTCTAAGTTTTTCATTTCTTTTTTTGTTTTAACAATTGGCATCGGACATGCTAAACCTTTTGCATCTAAAATTGTATTTGCTTTTAAGTTCTCCATTTTTCAGCCTCCATCACTTATACCTGTTAGGGTATTATTAGTTTTAAAAAAATTTATTCTACTTTTCCTTCCCAAGCAAGCATTCCACCAGTCATATTAATCACATTAAATCCATAATCTTCAAGGAATTGTGTGGCACGACCACTTCTTGCACCAGAACGGCAAACGATGATATATTCAATAGTCTTATCTAATTCATGCATGCGAAACTCAACTAAACCTAATGGGATATTTATAGCACTTGGTATTTTCCCAGTGGCAACTTCATCCACCTCTCGCACATCAATAATATTTAATTTCTTTCCTTCGTTTATTAGAGCCTCTACTTCTTTTACAGTCATTTGTTTCATTAGTTAGTTCTTCTCCTTCTGTTTATTTTAAAACCAAGCACCCATGCCGCCTTTGACGTTAGTTACGTTTTTAAAACCTAACCTTTTTAAGACTTTACTTGCTCGTTGACTTCTCATTCCACTTTGACAAATTACGATAACTTCTTTTTCCTTTGAAAGGTCTTTTTCTGCTATTTGAGCTAGTTGATGGAGTGGTATATTTTTAAAACCTTTAATATGGTTTCCTTTAAACTCTCCATTTGTTCGAACATCCACAAATTGTTTGTTCTTATTATTTATTTCTTTTTTTAATTGATTAGTGGTAATATTGTTAATTCCCTTTATTGGTAAAAACCTTCTCATTATGAAAAATAGTACCAATGCAAGGACAAGATAATTTAAATATGTCATATTAAAACCTCCTTTTAATCAAGAGAACTTTTACTTTTATATAGTTAGATAAATAGATTAACATTTCCATCCTCAGCATCCGCTAAATAAGCAGCAACACCTGCATATTCTATGTTACCTAATAACTCTTCTTGTTTTAGTCCTAATAAATCCATTGTCATGGTACAAGCTACAAGTTTTACATCTTGTTCTTGAGCCATTTCAATTAATTGTGGTAAAGACATAGCGTTATGCTTTTTCATAATATCCTTAATCAGCTTAGGACCCAATCCAGCAAAGTTCATTTTTGATAACCCCATTTTATCAGCACCTCTAGGCATCATCTTGCCAAACATTCTTTCCATAACCCCTTTTTTTACTGCAATATCTTCGTCCTTACGTAAAGCATTTAAACCCCAAAAAGTGTGAAAAATAGTTACTTCATGATCATAAGCTGCAGCACCATTAGCTATAATGTAAGCAGCCATTGCTTTATCATAATCACCACTAAATAGTACAATGGTTGTTTTTTTCTTTTCAGTCATATTGTTACCTCCAGTATTAATTTAACCCATACCCGCATGGGTATTATAAAAAGCAAAAATTATCCCTTTTTAATCCAAAACTTCAATACACCATTTTCTTCTTTTTGACTCAATAATTCGTGACCTACTGTTTTAGACCAGGCTGAAAGATCATTTATTGCCCCTTTATCTGTTGTATGAATTTCTAATATTTGACCAGTTTCAAGTACAGTCATTGCCTTCTTTGTTTTTACAATTGGCATCGGACATGCTAATCCTTTTGCATCTAACAATTTGTCGAATTTCACTAGTAATCACCCTTTCTAATACCACTACCCCTATGGGTATAATAATAATTAAAAAAGAGAAGGTGGCAACTCTTTCTTATCTGCTTTTTACAAGTAGGTTTACAGCTTCTTTTACTAATTCCTCTGTATTCTCACCATTTTTATCAGCTTCCCGAACACATTCAATTAAATTTGAACTAACAATCAATCCTATTGTTCGGTCAATTCCAGTTCTTGATGCAGATAATTGTGTAATTACTTCCTTGCAATCTTTATTCTCTTCCATCATTTTCAAAATTCCTCTTAACTGCCCTTCTATACGCTTTACTCTATTTTTTATTTGTTCATTATAATCCATTTTTGTTCACCTCTTTTTATAGTAAATAATCATGTAATGATGCCACTTATAATTAGTGTTTTAATTTTTCATTTTATATCAGGATTTTCATTTATAAAGTATCAGCAGTTGAAATATTTTCACTGACAAGTTTTATAATATACCCCGCGAGGTATATTGTCAATAATATATTTTATAAAAAAGACCGCTATTAGTTTAGCGGTAAAAAGGATATAGGGCGTTAAGAAGTAAGTCCGTTTATCATGATACTTTTATCAATACATCTAATTAAGCGTTCTTCTATATCTTTAGCAAATAACTCCATGTCATTATCATTTAGAAGGCTTATTAGTGCTGTTGGCCTAGGCATTCCTATTTTAGTTTGTCCATTATCTTCATAAACAACAATTTTACAAGGTAAAAAGTATCCAGCCATTCCATTTACGTGCAGCACCCTATGTGCTTCATCTGGGTTGCATACTTCTAGAACTTTAAACTCTTTTTGAAATTCTAACCCTTTCTCTTGAAGCTTTTCCTTAATATCAAACATCCACAAAACACCGAATTTTTCTTCTTTTAAGCTTGCCTCTAACCTATTAATAGCATGATTTACGCTTTTATTTGTATGAACTGTATAATCAAACACACTTAACACTACCTTCTTTTCTTTTTGATAATCACTGCTTTTTCCAGGTGTACTGTTTATTAAATTTAACTACTTTAAAAATTTAACTTGGATATTTAAATTTACAGGTTAATCTATTACATAAATTCTAAACAAGTTACTACTATTATCTGCCTTCAACGTTCATTCCATCCATCAATTTTTTCATTAAAATACTAGCCCATCTTCGACCAATAAATCAAAGTTGATGAGACTTGTACCATAATCAATCCAATATCTCTTCTCCCATTTGGAATTGAATTGCCCAAAGCTCAATTTCTCATTGTTATTTTCTCAGACATACGATGGGCTAAATTCTTCCTATAAAACCTTTTAAATAAATACAGATTACTCTTAAATTCTTTCTTATGGCCAAGGGTACAGCGCTTGCATTAATACTAAGTACCGTATTTGCTACACACTTTAAGTAACCTATTTGGTGGTGCTGAACACAAGCCGATTATGGCGGTCAGATATAATGAAGGTACTGGTACAACGAGAAATTTCTAATGCTTATTCATTTAGTTTGGCGCCACTAATTCCTTCATCTCTAAAAATATGAATCAAGTTTAAGCCCTTGTTCCTTACAATATGCTTTAATTTCCTCTTCTTGCTATTTCAAGCTATATCCATCTCTTGCCTGCCCTTGAGTTGAGACTCGTATATATCCAACAACGTTCAACTTTCTCCCGTTACGGTAATTAAAATTTATGTAACGCTTTTTAAACGAATAGCGAGTATTATACGACCGTCTCTTGTAAAAATACAACCCAATTTTTGTCTGCCCTGATGCTAAACTAGTAACCTTCTTACGTAACCTACTTTTTATCCACCATATAAAATGTCATCTCGCCTAATTATCGTACTTTTCTTACTATCCAAGTATTAAAATGATACTCCATGATGGTACAACCATCATGAGCTTTCGCTTCTCAAACAAATCACATTCTTATTGTTTCACTCAAAAATCTTCACTTTTTATTATTCACTATCTTTATGTATCCGTATCGTTATCACCTTTAGCATTACGAGCTTTGTCATTGTTTTTAGTTTGTGGGTTTTTCAGTATCATAAGTCTTCTTGACATGTAATATGTCATCTCGCCTATTTATCTTATTATTTTCACAAACACAGTACTAAAACAGAATGCCATGAGGGTACTACCTTCATGAGCTATGAATTTCATACAGTCATTATTTATGTTATCTAACGAGTACGTTCCATACAAAAAAGCACTTGTTGCCTAAAAGATAATCAAGTGCTTTATAGTTATAAATTCTATCTTAAACAAATGAGCCTATTAATTTCTTTATTGTAGGATTTTATACCGTAACTCTTTATTTATTCTTTTTCATCCATCATTCGTTTTAAATATTCAGCAATTTCTGTTTGTCCTCTTTCTATGGCAAATGCATAAGCATCCATATCTTTCATGGTTTCTCCAGTGTATTTAATAGATATATTTATATTATTCTCAACTAATAATTTAACAATCTCCAAATGCCCACCATATATTGCAGCAAAAAGAGGATTTCTATCTGGTTCACTAATATCAATCTCCACATTCTTGCTAATTAGATAATCAGCAATATCTAAATGTCCTTTTGCAATCGCTCTTTCAAGAGCATTTGTAGAGAAAGTTCCACCTTGTGCATTAATATCTATTCCAGCATTAATAAGATATTCTACTATCTCTAAATGTCCATGTGCTGTCGCTACATGTAACCAAGTACCAAAAGGTGTCATCCATGTTAACATTTCTGGTTCTTTCTCAAGTAAATCTCTTAAAGTTTCCAATTGACCACTTTTTATGGCACTTCTAATATCTTTAGCAAATTGATTCTTATCCATATTAATTTCTCCTTTAACCTCTATTTCCTTGAAGCAGTTTGTTTTCCAAGGTCTTCTAGTATTTCTATGATATCATCTATGTCTGCACCAGCCGCATCAACTGCTTAACAACATTTTCAAGAGCTGCAAAACTATGTTGTCCGGAAACTCTATTTGGTGCCCAAACTAAATTTTTTTCCCAATTACAGGCTCAATACCATTTTTCCTTAATATTCTTGACCTTCTTGAACGAGTTTTTGTTGAGCCTCACCTAAACCCTTTTTAAATAAAATATGATGTGCATGTGGATCTATCATAATAGTAGGTGGATCACCTATTAGTCCTTTGAGATATTTGCCAAAATCCATTTTAATTAATACTTCATCATATTCTTTAGTAATGCCTAATTCAGACATCTTTTTTCTAATCTGAGACAGCTCATCTACACTAAAAGTATTATTCTGTATACCATTTTTAAGCTTATTCATCTTATCGGCATCAATAAGTTTATAACGCTCTTTTCCTTTTCATGCTAAAACAAAAAAGCACTCGTCGCCTATTTTAGACAATCAAGTGCTTTAAGTTCATGTGTTTTATGTAGCATTAAGTTTGTAAGTTTTATAGTAACAGTACGACAGCCTTTATATGTTGCGACAAGTACTACCTTAAAACTTACAAGCTTGTATGAATTCATTAATTTATTACCTACGCTCATTATAATTGTCGCCTAATAAATATAGAATACACTATTTTATTTATTAAAAAATTTATAATCATTCAATGTCTTAATTTTCTATTTTACCCGTCCATTAACTGCTTCCTCATTTTATGTGTTTCTATATCTGCTAGTCTTACAGGAATAGGTAAACGACTCTCATTATTAATACAGTTCATAACAACTTCAGTACTTGTATCTAAATCAATCCAGTTTCCACATGAAACAAAGATTGGCTTTACACGGTGCGAAGTCCTCAAAGCTCTACCATATATATCACCATGAATTACAATGTCAGTGTAAGAACCTACTTCGTCTTTAGGCATCATAGCGTCAACATTTTCTATTTTTAAATAGCTCTTTGCCACGCCAATTGTTGGTTTCTTTAAATACATTGAAGCATGAGTAGCAATTCCCATATGACGATAATGTAAATACCCATTTCCATCAAACATATATAAATCAGGTTCATTAGATAATTGCTTCGCAGCTTCAATTACTAAAGGCAACTCACGAAAAGCGAGGAATCCTGAAATATAAGGAACATTTATTTCTCCATAACTATATACTTTTTCGACAACTTCCTTTGTATAATAATCAATCATAGCAATACAACATGTACCATACGTCGTGTTATTTACATCCCAATAAGCTAGATCTACTCCCGCAATGGTTTTGATTTCATTAATGTCAAAGCTATTCTCAAGATTTACTTTGGGTAACAATTCATTCTGAATATTGGTAAATTCATTTATCAATTTCATATTATTTAATTCTACCTTTTTCATTGAGTATCACTTTTAGAAAAAGATTCAATCAATTTTAAATCGGTTTCTGTAGGAGAAAGTTTTTGTTTTATGATACGGCCTTCAGTATCCCATTCTATATAATGAAGAGCTATACCAAATTTATATTCTCCTTCAAATTTTAATTCTCCACTTTCATACCAGATTCTTTCGGTACCATTACTTTGTCCATGAATTAAATTTTTCACTGATTTTAAATTGCCATTTTTATAAAACTCTATTAACTCACCCTCTATAAAACCTTTTAAATAATTTGTATAGTATATCAAGTTACCATTATCATATAATTCATAAGCTAAACCGGTAAAAGGTTTCCCATTCTCATCCTCAGGATTATCTAAAACTTCATCACTGTAAGATGTAAACCATAACTCTTCGTCAAAGTCAGTCCCATGTTCCATAACATATTCTTTACTTAATATATCAATTTGATTTTCCAATCTTTTTCACCTCTGAACTAAATTCAAATCCTTCAGTAATAAAATTACAATGTGGACAGGTTGGCATCATCATACCTGCCGGTTTTAATTTTTTACCAGACCGTACTACATGGGTGATAAAATTTGAAGTACTCGCTTGTGGGTTTGCAAGTAACGCTTGATTTAATGAGTAAACTTCCGCGTGAGATCCTGCCCCATACGTAAATGTATATCCTTCTTTAATATTTCTCGGCATATTGATAATCCGTTGTTTTATTAAAGGGTGTAACTCTTCTGGAATCTTACCTGAAGTATTATTGATTCCAAAGTAATACTTACCTGTTGTTTTATCAAAAGTTCCAGCAACCACAGGCCCCATCTCTCTTTTAGAAATACCAAGTTTATTTAATCTTTCAACTTCTTGCGCTACATACCACGCAAATTAATCCTATGATTTAATTCGTAAATCGATTATATTTATTACGCAAGTTTCTATTCTACTTAAATTTTCACTACTATTAGAAACTTTACCCGTACCCTTAGTAACTTCAGTATTAGCCTTATTTCCCTTTACCTTCTCTTTTATCTTCGCCAAATCACCCTTAGAAACCTTAATCGACCTACTAGAAATCTTCCCTCCTCTAAAACCATAAACACTCCCAATTAAACTGCTAAAGATAATGGAATTAGATTCTAGCTTCGATAACTCTTCTCCAGTCCAAAGATTATATCCTTCTTTTGCTGCTTGGATTTGTTCGAGGTAAATATCTGAATCAGGCTCGTTGTCTAACTTGATTTCTCCCTTTTTTATAGCCTCATTATATGCTAGGCTGGCTTTGGCTGCATCTTGATCTGTGCGGCCATTTTTACTCAGAACCCACGTAGTGCCTACGAGCTTTTTCTCGTATTGGCTGAAGTCATATTTCACCCTATTTTGCCAGCGGTTTTCTTCTTAGTTAATTAAAGCAATATATCTTAAATATGCTATTGTTTATACCACTAGGCTATGCATTACCTGTCATGATACCAAAACTAAATAATAATTATTTTAATTGGTTTTGCCGTAAGCCTTACAATTGAAATCCTTCAAACTGTAGCTCGTGTAATCATAGGTTATAATACAGAGCAGAAGATAATAGATGATCTGATGATGAATACATTAGGTACAATTATTGGATTAATTGTATTCCGTTTCTTCTATCTTACTTTCAAAAGAATAATTAAAAAAAGGGTCAACAGTAGAAATATCCTAGTTGACCCTTTTTTTAATTCAAATTAGTTCCTATCTCAGTTTTTTAAAATTCCTATTAGCAGAAATACTATTGATAAAACCAATGCTATTATATAGCTTAACAATCATAACAAATGAATTAAAATCCTACCAGCCTGTTATCGTCATTAGTGCAAGGTTGTGTGGAGTGAAAGTGTGTATCACAGTCAACTAGTTGAAATGATGATGTCGCTAATCCTTTTGCAGAATTCGTATAATAATTATACGAAATTACCCAGTACTCATTTGCTTTATAATAACTATTTGCAACTGCCATTCTAATAGTTTATTTCTTGGTTTAACATTGCATAGATTTTAATTTTACTTTTTAAAAAATTACCAACCTACTTCTTTTGTTAGTTGTAAAAGCATTTTCATATCAAAGTCATCTAAATTTTCGTATGAAGTACTATCTATATTTTCTCCAATCTTTTGTAAGGTTACAATTGCTAAGTCACCAATTTTATAATATCCTAACAATTTATCAGTTGTTCCCCGTTTGAAAGTTAGTTCATATAATTTTTTCTTAACTTGTTCATTATATATATCATAGTTTCCAATTGCAGTCATAACATGATATAAAATTATAGGATTATTGTCATCTAATAATTTTGCCAGCTCATCAGCGGAGCAATTCCCTTCGTTAATTTTATCCACTAGATTCATCGTTTGGTCTCCTTTTCTCTTATTTTAAATGAGAAGTTAATAATCCCCGCTCTTCAATATAATTTTCAAATAACATATTCGCTATATCTCTTCGCCCTATACTCTCAGCAAATTCTACTTCTCTCATATATGCATTTAATTCCATCTTAACTCTATTTTTTGTTTGGAAATGATAGCTCATACCAGGGAAACCCTGATTCATATCATCTAAATAATGAGTGTATTCATGTATTAATGCACCAATTGAAGAATTTTTGTCAATGACCAACTGACCTGGATTTCCCCTACTTGGAGAATATGCCATTACACCATCCTTATAAACTACCTCCACTCCCTGGGATTTCATAGTATTAATTATGCTATTCCACTGTTCCGGATGTGATTGTTTCCCGGCTCCAAGTATTTCTTTTAATGGATCTGCTGGATTTTTCCTAAACGCATCATAAACTTTACTTGTTTCCTTCGCCTTAACTATTCGATCCTTCCTATTAACCTTCTCCCTGTTCTTAGCCAAATCACCCTTAGAAACCTTAATCGACCTACCAGAAATCCTTCCACCTCTAAAACCATAAACACTCCCAATTAAACTGCTAAAGATAATGGAATTAGATTCTAGCTTCGACAACTGTTCTCCAGTAGATTTAAATGCTATCTCGCATAATTATCTAATTATTTTCACAATCACGGTACTAAAACAGAATGCCTTGTTGGTATAACCATCATGAGCTATCGATTCTCAAACAAACCATTTTCTTATTGTCTCATCCAAATATTAGCCAATTTAATCTAAACTAAAGTAAAAAACCTTGAAAAGCATTTAGCCAATCAAGGTTTTAAAATATTATTTATAAACGACTTTACATTTCCAATGTGGATTTTGTTCGTTAAAATCATTTAAGAGGTTAATGAAGATTTTAGAATCTTTTGGTAGCCTCTCTTCAACATTGCTCCATCCCTCAAAAATCAAAGTTTCAGGTAATTCAATTAGTCCAGTAATTGCATCCCAAAATGCATCCCAATTCATTCCATAAAAATCGGGTAAATCAAGATTCTTTTTTAACAAATAATGAAAATCAGTCGAATTTTGAACTGCACTCACATCCAATATAAGTTTATCTTGTTTTGATTCATTCTCCTGTGTCATCAATATAATCCCTCTCTTTATTTATAAGTTCCGATCAAATGAACTGTTTTATAATGATTAGTAGTTATATACATTTGCCCATCGTTAGAATAAAGTAGTCTTGAACCGGGTTGTTTACTTTTTGCCATTGTGTTATTTAGGCCTACATCCGCTTCATACCACACTCTTCCAGGTGCATTAGGTAGCACATTTGTAGTATTTTTAAAAACATCTCCACCAAGTTGCCCACCAGATACATAGTTATTAAGCGCTTTTCCCGGTTTCCAGCCGTTTAATATACAGCCACATCCTTATTAACATAATTTGAAGGTTAATTTCCAGTTTATATTAAACTATCTACTATTGGATTAGCTGACTCTGTAACTTTAAGAACTTCCTTGTATGTAGCATGTAATCGATATTGTCTGCCCCGGATTAATCCGTACCCTATGTTGTAATCTTAAAAGCTAAATATAAAAAAATTTGTCATTTTACCACCCTATCAACTACTTCTTTCTCGTGCACGGCAATTTATAGGCTTTACTGCTTCAATCATGCTAAACATTGTTCACAATCCTTCTCATGATACAAACCAATGCTTGGCCCTTTGTTTTGCCTTCTTTTAGTTTTCTTTGGTAATCATGAGCTCTCGATTCTCAAACAAATCATCTTCTTATTGTCTCACTCAAATATCAGCTGATTTAATCTAAACTAAAGTAAAAAACCTTGAAAAGTATTTAGCCAATCAAGGTTTAAGAATTGTATTAAGATTTATTGACTCAGATACTAGTCACCTATGTCTATTTTTTCATAATGCTTATCAATTAATTTCACTATATAATCATCTAATTATTCAATAATATAGTATGACTTTTTAGCTTTCACAAGATTTGAGACATTTCACCATAAAGCTACAATTCACCCCAAATCATAGGAAATCAAGTGATTTTGTACATTTTTTAAGTTTAATAATATTTACGAATTTTTATAATTTGTTTTGTTGTAAAAATGCTACTAAAATCCTTTCAATAGGTAAACTAGCATTTTTTAGTAATTTCTCTACTTTGTCCTTTATTTGCTTATTAGAAGCAATTAATTTTTTATACTCTTCACCATCAAAAGAACGTAAAGAATCTATTGCATATTCAGCTACTTCATCACTCTCATTAAGTAAATCTAATAATAAATTAAATCCATATACTCCGTTATCTTCATCTATACAGTAGGCTAATCTAATTTTATATTTATCATCTTTATCTTTTAATCCTCGAAATAAATTCTCCCAATCAATATTAGTAAACTCACTCATCAATTCTTGCACATACATAAATTCATCGTCATAAAAATAATTATCTGCGCTATTTTCAGATAATACTTCATCTACTTTTTCGTACATTCACTTTCCTCCTCTATTTACTAAATCCACCTGGTAATGGAGCATTAATTTGTCCTGTTGGGTAGCCGCTAACTACCGTATCACCTATTTTAATAACATCAATTTCTACACCATCAACAATCCCCCTATGGAAAGTTGCTCCATCTCTACCTCTAATACTTATTGGAGGAGAATTACCAATATCAGTTATACTATCTAAGATTTTAATATCACTCCAACCTTCAGGAAATATTGTACTATTTTTTATTTTCGAAAGTTTCCCATCAGGAAATTGAGTTATATATTTGATATCTTTTGTACCATCAGGGTTGATTTTAATAGATTCTGTAGCATAGTTAGATATACAATACTCCATGATGGTACTACCTTCATGAGCTCTGAATTTCATTTAAGAATTGTTTATGTTGCTCACACATCTTTCTTTTTGTTACTAGCTTTACGTGTTTGTATGTTGCCACGTTTAGCATTACTTGCTTTGTCATTCTCGTTTGCAAATATAAATCGAGTAGTAAGTGTGGCAGTATTTTTTAAATGTCACTGCAACCAATCTCTTAAGTTTGCTAACCATCATGAGTTTTTGATTCAAAAGTGATATTATTTTAACCATAAAGTTCTTAAAGTCAAAAACCTTGAAAGGTATATTACCAATCAAGGTTTTAAGTATCTCTGAAATAACTTTTATTGGACCATAATTAACAATTAAAATATGCCTTCAAGAAATCAAAAAACGATGACCAACTTTCCTTTAACTCACCTTTAATAAGTAGTTCATCTCCACCCTCAAAATTAACTATATAAACTTTATCTGTTATAGTATCTAGTACTAATACAGCATTTACTGACATTTCACTTAAAACCAGATATTGCTTCGGAAAACCATGTTCTTTTCTAGAAATGAGTGTGTATAATTCAATATTGTTTTCTTCGTCTGCTATATCTAGTAATTCAAAGGGTACATGCTCTTCCCAAAAAGGTCCTGCATACTGGATATAAAATTCTTGGAAAGTATCCGATGCGTTTACACCTAGCCTTATTAAAGCATCCTGTACTAGATTGCTATCTTCACGTTTATATATTTCTTCTCCTAGAACTTCATCTAGTCTCTCAGGCAATATACTCATTAATCCAATTTAAAAGCAACAATTTTTCCTTCAGGATAATCACCATTCCAACCGCAAGGAAAAGCACCGAGTTGATATACCTCAAACAATTCTTCAAAAAAAGAGCTACTCTTTCCGTTTATCGCTCTATTAATAGCACAATTAGTAAGGTCAGCAACAACATCGTTATAAAATATACTATATTTAAATGAGCTTTTTCTCACATTATCAGCAATAACTTCTAATAATCCTTCCAATCCTTTAGGCTTTTCATTTTCTGACATTGCGTAATAAATACCCCAAACTTCACTCATTTCCAATTCTCTGATATCTTTCCAATTATACTCATCCTCGCCAAAAATCTCATCATAAGCTAAATGCTCTGCTTTTTTTATATCATTAATAATAACAATTTTATTAGATATATTATTAGTATGTTCGCTCTGGAAATTTTTCGAGAACCGAATTACCTCTTCAACTAAATTATTAAATACACCATAGCTCATTACTTATTATACCACCTTTCCCAAAGGTCAACTGTTGCCCCTCCTCCTCTTTTCCATACAGGGGTCGTAACCTCTTTGTCCATTCTTTCTTTTTTGTATTGTTCCATTCCAATTTCCTTAATCCTTTTAAGTTCATTTTCAAGGTAATTATCCTGCATGTATAGTGGTAATCCCTTTTCTTGAAGTAGTCTTAACTTTTGTTGCAATTCAAAAACTAGTTTTTCTATTAAAGATATATCTTGTCTAATATCTATTTCATCCAATTTTCCTCTCACAAAATTACTATAAACTGCGTGATATCCTTTATGTCTAGAAGTTACACTAACATCTGCATCTGGAACTCGAAGAAAAAATCCATTTGAAGCATCGTCCATATCCATGCCTATTTTTTGTAATACAGGATGACTTCTAAATTCCTTAGGAATAATATGTTGTGCTTGATAAGCCCTTAATGGCATTTTCCACCTGGAATTCGTCTGCCCAAATTTTATCTGTCAACACTTGCTTTCCTTGTTCATCAATTGGTACGACAGCATATGTATAGAAATGTACATTTCCTTTGGATTCTACAAAAATCGTTGCCACATCACGGTTACCGACTACATTATGAACATAAACATCCGTTTTGTAGTTTTCCTTAAAAAACTTTATAGCTGCTTCTTCGATCTGAGTCCGGTTTTTTTCAGCAAGTTTATCGGTTTCTTTTCCATATGGAAGAGCATAACCTTCACCTGAGTAATCCTGAACGCTCACTAAGCTGTCACTAGAAAGTGCAGCTTGTGATTCCTTAGCTTCTTCATTTTCATTATTAATATTTGTACTATTCATACTTGAACATCCTCCAAGTATTATTGATAACCCAATACTTCCGAGCAATGTTTTCTGGACCATAGTTAGTATATCCTCCCTAAAGGACTGTGCCACATCTATTATTGTAGAGGATAAAATTATATATTTACAATTGATAGGTGAAAAATTACCCTTTTCACGCAGAAATAGGAGAAAAGTTTGAAAGATATATATATTAGCTCTACTTACGAATAAATCATTCTAGCTTTCAAGATAAATTCATTAAAATTTCTAGCAGTACTAAGTTCAGTCGCTTGTTTCTCTCGAATAATATCGACAAGAAAATCATAAATGCCCATTGCTTCTTCGTAATCTTCTTTACTAATGGCCAAGAGAAAGATCAACTGGGATTTCTGTCCGTTTCCCCAATCAATAGGTTCTTCTGTTAAAGCTATACCAATCTGTGTACGCTTAGAAAGAAGATTTAAAGGATGTGGTACTGCCACTCCTTCGCCAATTACTGTTGATCCCATTTCCTCCCTTTTTAAAATAGCAGCTAAAAATTCCTGTTCATTATCAATTACTTTTTCTAATGCCATAGCAGAAGTCAGTGCTTTGATTGCCTCGTCTTTATGTTTAAAAGACTTCTTTATAAATAACTTAGGTGAAAAATAGTTGAGTAAAAGATCTGTTGTATGACTTAGCTCTTTAGTAATTTTTTTATCCAAATCAATAATCTGCCTCCTTGAGGGCAAGCTTTCTATTTTGAAAATCGGTTTATTTTTTTCCTCGATATCAATGGTCGTAATTACAACATCTTCTTCCACATAAGGTAATGTACTGTACCTCTGTGCAGAAATTGTTTTTGTTATAAATAAATCTGGAATCGTTTGTTTAATGGTTGTTTCAATAACCCTCGCAGTTCCTATACCAGACCCACAAACGATTAAGCAGGAATTATGCCGTTCATATTTAACTTGATAATTCCTCTCCAAGGAAGCACCTATATGCAAAGATAAATAGGCAATCTCTCCATGGTTCACTTCATAACTCAACTCATTTTTGATTGATTTCACTGCATATAACGTTATTTCATATGCAAGCGGAAAATATTTCTTTATATGTTCTTCCATTGGATTTCTTACTCTAATATTATTTTTCACGCGAAATAACATCGAGTTAATATGGCTCTGTAAATCACTTCTTAACTGCTCATCATCGTTGAGGTCATAGAAATAATTTTCATTAATTTTATCTAAAAACAATTTGATGTAGTCATTAACTAGATTATTTATATTCTGATTTTGATCCACAGCTGTAATCATTTTACTTCTCACTTGAATAAAAAGGTAATCTTGCTCTGATTGAGGAATATCTATTAAAAAAACCTCAGATAATAATTTAATCAAATTATCCATTAATTCAGTGTATTGTCCCCACTTATCACGCCCATAATCAAGCTCTAGTACAAATTGATTCTGTATTCGATCCGCCATTATAACTAGGTGAAAGATAAAGTTTTTTAAGTTTTCATCACTAAAATACAGATGAAAAGAACTAAATAATGGTGGCAACTTTTTATGTAGCGCTTCCAAAAAATGTTGTTGATTCTTCCCTCCAAAATAACTCTCTATTTGAGAATATTCAAAGGTTTCATCAATAAGTGATAATAATGCACAACGTTTATTACGCTCTGAGCCCTCAATCAATATTCCTTTTCCAACCTTAGAGTGTAATGAGAGGTTGAAGCTATTAAGAAGGATCCTTATTTCTTTTATCTCTAGGCTTAAAGTAGTTCTTCCAACATACATTTTTTCAGCTAATTCTTCCAAAGTCATAAATTGATGCGCATTTAGGAGAATGATAATACATTGTTTTATTCTCCCTTCTTTTGTATTGATATCGAAATAAATGGGGGAAGTTAAATTACTGTTTTTAAATTGGCGGAAATTCTGCTGGTCCCATACATCAATGTAAAATCCTTTCCCACGCATATTTTTGATAATAAACCCATGATTCTTACCAACTTCATTCATCCCCTTAATCTCCTTACGAACAGTTCGGTCAGAAATGGATAATACTTCACCAATTTTTTCGCCATTCAACTTACACAGATTTTCTTCTAGTAGGGTAAAAATTTTATTTTTCCGGTTTTCAGCAAACATGTTAAGCTTCTCCTTTCCTAGAAGGATTAGTTGACGCAGCAAAGAAACAAAGCTTAGCACCACTTTTTATCAATCAAATTGTAACGTATCTAAGTGTACTAAAAAGTCTATATATAAAACTTCCACCCACTTTAAGAAGCAGGTGGAATTCTTCTATAATTCGATAGAGATGGTACAGAATTTATAAGGCTGTAATTCTTCTGTTACCTCTGCTTTCATTGTTTCATCTAACATCACAAAGCCTCCTTTATCAACTAGTTCTTTTTCGATTGTTGATACTTTATCTATATAAGGATTAAAGAGACGGACAATTAGATTATTACTTTCTTCTGCTTTCTTAATCGTGCTAATAACAGAATTCATCTTTTCAAACGTAAACAGGCTGTAAGATAAATGATTGGTTTTTTCTTCATCACGATAAGCATAAATCATTCTTCCATTTAGAAAGTCAGAGAATTGGTAATACGGAATGGGCGATAAATATTCCTTTGCCATTCTGGCAATATTGGCTTCATCAAAGGATTGGTTATTGTTCATATAATAAGCAAAGGATGCCTTTAATTTTCCAAGTAACTGGGCATCTGGAGTCTCAACAATGGTTTCTCCAGATGCTCGCCCTGGTCGATAGAGTAAATCCGTTTTCCCCATATGACTAAAGGTTCTAAATAAAGTTAATTGAATAGTGTCATATGAGTTTCCAACAATCTCATATTCTCGCACGCCTTCTGTGAAAATTGCAGCGACACGATTCTGTTCATGTAAGGAAACAAAACTTTGCATTGGTTCGATCGAAATTGGAGCCTCTTCCCACTTCTCCTCTTCCCAAACCTCCATTTCTGGTAAATAAACCGGCCTAGTAACCGTTCCAAACAACTGATCGGAAGTAGAGAATTTACTTATTATTTCTGTATTAAATTGAACACAAACTCGATGACTTAGTACTTGATTGTCCATATCAATTTCAAAACGAATCAATTCTTCATTTTTCCGAAGGCTAACCTTTGCGGTGATGATAAAGTCCTGGTTGGCAATCCCTTTTGCCCTATCCTCGAGATTGTAAGGCACTTGCATGTTTAGCGTTATTTCAAGATGTTCTTCTACCTCAGAGGTAAAATAGTTTACACTGATTAATTCAGAATCTGTTGAATAGCTGACCAAATCCTCTCTAGGAGGAGAGTAATTATAGGAGTCCCCATCATCTCCATTTTCAACGAAAATCATTTGGTTTTTATATTCTTTTCCAGATGCTTTGTCTAAAATAGTTAGTGTATTATTTGCAGCAGCGGATATCGCATAAAATTCATTCTCAATCACAGCTTTAGTAGATTCTTTAAAGTTATTTGATTCGCCGTCATTCAGCTCCAAATAGTAGCTATCATAGCCAAAACTATTTAGATTCGTCACATGTATTAAAATTTCAGCTAAAAAGACCTTTTCTGGAATATAGATCTCTTTGCTTGGATTCAATCGAATCGTTTGCTTTAAAACATAATCAGTTAATTCCACTTTATTTAGAATAGCAAATGGCATGATATTTCCGTGATAATCTTTAATAACAAAGTTCTCTTCTGGAATATACAGCCCCACCTTTACGACTCCGGACCGTTGATAAGGAAGCGGATTAAATAGAGTAAAGTTTAACTGATGTTGATACGGTATTCTTTCCGTCACTAACCGCATATGTATATCCAAAAGGTTTTCCGCTTTTTCTTTCGCTAACTTATAACGAAACTTCACATCCTGATTAGTTGTATCACTATTACATCCGCCAATACTATCATGAGCTGCATTTTCAAACATCAGCTTCCAGATTTCTTCAAGTTCTCTATGCGGATACAAATTTCCTAAAGAAAAACTAATGGAAAGTACTGGTTCTAGAACATTTACTAAGAAGTTTTCAATCTCATTGTTTGCTTGTTTTAAATCTGCTCTTGTCGAGAATATCGACTTGTGCAGCCTACTATGTTTTCCCTCCGTTAGTTCCCCTTTAATCACAGGAAGGTTGTTTACCTCTTGTTCCAGTGCATCAAAGAATTTCTCCGGTGATTGGAGAATATATTCTCGGCTAGGATCCAATTCATTAAATTTTTCAATAAGTTCAGGAAGATTCGTCCTAATAGGTGCCTGATCAAATCCATTAGGAAAATACACGTTACTTGTTGAGGCTTTTTCTTCTAGTTTACCTACAAAATCCTCTATATACGGGATTATATCCGCCTCTTCTTCCGGGATATTGCCACCATGGTAATATCCAAAAGGTATTTGCTCAGCCAGCATTTGGCTTCCGTCATCACCTTCCCAAATAAACTCGGTTTGTTTTAAGCGGTTGTCAGCCACACCACGCCAAAATAAAAAACGATTAATACCAAAGTTTTTGTATATTTGTGGCATGTTTCCACCTTGACCGAATGCGTCAGGTACATAACCAATTTCAAAAGAGTGTCCCAATTGTTTTGCATATTTAGTACCATAGAGAAGATTTCTTGCGACAGATTCCTGTGAAATGACTAATTGGTCGGTTTGAGTATACCAAGGGCCCGTTAAAAGCCGCTTTTCAGCAACTAATTTTTCAAGTCTTTCTCTATCCTCTGGTTGATATTTTAAATAGTCTTCAATAAGGGATGTCTGAGCATCCATCAAGTAATATTTGAAATCCTTATTGGTTTCCAATGTATCAAGAACCTCTCGAAGATGCTTTACTAAATAGACAGTTGATCTAGACGATGTAAAGTACCATTCTCTATCCCAGTGAGTATGTGGAACTACATGGACTTTTGTTTTTTTCATTATACAAAACTCCTTATCTATAATTAGTGGACACTTCATATTTTTATCTAATAGATTCCTGCCTTGATAGATTTTAGACAGGAATCCACCTAAGAAATAGTAATATTTATTCCTGGATTAATTGCTGCTATGATATTTTAGTCAAAACTAATATCAAGCTCTTCCAATTCTTCTTTTTGCTTATCAGCTTGTTTGTTTTCCAGTTGTTTGTCATCTCGGAAATTAACTAACAGATTAGATCCGATTCCAATAATAAATGCACCAACTAAAATACCAGCTAAATATGCCCAGCTACTACCTACAGTGAAGAAGCCATATACTCCACCAACTGGCGGCATAATTTCATGAGCACCAAGAAGCACAGCAGTGGCTGCTCCCGCAGCACCTGCCACAACGTTCAAAGGTATCAGTTTTAATGGACTTTTTAATGTAAAGGGAATTGCTCCCTCTGTAATACCAATTATCCCCATCACTAATGATCCTTTACCTGACTCTAAAAGCTCTGGAGAGAAGTTTTTCCTTTTAAGTAATGTAGCAATTCCATAACCTAATGGCGGTATACAAATTGCAATATTTACTATAATCGCAGGCAGGTATATGCCACTCATCAGCAGTGCATTACCTGCCATCCATGCTGCCTTGTTTACTGGTCCTCCCATGTCAAAAGCAATCATGGCACCAAGCACCAATGCTAAAACAACATTATTAACATTACTTTGCGTCATTTCCGTAATCCAGTTTAATAAGGATGTATTAATCCAGCCTAACGGTCCACCTAAGACCAATGCCATTAAAATTCCGATCGCTCCCACAGTAATTAGTGGGAGGATAATTAATGGTACTGCACTTGCGAGTGAACCACTAATAACAATCCGCTTTTTCACCCAATTTGTAAGCCACCCGGCAAAGAAACCAGCCACAACAGCACCAATAAAACCAGCATTTGTTGAGCTTGCTAAGGCGCCACCGACAAGACCTGCTGCCAGTGCCGGCCTACCTGCAATGGAAAAAGCTATATAAGCTCCTAACACCAAGTTCAATAACCCGATTGCTGTCCAGCCGACTTGTTCAAATAAGTATATATAATGCAGGAAACCACTTGTTTCAGCAAATTGACTTAAATCTGTATAACCCGCTGAAAAGCTTATGATTTTCGCAAGTGCTACAACTAACGAACCAGCGATAATAACCGGAAGAACATAGGAAATACCTGTCATTAAATGGGTTTTAAATGCATTGGCTTGTGATTTCATCTTCTTTCCTCCATAGCATTAGGATTGCTTTCTTTTTTCTATAGCCTGAACAATTTTTTCAATTACAGCTTCACCATGGGAAACGGCCTGACCCAATTTCACCCGTACAACCGGCTTCCCCTTAAAACGTTCCTCCCCTTCAATCGCCTTATCTGCAGCAATAATCACTGCATCCGCCTCGCGTATATCTGCCTCTGTTAAATCGTTAATAAAGCCCATAGCTCCTTGCTGTTCCATTTTTACCGAATGCCCTAACTTAGCTCCTGCCTTTTCTAATGCTTTAGCCGCCATAGGTGTGTGAGCTAACCCCGCAATACAAGCTGTTACTCCTACAAACTTCATCTTTACACAACCTCCATTTCAACACACTTAAATAAATTCAAAATATCCTCTTTAGTGTCCACTTTAAAAAGACGTTCTTGAAATTGCTCCTCCAGTAGATTCCCAGCAAGTGCTGACAGAATTTTAATATGCTTTGTACCCGCCTCCATCGCCGGAACCAAAATAGCAAAAATAAATTTCACTTTAAAATGATCAGGAGAGTTCCAATCCATTTTTTCTTTCGTTTTAATAAAAAATAGAGCCGCTTTCTTAACGGTCACACTTTTAGCATGCGGAATAGCAATTCCCTCCTGAAAAGCAGTAGGATACTGGTCTTCCCTGCTAATAAAATCCTTTAACAGAATTTCTTGATCTTCAATTACCCCTAATTGCTGTGCCTGGACAGAAATAAACTCTAATACTGCATCTCGATTACTTAACTCTAAATCTAAAAATATTTGATTATCATTTAAAAGCAACCCTAACCCTCCTTTTGTTATCGCTTACAAATTGATTATAAGGTAATTGTGTGGAATTATTAATGCGGAATTTGGCCAGTAGAGTTGGAATAAATTGTACTAGGTGTTTTTTGGTTTGACTTATTGTTTTATGAGGTGAATTGATAGGTTGGATTTAACTATATCTTTCTATAATCTATCTGAAAACCTGCTATGTACAAAAAAGAGCCTTTCCTTTGTTGAAGGAAAGGCTCTTCATTATATAGCTATGAAATTAAGATTTTCATTTTTAAATTAAGACAGGAATGCCGCATAAAACATCTTTTACGGCAGCGAGCCTTTTTAAGTCCGAATACCAGTTAACACAGTATATCTAATAAGGGAATTAAGTGTTAATATATTGTTTTTATTCGCATATAATAGAAATTATATGCGATTAGGTAAACTTAAAGTAAAATAGAAAATGTGTTCTAGGTTATGAATGTTTTTAACAAATGAGTTGGTTTGTGAAGACTACAAAGGAAAATATTCAGAATTTAAACATGACATTATTATAGCTGCAAAGAAGAGCTGGATATTTCCCCGATGTATTTTGAGAAATAAATTACTCCAACTCTGCAATCAGATCTATTTCTATGACACTAGGTTTTCTTGTTCTATCTGACTTGAATGAATTGATATCAATAACAGATAAATAGAACATAGTAATCAAGTAGGACATTGCAGTATTCCTCCGCAATCAACATTACTCACGTTGAAGACGATTAAGGCATTGAAGTATCAAGGATAAAAAATAAGTTTGTTACACCCCCCTCTAATTCCTTTTTATTAACTATTGGAATAAGTATCACTTGGCTTCAATGATTCCTATCCCTAATTAATTGGTTATAAGATAAGCATATTTATTTGAGATATAAATTCCCCAAATATAGTGCTATATTACTTCTATAAACTTAGACTAAAATTAATAAAGATATTAGAAAGAAGGACCATTTATAGTCCTTCTCTTTGTTAAACTAACTCATACAATTTTGAAACTTCATAATACAAACTTAAATACTCCAAAAATACCTCTTTCAGTTCCTCTTTCTCCATCATTGGTGCCATTACAATCGGGTAACTCTTATTAAACTCAAAAATAACCCGTCTTCCTACCCTTTCGTCTTTCCCCAAATCATCTCGACCAGTAATTTTTGCTTTCATCACCTTAGAGAGATCCATTTCATCAATAATATCCAAAATATTTATAAGGAAGCTATCATTTCTGAAAATTTCATATTTGATAATATAGTTATATACATCCAGGTTATTAACCAACAATTCATAGTACCTTAAACGCTCTGCTTCACTAGATACTATATCGTTAATATATTGAGCACCAAGTACGCATTTATAAATATAACTTTCCCAATCAAATTTCTTAAGGACGATATTATTAAATTCTTTTATATTGCTTGTTATCTGCGGATAATTTTCTAGTAAGTACTCCCTTTTTTCTGTTACTAGGAGTGAATGCCAGAAAAGTTCATCGAAATGCAGGTCTCTATCCGTATGTAAATAGGAGCAAGACAACACCTTAAAGGCTTCTAAAAACAGCAGCCTTTTCTCTTCTTCACTTCCCTTTCCCATATAAATAGGAAAATCGGGAGCTTCATTAATTTCGACGACCTCTCCTGAGAAGTATTCATCTTTATATTTGAGCTGATCATTTATAAAGTCATCGTAAAATTGTTCGTTTTTTTTGTAGCCTTTTTTTAGTAGCTTAACTTCCACTTACACTTAACCCCCTGACTGCATTCATATATCTTTCCATAATTCGATCTGAAATGGCATAAATAACTTCGTCTATTGTATCAATACTTAATTCCTGTATTGCCTTTTTTTTCATCAAATTGTACAGTTTTAAATCGAGCTCATCGCTTGGAACATCGATCTCCTGTAAATCTACAAATTCTTCCCCTTCACCATGGATTACGATGAAACGATGAAGCGCCTTCTGTAGTCCCATATATATGAAAGGATTATTTAATCTATTGCTCATCGGCAAATCATTGAACTGAAGGTTTTCATGTTTGTAGTGAATAATGATTGTTTCACTTCCAAGCTCTATCTTTATATCACTGCGCAACTCAGGGTCAAGTTTTTTCTCAAATAGATCTAATGGTTTTGCCAGACTTCCTTCAAATACAACTATATTAGAGAAGCCAAGAATAGAGTTCTTTGGTACCACTATTTCGTCTCTAAAAAGATTATAAAACTCATTTAGGTCGCCATTTTCAGCAAAGCTGATCTCTTCCTTTGATAGAAGATGCAACTGTAAAGTAGTTCGTTTACTTAAAGAAATGCGCGATTTAGCAATTTCAACACTTTTTTGAGTCGGCAACAGTCTATAAAACTTATTGTCTTTAGACTGTATTACTAAGACAAGTTGCGCTTGTCCCCTAACTAGCAATCTAGTAATAAAATCTGAGCTTATTTCATAGTTTATTATAAAATGATAGCTGCGGGCATTCTCCTGCAACTCGACTTCAAAAATGAAGTCGCTGCTGTCATAGCTGGTGGATGTGTTTGTTAACAATGGATAGGGAAAGTTAACGTCTTTTTTATATATCATGATGTTACACCTCGACGTAATAAATAAATTTCAGTGCTTTATTAAAGTTGCTATTCAGTTCTAACTGCATTTGGGCCAATCCATCCCTGATCGTAACATTTTGAATTACATTGTCTTTCACGGGACATTCTCTTCCCGTTGCAGTATCAATAACTCTCTGGTAATTTCCCTTTACTTTAAACTCATCCGGATATTCCACACCCATGCCATCAATTACAGAGAGGGAGATATTACAGGAAGGTTCCTTATTTATTTCTTTGCTGTCCTTAAAGTTAAATTGGATCATCTCTCTATTTCCTACAACGATTCTTTTAACTATTCCAGGCTGAGTAATATATCTTTCTTTTGCTTTATTTTGATCATCTTCTTCAGATACAGGATTTCTAGGTTTAACCTTCCTTACAGGTTTAGGATCTTTAGGTTTTTCTTCCCCATTTCCTTTAGTTTTCGCTTTTCTTTTCTTTTTAGGGACTGTATCAGTCATCTTTAATACTGATTTTCCTTTATTAATCATTACTGTTTCTGAAGCACCTGCTAATTCTTGCTTAAACTCATTTTCAACAGTATATAAGATATCCTTTGTATTCATTAAGCCGTCCGTTGGATTCTTCTGTCTCATTGCTTCTTCTACAACAGCAGCTACTTTTTTGGAAAGATTGTTAATGAACTTCTTGGCTTGTTTTTTTAAAATCGGGTCCTTTATATGTTCATGAGAAAGCTCTGTATGAGATTCGTTTTCCAATGATTTTAAGTATCCATCCTCTGCAGGTCCGCCAATCAATACAGCGTTGAATGGTTTATTTACATGTCCCGTAATCTTTTTATCTTCTATTTTCATTCCAATTGTTCTTACGATTGCAACTCTACCTTTAGGAATGGATTCGTCATAACGGAAATACAAAGCAAATTCATAATCTCTTACCCCATCAGAAACACTTATAGTTTTCGGTGTTTCCTCTGAATATGTCCTAACATAAAGAGGAGTGAACTCATGCTTCATTTCCGCCATTTCCTGTACATAGTATTCTGTGTTTTCTACATAATTACGAATGGTCTTATGAGTTATCTTTTTATTGTTAATCACTACTTCCAGTTTTTTTTGCAAAATAGAAACAAAAAAGCTTTCACATACACTTCGAATAACTTCTTTTTCGTCATTATACTCATCTCGAAGAAACGGGATAATAATTTTTAATCCCCTTGATTTTTTCTCAAAAGCAGAATGAAATGTATTTTCAAACGGATAGAACTTTGTTTTAGTAGAACTAAGTGATTGGATTTTAGTAAAATATCCTGAAGATCGATAACATTGATCTTCATAATTATGTTCGATCAATTGCACTGTTCCGCCGAGATGCTGATTCCCCTCTGCATCACAGTTAGCAAAATACATGATATTTAAATCGGAAGCTGCATTAGAGGCTATTTTTCCAACACCATGGGAACCGCCGCGCGCCGTTTCAAGAGCCTCATCCTCTTCCTCTGAGTGAACCCCTTTGTTGTAGGCATAAATAGACCAAGTATCTTCTTTCGAATCACTTTGGCCATTTTTCGCTCCTTTTAGCCCACGTGTATTGAGATCTTCAAAAGATATGTACGCCACTTCATACTGCAACATTTTTTTTCGCATATGTTCAATAGCTTCTTTAGTATAACTATTGCGTCCCTTTAAACTCTCTATGCGTTTAACAACCTCTTCAATCCCTGGTATATCATCTCTTTTTAGTTTCCCCATTTTAATGACGACTGTTACTGGTTCTGCCGTTTCATGGAGTCGTCCATCCATGGAATTTTGTATATTTTCCCGTACAAGTCCCTTCACTTTCATATTATAAAAACGTTCTAGAATTTTATTAAAATTGGACTCCTCAATATTAGGAATCGGTGAAAATTGCCAATGTTGATTTTTTGCTAAATCCATCATTTCATGCTCTCCTGCTACTTTATTTATCTTTTGTATTTTTGAACTTAAACGAAATCTCTGAATGTTCATTACGTCTAAATTTAGTTTTTAATATTTGAATTTCTGTTTCCAACGTACGGAAAATCTCTTTTGCATGTTCATCAGTGTAATCATAGTTATTACGGTTTGCTAAATTCCCAATTAATCTAATTTTTTTAATAGCTTCGTTCATTCGTTTTTCTCCAAGTTCCTCGAACTTTTCTAGTTTATTCACCAATTCCCCTCCATTTTTTCCTATATTTACATTGTAGTACATTCTCACTAATTATAAAAGCATTATATAGTACTAAATAACCAATATATAGTATTAAATAGATAACTAAATAATATTTTTATTTATTATTTTGTATAATTAGTTTGAATTCATCTTATAATGGATAAAGATCATAATATAAGTTCAACAGGCTAAGTCTTATCAATTGATTAAAACTAGGGTTAAATCACAAATCTCACAAAAAAACTGCCAACAAACTTTTTACCAGTTTGTTGGCAGCCTAAATTACTTTAATTAAACAAAATTTTTCCAAACGTATTTTGCAGTTTCATACAGTTCATTCTGTCTTTCTTCAATTCTAGTAGATGTCCACTCATTATATGATCCTAGTTTTTTTGTAATTTCTATACTAGATTCTTTATATGTTTTTTTCTTTTCATCAAATTCCTTATTTTTTATCGATTTATTATATTCTTCAGCTAATAAGGTAAGATTACCAATTCTATGAAGATATTTTTGATGTATATCTTCGTGTACCTTCCATTTCCCAATCTTTTTCGGCATAATATGTTCTAAATGTATTTTCATATTACTAGGATTAGTAATTATTTCTTTCTTTTGATAGTCATTTATTTTACGTAAAATAAATTTTGCTACTGGCGCACTTTTTATTGAAGAAACCATAAAATGGGATTTAAATTCTTCATCAGTTAATGTGTCTTTTTTTAATTCTTGTACAATATCCTCAAAGGTCATGTGTTTTTCTGATATTAATCTAGCTAATTTAGCAAATGTTATTTCGTACCTATTTGCAACTTTTCCCGCAATTACACAATTCCTAACTATAAAACTTTCAATCGCTTCAACAACACGTTTTATTTCTTCCTCATAATAATAACCACTATTGGTCATAGCAATAATAATAGGATGATACGTACTTGCATTTAACAATTTTAGATTTTCTATATATTTTTCAATTTCTTTATCCTTAAAATACGTTTCATTCACTGGATCTAAAAGAACTTTATATACATTTATACTCTTTACAAGTTCCTGGGTAAGACTTAAACACTCACCTGGAGTTGTGACGACCCCTTTTAAATTTTTATATAGTTCTCTTTCCCTTGTAAAATCATATTTTGAATTCCAAAATGTTCTAAAATATCGAGTTAAATCTATACCTTCTGCTTGTTCCTGCATTTTTAACCATTCTTTTTTAACATCGTCTATCAGATTATCAGAAGTTTTAAATAAATGGTTTTTTAACAAGTCTGAGGTCTCTAATTCTTTTCCTCTAGCATTAAGTGTTTCAAAAATTATAAATGCTTCGTTCATATCATCAGTTTCAACACACATCAAAGTAAACTTATTCTTAAATCCATTATAGTATTCAACTAATTTGTTATACTGTTCGGTATCATCAAGTTCTCTAAGTTTATTTATTAATTGTTTATATAAATATTCGTATGCTTCTTTAATCCGAATATGTGAAGGCTCAGTGAGTTCCTCTGTTACAGGTAGACCTCTCTGTATATAATCTCTAAAAAAAGTATTATCTATTTTACCAAGATGAAACTGAAGCTCGTTTTCCTCTTCACTCCAGCGACCAATTATCTTTAGCCGAATATCCTCAACCTTATTACGAGCCCCGTCCCTCTTTGTATGTGTATAGAATTCATCAAATAATTGACGAATTACTGATAAAAAAATAATTGATGTTGAACTTCTTTGTTGGCCATCTATAATATACTTCTTTTTTTCATCGTAATCATCATGAATTACAATTTGTCCGAAAAAATGATTATCCCTTTCATTTTCAACCAAATCCACTAAGTCTAACCAAAAGTCTTTTATTTGTGTTTCCTTTTCCCACGAATACTCCCTTTGATAATCAGGAATATAAAATTTGTCACTTATTAAAAATTGTTCTACTGTGTAGAAGTTAAACTTCTTTATTGTCAATTCCTGCACCATCCTACAATTCACTTGAAAAATTTGTGAAATATAATCTAGTAAAATAATACCATGAATTTATTATTAAATATAGTCTCTTTAATTCTTTGATAATTTGGTAGTTAATAACATCTTTCAATGGCTTAACTCTTATTTACGAGAGGAATCAACAAAATCTCTATTTTTCAATAAAGAAATTATGCCCCTAATAAACTTTTATAAGTCAACTGGATTAAAGAATCCATTATATGATGCATCTTTAAAAGAATACGGCTGCAATTAGAAGGGCTGGCAGCAAGAATGTATATCCTTGAATCATTTCTGCAGCTTCACGTTTTGTTCGTTTTTGCTTTACTACGGCTTTTATCATAACTCTTCCTCCCGAAAGGCAAAGATCTGCTTCTAGGTATTAAAGAATTCTTACACTCCCTGAAAGAAAGAGGTTTTAAAATCGGATTAGCTTCTGCTAGTAAAAATGCCCCCTTCTTGCTAAGAAAATTGGAAGTTGAAAATTTTTTTGAAACTATAGTTGATCCAGCTACTCTTTCAAATGGAAAGCCAAATCCAGAAATCTTTGTTAAGGGAGCTAAGCAGCTTGGATTGCCTGTAAGCGAGTGTGTAGGAATAGAAGATTCATATTCTGGTATTCAAGCGATTAATGGGGCTGGGATGTTTTCTGTTGGCGTTGGTGATAGAGGTGTGTTAAGTGATGCGAAAGTTGTATATTCATCAACGGCTCAACTTGATGTTGATACAATTGTCGAGCTAGCAAGATAACTTTTTTATATTCCTTGTCTCTTTGTGGGTGTTGTTAACAAATTTTTTTAGGGGTATTAAAAACATAACTTTTCCTTCGAAAAAGACTCGAAGGTTTTCCCCCTCCGAGTCTTTTTTATGATATATTTTCTTGTTTTGAAGTTTTTAATTCTTACCTTTAATTGTATTATTTCTAAGGATTTAAAAACTGTATTTGATTCTTAGATCGAGCTTTGACATTTGCGTTTTTCCTAATAATGTTCCAGATCATTATTATCAGGATTTTCTGCTGTTATCATGGTTATTCTGTGTTAAATAATTGTGCCTACTTAATAACAATTGATAAAAATAGTCAAACGCCTCATGTTCGTCAGTTAGTTCTTTTAAAATATACTTCCCTCCCCGCTGTTTCGTTTCGTATATTTTCCAAACTCCATTTTCTTGTGCGCATCCCATCACAAGTGGTTCATCCGTAATATAATCAACGACAATAATATATTCACCGGTATTTAATTTTTCCGCTTTAAGTTTTTTTAGGAACTCATTCTTAAACATATTTATCACCTTAATATTTTGGTATGCGATTACTTCTAATGTCTCGCCATTAATCTGTGCAACAAATTGTACAGTTCCTCTTAATTTCGAAAAAACTCGAAAGAATCTTTCCCTTCAAATCGACTCTACTACGTTTACCTTTTCCTTGATTTTCACCTTATCTTTCCCAAAGTAACCTATTCAGTTTTATTAGAAAACCCTCTGCTGTTCTATTAAAGACTGAAGTGCCATTAGATTTATATTTAGTTAATTTCTTCTAGACAAGATTCCCATTTTTTTAAACCCGATTTAAAAACTAGGTATCATTCTCTTATAGTAAAGTGTAATCTCCTGCGTTCTTAATTCCTCTGCAATATTCCTGTATGTTTGAACATGGGATTGATTTTCTTCTTTTATATGCGAGATAGAAGTTTGAGCTTTTTTCGCCTTATTATTCCATTCTTCCTCAATCTTTTTGGAAATAGCTCCACTTTGGTTGCCAAGTTCATCCTTTAATAAATTATCTAATCTATTTATATCGTCCAGCACATCATCTAATGGGTTGTTTAAGGAGGAGGATTTACCCTTCATTTCATCTTCAGATAGAAAACGATAGATTGTATGTACTTTTTCCGTTTCAGAAGAAAAATCTGCCATGCCATCATGCCCCCTTTAACCTTTAAAATCAAACAGTTGAGAAATTAACTCTTCCTTTTCAAAGAGTGACTCAATACTATCCCTGATTTCTTCTATGAATCGCTTCTTCTCTGTTGCCTGTTTTCTTAATTCCATCACAATATTGCTATTATCTGGTAAGGGTGCCGTATAAAAGGATTCATGAACATCAATTCTCTCTATCTTGCTCCCCAAGTGTCCTAGATTAGGAAGAAGTAATTGAAAGTCCCATAGATAATCAGAAGGATTAGCCTCTATATGGTGTATCTCATTTATCAATCTTTGTTTTTTAGTCTGGAAATCATCTTCAATTTCATTTTTATAAATTCGTTCATAAGTTCGAATAGCATCTTCTATATCTTCGATTATTTTCATGCCTTGTTGATAAATCCTTACGGCAGAGGAGATATTCCACTTAATTTCTTGTCCTGAACTACTTTTTCCTGTAAAGCAAATGTCACCTTTAGTGTAACTAATCCCCTCTAGGGCTGACATTGCGTTTAACAGAGGGAGAATACTATGTCCTTCTGCTATCGCTTCTAATGGTCCCTCTAACTCTTCTTGTAAAATACCTAATGCATCCTTAATAGCTTGATATTCACTCCAAATATCCACGATGGTATCATAAGCCTTTATATACTCTTTGTTCTCCAGGTGTTGCATCAGTTGATTAAACTGTTCCTCTATATTACTTACGTGCTGATCTACTTGCTGGAGTTTTGTTTTTACTTTTGCTTGTGTAACTTTATCGAGGTAGCCATTTTTAGCAAGACCATCAATAAACAGGTCACTACCCTCCATAATTTTATGAAACACATCTAAGAATGCCGGAAGATTGTTGGAAACTTTAACCACCATGGCTATTAAATCATCTTTGTTATTAATAACCACTCCCGCTTTTGCAATAAATCCATCTGCATTCATGACTGATTCAATCAAATCTATATCAATGCCAGTTGAAGCCATTATAAATCCGTTAAGGCCTCCTTCTACATAGTCTGCCTCATAATTACGGAGATAGCTTTGAATTGCTCGAACCTTATCATCTGGAATGGAATCTAAAATATTTCTAATTCCTTCGACTTCCATATTTGTGTCAGACATTTCAACCGTTCCAAAGGTAATAAAATCTGCTTTACCACTTACCCCATATAAGGGATCATCATAAGAAATACGTTGTGTTATATTTGAGGTTACTCCCTTGTCTTCATAATACTTAATGATTTCTGTCTTCAGTTTTTCTGGAGGTATATTATCAATAGAACCATATTCATTTGCTGTTAATTGGATAATATAGTCTCGTAATTCAACATCAGCTTTTAGTAAATGTTGAACACTTACTTGAGCACCATTGACTCCATATACCCCATCAAATTCTCCATTTATTAATTGCAACATTACCTGATTGTTATTGGCAAGGGAATGTCCCATAGCGTATGACTTCAAACTTTCTGGATTGTTAATTTTTTGATTTACTTCTATTGTAAATTCCCTTGCAGCCTCATATTGACTAGCATCCATACCAAGGAATAAACCAAATGCATTGTAAATCCAGTCTTCCTGTTCCTGACTTCCTTGCGAAATAATATGTACCTGGTTTATTTGATTCACTTTATCTTCTATATAAATAGCTGTTCCATCATAACCAGAATGAACAATAGAGGAATCTAAGTCATTGTTTTGCTTGATGAGTTCATTGGAAGAGTATATTTCTATTTGCTTCGGGAGTTCCTGTTGTGTCTCTTCCATGTAGATGCGTCTAACATCTGCTTCGAATCTTTCTTTTACCTTTTCTAAATCAGATGGATCGGTAACATTAAAATCATCTTTATAAGAATACTCCAATTGGATTAATCGCAGCTTTACTTTTTCATTTGCAAAAATATCCACATTTTTCATTTTTCTATTCCTCTTTATTACTGATGAATTGGATGGAAGATATCATTTTTTTCACTTTATCTCTTGCACTTTTTTCATCTAAAGAACAGGATTGATTATCATCCTTACATGTAAAGATAAAAGAATATTCCACTCCCTCATCTACGCTTTGATTTGGTTTAACCAAGCCGAAGTATCTATAGGAGTAATTATATTTTCTGTCCAAATTATCAAAAGTACTTTTTTTATATCCCAAATACATTTCAGTATCATCCGTATTTTCATTCTGATATTCTTCTGAGTATTTATTTTTTCCACTAATGATTTCTAGCATTGTATCGGTTTTCTGCAGAAAACTTTGTCCATAGTAATAGGTAATTTGACCATTCATCAAAATATTTGCCTCTTTATCAAATTCATCAAAACCAATGTTTTCTTCGTTTTTATTAAAACTAGATAATAAATCTGAGTACTTTCCTTCTTCTGGGAATAACATTCTAATCTTTTTAGATTTAGATTCTAGTAAATAGTATCCAGGCTCCACTTCTTCGGTTGATACCATGTATTCTCTTGTTGCTTCATCTTGGAAGGCCGTTACCTGTGGTAAGTCCTTTGCATCCAAATCCTTCGGAGCTTTTTGTTCTTCTCCCGCTTGTGTTTGGTTAGCTTCCTCTTTTTTCACTCCGCAACCCCCTAATAAAACTGCTAGTGTTGATAAAATAACCAATGCTTTATTCATCAAAAACCTCCAGTTAAAACATATGTCTATGTAGTATTAATACTCCTTTGAAACGCAACGCTCCAATGCCCTATACCCAATATTTGTATTTTTTAGCACAAATCATTATTCAAAAAATGTCATTTCATTAGAAAATAATGTAATTATACTATTTATGGTACTTTATGTAACTATACAATTAAATAGGTAAATCGGTTGATATTCTTTCCTAAGAAGGTATAAAAGACCTCTTTATACATTGGATTGGTCCTATATATTTATACACTTCAACCTATAAGATATAATTCTTTCAAAGTCTCTAGAAAATTATAATCTGTTTTCATATCCATTTTATCGATAAGCTCATAAAATCGGCCTAATTTAAAAGAAAAATGATAAAGTACAACCGCTGCACTATTCAATTTTCTAGATTCCTCTATATAAATTTTAGAATCATTTTTCCCCAAGAATAATACATTATATCTATCATTTACGCCTTTTTCTAATATCACTCTATTTGGCTTAATTTCAAGTAATGAATAATATTTTTCATCTAATTGGATTTTGAAAATCTTTTGCACATTATTTAAAGAGTCTGCACCCTCAATCTCATTTTGAACGTTTTCATCATATTTTGTAACTTCAAATTTACTTTTCGAAAAGATATATAATGCCAATACAGAGTTATATTGATCTGAAAATGCACCTACACTGTATTCTTTTCCTCTAACAACTTCATATAACTCATAATGATTACTTACTTTATTGAATGTTAACTTAATAGTAGTTTCAGGATAGCTTTCTCCACTTATTGGCGCAATACAAATGCTATCACTTTCTCTATGAATCACTTTAAACTCTGTTTCAATTAAATTATATATACAACTTAAATCCATATTCCATACTCCCCTGTAACGTTTACCCTTTTTCCAAGGATAACGTGTTCATAATGTAAATTCGTTAAAACGTACTGTACAATGACTTCAAAAAGTATTAGAACCCTTATTTTTTATACTGTTTTTTCTCTAGTAGTATCGTACACTGTACGAAACGAATTACAGTCTATTAATTTAACACTTAATACATTATATATGTATCCACTTATTTTTTCGTTAAAACACAAGAAAGCACCCGTTGCCATATTTGACAATCAAGTGCTTTACGTTCCATTTTTTTGTAACCGACGTACAGTAAAAGGTCATCTAACCAAAGCTCGTCTGTCGTATTTTTTGTCACGAGAGATAGGGGTAGCCTATGACGGTAGGCCTTCATAGAGTCTTTTATTCAAAATGGCCTTTTCTTTTTTGTTTACACTTTACATCTACTTTGGTTTTCAACTATCTATTCATGTTTTCAGTTAATTGTTACGAGCTTTGTTATTCTCATTATACAAAACTATGAGTAAAATGGTTTTTACAAAACATCAACAAATACTTTCATCATAATTCTTTCATTATCTTTTCAGCCTTATGCAATTCTTCTAATAGTGTATTTTGATAGTCATTGTAGCTATCCATATATGCACGTACACCACCTAAAATATTTATCCCTTTTATATCCTCATTATTTTCTAATATTTCTAATGCCTTCTATATCTTAAATATTTAAGCTGTATAACACCACTATTTATATCTTTAGCATACTCTTCCTCAAATTTATTTATCACAACCTTTATTTGGTCAATTAACTGCTTTTTCTTATCCATTTATATTCTCCTATCTACTCAGAACCTCTCGTTTCTCTTTTATTCAGAGGGCCATCCTTGTGCTAATATTTGATCTCCATAGCCTTCTAGTAATACTCTAGTTTTTGTATACTGTATCACTATTCTTCCTATATTTAAAATTTGCCTTTTGGTACTTCTATTATATTTTTTCATTCTAGAATTCTTCTTATTATCTATATTTCCATCATGCCTAAAATAAAAGAGCCAAAAATTACTGTATAGGTGCCCGGAACTGCACATGAACAGACAGGTATACGTAATATTCTAAAAATTAAGTCAGTCTCAGGGTTCCCTATGTATTACAAACTAAAAAAATACATATTAAAAATGACACCCACAACAAAATTACAAGGTCCTGCCTAAACAACCAGACAGGACCTCCTTTTCTATTTCAGCATGGTAGCCTTCAAAAACTCCCGAGTCCTCTCCTCTTTTGGATGGTTAAAAAATTCCTCAGCTGTTCCGTGTTCAACAATTCTTCCATCGTGCATATACACAATCTTATCCGCTACTTCTTTAGCAAAACCCATTTCATGAGTTACAACAACCATTGTCATTCCTTCTTCAGCTAAGTCTTTCATGGTTGTCAGAACCTCTCCGACAAGCTCGGGATCGAGTGCGGAGGTCGGCTCATCAAATAGCATAATATCTGGTTCCATCGCAAGTGCTCTAGCAATGGCCACACGTTGTTTTTGTCCACCTGATAGTTTGCTAGGATAGACATCTGCCTTATCCTCTAAATCTACTTTATTCAGTAATTGTTTTGCTTTAGAGATAGCCTTCTTTTTGTCCACACCCTTTACCATGACAGGTGCTTCAATAATATTTTCCAGAACAGTTTTGTGCGGGAACAGGTTGAAATTTTGAAACACCATTCCTACCTTTTCCCTAATCTTGTTGAGATTATCGGTTTGAGGATTGACTTCATTTCCTTCAATGATAATTTTGCCGTTATCCTTCTTTTCTAGAAAGTTTAAACAGCGAAGAAGGGTGCTTTTTCCTGAACCGCTGGATCCTATAAGACAAACAACATCGCTTTCTAGAACGGTCATATTGATATCTTTTAAAACATGCAGGTCTCCAAATGATTTATTTAATTGATTTATTCTAATCATTTCCTTCTTGTCCAATGTGTTCACTCCTATCTGTCACTTGCGGATAGTTTTAATTCAATTCGGTTTACTACAAATGTCAACAGTGCTACTAGTAATAAATAGTAGACTGCTACAATGAGTAAATAGGTCATTTCGTCAAAATTATTGGACCCTAGTGTTGTTGCCACATTGAACAGCTCATTCATGGAGATGAATGCGGCTAGCGAGGAATCTTTTAAGCTTATGATAAATTGATTGCCTAAAGGCGGCAGCGCTCGGCGGAATGCTTGTGGAAGAATAATTCTTCTTAATGTCAATGTCTTTGTCATTCCTAAAGAGCGTCCTGCCTCCAATTGACCTTTGTCAACGCCTTGGATCGCTCCGCGCAGGATTTCGGAAATATAGGCTCCGTTATGTAAAGCTAGGGCGATGGAAGCGGCCCAAAAATCTGGCAGGAGGAAAATGCCGCTAATTCCGAAGTAGAGAATAAATATTTGTACAATCAGCGGTGTACCACGAACTAAATAGACATATGTATCTGAAATAACTTCTAATATTTTTATTTTAGAGATTTTTAATAGAGCAAAGACAAGTCCGATGACAATTCCCAGTAAGATAGAAACAGCTGTCAGCTCTAATGTTAAAAGCATTGCTTTTATAAATACACCTTTTGTATCTATTAATACGTCAAAAAAATGCGAAAAACTTGGCAATGTTATACTTCCTTTCTTTCCAGGTTGATTTATTCTGGTTTTTTGGTAATGTCCTCACCAAAATATTTGAGACTAATCTCTGTTAGTGTCCCATCTTCTCGGAGTGCTTCCAAAGCTTCATTTACTCGCTTCAATAGCTTTGGATTATCCTGAGGCAGTACAATTGCTTGTTCACTGCGACTAATTAACTGCTGTGCTTTAATTTTAAAACCTTCCTTTGCAGCACTTTTGCCTGTAACAAAATCGGTGATTACTGCATCATGACGTCCGCTGCTTAATGCTTGTAATGCTGTGATATCACTGTCATAGGTTTTTACTTTGTCTGTATACTTGGAAGCTGTATCGGCATATGTCGAGCCTTTCGCTACCGCTACTTCCTTGCCCGCTAAATCCTCGGCCGTTTTAATTTGACTATCTGGTCTGGTGAAAATTTGCGGTCCAGAATAATAGTACGGTGTCGAGAAGGAAACATATTTGCTCCGCTGCGGATTAATCGTATGACTAGCAACAGCTGCATCCGCACGGCCTGTTTTTACTCCTTCTACAATTCCTTTGAATTTAATACGCTTCTGAACCGGCTCAAGGCCCATTTCTTTTGCAATCGCTTCGCCAACCTCAATATCAAAGCCCGACATGGTGAGATCATCATTTATATAACTAAATGGCTTAAACTCACCAGAAGCAGCAAAAACAAATTGATTTTTATGTATCAGTTCAGATCCGTCAGCAAGCTTCTCTTTTTCGGTACAAGCAGTTAACAAGCAGACAATGATTAAACTGAAAAACAATATGTACTTTTTATTCAACAACATGTTGGCTATCAACCCTTTTCCCTCTCATTTATTTCAACACTATCTAACTAAATCTCTTGCTTATGAAAATATATACCCCAATTATTTTCTATAAAACAAAAAGTGTCAGGCACCGATAATGGTTCCTGACACTTTTTGTATATCTAATGTAATGTCCATACTAAACTGGACAATATTTATAAAGACTTTTTGCATTGTACTAGCATTTATGTATCCTAGTGTTTCATACGTTCTAATATGGTTAAAACAATGAATATAATCATGGAGTTCGGTTTCTAGTTCCCAACACGAACGAATGGTAAATCACTCAGAATGTTGAATTCCCATTCATATCTTCTATTTAAATGCTATTCTCCATTATATAAAAGAATCTATTAGCAGGATAACTACCTGTTTATTTTATACGACTCTGTAATTGTTCTCCTGTCAAATAGTCCCCATTTTCCTTACGATGCAGCATCGCATGACAATTCGGACAAACTGGAATTAAATCCTTCACAGGGTCTACAACATATTCGTTGTTTATTTCATAAAGCGGCTTTATATGATGTACATGGATAAAGTCCCTTCCAACTTCTCCATATACCTGTTCAAAATTCACTTCACAAATTTGACAGTTCACACCATAATGCTCTAGGCATTTTTTTCGAGCAATCGGATTTCTTTCATACACATTGACAGTAACCGATTTGCGTTTACCTTCTTCTAAAACTTCAGATACTTCATCTGGAAAAGTACTTGTAGTTAGACTCCCTTTAAAGCATGGCATAATATAATCACGCAGTTCACCAGTAATCTTCATAGAGCCTTGAATATTGCCTTTTAGGCCATGGTCGCGTAATTGATGTAGAGACAAATCAGGATTGTCTACAACATCTCACAAACGAATATACGTCCAATCCCATTCTTTCGACTGCTCATATTTCTCTTTATCATTCCAAAAAATATCGTTATATGTAATTTCATCAGATGGTACAAACCCTTATACTACTTCTACCTTATAACGAACCTTTTTATCATTGCCAGATACATAAATAAATATAAGGTCGCCATTTTCATAGTTATAGGAGCGGCGCCAATATAAAGAATCATAGCGCATAAATGCACTCTCTAAGTCATATTCTTTTGGATTAGCCGGTATCAGCCAAACTCGTCTAGCATTCCGATGATCACTTTCTTCTAGTTCTTTACGGCGACGATCCGCCATTTCAGAAGGTGCAACTATATAATATTCATCGTCTCCCACATAATAAGGTATGTTATAAACATATCCACGTTCTATAGGATCAACCAATTTACTTTCATTAATATTTAGATAATTTGCTAGAAATATTGTTGCTTCTTGGATATTTCCTGCTTTAAGTAAAAGTTCCTCATTTTTATATATAGTAATTGTGCTTGCCATGATTTCCTCCTCTGTTAATTTCCCCTTAACATTTATTAATAAAATTCTTTCCGCATCGTTCAGAAACAGCTTTACAAATTTAAAAATATAAAGTTTTACACTAGAAAATGGGAGGTTTTGAAGAAAATAAGAAAGGTGACAGTAACCTATTAATGACAAAAAACATTAAAAGTTAACCTGTTTTATTCATCTTTACCGAACATAAGATCATCTAAGTCTTGAATTTGTTCTTGTATTTCCTTATAACGATTTATAACATTTAGTATATAATCTAGTTTAACTTCATTACGAGGTGTTAACTGACCTTTGTAATATTTAATTCCTGCTCCTGCATCTAACAGCAACTTTATGAGAATTTGCACTTTTCCATCCTGTTCTTCCTCTTTAAATAGCTCCCATTCTATTATTGGGTCTCCAAATTCAATTCTATTTTTTATATCAGATACACCTAAATAGGTATTCTTCCTAATTGCCGGTATATACTTTGTTAGATTACTATCCTTTTCTACGACTACATATATTGTTGTCATATTTATACTCCTTTTAACTTTGTATTCAACTCCGGCAACACCTGGTACATCAATAATTTTTTCAAGTTCTTATTACTTTTCTATTCGTTTGATGCACCATTCCAAGACTATACTGATGCATCCTATATTGTGCTAAACTAAATGCTTTTTTGTTTCTAATACCTCGAAAATGCTTTATAGAAGTTCTTACTAATCTCACCCATTCTGAAACAAGATAGACTTACTCTATTTCTCCAGTTTTTGATTTATAATACTTTTTATGGTCAATTCTTATACTTCATATCCACAACCAAAATATCCCCCATATCATACCGATGCCGCGTACGTGAATACTCAAACGGAACCCCATTATCCAAATAAACAACTTGAATTACTTCAAGTACAGGATCTCGTTCCGTGCACTTTAAATATTGCTGATCCAGTTCATCTGGCTGGTCTGCACGGATGCGTCTGTTGGCACCCAGCATTGTTAAGCCAAGGTCATTTTTTATGTATTGATAGATGGACTTATTCAGGATTTCTTCTGTTATATTTGGGATTACATGGACTGGCATTATGGTATGCTCCATTAAAAACGGTTCTTCGTTTAACAGCCTGAAGCGGATAATGTCATAAATAGGCTGGCTTTTGGTAATCATCAGTTTTTCACACTCTTCTTCGGTTGGAAAGCGGACGTTGAAGGAGATAATAACGCTTGAGATCGTACCGTTGCCTTTTATCTGTTCTGTTACTCCTACGTATTCATCTGCCCTTGAATCGAGCTTGGACATTTGTAAGGCGTTTTTCCTGATAAATGTTCCAGATCCTTGTTTACTGTATATTAAGCCTTCGATTGATAATAAATTTAAGGCTTTTATAATAGTCACTCTGCTCGTGCCAAATTCTTTTGCCAACCTTTCCTGATCTGGAAGGGGTTTTGATGCATCATATTCATTGTTGATGATTCTATTTCGAATTTGTTCGGCAATATTTTTATACTTGACCATTTTTTACACCTCAAAGAATTTATTATTTAGAATGGCTTTGGCTTGCTGTTTTAAAAAAAGGAAATCGCCAATTATTGGACGATTTCCCTATATTAGTATCATAACATGTTCCATACAGATACCTAAAGTATTTTATGCTGCTTTGTCGTTGCTCATCTGGCTGACCCGTTCACTTATTCTCATAAATGGCAGGTATAGGAATGCACCACCGATGATAATCACAGCCTGCAGAAGTACAGCCTTCCAGTCACCTGCTGTTGCCAGATAGGCACTCAAAAGTGGCGGTGTTGTCCATGGAATATAAACGACCGTCTTGCTGATGAACCCGACAGCTGTGGCAAAATAAGTGACGATGATGCCGATGGCTGGCAGGAGTACAAATGGTATCATCATTGGAATATTGAAGACAATTGGATAGCCAAAAATAACCGGCTCATTAATATTGAACAGTCCTGGTCCTGTAGCTAGCTTGGCGATATCCTTCCCTGGCTTGCTTTTTCCAAATAGGAAGATAGCGAGAATCAATGAAATCGTGCTGCCTGTACCGCCAATCATGCCAAATGTATGCACAAAAGAGCTGTTGATAATATGTGGGATTGCCTCGTTATTTGCATAAGCGAGCATATTTTCATTCATATTGGCCAGTAGCAGCGGATCGAGTAATGCGCCATTGACAACTGTTTGATGAATGCCGATAGAAAACAGGAAGTTTCCAATACTGTAAATAACTACTGTCCCTATCAAGCTCGTATTAATTTTTCGTAATGGCTCTTGAATCATATTAGAAATTAGCGAAATTAAGTTAGTGTCAAATGCTACTGCCAAAATTAATGAGATCACACCAAATAAGGATAATACCAAGATGGCGGGAATCATGACATTAAACGATTTACTCACAGCTGGAGGAATATTGTCCCCAAGACTAATTGCAAGCTTCTTAATACTAGAAACTTTTATAAAGATTTCAGTCGCTACCAAGCCGATAATAATTCCAGCAAACATTCCAGTTGTGCCAAGGTTGCCGAATGTCAGAACGCCTGTAATATCAACTGCTTTTTCTGCGCCGACTGGAGTCAGCGAAACGGTATTGGGCATCATTATGACCAGTGTTGCTAACGCAATTGCGGCAGATGCCAAGGGATCCTTAAAGTTCCGATTTCTTGATAAGCTGTAAGCAATCATTGGAGCAAGCAAAAGGCCGGCAATATTTAAAGTACCATTAGTGATGGTGGTTCCCCAGTATTGGGCATTTGCTAGTGTATTACCTTCAAAAAACCATGGAAAGATGACGTTATTAACCAGCACTGCTACCCCTGCTAAAATAAACAGCGGCATAATTACTGCAAATGCATCTCTTAAGGATCTTAGATGAATCTGGCCGCCTAATTTGGCGGCAAACATGGTGAATTTATCAATAAACGACAGTTTTTCAGCAGTGTCACTTTGACCTTTACTCATACCGTTTCACCTTCTCGTTATTTTTATTGATTCACTTTGTTCTCCAATGGCTCGAGGTCTTCCCCGTTGCTGCTGATCACTTTCTGCAGCCACCAAAAGCTTTTCTTCGGTACACGTTTCATATCTTTCAAATCATGGTTTTCTCGATTGACATACACTACACCATAGCGTTTGCGCATATCACCTTGCGAGCTTAGAATATCTATTAACCCCCAGCCCAAATATCCAATCACATCGACTCCATCAATAAAAATCGCGTCCTTCATGGCTTGGAAATGTTCCTTATGATAGGCGATGCGGTAGTCATCCTGGATTTCATTTTGGCCATCCCATGATTCAATCACACCGATGCCATTTTCAATTGGGAAAACTGGTAATTTGTAGCGGTCATACATCTTATTTATAACGTCACGGAATCCAAGCGGGTCAATCTGCCAATTCCATTCCGTTGTCTCTAGATACGGATTATCTTGTTTGCCATGATGCATATAATAATTGACTGCTGTTCCCTCTGGAACCAAGTCAGTGTTGATCGTAGTGCTGGCATAATAGCTAAAGGATAAGAAGTCGCTTCGAAGTTTGGACAGCTCTTCTAAATCTTCTGCTTGAATGCCCATATCAATGTTCTCACGCTCGACATAGGTCAAAACTTCTCTTGAATATTTTCCGAATGTAAATGCTTCTAGGAGGTTATGGTTGAAAAATTCGTCAACCTTTCTGGCATAGAGGATATCTTTTGGTTTGCAGGTGGCTGGATAGACTTCCATATAAGCAAGCATGCCGCCGATTAATGTATTTTCATGATTATCATGAATATAGTTGGCAACCTTAGCGTGTGACATCATAACATGATGCTGAATTTTATAAAGCTCATCCAATGTTTTCTCGCCGCTTAAATAGCCGCTGATTCTGAATGCTTCAGGAATATGATAGAGGTTTTGCTCATTGAAGGTGATCCAATACTTTACCTTATGAGCAAAGCGGTCAACCATTTCCTTTCCATACCGGACAAAGGCATCCATCACTTCCCGGCTGACAAAACCATTATACTTTTCAGCCAAATGAAGCGGCATATCAAAATGATAAAGACAAATCATCGGTTCAATTCCGCGTGCAATTAATCCATCAATAAATTTGTCATAGAATGCGATTCCTTCTTCGTTGAAAGCACCGTCACCAGATGGATTAACTCTGCTCCAGGAAATTTGAAAGCGATAACAACTCATGCCAAGCTGCTGCATAAAATCAAAATCCTCTTCATAGCGGTTATAACTGTCTGTTGCTACTTTCCAATCTGATGCAAACTCAGAAGCTTCACGAGTGTCATAAACCGATAATCCCTTACCGCCTACATTCCAAGCTCCTTCCGTCTGCATACTAGAAACAGAATTGCCCCATAAAAAACCGTCTTTTAACCTGTCTGCCATTTTTCACCCTCCATTTATTTCAAATATTTACACCATTAGTGTAAGCGCTTTATTAAAATTTGTAAATACAATTTTTATAATTTGAAAATACAAATAAATTTTGTTGAATTAGCTGAATTACATGCATCAAGATAATCATATCGACTGACCATTTTTAGCAACTTTAGCTATCCATTGAAAATAAAAAAGGGAAGTCTCTTGGAATTTAAGAGCCTTCCCTTTTTTAATTGCATTAATCTTTCTAACTTATACTATGCTATCAATCTATTAATGGTTTAGCAAAACATCAACAAATACTTTCATCATAATTCTTGCATTAGCTTTTCAGCCTTATGCAATTCTCCTAAAAGTGTGTTTTGATAGTCATTATAGCTATCCATATATGTTCGTACACCACCTAAAATATTTATTCTTTTAATATCCTCATTATTTTCTAATATTTCTAACGCCTTCTTATATCTTGAATATAGAAGCTTCAAAACACCACTATTTATATCTTTAGCATACTCTTCTTCTAATTTATTTATCACTACTTTTATTTGGTCAATTAACTGCTTTTTCTTATCCATTTTTATTCTCCAATCTACTCGGAACCTCTCGTGTCTCTATTTTCCATTCAGGGGTGTCATCCTTGTAGTAGTATATTGGGCTTCCATCGCTTTCTAGTAATGCACCAGTTTATAGTATACTGTGCCTACACAATCCTGTTATGGTTCATATAATTCTGTACTCTACTAGTTTGCATAGTGTTTACAAAGGCCTGATGGATAAACACTCAGTTTTAGAAATTTGTTCTGTAACATATATATTTGCATTTCTTAACCTAAAAGATATAATTCTTTTAGGTTATCTATAAAATCAGAATCCGTTTTTATTTCAAGCTTATTAATAAGTTCATAAAATTGGCTTAATTTGCAAGAAAAATGATATAAAACTATGGCGGCACTATTCAATTCCCTAGATTTATCTATATAAATCTTAGAGTCATTTTTCCCTAAAAATAAAACATTATATCTATCATTTGTGTTTTCTAATATTATTCTATCTGGCTTTACTTCTAAAAAAGAATAACACTTTTCATCTGAATGGGTTTTGAGAATCTTTTGCACATAATTTAAGGAGTCTGCTCCCTCAATTTCATTTTCAACGTTTACATCATATTTCCTAACTTCTAACTTACTTTTCGAAAAGATATATAATGCCAATACAGAGTTATATTCATCTGAAAATACATCTACTTTGTATTCTTTTCCTCTAACAACTTCATATAGCACATAGTGATTACTTACTTTATTGAATGTTAATTTAACAGTAATTTCAGGATAGCTTTCTCCACTTATCGGAGCAACACAAATCACATCTTTTTCACTTTGAATCACTTTATATTCTGTTTCGACTAGTTTGTAGATAGCATCTAAATCCATTTTCCCATACTCCTATGAGTTTATTTGTTTACTAAGTTCTATATAAATATAATAAAAACCTCCAAAAAGGAGGTCTCTACTTCTATTATTACCACTAACAATAGAAAGTCGTATATAATTTATATATCCTTAATAAACGAAAGATATATAAAATGAAAGTATATACGGTTTATTTTATTTATTACTCTTAACCCACTCAATAATCTCCTCTAAATGATCCTCCAAATCAATTGCCACTGTCCCGTCTTCCGGTATTTGTCCAAGCCCGTTTTCAAGTTGATTTATCAGTCCACTTAATTCAGCTAAGCTTTTATCTGAACCTTTCTTTTTCGCTTTTTCCATCAGTTCAATGAATTGGGCATCTTCTTCCAGTTCTCCGACAAGGCTCCATAGTTCATGAAGAACTGTTTCTAATTTCACTGCTGATTGTTGTACCTTTTGTAGTGTTGCGATTGTTTTTTCCATATTTGATCCTTCCTTGTATAAAACTATTAAGTATTTATAGAATATCTCTTTCTGTATGTTATTACAATAAATTATCAGGCGTTTTGAAGGTTTATTGGACCTGTTAGCTGTTTCAAGCTTCTCAAAAAAGTGTATATACATAGTATAAGAACTTAAAACTTTTCATAGGAGGTCCTATTAATGTCTTTATCCATTCTCCAAAAAATCACCCTAATTCTAAGCATCATCGGCGCCATCAACTGGGGCTTAATCGGCTTCTTCCAATTTGATCTTGTTGCAGCAATCTTTGGTGGGGAGGATGCTGGGATGTCCAGATTTATCTTTATTCTAGTTGGTATATCAGGTCTAATCAGCATCAGTATTCTTAATAATAGCAGAACAAGCTTGGAAGCTGGGCGTAATTACACGACAAACCATTAATTACTTATGAGCTGGTCAATTGGCCAGCTCATTTTATTTTGAATCATGCAAAAAGGCATCCACTTGGATGCCTGATAGTTTTTATATGTATTAACGGACTTCTAAAGCCTCTTCATTCGTTACTGGTCCATCCATTTCATTAATGATTTCTAACATTTCTGCTCTTAGCTCTTCCCATTCGTTTAATGGCAGTGCTACAATTTTCTTCCCGTTAGCATTCTCGTTTACTCTTTGTGCCTGATCAATCCAACGCCAAACTTGAAATAAAAATTGTCTATCTTGCATGATTGCATCTCCTTTTTTCAATATATTGACCCCTTACTTTCTACAATAATTCGGTGGAGGATTCTTAAATACCTTTCTCTTCATAGAAGCTTTACAAAAGCTTAAAAAAAGAGGCAAAGCTTCATGCTTTCCCTCTAATTTATATTCACTATTAATGTCTCTTATGCAGCCACAGCACTCCGCTTTTTGCGAGTCTTGGCAAAAGTCCTGTGAATGATTTTTCAAACATGTTGCCGAAACCATCATTTTTGCCGAGTGATCCTAATGTTCCTCTTAGTTTGATTTCTCCAGGTGCTTTTGGTTCTCTGCCTGTAAAGATATCATGGAGGATATTGGCGATTTGTTCTCCTTGATGCTGTGCTAATTGTCCGCTTGGTGAGAAAGTGGAGGATGCACAATCACCTACTACATATACAGAAGGTTTTTCTGGAACTTGATGAAAATTATTAACAATAACCTTTTCGTATCTGTCCTTTTCAAAAGGAAGCTCACGAACTAACCGATTTGGTCTCACACCTGCAGTCCATAGGGTTACATCTGTTGAAGTACAGACACCATTATTGCAAATTGCGCCTTGTTCCAAGTATTCGATATTAGCTTGGTGAATGATATTAACATCGTTTTCTTTAAACCATTTTTCAACATATTGTTGAACTTTTGGTGCAAACGGACTAAGTACTGCCTTACCTCGGTCATAAAGGCTGATGTTTAAATCTGGACGGCTTTCGCGTATTTCTGAAGCCACTTCCACTCCGCTCAACCCTGCACCAATAACGGCAACATGCTGGTAGGATTTTAATTCATTCACTGCCAGTGCCGCTCTTCTTGCTTTAGAGATAGTCTGCACACTTTCTGAATATTGCTCTGCGCCTTCCACATTGTGATAGTTATCTTCACAGCCTAACCCAATGACTAAATAATCATAAGGAACTGGCTCCGTTCTGTCTGCCATCACGATTTCATCTTTATCACTGTCAATTTTAATTACTTCCCCCCACACATAGTCCACTTGGTCATGTTTAGGAAAAGTCATTCTTACTTGTCTGTCAGACACCGTTCCAGCAGCTAAAGCATAGAATTCGGTCTTCAAGCAATGGTAGGGATTCCGGTCAATTACAGTAATTTGAACATCTTTTGGTAATTGTTTATTTAATAGGTCCTGCAGTATCTGGAACCCGCCGTAACCTCCGCCTAATATTACTAGTTTCTTCATGTAAACACCTTACCTTGTCAGCAAATTTAGATACATAAATCAAAACATAAAAGTAAATCAAGCAATCTACTTAATTGTATCTGTTTCTGATATTTTCCGCAAATACACTTTGGGAATAGTGTAAATCTAAAAAACTAACACCTCTATTGTTAATTGCTTATCTAGATTTTGCTTTTCTCTTTCATTTAAATAGGCTTGAAAACGACCTTCATCTCCAATGCCTGGATCTAAATTTAATCTTATTTATATCTTGATCAACTACATGTTTAACACTATGTATCGGTTCTAAGTTTCCTCCACCATACGGACGATTAGCTAGCGGAAGAAGTACATTAATTTCTGTATTTTGATTAAAGTCCTTTATTATTTCTAGAACTTCTCTTACTTTCATATAATACTCCTTCTGATTTATAAGTCCTTCAGTATTTAAGCGCTTTTTCTCATCTCATTCATCCACTTTATAAGAGTATCACGGTCAACAAGTTTGACATCATTTGATGTCGCTAACCCTTTTGCAGGTTTCGTATAATAATTATTCGTTATTACCCAGCACTCATCTGCTTTATAATGGCTTTTTGCAGCTGCAATTTCTTGAACAGCTTTAATCCCTACCTTATTTTTATACCTTTTTGCTTGAACGATAATTTTTTTATTATTGCCATGTAAAACTAAATCAGCACCATAATCCCCTGTGACAGGTGTCTTTTTAACTACATACCCTTTTGACTTTAGTAAAGTATATAGATAATCCTCAAAAAGGCTTCCTTTCATCTTATCTATTTCCAAAATACCTGATCTTTTTATTTTGTTGTACTGTATAAGGTTAATGATAAAAACTAACAATAGCCCTGTTCCAAAAAACACTATTAATCCAAAAGTCAAAGCTGGATCGGCAGTTAAAATACCCCAAAACAAATCAAATCCCATACCAAAAGATTCTGAAAAACTTGGCAAAACAATCCCCTCCCAATACTAATTACCTATATATAATAGCATATATTTACCATTGAATTTCTAAAATATTGTTTCTAGTATTTGTATTCACCCGTTTCAAACTTCTAATAGTTTTTTTTTAGGTTTTAACACTGCATTTCTGTAAATAACTGATAGCTTATCATTAGATTTATAACTTATGGGCTCTTGAAAATTATTAATAAAAACCTTGATAGTTTAGGCTAATCAAGGTTTTCTTTTAATGATATGTTATTTTGCTTTTACTGCTTCTTTCACTTGCTCCACTAATTTTATTTAGCCAATTTAGTGGGGTTAGTTCAATAGTTGGAAAATAAATTACTCCGAGTATTAATCTACATACTCAGCTGTACCTACAAAATTAAGTTCGTATTCATAATTGTTTACTGAATTTATAGATATACCATCTTTAATATAATTGTAGTTGTAAATCAAAATAATGGTATTGTAGTTAGAACATAATTTAACATCCATAAACAGCTTTATCAGCTGATCATCATATGAAAAACCCATTAATAGCTCTTTTATATTATCTTTAGCATCTAGTATCCAATCCTTCTCTATTAAATCTCTATCATAGTAGCCTATTTTAAATTCCCTTTCAAAAGTTGAAGGAATACTATCTCCATCTTCATCATATTTCACTTCTATATACTTTTCTAACTCATCAAATTCGGTAAAGTTTCCCAACCACAAAGAAACATAATTTTTCATATCTTATTTCCTCCTAAAGCCATCTGGTAATCCATAACAACATTCTTCAATCTGTTACTAGTCTATTCGTTTACTCCTTTAACAAAACTATCATTGTCAAGAACTGAATTAATTATTTTTAGAATTCCCATAAATAAAATCTATAAAGAGTCTTTAAAAACATCTACATCGTTTTCGTTTAATACTGCTTTTATTTCATTATTCTCAAAAACAACCATATAGTCATTTGGTAAAGCAAGAACTTGTATAATCTCTGGTTTAATTTTTAGTAGTTGATAAGCATATAAAGCATACAACTCTATAGTATTATCATCCTCTACAGGACCTATATACCAACCTGAATCTCCTACTTCAACATCTCCATTTCTTTGTAAATATATTTTCTCGAGTTCTAATACACCTTTAGAAAGTATGATTTTATCACTAAATTTTATTGATAAACCATCAACATTTAACTTTCTCAAAAAATGACCTTGATCTAATTGTACCCACAGTGTTAAAGTTAAATCTTTTGTTGTATCTTCAAATGGATTTCTAGAGTAATCTGGAGAAGTCAGTATAAAATTCCCGGTTTCTCTCTCATGTAAATAATAGACGGACCAACCAACTTGTAAAGAGAATCCATGAATTAATTTATTACGGTCTACCTGTTCTAATTTAGCAAACAAAATTTCTATTTGAGGTTCTAATTCCTTTTGGGCAGTCATAATAATGGTTTTTCCCATAATAATCTTTTCAAATTTCTTCATTTCTTCAACCTCTCTTCTATAGCTACTTTAGAGCTTCTCTAGCATGTTTCTCTTTTTCTAGCATTTCCATTCTAACATTAACAGGAACCTCACCCATCTTAGAATGTCCTCTCGCCTATTTATCGTACTTCTCTCAAAATCCAAATATAAAATCAATACTCCATGATGGTACTACCTTCATGAGCTCTGAATTTTATTTAAGCATTGTTTATATTTCTTACACATCTTTCCTTTTTGTTACTAAGTTTATGTGTTTGTATGTTGCCACCTTTAGCTTTACTTGCTTTGTCATTCTCGTGTGCAAATATAAACCATGTAGTAAGTGTGGTTGTATTTTTTATATGTCACTGTAACCAATCTCGTAAGTTTGCTACATCATGAGTTTTTGATTCAAAAGTGATATTGTTTTAACCATAAAGTTCTTAAAGTCAAAAAACCTTGAAGGCATATTAAGCCAATCAAGGTTTTAAGTTTCTCTCTGAATTAACTTTTATTGGACCATAATTAACAATTAAAATATGTCTTCAAGAAATCAAAAAACGATGACCAACTTTCCTTTAATTCACCTTTAATAAGTAGTTCATCTCCACCCTCAAAATTAACTATATAAACTTTATCTGTTACAGTATCCAGTACTAATACAGCATTTGCTGACATTTCACTTAAAACCAGATATTGCTTCGGAAAACCATGTTCTTTTCTAGAAATGAGTGTGTATGATTCAATATTGTTTTCTTCATCTGCTATATCTAGTAATTCAAAGGGTACATGCTCTTCCCAAAAAGGTCCTGCATACTGGATATAAAATTCTTGGAAAGTATCCGATGCTTTTACACCTAGCCTTGCTATCTTCACGTTTATATTATACGTTACCCATTATTTTTCGCCACGAGCATGTACGATCTCGTTAGTTTGTAGCCATTACATATCGTAAGTACCCCTACCATGTAAAATGTCATCTCGCCTATTTATCGTACTTGTCACTTTATCCGAGTATTAAAACCAAACTCCATGATGGTACTACCATCATGAGCTCTCGATTCTCAAGTAAATCATTCTCTTATTTTCTCACTTAAATATCAGCTGATTTAATATAAATTAAAATAAAATACCTTGAAAGGCATATAGCCAATCAAGGTAATCGAATTCATTCAAACTATTTATATATTTTAACTGTGCTCTCTATGAAGACCTTTATAATAAAAAATCCAATTAGCTGTTACTATCTCTTTCTTCTATGAATTTTAAGACACGGGTTATCGCCAATAGGTTTGAAACTTTAAATGGCCGCAGTTCAATCGCTTTGAATAAAGCTGTTTTCTACCTCTTATGCTTTTCAACAAATTGATTTATACCATCAAACACTAAATCTTTAATTAGCTCTGTATAGTTATTATATCCACCCTCTTTTTCAATGATGATGTCTAACATACTTTTTAATTTACCATCTATCATAATCGTTATACCTTCGACTTGTTCACCAGTTTTTTCATTCTCAAACTTTTCAGATAGTATACTTATTTTATTTTCACTCATATCTTTCCACCACTATTCTCAAAATTTAATAAATCAATTCCGTTTTCATCATACCAGTATTTATCTTCCCTATCTATCCTCGACAAAAAGTCCTCATAGATCCCCCTCCAATTTCCTGGTACAAAATCCTCGTAGGAGGCTGGTTCTGGATACAATGAGTATAGTTCTTTTTTATCAAGGTTTACATATAATGAAGGTAAAAAACTGTAAAATGTATCCTCTTTTAATTTAGTAAGCATATTTAATTTAAGTAACTCTCTTAATTCTTCGGTTGAAACTGAATACTTATCTATTCTTGGAATAAACTCTATAAATGAACGCTCATCTAGAACTTCTATACCTTTCCTTTCATCATCTTCCTCTATGGAGTTTCCAATATTTTTAAGTCCAATTTCTTTAAATTTCTTATTATATGCGTCTGCTTGCTTTTTCCTATCCAGAAACCATAAATTTTTTGGCGAAACATACCACTTGAAACTATTATCAACTAATAAACCTACTATAATATTTTCCAGCGCTTTAGGTTCTAATAAAATATTACTCAACTCCCCTTATTATTTTTTTATTCGCGAATTTTTCGCATGCTCTTCTATCCACTCACCCCAAGGTGCTGGAACTTCAAATGAATAGCCTGGTTTTGTTGGGTCTACGAGTTTTGGAGCTGTTCCACCTTGGTTTAAAGGATTTGATTTGTATCCAGCTTGAGGTATTGTATTTTCTTTTAAGAAATCGTCAAACCACCTTGGAACGTCTAATTCAACAATATCAGCATTTCCGCCTCTCACTTCATTTTTAAAGTAATTTGAATGCTCCCCATTATCTATACTTATATTTAAATCAGTATCTTTTTTGGGTATTGTTACTGTACCATCTTCATTTACTTGTATACGCTGTTGGCTTGACTTAGTACCCTCTCCACCTTGAACTCGTCTATATGTTACTACATCATCACCCGTACCCTTAGTAACTTCAGTATTAGCCTTATTTCCCTTTACCTTCTCTTTAATCTTCCCCAAATCACCCTTAGAAACCTTAATCGACCTACCAGAAATCTTCCCGCCTCTAAAACCATAAACACTCCCAATTAAACTGCTAAAGATAATCGAATTAGATTCTAGCTTCGATAACTCTTCTCCAGTCCAGAGATTGTATCCGTCTTTTGCTGCTTGGATTTGTTCGAGGTAAATATCTGAGTCAGGCTCGTTGTCTAACTTGATTTCTCCCTTTTTTATAGCCTCATTATATGCTAGGCTTGCTTTGGCTGCATCTTGATCTGTGCGACCGTTTTTGCTGAGGACCCATGTATTGCCTACGAGCTTTTTCTCGTATTGACTGAAGTCATACTTCACTTCTGTTTTGCCAGCGGTTTTCTTAGTGGTGTTTACTCTGCTGGTGCTTTTAACGGAGTGATTGGAAACTTGCTTTACGTTATTGTTTACATCGTGTGATTTAAACATAGCCATACTTGGACCAAGTGGAGAGAGTTGGCTGTTAGGTTGATAAATATTTGTCAGAAAGCCTTTATATGTTAATTGGCTTTTGCTTAATCCAGTTTGCACTAGCTGGTATGTTTTATGGACTGGTATTTCACTGATTCGAACGGCTTCTTTTATCATGCCAGGGGCATTTGGGACAAATGGTATTGCTCCAATCATGCTTTGGGTAATGCTTGCTTGGCGCTGTTCATTAGTGAGCTTGTTGCCAAACATATCTTTTCCTGTTAGATATTCCGATAGTCCATTTGCTGAAATAAGGCCATATATGCCCATTTCTGTTTGTTCTAGTTTAGTAAAGGTGCGGACATTTTTATAAGCGTCAAGCGCATGATCTGCAGTATTAATCGCTTTTGTTGCTGAATAAATGCCTTTGCCACCCTTCAGTGCTCTGCCCGCCCAGCCGACAATTGGAATGAAGCCTGCGGCTGCCATTGCGCCTGCGGCTACTCGCTGTCCTTCTGTCAGCTTTGCACCTGTAACGGGATCAACTCCGTCTTTAGCTCGTATGTAATCATAATAACCGGTTAACTCGCCGGCGAAGGTTTTCGTGCCCTCCCATAGGTCTTCATACCATGGGCGGTTTGCTATTTCCCTTGCTTCTTTCTCTTCCTTTTTATAGGAGAGGTAGCTGTTAGTTTGTGTCTTTGCTTCTACCATGGACTGATATGCATCACTAGATTGATAGGCTTTTGCATCAAAATGGATGGGTGAAATACTGCTGCCTTGTCTTGTTGCTTCCTTAAAGATTGGAAAAGGGCTTGAACATAATACTCTTCTCCTTGTGAAGAGAGATATTCGTCTTTTAACTCTTGATCGACTTCCTCGACTGCATCCACCGTTTTGGTCCGTTTTTTGCTTGCATCCATCATCAGATCGCCAAACCGGGAGCGAGAAAAGGGTGTTAAAGACACTAGATCATCAATGTCCCTAAAAATTTTCTCTAACGCTTTTCGTTGCTCACTAATCATTTCGTCTGCACGACGTTCTCTATGTGCAAGCTCTTCTTCTAAAAAAGCTGTTTCCACACGAGAATGGCCGCCTAAGTCTTTATCTTCTATCCTTGCGCTAACGCCTTCAAAGAAGGCAATCTGTCTGTCAATGAGCCGCTGCCATGCTTCTACCACTTCCAGCTGACCCTGATAAAAACCTTTAATTGATTCAGCACCTTTGCCTTCAAAGTCATCTAAATCAACAATTTCCTGGAAGGCTTTGTGCAGCTGTGTAAACTGTGTGCGCAGTTCTTTATAGTGCTTGGCCCTTCCTTTCATTGTATCACGTAAACTAGATGCATCTAAAACTTTCATTTTTTCGCCTCTCTTTTACACGGATGATAGGTCCTTTATTTAATAAATAGCCAGGATATTCCCATATCCTTTTATTGTAAAAAAGATGGATAGGTGTTTAAATAGGAAATTAGTTGGAAAATACAGTTAAATATTAGTCTCAAATCTAAAACACATGAATACAAAATTGGGATTAATCTATTTAAAATTTCCTTTATGATAGGTGTAATAACAGGAAGGAGCGGGTGATTGTAGATGCGAGTAATACAACTACTAATAATTTTAATGTCTATAATGGGTATTTGCATTGGTATTGATATTTACTTAAACCCATCTAGCGCTTTACTACCAATATCATTAATATTGTATTTTATACTCTGTATTCTTTCTATAATAAATTATTTACAAAAAAAATAGCTGACGCATAGCTTCTTGATACAACAAAAAAAGAGCATGAAGGATTTCAATGCTCTTGAAAAATAATCCTCATTCTCCCCCTGAATGCCCCTCAAAATAAGCTCGAAAAACTCTCTGACTAATCACATTAGCTGCACTATGCGGCTGGGCATAGCCATCAAGATAAGCATTAGGTACAATAACCGCTATCGAAATCTGCGGATTATCGTAAGGTGCATACCCTGCGAATGAGAGATTCCACGTCTTCACACCTTTTTTATAGGATTCAGAAGTTCCTGTTTTCCCTGCGGCATCATAGGCTTCATTGGCAAAATAGCTTCTGGCTGTTCCTTGCGAACCATGAGTTACCTGCCTGAATCCATGTTGAACCCTTTCTAACATTTCATCATTCATATCTATTTTATTCAGTACCACAGGTTCTATTTCATCCACTACTTTTCCAAGCCCGTTGTCTGTATTATCGGCTTCACGGATTTCTTTGACAAGCTGTGGTTTCATGCGGTAACCGCCGTTGGCTATCGTGGTAATATATTGGGCAATTTGCATTGGTGTATAGGTGTCTAATTGGCCAATAGCGATTTGAAAATAGGTGCTGATATTTTTGCCTTTAATTCCTGCGGTTTCATTCGGAAAGCCAATTTCTGTCGGAATGCCTAAGCCGAATTGGTTAAAATAGTAGCGAATTGTCTCTATTTTATCTGGATTGATATTTAATGTGCCATTAGGGATATACTTGCCGTCCATCATTTCAATCGCGGTCTTCCACATATATACGTTGGATGATCGCAAGGGCTTTTAAATCATTGAGTACCCCCATGGATTGGTAGGAAGAAAAGGTCCCTGAGCCTTTAAATCTCATCACTTCATCTAGCTCTGTTTCGCCTATGTCTCTAACTCCTGTCTGATAACCGGTTAAAACTGTTGCTCCTTTAACGACAGACCCTTGTTCAAAGGCATATGTAAAGGTTCCTGGTGTGTAATCTGTAAATTTCTTTGTCTTTCGGTCATACACTTGTCCTGACATTGCCAGAATCCGGCCAGTTTTCGGCTCCATTGCCACAACGAAAGCTGTGTCGAGAAGATTGGTATGCGGCTTTTGAATGGATGCGATTAACTCTTCTTGCATAATTTTTTCCACTTGTGCCTGGAATTCCATATCTATCGTCAGCACGAGATCATTGCCGCTTTTTCCTTTAGACACAATCTCTGAGTCTATGATTTCTCCGTTTCTGTTCGTAATCGTATTTACGATTTTTTTTTGGCCTTGCAGCACACTATCGTAAAGCTCTTCGATATAGCTTTTGCCGACCCGATCATTCCGTTCATACCCTTTAGCTGTATAGTAGTCTAGTTTATCTGCGGGAAGACCTTCATCTGTACTCGTTACCTCACCAAGCATATTAATAAAGGTGTTTCCGAAGTTGTGCGCTCTCTTCCAATCTGTCGTTACATCAATTCCCGGCTGTTTTTCAAGTGTTTCAGCTGCTATTGCATATTCTTCATTTGTTACCTTTTCGTTTTTTAGCACAGTTTTTGAGAATGCTGGCGCTGTCGACAGCTTACGGTATATGGCTGCTAAATTTTTATCAATCGTTTGCAGCTCCTCTTCTTTAATACGCTCTAATTTTATTTTGTATAAATCCTTGTCTTTTACTTTCTCTTCTTCATATAATTTCTTTTCTGGCTCTGTAAGCAGCTCTTCGCCATTGTCATGTTCTAGAAGCCATATATCCTTTAAGTCACGTGATGTTACTTTTTTTATGTCTTTATTATTCATTACAAGAAATCCGGCTATTTTTTTGGACCGTTCAAGCAGCTCCGGTTGGGGATTTAGCGGCGGTGTAAAGGTGATTGCCTTTTCCGGAATATTATATACTACTAGTTTATGATTTGTATCATATATTTTTCCGCGTGGTACGGAGGAGCTAACAGGCGTAACTTCCGTTGCTTTCACTTGAGCGGCATATTCCTCACCACTCACAATTTGGATGATGCCAAGGCGCACGATAAGTACGGAAAACAATATAAACACGGCGAAAAAAAGACCAGTAAGTCTTAGCCGTAATTGATGATTTGCTTTTCTACTTTTTTTAGTTTTTTGCTTCAAAGTAATCTTACCTTTCCGTATTGGAATTCTTCATTAAATACTACAAATGTAGTATTTGATGAAGAATAGACCCAAAAAGACTAGAAAATCTTTTTGGGTTACTTTTTAGTATAGTTTTTTATCCTTTAAGATTTGCTTGGCAATTTTCATCGCTTCGCTTCCGCTAGCTTCTTTTCCATTGTTTTGGATATTGACTGCAAAATAATAGCTATGCTTGCCTTTTTCTATGAAACCAACAAACCAGCCATTAACATCTTGTTCGTTTATCGTGCCTGTTCCTGTTTTTCCATATAATTGGCTGTTATAATCGTCATCAAGTAACAACGTATCTTTAATTGTTTGAACATTTTCTGCTTTAAAGCCAAGCTTATTTTCTGATAGTCCATGTAATAACTGCACTTGTTCAATTGGTGATATTTTCAGGGTAGATTCCATCCAATAGTTTTCCAAATCACCTGAAATATCCTTATTCCCATAATTTAGCTTATCAAAATAAGCATGCAGCTGCTGTCTGCCTAGCTCTTTATCCAGGTTTTGAAAATACCAATTGACTGAATTTCGCATGGCAGAGGATAAGTTATGGTCTTTATCCCATTCTTTATACGGGTTCTGTTGTCCATTCCACTTCTGTTCAGACTCCAGATTAGATATAACGTTAGCTTCTAAAGCGAATAGCCCTGAATAAATCTTGTAGGTACTATCAGGTGAAACTCTCTTTTTGCTTCTTTCTTGGTTGTATATTTGATACTGTTCACTAGCTGCATCGTATAAAACAAAGCTGCCTTTGTAGCCTTCGAAATAACTACTTAAATCTTCATACGTAGTATTTTTTCCGTTAAAATGAAACACATCATTTGAAGTAGCCAATACTGTTGTCAGTGGCGTTATGCAGAGCACTAATACACTTAAAAACAGATAAACTGCTTTACTTTTCCATTTTAACAAGCTGGATTCTTTCGAAAAGCTGGCAATATGCAGGATTCTTTGTTTGATTTGTTTTTTTGTTCCGCCGATACCTGAAGCAAACAATTCAAAAGACTTCCCTTGTTTGTTACCTGCAAAGTGAATGATCGTATGGCCGTATTCTAGATAGCCCGCCTCATCCAATAGATTTAGAACAGAATCATCACAAGCTAATTCGCGGTCCATTCGCAGCCTTTTTTGGGCATACCATACTAGTGGATTAAACCAATATACGATTTGTAAAATCCACATTAGATAATTAACCAGCATATCTTTGTTGCGATGATGTGTCAGCTCATGCAGAAATACATATTTCATTTCCTTGATGGTGAAAGCTTCCTGCATGTTTGTTGGCACAAGAATATACGGCTGTAAGACTCCAAACGTAATTGGCGTTGTAATAAGACCAGTTTCTTTGAGGATTATTTTTCTTTTAATCCCTACGGCCTGTTTGCACTCTTCCAACAGCTCATTGACTCTAGTATTGTTAATCGTAACAGCAGATTTTTTCAACCTGCTAATTTGATAGTTTGAATAAAAAAAGAATCCAAGGCAAACTATCATGCCGATCATCCAGACAGCAAATAAACTGTCATGGACGATTGCTGGAGTTGTATTGTTAACTGAAATAGAAAAATCACGCATTATTTCCGTATCAGCTTCTTGAGAAGCGGTTGCGCCACTTATTGCTTCACCATGAGACATTGTTTTGTCCGAAAACGTCAGCAAGCTCTGAAGTGATTGCAGTCCTTCACTTAACCCGAAAAATTTCCATGGCAAGACGGATGCTAGGAGCGGCACAAACAGAAATAGCCAAATACGATAATGCGCTTTTACTGAGAGATGTTTGGTTAATAATTTTTTTAGCAAGAGAATAGTGCAAATAAGAAGGGATACCGCAATCGTACTAAGCAATAGCTGTTTTATGACGACATCCATTATTTATCGCCTCCATTTTTCTCCCTCATTGCTAAGATTTGCTTTAATTCTGAAATGTCTTCATTGGACAATTTATCATTTTCGATAAAATTTAATACCATCGAATTTAAGGTACCGCCGAAGAACTGATTAAGAAAGTTATCGCTTTTTTGCTCAATATATTCGTGCTTTTCAACGAGTGAAGTATAAATAAAAACTCTTCCGCTTTTTTTGGCCTGCAATGCCTTTTTCTTTACAAGCCGAGCCAGCATCGTATGGATTGTGTTCGGCTTCCAGTCAAAATCTTTAGCGGACAACTTCTCCACTACCTCTGGTGTCGAGATTGGCTCATATTTCCAAACTATATTCATCACTTCATATTCTGCTTCTGATATTTGGGGACTTTTACTCACAACGAAACCTCCTACTTTTACATCTGTAGTATTTATTATAGCATGAAGGCTTCGTTGCTTAAAGCATCGTTCTCATTTAACTTCCCCTTACTGCATCCCAAAATAGGCATACAGCTTTTCGATTAATGATTTATTCAGTTGGGTGGCTGAGCTTCCTTTTGTATAATTCTCTACAAGGGAAAGCATCAGAAAATTATCTTGCTCTGTATCAAAGGCGAGCAAAAAGCTGTTTTCATTGCCATTTTCGCCTTGTTTCGATTTTAATTCTGCTGTTCCCGTTTTTGCAGCTAGCTGATATTGTGGGTTATAAAGCAGATGTGCGGTACCATTTGGATTGCTTACCACTTCTTTTAAGCTTCTTACCATTTCTGCCGCTGTTGAACTTAAAATAGCTTCTTTTGTTTTGGTACTGCCATTATCTGCGAGTAATGTCGGATAAACTATTTTCCCTTCATTCTGAAAAACAGTGTACATGACAGCCTGTTGAATAGGATTAATCAATAATTCACCTTGACCATAAGCCGTATCTGCCAGAAGGATATCTGATTTAAATGTTTTTTCACTAGAAATCTGTGCTGGATTCATGGCTATTGGCAATTCTAACTCTTCGCCGAAAATAAACTTACTTAACCCATTTCTAAACACGTCTTCTCCCATTTCCAGTCCCTCTTGCGCAAAATAAATATTATCAGAATAAATTAACGCCTTGTGCATATCTACATTTTGCACATCGGAAACGCGGGTAACGGAATAGCCTCCCCAGCTTCCATCCTTTTGCCAGCTCAAACCATTAATATGTCGGAGCTTATCTGGATAAGTGACATTAGCATCAAGGCCAATACTGGCGGTTATTGTTTTGAATGTTGAGCCAGGTGCATAGCCAACCGCAAATCGGGAAATAAATGGTTTATCCTCGTCCTTCGCATAGAAATCATAGTCCTGTTGAGAAATGCCTTGAACCATTTTATTAGGATCATAGGACGGAGAACTTACTAAAGCATATAGCCCGCCTGCTTTCGGGTTCATGACAACAGTTGAGCCTGCTTTGCCAGCAAGTTGTTTAAATGCTTCTGATTGTATGTAAGAATCAATTGTCAGCTGAATATCTTCTCCATCTGCTTTTTCTACTTGTTGAATGACTTGCTTCTTTTCGCCATTTGCAGCAACAATTGATATCTCTCCACCGTCCTTGCCACGCAATTGCTTATCAAAGGCCATTTCCAACCCTGCTTTTCCAATCATATCTCCATCAGCTAAACGGGGATTTTTGTCGATATCTTCTTTCGTTACTTTTCCGATATAACCAATTAAATTCGCGGCCGCTTCTTTCAAAGGATAATACCGCAGTTTAATTGTTTGATAGGACACTCCTGTCACTGGTTTCGCTTTACTTGCTTCCATTGTTTTCATCGGAACAAATAAATCATCTTTGACCCAGCTTTGATCTAGCTTTTTATTTATTTCTTCTAGCGATAGATCAAATTGTTCGCTTATATTTTGAAGATTATCCTCTTTTTCCTGTCCTTCGCCTAAATCCTTCGGAACAATTCCCATCGACTTAAAGTTTTCATTGATTGCCAAGCCATTCCCTAGATGATCTTGAATCTCTCCTCGTTCTGCTTTAAAGTATTGATATGCTATTTTATCTTTGCCTTCCATGCCAGGGAAAATTAACGAAGGTTCCCACTTCACTACATAATTATCATCCGACTTAATTATTTCTGTTTTATATTTCAAATTCTCTAAACTTCCTAAAGGAGTTGTGAAGCTTAATTGATAAGACAATTCATAAAGATTGGTTTTCACCTTTTCTAATGAAATCTGTGAAGCATGTATATCCGTTATATTTAAACCATTGAATATACGATTATATTTATCTGTTACTTCTGCCAATGTATAATCTAACGATTTATATGATTGTTCATCGAGTACATTGTTTAACTTCTTATACTCCTTTTTTTCTAAAATTTGAATATAACTTTTTGCTGCTCCTTCGAATGAAGCATAATCATTTTTGTTCAGTAATGTTAGAACTAAATAAATCCCCCCGATACTCAATAAAATGATTAAAAACGATAGTAAATAAGGTTTAAATCTCTTACGATTGTTTTCGACTCTACTATTCAAGCTCAATCACTTCTTTTCTTTTTTTATAATACTACAAATGTAGTATTTAATACAAAACTACATTTGTAGTATTTATGAAATTATAGCATAGATTATTCCAAAGGCAAATCAACTTAGGTAATTTTATAGATGGAAGTAGCATGCAATGGGCATGTACTACTTTCCGAAAAAATTAAAGAGCGTCGAGAATTCTCAACGCTCTAACGTATTATATTAAGCTTTCTTCTCTCCAGGCTTAGATCCTTTAATAAAGAAAGCCAACAAAAATGCAACAATTGTCAAGTAAGTGGCAATCATAAAGGCATCATTGATTCCCATGACTGTTCCTTCCTTCGCTGCTTGAGCCATGCCAAGCTTATCTGTCGGCAGTATGTTATGCAGCTTCATCCAGTCTTTAGCATGGTTTGTGCCTTGATCTGTCATGATTGATACGAAGAAGGCCATGCCGATTGCGCCAGCAACCATTCGGAATGTGTTAACCATAGCAGTTCCATATTTATTCAAGCTTAGACCTAAATCATTAAGTCCTGCAGTAAAGATTGGCATCATGATGAGAGACATACCGAACATTCTAATTGTATAAACCCATAGAATATAGGAATAACTTGTGTCTACTTCTAATCTTGTTAACGCAAATGTTGTCACCATTGTAATTGCCAATCCGATAATAGCAAGCCATTTTGCGCCATATTTATCAAACAGTTTACCTGTGATAGGAGACATGATTCCCATTACAATTCCCCCAGGCAACAGCATGAAGCCAGCTTCTAAAGCGCTGAAACCGTGGATGTTTTGCATGTAAATCGGCATTAAAATCATTCCAGAGAACATGGACATTGTAACAGCAACGTTGATGATTGTTGTTAATGTGAACAGCTTGTACTTGAAAATCCTGAACTCTAAGATTGGATGCTTAACAACAAGCTGACGCCATACGAACAGGATAAGGCTGATGCCGCCAATGATAAACATTGTTACTACTTCTGTTGAAGACCAACCCTTTGATCCAGCTGTTGAAAAAGCGTATAAAATTCCGCCAAATCCAATTGTTGAAAGAATAACTCCTAAGGAATCTAACTTTGGTCTGCTTGTTTGTGTGACATTTTTCACGAAGAAGATCGCAAGAATAAAGTCGATGAGAGCAATTGGAGCAATAATGTAAAAGATAACGCGCCAATTGTAGGATTCAATAATCCAGCCAGCCCATGTAGGACCAATTGCAGGAGCGAAGTTCATTGCCACACCGAAGATACCCATGGCAAATCCGCGTCTATTTAGTGGGAAAATAGTGAAAATCACATTCGTAATTAATGGGAATAAAATACCCGCACCGATTGCTTGTACTACCCGTCCAACAAGCATGATTGGGAACGTGCCAGCCATTGCACAGATTAATGTACCAACAGCAAATACTCCTATTGAAAATAAAAATAATTGCCTTGTCGTAAATCTCTCCATCAAAAAGGCAGTAACCGGAATAACGATACCATTCGTTAACAAAAATATCGTACTTAACCAGTTCGCTTGCACTGCATCAATTTTAAAATGAGACATAATATCAGGAAACGCTACATTTATAACCGTCTGATTTAAAAACGCAACAAAAGCCCCTGCCAGCAGAACAGCAAATATTGGTGTTGTACTAGAAGGTTTCGTTGCAGCTTTAGCAATAGTATTCAATTGTCTTTTCTCCTTTTATTTAGTTTTCCTTTATAAGTCAACAGAGAACGACTAGATAGTCAAATTCTAATATGCTCATAAAGAGAAATACTATACTAGTAGAATTAAAATTAGATTAAAAAAAAGTAAGTTTTTTATTAATCCGCTGAAATTCACTATGTTTCCTATTTTGTTTACCTGTTTTCTTAAGTATTAAAACCTTTCTTCATTTGAGGATATAGTAAAAAGCCTCTATCTTGAGTGATAGAAGCTATAGGATATGTTCCTCAATTAATTTTCACAGTTGGTTCCTTCTGTTTGTCCAAACTTTACAGCACCAACCAAAAGTTAGTATTTCTTTAGTATTGGTGTTAACAATAGGGACAGGTGGTAATATAGCAAAGCTGCTGCTAAGCAGCATACAATATACGGATACTCTTCTCGTAATACAAACTTATTAATATTCTCATTATAAATAATAACGTAAAAAAAACCTAAAATTGCTCCTGCAATAGAGTATAAACCTATACCTATGCAATAATTCAACATTTTAGATGTGGAAGTGACCCTTAATAGCAGGTTATCAAGAAAAATCGAAGTAGGTACTGCTGCAATGAAATAAATAGGTCCAGCAATAAGAAAGAAAAAGAGGAAGATATCGAAAAAACTAAAATAAAGAACGTCCTCATTTTGATTCGCAACAGGAACGTAAGAAAACCAAGCGTAAAACAAACCGAATATAATGACAGATAGCGCTGCCGTTAAAAATCTGTACAACTTCCGTCCTCTCCCTCTGTAAAAATATGTTATATAGGATACGATACAGGGTCCATGAAAGTTTCATATGTCGTGTTATTATAGCTGCAAGTATGATAAATACATAAAAAAGATTAGGAGAATCTCCTAACCTTCTGTTTAGATACGCAAAAAAGTTAGTACTGCCATAAATCCTGGTTGCGAAAAACATTGATAAAATGACCGAAATTATCATTAAAATGCGTTAGTTCAAAATCATAGGGTTTGTCTGTTTCCATGCTTTCTGTTGAATCAACTCTACCTCTTGGTTTAGTGAATCCAGCAATCACCATGCAAACAACAAAAATTAATACTACCCCTATCCACGTAATCTTTGGTTTACTTTCCTTCAATATGTATGCTCCTTTCTTGATGCTTACCTGTACTAAAAAGTTATGACTGAAAGGGGAATTAATACTAATTAATAGTGAAATATCGATAAAAATACTCACAGTGGAGTTTTCTATTTTTTCAATATATTTACATAAAATTAATAAATACCCAATTATTAGTATATATGTAATCTTTTTCAACGTACATAGTCTATTCGAAATTTTTTCAAATAAAAAGCCTACTCCTTTGCCATTATGCTGAGAGTAGGCTTTTCTATGTTCCTAGTTTTTATTTCAACTATGATTATATAGGTAGTATTATTAACACTTAATCGACACACTCAAATCTTATGAACAATATTAGAAGAGATAACTCCTATGCTAAAAGGAACTCTAAAATAAATGTTAAAACAATTTTTGAGGTTTATGGTATTTATTCTGCAATGTTTTGAACTTTAAGGAGATTCTTCACCCCTTGGCGCCCTCTCTAATAAATGCTCTCCATTTTCGTTGTCTCTAACAATAATAAATTGGTCTGTACCTTTAACTGAGTAAATTTTTGATCCAACTTTGAAATAATTTGACTGGTTATTTTCCGGCATTACATCTGCTGGCGTCTTTTTTTCAACCTCACCTAACATTTCTCCGATTTTAATATTGTCATCCCAGACCGTTTCACTTCCATTATATTCTTTGTTATTGGCTACAACTATCATTGCATAATAAACATTGCTTTTTGCTTGATTACATGCCCCTAATAGCAAAACTATAAAAATGATTATAAGGACTGACGCTTTTTTCAGTAGGATCACCTCACCTAATATAACATATTGAATATTTCAGATTATTTAGCATAAATATGTACGTTCGATTCCTTTCTTCAAATAAGAAAAAGACATTTTAGAAAAGCTAAAATGTCCCTACTCTTTAATCTATGCTAATCGGGAGCAAAATCTCCACTTCTGTACCTTCATTAACCTCACTTGCATAACGGATTTTTCCTTTATGTGCCTGAACAATCCGGTAACTGACCGTTAACCCTAAGCCTGTTCCTTTTTCTTTTGCTGAATAAAATGGTTCTCCGAGTCGTTTAATTCTGTCCTTTTCTATTCCGCAGCCATCGTCCTTTACTTTTATTCGGATGAAGCCGTCTTTTGTATTTTTCATGGTGATGTTTACTTTGTTGGAATCTGCTTCGATTGAATTTTTAATAATGTTGATGAACAGCTGTTTTAATTGGTTTGGCTCACAATCTATTTCTGGGAGTGCGCCTAGTACTTCTAATTTTGTTTCTACTCCATACAGATTTGATTGAGATTCAAGCAATCCAAATACAGAGCTCATAATGCTTTCTACTCTTGCTTTTTCATATGCCAGTTCTTGTGGTTTTGCTAGTAATAATAGCTCACTAACGATATCGTTAATTCGGTCGATTTCATCTAAGACAATTTGATGAAAGGTTTTGTCTGATGGTTTGTTATCTGATTTCATTAGCTGAATAAATCCGCGTATGGAGGTAAGTGGATTTCTGATTTCATGGGCAACACTTGCTGCCAATTCACCAGCGACAGACAGCTTTTCTGCTTTGCGGAGCATCGCTTCCGTTTCTTTTATTGCGGTAACATCTCTGCCATAACCTATAACACCGACGATTTCGCCGTCCAACATCATCGGAAAAGTAGTACAGGATATATCACTGATACTGCCATCTCTTTTTTTTATTTTTGTTTCTTTTGTAGATGATTTGCCTTGAAGAACATGAGATAATAATGAGTTCCTGAGAAGTTCTTGAAATTCGTCTGTAACTAAGCTGACGATTTCTTTGCCAATAAACTCTTCTGCGCTGTAGCCTGTTATTTTCTCAAACTGGCGATTTACATTCACTACTTTTCCGTCTAAATCAAGGACATACACCATATCCGGGTTATTTTCAAAGAGGGACTGATATTGCTGCTTTGTTGTGCTCAAGTCCTTTTCTGTCATTAGATGATCTGTAATATCACGGCCAATTATTACTAATGAATGGCGGCTTCCATCATCATTGAAATTAGGGACTTTTATTGTATCAAATGTTCTCATTTCCCCATTAGGAAGTGAGAGATATTCTAAATGCCGCGTAACTTTGCCAGACTTCCATGCTTCTTCATCTGATTGTTCAATGCTAACAAGTGCATCATGATAAAAGTCTGTAAACTTCGCCATTTCGGAATCCGTTTTCCCTCTAAAATCGAGACCTTCTAGCTGAAAAAACTTCAAACCAGCTTCATTTACCTCAAGCCACCGGCCGTCTCCGTCTTTAAACTTCACAAAATCAACCATTGAATTAATCAGCGTTTGCAGCTGTTTTTTCTCTTCTGTTACGGTTTCGAATTCCTCTTTTCTGACAATGAGAACATAAATAAGAATACTAGTAAAACAAACATATAAAATTCCTTTTAATTTTTGCAGAAACAGCATAGTCGATTTACTGTCGACAAAATTTAGTAAATAATCTGTTCCGAAGATCCATAGTAAACTGACTACTATATATAAATAAAGAAAATTCTTTTTTGACATTGTATTTCTCCTTAATTACATCAATAGCCCTATTTTACTATAATTGGAGTACTAATTGACATGGATTAAATATCCATTTTAAATATTTGCTTATATACACACATTTACATCATGGTTTATACAAACTCAATAAACTCTCCCGTGTATCGGAAGGGTCAACTAGGGGGTTCTAAGCACCGCCTCCAATTTCATTTGCTTTTGGCGGAATTAAACTATGTGCCGTCCGATATATACCATCATACTTTAACCTTAACGGAATGCTTACATTCTTATTAAAGTAAGCAACGAACGGTCCTGTGCATAATGCTAGAAAAAGAGTTATAACCCCTATTTCGCTGTCTAATAAAAAGGCAAATGCAATACATGTAGAGTCTGTCATTATCCGGCACCAATGATATTTTATTCCCCAGCGCTCGGACATATAAATAGATAGGCAATCATATGGGGCAATGCCTAAATCACTGATTGTATAGAGCGAGATAGCTAATGTTAAGCATATTAAACTTACAAGTAAAAGCAGTATGCGAATATGAAGAATTTCATAGTTTAAAGGTATTGCGTTTAAAATGAGTAAAAAATAATCGGATAAATATGCTAATAAGATTAAGTTTATGAAGCTGCCAATTCCCATTGTTTTCTTCGCAAAGCATAGTTGAAACAACAGCAATACGAGGTTTACAACTAGCTGTGTTGTACCATAGGATAGATGAGTAATCTTTGTAAACCCAAGGTTCATAGCACTATAAGGATCTGTACCAAAAGCGATTAACCTTAATACAGCGATACAAAATCCTATCAGCGTTATTCCGAGTAGCATCATGATTAAGGTGATTTTATTTGGCCTCATTTTCCAGCAGTTCTCCGTTTGATGCGATAACTTTTTTATACCATTCAAAGGATTTCTTTTTCTTTCTACCGAAGTCTCCTGATCCATTGTCGTGTTTGTCTACATAAATAAATCCATATCTTTTCTTCATTTCGCCTGTTGATGCAGACACTAGATCAATACAGCCCCACGGCATATAGCCGATTAATTTGACTCCGTCTTTAACTGCTTCCTTCATTTGTTCAATATGTGCCCCAAGATAGGCAATGCGATAATCATCATGAATAGTGCCGTCTTCTTCCACCACATCAACTGCGCCTAAGCCGTTTTCTACTATCATCACAGGAAGCTGATAGCGGTCATAAATATTATTTAATGCCCAGCGAATTCCTTCTGGGTCAATCGGCCAGCCCCAATCACTGTTTTTCAAATACGGATTCATTAAGCCGCCGCTGCCGTTGCCGGACACCTTTGCGCCTTCGGGATTCTCTGCCACACAGTTTGTTGTGTAATAGCTGAAGGTATAATAATCTACTACTCCTTCTTTTAATATTTGTTCATCTTCTGGTTGCATGTTGATATCAATATTTTTTTCGGCAAAAAAACGATGTGCAAATGCAGGATATTGACCGCGAACATGCACGTCTCCTGCAATACAGTTATGAATTTGGTCTGTTCGCTGCTGAGCTCTGACGTCTTCTGGCTTACAAGTTAACGCGTAAGCTCCAACATATGCAATCATACAGCCAAATTGGAATTTGGCAGAAATGGATTTTCCTAGTTTAACGGTTTTCGCACTGGCCAAAAGCTGGTTATGCATCGCTTGATACCGGAGCTCCTCCTCATTCTCAACTCCTTCTAAAATCATGCCTCCAGCAAAATAACCGCCCATTGGCTGTGTCAGCAAGTTGATTTCATTAAACAAAATCCAGTAAGTTACACGATCCTTGTACTCTCGTAAAATACACTCCGCATATGGCATAAAAATATCAATAAGCTTGCGATTATTCCAGCCGCCGTATGTTTTTGTAAGGTGAAATGGGTTTTCATAATGAGACATTGTTACAATAGGTTCAATTCCGTATTTTTCTAACTCGTCGAGCACTTTATGATAGAATGCTAACCCCTCAGCATTTGGTTCTTGTTCTTCTCCAGTTGGGAAGATACGAGACCAAGCGATAGAGAAACGGTATGCTTTAAAGCCCATTTCTGCGAACAAACGAATATCTTCTTGGTAATGATGGTAAAAATCGACTGCTTCATGGTTTGGATAAAATGTATCAGGCTCAAGCTCTGGAGTTATTCTTCTAGCTTTGTCTTTATTGCCTCCTGTAAACATGTCTGCAATGCTCGGCCCTTTACCGCCAAGATTCCAGCCTCCTTCTAGTTGATTGGCAGCAGTTGCGCCGCCCCATAAAAAGTTATTGGGAAATCCTTTTATTGTCATGTTATTTTCCTCGCTTTCATTACTATTTATTAACCAACCAGTGCATTATTAGCTTTGCTGACATAGATGATTTCATCGAACTTACTGATATGATTCAATGTAGGAATCGTTACATTAAAATCATCTGAATTTGTTACGATAATCGGTGTCACTATATCAAAACCGGCCTCTTGGATGGCTTTCCTATCAAAGGTTAACAGCACATCACCTTTTTTAACTCGGTCACCCTTTTTAACATGACCAGTAAAGTATTGACCGTTAAGATTAACTGTTTCCAAGCCAACATGAATAAGGATTTCAATGCCGTCATCACTTTTTAAACCAATCGCATGCTTCGAATCAAAAAATGCTTCAATTTCTCCATCGAACGGAGCTACAATTTTATTTTGGTCTGGGTAGATAGCAATACCGTCACCAATTAGTTTTTTAGAAAAGGTAGAATCCTTTACTTCTGTTAATGGTACAAATGTGCCGCTGACTGGACTGTCTACCGCTAATTCTTTTTCAGCTGTTTTTGAAGTTGCTGCAGTATTAGATTGCTGTTTATTAGTTGTTTCAACCTCTGCTTCTTTTTCATCAAAGCCAATAATCCATGTTAGAGCAAAGGACAGGACAATTGCTAGACCACTTGCAATTACCGCAACAATGATATTTTTATTGCCGACACCGCCTAAAAATTCACCGATTGAAATCAAGCCAGGTGTTGCCATAACATATGTTTTCAATTGAAATAATCCTGTGAATAAACCTACTAAACCGCCGGAAATGATACATGCGATCATTGGTTTTTTCAGTTTAACTGTTACCCCATACATCGCTGGCTCTGTTATACCGCCTAATAGGGCAGAAAATGCTGCAGAATAAGCGATTTGTTTTTGTTTTTTCACTTTTGATTTCATCCCGACTGCAAGTGATGCTCCTCCTTGAGATAAGTTACTCGCAAGCTGTGCTACTAAAATTAATGGATCAAAGCCTAGTGTTGTAATGCTTGATAGAATAATTGGTGTAAAAGCCTGGTGCATCCCTGTAAGTACAATCAGTGGCATAAATGCAGATAGCAGAACTACTGCAAGAACACCTGTTGTATCGTAAATAAACATCAGTGCATCTGTGAAATAATTACTCGCAATCGCACCAATTGGTCCTAATACGATAAAAGCGAGTGGAGCAGAAATAAGTAAAACTAGCAATGGCGATAGGAAGTTCTTCGCAACTGTTGGCACAATGCGATCAACAAATGGTTCAATATAGCTCATGGCCCAAACGATTAACAAAACAGGTATGACGGAATATGAATAGGAAGCTGCTGTTACTGGGATTCCGAAGAAGTGAACGCTTTCTTCCCCCATCATCGTAATAAAGTCTGGATATACTAGAACGCCAATTACTGCTACTGCCAAAGTTTGTGACACTTTGAAGTATCTAGCGGAAGATGCAGCAAGTAAGATTGGCAAGAAGAAGAACGGTGCATCACCGATTGCTGTAAATAAGCGATAGCTTTGACTTTCTTCAGGCAAAATATCAAGCATGACGATAATCAATTGAACGACCTTCATCATCCCTCCGGCAATTAAGGCAGGTAAGACTGGTGCCATACAGCCGGAAATCATATTAAAGAAGCGGTTGATGATGTTTTGTTTTTCTTTTTTTCCCTCAGGCTGTTTTGAATCGTCATCATCTAAGTTCGTAATCTTCATTAATTCCTTATAGCATTTGGCGACATCATTGCCGATGATGACTTGGTACAAGCCGCCAGACTTCATAATACCGAGAACACCATCAATGTCCTCCACCTTTTTATCCTCAATAAAGGACTCATCTTTTAAAGTAAATCGCAGCCTTGTATAGCAATGCACGACTGATACTATATTTTCCTCTCCACCGACTTCCGTTAATATTTCTTTGGCAGTTTTTGTATAATCCATGGTTTTTCCTCCTTTTTTGTATGAAAAAAAACCTAAGCATGAACACTAAAATAATCTTTTAGTGAATGCTTAGGTTTTGCCTTTAAGGTAACAATCCTAACAACTTTCTTTCACAATTCTGTCAATATGAATAATTAAGTAAAATTTCTCATCGATGGTTAACTGATGATCATAATGCTCCAACAGCATTTTTTCAATTTTCTGTGCGCACTTCTCCGCTTCAGGAAATCTGTCTGCAATGATGCTTAACAGCTCCCTGTCTTCCACTAAGCTGGGCTTTTTGGTTAGTATGCGATAACTGAAGAATTTTAAATGGGTTATAAAACGGCCATAGCTAATACTGTCTTCATCGTAGCTGATTTTAAAATGGTATTTAACGATATTTAAAATATCGTTAATAACGATTGTAATGCTCGCAACGTCATTGACGTTATTATCGAGCTCAGCATTGACGAAATGCATCGCTATAAAGGCTGCTTCATCATCAAGTATATCCAGCTGGAACACTTGTCTGATTTTATCAACCGCTTTTTCACCGACTTTAAATTCTTCTTTATATAACCGCTTAATATCCCAATACAAATCATTTTTCAGCTTAATTTGCTGGCGATAGCGCTCACATGTACTGTAAATATGATCAGTGAGAGTTACATAAATAGTATCATTTATTTCCTTTCCAATTGACCGTTTGGCATAATCAATGATCTTCTCACTAATATCCATATACTCAATTGGAATCTTCGATACTACTTCCTGGAACTTCTTCTTCACCGTTGAGTTATTTAAGGTATAGACTTTCATGTTAGATGCTGTATCAATTTCATCGCCTTTATTCTTTTGAAAAGCGATTCCTTTGCCTGTAACAATAATATCGTTCAGTTCAGCATCTTTACATATAACAACATTATTGTTGAGTACCTTATGGATCAACAAAACGGCGACCTCCCATATATTTATTGCCTAAAACGTTCAATGGGTTTTGCCTAAAAATCTATATTTTAGTTGTGAAGCTGATGACAAACGCTCACTTACTGCATTCTCACCCCGTCTCGAATGCGCAGGGTAACTCCGCTCCGATTTAGGGTTCGCGCCTTGTAAGACCATCATTTTTAATCAACTTGAAATTCAGCGAATGTAGACTTTGTCTGCATTCTCAAAACTATAAATATAGTATTTAGTAACAATGCCACTTATTGCTAAAATCATAACGTAAACCGTTTTCATTGTCAAATGCAAAATTTCAAAAAATTCACTTAGCTCTATTCTTCAACCAATTAAATTGATTACATCTTAACTTTTTGTCTATATATATTATGGACGCAACTCTCCAAGGATAGCTTAAAATACGAAAAGAGCTAGAATGAATTTCCTAGCTCTCGTTTTCTTATATTTGTTTTAAGAAGTCTTTAATAGCTTAATCTATCTTCTATAACCAATGTAGGAAAATAATCACCATATTCATTGGTTTCTTTTTCGTTTCGATTCATACTAATAGTTCCAACACCAGCATATGTAACCGTTAATAAATCCCAACCGTCATAATACAATAACTCATCTGATAATTGACTGTAAGCATTTACTGCCATATCTTCTGCAGGAAATAATTCACTTGGAGCTAGTTCCACTGTTGCCTTAATTTCTCCATTTTCTAAGGAATAATTTCCTAAGGAATCATCTTCTCCCAGTGAATAGTACTCAATAATTTCTTTGATTTCATCTGTCGTAATTTGTTGAGTTGTCTCTTCCTCTGCTTCAGTCTCTTCCTCTGAGGATTCTTCAGAAACTTTTTCCTCAGCGTCGCCAGCTACTTCTTCACTGATTACTGGTGTCTCTTCATCCTCTTCTTTATTCTCTTCCTCAAACGCTCCTGATTCTTCTTTTGAAGCCGCTTCACTTGTAGACACTTCTATTTCTTCTTCTGTTGATACATGGTTTGAAGTAGACTTATTCGATTCTTGCTGCTCAGAACAAGCAACAAGAAAAAACAAACCAATCATCATTATATATAATACTGTTCTCATTCGATTGTTTCCCCTCAATTATTAAAATTATCCTATAAATTGTATGTTACTATTATATTCTCTATCTCAGATAGTTAATATATAGCGATTTTCTAGAAAGTATTGTGTATTAGTTTAAAAAGGATTTATTAAAACATTGAATAGGACTTGATTAGGAACATAATAATTATATGAATCTGAATAAAACTTCGTTTCCTACCTTTTTGATTCTCTATATCCTGCAGCTATAGCCGCAGATTCTGAACAAAAAGTTTCCTCGGGATCAGTAATCTCATAATACCTTCCACCCTTGATATGATAGATTTTCTCTCCAGAATTAGAAATATTACCTTTTATGTCACAAGTACCCTCTATTTCTGGCTCTTTAGCTTGTTCTACTCTTTCCTTCTCTTCTTGTTCTTTCTTAGCTTGTTCCGCTTTCTCTTTTTCTTCCTGCTCTTTCTTAGCTTGTTCCGCTTTCTCTTTTTCTTCCTGCTCTTTCTTAGCTTGTTCCGCTTTCTCTTTTTCTTCCTGCTCTTTCTTAGCTTGTTCCGCTTTCTCTTTTTCTTCTTGCTCTTTCTTAGCTTGTTCTGCTTTTTCTTTTTCTTCTTGCTCTTTCTTAGCTTGTTCTGCTTGTTCTGCTTTTTCCTCTTCCTTGTTCTCATCAGACATACTATTACTACTATCATGTTGTTCATGAGACTCTGTTACTTTAGTATCTGATTCCGAGAATAATTCTTTGTAATGCCCTATTACGCACGGAATGTAAAACCAGGCAAATAAAAGCAACGAAATAATAATAACTATTATTCCTTGCCAAAAAGACTGCTGATTTTGTCTCCTTTTTTTAATCCAAAAAATCGCTACTAAAATAATTAATAATAAGATGATATTCCACCAATCAGATAGTAGACATTGTATGGAAAATACTATAAAAGAAAGTATAAAAAAGACAATAGTTATCCAAAAAAATATTTTTAAGAATTTCACATTTTACCTCCAAATTACTTAAAGCTCTAGTTATCCTCCTCAACTTTTCACCTATACAAATTATCCTTTAAAACTATTATTATGTAATCTTCTTTCTAGAATGGTCTATTAGACCCAAGAAGATATTACCACAGTCTTACAATTTTTATCATAGTAATTATTACCAGTGGAATCCCTACTTATTTTTAATAAAATGGCTTTTAATAATTTTATAATTTCCCACAAAAAAAAGGCTCTATATGAGCCTCTAAATAGTTGTTCAAGAAAGTTCTTGATTTTTACCAAATACATTTCGCTTATGCCACTTAAAATACACTTTATTCTCCGGATTCAGCTTAATCTTCTTCTTCGTTAATAAGCTATATTTCAAGTAGTCCTCCTCCTTTATTTCAGGAGATATATTCAATCTTCCTTGCCCATCAAATGCTATTTTGCCGTTTTCGTATAATGCATCATGATTGCAGCAAAGCAGTAAGCCGTTATATGGATCAATTCGCTCTTCGTTCGTGCTGTCTTTCCATGGCTTAGAGCGGCTTGCTCGCAGCAGTTCTGGAAGGTCTATATCACAAAGGGCACACTTACAGCCCCACAGTTGCAACAAATCTTTTTTGAATCGTTGCTGACCTAGTCTGATTTTTGTTTTAACCTCTGACTCTGTTTCGGCAATTACTGGAATCAAAGTATTATGTTCTGTTACTTTAATATAATCCATGGATAATTCCAATTGCTCTGTATCAATTAAATAGATGTTCAATTCACCGATTAACTCTAGTAGCTTGATTGCTAGTTCTTCGTTACATGGATATAAGTAGCCTGAATTGCCGCTAGCATCCTCTTGAAATGGTGAATATTTTAAAGGTAGCACTGGGAGAATTTCCGCAAATTTCCCTTTTACATTAACTGATTTATCCAGCTCATAATACTCTAGCTCAACTAAGTAGCCTACTTCGTCATCAAAAAGGTCAGATTGTAAAACAAGAGGTCTTCTTGATTCGATGCAGTCCTCTTTAGCAATGCTGATAGCAACAATATTTCCTTTCACATAGTGAAAAATCCGGTCGCCCTTTTTAACTTCCTTCATTCTTTCCCAGGAATGTTCTATATTGCCGCCCTTATCTATTTGAGGCGACCAAATGATTCCTAAATCCCTTACTTCATGATACTTGCTTCCTTGCATTACGATATATGTGTTCAAACTGCTTCCCCCTGTAACCCGCTTGCTGTGATTCTTATAATTCCGTTTAATTTTTTATTAATGCTTTATCTTTTTATTAAGATAATTGTTGGATGCGTATAATTTACTATCTATATTTAAGCTTTAGATGCATTTGATTCAGATGATATTTAGTTCTTCATTACTACTTAAATTATATCATAAGTATCGACATTAACGGCTCTCTAAAACACTACAATTCGACTTATTATGACAAGTTTTTAAATCATTGCATTTTTGAAGTCACCATAGTATGCCGCTAAATAGAATTTTAGCTGTTAAACTGACCTTTTTCAAAAATGAATCTTTATTAATAAGTGTTGAATTATCTATGTATACACAATAGTGTCTATATATAGTGACTATCCTATTGATTGCTATCGTTTTTTCAAGATTTCCGTCAATTTTTTATAGTTTATTTCTGTTGAATATTATCCTTTGGAGACTATATTAAGTCCCTAACTAGTCTCTGTTGTTTGCATATGAAAAAGCAAACACATAAGCTCTTCCATAGAGAAAATGATACAATTCACTATATAAACTATTGGATATTGACTATAAAGTCGTTCATTTATATTGGAGGTTGTGATGTGAACATAGACAGCTTAAAAATGTTTTGCCTCGTTGTTGAGGAAGGTACAATCAGCCAAGCAGCCCGCCTAAGCTTTGTTACACAGCCTGCTGTGACAAGGCAGATTAGACAACTCGAAGAAATCTATCAAGCACAGCTGTTTGAGAGAAACGCTGGAAAATTGACCTTATCAAAAGCAGGTGAAATTCTTTATCCATATGCAAAAGAGATGGTCGAGTATTCTAAGCTTTCTTTTGAGGCTATCCAGGAATTGACTGGAAACGAGGAAATCGTTTTAAATATTGGAGCCAGCTCCACAATTGGTGAATACCTATTGCCAGGATTATTAGGACAATTCAGCAAGAGCTATCCTGACTTGAAATTCAGTCTTTCGTTCGGAAACACACCTACGGTTTTAGCTAAACTTGAAAATAACGAAATCGATATTGCTTTTGTTGAAGGTGGGGTTGATAACGATAGCTTAATTCGAGAGAAGTTTGCGGATGATGAGCTTATCCTTGTAACCTCTCCTGCCCATCCTTGGAGCAATAAAGAGCAAATAGGTATTCAGGAATTGCTTGATGAAAAAATGATTTGGAGAGAAATTGGTTCAGGTACACGCGTGATTGTTGAGTCTGCATTAGCTGAACATGGCGTACTTGAAAAGATTAAAAGTGCAATGGAGCTGGGTAGCTATCAATCAATTAAAAGTGCGGTAGAAGCAGACTTAGGTGTCAGCATACTCCCAAAGTTAACGGTTACCAGGGAGATCCAATACGGAACATTGCATGAAGTTAAAATAAGCAATTTCCTGATTTCCCGAGATTTATGGATGGTGCAAAAATCTCACCGCTTTAAAAAGTCCGGGTTAAAATACTTCATTCAATATATTCGCCATTAATTTTTTGCAGGGTGCTTCTAGGAAGCACCTGCTTTTTTAGGTTGTCCGTCATGGGTATAACAGTTGCTTATAGGATATAAAATTATTCAAATATACAATAACTCATTCCTTTGATAGCCTTAATGTATAAGGGTTAGGAGGAAAGTATCTTGGACATTTATATTTGTATTTTACTGGTTATCGTTGGCATCATTGCTGGAGGCTACGGCACAATAGTTGGGTCTGGCGGCGGCTTTATCTTTGTACCTGCTCTTCTGCTCATATTCCATATGGATCCAAAACTTGCAGCCGGCTCTGGTCTAGTGATTGTGTTAATAAACTCTCTCTCAGGAGTTGTAGGATATGCAAAACAAAAACGAATTTCTTATCATACAGGCTTAACACTTAGCGCTGGCGCCATTCCTGGTTCCCTACTCGGAGTTTGGCTGCTGCAAATCTACTCATCCAGCTATTTTTATGTCATATTCGCAACAGTTTTAGTTGCTTTAGGGATTTTCCTATTTACTAAAAATCCCCCATTTGCGAGCTTAAAAAAGAAAAGGCGGCTATTAAGCAAAGAAGGCAGTGGTGAAGATGAAGTAGCTGCTGCAGTTGAGAAAACTCCTGATTTTAAGGAGACTGCATGTCTGCCATTAGTCTCTATTCTCCCAATCGGGTTTTTTATGGGCATCCTTTCAAGCTACTTAGGAATTGGGGGCGGCTGGCTGCTAGTTCCAATATTGATTTACGCCTTTAAATTGCCAACACATATTGCTACAGCAACATCTATCTTCTCCTTAACCATTTATTCTCTAGTCGGAGTTTTTTTGCAATTGTTCTACAGCAGTATTGATTGGAACACAGTCTTATGGGGCAGTATTGGCGTAATTATCGGTTCACAGATCGGTGTGCTGCTGTCGAGAAAAATTCCAGGCAAGGTGATTTTGCAAATGCTGTCTGTGCTGTTGATTATAATTGGTTTTCGGATGTATTTAAGTTGAACATTCTTCGTTCGTAAAGGAGAAGTATTGATATTGCCATATTTCGTTATTAGAAGGTGCCAATGAATAGTCACTTGTCTTTTTCAAACAATTATTATCTATGTTTCAACTTAGATAAAAAACCTTTTATATCAAGGTTTATTTATAGTGTCTAAATATAGTCACTATTATGCTGCAGCCTGCTGAAAAATCTTAAGTATTTTGGTGATTTATTGAATATATAACTCATCTTTTTATAGTTTAGTCTCTATGATTGGTTACCCATAATGCAAACCAGAACGGCCTTTTCAAAATTACCGTCCTACTGTTTGATTATGGGCTAGGCTAAATTATTTAATGAATCTCGTAACTGGGCCCTCGAAACACCTCATTAACATGCCAATTCACAAAAGCCAAATTAGGGTCTGAATTGGTTGCCTGACAATGTTACCCTGAAATTGCATTAACCATTCTTCAAATCCATTCCCTTCCCACTAATGAACAAAGCTTAAGAAATACGGTCATGCTTAATAAAGAATGAAGATAAATAACATTTACGTATTATTTTTCGAAAAACCATCTAATTTTAATATTTGTTTAATCTCATATTGAGATATATAATAAACATATATGGAAAACGTTTTCAATAATATTCAAAAACTTCGTTACTTCTCAAACTAAAGGGAGGATTTATAATGAGCCGAATCGAAAGAAATTCAAAAGTTCAAGAATTACTTGAGCAGCATTTATTCAATGAGAAAGAAACCGCCAAAATGACGGATTCACAGATTGAATATTATCACTGGCTCTATTTTGTTGATTCAGTTTATGATTATATGTAACAACCATATAAAATAATAAAAACCGGGAAAATCCTTAAGCCGATTTTCCCGGTTTGTTTTCGGTATTTTTTCCAAATGGTTTGTCTCAATCTCTTTCTTATCAAGAATCCCTTATGTTTTCTGTTTACTAAAATGGCTGAAAATCCGGAATTACATTTGAATTAACCCACTATGTTTATTACATAATAAAATTATTAATTATACATAAACCCCTGGACAGCTACGTATAAAACAAAAAGCGATGTGCATAGATAAAAGATACCCCACCTAAAACTCTTCGTTCTTTTATATTCTCGCAATCCGATAATAATGACTATTGCACTCAGAAGCAGGAACGCTAATGGTTGCAAGGTGAAATTTTGGGTAACTACATTATAAATGCATATAACCATAACAATAGGCGTCAAAATCATTTGAAGTAATAATAATAGATTGAATTTTTTTCCTGCCATTTATCTACCTCCGCAATAATCACTTTTCCCTCTAAATATACGTATAAGGTTAGTAAATGTTTCATTAAGATAACTTGAGCAGAAATTGTTAACAATGTATGTATTTACTTCGTAAACTAAGTATTTTCCATAGTCGTCGAATGGTTCCTTATTTATAAAGCAATAATGCCTTAATTATTTCATAAAAATAATCTTTCCACGTTTTATTTTCCATCTTTAAACGCTCCTCCTACATTTTGATTTATCGTAAGGGATAACTATTGCTGCTAACAATTTCTTTCTTAAAGTTGTTATTTACAAGATAAATTCCTAACAAAATGAATATTCCTCCACTTATAAGCGAATAAGAAATAACCTCCTGTAGCAATATATTCCCAGTTAAAACACCAAAAAATGGAGCTAAAAACAAATAAGAACTTGTTTTACCTGGATCTCCTTTTTGTAAGAGAAAATACCATACCGCAAATTGAACGATTGAAGACATGATACTTAACCATAAAAGAATTAATATCGAGTTTTTATTGATATAAAAGAAAGGATCTTCGAGTAAGAAACTTAAAAAGAGGAGTATTCCCCCACCAAATAGCATTTGATAGGCAGAAAGTGCCCATGTATCAAAATGCCTCCCCCACTTATTAACTAATAATGTTGAAATTGCCCAAAAAACAGCGGAGAAAGCTCCAAAAACTATGCCTATATTAAAATCCTTAATTCCGCCCAATATAATTCCAACACCAACAAATCCTAGGACAACACCGCTCCATTGATACCATCTGTAACGGTTACCCATAAAAATAGTCCCAAAAATAATTACTAATAAAGGATTCATAAAAGTTAGGATGGAAGATTCACTGGCTGTAATTGTTCTTAAGCTAATAAAAATACACCCCATTACGCCTGCTGTTTGTAGAGCTCCGATAATTAGGACTCTTCGCCAATTTCTATAACCACTAGGCTGCGGTCTTTTAAATTTCTTTACGATAACAGCCATAATAATGCCAGCAAGAACAAATCGTAACCCAGCCAATAATAAAGGACTTGAATAGCTTAAACCTATTTTACCGATGGCAAATGATGAGCCCATTAATGCAGTAGTCAAGATAATTAATATAAAAAAGTTGTATTTAGTCATTTGTTCAGACCCTCCCAAGCTTTTTTCTCCAAATTTAAAACCTTGCCCTCCCTTGTGATTACGTTTCTTTACTATTATTATAAGAGCTATATAATACGATGCTTATCGAAGTATGGATTACAGAGGTGTTGAAAATTGAGTATAAGTCCGAATATTACGGCCATGACCGCTTTACTTACAGAGGAATCAAGAGCAACTATACTGGCAGGTTTAATGGATGGAAAGTACCATACAGCCAGCGAACTAGCATATATGGCCAAAATCACACCACAAACGGCCAGCTTCCACCTTGCAAAACTAGTCGAAAATAATCTTGTGACTACGGAAAAAAATGTACGTTTCAGATATTTTCGATTAGCAAATGAAGAAGTAGCGAATACACTTGAGATATTAATGTCTATCTCTCCACCACCAGAAATTCGTTCATTAAAACAATCAAGTCAATTAAAAAGGCTAGAAAATGCGAGAACCTGTTACGATCATCTAGCGGGACGCGTAAGTGTACAACTAACAAAAATAATGGAAGATGCAGGATACATAGAAAGAAGTGATAAACAATTCATCGTAACAGCAAAAGGAGAATCCTTTTTTCAAAAATTAGGATTAGATTTAGTAGGTTTATCTAAGAAACGCCGCTCTTTTTCACATGCATGTCTTGACTGGAGTGAACGTACTCATCATTTAGGAGGAGCATTAGGAAACGGTTTATTTGAGAGGTATATTGAATTAGGCTGGATTGAAGCAAAAGAGAATTCTCGGGAAATCATGATTACAGCGCGAGGGAAGTCTGGATTCCAAGAATTTTTTGGAATCGAGAATCTGCTTTAATTGAAGGATTTTAATTCATGATTTCTTTATAAAAAATAAAGCACTTCCTATTATAATCATTTCATCATAACAGGAAGTGCTATTTAAATTACATCAAGTGAATTAAATGGAATACGATACCAACTGCGAACAATCCAAGAATCATAACGATTGGAGAAACTTTCTTCTTCAGCAGCCACATGCAAAGAAGTGTTAACAGCAATCCTGCTAAACCAGGGATTAAGCTGTCTAAGTTGGCTTGTAAAGTTGTTACTTTAACTGGATCTAAGGAGAGACCAGCTGCTTGCTGCTCCAGCGCGGTTTTAATTCCTTCTGCTCCAGCAGGCAAGTTATCCCAGTCGATATAAGCACCTTCGTCTAATTCAACAGATGATACTGTTGGTGTGAATTGGACGGATACCCACCTGTTAACTAACGCTCCGAGGATGAACATCCCGAGTATAGAGGCACCTTTTGTTATACTTTGAAGTATTCCACCAGATAAGTCGTCTGTAATTTTGGAACCAGCTTTGTAGCCAAATTCTTGTGTATACCATGTGAATGCCATTCGAATGATATTCCATGCAAAGAAGTAAATAATTGGACCAAGGATGTTGCCAGTCAATGCCAGGGACGCTGCTAATGCACCAAGGATTGGTTTAATGGTAAACCAGAAAACTGGATCTCCGATACCTGCTAAAGGTCCCATCATTCCGACTTTAACACCTTGAATGGCTGTATCTTCAACAGGTGCACCGTTAGCACGTTCTTCTTCAAGTGCTAGTGTTACACCAATGATAGGTGAAGCAACATATGGGTGTGTATTAAAGAATTCTAAGTGACGTTTTAGTGCATCTGCACGATCTTCTTTTGTTTTATATAATTTTTTGATGGCAGGAATCATTGAAAATGCCCAACCGCCGTTTTGCATACGTTCGTAGTTCCAAGAACCTTGAAGGAAAGTGGAACGCCACCAAACAGAAATACGATCTCTTTTTGATAATCTCAATTCTTTTTCCATTGTTTATTCCCCTCCTTCTTAGTAATTATCGATAATATCGCCTAGTGGATCTCCATTGTTGGAATTTCCGCCGCCACCTGAGCCGCCTTGCTTAGAAAGTGCTAAGTAGATAAGTGCAAGAGCCACACCGATAGCTCCAAGACCGATAAGTGTGATTTGTGAAACTGTCGCTAATACGAAACCAATTGCGAAGAATGGCCATACTTCTTTCGTAGCCATCATGTTAATAACCATTGCATAACCAACTGCTACAACCATTCCCCCGCCGATTGCTAAGCCGCTTGTCAACCATGTTGGCATCGCTTCTAGCAATTCTCTAACAGGACCTGCTCCGATAGCTAAAATCAATACAGCAGGAATAGCAATACGTAAGCCCTGCATACAGATAGCTACGATATGCCACATTTCCACTTTTCTAATGTTTCCTTCTCTAGCTGCTGCATCCATCAAATGTACTAATGCTGTTGCAATTGTACGAACGATGATTGTTAGCAATAAACCTGCAACTGCAAGAGGAACAGCAATCGCGATTGCAGAGGACACGCCAGCTTCGCCCTGTCCACTTAAAACTAGTATAATTGCGGATGCCACAGATGCTAACGCAGCATCAGGTGCTACTGCAGCTCCAATGTTTGCCCAGCCTAAAGCGATCATTTGCAGGGTACCACCTAAAATAAGACATGGTACTAATTCTCCTGTAACTAAGCCGATTAACGTACAAGCAATGATAGGTTGGTGGAAGTGGAATTCATCCAAGATACCTTCTACACCAGCTAAAAATGCTACGATAATGACTAATATTATTTGAATCATATTTAAATCCATGTTATTAGTCCTCCCGTTCTTTCTATTTACGATTATTTTTGTTTATTTAATTCCTCTTGAGCCTTTTTAAGAATTTCATCCATATTGCCTTTTGAATCGTTCGGAACTTTCCGTACATCAAAGTTTAGGCCCGCTGCTTTCAGTTTAGCGAAAGTATGGATATCTTCCTGGCTAAAGGCCAAAACCTTATTCGGTTGAACCTTACCAGGTGAGTGTGCCATGGAACCAACGTTAATTGTCTTTAATGGAACACCGCCTTCAACCGCTCTAAGTGCATCTTGCGGGCTTTCAAACAGAAGTAATGCACGTTGACCGCCGAAATGTTGATCGTCTTTGGCAAGCTCGATCATTTTTTTGATTGGTACAACATGTGCCCTAACACCTGGAGGAGCAGCCTGCTGAATCAATTTCTTTCGAAGCTCATCCTTTGCCACTGCATCAGATACCACAATAATACGCGTAGGCTGTGTCGTTTTTGTCCATGCTGTTGCTACTTGGCCGTGAAGCAAACGAGAATCAATACGTGCTAACACATATTCAAATTTACCAGGCGCACCTGCATTTACAGGTTTTTGGGCAGCAGCTGCAGCAGTTGTGTCTGCTGGTTCTAAGCTTTCCGGTTTTACTTTAACCCCTTCTTTTGCTGTTCCTAAAATATGGGCAGCAATTTCATGGGCTGTGTTCATCGAGAAGCGTGATGCATATGCTTCAATTAACATCGGTAAGTTCATACCAGCAACGATTGCCCATTTGTCTTTGTGTTCATCAATCAAGCTGTTAGCTTGGTTGAATGGAGTTCCACCCCAAAGATCGACTAAGAATAATACTTCGTCTTGGTTGTCGAAAGAGGCGATTGCTTCTTTCATTTTTGCTTTGACATCATCAGGTCCTTCGCTCGGCATCAAAGTAACTGCTTTTACATTTTCTTGCTCTCCGAAGATCATTGCTCCAGATTGCATGATACCAGTGGCAAATTCACCGTGACTAGCAATGATAATTCCTACCATCTTTTTACCTCCTTTTATTAGTGTTACTGCTAAATAACATGGTGATTTAACCAAATATTATTCAGCTGTTTTTTTCAACTCATTTAAAGCGGTTACATTTTCGATATAAATAACAAAAAAGGCATGAGTAAAAAGTCGATTTTAAATGAGAATATAGGTATAGATTGCCCCTTAATCCTCAAAAAAATCAATACTTTTAACTCATGCCTGATCGAATCAGTAACACGTAAAAAATATGATAAATATCCAGTTTTATGTAAACGCTTTAAATTAATAGTTAAAAATTTGGATGCCTCTTTACTGAGCTTCCAAAGAAATTATAGCACACTAATATAACGCTTACAAGAAAGATTTTAAAAAAATTTAACGATTCTCACCAAGTATACTTGCAGCATGAATACATCCAGCCCTTCTGGCTGGTTTATTCAAACGGAATTGTAGACAACATAATCACTGTAATATAATTTTTCTGCCAAAATGGTAGGCAAAACTATTTTTTTACTTTACTCTTAAAACCCCGTTTAATAACATCAAAGAAACTTAAAGATTGGACCATATGGCTTGGATCTACGTAATTGCGAATGGCGCGCAAAACTTTTTTAGGCTCTTTAGAAGAAAATATATACTTCCCATTTCGTTTCGTTTGAACAGCATAACGAGGAATCCATTTCCCTTTGAACATAACTGATGCCGTAACAAAATCAACTTCATCCCAAGGTATTTGAATAAACTTCCGAGCATCACGACTGTTAAAGAATTCAAATCCCTTGTCGCCAATCATGATTTTTCCATATTCTGAAATCCCCATATGTGAAGTTGCATCACTAACTAAATCGACTTTTGTATTAATTGATTGGACCATTTTGTGTACTCCATTTCTAATATTAATTAACATTATTATACGTGTTTTTTTCATTTGTGCAAAAAAAATATGGTGTCAGCAAGGAAAATTATCTTTAAAAATAATTGGAAAGTCCCTCTAACTTTAGGACATATTTTAACTAGTTTACAAATAGTGTCTTATTATAGACACTATTTGTACCATTTAATAAAAAAGTCCCTCAAACACTATGTCTGATCAGCATTTCCTTGTTTTTATTACAATGTTTTTTTACTGCCAACGACAACCAACATATCCTGCTATAAAACTAGTAGTCTAGCAAGATAAAACATAGGCAGGAGCAGCGTAAAGCACCATTGCACCAAGGCTGTTCAGCTATCTAATCATAAATGGACGAATGTCATGCTCTTTCTCATCAACTTTGTCTGTGTTTTTCACTATTTTTTTAGCAAGACAGCTGATGCAAATGTCCAATATTTTTACCACTTCGAGTGCCAAACTTCCTTTTAATTTTACATTAAAAGAATACTATCTTTACTTGCTAAATCTTAATTTCTGCCTCTATCTATATCAAATTACCTCTATGATTTGCTAGGTCTATTTATATTTGTGCTCGCTGCTAAGTCATTTTATAATTTTTTTACACTCTTTCCATCTAAGGAGGCTACAATGGATACTTTAACAATGAAGGATATATACAAAACAATTGATAAGCAGCGAATTGAGATGGCATTACAAAAGGAAGACTTTAAAGGGGCATTTGTGTTATTCAAGTATTCTGAACTATCTTATGAAGAGTTTGGAGTTTTAGTTGAATCATTTATCGATTTTGATATAGAGGACCTTAGTACTTATCTGAAGCTAAAAGAGGAAATGAAGACTATGAAAAGGAATAATAGTCTGTCGCAGGAAGAAAATCAGAACGAAGAATACAATGCCCCTGCTAATCAAGAAATTTGGCAAAAAACATTGAATGATATCAAAGGGAAATTATCTGCTCCCTCTTTTCATACATGGCTCAAAGACACAACGATTGAAATGAAAGATTCGCAATATGTTCGCATATTTTGTCCAAATACCTTCGCACGTGATTGGTTAGAAGAACGATATGCAAGCTTGATTGCCAGCTCTCTTGAAAAAATTATGGGAATAAGGCCGTCATTAAGCTTTATTGTTACTAATTAAAGTATTGGTTCAATAGGAAAAAGGGAGGAATCAATACCATGACCGACGAAACATTTGGTTAAAACTGTAAAATAATCTATAATAATTGCATTAAGATTATACTAGAATGGGAGTGTATAAGTTGGGATTTTTTAATCGGTTTTTTAAGAAAGTCGAAGACGTTAACAAAGGAGAAGCTGCTGCAACAGAGCTTGAAGAAGAGTTTTACTTAGGCTCACCTGAAGAGGAAGCCATCAATTTTTGGGTGGAGATGGCGCAAAATATTATCGTAAATACTGTTAAGGCAGCAAACAATTCCGTGGAACGTGCCTTTATTTTAGTGGATATGAGAACACAACCATCTTTTGAAATTTTCTATCAGCTCGATGGGAAATTAGTAATGTGGGATGAGCTTGAAGATGCTAACATAAAGGATAAAATTAAGAATGAATTAATGCCGCAAGCAGCGTCTGTCGCCTCGGCAGTTAATGGCAATTTCGCACAGGCTGAACATTCTTTGATTGCTTTTGCTGAACTGCAATTCGAATCGGCGACGGGAGCATGGTTTTCCCATATCATTTGGGAAGATGATGCTAATGCAAAACTGGCAAAGGAAGAGATTGCAAGCAAATGGTTTGATTCCTTGAGTGCTGAAACAAAATCGCTTCCATTGGACAGTGATAGCAAGCTTTCATGGTATCCATCATAATAACGCTAGAAGCATATCTGATATGCTTCTTTTTTACGTATAACGCATATAGTGTTTATGATGAGAAACGTCTGAAAGAAGATTGAACTATGATGTTCGGAGACTCGTCCTAATTGGGTTTGGTTATTCTATTATTTGTTTATTATCGCGACATTAGCTGCAGCTATTTATAATGCAATCCGTAAACGAAAAAGGGCTCTATCTGTTTTCACTGCAATTGTAACTTTAATCACACCATTTCTTTCTTTTTTATTCGCATTGCATTAGGCCGCAGTGATGGATTGAATGAATGGGAGTATATCGGTATTGGTTTGCAAGAGGGCTCTATATGGGCACTCACTGTAACAGCAGCACATTTAATGATTGTTGCTTGGTGGTTTTTCTTTTTTGTCAAAGATTTAATACTAGACTAAAGGAGTAATTCCACGTAAAAACCTCCACTTATTTCATAAATGGAGGTACACAGAATTTACATTTGAACAGGAGTTAAGGCTTCACCACCACCTAGTACGCTTACAACATTCTCGACAGCAAGCTGAGCCATACTCATTCTTGTTTTGTAGCTTGCACTGCCAATATGAGGCAATGTCACCACATTATTTAAGGATAACAAGTGGTGATCAGCAGGTACTGGTTCAATTTCAAAGACGTCTAACCCAGCTGCCCAAATATCTCGATTCTTTAAAGCTTGATATAAAGCATCTTCATCGACCAGTCCGCCTCTCGCTGTATTGATGAGAATGGCAGTAGGCTTCATTAGGGACAATTCCTCTTTGCCAATCAGATGATGCACCTCAGTACTATATGGAATCATCAGACACACATAATCGGCTTTCTGCAATAAATCGTTTAATTCTGCATAGTGAATATCAAGCTCCTGTTCTTTGTCTTGCTTTCGGGAACGATTATAGTAAAGCACATTCATATCAAAGCCTTTTGCTCTTTTAACAAGCGCTTCGCCAATTCTTCCTAAGCCGATAATCCCTAATGTGGCACTATAAATATCTTGTCCGGTAAATTCCATTAAAGACCATGCGCCCCACTTTCCGTTACGCAAAGCTTCAGAAGCAGTTGTCACACCTCTAGCTGTCGCCATCAGCAAAGCAAATGTTAAATCTGCAGTTGTTTCTGTTAACACTCCAGGTGTGTTCGTAACCTGTATTCCCCTTTTTACCGCTGCTGCTATATCGATATTATTGTAGCCTACTGCGACATTGCTGATTATCTTTAGATGTGGAGCTCTGCCGATGACTTCTTCATCAATCTTATCTGTTAATAGACAAATAAGAGCATCAATATCTTCTACTTCCTTAAGTAAAATATCCCTTGGCACGGGGATATTCTCTTCTTCCCACATTCTCACATGAAAATGAAGGGAAAGTGTATTAATTATGTCTTCTGGCAGTTTTCTAGTAATATATACAGTTTGTTTCAAGACAATCTCCACCTTTTCAACTGGAAAGTATTTCAATAATTATAGCTTACAATAAAACAGGGCATGGGAAAACTCCTCTGCCCTATAAATGACTATGAATTTATCCTTCTAGTGCTGGTTCCTTTAAAGTGGTAATAATGAAGAAGCCAAGTACTAGCATGACCGCAAAGAATCCAAAGGCGATATTATAATTTCCAGTTGCATCAAGGATTGCGCCAACAATCATTGGGGAAAAGAATCCGCCTAGGTTTCCGCCGCTGTTTACTGTTGCAATCGCGACAGGAAATGTATTTCTATTTGTTAACCCCATCGGATAAGCAGTAAATGCGGGCCAGCCAATATTAAGGAAGAAGCCTGCCAGCCCTAAGCTAAGGGAAACAAGAATGGCGTTATCTGGAATATTCATCACGACAAGCATCATCAATGCGGTAGCGATGGCTGTAATTAACATGGTTGGCTTACGTCTTTTTAAGAATACTTTGTCAGAAATAATTCCGCCTAAAAGAGCACCTAACAGACCGCCGATTGCAGGTGTAGACGCGACAAAGCCCATTTTCATAAAGGAGTAGCCTTTTGCGTTGACTAAATACATAGGTACCCATGTCAACATGCCGTATAATACACTGTTCATTAAAAAATAAGTTAATGTATTACCCCAAATATTCCAAGACGTAAAAACTTCTTTAGATGTGCTGATTTTAGCGACTTTTTGGTAACGAATAGCTTTATCTAACCAGCCTAGTGATCTATTTTCCGTTGCAGCCTCTGTCGGCACTTCTTCTTGGCGAATATATTCTAGCTCCTCTTTTGATACCTTTGGACTGTCTTCAGGCTTTGTTCTGACAACCAGATACCAAATGATCGCAATTATAAATCCAGGGATAGCAAACCAGTAAAAAACATAACGCCAACCGAAAGACATGGCAATAGCTGTAGCAATGATGGGTACAAAGATTGGGGCAAGCTGTGTAGAAGCAATATAAATTCCTGTTGCGGTAGCTTTTTCTTTAGCCGGAAACCAGTGGTTAATGGTGGTTGACATACTGACAGGAACAGGACCTTCTGCTAAACCTAGCAGTAAACGAAGTAAAATCAAAAGTGCAGCACTTGAAACCATCCCAAGGAAAAAGGTGACTAAGGAAAAGGCAATAACTGCAATAGCTACTATTCCGCGAGTTCCTTTTTTGCCGAGTAGGAAACCGGCCGGGATTTGTGAAATGGCATAGCCTAGGAAGAAAAAACTTGATATAGCCCCTGTTTGAAAGTTGTTAAGCGTAAAATCTTGTTGAATAAATGGCAGCACAACACCGATATTCGTTCGATCAGCATAACAAACAATATAGACCACAAAAATAAGGGAAAGAACTAACCAACGATATCCTGACTTTCTCTTCCCTTCTAATCCTGGATTGACCTTGGATTCAGGTAAACTCATTTCATTTCCCCCAATCATAAAAAATAGTATTTTCCTCATAAAAACTGCTATTTTTCTCTTTGTAAGGGTTTACAAAAAATACTAAATAATTACCTCTTCATCCTCTTCTGTCTCATTGTCAGCTTTAGAAAGTGTTTGATTGCTTAATGCAAAAAATGTTTTTAAAGACGGGTAAATTTGATGAAACACATTATTTAACTGCTCATAAAGCACTCGCTTACTCAAGTCTGGCTTTATTATGGAAATCGTATTATTGTGAATTTTTTCAACCGCCTCCTCCAATGAATCAAAATAGCCTATTACGGTGCCAGCAATCATACATGTTCCTAATACACCTGTCTCCGAAATATCTTTAATATGAACGCTTTTGTTTAGTACAGTTGCTTTAATTTGGGCCCATTCCCGATTTTTTGCCCCGCCGCCGATAGATTGGTAGCTTTTAACGCGGAGTTGATAGTCTGATTCAATAATTTGATTAATTTGTTTCAAACCAAAAGAACAGCCTTCTAACACAGCTCGAAACATATCGGCTTTAGTTGTATTTAAATGTATGCCGACAAAGACCCCTCTTGCATTAGGATCCCAAATCGGGGCTCGCTCTCCTTGCATATAAGGCAGAAAAAAGACACCGCCTGCTCCTGGTGCTGATTGTTTGCACAATTCTTCTAACTCAGCTTTCGTGTATCCTTCCGGCTTTAGAAATTGGTCGTAAAACCATTGTATAGCTGCACCAGGAAAGGACATGGCTCCATGAGACAACCAATGGTTCTTTATAACATGGCATCTATTTAAAAATCGCTTATCTAACAGCTCTGGATTATCTGTACAAACAGTTAAAACATTCGAAGTCCCGACAGATTCGAACATTTCATTGACACCGATTCCGAGGGCGGCAGTGGAGCATGCTGTATCTGCTGCACCGGCAATCACAGGTATGCGGACGGACGCAATTACTGGATGCACATATTCCCCAACGATAGAACTTGGATCAACAACCTCAGGAAGCTTCTTAGGGTTTATACCAACCGCCTCATATATTTCAGGAGACCAACGATAGTTTTTGACATCATACATCCCGCTAAAGGAACTTTGCGTCCAATCCATCACAAAATTGCCTGTCAGCTTGTGCAGAATAAAGGTAGAAAGATTCCCCCATTTGTAGGTGCGCGCATATAATTCTGGATAATTGTTTTTAAACCATAAATGAGTTGTAAGCGTATACATTCCAGGTTCTAATCGATTTTTAGTAATGTCAAACAGAGATTTCTCACTGACTTGGTCTTTGATCCAAGCTGCTTCTTGTGTGCTTCTTTGATCTAAATACATAATGCCTGGATAAAGGGGCTCGCCCTTTGCATTTAAAAACACCGAGCTATTACAAAAAGTAGACAGAGAGATTGCTTCTACTTTGCCTGTGTTTTCAAGCTCAACTTGCTGCCACACCTTTAACAGCAATGTTTTCGTTTTACTCCAAATATCATCAAGATCAATTTCAATCCAGCCCATGGCAGGGTAAAGAAGAGAATAGGGCTCATACTCAAGAAACCCTAATTCTCCCTTTTTATTCATTGCACCAACTTTTATCCCGCTAGTGCCAATATCTATGCCAATGATATGAGACATAACTATACCACCCTCTATACACTCAATGGAGAATTCATTAACTCATTATAAAGTTCTATTGTTTCTTTAACAGTTCCTTTATTATGAATAATATTTCTAAACGCTGACACAACCGCTGTTGGATTAGGATTATTCCATACCATTCTGCCAAACGTGATACCTACCCCGCCCGCATCGATAACATCGTAAACCATTTGGAAATAGTCATCAATATTATTTCCATTTTCTCCGCCTGCGACAACTACCTTTCCTGGAGTGGAAGCAACCACTTTAGCGAAAGTTTCTGGATTGCCGGTATACTTTGTTTTCACGATATCCACACCAAGCTCAGCGCCAGCACGAACTGCATAGGCTACATTCTTCCAATCATTTTTTTCATTCTCAGGAATTTGGTTTCCTCTTGGATAAATATGTGCAATCATTGGCAAGCCGTGAGCTGCAGCCTGACCAGCAATGATACCTAGATTGCGTAATTGTTCAGGCTGATCATCACCGCCTACAATACAGCCCATCGACACTGCATCTGCGCCTAGTCGCACTGCTTCATCTACTTCTGTTACCCATGCATCATAATTTGGCTGCCAAGGGGAGAACGTAGAGCACTTCAAAATAAAGCCTGTTTTGCCAGCATGAGGACGGTAACACATATCCGCAATGCCTTTATGCATCGTAATGGCATCAGGTTCACCAGCTACAATTTCATCTAATTTACGTTGAATTGGCATCAGCTCTTCAAAAATACCCCGTGCCATTGCTTGATCGACTGCAACAGCTAATAGTTTTCCAGACTTTTGATTTAATAGACGATTCATACGAACTTCTTTACCTAATAATGACATATAAATAACACTCCTATTCTCATATTATTTCTACTTGTTATTGGGTTATGACTGTTTTCATATGATTACCATTCTTTACATCCAAAATTGCCTGTTCGATATTTTCAAGAGTGTAGCCTGTTGTGATAATAGCAGCCGTATTGATTTTGCCTGATGCAATGAGAGACAATGATTTATGATAATCAGCTCTTGTTAAAGCAGAGGTTCCATTAATGGTAATCTCATTATAATGAATAATGTTAGGATCAATCTCCGCCAAGACGCCATTTGTAAATCCAGCAAACAGATTTAATGTACCGCCTTTTTTTAATAGATTGGCGGACGTTTTAACTAAGAAAGGAATGCCTATTGCCATGATGACTACATCTGCCCCTAAACCATCTGTTTCACTTAAAACAATATCCTCAAGTGATTCTTCCTCCGGGTTCACAGCATAATCGGCACCTGCAAGAACCGCTTTAGCACGGCGATGATCAATTGGTTCACTCAATATCACCTTAGTCGCCCCTGCTATTTTGGCTAATTGTACATGCATCAGCCCAATAGGTCCTCCGCCAATAACTACTACAACGTCGCCCATTTTTACATTTGCTTTTCGTTGGCCGTTCATGCAGCATGCAAGCGGTTCTGCAATGACTGCCTGTTCAAAGGACAAATTATCTGGAATCTTCACCAGGTTGCCAGCTTCAAGAGCTGTACTTGGAATTTTCACATATTCTGCAAAACCGCCGTCAAATTCATAGCCAATCGCAGTACGATTTGCACAAACATTCTCCCTGCCATTTAAACAGTAGTAACACTTCCTGCACGGAATAACTGGCATTATTCCCACTCGGTCACCAACACTAAATTCCATTACCTTTGCACCGACTTCTGCAATGGTGCCGACAAGCTCATGACCAATCACCGACGGAGTTCGAACGCCCTTTGTTTTTTTGCCTTCATAAATACGAATATCTGTGCCACATACAGCACTTGCATTTACTCTTACAAGCACTTCGTTTTCACTAATTTCCGGCTTCGTTACTTCTTCCAGCTTCATATTATTAGGACCATGAAATACAGCTGCTTTCATTTTCTGTTCTCTCCTTTATGAAGAAAATTTCCTTCACAATAAATTCAAAAAAATAGAAGGAATTTACCAATAGTGTGAAACAATTCCTCTATTTCTCACATGACAATAAGAGAATCTTGGTAAATCCCTCCTTCTACGCTGTATTTTCAAAAAACAAGAAGTACGGTCTAGTTGTATAGAATTTTCTGTTATTTCCTTTTGCACAATCATCATATCACAGGGTGGTAATTTCCTTCAAGATATTTTTAGAAAATTTGAAGATTTTTTTCAATCACACTCTTACATCTTTTTATCAGTAGTGGACTTTCGGGTTTTCTGCAAGTTGCTATAGTACAGTTCATATTGCTGATTCGCAACAGAAGCAACTAAAATATCAATAATAGTTAATTGAGCAATCCTTGATGAAATGGCATCTGTTCGAAATAAGGTCTCTTTAGAAGCTGTTTGCAGCACAATATCCGAAATTTTAGTAATAGGAGACTTTGAAGAATTCGTAATACATATGATGGCAGCTCCTGCTTCTTTTGCAATTTTCACCGCCGCTAAAACGTCTGTGTTAGAGCCTGTATGTGAAATGGCGATAACAACATCTTCAGGTGTGAGTACACTTGCTGACATAGCCTGAAGGACAGGATCGCTGTAGGTAAATGATTTTATACCTAGCTTTAACAGTTTATGATGAGCATCCGCTGCGACTGCCCCTGAGCCGCCCGTTCCATATAGTTCAATTACGCGAGCTTTTGATATAGCGTCCACTGCTTTTCTTAATTCATCATCACTGCAAACCTCGATTGAATCATAAAGTGCCTGAATATTTGACTGGAATACCTTCTTTTTAATCATGACAACGTCATCGCCCTTTTCAATCACTTCATGAATTTGTTTTTCAGGGGCAATGACTTCCTTTGCCAAGTTTATTTTTAAGTCTTGAAACCCCTTATAACCAAGGCGTTTACATAAACGGACAACAGAAGATTCACTTGTTTCACTTCTTTCAGCGACTTCTGTAATGGAAAGATGAATTATCTCATCTTGGTTTTGTTCAATAAACTCTATAATCTTTTTCTCAGAATCCCTTAGTTTTGACATGGCAGCATTTATTCTTGTGAAAAAACCAGGATTTGTATTGATATTCAATTCGTTCATGGATACCCCTCCACTTTCTTTCACATACTAATTTATCATTAATTTTATAATATTTATTGGCAAATTTCCTACTTAATTTCTCCATTTTAACAGAATGGCTATGAAAATGATTCAAGTAAAGCAGATTTATCTTAGGGCATAAATATAGGAGGTAAACCATCGGCTTACCTCCTAATTAATTATTCAGCGCCTTGCTGATAATCAATATCATATTTTTTCGCTAGTTTTGCCATATCTTCATGATAATCTTTCAACATCAACAAGTACTCTTGTGCTTTTGCGTTAGATTTCCCGAACAGTTCTTCATTATCCTTTTCCAGCGCTTCTTTTTCAAGCTGCAAAGCTTCGTAGTAAGTGCTTGTTGCATCTTCCATTTGCTTTTTCAATGGTTCCAGTTCTGAAGAATTCACTTGTATATTTTTTGCTTCACTAACAGCTTTTTCATATGTAGGAATTACTTTATTTGTCAGCACATCATATAGCTTATCCTCTGAACTGTAATTGTCACCAGAAACAGTTGCCAATTCGTCATTTGCTTCTGTTTCATAGGCAGAAACCTTTGCAATATCATTATTAATGAAATTAACTATTTCTTTTTGTGTTTCTTCCTGAGAAGCTTTGTCTTCAGTTTGTTCTGTCTCCTCTTTCGGAGTTGAATTATTATCGCTGCATCCTGCAAGCAATATTAGCACAGCAAACAGACTGTAAAATAATTTTGTCAAAATCTTAACCTCACTTATTCTATGTTTGTAAAAAATCTCTCTAATAACTATAACATATCAAATATAGATATATGTTTAAAATGCTCGGATTGCATACCTTCTATTCCTAATCTGACATGCTCTATAAATCCTAAAAGGAATAATAGGGTCTTAACATAGTGACGCACATTTAAGAAAATGGCTGTAAACTTATGCATTATGAGTACATTGCTATAAAAGTTAAGAGATTTTTGACATTATAGTGACTATAATTAGACACTATTATTCAACCCTTTATATAACAGGTTTATTGAAATTTCACCTTTTAACAAACCACTCTTCCATTTACGTAAATATATCATAGACCCTTACAATAGTGACCCCTGAATCACTCATTTAATTTCCCACTAAAAAAGATCCTGCCTAAACAGGATCTAACTGGATATTTATTTTACTAATACAGTAGTATTAGCAGGTATAGTTAACATCGAATCATTCTTTATTACACCCGCTTCACTTGAAAAAACTACTTCTCCATTGCCGGCAATAGTTACTGCAACTGTCTCATTTGAAATATTATGATAAATCTGGATGGTTTGGTGGAGGGTCCGTTTATAGGCGACTATTTTTGCATTATTGACTTCCATCGCTTCTAAATTTCCTTTTAGTAACTCGTCATACCCTTGGCGAACACGGATCATTTTACGATAGTGGTTTAACAGGGAAGCTTGATCGTTGTCTTGTGCTTCAACAGAGATACCATTTCCGCCAATATTGTAGGTTGGTGTTTGCCAGCTTGTTTGGCCTTCCCCGTCGCCTTCAAACCAACGGAATGGCTCACGGATGAACTCATCTGGTTTTGCGCCTGTCATACCGATTTCTTCCCCATAATAGATAAATGGATTGCCAGGCAATGTCAACAGAATGGATGCAGCCGACTTCGCTTTAGCAGCATCACTATTCAGCTCGCTCATAACACGGTTTTGATCATGATTGGATAAGAAAATGGCGTCGATTATAGTGGGATTATAAGTGTGGTAAAGCGCTGCTGTTGAAAGTGCTGCTGCGGTAATACCTTGATCTGTGCCGCTTTTAACAGAAAGGATGATTTTATCTGCTAAATGGAAATTAAAGGCTGAATCTAATGCCTCATAGTACGGTGCAACTACCTCTGGCAAATCCCAAACTTCACCGACTAAATACACATCTGGTTTACTCTGCTGCATCACAGCTCTGAATTCTTTCCACCATTCGAGGTTATTAGCTGCACCATCTTCAGTTTGCCCTTTATAGATATGCATCGCCGCATCCAGCCGGAAACCGTCGGCCCCTTGGCTGAGCCAATACTGCCCAATTTTAATCATTTCTGCTCTAACGTCATGATGATTAAAATTCAAATCAGGCATGCCAGACCAAAATGTGCCATAGTAATAGCCCTCTCCGTTTGGGTTTTTATACCATACTTGCTGACCCCATGATCCTGTTTCGTTTAAATCGGCATGTTCATCTGCCCACACATAATAAGTACGGTATTTACTGTTTATATCTTGACTGGCTTCCTTAAACCAAGGATGCTCACTGCTCGTATGATTAACAACTAAATCCATAATTACCTTCATGCCCCGTTTATGTGCTTCATTAGTCAGGTTACGAAAATCTTCCAACGTTCCATATTCAGGATCTATATTATAGTAATCTGTCACATCATATTTATGGTAGCTTGGTGACGTATTAATCGGCATCAGCCACATTCCATTTACTTGCAAGTCTTTACTGGTGCTCCTATTGCCGTCATTCAAGTAATCAAGCTGACTGATAACCCCTTTTAAGTCACCATGGCCATTACTATCAGAATCATAAAAAGATTTCACATAGATTTCATAAAAAACACCGTCTTTATCATATTGGCTTTCCCCGCTTTGAGCACTTACCTGAGATGATAAACTAACAGTTTGCGGCAATGACAATTTTACTCCGTACCAATTTCTCAATTGCCTTCCCCCTTTTTAAATGAAATCGTTTACATTTTAACTATACCTGTATGGACAGCACGTTGCAAATATTTGGGGGAAATTGATTCTTTTTACATGATAATTATCAGCAGCTTAAAAAAGAAGTTTTCTTAAACATAATCTAAAACAGCTTTTAAACAATACCACATCCTTTAGCTTATTTCAGTTACGAAAAATGTCACAGTCTTCAGGACTTTAACTCTAAAATACTAGATTAATAGAAAAATGTCATAATTCGCAAAACTATTAATTCTTTAGCCGTGTTATATTTTACATGTAATCTGGCATGCAGGTCCCTGACAGATTATAAAAAAATGATTAAAAGGAGAAAAACAATGAAAAAGAAACTTATCCCTGGTTTATTAATTACCGCTTTTCTTTTTTCAATCTTGACTCCTACTGGGTTTGCACAGAAAAAATCCTTCTCGTTTAATGTAACTCCGTCGCAAAATAGTGGTGTAGCGTATTCTGCACCTAACCCGAAAGATGATACTGAACAAAAAGGCTATATTTACACTACAAAGCACAATATAATATCTTCTGATATATACTACTACAACATAAGAAAAAGCCCGTCAACTAGTGCAACATCTTACACTGGTTACATTAGGGTAACTCCCTCTAATGCAAAAAAATTGTCAAAGCTTATAGTAAAAAAGCGAACAAAGGTCAAAGTTTAATTCTGCAAGCGGATACAGATAAATACTCTGTACACTCAGAAGGTTATTGGTACTCTTAACAAGCTAAATCGTCTAAATTAACATAGACCGACTACCTGCATCGGTCTCTGATTATTACTTAATCATTTTTGAAAGGAGTATAAGTCTTGAAAAAAATATGGTTATTGCTGCTTTGCACATTTCTAGTCGTGCTTTCTGGCTGCTTTCCAACAGGTGAACAAAACGCTGCATCTGATTCGAAACAGGCAAACAAATCAAATGAACCAACACCTGATAATCTTGATGTGGAATTGGACAAAAACTTGCTTGTAAAAGCAGATATAGCTGGTGGAGAAAATAAAGATTATCCCTCACTATCCGTCTCACCGAAGGACTTTAAGAACGATCCGTTAAAGCAGGAACTTGTAAATAATAAAGAATTAACAGATACTTTTGAAAACAATAATGAGATTAAACCAGACTATAAAGATGTATATTTTGAATTTACGGATGGATCGTATATGTCGATAGAATTAGGTACTGTTAGGTTTGAGGATTCATTTTACAGTGATCGTGAATATTCTGATGTTATATATGGTGCAAAACCCAATATACGGTCTGATTTGCACGATATATACAAAAAAACAGCACTTGAAAATATTAATAGCAACGATGCCATTGAAAAGGTTAAAAAGGCAGCAAATGAATACGGTATAACCAACCTTGGAAATCCAGATGTGATTGCTTTAGATTTAGAAACATTAGAAAATGAATGGGAGGATTACGAACAAAAGGACGGCGGTCATCCTCGCAAATGGGAAAAGGCTGATGAAGCATATGTAGTCACCTTTCCTGTTGTACAAAACAATCTAATCATAACAAACAAAGGTTATTTTAGTAATGCTGCTGAAATACCGGTAATAGGAAGCCGGATAGTAGGTGTTGTTAATAAAGATGGAATAATTGCCTTAACTCTAGACGGCATTTATGATACAGGCAAAACAATACAAAATAAAGTAAATCCGATTTCCTTGGAAGACGCCTTAAACATGATTGAAAACAAGTACAAAGACGTCTTATTAACAGACCCAATAACAATATCAAAAATAGCATTAGAGTATGTTCCAATTGTGTCCAAGCAGGATTCCATCAGCTATAAACTAACCCCTGCATGGGTCTTTACCGCCAAACAGGATGTAACGTCTAGTGATGAAAAAGGCACAAACACAGCATCCGATTATTTTACTATCATAATCGATGCAGATACGGGCCAAGAATTGCGTATTGGAAGTGACTATTAATATGAAAAGCAGAGCATTAACTATGTCGTTTATGCAAGTATTTTCGGCTCCTGTTTTTTACCTTTCCATCATCGGTGTTACTTTACTTTGTTTTATAAGCGTCTGGGAAGAAATTAACAGTGTTGCTGGAGATGTAGCTTATTATTTTGATATTTTTATAGGCTTAACAATGTTTAAAAAATTAGTAGTTTTATTTGCTGCTTTTCCTTATGTATCCAGCTTCTGCAGTGATTGGAAATGCCAATTTATAAAACCAGTTGTCATCCGTACAGGGATTAGCAAATATGTGTGGTCAAAAATTATTACTTGTTTTGTCAGTGGTTTATTAACTGTATTTATAGGACAAATCCTATTTATCATCTTACTGTCATTTAAGTTCCCCTTGTTTCCAAATGAAGATTTAAACCAAGTATTGTTTCCACCATTTAAATCACTTAGTACCAGTATTTACCCGCCTTTATATTTACTAGCACAAAGTTTTGTTTTTAGTATGGCAGCAGCATTATGGACAGTTGTTGGATTAACCTTCTCTGCGTTTATACCAATTCACTTTGCTGCAATAGTTGCACCCGTTATTGCCAGTTATGTTTTAGAAGAAGTTACCATCCTACTTCCAAATGCATTTAACCTGTACTTACTTACAAGAAGTTCAGATGTCATTCAGCAAGGTCCCCTCATCAGTTTTATCTACTTTTGTTTTATTTTTATTATGTTATCAATACTAGCTGGATGGCTGTTTTCTTATCAAGTTAAGAGGAGGGTGCGTAATGAAGTTGTTTAATACAGCAAGATTTGTGTGTTTGCAAAATTTCCGCAAATGGTCCTCCAATTACCGAGTTTGGATTATCGCTATTCTGCTGATCATTTTGACACATAGCTTTACGAAGGAAATCGTAGATTTTGGAAAAGACATTGATATTAATGTCTCGCCATGGATGTTTCCGTTTCTTTTTACTCAGAAATTTATTAAGCTACTGTTCTTTTTCCCCTTACTATTACTGTTCAGTGATGCTCCTTTTATTGACGAGAACCAGCCCTATATAATCGCAAGAAGCGGCAGAATTCCATGGAGCATCGGACAAATTGGGTATATTTTCATTGCTTCAGCAGTTTATTTTATCTTTCTCCTGCTCCTATCTATCGGGCTTAACCTTTTCAATATCCAATTTACAATGGAATGGGGAAAAGTTCTTGGCACACTTGCAAATACTAATGCAGCCGATGTAGTTAATTTAAAATCATTTATTCCTTCAGATGTTTTACACTATTTTTCGCCCATTCAAGCATTGTGGTTTTCTCTCCTGCTTTCGTGGTTAACCGGAGTATTTTTAGGGCTTATTATTTATGTTATTAATTCCTTTTCGAACACTAGAGTGTTTGGAATATTAACGGCATCCTTCCTGCTAGTTTTAGATGCGGCTGTTACCAATAGATATTATTTATACCGCTTTTCACCTGTGTCATGGAGCAATCTTGCACGGATTGATATTAATGGAACAACTCCAATGCCGTCGATTACCTATATTTATATTAGTTTTGCTCTACTGATCGGGATAATGATAATATTAGCCATTGTAATTAATCGCAAGCAAACGATTAATGTGTTACCACCTATATAAGCAAGAAAGGAGTAGTTAAGATGCATGCAGGTATTAAGGTTCATGATTTAACAGTAAGGTTTGGAGAAACGACTGTATTAAATAACATCTCCTTATCGTTTGAAAAAAACAAAATTCACGGTTTAGTTGGCAGAAATGGTTCTGGGAAAACCATTCTCTTAAAGTGTATTTGCGGGTTCGTTATCCCAGCATCTGGAAGTATCAAGATAGATGATCAGCAAATCGGTCAGGACTGTGATGTGCCAGAAAATATAGGTATCATTATTGAAGCACCGGGATTTCTGCCTAATTATGATGGATACACTAATTTAAAATTTCTTGCTGCAATCAAAAAGCAAATATCAAAGGAACAAATCTTACATGTAATTGAAAAAGTTGGATTAGATTCTAAAAGTAAAAAACATGTCGGCAAATATTCACTCGGAATGAGGCAGCGACTTGGTCTTGCTCAAGCACTGATGGAAGATCCTGATATCCTTATACTTGATGAACCGATGAATGGCTTGGATAACCAAGGAGTTAAAGATATTCGAACAATCCTTTTAGAGCTGAAAAATCAAGGAAAAACAATATTACTCGCCAGCCATAGTAAAGAGGATATTGAGATTCTGTGTGACACAGTACATGAGTTGGATCTCGGCAAAATAATAAACTCGAATACTAAATTCTGATATATAAAAAAATGACTCAAGACAGCTCTTGAGTCATTTTTTATATTCATTTTAGTTTGTATTCTGACCGCCGCCATTTAATCCTGCTTTAATAAGCTCATTCACCTTGCTGTTAGCAACCAACCCTAAATGGCCAATTCCACTAAGCTCAACGTTTTTTGCTCCTTTAAGGTTAGAAAGCCATGTTGGCACTAAATAATCATTTGAACTGTAAATAGACGTGTATAGAATTTTATCGTTAGAATCTTTGCCAACTGGTGCTGTTGATGTAACAAATCTGTTAGGCGATCCTAATGTAATAACATCATTCACCTTTGTTCCGCCAGTGTTCAAGATATAAGTCAATGTATTAATACCGCCTGCACTGTGTCCGATGATATCGACCTTGCTTTTGCCGGTTTTCTTTAATACTTGATCTACATATGTTGCAAGCTGCTTGGCATTTGTATAGCTGTTGCCTGTTTTATCTAATAATTCAATAGCATAAAGCTCATTATCTGCCCAGCCTTGTGATTTTAAATAACTTTTAATTGCATAGAAGTTTGTGCTGTTACCGCCTGTTCCGTGCACATAAATAACCGGGTCATGACTTGACGCTGCTTTGGAAACAGAAGGTTTCGCTCCAACAACAGAAACAATAATAGCCATACATGCAACTAATGAAATTAGTAATTTAGTAGTCTTCATTATTTCCCCCTATGGTTTAGAAGTTATCTTGCTATAACTATTGTTATATATTTCGAGAGGAGAAACAACCGGTAAGATTTGTTAGGAAGTGTATTCTATTTTTTTATATCACTAATAACTACTAAATTTGCTATTCTTAAATGTTCTTAATTATGTTATTATTTTGTACGTTATTAAGAAAAAGCGAGGTCTAGTTATTAATGAGAATGCAAAAGAAAAAACGAAAAATCAGTATCACAGGAATAATTATCGTATTATTGCTTGGAGGAGCTTTTTACGGGGGTATTTTATATCAAAGTTACTCTGAAGAAGCATCTGAAAAGAAAAAAGAATCAAATTCAGCACCATCAATGGACGAGAAAACTAAAACTGGCAGTAAGGATACGGCTGTCATTACAGCAAATAATGACATATTACCTCAAGATGACTCGACAACAGAAAGCATCGATAATTTCGAGTTAACATATACACCTTTTGAAGAAAAACTAGTCGTTTCTACAAATGATGGAAAAACAAGTACTTTTAATTATTTAAACAATAACGATGTTATCTCTTACTCCCCTTCTTATCAGAACATACTGCTTAATCCCCTCGGTGGTTTTGAAGAAGGTGGAAGTCTTTTTGTGTACATGAAGGATGAGGGTACGGTAGAAGTAAAAGTGGATAACGAGAATGAAAACAATTACTATCCGAAGCAAGCACTATGGCTTGATGATCAATACATATTAGTTGTCAAAAGTTACGTATACGGGACTGTAATAAACGGAGATTTGCTGCTCTATGATAGCCTAAATGAAACATTAACACCGCTGAATATCTATAATGGTGATGCAGTAGTAAGCATTAGCCTCTCCCATACTAAGAATAACGAGAAAACAGTTATTGTAGATGGAATAAACTTTACAGATGACATTTTAAATGAGAATCAGCCTTATGTGGCAGAGTACTCTGTAACAACAATACTGGACGAATTGTAAATAGATTAAAACCCTATTATGTTAACCTCATGTCCACATAATAGGGTTTTAATTATTTATTCGTATTCAACCCGCCGCCATTCAAAGCAACCTTAATCAAGTCATTTACTTTTTTACTAGTAACAAGCCCAAAATGATCAACACCAGTTATTTCAATGTTTTTTGCTCCATCGAGGATGGAAAGTTTGTTAGGTGTTATATAATCGTTTTTGCTGTAGATGGATGTATAAAGGATTTTGCGGTTTGGATCTGTTCCGACGGGTGCTTTTGTTGTTATTACTCGATTTGGGGATCCTAATGTTACTACATCGTTAACTTTATTTCCCCCATCAGTCAGAATATAAGTTAACGCATTAATTCCGCCTGCACTGTGTCCTATAATATCAACCTTTTTCTTACCCGTTTTTCTGAGCACATCATCTACATAAGTAGACAGCTGCTTCGCATTTGTAATATTGTTCCCTGTTTTATCTAATAATTCAATGGCGTACAACTCATTATCTGCCCAGCCTTGCTGCTTCAAATAGGTTCTAATGAAATAAAAGTTAGTACTGTTTCCCCCTAATCCGTGCACGAAAATTACAGGATCATTTGTTACTCGCTGTGCTTCGGAGACAGTTGGGTTTAAACCGACTGCACATAAAAGAATCGTCATACATGCTATTAGTGAATGTAACATTCTCATTTTTCTTCATTTCCTCCTAAAAATTATGCTGTTCATGACTGTTTTATTATGGACAATTTTTGTGGAGAAATTCACGGTAACATCTGTTAGAAAAATAGAAGCTTTTTTACATTTCAGCTTCTGATCGGAATAAACAGAATTTGGAGAAGAATAATAAAAAGACTTAGGATATATCCTAAGCCTTAGGCAGCAATACACTTTTTGGGATTGATACATGAATTCCTTTATTTTCATCCACCACTTGTGTTATCGAAAAATCGCCACAAACGCTGATTAACGAGTATGCATCTTGCCTTGACAGCCCATATCTTGAACTCAGAAATCCAACCATTTCTAACGCTGCATTTTTTGCGGCTTGCTCTAAATCCGGATGAAAACCATGGGTTATCCATGCATCAGTTGTTTCAAGCAAGGGAGTGTGAAAGGCCATGTCTTTACGGACATTTATTTTTAACAAGCAATTTAATGATGCTTCTACTGCAGTTCCGCTCAGTTCACTGTCTCCTTGCGCGAAGTGACCGTCACCTAGGGACAGCAATGCGCCTTCTACTCCGACTGGATAATAAATCGTAGCACCAGCACCAATTTTCCAGTTGTCGATATTTCCTCCATACATTCCTGGAGGTGTTGAACTAAAGCAACCCTTTTCCTTAGGTGCGACTCCCATATTGCCGATATGAAGTCTTGCTGGTATTTGCATATTTGTTAATGCAGGCTCCCTTATAGCCTCTTCAGGTGCAATAATTCTGCCATTGATGTTGTATTCATAAGGGTAGTCGTAAGCAAATTTAGCATTCAGCCACTTGCCTTCTCGGTCTAATTCATAAATAGTGATTCGTTCCTTTTTATCAAATTCATTAAATAAAAAGCCCCAATTCGCCAGCAAGTTTGCACCATAAGGTAAGCGTGGAGTTAGCTGCAGAATTTCTACTTGAAGCATATCTCCAGGTGTTGCATCCTTAACATAGATCGGTCCAGTCATAATATGAGCACCTGGTATTCTTTGCTCAAAAGGAATATTATCGTATATTTCTTTAATCCCGTCATCCATCATCAAGTCAGGTGCGTCCCCCGCTTGGTGTGTTACTGTTTCTACACTCACGATATCACCGGAGTTTATTTCTAACGCTGGCTTAACAGAATTATCAAAATAGCCCCAATGCACCGTTTTTGAAGTTGCTTTCAGTGTATGAAGCGATGTTTCTTGTACTTTCGTATCATTTACAGCCATTGTACCTCTCCCCTCTCGGTTTTTCCTCCGATACAGTCACATAGGTTTGTGCTGACAATCCTCCATGAAAGTATTACTATGAATTATGCTTACCGCATTAATCTCTCTGAAGAAAACATCTGTGTGTTACAGCTGTCCAAGTCTTTTTCAAGTTTTCCATCACCTTGACAGCCTGTTATGCAATTCACCTTTTACCTATTCGGCGGCTACCTTGTTATAAACAGAAAAATCGCTAGCCTAGTATGTTGCAACTTCTTCGGAGCATTCTCTAAGACGTACCTAGTTATTCTGGGATTTTCGTTCAAATGAAAGGTAAATAAGTCGATGTATTTGCAATTCATCGTAATTTATTCCTTCTTTACAGGCAAGCAACTTGTCAGATTATTTAACAAAGTATTTTAATAGCTTGCATGAATACAAAAAATAGAGCTGCATCCATTCAGATGCAACTCTAAATAACAATTATAAGATCCTTTAATCCCGATAAAATTCTCCTCAATCTGCTCCAGCGACAATCCTCTTGTTTCCGGTAAATACTTTCCTATAAACACAATCCCTCCAACCGCAAATACGGCGAAAAGGAAGAAGGTTGCCGATAAGCCAACACTGTCTAATAGTACGGGGAAGAATAAACCAACTAAAAAATTGAAAAGCCAGAGAAACAAGACTGCCATCCCCATCCCTATTCCTCGGATTCTGGCTGGAAATATCTCTGATAAGGTGAGCCATGTCATTGGACCGACTGCTCCTTGGAAGAACGCTAAATATAAACATGTCATAGAAAGGACGACATATGGCAGCATTGGGGAATCCGCAAGAAGCAGTGTGGAAATTCCGATTGAAAGGAGAGCTGCGGTAACACCAATTAATCCTGTCAGAAACATAGAGCGTCTATTTACCTTATGCATGATGGACATGCCAATAATGACGGCTACTAAGGAAATTAAGCCATTTGCGACATTTCCGATTAATGCTGCCTTTGTTCCAAAGCCAGAGTTTTGGAGAATTTGTGTGCCATAGTACATGATTGAATTAATGCCTACTAATTGTGAAATCGCTCCGATTCCTATTCCAAGGACAACGATTCTTCTAATCCATGGAATGCCTAAATCTTTAAAGGTAACTTTTTTGGTATTTTTCATTTCTTCGATACTTGCTTGAATACTTTTTAATTCTTTCTCAGCCGAAATTCCTTCACGAATTTGTTTTAGTGTATGCAGTGCTTCTGCTATTCTCCCTTTTGATGCGAGCCAGCGTGGGCTTTCTGGCAATATAAGAACACCTAACCATAAGGCAACGGCTGGTAGTGTAGCAATCACTAGCATATATCGCCAGACATGTCCTGCTTCGTCAAAGGTATTTCCGATAACAGCATTAAAAACATAGGCAAGAAATTGACCAGTGACAATCATTAATTCATTTTGTGTTACTAATCTGCCGCGTCGTTCTGCTGGTGACATTTCTGCAAGATAAGAGGGGATGATAACGGATGCTCCGCCTACAGCTAGCCCTAACAGAAATCGGAATGAAATCATGATGGTTGTATTTGGAGCGATAACACAGCCAAGCGCTGCGAAGAAGAATAAGATCGCTAAATAAAGAATCGTTTTTCGATGTCCCCTAGTATCTGAGAGCCGGCCTCCGAAGATGGAACCAATTGCCGCTCCCAAAACAAGTGAACTTGCGACCAAACCTTCTGTAAAAGGAGTTAAGTTAAGCTGGTCAGGCTGAGCCATGAATGGCAGTGCACCGTTAATTACACCTGTATCATAACCAAACAACAATCCTCCAAAGGTCGCTACAATCGTAATTAACCGGAGATTTTTTTTTGGATCTTTATTACCCTTTCCTGTCTCCATCGAGTAATGATTAGACAACTTTGCATTATCCATTGCCCATTCCTCCTTTTTCGCCAGAGTGTTTGTATCCGCTTTCAAAAATAATCAAATAAAACGGATGCTTTCTTAGCTTTACAACTCTATCATATGATGGATCTTCTTTATGATAGAGTTGTAAAGAACTGTTTATTTGGTATTAATTACGTTAGTAATAGTTTTTAAGTATTCACTTGTCCGCTTTGCAATTGGAAATGGCTTATCAAATGGTGCAGGATACATATCCTGTTCGACAACTGCCCACCCATTATAGTTTATGTCCTGCAAAGTTTTAAAGAAAGCCTCCATATCGACTACACCTAATTCAGGTTCACACATAATATCCTCACTCACTGCTTTAGCAAAGGACCAGCCCTCTATTTGCATTCTTTCTCTTACCTTGAGATCACAGCTTTTAATGTGAAGGTATGGAATACGAGCATGGTGTTTGCGCATGAACGCAACTGGTTCACCATCTGCATATGCATGATGTCCTGTATCTAAGCATAGATTTATATCTGTGTCATGCAGAAGTCTTTCGATTTGCTCCTCTGTCTCAATATGACTTTGTGCATGTGGATGAAACACTACTTCCAAGCCGTATCTTAATTTTGCATGGTTTTTTATTTGTTCTACATTGCGGATAAATGAGCTCCATTCGTCATCGTTTAATATTTGCGGACGGATAAGTTCGCCTGAAAACAAATCTGTATAACAATCATCGATTAACACTACATATTTCGCAGTTGGAAACTTCAGCTGAAGCTCTGCCATTTCATCGAGTAGAGCAATCATTTCCTGTGTTTTTTTCTCAGAAGTAAGATCACCAACTAATGTTGTTGCTGTCAGGGTTAAGTTGCGTTTCTCAAGCTCTTGCTTTAATTGCTGATAATTATTCGGAAGATAGCCCCATGGTCCAAGCTCAATCCCCTCATAGCCTGCCTCTTCCATTTCATTTAAGCACCGTTCCCACGGCACTTGCTTTTCATCTTCGGGAAACCATACTCCCCAGGAGTCTGGTGCTGTTCCTATTTTAATATTCATGCGATTACACCTCCCACTTCATTCACACGAACCCATTGCTGCTGTACTGCTGATGCTAGAATGGCATCAACTGTTTTATCAATTTGTGCGCCAAATTCAAAATCACAAGCATAGGCAGTGCCTTTTGATAGTGCTGACAGCAATTCGTGTGCTTCAAGCACTTTCATATCGTTATAACCGATTGCAATACCAGCTGCTGGATAAAATGCACTATAGCCTTTATGATCTGGACCTAAAAATACTGTTCGGAAACCTCTGTCTGCACTATTATCTGATGTGAAATACACGTTTACTTCATTCATACGTTCTAAAGAATAGTGAACAGTGCCTTTTGTTCCTTGGATTTCATATGTTAAGTAATTTTTTCTTCCTGCTGCAATCCGGCTCGAAGAAATTGTGCCGACTGCTCCATTTTCATAGTTTGTTAGGATTGCAATAATATCTTCATTTTCTACTTCTGCTAAAGTTAAAGAACCAGGAGATGAAGGTCTTTGTTTAAATATAGTTTTCGCTGTTGCATTAACGCTTTCAATATTTCCCAAAATAAACTGGGAAACACTTAACAAGTGGGAGCCTAAATCACCTAGTGCGCCAGAACCAGAATACTTATTAATATGTCTCCACGTAATAGGCAAATTTGGGTCAAGCAGGCTATCTTGTGCATACGTTCCGAAGAAGCCGACGATGTCGCCTAGTTTCCCAGTGTCTACTAGTTCTTTTATATAAGCACTGGCTGGATTCATCACATTATTGTAGCCAACATAGTTGACGACTCCTTTAGCCTTCGCAATTTCCGCAAGCTCTAATGATTGTTCACTTGATAGAGTTAAAGGTTTTTCACAGTATACATGCTTGCCGTTCTCTAGTGCAGCCTTTGCAATTTCATAGTGAAATGCATTTGGTGTCGCAATATCAACGATGTCAATATGTTCGTCAGTGACTACGTCCTGCCAGTTTGTTGTCCATCTAGAATAGCCTAATGTCTCACTTGCTTTTTGAGCTGCTTCTGCACTAACATCTGATACAACTTCAAAAATTGGCTTGCCATATTCAGGACCAAAGTCCAATAAAGCGTTTACAAATGAGTTCGTATGAGCCTTCCCCATCCAACCTGCACCAATCAGTCCAATTCTAATTTCCATGTTATTTAACTCCTTTATTGTTTATTTTTGCTTTCCTTATGTACATATTAATAAACTCTATTTACAATGTCATTATAGGATATTGCTAAATAATGTAATATTCTTGCTGTCTTTATAATGCGTGTAAAAGATATGTAGGAGGAAGTTTTATATGGTGGAAAAAGGAGTCTTATCACAATCAAAAATGTATTTTCATACACCTAGTGATTTCGCGAAAGATGCACTTTTCTATTTATCTTACTCTGGTACGTTCTGCTGCAGTAACGAATATATCGTAGAGCGGAACAATTGGAACAGCTATCTATTTATGATTGTAAAGAAGGGAAAAATGAGAATCTTTTATGAGGGAAAGGAATATACCGCCTCAGAAAACTCGTTTGTGTTTCTGAATTGCTATAAACCACATAAATATCAGGCCGAAGAGGAAACTGTATTTGATTGGATTCATTTCTCTGGTAATGCGAGTGAAGATTATTATAATCTCCTATATGAAGCAGGAGGATGTGTTTTTTCGATTGCAAACAATTATGTAATTCAAGACTATATGACTAGTATTCTCCATGCAGCCAAAGAAAATCATGTAGAAGAGGATGCTGTATCTATTTATATACATAAGATATTGTATGAATTAAAAAAGAAATCGAGTGAAGTGGATTCCTTGCAGTTCAAATCTATCTTAGAGGCGATTAATTACATAGAAAGCTCCTTTCCTAACCAAATTAAGCTTCAGGACATTGCCGATTGTGCAGGATTAAGTCCATATCATTTTTCACGAGTATTTAAAAAACATTTGAACTGTTCTCCCTATCAATATTTAATTAACTTCCGCATTAATCATGCCAAAGAGCTCTTGCACAACACAGACTTATCTATTCAGGAAATCACATTTGAATGTGGATTTAACAGTGTGCCTCATTTCATAAAAATTTTTAAAGAGCATACAGAATTAACACCAAAGAAGTTTAGAAATCTGCCGTTTTAAAGAAAGAAGGAACAAGTGGTATACACTTGTTCCTTCTATTATTATTCCCATATATCTTTCAATTCCCAATAAGTAAAATCGATTACTTCAGCTGCTCCATTTTCTGCAAAAAGTTCAAACCCTAGTTTTGCTTCGTTAGGATATATACGGCTTGTCATTGTCACTTGTCCATCATTTGCGAATACTTCGATAGAGGATCTGTCGATAAACACCCTTAGTGAAAGTTGTGTGTCAGCTTTAAGTGTAGTGCCTCTTACTCCATCTTCGCTTTTTCCAGCTTTAGACACATCTAACACTAGCTTCTGTTCTTTCGTTTCATATTTTATCAAGGTTTCCTCTTGATTGATGCCGCGGATTTTCACGCCCACTGTTTGTGCTGCTGTTTTTGTTAAATCAATATCAAGCTTTAATTCCATAAGATCATTATTTGCTTCAACGAGATAGCTTTCAGCTAGATGTTTGTTTGTGCACACCTTTTGCTCTGTTGTTCGCAGCAATGACAATTCCTCTACTGGTTTCATGAGGATTTTGTTATTTTGATCAAGTGTTAACTCGCGGGGAAGTGTTAAGGCGCCGCACCAGCCGTCTTCCTTTGTCGGCATAATCGATTCCCACATATCCATCCAGCCAATCGCAATGCGGCGGCCTTTGTCATCTAAAAATGTTTGCACTGCATAAAAGTCATGGCCATTATCCAGTTCTGTGAAATCATCTGCTTCAAAGCTATTTGTTTCATAACTGTAATCTCCAACTATATAGCCTGTTTGGAAGATATTATTATATAATTCACCTTGTGCCTCCATGCCTTGCGGAGAGAATAATAGTACATGCTTTCCTCCAAGCTCAAAGAAGTCTGGACATTCCCACATATAACCTAGTGATCCATCACTCTCTGCTAATACGCCAATATATTGCCACTCTCGTAGATCACTTGATTTATATAAAACAACTTTGCCGGTATCTTCCTTTCTTGTGCCTAATATCATATACCAGAAGTCCTCATACTTCCATACTTTAGGGTCACGGAAATGACCAGATCCTTCTTCAGGATGCTTGGATATTACCGGATTTGCGGTGTCTTTTGTAAAGTGAATGCCATCTGTGCTAGTAGCAATACATTGGGACTGATCGAGAATATCTTTCTCTTTGTCTATAAATATATTGCCTGTGTAAATCAAGGTAAGAATGCCATTATCATCAACAGCACTTCCAGAAAAACAACCATCTTTTTCGTATGCTTCTGTTGGTGCAAGGGCAATTGGCAAGTGCTCCCAATGAACTAAATCCTTGCTTTTCACATGGCCCCAATGCATCGGACCCCAGTTTTCATCAAATGGATGATGCTGATAAAACACATGATATTCCCCTTTATATTGGACTAAACCATTCGGATCATTTATCCAATTTGCAGGCGCCATAATATGATAGCCTAATCTGTAGCGGGAATTCATTTGCTGCTTTGCCTTTTCGATGGCTTCTTGCGCTAGTTGAAGCTTATTAGTTGTTAACATGTACAATTCCTCCTAATTAACTATTTGCAGTTTTTTCTTATTATTTATCGTTTTATTCGAATTGAGTAATGTGAAGATCGAAATAATCGAAAATACGAGCACCAATAATCCCATTAATAAATAGGACTGTCTAAATCCAATACTGTCATATAATCTGCCGGCCAAAGGAGATAGAATCGATGCACCGACTTGAGATGCAAATTGAAAGCCGACTAAATATAAGACTGATGACAATCTAGTGTCAAAATTCGCAGCTAAATATTTAAAGATAGCAATTAACATGATTGGCAGCTCCACTGCATGAATTAACTTCATCGAAGAAATTCCAATTGGACCTATTACAATACCGGAGCCAATGATGCGGAAAGCCATCAAAAAACCTGCCAGCAATAAACTTCGTTTCGCTCCAAGCTTATTCACAAGAAATGGAGCTAAGAACATCATTCCTGCTTCCAAAAACACTTGGAATGAATTTAAATAGCCAAACACTTGATTACCAAGGGCTTCAGATGCAAACAAAGAAGAATAATAGATTGGAAATTGTTGATCATATACACTGTAAACGCAAGTGACACCAACAACATACATCATTAAAAACCAGAAATCTTTTAAGAGAAACAGCTGTCCTACATCTTTCAAGGTAACAGAGTCGGCTCTTTCCATTTCATGATGAGTCATCTCTACTCTTACAGATAAAATGATTGCAACGAGGATGACCGCAGACACAGAGGCAATCCAAAAGTTGATGTTCGGGTTAACATTAAACAGCTGCCCGGCAAAGAAAGTAGCTGCGGCCCACCCCAGCGAGCCCCACATTCTCGATTTGCCATACTCAAACTGATATTTCCGGCCAATCTTTTCAATATAAGACTCAATTGCACCGATGCCGGCTAAAAAGGCTGTTCCAAGATAAAGGCCCCCAACCGCTGCCCCTAATAGCACATTAAATTGTAATAATGGTCCGTAAACATAAATATAAAACGGACCAACAAAAACAAGCAGCAAGCTAATGAAAAACAGAATATTTTTCTTCAGACCAATTTTATCTGAAATATATCCGTATATGGGCTGCATACATAAAGCGAAGATAGCGTTTACAGAAAAGATAATGCCAGTTTCTGCTCCGTTTAAGTTTATTTCTTGACCTAACCAAATGGAAAATAAGGAATAACTAGAAGACCAAGTGAAAAAGAAAAAGAAAAAATAAGCACTTAATTGCCAATACAATCGTTTTGAACCATTCATTTCAATTTCCCCTTTTTGATGTAATGGAGTACAAATCTAAATTGAAAGCACTTTCAACATCATTTTATGTCAACCGGTTTCATATGTCAACGGGTTGACATAGATTTTTCTTAAATTAGTTTTAGGTCTACTAATATCGAAACATCTAAAGTTATGGTAAATGTTCAACTTACTTCCCTACTTGAGAAAAAGTTTTAATTTTTATTTGGTTCCATTATTAACTTCAAAATGGCTAAACCACAGTATTTTAAGTCCTATATTATAAAGAATCTTATTTCCTAAAAAGTCTTTGTAATATTCCATTATGTTTAAAGTAAAATCTGTTCGGGTATTTAGTATGAGACAAAAAATATAGGTTATATAAGCAGATTTATTGTAGTGAATGATAGCAAGGTTTAGAAATCGTTAGGATTATAAAAAAATGAAAGGAGGGAAACAACTAATCACTTGAGATCAGTGTTAGTTTGACCTGACGAATTTGGCACTATATTAATTATTTGTGCTTTCAGTTTACCTCAAATGCTTTTCCCCACAATATGATACATGAGTAACACTAGATTGAACTAATCTGTTATTTTTGTATAACCGCACATCACGGAGTTGAAAAAATGAAATTTAACAAGAAGAAGATTAACATTGTAGATATTCAAACAGCGAAGAAAAGTGTGTTTGCTACAGGAGTAGGAAATGCAATGGAATGGTTTGATTTTGGTTTATATTCCTACTTAGCTGTTATTATTAGTCAGAACTTTTTTAGTGCAGTACAAAATGACGAGTTAAAATTAGTATTTACTTTTGCCACATTTGCAATTGCCTTCTTAATGCGACCTTTAGGCGGTATTATCTTTGGTAAAATTGGTGATAAAGCCGGAAGAAAAGTCGTCTTAACTACAACCATTATTTTAATGGCCTTTTCGACCTTATTGATTGGTTTATTACCTACTTATGATCAAATTGGAATATGGGCTCCTATCCTGTTATTAGTCGCAAGAATTATTCAAGGCTTTTCAACTGGAGGCGAATATGCCGGTGCAATGGTCTATATTGCTGAATCATCTCCTGACAATAAGCGCAGCATCCTCGGAAGCGGATTAGAAATTGGTACCCTTGCAGGATATATATTAGCTTCACTCGTAGCAAGCATACTCTTTATCACCTTATCAGATGAACAAATGGCCTCATGGGGTTGGAGAATTCCATTCTTGCTTGGTTTACCACTAGGATTTGTTGGATTGTATTTGAGAAAGAACCTAGAGGAATCACCTATTTTTGAAAATGAAATTTCTACTACGGATGCTCAAGAACAAACAGAAGAAAGCTTCTTCTCTATACTAAAAAATCATAAAAAAGATATTATTGTCTGTTTCGTATCTGTAGCCTTCTTTAATGTTACCAATTATATGTTATTATCCTATATGCCTTCCTATTTAAACGAAATTATTGGTTTATCAAGCACTACCGGTACTATATTAATTACACTTGTGATGGTCATCATGGTGCCACTCACATTACTATTCGGTAAGCTAAGTGATAATATTGGTAATAAAAAAGTCTTCTTAATCGGTTTAGGCGGTTTGACCCTTTTATCGGCGCTAGCTTTTTATTTCGTAAACATGAGTGGCCTAATATTTATTTCATTAGGTATTCTAATTCTGGGTGTACTGCTTGCAACCTATGAAGGCTCCATGCCTGGTTCGCTACCAGCAATGTTCCATACCGATATACGCTACCGAACACTATCTGTAACATTTAATGTCTCAGTTTCTATATTTGGTGGTACTACACCATTAGTTTCCACCTGGCTCGTTCACCAAACAGGCAATAACTTAGCACCTGCCTGGTACTTAACAATCATAAGCCTTATCGGATTCTTTGTAATTCTATTCTTATTTAAGAGTACAACAGGAAAATCCTTAAAAGGATCTTACCCAACAGTTGCTACAAAGTCTGATTATAAAGAAGTTATTGAGAATCCAGCAGATGCCCTATGGTGGAAGGCTGAACAAGAAGAAAACAAACTTTATTAACAATCTATTGGTTCCATTTATCAACTGGATAGAACTCTCAACAGAATTAAAGCATCAGCATTTTGCTGGTGCTTTTTTGAGTTGAATTCCTGTAAGAGCATATTTATTGGACTGTTTAAATAGTAATGCAAGGCAACTATTTAAACAGTTTACCCTCTTTTAGGGAATGAAGAAAAGCTGCCCATAACGGACAGCTTTTCTTCATTTTCTCGTTAACTATACCTCTTAAGAATATTTTTATATACTCTAGCAACATCAAAAATTAATGGGACAGCACAGATTACAGATATAAATAATCCAAAATAACGAAATACTTCTTCATTATCATCCATCCAATATAATACATGAGGTACGGGAGTAATTAATAAAACTACACCAATATAAATCCATAAAAAAGGGCTCGTTGTCTATCCACTTATCCAAAATCCTCTATTCCTTAGTTATTCTAACCATATGTATTCTATCTTACTCTGACAATTCCTTCTATCACTAACTGTTGAAAAACAACTATTAAATCCTTCTTTTTTCTGTCTAAAAGGAAATCCCGCTTTTTAGCTTTTATCCATTCAAGATAACAAGGAAGAACCCTTCTTAATTCATGGATCCCTTCTTTAAATTTCACAAGATTTACATGATTAGTTTTTCTGAACTGTTCTGTTACTCAATTTCCTCATAAAATGTAATTCTATTTGAAAAAGGGTCAATAACTGTTAATTCGATAGTGTTCCAAGGCATTTTTCAATAGCTGAATTAGATTATGGATATTCTTTTCTTGATAGTAAGGAATGAAAATTTTTTAAATCATTAATTTTAATTCTAATTGAACTCCCTGGAGAAGAGTCTCCATTATGTTCAGATAGATGTATAACTATATCATTTAAAGAAATTTGGAGATATACTGGCATATTTTCCGAATATTTATGTTCCCAATCTATTCTAAATCCTAAATAATTTATATAAAACGAATAAACTTTTTCAATATCAAAACACGAAAGATAGGTATAATCATATATTATTCCTTTTGTGCACACTAGATAAAGACCCAAACTTACATACATATTGATAAGAATTAATCGAGTTTTGCATTCGTCAACTCCTTAATGCTCCTCGTTGACAGACACTATAAGGGGAATTTCTATCAATGTCCAATATTATTGTTATCACTACTAATTGGTTCAATTAAATTCCCATTTTTATCTGTTATGACACTTTCTGTTTTATCATTGGATTCTTTCGAAAATGAATAATATGAAATAGACACAACTATAATAGCTATCAACACAATAGAAATAATTTTCTTCATAGGAACTCCTTTCAAACGCTTTTTATCTTTTATTTTAACTTCCTTTTTAATTTATAAAAATAGGGCTTCCTCGTCAACCTAATCAAAAAATCCCAACAGCATGAGAAAATTATTTGCTTCACATGTTAAAAAGAAAAGCTTTTTGTTTTTAAAAATCCATTATATTGCTGAATTAAGCGGAATTACATCAACTAAATGGAAGTTTACATTTGTAAATTCAGAACAAAGTGAAAGACAACACTGAAAGTTAAACAAATATTCCTTCTTCAACAAACTTACCCTTTCATAGTAAAATAAGAACCAGCCGCCTATTATAGCAGCTGGTTCTTATTTTCGCTTGTGTTTTTCATTAATTATTTTTTTGTTGAGTATCCTGACTTTTCCAACCATTAGCAACCTCATATCCTCTACGATATATTTCGCTAACTCATCATCAGAAATGTCATCTCCATGGATATCGAGACGAAAATCCTGTCCTTGTAAACCACCGCCATTAGTAAAATCGATTTCAAAGTCGAATTGGACTCTTTTATCCATTTTTATATCCACCTCTAGTTAGTTTTGTGTCGATATTATATATATTCTTATAAAGTAAAACAATGACTTTTTACAGCTATCCTAACTCAATTAAGGCATAATATTTCATAACCCACGATAAATGGCGATCCTCATCTATAAGAATCGCCATTTTCTAATTAATATTTTTACAAATGTAGCCTACATTATTTATGACAGTTTTTTAGCTGGTTTAGAAATATAACCTCTCAGTAAAATAGTCACCAAACTTAACACTAAGAACAATATTCCTCCCCAAACAATATATTCTATCCCAATGCCTGTAATGAATAAGCCTCCTACAGCAGTTCCAATACTTATTCCCCAGTTAGAGCCCGAGACGAATAATCCATTAGCAAACTCTGGTGCTTCTGGTGCAGCAGAAGTTATCCAATATTGGTTCAAATTATTTTGAATGGAGAACAAAATGCCGAATATAATCATAATTATTGCCATCGGAACTAGAAGCTCTCCTACAAAAAACCATACGATGAAAATTAATGCCATTACTATCGGAAAAATAATGGCTGTTTTGATTGCACTTTTAGTAAGAAAATTCCCAGCCAGAAGATTTCCAACGATACTTGCTGCACCGAATAAAAAGAGTACTAGGCTTAAAGTTTTCCCAGATACTTGTGTAACACTAGTCAAGTATTCAGAGGTAAAACTATTCGTTCCAGCAACTGCGGCGGTTAGAAAAATAATCGTAAAAATGCTTAACCATGTAACTGGTCTTTTCAATACGCTTAACTGCTTTCCGTAAGATGTTTTCCCTGCAACTGGCATAGAAGGTACTAAGAACAAAGTTAATAAAAATGCTACTGCATTTAAAGCAGCAGGAAACAGTAACGCCATTTCAATTGAAGCCATACTTGCAATAAATGTAGTGATAGGTACACCAAGCACCATACCTGCAGAAACTCCCATAACAATAATGGTTATTGCTTTCCGAGCTTCCTTTTCATCCCCTGCCGTAGCTGCAATTGTTAATGCCAATGAACAATAGATTGGATGAAAAAATGCAGGAATTATACGAGCGACTAATGCAATGTTAAAATTAGTTGCAAAAATAGAAAAAACAGTGCCGACTACAAATACTCCTAAAGAAATAAGCATTACCTTTTTACGATTAATACCTGAAAATAAAACTGGTAATACTGGACCTGTAATAGCAACAACAAGTGCAAACAGACTAACCAACAATCCGGCTCTTGTGACAGAAATTCCGTAATGCTCTGCCAGTAAAGGTAAAATACCGATTACACCCATCTCCGTGTTCAATACCCCAAATACTCCAAATGCTAAAATAAAAATAAGTAGTTTAGTATGTTTCTCCAAAATAGTACTCCCTTTTTAACAAAAAATTTCATTTGATATTTTTATAAATAAATTTTCGCTAACTAATATTAGCGGACCGGAAATGATTCCAGCTTATGGTTTAAAGCATATTTCATGTGAGCCTTCTATTTATACTTAGTTATAAATCATTTATATACTGGATATTTTTTTAATCTTGTGGAATAGTTAAAACGATTTTCCCAAAGTTTTCTCCCTGTTCCATTTTGAATAATCCCTCTGGTAGCTGTTCCAACGAAAGAGTTTCGTCCAAAATAGGATGAATTTGGTGTTCTTCAACAAATTTAAGCATCTCAGCAAAGTCTTGGGGACTTCCCATTGTAGAACCTATCAGGGACATCTCCTTTACAGTCATACTTGGAAGGAATAAATTCGGTACTGCACCTCTCGTTGCTCCAAAACTGACAATTCTACTACCAATTTTCCCAAGTGACACTAAGGTTGAAAACGAATCTCCACCAATACTGTCAATAGATAGGTCAATACCACCAGTTAATTTCTCTAATTTCTCCGACCAATCATCTGCTGTGTAGTTGACACCTCCCACCGCACCAAATTCTTTAGCCTTTTCTATCTTTTCTTCTTTGCTTGATGTTACGTAAACTTTTGCTCCTAATGCAGCTGCAAACTGAACAAGAAAAGTAGCTACGCCTCCGCCAACACCTGGAATAAGTACGGTTTCCCCCTTCTTCACTTTACCTTTCGTGATTAGAGCACGGTAGGCAGTTAAGCCAGCGAGTGGTAGTGCTGCTGCCTCTTCCCAAGATAAATGAGTAGGTTTTGCGTAAACATTTTCCACTGATATCTTTACATATTGAGCGAATGTTCCGTCAGTTGGATTACCAAGAACTTGGAAGTCGGTACTTTTTTTATCTTTATCATTTCCCCAGTTTATTCCAGGGTTTATAATGACTTCGTCACCAATAAAGACATTTTGAACTTCGCCTCCAACCTCGACGACCTTTCCTGCACCGTCGGAACCAAGAATAGCTGGCAGTTTCATCCCTGGGTATTGCCCTTTTACAACCATAAGATCTCTTCGGTTAAGAGATGCCGCTTGTAATCGAACGATGACATCATTCGGACCCGGTTTTGGCTTTTCTATATCTTGTAACTTTAATTGACTTGGTTCCCCTGTTTCTCTTAACATTATTGCTTTCATATAAATCTATCCTTTCATGGCTAAGTCTTTCTCTATTTCAGAGAAAATTAAATTAAATATCAAATTTCCAATTGGCAAATTGCTTCACAATATTTGGATTGTTTTTGGAAGGAAATAGACTCGTATTTGTATCTAAAGTTGAAATTGCGTCCATATCGTCTTGGCTTAATTCAAAGTCAAAAATACGAAAGTTTTCGATAATTCGTTCCTTGTGAACAGACTTTGGAATCACAACAATTCCCCTTTGTGTTAACCACCTTAAAATTACTTGAGCAACAGACTTTTTATGCTTATTAGCTAATGTAACTAAAATTTCATTTTGAAAAATGTTATTTTTACCTTGAGCAAGCGGACCCCAAGACTCCATCTGGATATTGTATTCTTTCATAATTTTTTCACTTTCCAATTGGTGGTAAAATGGATGGGTTTCAATTTGGTTTAGAACTGGAACAATATCGTTATGACAAATCAAATCTACTAAACGATCCATCTGGAAATTACTTACGCCTATTGCTTTAACTTTTCCTTGTGCATACAATTCCTCCATCGCACGCCAAGATCCGTATATATCCCCAAATGGCTGGTGAATCAAATATAAATCTATATAGTCCAATTGCAGCCTATCCAATGATTTTTCAAAAGCTATTTTTGCACGCTCAAAACCAGCATCCTGAACCCACAGTTTTGTTGTAACAAATATTTCCTCTCTAGGCACTCCACTGCGTATGATAGCTCTCCCGACCGCTTCTTCATTTTCATAAGCAGCTGCAGTATCAATTAGACGATAACCAGCAATAAGTGCATCGTAAACTGCCTGTTCACATTCTTCAGCATCTGGGATCTGCCAAACTCCAAATCCGAGTAAAGGCATTTCAACACCATTATTTAAAGTCACTTTTTGCATACTAAAACCTCCAAAAATAGTCTCTGATTTATTCAAAGTAAATCCTTTACTCTTGCATGTTTTATTGCGAAATTTTACTATCAGATTCTTTGAACAGCTTTAAATATAATTCCTTCGTGTAACACGAAGTCAAGAAAGAGATAGCATTTTTTAAATCGATTTAGGTATTTACAAGATTGGAAATCCTGAGTATCATTACCTTACCAGCTTCGTGTTACTCGAAGTCAAGAAAAGATAGTATTTTTTATATTTATATAGGTATTACAAGATTGAAATTCTGAGTATCGTTACAATATCACCTTCGTGTTACACGAAGTCAATAATATAAATTAACCTAAATTTAAAGAAAAGGAGTTTTTTAATATATGTATACGGTAAAAGAAGTTGCTAAATTACTTGATATAACCTCCCACACTGTACGTTACTATACAGATAAGGGGTTAGTTCCTAATCTACAGCGAGATAAAAATAATAATCGCATCTTTAAGGATGATTCTATAAATTGGCTTAGAGGGGCAAAAAACTTAAAAAAGAGTGGAATGTCAGTTGATGATATAAAGAAATATGTTGAGCTCTGTTTGGAAGGTGATTCTACTATTCCGGAACGTTTTGAAATAATATTGAAGCAAAAAGAACTGGTCCTGAAGCAATTAGAAGAAGCAAAATTAATGGCCGAATATATTCTAAATAAAGAAAAGCACTACCGTAATATTATGAATCAGGTTATTCCAGATGATACGAACCCTGCCCTTTGGCATAATGGTAGATTGCCAAAGAGTGACAGCCAATCTTGTCAACCCGTTAATGAGGCTAAGATTGCTGATTAGAAAGAATTATTTATAATATAAATTATCCATTAATAGTTAAAAGTCGATGTTCCTATGGAATATCGACTTTTTCTTTATGATGCCCATACACTATAAATCTCTCAATAAACAAACACTTATTCTTAAATTTAACATTTTATAAAGCTAAAGCAGCAGAAAAGAATAAATAAAGTGCCAACTAATTAGTGCAGGCTTGATGAATATATCAGATACAGGAATGTTTTTATCCTACATTTTTGTATTACAGGAATTCTGCTCTAATTGTACTAGAAAAGACGCTCCCTTTTATGAAAAGAATGCATTTTTTAGTACATATGCCTAGAAAAGAACTCGTTTATCAATTTATCTGTTGTAAGTATTGTGGCAAATTCTTCGTGCAATGTAGCTAGAGATATATTATGAATAGCTTCTGCATCATAATATATCTCATTTTGGTCCTTTAAACCAAAGGCAGCTGTTGCATCTGAAATCAGGTATGTATCGAAACCTAAGTTACCACTCATTCTTGTAGTTGTAGATACACAATGAGGTGTAGTTAAACCAGTAATTACAACTGTTTTTATTTCATTTTCTATTAAAATCTCTTCTAAATTTGTACCAATAAAGCTACTGTTTACTTTCTTATTTATTATTACTTCTTTATCAATAGGTTTAACGATTTCTTTAATAGCAAACCCCTCATTTTTATGATGAAATACTGAATTAGGATTATCAGATGTATGTTGTATATGTATTACTAACCATTCTTGTTCTCTCCATAATTTTAGTATCTTACTAATGTTTTCTTCTGCATTAAGGTTGTTACGTTCTCCCCACTTTTTATTATCGAAAGCTTTTTGCACATCGACTATAATTAAAGCTTTTTTCTTTTCCTCCATAAGATATCCTCCTATCATTAATTTTCACTACATTTTAAATCACTTTTGTTCATTTAACCTACCATCTTATGTAATAAGAAAAATATCATTGCTGCCTTTAGCACTTATTTCTGTTAGGTGATTTTCTTTAAAACTATTTAAATGAAAATTCCTTTTCAGATAGTCCCAAAATATCTGTATTATTAGGTAAATAACCGAGTAACCGCAGCATTGCTACAATTTGCCCCTTATGATGAAATTCATGTGTAATAGAATGGCATAGTAATTGGTGTGGCGATTTTCTTATAACCCCACTGCCTACTTTCCAAGAAGGCTCTTTAACGATCAGTTCATTATTTCTATCAGCGAATTGATCGAAAACATTATCTACATATATATTTGCCTGCTGAAAATAATGTTGGATATTTTCCATTTTCATTTCCTTGATTGCTTCCTTTGATAATAATGGTGCATCCGTTTTGGCAAGCACAAAAGAACCTAACCAAGCATGATAACAACCCGCGACATGAACTAAGGAATCTTTTATATTTTGAAATCCAAATCCAAACTCTTTTGTAAAATCAGCTTCATTCAATTCTTTACACTGGTCTAGTAAAATCTGCCTTGTTTGTTTTACCCACTCATATTCCTGTTTGTCCATCTCACTATCCCCCACTTATAAAGATAATAACTGAATATTCTTCTTATTATACATAAATGAAGCTTTTCACTAAACACTAATTTTCCATTTCGTACCGACATAATGTGGAGTCTTTTACTACCGTAAATATCCTCCATTATTAATATCAAACGTTGCTCCTGTGTAATGCTTTGCTTTATCTGATAATAAAAAAACAACCGTTTCCGCCACATCTTCAGGTAGGACAGGGGTATTAATGAGTTGGTGACTTAAATATTCTTCTTTTCTCCAATCAGGTATTATCCCCATCATCGTTGTATTTACCATCGTAGGCGCAACAGCATTAACTCGAATATATGGTGAAAAATTCATGGCGCAGCTTTTAGTTAAACCAAGTATAGCTGCTTTCGAAAGTCCGTAAATCGCATCTGAACTGCCTTCCATCCCTGAAACTGAAGACATATTAATGATGACTCCCTTCCGTTTCTCTTCCAATAATTTTTTGCCAAACATTTGTGAAAAATAAATAAATCCCTTTACATTTATGTCTAAAACTTTATCCATTTCATCTGCTTGATAATCCAAAATATTTTTTGCTAAATAAATTCCAGCATTGTTAACTAAACAATCTACGTCAGAATGTTCTGCTTCGATGTAATCAAAAAATTTAGTAACAGCTTCATATTTACTGACATCTAATTGGTATGTATATAAAACATTACGATCATCCATTGCCAGTGATAAATTATTTAAAGAGTTGCCATTAATATCGCAAGCAATTACCGATGCACCCTCATTTAAACATCCTTTGACAATCTCCTTTCCAATTCCAGAGCCTGCACCTGTTACTATAACTTTTCTTTTTTTGAGCATTTTTTATAACTCCTCTCTATATTGATTTTTTTGAAAATTTTATCTTCTTTAAATTATAAATGAAACAAATGGAAAAAGTGGAGGAATTACTTTGTAACAATATTCGTAACATAACAAAGAACCCAGCATTATTCAGCTGGGTTCTTTAAATAACATTTCTTATTCTTTCTGTTTTCTCTACTCAAGCGTAGTGAGTGAAGCTATGGTCATAATGATTAGTACTAAGGAAATTGTAAACCATACGGTATTATTAGCTGTATTTTCTTCATACTTTATCTTCTTTAACAATGACACAAGATTTAAACAAAAAACAATACAATAAATGGGTAATAAGTAAAAGCTAAAAATAGCAAAAACTTCAATCAAAATAGTCACCTTTTTTCTTTCCTAAGTCAAAATAAAAGCGAATTAAACCAGCATCCCTACCACCATATAATAAAGCAATATTTAAGCTGTAGTTCCTTTTAATAATCGAACAGGCAGCCTTGTTTCTAAATGAATGTCTGTGAATTCTCCCTCTATTTCTTTCAATAAAATATCGATAGCTGTTTTCGCTATTAGATCGACTGGCTGCCTAATGGTTGTAAGTTCTGGTAATAATGTTTGAACTGTTTCTGTCCCATCATAGCCGACTACCTTAATGTTTTTTCCTCGTTTTTTTGCTTCATTCCAAAATGCTGCCGCAAATAAATCATTAGTGGCAAATACACCATCTACTTCTGGATGGTCGTTAAAAATTTCATTTATTATATGTATATAACTATTTTGAGCAAAAACCTCTGATATTTCATAAATAATTGGCGTCCTGCCCTGTTGCTCCATAAGATCTATATATGCTTTTCTTCTTAATCTGGCCGGCGTTTCCAGTTCTCCAATTCCATCCATTAGCACAATACAATTACAGTCATTTTCAATTAACAATTCTGTTGCGATTTTCCCACCTTCGTAATTATCAGAGCCGACAACTGGGGTGGTTTCAGACAGATACCTATCTATAGCAACAACAGCTAAACCTTGCTTATGATAATCAAAAATACCGCGATTATGTGTGCCGACAATAATTCCATCCACCTGATTTCGTAATAACATTTCCAAGTATTTTTCTTCTTTATCAATCTGATTTAAACTATTGCAAAGCAACACCTTATACCCTAACGTTGCACAAATGTTTTCTAAGTGAAAAGTCAGTTCTCCAAAGAAAGGGTTTGCCGTTGTCGGCAATATCAAGCCAATTAAGTTAGACCGCTTGTTAAATAAAGACCGAGCAACATCATTTGGAAAATAATTAAGCTCATTCATCGCTTCTTGGACTTTTTCCCTAGTTTTATCACTTATGTACCCGCGGTTATTCAAAACACGCGAAACAGTAGTTGGCGAAACACCAGCCTTTTTCGCCACATCTTCAATTTTAGGCTTCATTTCTGTTCCTCCTAAAAAACCAATTAAGTATATTATAGTACAAAAGATTATCCGCTGTTTTACAAGATGAAAGATTTATAACATTTTAGGAAGAAAAAGTGCTCATCACGTTATTAACATTAGCCGTCACTTCCATTTTTAAGCTCTACTCTGAATTTTCTTGTTTGTATGTTTAATCAGCAAATCTTGGGTTAACAGACATGAAGATTACTTTTGTTTTAAAGTCAGAATTCAGTTATTTTCATTTTGTCTTTATTCTATAGATAAACGATGTAAAAAAACCGCAAACATTGTCATATCATGCGATTTCTCAGGAAATACAACATAAAATACGGAAAATATTTCTCAGCTTGTCGCTCCTTCATGATATGCCCCGAAATAGTGCATAATAAAAGCCCGAATCCGCATAAGAATTCGGGCTTTTCATTATTTTATTCTTCTGTAGCTAATTCCTCTTCTGCTTCTTCTAAATCATCAGGATAAACTGTCGTATCAAATACTTCTCCTGTTGCTTCGTCTTTAACATCGATATTTACCTTCATTTTATCCATGTCTTCTCCGTTAAAGAGGTTATACATCATACCCGTAATACCAATACCGATAATGGACCATGAATCCATGCTGTTCTCATAGGCTGCTTTATCTACCGTTAAAGTGAACTTAGAGAACGAGTTATTGTAAGTAATATCTTTCACAGATGGGAAAGTGCCGTCTGTTTTTATTTCATCTAATGATTTTTCGGCATTTGTTTTAATGTCTTTCATCATTTTTTTATGCTCTGATTTAGACATTTTATACGTTAAAGAACCATCCTCGTTTTTTGTTACCTCAATACCTTCTGCTTCCGCTTCTTTAATGGTATTATCAATGTCCTCGCCTTCAACAAAAGATGCTGGCATTGTAATTTCCACATTTAGCAGACCTTTGTCTACAGCAAAATCCTCTGTTTCTTCTGATTCCTTCTTGTCACTTGAAGTCTTGCTTGCTTCTTTGTCAGCTCCACAAGCAGCAAGTGCAAGCACCGTAATGGCTAAAAATAACAAAAACCCAAATTTTTTCATGTAAGAATCCCCCTACTGTACTATATATTGTATTTACGTACCTTAGTACAATACCATATAATAGGAGGTCATTTCTAGCAATCTCTAATAATCGAATTATTCTAAACTCTATTCCTTACCGACATATATGTAATTATCAAAGGATAATAATGACATTTCAGCCCCATTCTTTTCGTTAATTGTCATCGCCCCCTCCTGTGCTATTTGAAGCTCGTAATTCTTCCTTTTCTTGTCTGAAAAAAAGATGATAGTTTCACGGCTCTCTCTCCTAGTTTTATTTGGAGATTAGACGGAATAATTTACAAAAAGTTACAATCCTAGTTATAATAAAAGAATCTTTTCCTTTTAAATTTTGCCCCAATTATTCGCTTTTAAAATACTTGAGTAACTCATTTAATACCTTCACTAATCCTTGTTATTTCCTTATATTAAAATAATAATTATATTGGGTTACTATGTATTCAGATTGAGATGTTTATTACAGTCTTTAATTAATAAAAACGGGTGCCTAGTGCTTAGGCAACCCGTTTTTCTGTGTCTTATTCTTACTCTTTTATACTATCAAGCTTCGTACTAACTTCCTCTTTAGCCGCCTGATTTCCATAATGCGGTTTTACTCGTTTAATAAACAATGCGAGTATTAGTGCAAGCACTGCAATCCATGTAGAAACAATAAAGGTAAAGTTAATTCCATGTATCATTGCTTCATTCATGATTTGTTGTTGAATTTCCGTTGCCGACTGTGCTGTACTTGCATCCATATTTGCCATTGCATTGGCAGCTAATTCCTCTGCTTCTGCTTTCGTTCTATTTTGCATAACGGTAATTAATAACGCTGACCCAATTGCACCTGATACTTGTTGTAAAGTGTTGTTCAATGCTGTTCCGTGTGGATTGTTAATCGGCGGCAATTGATTTAATCCGTTTGTCATTACTGGCATCATGACCATGGACATTCCGAACATACGCAAGGTGTACAATAAGACAAGTGTGGAATATGCAGTATTCATGCCAATCTTGCTGAAGTAATAAGACGTTATAACTGTAATTGTTAAGCCAATTACGGCTAGTATTCTTGCTCCGTACTTATCAAAGAGTTTCCCTGTTATCGGCGACATTATTCCCATTACAATCGCTCCAGGGAGCATTAACAAGCCTGAATCCATTGGAGAAATGCCGCGGATGGTCTGCACATAGATTGGCAGCAGGATCATAGATGAAAACATTGCGACTGAAATAACAATGGAAATAACTGACGACAATGCAAACATAGGATACTTATAGATGCGAAACTCAAGCATCGGCTCATCCATCCGAAGCTGGCGCAGGATAAAAGTAAGCAATGCAACTGTACCAATAATAATCGTTCCATATACGTATGGGCTATCCCAGCCCTTCTCTCCTGCAGAACTAAAGCCATACAGCAACCCACCGAAGCCAATGCTCGATAAAACTAATGAGAATATATCAAGCTTAATATCTCGTTGGGCCGTTACATCTTTTAATTTAATAAAGGCAAAAACTAAAGTTAAAACTGCAATTGGCAGAACAATATCAAATAACATTCTCCAGCTGTAATGCTCAATCAGCCAGCCTGAGAGCGTTGGCCCAATTGCTGGAGCTGTAATCATCACCAGACCAAACATCCCCATTGCTGCCCCTCTTTTTTCAACTGGAAATGCTGTAAGCATCACATTCATTAATAACGGCATCATGATCGCTGATCCTGCTGCCTGAATCATGCGCGCTCCTAGTAACACACTGAATGCTGGAGCAACGCTTGCTAAGAGCGTTCCTAAAGTAAATAATAACATGGCTGTTAAGAATAATTTTTTATCAGAAAAACGCTGAATGAAGAACGCACTAGCTGGTATTAATATCCCATTAATGAGCATATAACCTGTAGACAGCCATTGTACTGCAGTCGCATTGACGTCGAATTCCTCCATAATTGCTGGAAGAGCAACGTTAAGCAAGGTTTCATTTAAAATCGCTACAAAGGCGCCGATAAATAAAATCGCAATCATGCCATATGGAGGTGAATTAGTTTCCTTTGTCATGTGGAATCAGTCCTTCTTTCTTATTTAATTTACCCTTCAAATCTGTAAAGCTCCCCTCTTCCTCTCCGTTTCAATAATTCCTTTGTTTCTGTTTTAAATAATTGAATTTACAACAAAAACACTCCTTTTAAATTTTTTTCAAAAAAGGATTGACGAAAGCATGGTATACATCGTATAATTAAGATAGGGATAATATACGATAATAACTAAATATAAAATGCATACCTATGTAAATTTACCATATTTAATAACTCTTTTCAATGGTGAATTACATATTTTTTTATGTAATTTTTTATTAGAAGTGCGTTCATTGAACACACTTCTATTTTTTTTGCGGCAGGCTGTTTATTCTTTACTATAAACGGAATAATTAGCATGCAGCTGTCCATCTTGTCCAAGTATTCGTTGTGTAACGAACATTTGTGTTTTATCTGCTGATAATGATCTCGTTGCCTCGTTAAGGATGTTTCTATCTTTATATGCAGCAGAGATGAATTTTCCATCTGCAGTTATTTCATACTTAACAAAATTGACTCCTTGACCTTTAAAAGGATGCTTTTCCCCGTCAGGAATCCCGGAAAATTCCACTTGATATGTTTGTTCATTTTGTTCCTCCCAGCTGACATGAAATAGCACTTTCTCGCCAACTAGCTTGATATTATACGTGCCTGAAGCAGGCGGACTGCCTAATGAATAATTAGATTCTTCCCTTAACAACTTCCATGTTCCGCAAAAGTCTTGAACAGCATTTCCTAGACTTTGTTTCATAATATCCGTTGCTCCATTTCTGTTATTTTGCCAAGCTGTGATATACAGCCATCATATCTCGCTTATTTAATTCTCGAATGCGGTTGAATATTGGAATTTCTTTGACTTCCTCTGCAGTGCCTTCTGTAACCACATCGCTTACCGTACCAGTCAGCCATGTTTGTACTTTTACACCTTCAACTAGTTCCTCTAATCCCTCTTCATTGATCCCGCTCGCATGACAGCTGACACACGGCACCGATAATTTCATGACACCATCATGAAGATTATCTTCCGAGATAACCTTTTTGCCTTTGCAGAAAGGACATGGATGACTTGCTTTTATTTTATTAATTTGGGTTACAATTTTTTTATATCCGAATGCTTCATATACATAGGTCAGCTTTTTGTATTTCCCATTCGTGAAATATTTATCAATAATACTTTCTCTCGTTTCATCAATACCAGTAAAATCACAGATTGTCAGCTTGTTTTTACTGCTTAAGTTTTCGATATTGCCTTTAATACTGCCCCAGAACGGCAACACATTTTGCAAAACAATTTCATAGCCGACAAAGCTTGCTAGTTCAAGTTCCAGCATTTTAAGGGCTGCTTGTGTTTTTCGAGGCAGCAAGGAAACATCCTGCGTCAGTGGCATGTCTTTGCCGACGATTGCTTTAAGTTTCTCTAAAACTGGTAATGAGCCGACGATATTAATAATCTTTGTAATAGGAAGTTGAATTAACTCCCGGATATCGACGTCACTAAACAACAGCTTTTTCTCGTGATTTAATATAGTGCCATTACAAATTGGGCAAGGTATCATTTCTTTTGATTGCTTCATCTGTTCTTTAATGATGGATTTTGACACAACCATATAACGGCCAAGTATAAAGTTGAAGCCTTCCCATTTCTTTGAAGACTTTGTCGCTTTATCATAAAATGACTTGTCCCAATAGCCATATAAGAAGGTATGTTTTTCTGCTTCTGTTAACTCGTTATAGCTCTTACTCAAATCATGACCTAATTCATTTTTTATTTCCTCGAAAAGAAATTGTATTTTTGCATGTTGATAATATTTCAGCACTTCCATCACATCAGGATGTAATAAGCCGTCCCAAAATGGAACTGTTTTATCTTGAATCACTAACTCAAAATCAAATTTTTCCATTTCTCTGCGCCCGGAACAGCTTGGACAGTGATTAGCTTGACTATAAAAATCAAAGCTTTTTGTATCTTTATTAGCTGGATGAGCAGATACGATATGATTAATTATTCCGCCTATTTCAAAAAGAAAACTGTATTGGCTATATAAGTGCCTCTCTAAATCAATAGCGATGACTGGTGCAATTTTATCAGATTCATATTCGCCGTAAATCAATCGTGCCATAGAAGAAAGACTCTTTAGAATGCCGCCTTTATAGACGTTTTCAGCTTGTTTAAAATAACTGATATGATTTTCCGTTAAATAATTTATTCCCTTTACTGAATCTAATTGGGATGATATATGTATCGATTCATCATTCTTCTCAGTATTTTTTTGGCTGAAATATTCATCATGACTGACCACATCAAGATGCTGCACAGGTTCGGACTGTCTTTTTCCAAAATCTACAATAAAATCAGAGCTTTCAAGCATATAAGCATTATGTTCAATCATTATGATGGAGACTGTTTGATCTTCCAAAATAATTCTTACACTATCAATGAATTGATTTAAGATATTTTGTGATAACCCTTTAGAAGGCTCATCAAATATAAATAGTGTATGCGGATTTCTGGTGTTGGCAAACAGCTCTGAAACTAAGTGAACACATTGAAATTCACCTGTTGACAGTGTCTGTGTTTTTCGTTCCAATGTTAAATATCCGAGCCCAAGCTTAATCAATAAACTTAGCCGTTTATGGACAATGTCTTCTTTTGGAAGCTCTTCAACAATATCTTCAATTGAGCGCTGAAAAACATCTTCTATTTCGCTGCTATATTTTGATAGCTTCCTTTTTATATCAAGAAATGTCGCAATGGTTGACCTGCTCGTGATGGACTGATTCCGGTCCTGACCTACCATTACGAGTTTGTCTTTTGGGTATCGCTTCAGAAAATCCCTTGCAATACACTCATTTACTAAAGTTGATTTACCGCAGCCAGATTCACCTGTAAAGGTTACAAGTCTATTTTTTGGAATCTCGATTTCCGCCATTTGAATATTGCGGCAATACAAATCGTAAAATGGATAGAATTCAGTTGGAGTTTCCTCATTCCGTTCCCAAAGTATGGCTTGCGGACGCGGAGATTCTTTCACTAGCTTTCCTCCGTATTTACCGCTGCCTGGCCCAAAGAACAATTGCTTATCTGCTGCATTTAATACACTATCTGAATGATCTATCAGCCAAATTTGGTTTTTACAGCCTAATTGTTGAACCTGTTCTAATATTTTTAATAGCGTGTCATGATCAAGACCAACCGATATTTCATCAATAATAATCACCGTATTGCTGCTGGCAGACATAAATTCTGCCAAATATAGACGGGTTAGTTCTCCGCCCGATAAGGTGCCCATTATCCGGTTTAATGTTAAGTAACCTATATTCATATTGATAATATTGCGAAGAACAAGCTGTCTTTCTTCACTAATATTTAATTCCTCCGCCAAGGAATAGATCGTTTCAACACTTAAATTATTCACATCAGAAATGCTGTGAGGATGATTTCTAAGCTTTAGCAGATGTTGCTCTACATCTTCACTATAACGCTTGCCATCGCACTTTTTACATGCAACATTTTTTGTCGTTCCCCGCCCTTTGCATGCAGGGCACCATCCTAACGCATTATTAAAAGAAAATACCTCTGGTGACAGATGAAATATTTCTCCAAACTTATTTCGTATCTCTTTAAAAACACCAGTATGTGTGCCAATAGTAGAGCGTGGATTGGAAGAAATCGAGGATTTTCCAAGAAAAAGCACTAACGGCATATTCTCCATATTAATAGCGCTAAAATTGGTTTCCATAATATCTGCAAATAAATATTGGTATTCCGCTTTAGGCAATAGAGAAACAAGCCGTTTTTTTGATTCCTCCCCTATTGTTTGACAAAAGGTAGTTTTTCCAGATCCGGATAAGCCTGCAATTCCGAGCGACCGATCCTCTGGCAAGATTGCATCTAAACGGTTAATATTGTTGGCAATTAACTGATTGATTTTAATCGTTATTCTCTCCTTACATTCTAATTAGCATCTGACATATTTACGTTTAAATCCCAGTTTTCCTCTATCCACTTCTTTTTGAATATTTTCATAAGCATGTAAGAAGCTGCTTTTTTTATTAGCTCGTTTCATTTCGACAATACCTATTTGTTGTGCTGTTTCAACTGCCTTTTCATGTAGCGGCAAATAAGAAACACCAACAGTATATATAAAATTATTCATAGCAGATTTTGTTCGTTCAGGCGATTCTGCAATTGTTTCTTTAATATTTTCTAGCATGCTTGAAATCTTGCTCTCGGAAAACTCGGTGTCTTTGCGATTTCCTAGCATCCAGCAATAACAGCTCCAGCCTGCAGACATCTTCAATTCGTCTCCGCTTGCAATCCACTTATCAGCAACCTCTTGGGCAATATCAGACTCAGATAATGTTACCGCTACCACATAATCGGACAGCATATAAAAGTAAGCACCATCTATCCACCGATCGTAATCCGATTCTGTCATGCCTTTTGGGTCTGCAATAATGCCTGCGAAATACATTGCATCATAGTTCCCAGTTGCATATAGCTCTTCTGCCAATGATTGATTAATTTTAATTTTTTTAGCGATTGGTTTCATAGCACCTGTAGCCACACCAAATAAAGGCTCATGAGCACCATTGGACATGTAAATCTTTTTTGTGCGTTCCTTGCCAAGTGCTTCAAGCTCACTCATTACCGTTTGAAAATCCATTGTCTTCTTCCTCTCCTAGTTAAGCTCTTTCATATCTTCCATTTTACCATTATTTTTTTGCCTGTATTCTCCTACTTTTGATATAGATGAAATAAAACAGAGCTGTCCGAAACAGCTCTGAATCTTCTACTAGTATTTTGCTACAACAGGAATCCAAATCTCCGTTTTAACAGCTGGTGAAGTTAAATCTTTATTTTTAATGGACAGAATCTCAGGACCTTCTACTGCTTCATAGTTAGAAGACGGAAACCATTCTGAGTATATTCTTCCCCATGTTGCTTGCAGTGTACTTGGGAATGGGCCGATAGATTCAAAAACCGCCCAAGTCAAAGCTGGCACTTCAAGTTTAGAAAAGTGTTCCGGACAGCTTTCCGTTGTAGCTACACCAATATATTGATCAAGCTCCCCTTTTTCCTCCATCCGCCCTTCTGAAAAGTTAAGAGATGCTTGTATCATTCCTTTAGGCTCTAAATTGGACAGCTGCTGCAATTGTGCTATTTTCTCCATCGTTAATGACTGCCACATCGCTGTTATTTCTGGATTCTCTCCTTCAAATATTATTGGAACTCTTTTCATAATACCAACTATTTGAAAGGGGTCTTTCTGTTCTATACGGTAATTCATTTCATTACCTCCTCTAATAGATAATTCGAAGGTCATGTGCGGATACGCTTTTAACTGAATACTTTTGCGTTTTACTTCTGATGGGGTAACACCATGCAGCTGTTGAAAAGCTCTAGTAAATGCATCAGGCGAATTGTACCCATATTTTAGAGCTGCATCAATTATTTTTATGCTGCTATTAGTTAGTTCAAGTGCTGCTAAACTAAGACGTCTGCGGCGGATATATTCTGAAAGAGAAATCCCAGCCAAAAAGGAAAACATCCTTTTAAAATGATACTCTGAACAATGTGCTAACCTTGCTACCACTTTAAAGTCTACTTCGTTCGTTAAATTCTCCTCAATATATTTCATTGCATCATTCATGTTTTTTAGCGAATCCATTTTACGACCTCCTCAACCAAATAATAGCTGAAATGATTGCCAGCAACCCGACATTTTGTGCACGATTATGCAGGGTTAAAAAAACCTTCCAATCGAAATATAAGTGGAAGGTTTCATTTTTAATTTACTTGTCGTTTAAGCCTTTGCCGTCAAGAATATGCTGTACATATTTGTCTACTCTAGCGGCTCGAGTTTTTGCTTGTTTTGCTTGTGAAAAATGTAATAAATATGCTCTTTGTCTTCCAGGTGTCAATCCTTCGAATGCAGACTTTAATGCTGGGATTTCTGCAAATTTTATCTGCAGCTCTTCAGGCATGGAGTATTCTTCATTCTTCTTTAATTCAACCTCTAAGCCGGCCTCTTCTACTGCAATAGCTTCTTTAATATAGGCTTTTAAGACTGCTTCCATGTCTATTATTTGCTGAACATTAGTAAACCGGATTTGCCGGGCTGCTTGTACATTCTCTGTTTGCTGAACAAGAATACCTTGTGGGTCTTTTATTAATGCGCCTTTATGAAACAGAAGAGCAACATACTCTTTGAAACCATGGATTAATACGACGTTCTTATCATTAAGTGTATAACAAGGATGCATCCACTTAAAATCCTCTGTAAGCTCACAGTCAAGAATGATATTACGTAATATTCTATATTCCTCTTGCCATGTTTTTGCTTTATTCAAAAATTCATCGACCTTAGGATTAGTTTTATAATTTGACATGAAAAAATACTCCTTTTCGCGTTTCGTTTACCTGACAATTATGTATGTGGTTCTATTATAATCGATTATTATATGTTTTAATATGTGCTATTTGTGTTAAACAGCCTGAGACTGCGACGTAAAAAATCCAGCAACTAAAATAGTGCTGGATTTTTTACAATACAGTCATTATTTTTTTACACCATCAGGATAATTCTTCGCATGATATTTATCTCCTAAATGAGTGAAATCATCAACCGTTTTGCGCAACTCATTCATAAGTGTATACTTTACGTCATGCATCGTTTTATAAAAGGCATACTCTTCACAGCCCTCATGCTTAATTCCTGCTAAGGCGTTTGATGATACGATTCTCCGATGTTCATCAATTAATTTATCAAGTGCTTCAAACACATGCTGCGTGTATTTTGCTACATTCTTATGCTCCATTTTTAATTGATCCTGCAGTTGTTGAATTTGTTTGTCCATTTCGACCCTCATTTCTTTGTTCTAATCATAAACAAACTTTTATTAATATGTTTTCAAAAAATGGACTATATCATGACTTGTAAAATTTACATCTTTAAAAAAACAGTTCCCAGTAAATTATAAGAGTAAACATTTTGCCTGCTCCGATTAGTCTTTGCTTCTGTACCAGTATTGGTACACTTCTTTAAAGCCGATTTTGGAATAAAGCTTTAAAGCAGGTTCATTATTTAACATTACTTGCAGATAAGCATATTGCGCTCCATTATCCTTGCCCCAGTCCAGGATATTTTGAATTAGCACTGTCCCATACCCTTTATTACGACAGTTGCTGGCTGTGACGATATCAAATAATCCGATATATCCTCTTTCTAATACACACATCCCACATGCAAGTATTTCACCACTATCGTTCTTCAGCAGAAAATAGGCAGTTTTCGCCACAATGTTTTTTAGCATTTTCGCTAATGTTACTTGATTACTCCCACTAATATGATTGAGGTGGCAATAGTAATTAAACCAATGTTCTTCGAAAGTTTGATAAAATTCAGCCTTATGTACTACTGCAATATTTACATCTTCTAAAGGCAATACTTGAACAGCGGTTAACCCAGCTTGAATATAGCCATTTTTCGCTAAATTCTCATCCAAGTTTTCCGGTAAAGCTTGCTTCGTCATTTTAAAAATTGGCTTTAAATTTCTGTTACGATAGGTTTGTTCGATAGTACTAATTTTATTAGCAACCTCTTGATAGGAAGAATATATCGGATTGACGGAATTTGCTCTGTTGGTATAGCCATCAGCAAAACGCAATACCCATCCATCATACATATTTGTTTGTAAAGCAGGTAAGGCGTTCATGGACAGTTCCTCTATAATTTGAATCCAGTTTGTTCTCGACATTTTACCCCTCCTGTTTAACTGAATAAAAATACTTATTAACTAATAATTATACAAAATTACACAAATTCCTTCTTCCCTAACATGATATTTTTTTCATAGCAAAAAGAAGCATGAAAACTTCTTCATGCTTCTAAATAGTATTTAAAAACGATTGAATAAATGGTATACCTGCACCTAAAAGCACGCCATTTTCTGGAGAACGGCTTATATAAATAAAAGGATCATTGCTTGGAAATGCTGTCTTTTCATTTACTTTTTCATGAAGAATATTAATATCCTCTTCTCTTAAGTATGAAGTAATATGGCCACCCAAAATGAATTCTCTATTCAATACAAGGTGGATATTATTAATGGAAATGGCTAAATAATTAAGAAATTCATTCCATCTCGCAACATAAACTGGAGAATTGTTTCGCAGTTGTTCAAAAAATGACTCTAATGATTCGTCTTCTGTTAGAAGTGCATGGACAGAACTGTATGTTTCCATGCAGCCTTTCTTACCGCAATAGCACGGGGGCCCGTTTGGATTTACTGTCATATGTTCAACCGTTCCGCTATGCCCTTCTTTCCCCATGTAAATCTGCCTGTCGATTATAATCGCTCCGCCAAGATGGGGACCAATCGAGAGGTAGACAGCATCATCCATATCATTTCTTACCCAAAGCTCTGTTGTTGCTGCACATTTGGCATCATGTAAAAACATGCAGCGATATGGCAGATGCTGTGAAAACACCTCAATATCCAAGCCTGTAGAAATTAATATTTTTCCATAGGTTATTTTTTTGCCGTCATTCGATGTTAACCCTTGTACAGCAAAGCCAATTCCGAGAACCTGCTCTTCTTTCACTTGTAAGGCATCAATAAAGGCTAGAACTTCTTGACTTAACCATTTGTAATAGTGATGCTCATTAGCATATCCCAAGGATAACCGTTTTTGCTGAAATGCTTTTCCAAGCAAATCAACTGCCAGTAATTGTACAGTAGATTTTTGGATCTCCACTCCAATGCTGATTCGGGCCTGTGGGCAGATAGCATAAGCAGCTGCTCGTCTTCCCACTGAAGATTCAAACTGCCCACTCTTCTCAATTAACCCTTCTTGCTCCAAACGGACTAAATTTTGCGTTACTGTCGGCAAGCTTAAATGCAGCTGGTTAGCAATTTCTTGTTTGGAAAGCTTCCCATTTTGATAGATGAGATGATAGATAGCCGAATAATTGCTTTTTTTTATATCTTTAAATGTGATGTTATTTTCCATGAAAATACCTCATTTGATAAACCAATTTTATAAAAATACTTATCTTAACTCCTTTAAATATAACATACGAGCATATCCAATTACAGCTTTGTCAAAAAGCGTCTGACAATTTTTACTTTTAAATAGATTGACTATTATCAAAAGACGTTTTATTATGTAAATGTATTTTATAAAACTATTTTACAAAATAACTTAACGAAAAGGAATGATAAATATGGGCATTATTGAAAAAATGAGACTGGATGGAAAAAAGATTTTCGTTACAGGCGGTGCTAGAGGTATTGGAAAGAGTGTCGCAACCGCTTTCGCTGAAGCTGGCGCAGATATCGCTATTGTAGATTTAGATATTGAAGAAGCTGTCAAGACTGCAAAAGAATTAGAAGCTAACAATGGGATTAAGTCTATCGCTATCAAAGCAGATGTTACTAACCCACAAGATGTAAACGCTATGATTGATACTGTGCTTGAACATTTTGGCCGTTTAGATGTTGCCTTTTGCAATGCCGGCATCTGCATGAATATCCCTGCTGAAGATATGACCTTTGAACAGTGGAAAAAAGTAGTCGACATTAATCTTACTGGTGTATTTCTAACCGCCCAAGCTGCTGGAAAAGTCATGTTAAAACAAGGCGGCGGGTCTATTATTAATACAGCTTCCATGTCAGGTCATATTGTTAATGTTCCACAACCGCAATGCTCTTACAATGCTTCAAAGGCAGGAGTTATTCAATTAACTAAATCATTGGCAGTAGAATGGGCAACAAGAAATGTGCGCGTTAATTCCATCAGCCCAGGATATATCGGCACAGAGCTTACCTTGAATTCGCCAAGCTTACAGCCATTAATTGCTCAATGGAATGAAATGGCACCGCTTAAACGGATGGGAAGACCGGATGAATTACAATCTATCTGTGTTTATCTTGCTGGCGATACGAGCAGCTTTACAACAGGATCTGACTTTGTCATCGATGGTGCATTCACTGCTATTTAATAGATTCATAGGAGGTCATCATAATGAACTACTTACTCGGTACAGACATCGGAACATCTGGTACGAAAACCATTTTAATGGACACAGAAGGAAACTTGCTTGCTCAAGATCTCCAAGAATATGATGTGTTAACACCAAAGCCTTTATGGGCTGAACAGTGGCCTGATGTTTGGCTTGATGCTGCAAAAGCTTCTATCAGCAACACGGTTGAAAAAGCAGGTATTCATCCTGAAGACATTCGCGGACTTGCTATTAGCGGACTGTACGGCGGATCAGGCATTCCACTAGATGAGCATATGGAGCCTGTAAGACCTTGTATGATTTGGATGGACCGCAGAGCTTCTGTCGAAACGCAATGGGTGTTAGATACTATCGGGGAAGAAAAGCTGCTGGAAATTACCCATAATGGCGCCGATCCTTACTACGGCTACACGAAAATATTATGGATGAAAAATCACGAACCGGAAAACTGGAAAAAAACGAAGCTGTTCTTGCCTCCGAATGATTATGTTATTTATAAACTGACCGGAGAAGTGGCGATTGATTATTCTTCAGCTGGTAATATTGGCGGGATTTTTGATATGAATAACCGCACTTGGTCAAAGGAATTGCTCGATGCAATGGGAATCCCCTATTCCATGATGCCAGAAAAAATTGTTGAATCAACAGACATCATCGGCGGGTTAACAAAAGAAGCAGCTGCAGAGTTAGGACTTGCAGAAGGAATGCCTGTTATCGCCAGCGGGATTGACTGTGGTGCAGCTAATATTGGCCTTGGTGTGTTTGAATCTGGCAAATATGCAGCAGCTATTGGCACGTCCATGTGCGCCGCATTGATTTCTGATCAGCCAGTGAAAGGAAAAGACTTAATTGTTTGGCCGTATTTATTCGATGCTAAAAGACTATCATACTATTTTGCTGGTGGAGCTACTGCAGGAGCAATCGTAAAGTGGTTTAGACAAACGCTATGTCAATTTGAATTAGAAGCAGAAAAAGCAGGCGGGAAAAATGCTTATGATGTATTAAATGAACAGGCTGCCAATATACCTGCTGGCAGTGAAGGATTAGTTGTTCTTCCCTACTTTATGGGCGAAAGAAGTCCTGTCTGGGATTCAGATGCGAAAGGCACCATTGTCGGTTTATCTTTAGCACATACGAAAGCACATATATATCGCGCCTTTTTGGAAGCGGTTGCCTACAGTTTAAGAGATGCCATTGAAGCAACAGGCGAAAATGTAGGTGAATCAATCTTGCTTGCAGGGGGTGTTACTAAATCAAAATTATGGAGACAAATTTTTGCTGATGTGACAGGCTATCCAGTTGTATGTCCTATTCACGATGTCGAAGCAAATATGGGGGATGTAATGCTGGCTGGAATTGGTACTGGTTTGCTTTCCTTTGAAGATGTGAAAAAATGGCAGGTTCTTGATGAGAAGATTATGCCAATTGAAGACAATCACAAGAAATATAACGACTATTACAAAGTTTATAAATCTATTTACCAAAACTTAAAAACAGATATGAAAACGTTGACAAAATTATCAGCAGCTACAGTATGAATTTAGCAGCAGTAAAAAGGAGTTGTGATAAATATGGATAAATGGAGAAAAAGAATTGGATACGGGGCGGGCGATTTTGCCTGCAACCTCGTATTTAGTACAATGGCATCCTACCTCCTTTTCTTTTATACAGATGTTTTCGGAATTTCGGCAGCGGTTGCAGGTACTTTAATGTTAGTAACGAAAATCATCGATGCTTTTGCTGATACTGGCATGGGATTATTGGTGGACAGAACGAAAACCAGATGGGGTCAAGGGAGACCTTACTTCATTATTGGGGCACTTCCTTTTGCTGTGTTTACTATTATGACCTTCATCGTTCCTGATTTCAGCATGTCAGGCAAAATTCTTTGGGCGTATATCACTTATTGCTTGTTGAACATTGCTTATACCGTCGTAAATATTCCATTAAACACGATTGTACCTCGGTTAACTTCCGATAATCATGAGCGCAACTGGTTAGTATCAACTAGAATGATCTGCGCATTGCTTGGGACTGCATTAGTAATGACCATCACCACACCGATGGTAAATTTCTTCGGTCAAGGAGATGACCAAAAAGGTTATTTAGTTACAATGACTATATATGGCATTGTCGCTGTGCTTGTCTTTGTGTTCACCTTTATGAATACAAAGGAAGTTGTGCCGCCGACCGTCCAGCCTGGCAAGTCCTCCTTTAAAGAGGATTTCAAAGGATTAACAGCCCCTGCTGCTATATTTTTTATATTAAACTTTCTCTACTTTAGTCTATATGTTATCCGAAATACGACTGTTATCTACTATTTCACCTATAATCTTGGCAGAACCGATTGGCTCACATTTGTAGGGATATTCGGAATTCTTTCCGGATTGCCAATCCTGCTATTATTGCCTTGGCTCCAAAAAAAGATGGCAAAGAAAAATGTTTTGCTTTTAAGCACCTTAATTTATATTGTTGGAGATTTAGTCCTTTACTTTGGAAAAACATCCCCTGCCATGCTGATTGCCGGCTTAACGATAACTGGTCTTGGCATTTACGGCATCTTTGGGACAACATTTGCGATACAGCCGGACGTTATTGATTATTCCGAGTACAAAAATAATCGCAGTATTTCTGGAATGATTGCCGCATTCCAAGGTTTTTTTGTAAAAGTCAGCTTAGGTCTTGGCAGCGCCCTTGTAGGAGTTTTCCTTAAAATCGGTGGATATGTACCTAATGCAACACAAACTGAAAGCGCTTTAAAATATATTGAAATCAGCTTTATCTGGGTTCCGCTTATTATTTGTGTGCTGATTGGCATAACGATTGTTTTCTATAAGTTAGATGACAAACGGACCGAAATGGATATTGAACTCGAACGAAGACGTGCAAAGATTAACAAAAATACCGAGCAGGATGCTTTAAACGAAGCACATTAAGTGTTAAGAGGATAGCGGATACCGCTATCCTCTTATCTTCAATGAAAGCCTTTCATATAAAACTCAATTGCTGTTACTTCTTCGTTTTGAAGTCTTTCACGATTGCTTGATAATAAAGTTTTTAATGCATTCATTTGCTCTGATGATGGTGTCACAAAGCTGCGATTAAAATGATTAATCCACTTCAAAAGAGCAGACTTACCTAATCTGGAAACTTCTCTGTTTTCACATTGAACATAAAAACTTATACTATAAAAAATTGCTTCCCATTTGGATAAAGAACATAATAAAATGGCTATATTATATTTAGTATGTTCATAGCTTGCTTCCTTATAAATATCATATAAATAATCCTTTATATCTTCGTAATAAAGCTGTGCTATTGCCTTTCGTGCAGCCTTGGATATGCCTATCATTTCCGATTGCAGAAGCTGAATAAATTCTTGCTTATACTTTGCTCCATCTAACTTCGATATAGCATGGATAGCAGCTTTTGTGATGGAAATACGGCTGTGATACAAGTACGGCTGTATTAGCTGTGCTTGTTCTTTACTGCCTGTCTCCCCTATTCCTAATAAGCTTTCACGAATATACTGGTTAGCATTCAACATACCCATATAAAAGCTGCTGAAATCTATGGATGTTTTTTGCTTCTTTAATAAAAATCTAGCAAAATAGCGAATAGTACTGCTTTTGTCTAAAAGTGCCGCTTCCAATTCCCTGCCACTTATTTCTGGAAAGTAGGAGTGAAATACCTCCAATCCCTTTAAACGAATCGAAGGAAACTTATCTCTTTTAAAAATGGAGTAATGCTCTTTAAATTCATGAGCTTTGAGACTACTTACTAATTCATTAAACAAACTTTGCCGCACAAGAGGGTCCTTTTCCTTTTTATATAGGTTTACTAGTAATTCCTTATCATATAGATTTGCGTGCATGATCATTTGATAACAAAAATACCGGACATTCCTATCCTTTGCGCTTGTCCCCTCTTTCAGAAAAGGCAATGATTCTGGCTGTGATAAAACTTGAGCAACTTGTTGAAAAAGATGCTCTTTCTTAAGTTGCCACTTAAAAACAAGAGGAAGACTTGAGACAATTTCAGCCATATACTTATCATTTAAGCGACGCTCCACATATTTATCAGCTGCTCCCCTCACTGCTGCAACCCAATCCTTACATCTCAAAAGTAAAAATGGCCACTCTTTACCTGAAGTGTATTGATTTAATAGAATTAAAGCTTTTTCACGGAAATAGCCATTTGGGTGAAAGCTGCACAACCCTAAAATAATCACTCTCTGTTCTTCCGGCATATTTGGCAATAATAAATTCTCCGGGTTTTCCTTACTCCAATCCATGGACCAGTCTAATGAAGTTCGTTCTCGAAACAAGGCATCAAGTTTTGCCAATTCAAGGATGGTTAAGCACGCAACATGTTTAGTAAGCATACTAGCTGTTCTTCTTTTCAACACATCAGAACGTGTTAACAATAAGGGAAAAATAGCGGGAATTCTTGTTAGCTCGATATTGTCTGTATCTTTAAGCAGTTCTTCTATATAGCCATCTGAAAATCTGTCTGCAGGATTGTCTTTTTTACGTTTAGAAAACGGCCATTTCAATGGATATCTCCTCCCAACGGAAACCTAAGGCTTTAGCAATTAATCAATTATCTCCCAAACTCTTTCATCTTCTATCGTAAGCATCTTATTGAAAACTCCTAACGTTCTTACAGTTAGTTTTTCTCCATTTTCGAAATAAAATTCCTTTTTATAAGTTGCATAAACGCCGAAATTAGATAGATTAGAAGTACTGCTGCTTATCATGATATTGTCTAATGAGCATATTTGATTTGAATTGCAGTCAAGTCCATTTGTTGCAATTAACCATTGATCAAATTCTGTATTTGAAGGGGTAGTAAACCACATAAAAACAAATAAAACTATAATAATACTCGCTGCCACATACCTCTTTTTCTTGAACAAATCTATTATTCCTTTCTACAATAATGTGGCTATCTTGATAAAAAAAGATAGCTGCCAACTTGGCAGTTATCTTAAAGTTTCTTGTTTCGCTGCTAAATACATACGGTTCTGTATCCCGGTAATAAAAGAAAGCAAAAAGCAAGCTGTGGCCGTTAGGAAAGTACATACCACCCCAAACTCTTCAGTAAGCCATCCTAAAAAAACAGACGAAATACCGAATGCCGCATACATTAAAGTCCCTCTTGCAGAAAACACTTTAGCAAGCGCCTCTTGCCTAACTGCTTTCTGGAAAATGGAAACCTCAGCTACGTCTTTAACCATCTGAGGAAATCCAAATAACAACGAAATGATTAAGGCAATCCAAGCATTAGAGATTAGCGCGAAGGCTAATGTAAGAATCACTAGTAAGAAGGTGGACCAGATAATGTAATACCCCAGCTTTTTCTCCAGCTTATCTGCAATTCGATAGACAATTAAACCACCAAAAAACATGCCTGCAAAGAAGGATGCATTTATTATCCCCCACCAAAACTCTTGCTTATGAAGAACTTCTTCTACATATACATATAAAATCGCAGCAATCCAAACGCCATTAGCAAAGGTTTCAAAAATATTCATTAAACTAATAGATCGGAGTTGTCTATTCTCCCAAATAATTATCCAGCCTTCTTTAATGGAGGACCACTTAGAAATAATCACTTCGTTTTTTGGTTGCTGATCTTGTTTAATATAAAACATAAACAATGAAGAAATAATGAATAAACAGAAAGTCAGCCAAAGAAGATGATTCCCTCCCCAAATAACTAACAGTATGCTCCCAATCGGCCAGGCGATTAACTGCGTTATTTGGTCAAGAACAGCTAAAAAACTATTTGTCTTGACGAGTTTCTCTTTTTGTACGAGAACTGGGACTAGTGCATTTCTGGCTGGCGTAGCACATCCATCTAAAAAGGATATGAAGGCAATCAGTATATACAATAGAATCAAGTTATCTAACTGAATCGTCGGTATTAATATACAAAGCAGGAAAAGCAGCAGCGTCTTACCACTTTGCGAATAAAATAAAATCCATTTCAGTTTATATTGATCAAGAATAATCGGCGCAAAAAAACCGCTGCATAATGCCATAATGGTGATAACAAATGGCACTAGCGACATTAATGTTACAGAGTTAGTTGCTTTATAAACAATTGTTGTTAAACTAACTGTATAGATGACATCACCTAGATTAGCTAACATTTGGCCAAGCCAAAGAAACCTAAATGACATCTCATTTTTAAATTTTGACATAGGTAGCCCTCACTTCTTAATTTATTAAGTTTTAAGAAAGCGGGGAATTCTACATTGGATAGCCTCCTGTCAAAATATTCTAAATCAAGAATACCATAAATCTGTTTATTTGTACCATTATTTGTTAGAAAAAAAGCCGCCTAAAGGCAGCAGGCAAATATCATTGTTTTTTATACAAATCCTCCGACGACAACCATTGAACCAATTGTTCGTATGGATAATAGGTAGTTCCTTTTAATACCAATTTAGGTGCATCAGGATATTTTTCCAACAGTTCTCTAACCTCTTCAGGACGTAATCTTAAATAAACAAATAAATCTCGTTCTTTAATTAATAAAGGAGTTCCTGATGGACTGCCTTTAGGATTTTTAAAATTTTTCAAACCATTTCCGATGAAATAACCCAACAATGCCAACCCTGCACCTATCCAGAAAAAATCAATTTCCACGTCTTCAACCCTCTCTTTTTTTATCATTAATACGAGTATCAACTGCAAAAAGTTACCTATTTGTTGCGAATGGATAAATAATATTTGCCATTTGCCAGCACTAGAACAATGCTCATAGCTATTATGGAGAAAATTTGTGAATTACCTGATGAGATGGAATAGAATGTGGCGAACATAATTGCTATTAGTAAAGCTGTGCAAAAAAGATGATATGATTTATAAAAACCTATTAACATCACATGTTTTTCTCCATCATCAGCGACGTTTAATAGGGCATTACCATAATCTTTATGCGAAGACCTTGGAATGATTGGGCGATGTGGTTGCACCAATCTATACAGATTCATCATAATTGACATTAAAATGCAGCAAATTAAAACGGTAATTAAGGAGAGTATAATAATTACAATTTCTTTATTGGTAATGAGCGTAATACATAACGCTAGCAAAGAAAAAATGAAATTAGAAAAAGTCAATAACGCATAATCTGAAAGCTTTTTATAAATTTGGATGTCTATTGCATCTTCTTCCTCTCCATCGACATCTTTATTATTTAAACTAATAATCTGCTTGTATAATCCAAAGCTTACCCCCATTACAATCACAATAATAATAAATATTGCAATTACAAACTCATCTACATATGGATCAAAATTTATTTCAAAGCCTTTCAAGATCAGAATCGAGCTAAAAAACCCGAGAATTGCACTAACAATGATTTTAATCCATGTTCTCATCATTCATCCTCCTCTATAAAAAATACATTTTCGACAGGCTCATTAAATATCCGGGCAAGCCGCACTGCAATTAATAGCGAAGGAATAAACTCCTCCCGTTCAATTAAACTGACTGTTTGCCTGCTTATCTTGGCAAGCTTGGCGAGTTGAGTTTGATTTAAACCGTCCCGTGCCCGCAGCTCCTTTAAACGACTTTTCATAATTTTCTCACCTCATACATTTATTGTAAATTATGCATTTTGTTTTGACAAGTATATTTGTCAAAATGATAATTATATTGGTCAAATTAATAACAAAAAAGACATCTTACTCTTTGTAAGATGTCTTTTTTGTTCTAATATAAGAATCATATATTTCTCCGATAATTCCTTTAAATTGGTGAACACCTGTATTACCATTAGTCATGATAATTAACCCTCTTCTTAACTTAGGGTACGCTACCATCATGCATTGAAATCCACTTCCCCAACCTAGTGATGAAATCTCTCCGCCTTCGAGAAACACGCCAAGTCCTGTCCAGCTTCTGCAGCCTTGTGCGGTAATTAGTTCTCTTGCTGCAGTTGGAGAAATGCCGATTTTACTTTGATCACCTAGCGCATTCATAACTTCTATTACTAATAGTGACAAGTCAGCTGCAGTTGTCCAAAGTCCTGCCGCTGCGGGATATGGATATAATGGATACTTTTCTTGCATGACATTTCCATCCTTGTCATGGCCACAGCAATAATTATGGGATATGTCACTTATACGGCTTGGATAACGGCTGTTCGCCATTTTTAATGGTTGAAAGATGAACTCCTCTATAATTTCTTCTATTTGTTTTCTAGTTACATCCTCTATGAGCAGCTGGATAATACAATATCCAGCATCCGAATATTGAAAGTCACTTTCTGGTTCATACTGCACTTCAATCGGAGACTGGCAATATGGCGTTTCACCAGTTAATATTTCTTCCATAGTGGGAAGAACCGTGTCTTTTCGTTCTATAAAACTATCTTTAGGATCTTGTATCCCAGATTGATGACATAACAAATTCCGTAATGTTACACCCTTTTTTTTAGTTAAATAATTGTTGGGGATTTTCCATGATGTCAGCCTGTTATTTACATCCTCATCTAAATCAAGAATCCCTTGTTCTGATAGCACCATTACCAAGACAGCTGTTAAAAACTTGCTGATGGAACAAGCACTGAAAAGGGAATGATTGTTCACTATTTTACTCGTACCTGCTTCAAGAACACCATAATTATCAATTTGGGAAATCTGACAATCTTTAATAACAGAAACACTTAAACCTGCTACATTATAATGCTTCATGCGCTCAGGGATATTTATGTTTTGCACTGTACCACCACTCCCTATTTTTAACCAAATGATACCAGATGAAATGATATAGTGAAATAGACTACGCCACTATTTAAAAAAATGCACCTGATTTTAAAATCAGATGCATTCATTTAAATGATCATTATCGCTTTAACACAAGCACATTCACCGAATTTGCAGCTAAAGTAACCACTATACCATTACCCTCAAGGCTTATTTCTGTTTCTGCTGGTACAATCAGCTCTGCATTTTTCTTGTTTACATTCGGAGTAGAAATTAGCGAAGCATCTCCCGTAACTGTTATCATCTTGCCGGTCTGATTGACAACTATGTCTTTTAGTTCTAGCTTCGTTGTTTTTTCAAATGGATCTGCATTTACGAGCTTCACATATACATGGTTATCATCTTTTGTGACAGAGTGGTAGATATCCCGATTATAAGCTTCAAGTTTATAATCTAGCACTTTGCTTTTGAAGGTTCCGTCTGTGTATGAACAGATGAGTCGATTGCCTGTTTCTCCGCCGTAATTAACCGTAATTAAATAAGGCGTATTAACAGCAAGCTCTTCATAGCTGCTGGAGCGGAGATTTCCTGCTGCGGTGCTGGATGAGTAATCGCCTAGTCTATAACCTTCAACGCCTTGCTTATAAACCTTCACTCCTGTTGCGTTGCCATTATAGCCGATCGCATACTCCAGTACATCCTTTTTCTCTGGCGAAATATCGGTTAATCCGACACCTACATATATACCGTCATTGCCAGAGACCTTCGATGCTACAACTTCTACTTTATAATTCGTCCATGCTGCATTTTGGATATACAAGCCGTTTAGACCACTGTTTTGCGGCTTTAATACTAGGCCTCTTTCTTTATCAAGCGTATACCCTGCTGCACCTGGAATCATCTGCCATGCAGCATGCAATTCTTCTCTGAAATCTTGTTGGAACAATACTTCTCCGCTTTTGTTTTCAATCACCTTAACAGACTTCACTTCAACCTCTGCATTTCCGGAAGCTATTTCAATGCCGCCTCTTGCTGTAAGCTCAGTCAAGCTCCCATTTTGGTAAGAAGAAAAGGATGTTCCAAGCAATTTCGTACCAAGATATTTTCCGAACAGCTGTTGTACATAATAATTTGGCGTATACCAGACTGTTTCGTCATCAAACCAAATCAAATCTGGTGTCCAACGGTAAGTTCCATCTGTAAGTACTTTGTTGAACAGTGGTGCATAGGCAGCCAGACGGACAACATCTGAATTTCTTTCAAACCCAGTCATAATGGCTGCTTCAGCAACTGCACCTGCTAATGTATTCTTGTCAGTAGACGCAAACTCGCCGACAAACACTTTTGAAATTTCTGCCTCATTTATGCTGCCATCAGCTTGATAAGCTCTATAGTAATAATTGTATCTATCTGCGTTATTCAACAGATAATCATTGGAACGATAGTAATGCTCATCTGCGATTGTATCCATATAATTAGGCTGTGTTTCATACCATGTTACTGTTTCTTCGGTAACTGTTTTGCCGTCTGTAAAGCTGACGTTTGCTGCTTCTATTAAGTTACCGCTTAAGAATTTCCAGCCTTCCTGATAGGCATCATCATCCGCTTGCGCACCAACTGTTGAGATTATTTGCAGGTTATGGTCTGGGTAATGCTTCACCATATACGCATCAATTGCTGCTTTAAAATATTCAAAGTTCGCAAAAAACTCTGTACCCCAGTTTTCATTGCCAACCCCTAAATAAGGAAGTTCAAATGCTGCTTCATGGCCCATTTGTTTACGCAATGCTGCCCATTCATTACCTTCAAAATCTGTATTGATCGCAAAATCAATTAAATCTGTAAAGCTCTTAACAAAGTAATCTCTTAAATCCCCGCCTGCAGGATGGACATAATCAGAACGCGCTTGACAAAGCACACCGCAAGCCATAACCGGTAACGGAATTGCGTGCAAGTCCTCAGCCAATTGGAAGTACTCCATATAGCCTAGACCCATGGTCATCATATAGCCCCAAACATTAAAGTTTTCCTTACGCAGTTCGATAGGACCGACAGAGTCTTTCCATTCATACACATTCTCCCATATATAAGAGCCCTCTGAAATACAGCCGCCTGGAAAACGAAGGAAGGTTGGATGCAGATCTGCTAATGCATTCACTAAGTCTTTCCGCAGTCGGTAGTTCGGATTTCCTTGATAATTTTCATGTGCAGTTGCTGATCTTCCTTCCTCACTAGCTCCCCAAACATCCTGTGGCATTAAGGATACCATATCAATTGAAATGTCACCGCTAAATGTTAAGGCCAGCTGTCCAAGCATGGACTGCGAACCTGTAAGAACAACACTTTCATCTACCCCGTATTTTTTCCATGTGTTGTTGTTGTCAACATGAATCGTTACTGTGTCGCTGATTGCTGCACCATCTTTATCCTGAAGCTGCAGATGAATGCTTCCTTGATTTTCTGCTTTTGCCCAAATAGTAAAATTGTATTTATCTCCTTCTTTAATAGACATAGCACAATGATGATTAGAATCAGTGAAGCCTTTATTGATAAGTGTGCTGCCATTTGGAACAGTAAGATAATGTGTATTAACGTCTTTATCCATTATGTCAAAAAATTCATTTAACCCGCCTGTATTGTGGATGGTAACAGACTCGATATCGCCATACCAGGCATGAAGCGGCTGATGATTTCTTCCTGTTGAACAGCCGCACACACCGGATGTATGCGAATATGTATCGAATAAAAAAGATTCAAAGGAACGATTTTGGACAAGTTCGGCATATATTCCCCCGTCTGCGGCGTTATTAATATCTTCATAAAACAAGCCATATAATGTCTTGCTTATATCTAAGATTTCTTGATTTCCGTCGATTGTTAATAAATGAGATGGAACTCCTTCAGGCAGGACAGACAATGAGAATTCCTTTTCCGCTGTTTCCGTTCCTTTACGCAACACAGCTGTCAAAGTAACTCCTTCCGGCTCGCTAATTTCGCCTAATTTCCCTTCATCTGACAGTAAGCTTGGATTACTTGATTTCCATGTGACTGCCACCTTCGCTCCCATAAGACTTTCAGGAAGTGTAACATCCTTTGAAACGACCGTAATTGGAAATGATAAATATTTATCTCTGGCAAGCTCGACAATCTCCGTATCAGAAAGTGTTTCACACATCACTTCAATTACTTCATCTTGTGTTAAACAAGTCTTATATACACGGAAATCGGACAACGAGCCGCAAAAGTCAGCATCTGCCTCAAATTGCGATTTTCCAATAAAATTATTGCTGTAGTTATCTTGATCAGTAAAAGTCTCAAACCATTCGCGCAGCTTTGCATATGTACCGCTCGAAGTCTGGCTGATTGTTCCGTCTGCAACAATTTCACCATTCACATAAATAACTGGACCTGCACTGCTTAACGTTCCACCTTCTGTGCCTCTGACTGTCATCGCCACATGTAGCCATTCTCCAGAAGAGTATGTTCTATTAGCATCAGCAATTAAATCCGAACCAGCAAAACAATTGCCCCGTAAATTTCTCGTTAAAAATAGGTACGGTCCAGTTTCCCCTTTTCCGAAATCAAAGATTCTTTCCCAAACATTGGACCCTTTCCCTAAGGAAAGCCAAGTGCTGACGGTCAATCCAGTCTGATCGGTAACTCCTTCAAGCAACCCAGCTGGAAGCTTTAAATAGGATGTCCCGCTCGCTCCGCCTGATAACGTAACAGCACTTCTCCCGCCAACAGTTTCTGCCACTGGTTTAATCTTCCCTTCAGCAGTTGCATGATTTTCATATTTGGAACTGTCTCTTCCTATATTATCTGCATCATTAAATTGATATTGAGCAACAATTGATTCAGCCAATGAGTTACTTTCATCGTTTCGCTTCATTTAGTATCTCCTTTAAAATTATTTAAGCGCTTACTTAAAACACTTACTTGTATGCACCAAATACCATTAAAACCAAACTTATACTTACAACTATTATAATATTGAACAATGAAATTTTCCAATATAATTTACAAATCTAAACTTAATATTCGAATAAAATTATCTAGTTAATAATTTTTATACCTATAACTCCCCTCTTTATGGTTCATTTTAATTAGACTAGTAGTTTTAATTAAAAGAATATTAAAATATTAAATTGACAAACCAATCTACAATGATTATCATTCTCAATATAACTAAAATATAGAAAAAAGAGGGGAAAAATGTACATAACATCTTTTAAAACAAAACCTGTCCTAGTTGCTGCACTGTTTTCTTTATTCCTAGCTGGATGTTCAGCAGGTCAAGAAAATACAAATAGCGAAAATGTAGCTACACACTCTGTTACACATGAGCTTGGAACAGCAGAGGTTCCTGATAAAGCGGAGCGAGTTGTTACATTAGAGCTTGGCTTAACAGAAACGGCTGCTGCTCTTGGCGTGATACCAATCGGTGTTGCAGATGATGATAAGCCAGAAAGAATTGCTGAAGATACAATGAAATTAATCGATGGATACACATCAGTCGGCACACGTGCCCAGCCAAATTTAGAAGTAATTAGAAGTCTTAATCCTGATCTGATTATTGCTGATGTTGACCGTCATGAGAGCATTTACGAGGAACTACAAAAAATTGCGCCAACCGTTGCTTTTAAAGACGATGCCGCAAACTATGAAACGGTAGTAGAAACTACAACAAAGCTAGGTGAAGCATTAAATAAAGAGTCTGAAGCAGAAAAACTGATTACACAGCATAATCAATTAAGTGAGGAACTAAAATCAAAGATGGAAGTAACGGATAAGACAGTATTACAAGCAGGATACAGTGAAGGAAATGTATTTAGTGTATCGACTTCCTCTGCTTTTACACCTGGTTTCTTAACAACGCTAGGTGTTAATTATGCACTGCAAGATGATACTGCAACAACTCAAGAGCTAACGATTGAACAGCTTCTTAAAATCAATCCGGATACATTAATTGTGACCATTACGGAAGATGCTCCTTCTGTTTTGGAAACATTAAAAGAGGATCCTTTGTGGAATAAGCTGACTGCTGTCAGCAGCAAGCAAGTTTACGAGGTTGGTCATAATGACTGGTCCCGCCGGAGAACATTGTTAGCTATTGAGGATAATAAAGAGAAACTTACAGAAATCTTACAAAATATGAAAACAGAAAATGCAGAATGACTTTATAGTCGTTCTCTTTTTTTGGAGGTGAAATTCCATAGCTTCCCGGTTTAATCTATCATTCGTGTTTGCAGCAGGACTAGTAATTCTGCTAATATCCAGCTTTTTTTCTTTAAAGATTGGTGCATTTTCCTTTTCATCCACCCAAATAATAACCGATTTGTTTTCAAACTCAGAATCAGAGTCTGCAATCATTCTCCAGGATGTTAGAATGCCAAGATTACTTATTACTATGATTACTGGAGCAAATCTAGCTGTTGCTGGGGCATTGATTCAAGCGTTAATGCGCAATCCTCTTGCTTCACCGAGTGTACTTGGCATTAATGCTGGGGCCTCTTTAACGGTAGTATCTTGCTTAGTATTCTTTCCGGCGATTACCGGCTATTGGCTCATCATTACAGGATTTATCGGTGCTACTGTCGCCGCATTGCTTATTTTTATCATGAGTGTGGTATTTCGAGGAGGAAATATCGCTGTTAGCATTTCACTCGTTGGCATTGCTATTCAAGCGTTTTTTTCGTCTGCAACTCAATCAATCTTAATATTTAATGAAGAATCCATCAAAACAATTCTTATTTGGCTGGCTGGTATGACAGCAGGTTCCACTTGGGACGATGTCTATCTTCTGCTGCCGCTTAGTTTGCTGGTTTATTTTTTTGCCTTTTGCTCCCATCGCTCCTTGTCCATATTGCTGTTAGGAGAAGAAGTCGCCATTAATTTAGGGCAAAGACTTGTGGCGATCAAGCTTTATGTAAGCATACTAGTCATACTGCTCGCCGGCGCAACCGTATCCATTGTCGGACCGATTGGCTTTGTCGGCTTAATCATCCCCCATATTGTCCGCTACTTGGCCGGACAAGATTATAAATGGGTGCTTCCATTAAGTGCTTTATATGGCGGCTGTTTATTAGTTGTTGCAGACATCCTTTCCCGGTTTATCATGTTCCCTGCAGAGACACCGGTAGGAATTTTAACCGCCTTATTAGGTTCCGTCTATTTTGTCTACCTGTCACGCACTAAAAAAATGAAAGAGAAGAGTTGAGTTATGTGAACTATAAACGACATCCGCTTTTTATTATGATGGGGTTGTGTGTAGTCCTCCTAACCCTGGCTGTTATTAATATTGGTCTGGGAGCAGTGCCCATCCCACCACTTCGAGTCATCTCTTCCTTGATCGGATTAGGAGAATACAACGAAACATACATTATAGTTTTTTACAGACTGCCCCGAATTGTCTTAGCCTTACTCGTTGGCGGATGCTTAGCTGTTGCTGGTGTAATAGCTCAATCAATATTACGAAATCCATTGGCTGCACCAGATACATTAGGTATAACAGGCGGAGCAAGCATTGGAGCAATCGGGTTTTCCCTGCTGTTTCCGGCAGCGTCTCCCTCCCTGACAGGTATCGCCGCTTTTATCGGCGGCACTATTGCTGCGGCAGCTGTTTATTTACTAACCTATCAACGCACCGGTACCGAACCTGCCCGATTGGCGTTAGTCGGTGTTTCTGTTAGTGCATTTTGCGGTTCATGTGTAGAGCTCTTTATTTTAAAGATGAATACAAACCTGCAGACATCCTTGCTTTGGCTGAACGGCAGCTTATTTGGACGTACATGGCAATCGGTAATTGACCTCCTGCCATGGGCAGTTATCTTAATAACTGTTACTCTTTTTCTAGCAAAAACTCTCGATATTTTCATCCTAGGAAAAGAATCGGCAATCGGTCTAGGTATCAAAACAGAAACGGCCACTGCAATTTTAATGGGATTATCCGTCCTATTGACTGGTGCAAGTGTTGCTGCAGCAGGAATGATTGGCTTTGTCGGACTAATCAGTCCCCATATTGCCAGAAAGCTAGTTGGCACAGTTCATCATTATCTTATTCCAACAACCACATTAATTGGAGCAATAATGCTGCTTTTTGCTGATTGTATCGGGAGAGGAATAATCCCTCCAATTGAAATTCCAGCAGGGATTGTCACTGCCTTAATTGGGGCACCAAATTTTCTATTTTTGCTGTGGAAGCAATCGTCGAAGAAGGGATTGTTGACTCGGTGAAATTCAAATGGAAAAGGAGGAGCAATTATTTTTGCTCCTCCTTTTTTAACTCAATCGCACCGTAAAAGTAGTAATACCACCTGGAGTACTTTTCACTGTTATCTTCCCTTTATGTTTCTCTACAATCGATTTAGCAATAGCTAAACCAAGGCCGTTTCCACCATTTTTCCGCGAACGGGAAGGGTCATTACGATAGAATCTGTCGAATATTTTTTCTAAATGCTCTGATATAATCCCCTCTCCCGTATTTGTTACCTCTAGTAATATTTCATTATGACGCTTTCTTAAATCTACTGTAATTAAGCCTTGAAGATTTGTGTACTTAATAGCATTATCTATTAAAATCATCACTAGTTGCTTCATTTGCTCCACATTACCAAAAGTGTTTAACTCAGGTTCGATATGATACTCAAGATTGACTTCCTTTTCATAGATAACACCTTCCATTGTCAGAATGACACTTTCGACTACTTTGCTTATATTGAAAGGAGCAAAAACTAAGTCAGAGCGTTTGTCATCCATTTCTGCCAGGTAAAGCAGGTCATTGGTAAGCAACTTCATTCTTTCTGTTTCTGTTTTAATGTGATGAATCCATTTTAATTGATTCGCAATTAAATCTTCCTGATTGCTCAATAGTACATCTGTATTGGTATGAATGACAGATAGCGGTGTTTTTAATTCATGAGAAGCATCAGAAATAAATTGCTTTTGCTTATTAAACGCTTCCTTGACTGGCGCGATATAACGGTTAGCCAAAAACCTATTAACTATAAACACGATAATTAGCATAATAATACCTACAAGAATAAAGGTATAAATTAAATTATCGACGACTTTTAACTCGGCCGTAACATCAAGCGCATAAACATAATAGCCTGACTGATTTTCTTCCACCATATATGCCCAATTAGTATCATTTAGCTTTAAGCGTCCTTTAGAAGAGTCACTTGTTGATATCTCCTCTATAACTCTTTCATAGAATGCATTATCTAGGTCTAATTTAGATTGTGAAGATAGTATATTCCACTTGTCATCTGTCCGCAGCTCAAAGCATGGTAAAAGTTCATCCTTTGAAAAGCCGGTTTGTTCACCTTGAGAAGGTGGTGATTTGTCATCCTTGCTGATTTTGCTTTTTTTGTGATAATAATCAGATACCATTTCTAGATTAATGTTTATATCACTATTTACTTTTTGACAAGTAATAATGTAGATAGAGATAAATGCTGCTAGCATAATAATGATGATGGTAGCCATGTTGGCAATTAAGAAGCGATTACGTAATTTTGTGAACATCTGATGCCACCTCCAAAATATACCCGACCCCTCTTATTGTTTTTATTTGGACGATTGAATTTAAAAAAGCTAGTTTTTTTCGTAAAAAAGAAATATATACTTCCACATTATTATGTTCAACATCTGAATCAAGCCCCCATAATTTTTCAATGATTTGCTCTTTCGATGTGACCGTATTTTTTCTAATTAAAAGCAGCTCTAATAACTTGCCCTCTTTTAAAATTAATTTCAAATCTTTGCTTTTACACATTAACATAAGGGTAGACATATTTAACTCCAGATCACCAAATTTCAAGGAATCTTCTGGAACTACTTCATTATTGCGTCTTAGTGCCGCTCTTATTCTTGCCAGCAGTTCATCAGTAGCAAACGGTTTTGCGATGTAATCATCTGCACCATTATCAAGTCCTGAAACTTTATCTGGAACTTCTCCTTTTGCAGACAGCATTACAACAGGAGTTGCGATTCCCCTATCTCTAATTGTTCTCAAAACTGTTATTCCGTCTAGTTCAGGCAGCATAATATCAAGCAGTATTAAATCATAAATGCCGGTGAGGATAAAATCCAGCCCTGTTTCTCCATCATGCACCATGTCCACATAATAATTGTTTTTACTCAGAATTTGCGCTAATGCTTCAGCAAGACCCACTTCATCCTCGACGATTAAGATTCTCATTATACTTCCCCTAACCTAGTTTAATAAAAGTCTAAAAACATATTTCATGAGGATAATCATAACACTTTTCAAAGTCAAATTTAAAATTTATTCATTGATTCTTCCATTTAAGATTCATTTAAGGTTCGGTTTATAAGATAGTCTTAGCACAGAACAGAAAGAAAAGGAGGAGCTGCTGTTACTTTTACTTCCAGTACGGACAAAGGATCATTAATTGATTAAATATGTAATGCGAAGTCTTTTGGGAGTAATTAATATGTCCATCTAAATTTAAATATCTATAATAAAAGGAGAATATAAATGAAGAAAAAATATATTATTTCAATAGCAGCAGTTGCTGTACTTATACTAGGAATCGGAGGCTACACATTACTTAACAGCTTTATGGGAAATAATGTGGAGATAAACTCTGTGTTAGATCAAAATGAGGAATCTAGTACATCTGAAGCAAGTGCAGATTCTGATGCAACACCTGTTTCTGCAGAAGATTTAAACGGTGATTGGCAAATTGCTGACGCTTCAAGTGTATATTGGTCTGTTACAACATCACAAGAAACAGTTAACTTTGTCAATGAAGAGGTAACAGGCAATTGGACAGTGGATATAAATGACCCAACAGCAATGTCTGGTGAAGGAATTGTCGATATGAATGCATTGGATTCAGGGAATTCCCAAAGAGATGATCATGTCAAAGAAGGCGCTGAGTATTTAAATGTTACCGAATTTCCAGAAGCAACATTTGCGACAAGCACCTTTTCAGAATTACCAACAAGTTGGACAGAAGGAACTGTTGTACCCGTAACGATAGATGGAACAATCACTATTAAAGGCATCGAAAAGGATGTGCAATTTGAATCAGAAGCAATGTACCAAAACGGGCAGCTTCTGTTATCAGGATCTACTGTTGTGACATTCGCTGATTTCGGAATGGAAAACCCACATTCAGTAGCCTTAGACACAGAGAATGACCTTACTGTACAGTTGGAGCTTGTATTAGATAAGGCATAATAACTGATAAAGACGCCAATGGATGTTGGCGTTTTTGTCTTTTTTCTCGGGGTTAATAATCATTCCATTCTAATCTGCAACGCTTCCCTTTACCATGTTTACAAAGCATCTAGATTTTTAGTTTTTCTATTAAGTAAATAAGGACCCTTTGTTAGTAATGATTAAAATTTAACTGCCTGATATTATTAACTTTCTAGTTTTTTCATCATAAATTTTGTAACTAATTTCAACCATATGATCTTTTGTAACTGTCACTTCACAATAGTAAGGGATTGATTTTCCATAAGCATCTAGTTCAGGAATATTCCTAAAGGAAAACCATTCATCTTTGTTGAGCATGTTAAATTCTGCTGATGAAGAGCGACCAGCTGTATCTATTTCAATAACACATTTTCCAGTGACAACATCATATTCCTTTAGTACAACATATTTCACGCTTGGAAGAGTAATCACTAGCATTAAAACACCTATCAATAAAACTCCACCATTTTTTATTATTTTTAATAATGAATAATCCTTACCACGATAAATTACAATAAAGGAAATAACTGCTGCTATTACAAACAGCACTCCGAGGCTAAGCATCAAGTAGTATAAAAACATTTTTCTCTCCCTATCATTATTCTTCTGTTGCTTATATTATAGCATCGCTCTTCCAGAATCCTACCATTTCAAAAAACTCACTTCGAGATTTTTATCCCTTCCACACCACACCTAATAGAATAGAACTTGGTAATTATGGGATGAGTATCCCGAGATAGATTTAATTTTTTTAACCTTCTTTTACCTAACCTTCTATCTAACATAGAAAAAGCCTGAATAATAATATTTTCTGAGTTTATAGCTTGCTCAATAGTTAGAGAATTGTAATTGATTAGTGCTGCATAAAGATGGTAACTTTGAAAAATGCTTTGCGTTATCATAATCTCTTCAGCAGCATCTGAAGCTACTAATAATTCTCTTCGTTCGAGGGAGTTAAGCATTACATTCCAATCTTGGTTATAGGGGATTTCCTTTAGTACTTTTTCATCCTTAATCTGTTGATATAGCTTCTCATGTTTAACTGCATATGTAACATCAGATGCTGTTAATATTTCATGTTTGTCCAAAGTAATCCATACCCTACTTGGACTATCATGATATTTCCGATAAACCGCTGCATGTATTTGAATTCTTCCTTTTAGCTTATCACTTAGAAAACCTTCCAATGTAGTTTTCAACTTACTCCATTGCAAAACATTCACCTTCACTTTTTAATCTGTCTAAATATCTAAACGCTCTTGGAGAACTAATCTGCATTTTGTTTATAATACTTAATCTATAACTCTACTATCATTCGTAATAGAATTAGCGATAACCTCACATTTTTTTATAGCCCAGCTATAATGACTAGCAGTGTTTGCTGTGAAATAGCTGTATAAGTTTGTTGTTTTTGTCCACTTATAGTATTTTTTTGTCATGATTTCTTCATTAGTATGTAATTTAATAAGATTCGTGACCCTTCCATGGCTTAGCTTTAATTTTTTTATCGCTTGATTTAATGTTACATCTTGATAGTTAGCCCAAATTTGCATATTTAACTCTTTCAGATTACTCCATTTAAATCCTGGTGCCGGCATACAAGGAATGTCCCCATCCATACCTTCTCTGTGCCATCTTTCAAGCATTGCTTGCCACTCATAAAGATGCATTAATACATCACGAAAATTCTTATCTCTTTCTTGAGTTTCAATAGATTGAGTCCTTTTTCTGCTAGGCAATGACTCAATTATTTCTAACAATGTTTTCAAATTTATATCGCAGTTTATTAATAATTTTTCTTTTTCATTTTTCATAGGCGTATCCCCTCACTTTTACTATATATTAACATAAGAACATACGGTCTTTTATTGTACTTTCTAAAAAACTGGAAAAATCTCTAAAATTATGTATAAGAATAAATAGATATATATTATTTTTTACAGAATTTTTTTAATTGTTAATTTATAATATATATTGATACGTTCTTAATAAAGAAGGGAGTATGTTTGTGAAGAAAAAATTTTGGAGAAAAAATACATTAATTATAATTTGTTCTATCCTTATTGCTGGAACAGCAGGATACTCTGCGTATTTACAATTTTCTAAAGCTGATGTCAAAGTTAATGAAGTAACAGCCACAGCTGAATCGGATTCAAACACAAAAACATTTATTGAAATTGAGGAAACTAATGCTAAACCAGTTGAGGAAGAGTTCCCGCTAAATATTGGTGAAGGCGAAGTGCAAATAGCAATACATAAAATGTCACATCAAAAAATTGAAGCAGATGAAAAGTGGGGATTTTTGCCGCTGACTCAAGAGCGAATCAAGAGACTGATTAAAGTTGTTAACAGCGGTAATTATGAACACAAATCTCTGTATTTAGAAATACTTAACCGCTGGTCAAATGGAGACTTTTCACAAGCAGATAAAGATCATAACGCTATTTGGAGGCTGCAAGGCGGTTCAGTCGGTGAAGCGACAGGTGTATTATCAACAGAGGAAGAAAAAGCGTTTATTGAAGAGCATTTTGATGTGGATTAATGACATTATGACTTTTGAACAATGATACCTTATTTAAACTGTTTGTCAGCTACTTATGGTAATTATTCCGTTCTGTGCCTAAACATATTTATTATGATTGGATGGACTATAAAAGCATGTTTAATTTTTCAATACATGCTTTTATTACATCTTATTTTCTTAACTAGAATAACCTCTAATGCAAATGGAATTACTTAGTATCAAAGTCTTTCTAAAAATAAACGAACCTGTTTTGGAGTATTAATTATAACCACTTTCTTATGTTTAGATAAAACCTCTAGACTTTTCAATATAACAGGTCTTTTCGTATGTGGATACTTCCAAATCCACTTAAAGAATGCAAAAGAAAATCTTTCTTCACAGCCTTCTCCCATATCTGGCCTAGTTTTATGATGATATTTTAGTATCCTTTTAATCATTCTAAACATACAAGTCCATCTAGAAATATCAAGAAAAATTATTGTATCTGCTGCATTCAGCCTTATATCCATTGTACCGCCATAGTTCCCATCGATAATCCAGCTTTCTTCTTTCACTAATTCAACTTGAATATTTATTTGTTCATTTTTCGGGACGCCAACCCAATTAGGCTTCCAGAATAATACATCAAGATGATATACCCTCAAATTTAACTTTTCCCCTAATTGCCTGGCCATAGTTGATTTACCAGATCCACCAGAACCAATCAATACAATCTTCTTCATTCATATTACACCTCCCCTATAATGACAAAAAGCCGCCATATGGCAGCCTTCGTATTAGTTAAATCAAATTAACTTAACAAACCATGCTACATAATATGCAGCTGGTATAAATATTAGTTGTGCAACAATCGTACCAACAAACTTGGAACCTATCATTGTGAGAGAGTAGCTTTTTAGATAAATGTAATCAACCTGTTTCTTCATGACTTTATCTGCTAGAACAGATGCTTTTGGGTCTATAAATAAAGTTAGCAATATGGTCGCTATTCCATTTATGATGCCAGATGACATTAAAGCAGCCGGAGCATACGTTTCAGGTACGAGCATTGAAGCATAAATAGACGACAAAACACCAATCGTAAACACTGCAGAAATAACTACATTAATGATAAAAAGTCGTTTAGGAATAGTCTTAAGAGTAATCCCTTTTAAATATGTAAACCTCGGAAGACGAAAACACATTACCACCTTTTTAAAACCATTTTTATTAAAATTTTTTATAAATAAAGCTACAACAGAACCACTTTGTTGAGAAAGTTGAATGATGGCTCTCGAGAAAATATTAATGAATGTAGGAAATAAAAATATTCCTAACAATACACCAAAAGATGTAACACCTATCAAAACTCTATATTGCTCTTCAATGTAATGCATTGGATTAATACTTGGTGCTTCTGCAATAAGCTTTGCTGTTAAAGGTTGTTGAAACATCGTAGAAAACCTAGAAACAATAAGCAATGTACTAAATAAAGATAAAGCTGTTGCGATTAACTTTACCCTTGCACCTGAAATTCTAGTAGAATATGCTAATGTTTCAATCATTGTTACTAACAATAAAAATAATGATATTAATAAGACTTTACCTGTAACTAGATCCATAATAACTCCTCATTAGTTAACTTAAATATCTTAGATTATTATAGACCATTATACAAAAATTGATAATATAAAGACTCCAATCTTAGGAAAATAATATTAAACTTATTAAATAAAATCATGAAACTTTACATTATTGAAAACGTATTAAATACTAACAATTAAACGGAGGTGAGTTTTAATATGGAAGGTAAAAAATGCTCAGAGTGTGGGGGAACTTCTTTTTCTCAAGGAAGTGACTATATTAACCTTAGACCATTAAACAAAAAGATGGCAATTGGTTCTGAGAAAATCTATACATACTGTTTAAACTGTGGAGAAGTTATTTCTATAAAGATTGTGAATCCCAGCAAGTTAACTTAAATTTGTTATTCATTGTACCTTTTTCTACAGGTACTTTTTTTGTTTTTGAAAAAATTAAGTTAAGCTCGTTTTTGTTAGTTAAAATTCTATCTACAGCAAAAAAACATTTAAATTCCCCTAATAACATGATGATTTGCATCAAAACAAGTTGTTTCTGCAGGAAAGGTCTGAGTTAAATCATCTGGAATTTTGTCATACTTCAAAAAAGTTTCCTCCTCTGAAACAGTAAAAGTTAAACTATAATTTTCATTCAATAAAGCTGCAGTAATTTGAGCAATTTTTTTATTAGGATTTTCCCCATAAATTATGCCATAAACTCCGCTATTTGTTTTTATATCTACATATGATACTTTACTGGTACCATACCCTGACATTTTTATTTTATATTTTCCATTCCATCCTTTATTTAATTGTGCGTAACCAGTATATTTATTATCTAGTTCAAAAAGCACAACAGAAGTATTTGAATTTCCCAATGTGACTACATCTAAGACTTTAATCTTAACTTTTTCTTCCTCCCCTCTATTCTCCCATTCAGTTAAACTGGACTCTATTGATTGGCTATTAGCATCAATAACGTAATCATTATTAATATAGAAATAAAGAAAACCAACTAATAGAAATAAAAATAAAAAAGGTATAAATATTACTTTTTGCTTCATTAAATATCCTCCAGATGGTACTAACTTCATCAAACAAAATACTAGCCCTATATTGAAAAACCAAATGTAATTATGTATAAGGAAAAATCGATTAAATGTGCTAAATCCAGCCTAAAAAGCTACCATACCAATCATCCGGCCTACTCCATATCCAACTAAAATGATTGAGAATCCTATCATTACATAAATACTAACTTTAATAAATTCACTCTGTTCATTAACCTTCTTTAATATAGCGTTATAAATCCCCATAATATTATTACTCCTTCTATATCACTGCTCTAAAACAGATTATTCTAAAGCTGTTGTTAATATTAAAAATCCTGTGATGTTGACATATACTATCTTGTTATATTTATATACGTTTCTTTAACTGTTTGGTTTCACTTAGAGGTATATTGATAGACTGTTGACATTATAAGGACGCTCTACATTCTTTCGGACTACTCCTCGAATAAAATAGCTTTCCCATTTAAGGAAAGCTCTATGTTATACTGACCTATTGCTAATTTAGACTTTATTCTGCAATACATTCGTCCGGATTCATCTTCAGAAGTTTCCATTTACCATCGTTCATTTTCCGAAATTGCGCGATTTCTACGTCTGTACCATTAGTTAAAGTAAAAAATAGAAAACAATAATAAGCCCCGTCAGTACCAAGAACATAAATATTTTTAACATATCCCTGCTTTACTGTTGGATATCTTTTCTTGATTAATTTACACCAATCACCATACTTTACATCTACAACGGATTCGGCATTATGTTGCCAAAGATGATATGGAGCACATAAAAAATCTTCACTGAACTGCTGAATATTGTTTATACGGTAGCCATTTCCTTCAAAACTAAGCTCCATAAATCCATATGAGTAACCAAAAAATTCAGCAGCTGTTTCTTTAAAACCATGGATTGTTTCTAGTTCATAAAAAAAACGTAATTCTTCTTCACCTGGTAGCCTGCAAAGCTTAATAAGACTAATATGTCCTATCCCTGCAAATGAGTTAATGAAATCCTCATAATGAACTTTACCTCGTAATGCATTACTAAACAAATTGTAGGCAATTGGATATGGCGTCTTTGCATTTCCAACTGATCCACAGCTTCTGACATATAGATTTTCTGCCTCACGCAAAATGCTAAAATAATTAACAACAGTATCTTCAGGAGTTTTAGTCAACTCTGCGGGTAATTGTATCTGGTTATAGTAGTTCTCCCCAAATTGGTCAAAGAACTCAAAATTAAATCTTAAATTTAATGCTGGTAAGCAGGAAGGCCGGAAATATTGTTGTTGATGTGCTTCTTGGTCCAATTGATTCTGGTTTCTTAATGACATTTGAATCACCTCATTTTAGTTTATGGGCAATCCGTTTTTAGGTGCAAATCAGCTTAATATTCTATATTTCAAAATTACTTATTTCCATAAGTACACCTTTCAAAATTTCAACAGATTCTATAGGAAGTCCATCCAGCTCTAAACTGTGATTTCCTCCTTCTACCAGATGGAAAGTCAGTTGTCGATTGTTTTTCAATTTTTCAAATCGTTCCGCAATGAAACAACTGTCTTTATCACCAATAATACACAGTCCTTTATTTTCACTAGTGACCATTGCTTTAAATACATCATCTCTTTGCAATAATGGAGTTAACCATATAGTTTTTGCATCTTTCAACATTTTATTATGAAGCAAATAACTCAGAGCTATCGTTCCTATTGATTTTGCCACTACAAAAATATTTTTGTATTTCTTGTTCTCAATGGCTTTGTCGATTGTACGTTGTATTTCTATTGTAAAATCCTTTTCACTTAAGTAAGATAACTCTTGCTTACTGAATGAATAATTAATATGTAATATATCAAACCCTTTAGTGTAAAACAAGCTTGTTGTAAAGTGTAACAACGGAGCCTGTGTAGTGTAGCCCGCCCCTGGTAAGATAATAACTAAATTATCCGCTGTTTCTTGCTGTTCTATTAATCTGAATGGAATACTGTAAGAATCAAAAATTTCTTTATTAGTCACTGTTTTATCACTCCCAATAGTTTTACGGTTCTCTAATTTTTTTCTTAAACTATTAATTAGTTTCCTTCTTCAGTACGCACGTTATTTCTGTTGATCAAAACTTACTTCCGTTTGCTTCTCAAATGTATTATATGATCCTAGAATCGTTAATTCACCTTCAAAACCTTGCTTTGTCCATCTTGAATAAAAGCCTGGATTTTCATCATCAAATTCTGATTTAATATACTCACTCTTCCACCCTAGTTCAGGCAGTTTATTAACATAATACTCATAGACTTCATTCAAGTGGTCCCCATTCCTAACATAATTTACTCTTGTAGGTTCTAAACCCTTAAATAAAGGTATATCTTCATGTTGTTCAGGGATAATTGACATACCTTTATAAGTTTCATCTGTCAATTGTATATATACTAAACTCCCCGCAAAAATTACTATTATAGTAATCACTATTAATAACACTATTTTCTTCACATTAAACTCCTTATGTATGTGGTTCTTAATTTACTTTCACCATAAAAAGGGAACAGCCAACTTTATAGTCCTTAATTTATATTAAGTATAAGGATAGTTCCAATCTTTTATTAATCCAGAGAAGAAATTGATTTAAAAATCCCCTCCTTCCATAAATTCCAGCTGTTTTTTTATCTCAAAAAGGCTTGTAATCTCCCCAAATTTTCCTCCATAAACACAGCATTCGCTTCCACTCCACGACGTTTACACCAGCCAATACTATTAAACGCATCAGTAAATTGATAAAAAGGCAATACATTGTCTAAATCAATTAAGGGTCTGATACTCTCATAGCCTTCTCGATAAGCCTTATACAAAGCAGAATCAATACTCAGGAAATCACGGTACAATTTAGTGAAATCAATTTCTGTGGAACCAAACCGAACACTTTCAAAATCTATCACTCCAGAAACTTTATCATCATCAACTAATATATTTGCAGGACGAAAATCCATGTGGATAAAGCTAGGTCCATCAGGTGTGGGGAGTTGAAGTTTCATTTCCGCAAACTTTTCGAGTGCTTGTTTATATAAGGTGGTTGGTAAGATGTCTTTTACATCTTCTGCAAAGCTATAAAACTGGTCTTCTATGAATACAGACCAGTTGGGAAACGCATTTTGGATCGTATTCAACTTTTCGCCAGAGTTTGCTTTGATTGTATGCATGGTTGCATGAACTTCTCCAACTTGGAATGCCACTGAATGTGAAGCAGCAGTTGTTAGCGGTCTCCCCTTCAATGCTGATAATAAAAAAGCACCGCAGCACTCCTCATCGCCTGACCAATAGTCCAACATTTCAGGAATGGAGACATTCCCCTTTAAAAGGTTATATGCTTCCAATTCTCGGTGATACTTTAATTTTGAATAAGGAATTTTCACATATACATTTTCACCATTTTGCAAATTACATATATAGACTGTGGAACTGTATGAATCTTCAACCTCACTTATTGATAATACATCTAGTCTAAAATGTTGAATGATTCTATTTATCATTAGTATTACCTCCTTATTCTATGCTTCAATTGTAGCTAACCGTTCCTTTTATTCCAAATTATACCACTCCATCTGATTATCCTGCCACTCTAGAAAAATTAAAAAATAAGGGCGATTCAACAGTATTGAACCACCCTTACAATTTATTTAAAAACCTTGTCAATCAAATTCCGATCGTAATCTAATATCCAATCATTAAAAGTTTTATAAATACTTCTTATATTCTCTGGTGATTCAGCTAATAAATCACAGCCTCTATCATCGTAAACATGAAAGATTGTTTTTCTATCAATATTAATAAAATAGACTCTATGATAAATACTTGGTTTTAGTGCCAAATCTTGATTACAAATTGCTTTTAACAGCGGAATATAGTTGAGATCTGCTGCTTTACATTTTAGAGTAAATCTATGTGTTTTGTATATTCCTGCTTCGTCATCTTCAGGAAAAACATAAGCTTTGATTTCATGGCTCAGCCTGTACAATAAGGATTTTTCAACATAGGACGAAAAGTTCCCTAGATTTCGTCTAATATTTCTCCCCTTATGAAAATCACTTATATCCATCACTACATAAATATCTTCCTCAGGGGAATGTAATGCTTCAAACAAGGAAATCGCCCTATGATAGCACCCAAGTATATACGGGTTATCTGGATAGTCATATTCCCTTTCCCAATTAACCCCAAGTTCAAAACGAATGCCGATATCCCAGCTATAAAACAAGGGCGGTCTCAGTTCTAAAGCCGGGAAGTTTGTATTCATATAATTATTTAATAGCATGCTACACCGCTTTTCTTATTCTTACTTCTCAATCTCTTACAGAAAGTTTACTAGTTATTCTTATTGAGCTTGAGTGATTGGATAACAACGGTCATGGCATTCAAAACTATACGGTTCAAGTTTTTCATCTATGATTTCTGCTTGATAGTTATTATCCTTTAAATAGTTTAATAGAGTAGGAAGTTCAGAAGCTGTGCCACTTCTGTCATGCATTAATATTATTGGTGAATGCTTAGACGGATCTAATTGTTTTAGTTGTTCAATTATATTTTGTACATATTTTTTATTGGAAACGCTCCAATCACTGCTGTCCACATTCCAATCCCAGATGACAAATTTATTCTCTTTTAAAACGTCTCTAAAAGAATTTGTTAAATAAGGAATGCTTCCATACGGCGTGCGGATTAAGTTTGTTTTAACACCTGAGATGTCCTGTAATGTTTTTTGAGCTACTTGCATTTCATTTAAAGCTGACTCTGCTGATTGATAAAATTTATTTACATCATGGGTAACGCCATGTAAACCAACTCCATGTCCGTCCTTAACCGTTCGACTAACCGCTTTCGGATAAGTCTTCATAGCAGGTTCTAACATAAAGAATGTTGCTTTTACATTATACTTGTCAAGGGTATCTAAAATCTCAAAAGTAGAAGAAGTCGGACCATCATCGAAGGTTAAATAAACTGCTTTTTCATTCGCCTTAACTTCTGTTGCTTTTTCAGTATCTTTTGTTTCCTCTGGTTTTTCGGTGTCTTTTGTTTCTGTTGTTTTTTCAGCGTCTTTTGTTTCTTCTGGTTTTTCTTCAGCCTTTTCTTCTGTTGCTTTTTCAGCGTCTTTTGTTTCCACTGATTTTTCATCAGCCTTTTCTTCTGTTGCTTTTTCAGCGTCTTTCGTTTCTACTGGTTTTTCATCAGGTTTTTCTTCGATTGTTTTTTCAGCTTCTTTCGTTTCCGTTTCTTTCTCAACGTCTTGCGTTTCAGCTGGTTTTTTACTGTCTTTGTTTTCATCTGTTTGTACTTCTTCGTGTTTATCTATTTCATTGTCTTCAGCCATTTGTCGGGGCGTAGAGTCACTTGATAAAGTTCTATTTTTTTCCGTAACAACTAACAAAATTAATATTGACAACATACAAAAAACGATAATCCCTATTCTTTTCATCTTCCTGTCCTTCACTTTCTACTTTAACATTATGTAAATTAATATATTGAGAGTTTTTTGTACGAATAAGCACAAAAAGGCCAAACAACTCTAATAAAGCAATTGTTTGACCTTCTTTTTATATTAAAAGATAGAAGTAAAAACAAACACCTAATTCTTTATTATAAACACCATGCTGGTTCATACAGTATTGTATTTTTAGATTTATATTCTTTTGAAAGCTTCATCCAAACAAATTAATTACATTCCTCCCATCTATTCCTTAACGTTTCATTTTAACGCATTTTTATTTCACATTTTTTTCCTTAACAAACATCTCTTAATTTAACATAAAAACTGTATTAAAAGATTAATTAACTTACACTATTTGGAATAATAGAACTATAGTCCCTATACATCCATATTTAGGCAATATCAACTCCATACTAGATTTCCTATAATACGCTTCTTTTTTAGGAGTATCCTTTATAAAGTCCTTAGTATTTAAGAGCTTTACGAATTTTTTCTGGGGGCTGCTCTCTAGAGTAGCGTTATGTTAACTATTTTCTCTAAATAAATTATCAATCTCTAAATTTTCATTTTTAAAAATGAAATATTTTGATTTACTATAGCTAGGATTTTTATGTATAGATACTAGAAATGATTCATTCCCAATTATCAGTATTTCACCTAAGGAATTTTTATCCTTCTTCATAGCAATACTATAGTATTCTTCTGCGGTAAAACTCTGTGGTTCTCTAACCCATTTAGAATTTCTAAAATCAGCCATTATTTTTTTAATTTCTTCATGATTAGTTACGGTCACTAACAGTTCTTCATCACTATTCCGGCTCATTTTTTTGACTTCTAATGAAGTTATCTCCGCATTTTCCATGTTAGTTATTGCAGTGAAATTTTTATCCTTAAAATTAACATTATAAATAATGAATGCTAATAACCCTGCTAATACCGTTACGCCTGTGATCAATAAGAATTTCTTCATTTGAACACTCCTAGCAATGTTGAATCTAATTTTTTAGCAAACTGCTATTAATTTCACTCAAACTTATTAAAGGAAGAATATTTTCATAAAAGAATATAAAAAAGAGAGGAGAATAGCAGTAGCATGACTTAGCATAGCTGAAAAATTCACTTTATGTATATACAATTAGTAGAGGTAACGGAAGTATATTATCTGAAGTTTATGAGAGTATTTAACAAATTTCAGCTACTAAATTTTTTTATATTTAATGATTTTTAATACATACCAGCCACCCCAACCGCCAACAAAACCTATTAGTAATAAAAACAGATTTCTTTCTAAATTGGGCTCTTGTAACCATTGTTTGTTAAATAGTAAAAGACATCCTGTTGAAACTCCCATTGTAATGGTTCCAAACACCAATCTAATTACATAATCTTACATTAAAAGCCCCTTTTGTACCAATCTTCAACATTTTTAAAAGCTCTTAAATAAACATACTGTTTGTATTAATATAAACGAAATTTCTTAGCATAAAGTTTCACTATCCAAGCAGATTTTTTCATCTTTTTATTGTGAATTATAGTAAAAATATTAATATTTGCTGAGTATTTAATGGGTAACATCTTCACAAAGGATAAAATCTTAATTATTAGTAATTCCCATCTGCCTTTGAAATCCTAAGTAACGACTGCCTTGAAAGCTCAATACTCCAATATGATTTTCAGAAAGCAGACCATACTCTTTACCAGAAACATGAAACTCTGAACGATCACCGCTTACAAATTCGAAGGTAATATAATAAAATGTATAAGTGCTTGATGAAAAGTTGCTTTCTTCTTGATAATTAGCATTTGAAATTCCGCTAACATCTGTTCGTTTTTATTTCACAACAGCTGTCACACTAAGCTGTTGTGATTGCTCATTTTTGCGCCACTGACCAATTCCTTTAAAAATGGAATAAAAGAAGCCGCTGATTACAATAATAAAAATTATTGCAATAATAATAGGACCGATTTGAAAGATTAAATCTTCTTGAAAAAACAAATCCCCCCCCATATAAAGCCTCCTTCTTTAACAGCTTATAATACTTACGACTATGTATATAATAAGTTTCATAATTCAACCATTTTTCCCAATTTATGAAACAACAATAGAGAGCTGAATTATGCCCTCTGTATGATTCTGCATTCCTCTCAAACTCCCATTATATTTAACAATTTGCCAATTGTAATAAAAACAAAACACCACATCAAGGCCCCAATTCCGCCATACATCAAATATATTCTTAGCCTCATATGTGCAATCCCGCAACAGTAAAATGTGAGATGGCGTACTCCTGGAATAAAATAAGCGATCAACAGGGAATACGGTCCAAACTTCTTTATCCATGATTCAACTTTTAAAAATCTTTTCTCCTTTAGCCCAATCCATTTTCCAAACCTATCTATCAGAGGTCTTCCAGCTTTTTTACCAATCATATAACTAATCATCATGCCTAGAAAAGTCCCGCTAAAGCTGATTAAAATAGCAAGCTGATAATTAAGAGTGCCTATATGCGTAAAGTATCCTATTAACGTCATCAGTGCTTCATCAGGAATTGGCAACCCCACTATTCCCAAACTGAGCAATAGGAAAACAGCAAAATAACCATATTGACCGATTAACTCGTTAGCTACTTCCATCCGTGAATTTCCATTTTTTCATTGTCTTGTTTCTTGAAATTTGGAATTTTAATATGACTGACCATTAGAAATGCCAGGATGCATATGCCGATGCACAAAATAACTGGGCTATGTAATGTCATAAGTACTAACAAGCACATAGCAGCAGCCGGTGCTGGCAATCCAATAAATACTGCCAGATTGCTTTGTTCTACGTTAAAACGGGCTAATCTCAGCAGTCCGCAAATGCTGAATGCAAGTGCACAAACCAAACCAACGAGGGAAAGCTGACTTAAAGAAATACTATATGCCAGCATGGCGGGTGCAATACTAAATGTTACTAAATCAGAAAGAGAATCAAGCTCTTTCCCTAACTCAGATACGGTATTAAACTTTCGCGCAACCCTGCCATCAAACAGGTCAAAAAACATGCCAAAGCAGATAAACATCATCGCTGAAAATGTATTATTTAATAGCAAGGAATAGATAGATAACACCCCGCAGATAAAGTTGCATATGGTAATGATATTAGCTAAATAAATCAAAATATAACCAGCCTCCAAAACGATTGTTTATTTATTCATCTTCCTAGTATAATTATGGTTCACCCTTACTCTATGTGAATTTTTCTTCATCTCAAAAAGTACGAGCAATCTTATTATTCTTTCAAATTATAAAATTCCAATGTGGATTCTATGTGTTTTTCATAAAAAAACCTTTTAATTAGATAAAAAAACAAACTATTTTTTGTTTTATTTTGTTTTTTTTTATTTAATAGCTAGATTTCCGTCTAAAGACAATATACACCAAAAAAGCAGTCACCTATAGGCAGACTGCTTTGTGTTCTTTTCTAAAGAAAACTAAAACAAATACAATAAATTCTATTCAACCTCTTGTATGGACAATCCTAATGTAGGCTCCAAATTCTCTGGAGCATCATAAATGGCCGTATACATCAGCCCGTTCTCCTCATATGTACTTTGCCCACTATCAATAATTCTACCGTCGACTAAACCTAATGCTGTATTAATTTCTTGTTTCTTTTCTGCCGAAATGGTTGAATCTGCTATATTAACTAAGTTAACTGCTGCAGAAGTAACGTCTCCGCTATCATCCATAATTCCAAAAATTGCTGCTGTCCGAAGGTTGCCAGTATCGTTATCCGTTGCTGCAGATACTACAATTGTTTGATTCTCATTGATAGTGCCAGTACGAAGTAATCCATAAGCACTATCCTTTTCTTCTAAATCATTCAGAGTAGCCAAGTCAGGATTAACGGAAGTCATACTTTTATTCCATTCATTTTTCAAGCTATCCCAGTTCCTATCAAAAACTGTTTTTCCATCCGTTTCTGCTGCCGACACTTTTTTCGGTTCACTAGCATCTGCAGTTGCTTCTGTATTTGCTTTTGTAGCTGCTGCTGTATTTTCAGCTTTCCCCTCTGTTTCCTGAGCTTCGTCTTTTTGACCACAACCGCTTATCACTATAACCAGTAGTAATGCTAAAAAAATGTTACCTAATAAGCTTTGCTTTTTTTCTGTCATCTCCAAAATCCTCCATCACTATTTCATTTTACAATATTTAACTTATAAGTTCTCTTTTCCCAAAGGTGTTTATTCCCAAACGCATATATTAAAATTTCTTTCTGTCACATAGAAACTCTGTTTATTTTGCAACAAGAGATGTAACTTCCATTAACACAAAAAAAGTCAGACATTTATACCACTGTCTGACTTTTTACGGTTGCATCTTATTTGCGATATCGGATTTGCATCTGTTTCTAGCGAATTTCTTCATATAATCAAGCATATCTCAAAAAATAAAAAAGCTGCTTTAGCAGCGGAGATAAATCAATATACACTACCCTTTTCGTATTAATCTAACAAAAATTGAGATTCCTAAAATTAAATATAAACAAGCAGTAAGACCCCAAGTAAGAAAAATCCCTAATCCTAAGCCAATATTAGCATCTTCATAATTATTTATTACATCATCAATAACCACATACAGCATTGGAGCAGCACATATAAAATAAGCTAACAATGATAATAATAATTTTTTTGTATTTTTATAATAAAACATAACAGGGATGAAAAGTAATGCAAGTGTGATAATAACAATTATCACCATGTCCATAAAACCCCTCCAATACATTAAACTAAAATATACTTATCTTTACCAATATTATTACCCGTAAATTAAAATTAGAAATCAAAACAATTTAACTACTAATTCCTTATTCATTATCTTGTTTCAATAGCCATACGCAAGTGTGATACCACTCCAAGAAGCAATAGAAACGAACATACCAGTTTTTCAAAAGATGTTCCAAGTAGTTGTTGAAAAAAGCCAAAGGTCCAAAGTGCCACGAAACACCAGCATATAATAGATCTTCCTCTTTTATGTAAATAACGCTTTTTTTGGCCAGCAAAAATGGTAAAAGCACCGCCTATAATGCAAACAACCATACCAACAACAGATATTGGCAGCTGAGAATCAAACGAATCAGATCGCCCTCCGTTAACCCAAGAGAACGGAATAACACTGCTGATAACAAGGATATGCAGTGCCATTGTTAAAGAGTAAAAACAAATAGCCATTATTAAAGCAGTACGTAGATTGATTTTTCTAAGTTTTTCTTTCATATATCTACCTCGCTTTTATTATTCCTCTAATTTTTTATTATAAGTGGGACTCATATTATAGTTATGCTTTCACTTACCCCCTTTAGTCCTTTAACCCATATTAATTAATCATTTTTACTTTACATTATCTAAAAAACAAAGAGGAATTCATTAGAATTCCTCTCAATAGAGATTGATAAATCAACCTATACAACTACTGCAGTAAAAAACCAAATAATCATAATAACCTGTATTAATATTTTTGCTACACTGCCTCCTAAGAAGCCTATTACCGTAGCGAATCCAACCTTTGCCGCCTTCTTCATATCTTTATGCAAGATATATTCCGTAATTAAAACCGCTACAAATGGTACGAGGATAATTCCAAATGGAGGGAGAATAAAGGACCCGACTATTGTTGCGATTGCAGCTATTGTTTCAGAAATCTTTGACCCGCCGTATTTTTTCACAAAATAACTATTTGCGATGATATCGGCTGCTATTAATACAGCACTTAACAATCCCATACTTATCCAGAACCATATAGACAGCTCACTAGGATTAATCAAAAACTGATAAACCAAAAATCCTCCCCATATTGCTACTACAGAGGGAATAATCGGATAAACTATCCCCACAAAACTTAATATAAATAATATTATGGTTATTGCCCACCATACGAATTCCATCAAAAAACCTGCCTTTTTAAAATTCTAACATTTAGAAATCTTGCTCTTTCAGAACAAGATTTCCTTTCGTTATTTAGCTGCTGCTATGCTTGCGACTTTTATAGCGGTGACTGCCGCCATACGGATTATACCTTCTGCTTCTATCACTGCTGCTGCTTTTTTTATATCCTCTTCTATCACTGCTGCTGTATTTTTTATACCTTTTTCTATCACTTCTACTATAGCTTCTAGATCTATGACTGCTGTGAGAAAATTGCTTAATCGTTTTCATAATTTTTTTAAACATTCTTTCCACCTCTTTAATTCATTTTATTTTTTTCGGAACAGTACATCAGAATCTTTTCTCAAAGGGATATTAATAATTACCTTTGTCCATTCACCATAAACACTTTGAATTTCAATCGACCCTTTATAATATTCCAATAACCTTTTGGCGATTGCTAATCCTAACCCATTTCCGCCATTTTTTCTGCTTCTTGCTTTATCAACACGGTAAAATCGATTAATCACCAATGGTAGGTCTTCTTCTGGAATTCCAACACCGTAATCCTTTATTTCAATAGCTAAGCTGTTTTCGCTATGTTTTACTTTAAGCTCGATTTCCTTCTTGTTTTTTGAATATTTTATGGCATTATCTAACAGGATAATTATTATTTGCTCAAGATGATTTTTGAATATTTTTAAGGTGAAATCATTACTAATATCTATTGAAGAGGAAATATTATAGTCTGGATTCAAAGTTAAGAAATTTTCAACAACATCCTCTACTACACCTTTTATTTTTATATCCTCTAATACAGCAGTACTTGTGGAGAAATCTCCTCTTGATAAGGTCAGCAATTCTGAAACCATACGGATTAATCTATTGGTTTCATTCAAACTCAAGTTAAGTGACCTTTCTAATGTTTGCGGATTATCTTTTCCCCAGCGATTTATAAGGGATAGATGACCGTGAATGATTGTTAATGGTGTTTTTAATTCATGAGAAGCGTCTTCCACAAATTGTTGCTGTTGCTGGAAAGATGTCTCGAGATTATCCATTAATTCATTAAACATAATTCCTAACTCTGTCATTTCATCATGCTGTTTATCGATATTCACCCGTTTATTCAAACCATTTTCTTTTATACTTTTCATTGTCCTAATCATAGAATTTATTGGTTTTAATAACTGAAAGGACAGAATCCTTCCCCCTACAAAACTTAAAATGATAGCCACTAATCCTGTAATTATTACTAATGTCGTTATTTGATTTATCAAACTTTCGAAGTTCTCTAAGTTTCGGACAATTTCTATCGTACCTTTAAAACCGGTTACTTCAAAAGGCTTTCGGTATACAAGCAGTCGATCTCCCTTAGGGGACATTTCCACTAATTCTTCTTTTAAAGCTGATTGTGATGAGACCCAATTTTTTGGCACTTTATTTGTTATTGTAAATAATACGGAATTATTTTCACTAACAATCCTTATTAATTGGTGATGTTCATTCAAGATATCTATATACGCTTTACTTTCTAAAATCTCTTGTTCTGAATCTGCTTCTAATAAATAGGCATAAATTTCTTCCATATTTTTTTGAATTGTTTGTCTTTCATGATTATTAACCCACTTCATAATGACAACATACTGAACGAAGGTATAGGATAAAAATAAGAAGAGGATTAGTAATGCGGCCCAAAATGTTAATTTCCATTTTATCTTGATACTTTTAGGTAATAATGCTTTCACACTTTTCATTCCCTCATAACATATCCCATTCCTCTAATCGTTTGTATATAGCCTTCTTTATCATTAGCTTCCAATTTCCCGCGAAGATGCATCACATAAACATCTACGACATTTGTTTCTATGTCTGCATGATAATCCCAAATATTTTCTAGAATAATCTCTCTAGTTAAAACTCGGTTAATGTTTTTCATAAACAGAAATAACAAGTCGTACTCTTTTTTAGTCAGTTCTATTAGCTGCTCCCCTTTTTTTAACAATCTTGACTCAATATTAAGCTCAAGATCTTTAAAGGACAAAGTCATCTCCGGTAAATTTTTCAGTTTCTCTTGTCTTCTAATAATAACTCTAATTCTTGCTAACAATTCCTCAATGGCAAAGGGTTTTGGAATATAATCATCAGCACCGATATCTAATCCTAAGACCCTGTCCATAATACTATCTCTGGCAGTAATCATAATGATTGGAATATCCTTTACTGCCTTTAACCGTCTACAAACTTCAATACCATTTAATTTTGGCAGCATTAAATCAAGCAGGATAACATCCCAATTCTTTTCTAATGCAAGCTCTAACCCTTTCCTTCCATCATAAGCAGGCGTAACATTATATCCTTCGTGCATTAGCTCCAAAAGAATAAATTCTGATAACGCTTCTTCATCTTCAATAACTAAAATATTCAACTGTTTTACCTCCATATATTATCTTGTCAGAATTATATCTTATCTAAATTATATTGGATACTAATGCATTAATTTGTATTAAGTGAGGATTTTTTAAAATGAAAGTGACCTGCTTATGGGATTTATATGCATTTAATACTATTCTCCTTTCTTAATAAGATTAATCCTTTCTATAATCATACAAAACCGTAATGAAATAACGGTAAAATGTATCATGATGCTTTCTAAAATTTTAATGAAAATTTTTTAATCTTAAATATGTTAGGAGAAGATTATGAAAATAATAAATAGAATTTTTTTGCTTTTTATTGCCTTTTTAAGGAAATCAACGTAATATATATATTACATAATGCAACTTAAATATTACATTGTGTAATTTAGTTCGGTCGGTGAAATTATGAAAAATCGTATTAAAATAGCCAGAGCTGAGAAATCCATGACTCAAGCAGAGTTAGCCAGAAAGGTTAATGTTACAAGACAAACAATTGGTCTTATTGAAAAAGGGAACTACAACCCTACCTTGCAGCTTTGTATTTCCATTGCTAAGGCTTTAGAAAAAACACTCGATGACTTATTTTGGGAGGAGTAATTTTATGGAACAAAAATCATGGCTGTCTAAGGTATTACCTAAGGATGAATACAAAGAAAAGAAAATGCTTTACTATATAGCTGAATCTGCTGTGCTGCTTGCCATATTGTTATTTATTTATGCATTGATTAATAATTTTTCTTTTTACGGAGGGTCTGCTTCTGGAACTGTCACCTTGCTTTCTTTATGTTTCCTAGTTGCCTATGTACTAATAAGATATATAATGTCAGGCATAGAATATCCTGATATTATAAGTGAAAGACGATTTAAAAAAGAAAAACAAGCAATCATAAACCGCAGTTTAATCATGATGGTTCTTATTGCCGTTATGTTAGTAGTAATACAAGGAATCCCGTCTAACATGACAAGTTCAGTTCAGTTGTTTTTACCAGCGATTTTTATATCCTTCTTTAATTTTATAATAAGCTATACTTCACTCAAAAAATCCTATCATAAAAACATTGATTTATTGGATTAAACATTAACATGTTTTTCAAATAAAACACCCTTTAAAATACACTTAACGAAGTGAATTTTAAGGGGTGTTTCTTCATGCCTCATAAAAAGAAAACATCTACACTCAAGTCCCATCATAACTTCTAACGACAAATCCTTGATTTTCCGCAAACGTATTGATTACCTTTACCAATTCACTTTTCGAAATGGAAACGGAGTGATGAATTTCTCTTTTGTTATTAATGACATATTCTTCAAAAATTATATAATTTAAATGATCCATTTTTTTAACTACAAATTGATTACACTCATATTCTCCACTTCTAATATTGCTAGAATAAATAAAATAAATGATGCCATCATAATATTCTTGTTCAGAGATTTCCGTATCTAAAAATAATGGAATGATTTCATGCATATAGTGCTTCCTTTCTAGAATCATTACTCCATCTAAGGTAATGGTTTTTCTGGTCGTTTTGGACAATAAGAACAATTAGGGTCTTCACATTTCACCTCAGTCCATTCATTGCAGGAAGGACAGAAATAAGCATCATAATCTTCATAGTAAACCAAGTTATGTTGACATTTTTTACAGTGCTGTTCCATATCAATTGAACCGTCTATTTCGATACCATCTATAATAACCAAATCATCTTTTTCTTCTATCTTCATCATTACCTCCAAAAGGTATTTTCACCTGTAATTCTCCTCGTACGTAATCTTATTTAGCAAAGACACTAACTACTCTTACTACTTCCATTATTTTTTTCCAAACCATTTTTTTAAAACCTCGTCTACTTTAGGACTGTATAAACACATACAAACTCCAACCATAAAAATAATAAATCCGCTAAAACCAATAGTGATAAACGGGTATCGCTCAGAATAGTACACTATTGTTAGAACACCTATATAGAGCCAACCAATTAGATTTATGACAATTCTTTTCTTATGCATTTCTTTATCCTTCTCATAGATTAATTGTAATAACTTTAATACGTTTATTGCTCTTCTTTGGTTTCATTTAATCGCGATTTATTAGTTCCATTATTAATGAAGGGCTCTTTTTTTTAAGGTTTCTACTATTTTAGTTACTAATTTGTAATTTACTGATAATAATCTACTTTTATACGAAAAACCTAATTGTATTTATTGGATGATAGTGTTACAATACTATAGTTCGATAATATGGTAGCGTACTAAAGCAAAATACTTAATTAAAGGTGGTCTCTATAATATATGAAACGTTTAGTAACGATGATTTTAGCAGTAACAGCGATTTTCACCATTGTAGCAGGGTGCTCTAAATCTACCGAAAAAGATGACAATACATTGGTAATTGGTATTGATGATAAATTTGCTCCTATGGGGTTCCGTGATGAAAATAATGAGATTGTTGGTTTTGATATTGACTATGCGAAAGCAGCAGCTGAAAAAATGGGCATGAAAGCTCAATTTCAACCTATCGACTGGAAAACGAAAGAATCTGAGTTAAGCAGCGGTCGTATTGATCTTATTTGGAACGGTTACACCATTACAGATGAGCGTAAAGAAAAAGTTCTCTTTACAGAGCCTTACTTGAAAAATGCACAGGTTGTCGTAACATTGGCTGATTCTTCTCTTTCTAAACTTAATGATTTAGAAGGAAAAGTCGTTGGTCTTCAATCACTTTCTTCTGCATCTGATGCATTAGATGCTGATCCTATTAAATCAAAAATTAAAACAGTAACAGAGTTTGCTGACAATGTTTCTGCTTTGAATGACTTAAAGAGTGGCCGTTTAGACGCAGTAGTAATTGATGAAATTGTTATTAACTACTATATGACAAAAGAGGAAGGCACTTTCAAAGTACTTGATGAATCTCTTGCTCCTGAAGAATATGGAGTAGGCGTTAAAAAAGGTAATGAGGATCTGCTTAATAAACTACAAAAAGCACTTGATGAGATGAACGAGGATGGCACTGCATCAGAAATCTCTGAAAAGTGGTTTGGCGAAGATAAAGTGTTGAAATAATAACTAATTACTGGCAAAACAGGATTTCCGATAAGGAAGTCCGTTTTGTTTTCGGAGGTAACTTTTATGTCTTTTGAATACATTAAATCAATAATTATGCCTTTGCTTGAAGGGGCTCAGATGACTGTCCTCTTGTTTATCATTGCGATTGTAGTGTCCATACCGCTAGGCTTTTTATTAACATTAGCTGTAAGAAGCAGCTTTAAGCCTCTTTCCTGGTTTGCTCAAGGCTATATTTATGTGCTTCGCGGAACACCGCTATTGCTGCAGCTATTGTTTATCTGTTTCGGTCTGCCAATGATTCCTGTAGTTGGTGAATATTTAGTATTAGATCGTTTTGTAGCTGCATGTTTAGGTTTTATTTTAAACTATGCTGCTTATTTTGCCGAAATCTTCCGCGGCGGTCTTATTGCCATTGATAAAGGTCAATATGAGGCATCACAAGTACTTGGCTTAAACAAATGGCAGACTTTAAGAAAGATTATTCTTCCGCAAATGTTCCGCATCGCCCTTCCGGCTGTGGCGAACGAATCTGTAACACTTGTTAAAGATACAGCACTCCTTTATGCGGTAGCTGTACCAGAATTGCTGCACTTTGCTCAAGCTGCAGTTAATCGCGACTTTACAATTGTGCCATTTGTTGTGGCAGGTGTCATTTATTTAATCATGACGCTTCTATTAACGTTAATCTTTAAATGGCTTGAACGCCGATTCAAATTTGAATAAGAAGGAGTTGGTGAATATGGCTATTATTGAAATCTCTAACTTAAAAAAATCGTACGGCAATTTAGACGTATTAAAGCAAATTACATTTAATGTAAATAAAAACGAAGTAGTAGCGGTTATTGGTCCCTCCGGATCTGGAAAAAGCACCATGCTTCGCAGTCTTGTTAATCTTGAGGTGATTGATGGCGGCAGTATTTGTGTGAGCGGCGATTATTTAGTAAAAGATGGACAATACGTTAAACCGCAAGACATTAAACAAATCACAGGTAAAATGGGGATGGTCTTCCAGCACTTCAACCTCTTCCCTCATCTGACTGTGAGAGAAAATTTAGAGCTTGCTCCAAAAATGGTCAAAAAAGAAGCCTCTGCTGACATACAGAAAAGAAGCAATGAGCTGCTAGAAAAAATCGGGCTCTCCAGCTGGGCGAACTCGTTTCCAGCTAAGCTGTCCGGCGGACAAAAACAAAGGGTGGCAATTGCCAGAGCATTAATGATGAACCCAGATATTATGTTATTTGATGAGCCTACTTCCGCTCTTGATCCAGAATTAACTGGTGAAGTATTGCAAGTGATGAAGGACCTGGCTCAAGAAAACATGACCATGATTGTCGTAACGCACGAAATGGGCTTTGCCAGAGAAGTTGCTGACAGAGTCGTATTTATGGACAATGGGGAAATTGTTGAATCTGGTGCTCCAAAAGATTTGTTTACAAATCCTAAGTTTGAACGAACAAAAGCGTTCTTAAACCGCAGTTTAAAATAAGCAAAAGGCAGTTTCATAATAAACTACCATCCTAGCAAACTTAATGGCCAACCAGAATTTATTCTGGTTGGCTTTTTTATTGATTTAATTCCATAACTATAACTGGTAAACCAGTTAATCTTATAGATAACCCTTTATTAAACTGTAAACCGCGCAATAAATAAAGGATTTCTGTGTAAAATAAATAATAACACCAAACATTAGAAATTCCCGTAAAAACTATTTATTATAATGACCATTAAATAATACGTGGGGACTCAGGTGGCATTTCAAGTGAAGCAATTATTGGCAAAATAGAGCTGAAGAAATAAACAGCTGCATCTTTTTCGCTGTTTTATACTTATAGAAAATTATTTTTCAATCTCTTTACTAATTCATCATAGTTTATGAAATAATCTTTAATTGGAATGACAGCAAAATTAGATGAAGTTTGAGTATTTGCTAATAGGCATTCATCATATATCAGAGAAATATAAATATCTTTTTGCACCTTAATTCCGCTTTCCTTATAATAACCTACTAAATCCATATATAAATTATAGCCTGCTTCATCAATAGACCTTTCTATCACAAAACCGCCAGTAAAGTCTCCCCACCAAGCTTGAAAGCTTTTATAAACTTCATGAAAACTAGTTAGACCTTCAGCATCTTCACAAAACAAACTATGATAAAAAATTTCCTTTTCCTCATAAAACAGCTTTGTATCGTTGACATCATTAAGAAATACAATTTGAGAGACTTTCTTCCATAGGTTTTGAAACCTTGATTTAAAGTCATCCTTAAAAGTAATCTTTGCAGAGAAATAAGGGAACTTTATCTTTTCGGTATTGTTTGTTTGATTTATATATATATTTTGCAAGTATATTAGGAAGTTTAAAGAGGTCGAACGATCTGTCATCATAATTAATGCATTTTCCAAAATTTACATCCTCCCTTTCTCCTCTATTATCACCATTCTTCTGGTAAAATACAACCTTTTTACTATTAATCAGCTAATATCTGAATAGCCATGTTTGACACATCTATAAAATTGTGTATAATTCAAGGTAATTGCATAAACAAAAATGTTTTCTAGGGTTCCGCAGCATATATTATTGTGTTGGACTGGTCCGAGAGAAAACTCACAGCTTTGCTGTGTCACGGAAGGACAAAAGCCTGGGAGAAACTGACTTATCAGTTTGCTCCCGGGCTTTTGTTTTTTTTTATGCAAAATTAATTTGGAGGTTTTAGAAATGGATTGGATTAAAGTTTTTATCGCAGCATTTTTTGAAGTATTTTGGGTTATTGGCTTAAAGCACTCTGATAACCTATGGATGTGGGCGGGGACAGTTGTTTGTATTATCATCAGCTTCTACGTAATGATTATGGCAGGGAAAAAGCTGCCTGTTGGGACTGTTTATGCAGTGTTTGTTGGTTTAGGTACTGCAGGAACTGTACTTTCTGAACTTCTATTCTTTGGGGAAGCTTTTAAAGTGGAAAAGGTTCTCTTCATCTTACTCCTTTTAGGAGGCGTAATCGGCTTAAAATTGGTTACAAAAAATAAAACTCAAGAAGGGGATGAATCGTAATGGCTTGGATTTCTCTTATACTAGCAGGTCTGTGTGAAATGTTTGGTGTGGCTATGATAAACAAATTGCATAAAGACCGTAACTGGCAATCCGTATTACTATTAATATTAGGATTTGGTGCTAGTTTTATCTTCCTTTCCTATTCAATGGAAACACTCCCAATGGGAACAGCTTATGCAATTTGGACAGGAATTGGTGCTTCTGGTGGAGCTATTTTGGGCATGTTACTATATGGTGAATCAAAAGATTGGCGAAGACTTGTCTTTATAGCTATGGTGTTAGGTGCAGCAGTAGGTTTAAAATTGGTCTCCTAATAAGAAAAGAGCTGAATAGCTCTTTTCTTACATGTTTCTCTCAAGAGTTCACATTATTGCCTTCATAATAACGAGACAACTCAATAATCATTGCACCCATACGTTCAAGCTCAGGAACAACGATTTTGTCTACTCCTTCTTCCGATAATGCCTCTGCAGTTACTTTTCCAACTGCAACTGCTAATGTATTGTCTTGGAATGCATCGAGGATTTCTTTTGTTACACCCTTCTCTTTTGCAAATGTAAAAAGAGATCGTACTTGAATCGCACTCGTAAAGCAGACGGCATCCACTTTGTTATCGTGCATTTCCTCAAAAAGTGTTTGCACAGCATCCCATTCTGGAGCGATATGCTGATATGGCAGGATAGTAGCAACGCTTGCTCCTTTATCTTCTAAAAACTGGATGAGTCGAGGCGCTGTCTCACCGTGAAGCTGAACCAATACGTTTTTCCCTGCAAAATCAACATCTTCAAGCGCACGAATTAATCCTCTTGTTGACCCATCTTCATCGAGAATATCAGGCACTACGCCAATTTTCTTCAAGTAATTTTTTGTCTTGTAGCCTCTGATCGCTATATTAGCCGCTTCCAATCGCTTAAGATATTCCGCTTTTACACCTAGCTTTTCCGTGATATTTACAAGTGTTTCTGTACCGATGCCTGTCGTAAAGATGACCCAGTCTGCCCCTTCGTTCACAAACTTAATCAGAGCAGGTTCTACCTCTTTTTCCGCTAAGAAAACGGTACCTTGTAAAGAGCGGACAACTGGAATACCGCCTTGATTTTCGATTAATTTGCTGATTTCTTCTATTTTACGAGAAGCTCCAATAACCACACGCTTCCCTTCTAATCCTTTGCCCATTTTAGTTACCTCTTTTCCCTCATCTATGTACATATATTTTCTATTATAATAGCAGGCTCGTAGAAAAAGAAAATATTTTTATGCAATATTCTTATAATTTTAAGTTAATACGAAAAAAAGGCCATTTTCTATTACAAAAATGGCCTTTTTCCTTCTTTCACTTTCGTTAATTCAATTATTTCCTTTAATACAGACATCTCCGCCCATTCCTCTTCTGTTACCAGTTCCCACTGTATACCTTCCGGCTTTTTGTATGGTGTATTTGATTGGACTAATTCCTGTTTTAAAGGAAAAGGAAAGCGGCCGAGTTTATGCTCTGTTAAATAGTTCCAAACACTTGTTTCGTTACCATTTTTGTGTTCAGCCCTTTAAGAAAGTTTTTAAGCTTGAATCATTTTATTAATATCCATCTCAAGCGGATATGTGCTATATACAACAATTTTATTTTTATATTGTTTAACAATATCCATACGGTCCTTATAACTGGACAATAACAGCTTTAACTCCTTCTTGCCGTTTCTTGTAACAATCGTTAAAGAATAATCTGCATTCTCAGGGTGAAGATACCCTTCTTCACTTCCAGGATATAAACTGTATTTTTCTCTGACAGTTGCCTCATTAAACAGCTTTAAAATATCAGTTTTAAGCGCTCCTTCAATTTTTCTGCCATTATAGAGAACTTCTGTATTAACTTCTGACAATTTCAAATGCAATTTATATTTTCCAAGCAGCCATTCGACCACACCTGTCGGCAAACATGTCATTAAAACCTTAACTATACAAAATAGAACTAACGCTATGATGGAAATCCAAGTCATCTATGCTCACTCCAATATTATAATAACCATGCTAAGTATATCACATAACTATCATACTGGATTTCGAAACAATATTGACCATCCAATTGGCAGAATTATTGACCATCCAATTTAATTAACCATTTGCTTTTGACGAAATAATCTAACTTTCTTTTTTACTGCTTCTGTTATAATATAGCCAATTCCGCCACCAATAGTATTTAACAGCAGATCATCCACATCAAATGCCCTGCCTTCAACAATACCTACATAACCTAATAAAAGCTGCAGCACTTCAATTGTTACACTTACTAGAAAAATACATCCTATCGCTTTTGAAAATTTTCTTGCTTTAAATAACAACGATATATACACACCTAATGGACAAAGCATTATTAAATTATAAAAAGATAACTTTACAGAATTCCAAAAGAACCAGTCGAATCCTTGATAATGATAAAGATTGTACCAATCTTTAATAAAATAAAACGGCACTAGCTGTATAGTTGGCAAAAAATCGTGTTGAGGAGGCAATATAATTCCTCCAGTTGTTAATTGCGCAACGTGCAGTAAATAATATAGAAAGCTATAAGTAATCAATCTTTTCATTAAACCACTTGTTTTCATTCTAATAAAATCCACTACGATATAAATAATTAAAAAAATTGTTCCAAAAAAGACAATATCATAAATCGACGAATACATAGTATCTTAACCCCTTTCCTTAATCCAATACTTAGACGAAACTCTTTACTAAAAAGTTTGTATTTTATCCTTTTTATATCATTTCGTATGATACAAAAAAGAGTAAGAGAAAGCAGACTCTTTATCAAATGTCACTTCTTTTTCTTGATCTTATTAGGTTTTACAGCAACTGTTGGAGCATATAAGCTAAAAAAATGAAACATACTATTCCAATCTGACAGATTACTTTTTTATCAATATCTATATTAGGTTTCTTAACATTTCAACTATGGACATATATTAAATCCTTTTTGAAAAGAGAGGGACTCAATATGTCGAATGCATAGACTTCCGATTGAGTTTCTCTTTTTGTTTGATAAAAACATAAAAAAAGAGCCTACCCATCAGGCAAGCTCTCCTAACTCATCGCATCACCAATCCTCCATCTACATTCAAACACTGCCCCGTCACAAACGCTGCCAAATCTGATGCTAAAAACAGCACACTTCCTGCAATATCATCAGGACTTGCCAAACGGCCCATTGGTGTCATTTGAATGATTGATTCTCGCACAGATTCCTGTGTTTCGGAGCTGGAATCTGTCGGATAGGTCAAGCCTGGCGCGACTGCATTCACGGTGATTCCAAATAGGCCAAGCTCTTTGGCTAGATTTCTTGTAAAGCCTAACAAGGCCATTTTTGATGTTGTGTAGTCATGGTATGGAATAATCGGAAAATCGATTAGATTGCTGACAATATTGATTATCCTGCCTTGCATTTGTTCCTTCATATATGGCATCACTGCTTTGCAGACATTATAGGTGCCATGAACATTGCCTTCCCACTGGCTGTTGTAATCGGCCCAGCTGATTTCCCATGCTGTTTTCCTTGTTTTGGGGTTAAAGGTATAATGACTCAAGGCATTATTCACAACGATGTCAATTGTACCGAATGCATCAGCAATCTGTGCGACCATATCGGTGACTTGTTCTTCTTTTTGAACATCTGCCTGAATGGCAACAGCCTGCCCTCCTGCTGCTTCGATTTGACTGACAACTGCTTCGGCGAGGTCTTTGTTTTTCAAATAATTAATAATGACAAATGCACCTTCAGCAGCCATTTTTTTAGCGATAGCTGCGCCTATTCCTCTGCTTGCACCTGTCACTAAAACAATTTTTTCTTGAAGATTCAACTTTCCTCGTCCTTTCTATTCCACATCACTGTCGTATTTTTCAAGTCCATACTCAAGGTCCCTTTCCAAATCAACCATGCGAACTAGCTCCATTAAATTAAAACCGCCATCATGATGCCAGCCTGGCTTTGCCCGGTTCATTTCTCCGATTGGGCTGAACCGATTAACGCCAGCAGCACCTAAAATATTGGCGAGCGAGAACAATCTTGCTGGTTCTACGGCAAGCCCGCATGATTGTAAATAGCTCTCCCATTGCTGGAAATGGTCAGCAACTTCCTCAAGTCTGTCCACTGCATACACATGAACACTTCTGTTTAACGGGCTACCGCTAAAAGAAGGTTCCTCATGGTAAATGACCGTCCATGCTGTATCGTCTTTACTGCTGTATACTGCCGTTTTCTGTGATTGCAGGCTTTTTAAGGAATGCTCATTTCGGAAGTTTTGTATGGACATTGCCTCTTCCCCTGTCAGCTTTGCTCTTGGTCTTTTTTTATGGTATCGGGAAAGCTCTGCTGCTAATCCTTGTGCAAACTGCTTCGGGCTTACCACCCCATCTTGCTCCACATAAACACATTGCGGAGAAAGACAGCTTTGCTGGTCATAGATGGAAATATCTTCGGCAAGCTTATGGAGTGTTTCACTGTAATGATCAGCCGTTAATGCTTCTTTGCCAATCATAGCAAAGCTGATTTTATGACCATATGACAACAGCTTTTTGTGAATTGGTGTCTTCTTCCTTATTTCCGCGACCGTTTTGTTCGACCCATAAACGATTACAGCCTCTCCCCAATTGACTGCCATATTATCAAGGGACTCTGTCCCCCCCTTCCATGGCAGGATGGCGATGGCATCAGCCAATCTCTCGTCCACTTCCTTTAAGGATTGGAGAAAGAGGGCAGGGAGGAGGGGCTCTGAGTAAGAGGTCTTGCCGATTGCCGCTGATTTAAGCAAAAGCCCCATTATTAAACTCCATAACTGCACGCCTGGCACATTACCAGAAAATAAATGAAAAATAGTATTTGGTCCATACGCACGACTCATTCCGCCTGATTTTCTTGGCCGAAAGTCATCGAGTATGGCAGGCTGGTCAAATTCCTCATCAAGGAAGCGCAGCAGCTCCTTTTTGCGAAAGGTCCTCATATACCTTTTCAACTCGAGCCGAACCATGTCTTGATCATACCCGGTGACTGCAGGAATTAATGCGTCGGCAATACGTCTCAATCGGTAGTTTGGATTCAGCCATAGCTGGATAGCTTGGTCTATCTTGTCGACTACTTCATTAGTAGTAAGCTGAGCAAGATAATCTTTTCTGTTTGCTTGCAATGATGCCCCGATTTCCTCTATATGCTCGGCAGTTAATTCTGGATATTTTACGATGTACTTCCGGCCTTTCACCTGAATTGACTCTTGGCGAAAATCTGTGAGCTTTATTGATTCTGGTACATAATAGGCTTCTATTAATTCTGTTTCCATCACTAAATGGATGCACCACCTAATGCAGATTGCATCAGCTGATCCACTGCAATCGAACAGCCTCTGGCTTCTGCCCCCTTTATTCTGCCAAGGAGCTTAAACCCGTTATCTGTTTGACAGCCTTCATCCTGAGTTAGAATCGCTATACAAGAATTCCAGTTTGCTAAGTCAATATGTGCAATTACCCCTGCTTGACCATTTGTGATTGGCTTTAATGTGTCTGGGTCAAGTATGACTGTTTTCACCCATGCAGGACCTGTCTTTTCTAAACGAATATCTCCTTCTAAGCAGCTCGACAAAATACTTTGATCATAAATTTGCGAGCTTAATTCGGTCATGCCATACATATTTATGCAGAGAGAACGGTCAACTTGGAAGCTTGTATGAAACTGTTTATACAGCTCTTCCATCTCTACTTCACGAGACTGACCTTTAAAGCCGCCTGTATCAAATATCCTGCTTCCTTTTGCGAGCTGAAATTGCAGTCCATTTTCCTTTAAATAATCAAGAAGATGAACATAAGCAAATGTTGCGCCCATAAGCATTACTGGTTCTTCTGATTGTTCACACTTACGCAGCTCACTCGCCAATTTCTCCATCTCTAATCCTTTTTTCCCGAAGAAGAATTGGCTGTTTTCTGCCCCAAAATAAGCTGCTGCATTTGAAAGATACCTAGACAAGGAGGAATTTTCATTCATGTCTGCAGCTGGTGATAATACAAATATCGTCATCTTCTCCCTGTCTGGCAGAACAAACTGTTTAAATGGATGGTTCATCGATGCATCCCATACCTTTAATGAGGGATGATAATTTCTGCCCTTTTGGTCAGGATTAGTAGTTCCGCTAGTCATAAATACAGCCTCTGCATCTTCAATAGGTTCACACGCTAATGTCAGCTCTTTAAAACCTTGTATTGGCATTGGCGGTATATCAAGCCAACGCTTAACCGTGAGGGGGTTCTTTTTCTTCACTTGGCAATATTTTTTGTAAGGCATGTTATGCTGAAATTGATAGGAAAACAATTCTAGAGCAAGTTTATTAAATTCTTGGTCATGCTCTTCTTTATTCAAAATGCCATTCTTATATTTTTCGATAAAAGTGAGGACTTTTTCTGTTATAACAATAGAGATTTCTTTCATATTCCCTTCCCCTTTTCTATCCAGTTTGGAATATTAACAAACAGCAGATGTAAAATAATTGAAGAAAATGCCCCGATTAATATCGTATTTGACAGGAAGGCTCCTGCTGCCCCTGTAAAACCTGTTGAAATGCTTGGCAAAGAGATTGCTAGTAAAATGGAAAGTCCAATAATCATGTAATTGCGATCCGATTGTTCCACTTTTGCTAGTAAGGAAATACCAGTAAACACTAACGTCGCAGCAGCCGGCAGGAAGATTCCGCCGACAACAGGGCTTGGCGTTAAAGCAAGCAAGGCACCTGCTTTCGGTACAAAGCCAAGCACTAGGAAGATAACACCTGCAATCATCACAGGATATCTTGAACCAACTCCTGTCAAACGAAGCAAACCAACATTTTGGGCATAGGCAGTTGTTGGAAAACCGCCAATAAGAGAGGACAGCATAGATCCTGCCGATTCGCCTGCAAAACCATTCCTAATTCGCTTTGCACTTATCTCTGTTTTCAAAATGGTGGAGGATGCTTGATAAACACCCATCGCTTCAATTACAGCCACTATATACGCAACAAAAAATGTGAGAAAAGTTGTCCATTCGAATTCTAAATTTCCATAAGGCAGGAATGTCGGCAGACCGAACCAAGCCTTTTCTGCTATCATTCCAAAATCAGCTTCTCCTAAACAAATCGCAATAATATCACCAACAACTAATGCTATTAAAAAGGAAAAAGATTTTAAAAAGCCTTTTCCGAATATAGATAAAATTAAAACGATACAAGCTGTTGGAATGGACATCATTAATACAGTTGAACTTGCAAAGCCTGCATCTCCTGGTGAACCGCCGAGAAACTCAGACAATGTAAAGCTTGATAAAGAAATACCAACTAGAAAAATAACGGTCCCCGAAACAACTGGCGTAAATAATACCTTCAGCTTGCCTATTAACCCAGTAACAGACAATATGAATACAATTATTGCACTGACAAGGATTGCCCCGCTCGCAGCAGCAAGACCATTTGCTTTGCCTGCTGCGATCATGATGGAATCAAAGGCGGCTGATGGTCCTTGGACGATTGGCAGCTTTACAAACTTTGCTGCCTGCAGCAATGTAACAATACCGGCTGCAATAAAAATGGAATTAACGATATTTGCTGATAAAGCAAAAGGCAAACCAATCATTGCTGCCACAAAAATAGGATCTAGCCATACATTTGAAACAAATACATGCTGCAGACCATATAAAAAGCTTTTAAGAGGAGGAAGCTTTTCATCAAGCCCCACTGTTAATAGTTGTTCCTCTGGTGTTTCATTCGTTTTATCAATAGTTTTTAAGTCTTCCATTCGTGTCTCCTTCTAGTACCATTACTTTTTGAGCAAGCTCGTATTTGTTAATACAGCCGATTGCTTTTTCACAAAGATGCTTAATACAACCGCTCCAATCAATGCTCCAGCAATCGAGCTGAAAATAAAGAGCGGGATAAAGCCAAACAATGTCGCCTTTTGTCCAAGAAGAACTGCCGCAATTGGATATGCTAATATTGCCCCAAGTATGCCAGTTCCAAAAACCTCTCCGGCAAATGCCATATACAGCTTCCTAGTCTTTAAGAATAATAGTGACGCTAACAGTGCTCCGACCATGCTTCCTGGAAATGCAAACAGTGAACCTGTTCCCATGAGGTTTCGTAAAAGCGAGACACTAAAGGCTTGCAGCACGGCATAATACGGACCTAGTAATACTGCTGAAAGAACATTGAGAAAATGCTGTACAGGAAACACCTTCGTAAACCCAATCGGAATGAAGAAAAAATTACTAGTCATTGTCCCGATTGCGACCATCATCGCCGTTAATGTAAGCTTTCGTGTTTTTTCCATAAAAAAATCCCTCCAGTAATGAGCACTGAGGGATCTAGACAGTCAAAAAAGACTAATCTAATACGAACACTTTCCTACGCTGGCATTATCCAGTTCAGGTCCAAAAAGGGTCAAGACTGTAAAGTCTACTCTCAGCCGTTCGGCTCCCCCAGTGCAATCTCTTATTCAATTTACAACCATGCTAATATAAAAAAGCCAGGTCTCACTTTTAAGACCTGGCTTTAAATAGCAGTAAATAAAGAATCTCACTGACTACTTTCCTACGCTGGCATCATCCAGATCAGGTCCGAAGGGTTAAAAAAATTGCTTTTTTCTCTCAGCCCTCCATGCGGGCACCCCTAGTAGTTAAATGGTTATGTAAAATTTAGCTTAATCATAAACCTAACTGTTTCTAATGTAAAGAGATTTTTTACTTGCAATAGGAACTATCTATTGTTTTATTCGTAAATAAAGTGGAGGTGTTTAGTATGTTCAATAGCAAATCTGAATGTTCCGTATGCAGGAAGGAAATTAGGGGGAATGACATTGTGTATGTAAAAATGCGCTATCCTATGCGTAAAGGAATGACCGAAATAAAGGCATATTTAAAAAATGAAGGAACCCTTATTTGCGAGAACTGTAATAAAAAAAGGTAAGGGAACCTTATTTTAAACAGTTCCCTTACCTTTTTATTAAACAAACTTTATTTCATACCCTGCTTGGAAGGTTTCCCCTGCTTCAAGCTTATTCATTCCGAATTTTTCATTTAACTTTCCTGTTGTGTTATATAGATCAGCAATCCCGTACCATGGTTCAATACATACAAATGGAGCCATTGTTCCTTCTGGTTTAGAGTAGTTCGACCAAATCCCTACAAAAGGAAAATCTTTAAATGTAACTTCGACCCCATGACTTGATTTATCTGACACTAGTTTTATCGCATCAATATGACTGTAGATTAATGCATCATTTTCAAAAAGAGAATCCTTCACCTGAATAGAATCAATATCATTAGCAATCCCTTTTTCATGAATAAGCGAATCCTTCAGCTCATATTCCATAACATCTTTGTTTTCAGCTGTTGTAAAATGGAGGACATAATCCTCGGCAGATTCATCATCTAACAGCGGAACTCTAAAGGCAGGATGTGCACCGATGGAGAAAAACATCTCATCCTTATTGTCATTGACTATTTCCCAGCGGACAGAAAGAGAATCCTCCAGCAAAGAATAGTGAATATACGCTGTAAATTCATAAGGATAAACATCAAGAAAACGCCCGTCCGACTTAACAACAAAGGAAACAGCATTGTCTGTTTTCTTCTCTATATCAAAATCGGCATCACGCAAAAAGCCATGCTGCGACATCGGGTAGGATTTTCCATTTAGTTCATATTTATCATCCTTTAAACGGCCCACAATCGGAAATAATACGGGAGAAACTCGTCCCCAATATGCTTTATCCCCTGTCCACATATAATCCAGTTCATTCTTTTTATGCTGCACTTTACGAATTTCAGCACCGCTGCTTGCAATTTCTACCTTTAACCACTCATTTTCAATTACAGTTGTCATTGAAATTACCTCTTTCCCATTAATATTATAAGAATGCAACGTAATAACCTTTTATTTACATTTAATATAATTATTGTTATCATTTAGCTATTATTTAATAAAGGAGCTCGATCATGATCAATCGTATTTCAGATTATCTTCAAGTACCGAAAGCTATAATAAAGTTTGGACTGCTCTCCATTGTCATCGCTATGAGCTTTTCCTTATTTAGTCTTTCAGAAAAAATTGGTGAATGTATTGGTAAGCTATTATTCATTGTTACACATTAATTGCTTATCCATTACATACCCACTACTCCAAAAAATAAGCCACAAATTTAGATAGTTAGCGCAATAACCGTCTCTATTAAATCCTCGACTTCCCCATAACATTTGTTAACTTCCGGTAAATGATAAAAGGTGCTTGTCGCTTCTAAATTATTCACTTCCTTATTAGGGGAATAGAGGAATATCTTTTTCCCCAAACCAATTGCTATACCTAATTCAATATGACTCCCTTTTCCAGCCGGAAGTATAACAATTATAAAATCACTATTTTTCACAGCTGCTAACTCTTCTTGTCCGATTTTCTCTAAAGCTTGTAAGGATGTTGCTCTGTTATTTAATGTCCAATCATATGTATGGATATATCCTTTATCAATAAGCAGTTTACTGATATTCGTACTTCATTCTTATTTTTAAAGCTTGATGCAATATAAAACGTTCGTTGCTGCATTTGCTATCTCCCTCAATTCCTATAGCCATTATAACATTATTTGGTATACGGACACCTCAGCAACTATTAAAAATTTAATATTTATGTTTATAATTATATTAAACAGGGTATTAAAAAATGTTGTATATAGAAAGTTGATAGTAAGTGAGGGGATAATTCTTGGGAATACTGATTGTTGATGATAATGAAGCTAATTTATTCGTCATAGAAAAGCTGTTGCAGCGTGCTGGGTATACAGATTATCTGTCGTTTACTTCTGCACAGGATATGTTTAACTATTTATATTCAGATAAACCATTTGTAATAGAGAGTCAGGTTGATGCTATCTTAATGGACATAATGATGCCGGAAATTGATGGAATAGAAGCTTGTAAACAGCTCCAGCAAGTAGAGCATCTGAAAGATATTCCAGTCATTTTTGTCACAGCGCTAGAGGACTCATGCAAAGTGGTTGAAGCATTAGATGCCGGTGGCACAGATTATTTAATGAAGCCGATTAACAAAACAGAGCTGCTCGCAAGACTTCGCGTTGCAATCAGGTTAAAATATGAAAAAGACTGGCATAAGAAACAAGAAGAGAAAATCAGAAATGAATTGGAGCTGTCAACACAAGTACAAACAAGCGTGCTCAGCCCACCTATACATAAAGAAAACTTGCTTATTAAGGCATCCTATCTGCCTGCATTTCAATTGGCGGGAGATATGTACTTTTGGTATGAGATTAGCGATCATCGTTATGCCGCCATTCAGCTTGATATGATGGGCCACGGAATTTCCGCTTCGCTTGTATGCATGTTTATTTCCTCTGTATTGCGTGACACAATTCAAAAAAATCCTGATCCTGAGAATGTGATACAAGATTTAAACCGCCGAATGAGCACACTAAATTCAAATCAAAAAATACCATATTATTTTACAGCGATATACTTAGTACTAGATACAAATGAACGAACGATAGAATACATAAATGCTGGACATTTGGACGGTTATGCCCTAATTGATGGTACAACAACAGTAGAATTGAAAAGCAATACGACAGCTGTCGGCTTCTTTGATGATATCAGAACAAAGAAGAATATCATTCACTACTCGAATTCTGTTCAGCTTATTCTGTGTACAGATGGTGTCCATGAAGCGATTGACAAATATGGAGAAACGGGTATCGACTTGATAAAGAAGGCTGCTTCCTGCCGACTTGCTGATGCGAAGACAGCGGAACCGATTGACTTAATTACATCTAAAGACCACCAGAAAGGTGCTACAGACGATATGTGTGTAGTCTTAATTCAAGCAGATTGAAGGCGATCCATATAAAAAAGCAGTGCTTCCTAATAGGAAGCACTGCTTTTTTTACGGAATATTTTCTCTTGTGTATTAAAATTTTCAAAGTAGGCAGAATCACTGCGAATTGTCTCTTTGCTTCCTAAGCCAAGGAAGCCTCCCGGGCTTAAACTTTCATTGAATAATTCATATACTTGCTGCTGTAATTCCAGATTAAAATAAATCAGGACATTGCGGCAAATAATTACATGAAATTCATTAAATGACCTGTCTGTTACTAGATTATGCTGTGCAAACACGATATTTTTCAGGATTGACGGCTTTAAAATAGCTCCGCTGCTGTCTGCTGTATAGTATTCGGAGAAGGAACTATTGCCGCCAGCGGCAAGATAGTTTTTCGTATAAGCCTGCATTTTTTGCAGGGGGATTACCCCTGCTGCAGCTTTTTCCAACACAACGTCATTCATATCAGTAGCGTATATCTTGGCCTTATGTGCCAATCCTTCCTCCTCTAGCATAATTGCCATAGAATAGGCTTCTTCACCAGTAGAACAACCTGCATGCCAGATCCTGATTTCAGGGAGCTTCCTTAATAAGGGAACTGCCTCTTCTCGGAAAGCCTTAAAGAAGGAGGGGTCTCTAAACATCTCAGTAACATTAATAGAAAAGTCACGGAGCAGCTTATAGAGAACATCTTCGTCATGAATAATTCTCTCTGTTAGTCCAGTAATGGTTAGCAGCTTTTCTCTGTTTAACCGATTTTGGACCCTCCGCATTAAGGACGAACGCATATATTGTCTGAAGTCATACCCAGTCAATTTGTATACAGCTGTCAAAAGTAAATCTAATTCAATTTCTTCTTTTTCCATACTAATTCATTTCCTTGTCTTTTCTACTTAGAAGAATATACAGCATTATGACAACCATACCCTCATGGCAGATAATAATTGATCCAGTTTCAGAGGTTTGCTGATATAATCAGATGCCCCTGCTTCTATACATTTATCGCGGTCACCTTTCATTGCTTTCGCTGTTAATGCAATGATTGGAATGTCATTGTTTTGCTCCATACCTCTAATTTTTCTAATTGTTTCATAGCCGTCCATGACAGGCATCATAATATCCATTAACACAATATCAAAATGCTCTAATTCATCCATCTTTTCAAGACATTCAGCGCCATTTTCTGCGGTAATAACATTCATGCCTTCTTTATTTAAAGCATTTTTTAATGCAAAGATATTACGATGGTCATCATCTGCTACAATGACTGTTTTCCCTTGCAGTACAGTAGATGGTGAGTGTTCTGTATTACTCTCTTCATTTACTGCTGCTGCATTCTCAGGCTCGGCCTCGTCAGAACCAATTGCAGATGCTGCTTGATCTTCCGCTATGCTGTCTATGCCAATTAGAGGGATTCCTCCCGGCAAGTTCGGAATGAAAATCGTGAATGTACTTCCTTCTCCTTCCTTGCTTTCTACTAAGCACGTGCCTCCAAGGAGTTGGGAGAATTCCTTCGAAATGGATAAACCGAGACCTGTTCCTCCGTATTTCCTCATTGTTGCTCCATCAACCTGCTGGAATGCTTCAAATATCATCGCATGTTTATCTGCTGGGATACCAATACCAGTATCTGTTACAGACATCTTCACCCATATATCCGCATAATTGGAGAGCGGAAGCTGCTTCACTTCATTCATTTCTGCTTTATTGACAGAAATCTTAACACTGCCCTCTTTTGTAAACTTAAATGCATTTGATAACAGATTTTTCATAACCTGCTGCAATCTTTGTTCATCTGTATAGATGATTGGCGGAACATCCTCATGGAAATCAATCTCAAAATCTAAGCTTTTGCTTTTCGCTATTTGCGTAAAGTTTCGTTTCAATCTGTCAACGAATTCACTTAAGTACACTTCTTCAAAGCTTATTTCCAGCTTTCCTGCTTCCACTTTAGAAAGATCGAGAATATCATTAATAAGATTTAATAAATCATTTCCAGACGAATTGATGACTTTTGCAAATTCCTTCTGCTCAGAAGATAATTCGCTGTCAAGGTCATCTGCCAGCATTTCTGAAAGCAGCAAAATACTGTTAAGCGGTGTTCGAAGCTCATGGGACATATTTGCAAGAAACTCGGACTTGTATTTCGAGCTAAGTTTAAGCTGCTTTGCCTGCTCCTCCAGTTCTTCTTTCACAGTCTGCAGTTCCTCTGTTTTCAGTTCTGCATCATTCGTTCTTTCCTCGAGCTGCTCATTAATCATCCGCAGTTCTTCTGTCTGTGTTTGCAGCTCTTCCGATTGGGCCTGCAGTTCCTCCGATTGGGTTTGAAGCTCTTCTGTTTGTGCTTGTGATTCAAGCAATAACCGCTCTACTTCCATTCTTCCTAGTATATTCATAATTCCAATACCTAAGGTTTCGAGAACATTTTCAACCAGTTTTTGATCTGAAGCGGTAAATTCCTTAACGCTTGCTATTTCCAGAACAGCGACAACCTCATCCTTCACCAAGATTGGTGCAATCAGCACAGATTTCGGTCTAACCTCCCCTAATCCAGTTGAAATAAATCGGAAATCTTCAGGAATATTAGGAAGAACAACTATTTTCTTGTCACGCACCGTTTGCCCGATAATACCTTCACCAGCAGTAAATGTTTGTCTTCCTGCATCTGAATCAGCATAAGCAGCGACTTTTTTGAAAACAGGCTCTTTACCTGTATCATCCTGTACATAAAACGCTCCAAGGTTTGCATCTATTGCTGTAACAATTTTTTTAAGGAACTGTTCAGCAAGTGAGGTTACAGAAACATGGCGGCTGTAAAGCTTGATAATTTCCGCAGAATTGGATTGCACCCAGTTTTGCTCAGATATTTCTGCAACAAATTGCTTTTCTTTTACCGTGTAATTTTCAAGGGATGCCGCCATTGTATTAAATGCTCTCGCGATATCCCCAATTTCATCCTTCGTTTCCAGTTCAATGCGCGGCACAGACACTAAATTAGTAAAATCAACATCCTTAATGACATGAACGATGGAATTAATATTTCTAGTTGTGCTCCTAATAACCCACAGCATGACAGTGACAATCAGGATAAGTGCGACAGAAACAACCGAAATAAGGGCAATAACAAGCTGTTTATATGTTGCGTTTGCCTCATCGAGGGCATCACCCATCAAGGATTCTTGATAGTTTTTAAACTCATCTATTTTACTTAACAAATCCCTCCGGTTAGAAATCCCTTCATCATAAACCGCTTGAAGCTCTTGCTTTGTGCGATTATCATTGTACAAAGTGATCATTCTGCTTTCCATTTGAGAAAAATTCTCATATAAATTACTGATTTCTCTGAGAAGAACCTTTGATTTGTTCGTATTTAAGATAGATTCAAGTTCTGTTATTCTTGTATTTAGAAGCGAAATTTGTTCTGCTGACGATTCAACAAATTTCGTATTATTTTCCTCGCTGCTGCTGATCAAATTCAACATATTGCGGTCTTCTAAATAGATCTGCTGTCTGATTTCTGTTGCTTCATTTACTTTATGATAGCGGTCCTGCACAATCTCTAGCATATTGTCTCTAATGGACTGCATCATAATAAGTATGATTCCCATTAAGAGGACCATAAATAAAACGGTCAATCCTAAACCAAAATATTGCTTTCTTTTGTAGCCCACACGAGTTCCTTCTTTCTACTTGTCTATACCATCAACTATAACAAACTTTTTGCTAGTTTACTAATTTACATCTAAGTCTCTATGTATGTTAATAGGTATACTATTTAAGAGTTTCAATAATAATCTATTATCTTACTCTACTTAGTCGTTCCATCCAAGAAGTAATTATATCACAAAAATAATTGATATTACTTTCCTTCGCTAAATGAAAAAAGAACTTCCGCTGATTAATTCTTGGGGATGCTTTAAATCTACCTGTCTATCCTTTTAAAATAGTCATAAACCTTTTGCAGCTTTTTGCTTTGTTTTCCCTTTTTGCTCTCCATATTTCCAAGTTCAAAGAATTTAACTCTTTTTATTCCGACAAAATTAAATAATGCCTTTTTCATTAGAATCTTATGAGCATTATTCAACCAAAGGAGCGGATAATGAGTAGGTCCTTTCATGGTAGAAACACAAACAACAGATTTTCCTTTTAAAAGCCCCTCCGGAAATAGCCCTTTTTTATCTTTATAAGCAAAATTAGAAGCAAACATTTGGTCAATATATCCTAAAAGCATGGCAGGCGGTCTGCCCCACCAAATCGGATAAACAAAAACCAACTTATCAGCCCATTTCATTTGCTGCCTATATTTTTCTAAGACCGGATCAATATGCATGTCTCGCCTGCGTTTTTGTTCATTGAACAGTAATAAGGGATTAAAGCCTTCTTCATATAAATCAAGAACTTGGATTTCTTTAATGTTTTTATTTTCTTTACTCCCCTTCAGCACTTGTTGGAAGAACGCATAATTCAAGCTTTTATGATTTGGATATGTATATACTACTAACATCTTCATTCGAACACCTCTTTCTGTTATAAAACTTTGTTCAGCTTATCACGTTAAACAGTAATCCCTTTAATATTCTCACATTAACAATAAAAACCTTTTTTATCTTTTAATAAAGTGTTTATTATACAAATTTTGTTTTTCTTTTCTTAGGGCTTTGCGCCTCACCAACTATAAATAAGCAAATAAAATATAAGGATCTATACACGATAGCTGTAAAGGAGGAAGCAAATGTCTGTATATGCAGTTGAATATATAAAAGATGTTGAGGAAGGAGAAATGGCTGCAAAGTTATTCCTGTGCAGTGACGGAAATGTGTATATTGTAAAATTGATGTCAAACCCAAACGGAAAGAGATCGTTATTCAATGAATTAGTATCGTATCGATTAGGCGAGCTTCTAGGTCTCCCAATAGCGACAGGTAAAATAATTATCTTCTCAAAAAAGAAACTTAAAGATCCAAAATTATTAAAAAGAATGGCTATTGAAGAAGGACCTCATTTTGGAAGCTTACTTATTAAAAATGCAAGCTTGTATTCATCTGATAAGCTCTACCATTGTAATAATACTTTCACACTCCCTGAAATTATTATGTTCGACAATTGGATATCGAATTACGATCGAAGGGAAGAACGACAAAACATATTGCTATCCGGCAATAATCCATACCAATTGGCATTTATTGATCACGCTGACGCCTTTTATGGTCCTGAGTGGAGTATTGAAAGTCTCAACTATTATACATGGAACAATCATGTCATCTGGGGGTCTACTTATGAAGAATTTGTACCCTTCATCGATAACGCCGACCCTTTCGGATTGGCATTAAATAAGCTTTATTCTATAAAAGACGAGGAGATTGCCGCTGCATTTGGTAAAGATATTCCTTCCGATTGGCAAGTCTCAAAGGAAGAAGTAAAAATGCTGCTGTTCCATCTGATAATAAAAAAACAACAAATGAAGAAGACAATTGCTGATTTAAGGAGTTACTTCCCGATTTGGAATTCTTCAAGACTCTAATACAGCTTTTATGTACAGATTCTCAAAAAGCAAAAGAAAAAAGTTCATTTTTGTAGTGTTTGTCCTAGAACAATTTTCTCCTTAAAGTAATATTTTATAGTAACTTATAAATTGGAGTTGATGAATATGCCACCTAAACCCCCAAAACCTCCAAAGCATCATAAAGGTCCCCATAAAAAACACCATCTTCCGCACAAGTTAAAAGGTCTTAAGGGAGTTACCGGATTAACTGGAATGACTGGAATGACTGGAATGACCGGGATGACTGGGATGACTGGGATGACTGGGATGACCGGAGTTGCCGGAATGACAGTTTCACAGAATCAGAATCCTATGACAAATGATCAAGATTATCAAACATGGATTGAAGATTTGTACAACCAGTATATTAATCCTGAAGACTAAACAACATGATTGTCTGCATCCTATAACGGGATGCAGATATATTTATATGGAGGAACGTATGATTTCAATTAGCTTATGCATGATTGTCAAAAATGAGGAAAACACACTCGGCAGATGTTTAGATTCCTTAAAAGATATGGTAGATGAAATCATTATTGTAGATACAGGCTCGACAGACCGCACCATTGAAATTGCCCGGACATATACGAATAATATTTACCATTTTCAATGGATTGATGACTTTTCAGCTGCCAGAAATTTCGCCTTTGAACATGCGAGCAAGGAATATATATTGACTATGGATGCAGATGACATCTTTGATGATACAGAAAAGTTATCCCGTTTGAAAGAAACACTTCCATCAACCGTGGATGCAATCACAATGAAATACCAAGCCGCTTTTGATGAGGCAGGCAATGTTTTAGCAAGCCTGAGGCAATTTAGGCTTGTGAAACGCTCCAAACAATATAAATGGCACGGAGCAGTTCATGAATATCTAGATGTGAGCGGAGAAATCTATCATAGTGATTTAACCATTAGCCATAAAAGAATTCACCTTAATCATAATAGGAACTTGCTCATTTACAAGAACCTTCTAAATCAAGGAATTTCTTTTACGCCGCGCGACCTGTTCTATTATGGAAATGAACTATATGATAATGGCTTTTATGAAGAAGCGATTCCTGTCTATATGGATTTTATTCAGACTGAAGATCATTGGCTGGAGGATGAAAGAACTGCTTATCGCAAAATATCTGAATGCCATTCCCAAATGTCTAACATAGAACATGCTGTTGAGTATGCATTAAAAACATTTCAATGTGGATTTCCCCGTTCTGAAGACTGTTGTCGTCTCGGATTTCTTTTCCTGCAAAAGGATGATCCCAAAACAGCACTTCATTGGTTTCAATATGCGACAATTCTTCCAGAAGTAGATGAAGGCGGCATTATTTACCATGGCTGTTCTACATGGATTCCTCATTTACAGTTATGCGTTTGCCACTCTATGCTGGGGAATAGCAAGAAAGCATACCAGCATATTGTAATCGCTCACAAATTCAATCCTACCAACAGTTTAATCATAGAAAATAAATATTTGTTAGAAACGCATATTAAACAAACTCCTCTAAATTAATGGAGGAGTTTGTTCTTCTAAACACTTATGTTTTTATGTTATAAATTTTATAAAAGTACTCTTGCATTGTTAAAAACTCATAGCCTTTTTCTCGCAAATTTTCAATTATCCTAGGCAATGCTTGCACTGTCCTTTCCCTAGGCCCTCCTCCATCATGCATGAGAACAATTTTATTTTCTTTCCCGGCTCTGATACCTTCCATCACACGTTCTTCAATTTGGTCTTCCTGAGATAAATCCCAATCATTTGTATCAATATCCCATAATACTGGTATTAGTCCAAGTTCATGTATAGTCCGGTAAATCTCCTCATTAATCGCTCCATACGGCGGTCGAAAGAACTTTACATCTTGATTGGCAGTTTTCTTGAGCTCCAGATTAAGAATTTCAATTTCTTCTAGCAAAACATTCCTTGATATTTTAGTAATGTCTGGATGGTTCATTGTATGGTTTGCCACCGTATGCCCATCCTTCACTATCGCTTGAAGAATTCCAGGATATTTGTCTAGACTTTCACCTAGGATAAAAAAAGTTGCTTTTACTTGAAGTGTTTTAAGGATTTGAAGAATCTCCAGTGTATAGGGTGATGGTCCATCATCAAATGTTAAAGCGATAAAACGTTTAGAGTCAGCTTCCACAATTATCCCCTTTCTTTTGCAAAATAGTTTATATATAAAATATGTCAAATTGTTATCAATGTTTTTCCCATTTGTACCATATTTAAATTTATTTCATACAAGCCGTTTCATGTTTGTCCATCTTTTCATATATTAATAAAAAATTGCTGGTGGTGACTCCTTTTGAGAATACTCTTTATTGATAGTAATGAACTTTTAATGTATGGGTTAGCAGCCGGGTTCAGGGATGCGGGTCATGAAGTTTTGGTTTCAGGAAAAATAGACGAAAAGACAATTCCTAATTTAATTGCGAGCTTCCGGCCTCAGCTTATTTTTACTGAGGGATGGTCTGAAGAAAATGATAGTCCTTGGAAGCAGAAATTAATAAGTTCACAAGTGAAGGCTTCGGGTATACCACATATATATTGGGCTGTAGAGGATCCCCATTTCACACTTGACTTTACTCTTCCTCTGATCGCTAGAATGAAGCCAGACTTTATTTTCACCTTAAGTACAAGTTTAGTGGATTTCTACAAGAAACTAAAAATACCTGCTGCTCATCTTGATTTCGGCTTTGAGCCCAGCATTCATTATCCTGTTTCTAATGCTCAAAATATCTATGATATTGTAGTGGTGGCAAACGCCTATCCTCATATTCTTACAGAAGCTCCTGAGCATTATCGGAATAAATCCCTGCAAACTCTGATAAAACCATTAGTTGAGGAAGGTATCCGCATTGACTTTTGGGGAGCAGATTGGGATAAAATGGGCAATGTACTTGGCGTAAATATCCCAAATGATTGGATTCATGGTTATTTACCATATAGAGATGCTTATAAAGTGTACAATAGTGCAAAAATAATCATCGGACCGCAAAATTACAAATCACAGGTTACGCAACGTACGTATGAGATTTTAGGATCTGGAGGCTTCTTAATCACTTCTGACACTCCGGGGGTTAGAGAATTATTCACAGCCGGAAAAGACTTGGTTGTATCTTCTAACAAGCAGCAAACGCTTAGTTTAGTCGACTATTATTTGAACCATCCAGAAGAAAGAACAAAAATCAAAATACAAGGACATAAAACTGTTTCTAATCACTCCTATGAGAAAAGAGCTAAACAAGCTATCCAAACACTGATTAAAGAAGGAATAATTAAATAATCCTAACTCCCTCTTGTCGGTAGGTTTTCGCATTACAAAGACAGAATAACGCTCTCTCACTGAAATGTATGTATACACACTCCATATAGAAAGCTGTGAGGTCATGTATCTGTCCTTTTTGATTTTATTGGAATGAAATAGCTCCGTAGTAAATAGCTTTATAGCAGGAGGTGTTTCCATTGCTAAAAATCTTTAAAAAACGGTGGATACTCTTTGATCAAGCGGTCAGCCCTTATAAGCCGTATGTAACGGTTGATTATGGCGTCACTTCCGTATCACCTAGAGATATCATAGGCTTAAGCCATACACCAAAGGAGATTAAAAATGATGAGAAGCTGATTGAACTAAAGAAATCTGTTGAAACAAAAGGCTGGGATGATAAATTGCTTGCTGATTTACACTTAGTCCGTCTTCCTAATGGGAAGTATGCTGCTGCCGGGGAAGGAAATCATCTATCTTACCTTTCCGATCAGTTAGATATTCCAAAAATAAAAGCCCATGTTTCGATCCTCATTCCAGAAGAATATATCCCAGAAAATATAAAAGCAGAGATGGAAGAGTACACAAATAAAGAATATTTGTTTGAAAAACGGTCTTCTACACTGCTTTCTCTTGCTAAATTTCTAAATTTACTCCCTAAGGAAGAAAAAGAGTAACCACTTTCCATTAAAAGTCTCTATAAAAAAACAGAGCATCCTGTGGCTGCTCTGTTTGATGATTTATGTTTTAAATACGCTTTGCACTGTAGTATTTAGATTTCCAATAGCTGTTGCTTAAACTTGTAATTGTTACGCCTTTAGTAGAATCTGCATGAATAAATTTATTGTCACCTATGTAAATACCGACATGGGAAGCGCCCTTTTTATAGGTTTGGAAAAATACCATATCTCCCTTTTTCAGCTTGCTTTTAGAGACTTTTTGACCTTTTTTGTATAGGTCAGCGGTAGTTCTTGGCAAGCTTTTGCCTGCTTTTTTAAACGCATAGTTAACAAAGCCTGAGCAATCAAAACCAGCTTTTGTCGTGCCGCCCCATTTATATTTTGTTCCTATTACCTTTTTGCCTTCTTTAACTGCTTTATCCTTATAGGAAGCAGAAGCAGCCTCTACCTTTCCTGAATCAAGTGGAGACGGAATAAATACTCCTGCGAGTAAACTTAAACTTGCCAATACTGCGATAATGGCCTTCTTCATGATGGTAACCTCCAAAATTATGTGTTTTCCATTGGCTATGTATCTCGACGTTTTAACTATCTCAGTATATCAATATATTCAGAAAAATATAGTGAATTCTCATTACACTTTCATTAAGAAATATTACGAGTATTACAAATTTCGCTAGTTTTTGAAATGATAGAGGAATATTAAGGAAGGGTTGCCAATTCTAAAAAAATAACCGCCTAAAAAGGCGGTTATACTTTTGTAAGAAAGTAGTTTAGACTCTATTATTTAAACCTTCAAACTCGTTCATTTTCCCACAAATCTCTGATTGCGTGGAACTTACCACTTCTTGAGAGTTTTTGGTGACTTCACTAACCTTATTTACCTCTGTTGCTATATTTTCAATATTACTGTTGATTTTTTTAATAGCGTCTTCCACATTTCCAGCTAGTTTCCTTACTTCTGTTGCAACCACATTAAAACCACGTCCATGCTCGCCTGCTCGGGCAGCTTCAATTCCTGCATTTAATGCGAGTATATTGGTTTGTAAAGATATATTTTGAATGGATTTAGACAGTCCTCTAATTAAATCTGTTTGTTCCTGTAAGGATTGAATCGCCTGCATATTCTCCTTAGCGTTATCACTGACTATTTCACCTAGATCTAAGGAAAGATTCTTTAATAAGGAAACAAGCTCTAATGTTTTGTTTTCACGCTCTGTAATATCTGTAGCTATTTTGAGTACTGCTGCTGCTTCCCCATTATCGTTTAATACAGGAATATAGGTGGCTTCCAGCCATAATAAATTTCCGCTTCTGCCAACTCGTTGGATTTTCTCCTGGAACTTAGTGCCTTTTCTTAAGTTTTCCCATAAAAGTGCATATTCCCTGCTGTTTTGCAATTCTTGTGTGCAAAACTGCTTATGAAGCATGTCTTTCAATGCATGCACACTATATCCAAGTGTATTTGCAAAATGTTCGTTTGCCCAAATGACCTTACCAGTCAAATCAAATTCAACAATTGCCAAATTAGATTCTAGTGCTGCTAATACAGAGTTGGCTTCTAACACTTGAGTACTTTTGTTGATTTCTCCAGTTGTGTTCAAGTTCGTTCTTCCTTTTTCTATTTAGTTTTTAATTACAATTTTTAGAGATACTACTAGTTCCGTACAGCTTTAATATTTATAAATCACAGTCTCTTCAATTTATATCGTTATTCTCCCTTCGGTAACCCAGCCATCGTAGAATTTCCTTAGACCTGTGGTTTTGCGTCCTTATCTTTCAACAAGTTTGCCTTTTTCTAGAGTTTGATTCTACTTCTAATTAATTTCCAGCTACTATTTATAACGGCTGTAATTCAATGTTTAAAATAGGAAATTACTCCTATATTTTATCCTATTAAAGGATGAGAACTTGATAATGTGGAAGTAAAACTACTAAGCAGTTTTTTTAGAGGAGTATTATTGAAGGAGGAGTAGAATGACCAGGCCTATAAAAAATCATGTGGGAACTATCTTTATCCCTGTTAGCGATATTGAAAAAGCAAAAGATTGGTACTGTGACTTTTTAGGTTTGCCTGCAAATGGTGAAATCTTGTTTGATCATCTGTATGTATTGCCAATGGAAGGAACTGGCATTGTGCTGGACAGCAAAATATACGCAGAAGGAAACATTATTAATACACCATTATTTCATTTTAATACAGAAGATATTAAGGCAGCATATGCGTACTCAGAAAAAAAACAAATTGAGTTAGTTACCACCATTCAACATGAACATTATTTCACTTTCAAAGACCCGGATGGAAATCATTTAATGGTTTGTAAATGTTAAATAAGAAGAGATCAGGTTAGCTGATCTCTTCAAACGGAGTTATTTGTAACAGGATTTGAGCTACTTACTTTCTTTACTACAAAAACGAGGACGATAAAGCCCGTGAAACATGTTGCTGTGCCAACACCCATTAAGCCTAAAACAAAGGCAGCTATACACCAAATGAATTCTTTAAAGACCTTCACCTTCCTCCCTAATACTCTGGTCTTGATACATATGCTTTATCTGCGTATAATTTATAGCAAACTCCAAATATGGAATTTTTTAGAGGAAAAACAAATGACAATTAGTAAATATAGAAAGAAGTGATCTTGTGACTACTCATAAGGCATTAATTATCGATGATGATACAGAGCTTTGCAAACTGCTTCAGAATTGTCTGGCCACAGCTGGCACTGAAGCAGATGTTGCTCATACTGCTTCGAACGGCATATCCCTCTTCCTTAACGGCCATTATCATGTTGCGATACTTGACGTGATGCTCCCTGATATTAATGGCTTTAGTTTATTAGAACAGATTAGGCAAAACAGCAATATTCCCATTTTAATGCTGACAGCTAAAGGTGATGAGACAGATAAAGTGAAAGGCTTGCAGCTTGGTGCAGACGATTATTTAACAAAGCCCTTTGGTATTCGAGAGTTTCTGGCCAGAATTGAATCTTTAATCAGGAGAAATACCATTTTAAACGCTCATGATTCGAAGGCTCTTAATAGTAAATTAACCTTTCCTACTATTACTATCGATGCAGACAATCGCTCTGTTTTCATAGATAGTGAGTTTGTGAAACTGACAGCAAAGGAGTTTGACTTGCTGTATTTTTTGGCTTGTAACAAAGGCAGAATCTTCACAAAAAGCCAGTTATACAATCAAGTCTGGCATGATGAATATGCTTTTGATGATAACAATATCATGTCCTTTATTAGTAAATTACGAAAAAAAATTGAGAATCCCGCCAAAGGCCTCTTATTTATTGAAACTATTCGCGGAGTTGGTTATCGGTTTAATCATCATGGTTAATATTTTATCTATTATTTTTTCTGTTATTTTGCTGCTCATTGTTATTTTCCTATTCATTTATATACGTAGTATAAAAAAAGAGCTGAACGATATTACCCTTGTAGTCGATGAGATGGCACAAGGAAATATGGACAGGCGTATCGTTATTGCTAAAAATTCCATTGCTGCAGAGTTAAGCTATAAAATAAACGAAGTTGTTATTAATGCGAAGAGTGAAATTGTCCACCATAAACAATCTGAAAAAGCATACCGGCAGTTGGTTACAAGCTTGTCCCATGATATAAGAACTCCTTTAGCCTCTTTAACCGGCTATCTTGAAGCAATACAACTAGGTTTAGTTAATGATAGTGATAAAGACCATTATTTGAAGATATCCTTATCAAAAGCGCATGACCTCCATCATTTCATTGATACTCTGTTTGAATGGCTGAAGCTGGAATCAGGTGAACGGCTATACCAACTGGATGAAGTGGAGATATTTGAATATACAAGAACAATAGTAGCTGACTGGATTCCTCAGCTGGAGGATGCTGGCATGGACTATGTTATTTCTATTCCAGAAGAAGTGCAGTATATGATAACAGATAAGACAGCATGGAAACGTATATTAGACAATCTCTTACAAAATGTATTGAATCATAGTTCTGCTTCCTCTCTGTTCATATATATTTACATAAAAAACAGTAATGTCTATGCGGAAATAAGAGATAATGGGATTGGAATTGCTGAATCTCATTTACCACATATTTTTGATAGGCTTTATAAAGGAAATTCTGCTCGTGGTGTGAAAGGCAACGGACTTGGTCTAGCTATCGTGAAGGAATTAGTTAAAGGAATCGGAGGAAAGATAACCGTAGAGAGCACTCTAAAGCAAGGTACAGCTTTTTTTATGGAGCTGCCTTTACATCTCCCTTCAAGCAAACAAGAATAATTCAAGTTAACGGCAAGGTTTAAGCAAGGTTAGCCTGTTATTCTTGTAAGGAAAGGAGCTGATTGATTTGAGCGATTATATTATTCAAACGAAAAATCTGACAAAAAAATATGGAAACAATACAGTGGTCGACGGTGTACATATAAATGTACGGCGAGGACATGTTTACGGTCTGCTAGGAAGGAATGGTGCAGGCAAAACGACAATAATGAAAATGTTATTAGGATTATCCTCCATATCTGCTGGTGAAGTTCACTTGTTCGGGCAACCACTTAATAAGAATCAAAGTAAGCTGTACCCAAGGATTGGGTCTATTGTAGAAATTCCAGGCTTTTATCCTAATCTCACTGGAACGGAAAATCTGCAGATATTTGCTAGGTTGAGAGGAACGATAAAAAAAGACGCAGTAAAGCGTGCCCTTGAAACAGTGGACCTTCCTTATAATGACAGCAAAAAGTTTGCAGCCTATTCTTTAGGAATGAAACAGCGGCTTGGGATAGCAAACGCCCTACTTAATGATCCGGAATTATTGATTTTAGACGAACCAACAAACGGTCTGGATCCAATTGGAATTGCAGAAATTCGTGCTTTCATCCGCAGCTTAAGTACAGAGTATGGAAAAACGATTCTTATATCCAGCCATATTCTTTCAGAAATTGCCTTAATGGCAGATGATATCGGCATTATTGACAAAGGTGTTCTACTAGAAGAAAGCACAATGGCAGAGCTTGAAAAGAAGAACAATAAGTATATTCGTGTTTGTGTTTCATCTCAATCACAGGCAGCGCATGTTCTTGAACACAGCCTTGCTATTTCCGACTATTCCGTCGAAGCAGACAACTCTATTCGAATTTACGATACTACTGTAAATCCTGAAGAACTAAATAAGCGCTTAGTAACAGCTGGTGTGGGTGTTTCTACTATTCAAATATGCAATGATAATCTAGAAGAATACTTCAAAAAAATTACAGGGGGTGCAGGCATTGCTTAATGTTCTTGCTGCAGAATGCATGAAGCTTCGTCGCAATAAACTAATGCTAGTTTGCACTTGTCTCGCTCTTCTCCTGCCATGCCTGCTCATTGCAGATGACCTTTACCAGTACAAAGGCACAACTCCTGATGATCCTGTTATGACTTGGCTTTTTAGCCAATCCTTATTGTGTCAGTTAATTATTTACCCAATCTTGAGCTCCTTTTTACTGACATTTCTGATTCAAAAAGAATATAGTGACCATACAATGATCAATACGATGACCGCACCTGTTAAACGTGAAAAATTTCTGGCTGGAAAGATAATTGTTTGGGCTGTGTGGCATATGATAATAACCCTGCTTTATCTTGGCATTATTCTTGCTGGAGCTTACTTCTTATATGGCAGTCAGTCTTCGAGCGAATCTGTCCCTGAAATGATAGAAATGGTGGGAAAAACCGGAGTATACAACTTTTGCACACTCACTCCTGTCATTTGGATAGCTGTTATGCAAAGGAAAACCTTCTACCCTTCTTTGCTATGTTCCCTTATTTTCAGTGCGATTGGATTTGCTGGGTTATACTGGCCGGAAACACTAAGCAGCATCGTACCGTGGTCTGCGGTTGCATTGTTAACCGCTCCAGGAGTAAACGTGTTTTTCGGTATAGCGTATGCTTCTATAAGCATATGTGCAATTGTTGGCCTATTTATGTCCTTCTATTCCTTCAAGAATCAGGAGTTATAAGGTTAATTGGCGGGGAAAAAGAGCATTTCTCCGCTTTAGTTACTGACTTTCATATGAGGACATTTGCTAGAAAGAACTTTTATGAACATTTCCCTTTTCTCCGGTGAGATAAGAACAGAGCTGTATTTATCGTAGAAGATTTCAATTCGCTGTAAGGATAAGGCGGGGCTTGATAAGGGATTTCTTGTTTTCTTAAGAGATTGTATACGATGGAGCGGTATGTTCTTCTGGAATGGTCCATATTTAATTATTAAGCTGTCGTCTGTGATGACATAATAAGTAGCCAGCCAAAACCACAGCATAATTAGTGGTAAAATAATGGCGCCAAGCAAAACGATTATGAACACATATATACTGAATGGTTTTACCATAAGTCCATATATGCCACTGCCTATAGCAAAAATACATGCTCCCCAAATAATAACGGTTAACCACCAGTCTTTTTTTGACTTAAACTTCACTGAAGTCACCTCCGAGAAAAGTTAGTTTATTTATTCTTTTAGACTGCAGAAATCGCAGTCTAAAAGAATAGGTATCACGCTTTTTCTTAAGTTGTTGTCAGCTTTGCATAAACAATAAAAAAGAATGTTAATTCCACTACTATTACTATTGACGAAACAGGAACAAGTAAATTAAAAATAAAGAACACTGCCAGCATGCCTAAAAACAAACCTAAGTGATAGATTTTTAGACGATGATGCACATGTCTGTACTGATGGAAAACAAATGTTGTCGAAAAGAAGTACAGCAGCACAGATCCGAAGGTGAAATATAAGCTAAAATGATAGTCAATCTCATGTAAAACCATCAGTCTGATGGATGCAGCAATTGCACTTAATGACATAAGTATAAATAGATGTCCATAAATGATTGTTTGACCGGCAGTTTGGATGGATTTATCTACTTTTTTCTCGACGTTATCAAAATACTGCCACCACATCGCAATAATCAGTAAAAATGCTCCAATCGCAAAACTGATTGATTCCCAATCTCCTTGAGTAGGCTGAATGACTGCCAATGTACTGACAAGTGACTCACCAAAGAGGATAATTGTAAATAAACCGAAACGCTCTAAAAGATGCCCTGTGTCTGTAGGTACTTTAACTAAATATTTACGGCCTAATATCGGCACAATTATATCGATAAGAATTCCTGCATACAGGATGGCATAACGAATCCACGACTCGAAAAACAGTGACAATAACGAAACGGCTATTCCTATCCAGAAATATCTTCCGAAAAATTGTGCTGCCAGCTTCCGGTCTCCCTCTTCAATCCGTTGCACGACCAAATATTGAACAGCTGTTACAGCTCTTAAGCCAATATACCCGATTAAGAAGGACAGATAATACGGATCAAAATCTACCGATAAGCTTGAAGTCATAAGTAACGCAAAAAACATTTGTAGAATTAAAAAGATTCGCTGATGAAACGCATCCTGTCCGAAGCGGTTAACAAACATCGTTTGTCCTACCCATGCCCACCAAATCGGCACAAATATCAGCACAAATTTAAACAAATATTCTGTATGTATATGTCCGTCTTCCACATGTAGCAAAACATGTGTAGCGACCGCAACAGATGCAACAAACAGTAAATCATAAAAAAGCTCTAACCATGTCACTTTCTTTTCATGCAATTTAGAATTCCTCCTCATTCCCCTTAAAATATAATTTTTCTTTTTTATGTAAGATTCAGAATATTCCCCTGATATTCAGATAAAGAATGCTCTACAGCTTATTTTAACAGAATAAGCAACGTATAAATAGGTAATATATTGTTTTCACCTCCTTCCAAAACTACAAAAAAACTGCCAAAAGGCAGCCTCAGAAGTTTTACAGAAGAAGGGACTGATATTTCCTGCTTACTTCATCTGTTAATATATCTTTTTCATAAAAATATGTTAGATAGACACTTAACAGCATTTCATTTTCTTCTGTAATTTCCACTTGTAATAATAACGAATTGATTAAATCTAGATGTTTTTCAGGGTTATGATAAATGGTATTCCAAGCACGAACTTGCATTTCTATACTGCCTTCTAAGATTGCTGCTTCTAATTCTTCTACTGCCAGCGGTTCATTAGACTGACTGTCCGGATCTTCATAAATATCGGTATAAAGAAAATCAGCTAGATGGTATTCAGCTAAGCTATATTGTGATTGGCTGTTTTTTGATGTGATAATGATCTTATTTTTTTCGAATTCAACCTTGCCATTTACGAGTTGAACGTTGTTTGTAAAGGACTGAATAGGTGAGAGTATGTCTTGTGTAATCAGCCAATATGAATGCTCTCCGTTCAGCTGCTTCACAAAGTCATTCCATGCTAAATCTTCCAGCTTTTCCTCCGCTCTATATTGCGTGTAAATACTTGGGCGATAATAACATGCCGCATTTATTTTCTCCATATGAATAGTCCATTCTGTTTCAGGACAGTCAAGCAGCACACGTAAAGCAAAACCATCTTTCGTTTTCTTTAACTCACTGTATAGCATATATTGTCCTGCCATAATCAGACAAGGATCTTCTTCTGCTGTAATATTTTCAAAATGGAAGTGTATATAAGAAGCTGTAGAAAAACCTCCTTCTGTATTAACAAAAAGATGCAACTCATTTCCCTTCCGTTCCAACCGCTCTACCACAAAATCATGTATTCCTGCTGCAAAAACCGCTTGTGCTGTTGAAGATAGTGATGCAGCGGCTTCAGTTGTTTGCATATAGGCAGCATCTAAAATATCTTCAAATTTCTCTTCTTGCTCCTTTATCCATTGCAAATAATCTGCACGGACTGTTGCAGGAAGATCAGGCTGATTTAATGTGCCATCTTCCAAATAAGGTAGAAACAACTTTGGCAAAACTTCCTGTAATTCTGCTTTCACATCCTCCAGTTCATCTTTTAAAGCTGTATGTATATCTTCGCCCTCTTCTTTTGCTTCCGATAACACCATTCCCCATTCCTCATCGGTTTCATTTATCGGCAGTAGATTACATTGGGTAAAAGCTTTTTTTGCCTCCAATGTAAGATTCCACATAGTTAACAACTCCTCGTTTTATTGTGTATAAGCATCCTCTAATACACTTAAGTCAATTTTTTTCATTTTAATCACAGCGTTCATTACTCGCTGTGATTTGTCCGGGTCAGGATCTGCTATCATATCATTCAAACTTACTGGGACTATTTGCCAGGATACACCAAAACGGTCCTTCAGCCACCCGCACACTTGGGCCTTCTCATCGCCGCCTTCTGACAGCTTAGTCCAATAATAATCAAGCTCCTCTTGTGTTGCACAATGAACAATAAATGAAATGGCTTCCGTGAATTTATGTGTGCTGCCACCGTTTAATGCGACGAATTCCTACCCTTCGATAGTAAAGCTTATCGTCATTACATCTCCCTCGGAAATCCCGCTGATTATTTGACGCTGTTTACCGTAACGTGTAATTTTGCCAATGGAAGAGTTGTTAAAAATCGACGTATAGTGCCTCACCGCATCTTCTGCCTCTGTATTAAACCAAAGATTTGCTGTGATTTTTTGAATAGTAGACATGAGTACGCTCCTGACAAGTTTAATTTATTGCTGTTAACTCTTCCTACGTATTTTTGCATGGTAAAGTTTCATTTCAGCAAGGAACTCAAACAAATTTATTATAATTTTATTATGTAAACAAGAATTCAAAATCTTTATTTAGCAAATCGCACTCAAAAACTTCAGCTCTATTGCTTTCTAACTTTTTCATTACTAACTAAGACAGATACTACTCTCCTATACTCTGCATCATTTTTGCACGCTTTCATGTACTGTTTTTACTTTTCTTAGTTACTATAATGTTAATTTGTTAAATTCCTCACAAATATTAGTTATAATATAAATATAAAAAATCATAATAAATAACGAAGAAATCTATCTTGAAGGAGATATATGTTAATGAACGAACAGCATCAATTAGGCCCTAAAGTGGAAAAAAGCTTTGAACTTATCGGAAAAAGATGGACGGGCTTAATTATTTATGTTTTGTTAAGCGGACCTAAGCGCTTTAGTGAGATACACAAAATCATACCGGATTTAAGCAAACGCATGCTTACGGAACGAATGAAGGAATTAGAGGATCATGGAGTAGTGATTCGGCATATTATCACCGAAAGGCCAGTGCGAGCAGAATACTTATTGACAGAAAAAGGGTTAGAATTAGGAAAGATTCTTGGTCCGATAAGCCAATGGGGTGAAAGTTGGATGAGTGACTAGTTAGCAACAAAATTGCATGCAGATGGAAAGTAAATAAATGACGAAACTTTTATCGACGAAAAAGGAGCAGAAAATGGCTAATATACTATATATCACAGCTAATCCCTATGATGAGACAACATCCTATAGTATGGCAGTAGGACGAGAATTTATCGAAGCTTATAAAGCATTACATCCAGAGGATCATATTGTTCACCTAGACTTATACGAAGCAGATATCCCCTATTTAGATAGAGATGTATTTAACGGCTGGGAAAAACTAAAAGCAGGCACCCCTTTCGAACAGCTTTCCAATATTGAAAGACTAAAAACAGGCCGTCTTGCAGAGTTAGGAGGACAATTCTTATTGGCGGATAAATATGTTTTTGTGAACCCTATGTGGAATTTCTCCATTCCTGCCGTTATGAAAACATATATCGATGCAGTGACTGTATCAGGAAAAACCTTCAAGTACACAAAAGAAGGTTCTGTAGGGCTGTTAAAAGGTAAAAAAGCATTCCATATTCAATCGAGCGGTGATATTTACACGCATGGCTCTGAAGCTAAGAATGAAATGAGCAATCGCTATTTAGAGGTTATGATGAATTTCTTCGAAGTTTCCTCTTTTGAAAGTATTATTATTGAGGGACAGCAGCGATTTCCTGAAAAAGCAGAGGAAATTAAAGCAAAGGCTATTATTCAAGCACAAGAGGCCGCTGCCAATTTTTAAATAAGCATATAAAAAAGGCCAGATATCAACATATCTGGCCTTTTCATTTATTTTTGGCTTGCTGCTACCGCTGCACGAATACCGAGCACATAGCTTTCTTCTCCGAATCCAGAAATTTGACCTGTTGCAATATCTGCAAAAACAGATGTATGACGGAATTCTTCACGTGAATGGATATTAGACATATGAATTTCTACTACAGGTACAGTCAATATAGCTAATGCATCTCTAATTGCGTAGCTGTAATGTGTCCATGCTCCTGCGTTTAACACAACACCATCTATACCATTTAGGAATGCTTCATGAATCTTTTCAACCATTTCCCCTTCATGGTTTGTTTGATATGTTTCAACTTCAATTTGCAGCTCATCTGCTAATTTTTGAATATTGCTGTTGATTTCCTCTAATGTAATTGTGCCGTATTGCTTCGGGTCACGTTTACCGAACATATTATGGTTGACGCCGTGTAACATAAGGAATTTTTTGCTCATTGTTTTTCTCTCCAATCGTTTATAATTATTGATTGTCTCCGAATAAAATTTCCTTCACTTGCTCAACAGGCATATCAACACCTGTAAACAGCTTAAACCCTAAAGCACCTTGCCATAACATCATTCCTAAACCGTTAATAGCTGTTGCGCCAGCTTCTTCTGCCTGTGCCAATAATTTAGATTTTTGCGGGTTGTAAACAACATCTGTTACGACTAAGTCCTTACGTAGCACATCTAAAGTGTCGTCAATAATACTTAAATGATCTAGCGGCTTCATGCCAAGGCTTGTACCATTAGCAAGAATTGCACTCTCTGCTACTTCACGACGGAATGCTTCTTTATCTTCTAGTGGAAACAGATTAGCTTTTACGCCGAATTGCTTCATTTCCTTATTAATGTAATCTACATTTTCCTCAGCTTGCACGAAGAAAGCATCATTACGAGCGAAAATGCTGATTTCTCTTATACCTGATTGTACTAACTGGATTGCAATTGGAGTCGCCGCACCGCCTGAACCAACTAGTGTTACTTTTTGGCCTTCAAGGCTCACACCATGTTCGATTAAGTTCTTCACATAGCCTTGTCCGTCTGTATTGTATCCAATTAATTTTCCGTCACGGTTCACTACTGTATTGCTGGCACGAGCATATTTTGCCGAATCATCCAGTTCATCCAAATACTCTAACACTTTCATTTTGTTCGGCATAGATACATTGAAGCCTGCTGCCCCTGCTGCTTTTAGGCCTTTAACTGTTGCTTCAAGCTCATCATTACCAACTTCAAAAGCAAGATAAGCATAGTTTAAATCTGTTAAAGTGTATGCTAGATTATGCATACGTGGTGAAAGACTGTGCCCGATTGGTGTAGCAAGTAAGCCTACTAATTTTGTTTTTCCATCAATATTTTTTTCGTGTACGTTTGACATATTAGTAATCTCCCTTATTTCATAAATTTGTATTTTTATATTTAAATATTAAGCAAAAATCTTTTTGAATCTGCTTAATACGTATACAGCAAGAAGAACACTGACTACTGCGATGACCATATCGAATACTAATGTCATCGATATTCCCGCCGAACCTACTAAACTGCTAGTAATGATTGGAACAAGTATAAAGGATGCACTTGAAGCAATATTTACATACGAAGATGCAGTTGCTTTATTTGCTGGGAACAGCTTCATCATAATACTTAATGCTAATTGCAGAATTCCTGATGTAAACAGCCCCATTAAGAAGGTACAAACCAAAACAATTCCGTAAGAGTTGACCATAAATAAGACAAGCATGGATACAAAAGCACCGATTGGATAAACGATTGCCACCATAATTGGCGAGATGAATTTATCTAACACAACAGCGAGTAACAATACGGAAACAAGTGCGCCGATACTAAAGTAAGAAAGCAATTGCACTGCTTGGCTTGAATCAAGTCCTATAAATTGTTTACCTAGCTGCGGCAGCCATGTTTGCCATACAACAAATAACGCTGTTGAGGTGAAGCCCATTAAAATAACGGCAATTCCTTCCCCAGCAAACTTTGGCTGTGCTTTAAACACAGTTTCAGCAGCACCATCTGCTTTTGTAAGATTTTTATGATTTGGGAAAGGCATAAACATTAAGTAAATACCAGTTAGTAGATATAACACTCCAAGTCCAAAGAATGTCCAGCCCCAGAAAATACCGTTAGCTACTAAGATTGCCATGATAAATGGAAGCAATGTAGCACCGATTGATACAGATGCTTTCACTAACACAGAAGCTGAGCTTGCTTTCTTCGGGAATGACTCTGTTAAAGCTGGATACGTCCCTGAATCAAGCAGTGAATTGGCGATACCAGCAGATATGGCAAAGATAAATGCTACGATATAATTGGTTGTCGTTGGAACACCAATTAAGAATACAAGATAGAGGAAATTAGCCGTTATAATGACTGGCTTTCTTCCTAATTTGTCAGAAAGACGGCCAACAAAAAACAAGGCTATTAATTTCCCAATTCCAATCGCAGAAACGAGCAGGCTTATTTGTCCAACAGAAACTGCGTAACGTTCCGAAAGATTATCCATATTGGAGGCGATAATAATATTGATCATGCCGAGCATAAAGTAGTTCATATACATTCCAAATGATGACTTGATAAAAGGATTTTTCATTTTTACACTCCTAAATACAAAAGCTTTTTTAAATAAGAAATTATTTCTCTAAAATTAATTCGCTGTGCTTGTTCCTTTTGCGCATATATATAAACAGAGCAAGAATCGTGCTTATAAAAGCAATAACAAGGTCTAACACAAACACAGAGGAAACTCCTAAATATTTGATAAATAGCCCCGTAATGAAAGGGATTACAATAAAGGCGATACTCGCAGCAGCACTTATATACGAAACGCTTACTCCTTTGTTATGTGGAAATAGTTCAATCATGACCGTAACAGTTAACTGAAATATCCCTGACATAAACAATCCTAGACAGAAGGCATTCACAGCAATCAATGTCGGATTTTTATTAATGATTAACAACAATAATGCAAGGAACGCAAATGCTGGTAGAATAACTATGGCCGTAATCGGTTTTATCGTTCTTTTTAACAGGACAGCAAGCAATAGAATGGAGATAAGCCCGCCTGTACTGTAAAAGCTCAGTAATCCAATTGATTTCATCTTGTCTAAATGAAGAACCTCTTGTCCGTATGTTGGCAGCCATGTTTGTACGACCGTAAATAAAGATACAGAGCTAAATCCTAATAATATAAGTGCAGCACCTTCTTTCCAAAGCTTTGGTCCAGTCGAAGATGCAGTCTCTGATCTAGTTTCTTGAGACACCTTTTCTTCCTTGATTTTTGGAAAGCTAACCTTCATTAACAACAGCCCATTGCATAAGAACAGTAAGGCAGGAACAAAAAATACTAATCCATAGAACAGTTCATGCACGATAAAAAAGTTAATCATTATTGGAAGCAATGATGCACCAAAGGATATAAAGGCTTTTAAAAGAACGGTTGCTGTTCCGGCAGCTTCATTAAAGGCTTCATTTAGTGCAGGGTACGTACCTGAATCGAGCAAAGAATTGCAGATACCTGCGACAAAGGCCAGTCCCATTGCAATTTGATAATGCGATGTCAGTGGGATTCCTATTAGGAAAACCATATACAGCAAGGCAGCAGCCACCACTAGCGGCTTTCTTCCATACCGATCGGAAAATCGGCCTGAAATATTAATAGATAGTAAGTGCCCTATCCCGACGACTGATATTAACAAACTGATATCGGTTTTTTCCACATTTAGTTGCTCAGATAAAAAACTCATATTGGAAGCTAAGATAATATTGACCATTCCTAACAGGAAATAACTCAAATACAAGCCTAGCGCCATGTTTAAATGTTTATGTTTCATTTGATACTCCTAATTTTAGGTTAAACGCTTACAACCATTACTATTTGTTTTCAACTTGTTTTTATACGTTAAATCACCGTTTTACAAGCTGATTACTTCATTAGCTTTATTAACCTATTTAGTACATCGTTCTACTAAATTAATTAGAATAAATTCCTTATCTTATAACAATTTAAAATTCTATCACCTCTCTTTTAGTATATCGTTCTACTAAATAGATAAAAAATATCTCCTTGCACCTATAAATTAATCTTGTACGTATTTTAGTACATCGTTCTACTAAAATACTTTTTATAGATACAAAAGGATCTAATAAAAAAAGTTATTTTTAGTAACCTCGGTTACTTTACGTACCTATAATAATCCTAAAATTACTTAGAGTCAAGAATTAAATTTTGTATTAACAAGGTGTCAAAGTGTGAAACTAGCTCCAAACCGCACTATATGGGGATGCAGAAGATAACAAAGCACCAAAAAACTTTAATTTGGATACTCCGCTTCATTATCTTCATTAGTATTATGTAGATGTTTCTCTAATAACTAGTTCTGGATTTAAGATAATTCGTTGTTGAATTGGATCGTCCTGTTCCAGTTTATTATATAAAATCGTCGCCGCTTTAACTCCTATCGTACGAGGAAAGGAGGAGACTGTTGTTAACGGAGGATGATATATTTCCGCTTCAGGAATGTTATCAAAGCCTACAATATCAATATCTTTGCCTGGAGTCATTCCCTTCATTCCTAAACCTTGCAGTACACCAAATGCAACAAGATCACTAAAACAAAAAATAGCTGTTGGCGGATCGGGGTTTTTAAGCACCTCTAAAACTGTTTGAACGCCGCCTTCACTCGTCGGCAGACCATCGATTATGAGTGATTTATCCACTTCTAAACCAGCCATAGAATGTGCTTCCTGAAAGCCTTTCATCCGGTCTTTCCATGTGGTTGACATCTTTATGCCTCCAAGAAAAGCAATCCGCTTATGTCCCTTTTTTAAAAGATGCTCTACAGCAAGGAAAGTTCCCTTTATGTAATCAATCCCAACATAATCACAATTCGCATGATCTACTTCTCTGTTTGCAAGCACGACTGGCAATTCTAAATGATTCAATTGACTTACTGTGCTTTTGTTGCTTTTTGATGCTGGATTAATAATCAGACCATCCACTCTATGTTCAACCATAGTAGAAATTAACCGTTCTTGTTTTAACACAGAATCAAAGGTTGTTCCCAGTAATACGGTATAATCCATCTTCTCAAGTGTTTGTTGAACACCTATTAAAAATTCGGAAATAAATTTATTCGATATATCCGTCACTATCACTCCTATAATTTTAGAGCTTTGTGACCTTAATTTAGCTGCGACTCGATCGTATACATATCCTAGTTCTTCAATAGAATCTAATACTTTTTTTCGAGTAGCATCTGAAATTCGAGGATTGTTGCGAATGACTAAAGAAGCAGTCGAAGTCGAAACACCGGCATGTTTAGCAACATCTTGCAAAGTAATCCTCCGTTTTCTTTGTTTCAACAAAATCACCATCTAATCTTTATAAGTTATCTATTATTATAATCGATATTCTGCTGTTTGCATCATTTGTTGTATTAATTTAACTATTTTAAGCTTTTCATACACGAAAAAAAGTCCGATAAGATGACTTATCAGACTTAATGCGGGAAAAACGCTTAAAAGACTTTTTTATACCAGCGAGATGCAGCCTCTGCTTCTGTTGCTGTCAAGGAATGGCCGCGGCTTTCCCAATGCATTTCAACGTCGGCATTTGCTTTTTGCAGCAGTGACTCGAGTTCACCAGACTCCAATGGGGAGCAGATTGGATCATTCGTTCCAGCTGTGATGAAGACAGATTTCCCCGAGAGATCTGGCAAATCAATGCCTCTTCTTGGCACCATCGGATGATGAAGAATAGCACCTTTTAATGCGTCTTTATAGTGAAATAATAAGCTTGCTGCAATATTAGCTCCGTTAGAGTAGCCGATTGCGACAATATTTTGGCGGTCGAACCCATATTTAACTGCTGCCTCATCCAGAAATGCATTCAATTCATTTGTTCTGAATACTAAATCTTCTTCATCAAAAACACCTTCTGCCAGTCTTCGGAAGAATCTTGGCATGCCATTTTCCGATACATTTCCACGAACACTTAATACAGATGCCTGATCATCCATTAAACCGGCAAGCGGAAGCAAATCTAATTCTGTTCCTCCAGTGCCATGCAGCATTAATAATGTTGGTCTTTCAGGACTGGTTCCTTTATTAAATATATGCTTCATTATTTATCTCCTCCTAAAGAACGTATCTCTATTTTTGGTAATGTCTGTTCCAATTCTTCTCTTTTAGCTTCCAGCCATTCTGGCAGCATCAGCTTGCTTCCGAGCGTGTCAATAGGTTCATCTGCTGTAAAGCCTGGCGGATTTGTTGCTATTTCAAAAAGAATGCCGCCTTCTTCATGAAAATACAATGCTTTAAAGTAATTACGGTCCCGTAATTCTGTTGGGTAATAGCCCTTTTCCTCTAGTAGAGCTCTCCATTCTAACAGTTCTGCTTCATCCTTCGCTCTCCAAGCAATATGATGAACTGTACCTGCACCCATTAAACCGCGTATAGATGGATGGAGCTGAATATCAATAATATTCCCAAGGTCCCCTGCTGATCTGAATCTTAGAATTTCTTCCTGCTGGCCGACGAATTCTAAGCCTAATATATCTTCAAGCACTGCCTTTGTTTTATGAGGCTGAGCAGAATATAACACCGCTCCGCCAAAGCCCTTTATTGCATTTTCAGTTGCTATTTCATCAGTACTCCAAGTATTTACTGGTCCTTCACTTCTTTCGACAAGCTCCAGCTGCAGTCCATCTGGATCACTGAACTTGATTGTTTTCTCTCCAAAGAGTACAAATGAAGTGAATTCGACTTCGAAGCTGCTTAACCGATTTTCCCAAAAGGCACTTGACCCGGTTGGAATAATATATTTAGTGACACCGACTTGACCTGTTCCTATTCTGCCTTTGAGCTGCTGTTCCCAAGGAAAAAACGTAATAACTGTACCAGGGTCTCCTGTCTCATTGCCGAAATAAAGATGATAAACCTCTGGTCTGTCAAAATTGACTGTTTTCTTAATAAGTCTTAAACCGAGCACGCCTGCATAAAAATCTATATTCCTTTGAGCATCATTTACCATTGCTGTTATATGGTGAATACCTAATGTTTTCAACATTGTCTTTTTCCGCCTTCCACAATTTATTGGTTTTTAGGCTTTTATGTTAAAATCCAGGAAGTCTTAAAATATCTCGAATTCGAGATATTAATTTAAAAAAATATTTCGAATTAAATTATCTTGAACACAAGATAATAATAAGCTATATTTCCATAAGTGTCAATATAAAATAAAAAAGATTTTTGCCATTCCTTTACAGATTACTCCCTCTCTGTAAAGGAAATAATTTCGGCAATGCCCATAAAATTATTGCTGCGAAACCCCCATAAGTCATCATTTCCAATAAAGTGATAATTAAGCTGCTTCAATAATGCCTCTAAACTCTCTTTATTATCTGTTATATGCAGCTTATGCTCCTCAATCAGCCGTTCTTCTTCCCCGCTTACCTCATAATAACTGAATAATATGGAATAAAACACTTACACTTTCCCCCTGTTTATATACATTATTTTATTTGTGTTTCTACTATATCCTTGGAAAGTAAACTCAATATAAACTTAGTGTAGGAATAAATTGATTTTCAGTTTACATTTCTTCGTTAAAATTATTTATGTCATAATAGTGATATGGAGGCGCTAAGGTTATGTTTAAAATATTAGTTGTAGAAGATGACCAAAATACAAGAAAGCTGATGTGTGCTGTACTTAAGCAGTATGGGTTTGACGCATACGCTGCAGAAGATGGCATTGCAGCACTTCGCTTTATGGATAAACAGCATGTTGATTTAGTGGTGCTTGATTTAATGATGCCAAATATGGACGGTTATGAATTAACAAAACAGCTTAGAGCTGCATGGGAGCATTTGCCGATTTTAATGGTAACAGCAAAGCAGGAGCCAAACGATAAAAAGCAAGGGTTTCTTGCCGGCACAGATGATTATATGACAAAGCCAGTTGATGAGGAGGAGATGATTCTCCGCATTAAAGCCTTGCTTAGAAGAGCACAAATTGCGAGTGAACATAAGCTCGCAGTCGGAGAGGTTATTCTTGATTATGATGCATTGACCGTTTCCAGAAGGGCTGAAGTAATCACACTGCCACCTAAGGAGTTTTATCTTTTATTTAAGCTGTTGTCCTATCCGAATATGATTTTCACTCGCATGCAGCTGATGGATGAAATTTGGGGAATGGAGTCAGACACAGATGACCGCACTCTTAATGTACATATTAACCGCCTGAGGGACAGGTTTAAGGAATGGACAGAGTTTGATATTATCACCGTAAGGGGCCTTGGCTACAAGGCAGTGAAAAAAGCATGAAGGATTTTTTCACGAAACGGTTAAGCCTTGCGATTACATTAGTAATTTTTGTCTTTTTCGTATTTTTAGCAACGTTTGTTATAGCATTGGCGATTACGATTTTTTTAAACTATATCGGCTATGTAAAACATAGTGATATGACAAAAGCACTTCCTTTCTTTGGATTTGTAGGGTTTTGCATCCTCCTTGGAACCTCCCTAACTGCTTTTCTCAGTAAAAAAGCATTAAATCCAATCCGGAAGGTCATTGATGCGACCCATAAGGTTGCTGGCGGTGATTTCTCCGTAAAGGTTAATTTAAAAGGGATTGGTGAATTAGAGGAACTGTCACAAAGCTTCAATAAAATGACCTATGAGCTTTCCAGTATCGAAACTTTGAGAAGTGATTTCGTCAATAATTTCTCTCATGAGTTCAAAACCCCGATTGTATCCATTCGCGGCTTTGCCAAGCTCTTGAAAGAAAATAATTTGCCCGAAGAGGAGCGGCAAGAATACCTTGATATTATCATGACCGAATCAGAGCGGTTAGCAGCTTTGTCTACGAATGTTCTTACATTGTCTAAATATGAAAATCTCGAAATTATTTCTGATAAAGAGCCGTTTAGACTGGATGAACAAATAAGAAAAGCTATCGTTTTAATGGAACCAAAATGGTCTAGTAAAGACATCAGCATAAATGTGGAATTGGATGAAGTAACATATTGCGGCAACGAAGATTTAACACAGCAGATTTGGGTTAACCTGCTTGATAACGCCATTAAGTTCTCCCATAACGGCAGCTTTATACATGTTATGCTGGCTATCAAGGCGGACAAAATCGAGTTCTCCATTCAAGACGAAGGAGTCGGCATGGACGAAGAAACGAAAGCACGCCTTTTCGATAAATTTTATCAAGGTGACATCTCTCATTCAAAGCTAGGAAATGGACTTGGATTATCACTTGTAAAGAGGATTATCCAGCTTTGCCGCGGTGACATCTCTGTCGAAAGTGAAATAAATGAAGGCAGTAAATTCACAGTAAGCCTGCCAAAATGTTAAACAGAAAAGCCGATAATTTCAAATATGAAAATTATCGGCTTTATTTCATTTTTGAGGCTGAGGCTGCATATGCTTATCGTCAATCTTCTTATAAATTAGCTCCACTGATTTACGATCCTCTAAAATCATTTTTTTATTTTCATTCACTAGTTCTTTAAAGGTCTTCTTTCTCACCGCTTCTTCCTCCCCATATGTATCATATACTCATTTTCCAATTCACTAAGACTAAGCTCATATAACTGGACATTTTCTTTCTTATAAATACCGATGTTTAATAATTGATCTATAATAAAAGCCTTTCTGACTTCAACTGCGTTATTCCATATAGACAAAGGAAACATCCTCCTCTAATTGATAATAATTTTCATTCTCATTATCATCATACTGGATAGATGAAAAAAATTCAACTTTCACACCATAAATTTATAAAATTCTTACAATTCTAGTTAAATAAAAAAGCTGCACATGGCAGCTCTAGAATGAAGGCTTATACTTATGAGTTAGGTGCTTAAACAACCGGTTCTCTTCCCTTAGAAATGAGGATCATAGTTTTACTATTTTCGTTCCGTGTACTTCTTCCACCTGCAAAGCGTCTAATACACCTTCTACGTTTTGATAATTTATGCCTGCACCTGGTAAAATGATGATTCGATTTGCTGCATATTCGATTAACTTTTTAAGATGAGGAAAGTTTTCTTCGATTGTTTGTTCAGGGCTGCCGCCATGTGTCAAAATTCTAGCAACCTTTCTTGCCGCAAGCCAATCAATAGCTCTAAATTGGTCCTCTTCTGCCAGTTCATCAAATGCCATATGAAAAGTAATTTCCATACCTGCTGATAAATCAATTAAACGAGCAGTCAACTCTTCATCAATCCAACCATTCTTCAAACAGCCAAAAACGACTCCATCCGAACCAAGTTGCAAACAGACTTGAATATCAGCAGCCATCATCTCTGCCTCTGCACTACTATATTCAAAATTCCCACCTCGAGGTCTGATCATTGTCATAACCTTAACACCAGCATGATGAGCGAGCTCAACCGTTTTTTTAATTACCCCATAAGAAGGAGTAGTCCCGCCAACAGCTAAGTTATCACAAAGCTCAATCCTCTTTGCTCCCGCTTTAATAGCAGCAGGAATATTCGTTAAGTTCTCAGCACAAAACTCCTTAATCACATCTTTCACCTTTTATTCCTCCTAAATTGCTTGACCACATCACTTACATTATACCTAAAGCTTTCAAAATAATTGCTAAAACAATAATGGAAAGAATCGCTCTAGTAGAGTTAAAATATTTTTTGCCTAATAACCAATAAATGACACCAACTAAAAGAGCAGGAACCATCATCGGCATAATTTGGTCCATTGTTTCTTGAATATTTAATTCTACATCAACTGTTTTAAAAATATCCATTCCAAGTATAACTTCAACTTCACCCATATGGAGTATCGTATTAAAACCATCAGCGGCTACTATCATCGGTATTATAGGGTCTGTTCTATCCATTATTTTGTTCTTCATCGGCTTTAAGTGTATAAGAGGCTTTGAAGGTGCTGCATACGGAATCACTGCTATTCCTTTCTTTATTCTTGCAGTTATCTCCATTTTTCTTAAAAACTCTAACACTAGTTCCATTTATCAGTGAGAACACAGCCAACAAAAAAAACAAGCCAGAATCAAATTCCGGCTTGTACTCTTATATTTCCTCATTCTTTAACCTGTTTATAAGCTCTTCCATCCAATGAATGGTATGTTCTGTTCTTGTTGAGTAATACCCGCTGATAAAATTCAACAGTTTTTCTTTATCTGGGTAGAAGTCGACATTATCAAATGTCTTAATTTCTTCCCAGCGCGTTGTGAAGCTGACGAGCTTCTTTTCTAAAATCGAAATGATTTTATCTCGTTCTACGTATTTCAAATTCGATAAACCTACAAGCATATCGGTAATGGCATCGGCATTTTCAAAGAGCTTGTAAATTTTCTTCGGCAATTCTTCCCGACCTTTATCTGTTATACCGAAGACTTGTTTATCTGGTCTGTGTTCCTCTTTAATAATTTCAACTATCTCAATTAATCCTTGCTTAACCAGCGATTCGAAATGATAGTAAAGCTTGCTTTCTGTCAATCCGACAAGCTGATCAAGGGAAATAGGTGCTGACAGCTGTTTTTTGATTTTATAAGGATAATTATTACCCTCCATCAATCTGCTTAAGATAAATATTTGAATGGACATTATTTAAGCTCCTTAAAGGCTAATTATCCTTATTCTAGCAAACTTAAGCTGTAATTTCAGCCCCATTTTTTGATGCTGCTTCTGTTTCTTGAGCTTCAAGTGGTACAGGTTTGTGAACAAATGCGACGATAGCAATATTAATTAGCATTGCTGCTGCCCCAATTACTGCCATTGACCAAATATATGGACTTGGACTGATGCTTCCATACATATTTGCAAAGTATGCCTGCACAGAGTAATACATTGGTGAAATATGACTCATCCATTCATATGGCAAGTACATCATGTCACGTGGTATTGTGGCACCATTTGCTAGTGTTTGGACTAAAAGAATTGGCAAGTTGAGAATCATCCCGCCTTCTCCTACTAAGAAAATTAAAATCGCTGTGAAGTTGAAGCAAACCATATAGTTTAAAATTTGTTGTCCTAATAAACCAAAGAATAAGTCACCGCTAGGCTGGTTCACTAAATAAGCGATTCCTGCTGCGACTAGTGAAGAAACTACGGCAATTAATAATGCAGTAGATTGTACATAAGCAAATAACCTCGTTTTGCTTGCTTTACCACGGCTCGCTTTAAAAGCAGCTACAAGCTGCATCGCACCAATCATTGCCCCAACATAGCCTGCCATTGTTAAAAACATCGGCAGCATATTATTGTTCATCCCGTCTGGAATTTCATTTATCGAGACAACATTCCCTGTATAAGCTGTTTCGATTTTATTCGCTAATTCTGCTGCCTGGTCTTCTGGAACATTAAAGTTCATTAGTACTCCTTGAGCTGTTTGCTGAGAGAATTGTGTGCTTAGTTGATTATTGATTTGAGTAACTACTGAGTTCATCGTTGACGATACAGTTGTTGCTCCTGCTTCATTAATTGTGAAATCAATGCTAGATGAAACTTCCCCTTTTTGTAAATCAGCAGAGAATGTTTCTGGTATATGAACAACTAATGCTAAGTCATTTTTCTCTAAGTCCTCTAATGCCTGACTGTTAGACAAGTCTGTTTCAATTTCTTTAAATGGCAGATTTTCCTCTAGCTGACTTGCAATCTGTGCACCATATTCGCCGGCATCTTCATTAACAATAGCAATCGGCAATTTATCTACATTTCCTGGGATTGCTGAATACCCTGGCAAAAAGATACCAAGCATCGCAATCGCATAGAAAATCCCCATGAATATTGCGGCAATTGCTCCCCTTGTTTTTAAAAATTGCTTAAATTTCATAGATTACATCCCCTTATAAAAATTGAAGTACTCAAATTTGAGTACTTTTAATAAAGTATTTCATCATTTTATGGTATTATTCATTTGCTGTCAACTAAGAAATTCTTGTAAGAGGACAAGCTTTTTAAAAGCATATAAAAAAGAGGCTAGTAGTTTTAGCCTCTTTAACTAGTTTATTTGTTTAGCTTCATCTCTCGTTATAATCCGATAATCGATTTTCAAAAAAGGAACACCAAACAGCTTCATTTTATGAATCGCTGTAAGTTCTCTTTTTGTTGTTTGTTCAATTACAAAGTTTTCAGATAGCGGTAGCCTAAACAGCCATGTACCAATTGCCAAATATATACCCGGATCTTCGCCCCCTGTGCTTGATAACTCAAGAGTGTCTGTAATGCAATCGAGCTTTAATATGCCTATCATGGTTGAGAACGGAAGAGGGAGCGCTATATTCATATAGGCTCTTCCTTGCGTTTTATGGCTGGAGTATATAGCAGTGAAAACAGTACGGCCATTGACTTTACGTATCCATGCCCTCGGAGAGTTTCTGCCATCTAAAGCTTCATTTACGCTTAGAATTGTCCCATTCATTTCCACTACTTGTTTCGATACAGGAAGATTTAACTGCTGAATTAATCTACTGACAGGCTTATAGATTAATAGTAGCGGCTTGAACCAGCCTGCCCAATGGACTGCCGCAAACAACCGGTATTTGTCTGTATGCTCATAAAAATCAACAATCATCGGCGGTAATCTTCTTATGTCCACAAACATGCTTAAATCATCGACGAGCCCAGACTTGGCTGTATTTTCTGGGGTTAATTGTCCCCTTATGTTGCTGACTGGAAAGCTCCAAGCAGGCTGTTTCGTTTTCGGCAGGTGAATTGCCCAGCCAATTATTCCTAGCAGTCCAAATAACAGGCAGTTCACTAAACCATGAAAAATGAGCATAAAATCCAATGTCACATACCACTTTCCAAAGGCTCGCCCTACTGAATAGATAAGAGAAAATAGAATAGTAACACCAAGTGAGCTATAAGAAATACGAATGAGTAATCCTTGCAGAAAGGCAGGGAATTTTGTTTTCATCGCTAAATAAATTAATCCATAAATGCCAAAAATATAGAAAATAACAGATATAAATTCAAGCAGCGGCCAAAACGTAATACCGACAGCTACTAACATAGGTGCAGCTAATATTATCGGCACGAGGATATTATAAAGTTTGGATGTATGAATTCGGCCAAATAAACCGATCGATACTGGCAGTATAAATGCAGAATAATGAAAGTGTATTGCTGTCAGCCAGTTGAGCATGTGACTAAAACCAGTATTAATCCCATTTATATGAATGAAAAACCAAATTCCCCCCATAAACAGATACATCATTCCTATATCAATTGAAATCTCCGCCCAGTTTACAAAACCGCGTTTTAAAAAACGACGTAGACCTGACAATGCTACTGTAAGCGTAAATAGTAAGTAAATTATAGATAATATCATTTGTCCAGTATGTATAGTGATAACTTGCAGTAAAAGTACAGAAAAAAGCCCTGTCCAGATAAAAATAATCTGCTTCTTGTTTAGTTCCATTATCAACTGAAGTGTCATTGGTACAAGGATTTGCTGTGCTGCAGTCAATAACAAAATATACGGCTCAGTTGTCAAAAAACAGTTTGTCAGAAATAAAATAACTCCACCAACTATTAAAGTGTTAGAGCTGTTCAGATGTGAACCCGCCTTCATAAGCCATCAACCTTCCTATAATCGGATTGTGGATACGAACTTGAATCGTATAAACGTCGTTGATATCATCATACCCCTCCATAACCGTTACTTTTCCTTCAAAAAGCTTAGGTATAGGAATTTCCCATTTTCCAAGCAGAAGACGCTGAGCTCCAGATTGAATCTGTAAGCTCCCCTCTTGGGTAACAATGAATTTTAAATCAGAGTAAAACAAGTTCGGTTCTCCTAAATAATCTTTTACAATCCTTCGTTTTGCATCAATCGTCATAAACGCGTTAAATTGTCTAGTAACATGTTGAAAATAAAAGGTCCGCTCCCAATAGATTTCTTGTTCTCCATTTGGAAGCTGTTTTGCAGTGTTTCGTATCGTAAATGGAATATTGCTTCCCTCTTCTGGGAAAAGAAACTTCCAACGCACGGCCAATTTTAAAAAGGGCTTGAGCCAGCTTTTTCCGCTGATGATGGACAGCATTGTTCCCCTGCCATGAAACGGATGTTGTAGTGAAATCGAATAGCGTTCTTGCAGTTTTGGATGCAGCCTGTTGAACTCTTCACCTAAAATTTCTTTATAAATCATTGACTAACCCTTCCTTCTAGTACGGATACAGTTAGCAGCTGTCGGCAAATCTTTTCCAAGCTGAAAACCTACAAATGATAAAATCCACAGACTCAAGTTAAATGTTAGCGGGTTAAAGGGATGTGTCATAATCGACGGGTCTGCAATCACTGCAGACATTGTTAATATAGGGAAAATAATTAATTGAAGTGCATGCAATACAGTCTTTTTGCGGTATAGTAGCCAAACTACACCAAACATTATTTCAGCAGCTCCAATGAGCCGCAATAGCAGTCGAACCTTTTCTCCTTCGATAGAAGTTAAGTGGGATAGTATTGTCAGCTCTGCAGAATGCATCGCTAATAGCTTTGGCACTAGACCTTGATAAACCCAAACTAGAAAGAATAGTGCTGTAATAAGTGCACTGCAGCAAAACCGTAAGTATTGGAGCCTTGGCAATTCTCCCTTTTCGAGCCACCGCTTTAATACGTCAAAACTTAAGGCAGTCCCCCAGCCAATTAGCGGTCGAAAAAAGAAATCAACCATCCTTCCAAACAGTCCTTTTTGACGTATTTCATAATCATATTGTGTTAAGAATATCATCCCTTCATCGGTGGGTAGGTATTGCCAGTATCCCTTTCCTTCCTTAATGGGAGAAATTTTTTGGTTTGTACCAAAATGAAGGGAGGATGTTCTTGTACCGTCCTGTTTATTATGATCCCCAACGCTTTTTCCCCACCCTGCCACTTTTACACCAAAGCCAATTTTCCTTTCATATAGAAAGAACTGCGGTTCTTCTTCGGTATCTTTCGGCAAATATGAAATGGAAGAAAACCGAATATCCCATTGCTCATGCAGTTCAGGTGTTTGTGTTTTCTTCCATACCTCTTTTAGGTCGGCTTTAATTGGAAGCTCTACATATATTGGTTTATGTTTCATAACACTACCTCTAGTTTATGTGATTTATTTCACAAAATATATTAACAAAAAGCTTCCTCCGTTATAATGCCATTATATCAGCTTTCACTATTTTATAAAGGACCTTCTTGAAATTTTTTCCTCTTTCATCAGAAACAAGCTGCCTGTTAGACAGCTTGTTATCATAAATAAGAGTGCTTCCTTTTCATATCTGTTACTAAGTGGGGATTGTCTCGCTTCATTTTTGCAACAAGCTCAGCTGCTCTCGCATGATCCTCTTTCAGTACCTCTAATTCTTTTTCAGTTATTCCCACCAATTGAAGAAAATCCGCCCTGCCATGAACAGTGTCCATCCCAACCGCTTCTGTGTCTTGTACGACTAATAATGCTGTAATATCGGATTCTACTCCGATATGAATGGAAGTTCCATTCCCAGCAATATATTGGAGCGGTTCAAAAAAACGCTGTTGTGTAAATGTATAGCGAGCTAGATTGGAGAGCATATCAAGTGACCACATACAATCATCAAGAGTGTCTTCGTTTAATTTCATCGTCATTTCATAGCCCCATTTACTCCACTCCCCTCCAAAGGCCTCTGTGTCTGTATACAGCTCTGTCATGCCGTATGTAACGATATGTTTGTATCCATGAGACGATTCGTAAATACTATAACCGTCCAAATATTGATCACCGCCAAAAATCGCTCTTGCGTGCAGGTCTGTACCAAAATGCGAGGGTTCCTGATTGGGATACAGGTTCTCAAATACAGCATCAATAGCATCCCACCCTGGTGCCCAATCTTCTTGTTCAGCTGCCAATCTTTTATATTCTTGTTTATCCATTGTATTTAAACTCCTTCCTAGAATTCCCTCATTTTATTAAGCCATATTCTCGATAATACTTGTGAAAATTTCCGTATAGGTTTTTTGTAAATAATGTCCTGCTGGGATCCAGTTTTACAAAGCTTCCTCTCAGATACTAAAACCGTAACAAGCATTTCCTCAGAACAATTGATTTCATATTATGCAATTGTTAACTCCAGTCCCAAGCAAGCAAAGGATGACACCCACCCGTCTGTTTGCGCGCGAATACAGGCTTCGTAAACCCTTCTATGCGTTAATAATCTGGAGAAATCCATGAATCATAAAAAAGGAATGCCACTTCAACAAGTTCGTAATAAATACTAGCTTTGTTAACATTACTATGGCATAAACTCCCTCCCAAACGAATATTATTTTAATCTGTACTTACCATTTTAGCATTTACATCCAATATATGGATATAAAAAAATTCTAGATTCATATTTTCAAAGATTTTTTTAAAGATTCCGAGCTGAATATTCTTTGTTCAGCTTGGGAAAACTAACTATATCGCTTGTTCAGAGCCCTTTTGATAAGTTATGCTTTACTTTAGACAAGCAAAATCTATGCTTGAACTTATTGAGTTTAATCAGTCATTTTTTATTAAGAGTATCATAGTATATAAAAAGCAAAGCACATTCGTTGGCGCGAATGTGCGTTAAAGAAATAATTGGTTATTTGCTTTTTTTATTTTGTTTATTTCGGTATTCGTCTAACCAACGAAATAAGCGTTCCTTGTCTGCGGCTTCGGCTTTTTTCTTTCTTTCTGTATTGGCGTGCAGAAAATAAAGGATAAGCCCAACAACAGCCCAGATTGCTAACCACTTGTATGCCCAGTCGTCCATTAAGAATTGAACCATATCCAAAATTGGCGTTTTGGAGAATGAAACAGTTCCGTCTACAAACCCATCGCGAATCCGCTTAAAATTTTCAAACATGGCAGTCAATACAAACCCGCCGTAGAGAAAATTAGAAATGGACAGAAGCACCTTCTTCATGTTTAAATCACCTCCGTGACAACGAAGAGTGTCCTAAAGTTTCCTTGGCGTAAGTGCGAATAGACGACTCGGGCTAAGCTTTATTTTTTCCTGCAACACATCCCCCCTTTCAATACCACAAAAAGGAAAAACCACATAATATCCTTATCAGAATTAAATATATTAATTAATTGGCGAAAATATTCCTATTCTATTTGAACTTTATTAGGCTTTTTAGGAGTGCTGCAAATTTTATTGGGATTTGTATTTTGGAGGGGTTATTAGCTTTGTTTACAGTATTGCCAGTTCCCTTCCTTGGCTATTCACTACTGCTTGTCCCTATTTTAAATTGAGACTTTCTTCGCGTCTCTTCATACCTACATCTATTTTTTTGCATCATTGTGCTTGCTGCTTTCCATACATAAGCGAATAAATTCCTTTACTACGGGAGGAAGATTCTCGCCTTTGCGTGTACAAATGGCAATAATATTCTTTATTGGCGCTACTTCAACAAACACCCTCGCAAGCTGTCCTGTCTTCACATACTCCTTAACAACTAGCGAGGACACAAAGTTAACGCCATAGCCTGTCATAACAGAACGGACAGCCTCATTTAAGCCTGTAAACTGCAAAGCAATTTTTGGCGGCGTTACCCGATGTGTTTGACATAAGGAAAAGAGTCTTTCCCTTGTTGAGCTTCCTGCTTCTCTCATGATAAAAGGCTCTTTCATAACATCCTCAAGTGATACCGTACAGTTCGCAAGCCTATGCTGCGGGGAAACGACGAACCAAATCTCATCCTGAAAAAGCTCCCGCCACTCTACTTCCTCCATTTGCTCTTCCCTTCCGCCTGCATACATGGCTATATCCGCCTTATAATGAATCAATTCACCAAAAGCATCCTGTGAATTTCTCGTCGTAATGCTAATCTCTACCTCTTCATTATCTGCTTTGAATGCTGCTGCCCATTGCGGGATTAAGAAGTTAGCAGGCAGATAGGTTGCAGCAATGTGAAGCCGTCCTTTTTTCGCTGTTTTATAGTCTTGCACAAATTGTTCTAGTTGTTTTTCATGAGCAAAAAACAACGCTGCTTTTTGCGCTAACGTTTCTCCAAACGGGGTTATCGTAAACTTTTTTCCATTCTTATGAAACAAAGGAATTCCTAGTTCACTTTCAAATTGCTTTATTTGGCTAGAAACAGCTGGCTGACTGATCCGCAGAATTTCAGCAGCTTTAGTAAAGCTGCCAACACTAGCTACATGATGAAACAGCCTTAATCCGTGAAGGTTCATTTTAACTCCTCCTTATAAGTTTTATTTATATAAATATAAAAAACATATATTTTATTTATGTAAAATTATATCTTACAATGGATATATAATCCAAAAGGAGTTGGTTACAATGAAAATTGATAAAACTTGGAGTTCCGTTGACCACTATTTTACGGAGCGGCTTCAGCCAGAAAGTAAAGAATTGGAGTATGTTAGAGACAATAATCAAAAGAATGGCCTTCCCGAAATTGATGTCACTCCAACACAAGGAAAATTTCTCGCCATGCTCGCACAGCTTAAAGGAGCAAAAAACATTTTAGAAATCGGCACACTCGGCGGCTACAGCACCATTTGGCTGGCCCGAACACTCCCCCAAGACGGCAAACTAGTCACCCTAGAAACAGATCCCATCCATGTAAAAACAGCTCAAGAAAATTTAAACTCAGCAGGATTAACAGATAAAGTTACTATTATAGAAGGTGACGCATTAAACACATTGCCTACATTACAAAACACAGGCTTCGGTGAGTTTGATTTTATTTTCATCGATGCAGACAAACCGAATAATCCCCATTATATAAAATGGGCAATCCAATTGGCTGCAAAAGGCGCGGTGATTATTTCCGATAATGTGGTTCGCGACGGAGAAGTGATAAATAAGAACAGCTCCGACGAAAAAGTAATTGGAGTCAGGAAATTTATCGACATCCTTGCAGAAGATAAACGAGTTGATTCTGTTGGTATCCAGACAGTAGGAGAAAAAGGATATGACGGATTTGTATTAACATTGGTTCATTAATGAAAAAACGGAAGAGCATTGCTCTTCCGTTTCTCACATCATAGGGTTGTTTCCTCTTTAGATCGAGGCTTCCGTTCTTCCTTGTATCCTCCCTTAGGATGATCGCCATTTGAGAAGATAATAAAAAGAATCGAAAAGAAAACAAACAGATTTTTCAACTTAAAAACGCTTCTTTCTAGATTAATAGATATAAAAACATAACAATTATATACCGTCCATCCTGAAAAGACAATTGTCCTAATTACCCTTTTTCCCTATCCTGCAGCAAGGGCAAGGAAAATGTATGGATACGCCAACAGGTTCAGCTCAAGAAAACCAAACCCTAAAAAATATGTATATATCAGAATTATAGCCGTCAGAATAATAACCAGATCCCATCATGTATGCACCAACTAACAAATATGTAAAAATAGAAATTCCCAGCAAGCTTTTTCCTATCCAATTATACTTCACTTTTACGAAACTGATAAAAACAATCAGTATATATAAATAGCCCTAAAGCTACTAAGAAATAAGGAATATAAAAAGGTTCATAGAAAAACTCACTCTCCCCTTGAATTAACCTATTTTCAACAGACATTTTTTACCTCCAAGTTTTTAAAGTAGAACCTATTATTCTATAGGGTTAGAATTCCTATTAATACTATTGCTAAAGGTATGAGAGAAAGTCCAATCCATCGTTTTTGCTTTTTCCATAAACCTTTTACTAACATTATTATCCCTATTACTAATACTACTGCTGTCGATCCTATCATGTGATTCCCCTTCACTAAATCAATTTTAATAATGCAATAAGATTATTTACACCATGTGCAATTATAGAAGTTTCCAATCTTCCTGTCTTAACGTAAACGAATCCAAACAACAAGCCCATCACCGTATAAGCAATAAAAGCCTGCAAGGTGAAACCTGCTATAACATGTACGCCCCCAAATAGAAGTCCGCTTACGATAACACCTATATATTTATGCCTAAAAAATAAATGCCCAACAATAATCTTTCTAAAAAAGAATTCTTCGATAATTGGAGCCAAAATTATAATAGTAATGACAGAAAGGCCAGTCATTTGTATAAACTCTTCTGCTTTCTGTTGATTTTTAGGAACTGTGAAGTCTGGATCTTTTCCTAATAGAAAAAGCAGCCCTATTAACAGTGCAGTAAGAATAAATTTTAGAAACAGCAACAATATAGCCCATCCTAAATCAGCCCATTTAATTACTAGCTTTCTTTTAATGAACAAGTTTGACCATTTATATAAAGCTATTATGCAAAAAAGTATTGCTAGTAGTTTAAAAAAAGTAATATAGTACTGAATTGGTTTATTAACTTCCAGATATCCATCAAAAGCAGTCGACTCAATTCCAACACCCATCCAGTAAAACGGATATAACACCAGATATGGAATGAATTTCATACAGCACAAATATAAAATAAAAATCCATAAATAATAATTAAGTATGTATTTCTTCATTGCCCACTCCTAAATATTCACGTAATTAAAAAGAAATAGATTCCAAGGGAACCTATTTCTAAATTTAGTATATAAAACCATATTATCCCACAAATGATTATATAGTACTTTTATATTTTTTTAAATGGTTTTATTAATTCAGCACAGTAATTCTTTTTTTATACTTCTCAACAAGTCTAGTAAGTATTAACTAGCAATAATTTATGAAAAAAATAAAAACAGATTTCACTTATTAACGTTGCTAACAACTAAAGCCCTCCTCAACAAGTATAAGCAATAGTCCCCTTGCCTTAAGCCTATTCCCTATCAATTACAAAAGCCGCTTTGCCCTCATCTAAATAGTCTTCTAGTTCCTTAAAACCAAAATAGGTAACTCCTTGTGTTTTTGATACACATATAATCATATTGTTTACATCATCCATTTCTTTAATGGAGAATCTACAACCATCGAAGATGAATTGCAATCCTAACGGAGGATTCTCATGATTGCCATTGCTGTTATGCTCCCTTTTTTCCTCAACGACTTTCATACTTTCACCTCTATATAATATTAAATTTCATCTGGCCGGTACTCTAAAATGTCTCCAGGTTGGCAATCCAGTGCCTTACAAATTGCTTCCAAAGTAGCAATCCGTATTGCTTTTGCTTTCCCGTTTTTCAAGATGGAGAGGTTCGCCATGGTGATGCCGACTTTCTCCGAGAGCTCTGTCACGCTCATTTTTCGTTTCGCTAACATCACATCTATATTTATTACAATTGCCATGTTATACACCTCAAATCGTATGCTCGTTTTCATCTTTAATTACAATTGCCTCTTTTAGTAGCTTTTGAAGGACAGCAGCAAACACTGCAACGACGATTGCTGCAAAAATAGGAACCATACCAAAAAGGACAAGTCCGGGAGCATCGTCTAATTGTGCTACAAAAAATACGAATGGCAGCATAATAACATACAAGCAACTAATTGAAATGGCACAGTATTTTATCCATTTCAAAGCAACCACTGATTCTTCAGAAAATGCATGGTTATGATCAATATAATTTAAAAGTCGGAATGCTTGAAACAACGCATAAAAATAAGGTGCTGCTGATGCATACATTATAGTAACTATAGGATATAAAGCTTCAGCATAGTCTGGATTTGCAGTATGTGAAGGCAACCAAGTTAAACCTAAAATCCCTAGAACTAAAACTGGAATCCCTAAAAGAAAAACAGCTAATTTTAAAAAAGAAGTGGAACCTCGTTTCATTTAAAAACACCTCGCTATAATAATTTACAAAATGAATTTACCATATATTTTATCGTATTACAATAAATAATTATTGCTTTTTATTAGTTTATTATTGTATTACATATTTTCAAAAAGTGTATCTGCTGGGAATGCCGATAATATTTATATACAAACAATTAAATAAAATGAACCAAGAGTTAAACGTATTTGCTGTATTTAATAGGATTTATAGAAGAAAACCAGCTGAGGGATTTTGCAGAATTTAATTAAAATCATAGTGGAGAAATGATGAAGGGCGCAGGAATGAGTTAGGTGTATAAACAAAAAGAGATGTCTAATTGAACATCTCTTTACATTATTCATACTCCTCTAGCTCAGGTCTAACGAAGGATGGTAAAGTCGCACAAATATTTTCATAAGTAGAAAACTTTGTATTATTGGAAAGCCCAATTACACTATCACCATCATATCCTATCCAAAATAAACTAACCGCTTTATCAAATTTTACAACTGGCACTTCATCCCTTTTGCCTTCCCAATTACCCTGCCATACACGTTCTTCTGTTGAAAATATATCTTTATTGGTAGACCACATAACTAGATCATTTGAACTCCCCATTGAAATATATCGAGGGAGAATTTTCTTTAACTGACTTATAGTCTCTACTGTTGATACAGATAGGAATCTATCACGTTTTTTGTATAGATATTTAATAGTTATATCATTTTTGAGACATGCTTTCTCAAGGTTACGCTTCCAGTAGTCAGAATACTCAGCACAAAAATATAGAGGAAATGCTTGAATATTTTCCATCCACGACGGTATTAAATTCGGATTGCATCTCGGAAGATAAAACTTATCTAAAATAAAGACATATAAGGGCGTCTTGACCATCCCAAAAGGAAAAAATCCTCCTGCATCTGGTTCTGTATTATAATAATGTTTTGGTAAAAAACCTATTCCAATTTTCAATTCTTCATCTCCTTGTAAAACATACAGATTTAAGATTTATATATTCCCTCGTGCTAGAACAAGACCAGTACCTTTTGACAGCCTGATAACTTATTCACCATAAAGCTTACTAAACCCTTCTATATGACAAATGTCATATAGCGTATATGACATGTATGTCTGCAATTATGTTTGGTTTATAATTATACTGGAGATATCCATTAATAGAAGGGAATCTAATAATGAATATAAAAAACTTAAAACAATTGAGAACGGCTGTAGCGCCCTTTGAGAAATCCGCTATGAAAGCAAGTATCTGGCAGCTTGCCAATACTATTCTGCCCTTTGTTTTACTCTGGTACTTAGCCTACAAAAGCTTGAGTATTTCTTATATTTTAACCTTTGTCATTTCAATTGCTGCGGCAGGATTTTTGGTAAGAATTTTTATCATTTTCCATGATTGCTGCCACTTTTCTTTCTTTAAGAATCGTAAGGCTAATAAGATTTTAGGGACAATTACAGGAATCCTGACTTTATTTCCTTACAGCAAATGGCAGCATAGCCACTCTATTCACCATGCAACAAGCAGCAACCTGGATAAGCGTGGTGTCGGTGATTTATGGATGATGACGATTGATGAGTATGAAAATGCCTCTTTTTTTGTAAAGATACAATATCGTTTGTATCGCAATCCATTCATTATGTTTATCTTAGGACCTATTTATGAATTCCTTTTAGCTAATCGCTTTAACCGTAAAGGTGCTAGATGGAAAGAACGGCTAAATACGTACGCAACTAATATTTCCATTGTGTTATTAGTTATTCTCCTTGGCAGTACGCTTGGCTGGTCCTCTTTCTTGCTTGTACAGCTGCCTATTTTTCTTATTTCTGGCTCTGTTGGAGTTTGGTTATTTTATGTGCAGCATACTTTTGAAGATACTTACTTTGAGGAAGATGAAAATTGGGATTATGTAAAGGCTGCTGTAGAAGGAAGCTCCTACTATCACCTGCCTAAATGGATGCAATGGCTGACTGGCAATATTGGCTATCATCATGTGCACCATTTAAGTCCAAGGGTTCCTAATTACAATCTAGAGCTTGTTCATAACCAGACCGAGCCCCTGAGAAATGTGCCAACTGTCACACTGGCAAGCAGTCTTCGTTCTTTAAAATTCCGGTTGTGGGATGAAAAAGACAAAAAGTTTATCAGTTTCCATGAATGGAAAAAACAAAAGAAGTCCCTTGACTTGTCTGCCGGATCAGAAATCCAATAATACAAACAAACTTTAAGAGCAGCAATTATAAGGTTTTATGCCATTTAATTGCTGCTATATTATGTTAAAATGGACGAATGACAGCTAATAAATAATGAGGTTAGAAACTGATGATAAAAAGATTAGAGGTTTTAAAAAAAAGCACCGGTATTTCTCCTTATATTTGGACATTACTTACTATTTTGCCCTTTTATTTTATATTCCACGCCTCTTCAGCAGTTGATGTGATATCTGGTATTATCCTTACTATTTTATTTTTTCTATTTTACAGATTTGCTTACCTTTCAAAAGGTTGGACGATATATTTATGGCCGTCCCTTTTAATCGGGATATCCACTTTTGCTATTTATGCATACAGCTATGTATATTTTTCTTTTTTCCTATCCTATTTTATCGGAAATATAAAGAAACAGATTCCTTATTTCATCTTATATTTTATACACCTGGCAGTTACAACATTCGCCATTTACTTCAAGGTGATAATTGGTGATCCCTTGCTGTTAAAGCAGCTTCCCTTTGTGTTAATCATCTGGTTTGGCGTTATTTTATTGCCATTGACCATCCATAACCGCAAAGAGAGAGGCCAGCTGCAGGAAAAGCTGGAAGATGCGAATAAGCGTATATCCAATTTAGTTAAACTAGAGGAAAGACAGCGAATAGCAAGAGATCTTCATGATACACTTGGTCAAAAGCTATCCCTTATCGGCTTAAAGAGTGATTTAGCAAGAAAATTAGTCTATAAGGACCCAGAACAAGCGCGCTTGGAGCTTAAAGATATTCAGCATACTTCAAGAACTGCATTAAATGAAGTCAGAAAAATGGTCTCTGAAATGCGCGGTATAAAATTAAAAGACGAGCTCCTCCTTGTAAAAAAAATATTAGAAGCAGCCGAAATAAGCCTAATTAGTGATATAGCTTCCAATCTTAAAATTTCTTCAATTGCAGAAAACATTATGAGTATGTGTTTAAAAGAAGCTGTTACTAATGTAGTTCGGCATAGCAATGCCACCTCTTGCTACATAAGCATCAGCCAAAACAAAAAAGAAACAATTATGAAAATCAAAGATAATGGCACCAGTCCTTTTAAGGAAGAAGATGCTCATAAAGGAAACGGATTAGCAGGCATGAGAGAAAGATTGGATTTTATCAACGGTACTATCGAGATTACCGCTAAAGAAGGAACGATATTACATATATCTGTTCCACATGATGGAAAAATAATGGAACGGGAGGACTTACTATGATCAGGATTGTCATTGCCGAAGACCAGCGCCTTCTTTTAGGTGCATTGGGTTCATTGCTTGATTTAGAAGATGATATCACGGTTGTCGGCAAAGCAAACAATGGGGAAGAAGCAATCCAGCTAGTCAAGGAAAAAAATCCTGATATTTGTATAATGGATATAGAGATGCCTGCCAAAACAGGCTTGGAAGCAGCGGAAGAACTCATGAGCCATCCATGCAAAGTCATTATTTTAACTACCTTTGCCAGGTCAGGCTATTTCCAGCGTGCATTGAAAGCGGGCGTATCAGCCTATTTGCTCAAGGATAGTCCAAGTGATGATTTGGCAAAAAGCATCCGCAGTGTGATGGAAGGAAAAAGAATTTACGCACCAGAATTAATTGATGATGTATACAAAGAAGAAAATCCCCTTACAGAGCGGGAAAAAGAAGTTCTTATGCTGGTTGCAAATGGAAAAAACACAAAAGAAATTGCCCAAGAGCTATCCATTAAGACAGGAACAGTGCGAAATTATATCAGCATGATACTGGATAAACTGGAAGTTAAAAATCGCATAGAAGCCATCACCAGATTTAAGGAAAAAGGATGGTTCAAGTAAAAAGGACTGGCACCCCAGTCCTTTTTACTTCTCTTTCATTTAATTATCTTTTGTAACTAATTTAAGCGGTGCAGCGATAATTTCCTCTACCTTTTTACCTTGTAAAACATCTCTTGCAGCATCCACAGCAAGCTTACCAATTAACTCAGGTTGTTGAGCAACTGTCGCTTCCATGTCTCCTGATTTAATCGCATTTAATGCGTCGTCATTTCCGTCAAATCCAATGACCATAACATCCTTACCAGAGCTATTAATTGCCTCGATTGCTCCTAATGCCATTTCATCGTTATGAGCAAATACTGCTTTAACATCTGGGTTTGCTTGCAGAAGATTCTCCATAACAGTTAATCCTTTTGTCCGATCAAAATCTGCTGCCTGTTTAGCAATGATAGTCAATTTTTCATCTGCTATATTATGAAAGCCCTGACCTCTTTCCCTTGTAGCTGATGCCCCTGGAACTCCTTCTAATTCAATAACTTGTGCTTTTTCTCCTAACTTTTCTATCATATAGTTTGCGGCCATTTCTCCACCTTTTATATTATCTGAAGCTACTAATGCTTCTACTATTCCTTTATCTGCAGAACGATCCAAAGTAACTACTGGTATGCCAATATTATTTGCTGATTGAACTGCTGTTGAAATAGATGCCGAATCGGTTGGGTTTATAAGCAAAGCATCTACCCCTTGCTGAATTAAATCCTCCACATCGTTAACTTGTTTGGCAGAATCATTTTGTGCATCGACGATAATAACTTCCATCCCTAAGCTTTTCGCTTCTTTAACCACACCATCTCTTAAAGAAACAAAGAATGGGTTGTTTAATGTAGAAACCGATAAGCCAATTTTAATATCTTCTAAATCCTTCTTTTTATCTGGTTTTGCCCAGCTAGGCGGTTGCATGGAACACGCACTTAGAAGCATAAGTGTTAGTGATAAACATAAAACGATTAATTTTTTCATCATGATCTCTCCCTATACTACTTTTTACGATCAAGTAACACTGCAATTAATATAACGATTCCTTTAACTACCATTTGGTAAAAGGATGAAACTCCAAGAAGATTCAAGCCGTTATTTAAGGTACCGATGATTAACGCACCGATAAGTGTCCCGAAAATTCTTCCTTTTCCTCCTGAAAGGCTTGTCCCACCTAATACAACTGCTGCAATCGCATCAAGTTCATAGGAAGTGCCAGCTGTAGGCTGTGCTGAATTTAAGCGAGAAGTAAGAATTGCACCAGCCAAAGCTGCAAGCATTCCGGACAGACTATAAATCATGATTTTTACTTTTGGTACTTTAATACCTGATATTAAAGCTGCTTTTTCATTTCCACCAATCGAATATGTTTTGCGACCAAATGGCGTTTTGTGCAGAAGAATGAATAAGAAAGCAAATGCAAGAATCATCGTAATAGCTGGAACAGGTATACCTAGGAAATAACCACGACCAAATAACTGAAACAGGTAGTTATCACCAAGACCAGTTATCGGATTTCCACCAGTATAAACAAGTGTTAATCCTCTGAAAATCGTCATTGTTGCTAGTGTTGCAATAAAAGGAGCCATTTTTCCCTTTGTTATAAATAGTCCGTTTACCATTCCCATCAAAGCACCAAGAATACAGCCAACTAAGATTGCCACAATCGGATCTACACCAGCTACCATCATCCCTGCTGTCAACGCACTAGATAAAGCAAGAATAGCTCCGACAGATAAATCAATTCCTCCAGTTAAAATCACAAAGGTCATCCCAAAAGCAATAAGTGCATTAATCGCAACCTGTCTTAAAAGATTTAAGAGATTCAATGGTTCTAGAAAACTAGGATTTAAAATGGACACAATAATAACTAATATTATTAAACCTAGTAATGGTCCTAACTTTTGTGTAATTGCATTCATCATATTCGTCTTGCTAGGTTGTGTTACTGTATTAATAGGATTCATTTTATTGACCTCCTGTTGCCAATGTCATAATTTTTTCTTGGGTCGCATTTTCTTTCAATAATTCTCCATTTATTTTTCCTTCATGAATGACGAGGATTCGATCACTCATGCCAAGAATCTCTGGTAATTCTGAGGATACCATGATAATTGCTACACCTCGTTCTGTTAATTCATTCATAAGTTGATAAATTTCTCTCTTTGCCCCAACGTCTACTCCTCTAGTTGGTTCATCCAATATGAGCAGCTTTGGTCCAATTCCTACCCACTTGGCAATGACGACTTTTTGCTGATTTCCGCCTGAAAGCTTTCCAACAGCAATGTCTTTCGATTCCGTTTTTACTGTCAAGCGTTTGATAAGCATATTAACAAAGTCTGTCTCATTTTTTTCCTGGATAATTCCTTTTGGTGCGAAGCTTGCAAGCGTTGGCAACACAATATTATCCCTTATGGAGAAATCAAGAATTAACCCCTCATCCTTGCGATCCTCTGTAATGAAACCAATACCTAACTTTACAGCCTGTTCTGGTGTCTTAATACTCACTTTCTTACCTTCCAGCCAAATTTCACCGCCATCCATTCCATCAAGACCAAAAATTGCTCGCATGATTTCGGTTCGGCCAGCTCCCATTAAGCCTGAAACCCCAACTATTTCTCCAGCACGAACAGAAAAGTTTATATCTTCAAATTGTCCTGATTTTGTTAAACCCTTTACTTGTAGAACCGTTTCACCCAGTTGAGGCTCTCGGTTAGGAAACCGGTCTGTTAATTCCCTGCCAACCATTTTTTTAACAACCTCATCGAAATTTGTTTCTGGAATGGCCTTCGTATCAACGGTTTTCCCATCACGCATAACGGTAATTCTGTCACAAATCGAGAAAATCTCCTCCATTCGGTGAGAAATGTACACGATTGATACCCCTTCCTTTTTTAAAGAAGTAATCACATCAAACAGTTTGTTGATTTCTCTTTCTGTCAGTGCAGCAGTAGGTTCATCCATGATAATCACTTTTGCTTCTGTCATTAATGCCTTCGCGATTTCAATCATTTGCTGTTCTCCAACAGAACAGCTTCCCGCTTCTTTATCTAACGGAATGGATACTGCTAATCTATCAAATTGCTTTTTTGCTAACGCTTTCATTTCGGCGGTTTTTAAAAAACCAAAGGAATTCTTTCGTTCCTTGCCAATAAATAAATTTTCAAGAACTGTCATTTCAGGCCAAATATTTAATTCCTGATGGATAAAGGTGACTCCATTTTGCTCTGCTTCTTTTGGATTCTTAAAGTAGATTTCTTCTCCATCAATTGTGATTTTTCCGTTATCACGGGCATGGAGTCCTGTAAGTACGTTCATCATCGTTGATTTTCCTGCCCCATTTTCCCCCATTAGGGCATGTACTTCCCCATCTAGCAAATCGAAATCAACACCTGTTAAAACTTGATTGGTTCCAAATGCTTTATGGATGTTTTCCATTGTAATTCGCATAATTACCACCTCATCTATTTAAAAAATACGCCTGATTGTAAAATACAGTTTGCATATGGTGTAATCTCACCTGTTCGAATGACTGCTTTAGCTTGTTTCGTTAATTGTTTAAATTCTTCATGGGAAACGTTTTCAATTTCAGCATCAGCGAATTTTCCCTTTAAGTAGTCAGCATGCTCTGGATTTCCTGCTTCTATTTCAGAGGCGATTATCACTTTTTCGATAATCATATCCTCTTCAACAGCATTCACTACATCAATAAATGTTGGAAAACCAGCCTTAATCGCTAAATCTATCTTTTTAACACCATCGGGAATTGGCAAACCAGCATCTGCGATTACAATATAATCGGTATGACCTAGGTCAGCTAAAACTTGTGCAATGTGACTGTTTAAAATTCCATAACGTTTCATTTTTACAAACTCCCTTCTACTTCTTCTCTTGTTGGCATTCCGCCTTGTGCACCAAATTTTGTTACAGACAAGGAGGCAGCCCGATTCGCAAAACGAATGCTATCTTCCATGCTTTTCCCTTCAGCTACAGCAACGGCAAAAGCCGCATTAAAGGTATCGCCTGCACCTGTTGTGTCAACTGCCTCAACAGAATAAGCGGGGATAACTATTTCATTGATTCCATCATAATAACGAACTCCATTTTTACCTTCAGTAACCAGCAATTTATTTGGAAACTCTTTTAATACTTCATGGATATCCTTGTCCTCAAAAAGAATAGCAGCTTCCGATTCATTTGGTGTAAGATAAGTAGCCTTTTCAATGACCGTTTTACTAATAGGTCTTGCTGGCGCTGGGTTTAGTAATAAAGGCACATTATTTGCAAAGCAAATTTCTGCTACATATTCTACTGTTTCCTCAGGAATTTCTTGCTGGATTAGGACAACATCTGATTCAGAGATAACATTCAATGCTTTTTCAACTAGATCAGGTGTGACATAATCATTAGCACCTTTCACGACGATAATGCTGTTATCACCTTCTGCTAAGGTAATATGCGCTGTACCTGTTTCCGAATGTGTAACCCGTTCCACATAGGTTGTATTAACACCATTAGCAGTGAAATTGTTAACGATCGTTTCACCGAAATTATCTTCTCCTACACAACCGACCATAAATACTTCAGCACCAAGTCTGGCAGCTGCGACAGCCTGGTTAGCTCCTTTGCCACCAGGGACTGTCTTAAAGCTTTCTCCTATAATCGTTTCCCCTTGATTTGGTCGTTTGGAAGTTGTTACAACTAAATCTATAGAAGAACTACCAATAATCGTCATTTTAATCATTTTTCTCAACCTTTCTTGTTGTTTGCCTTTCAATAAAGGTAACAGGCATTTGGATATTCTTATTCACTAACGGCTTATTATCGATTAGATTTATTAATAGTTTTGCTGCTTCTCTTCCCATATCATAAGCAGGCTGTCTAATAGTAGAAAGGGACGGGAACAGCAGCTTGCTAAGCGGTATATCATCATATCCGATAATTTGTAAGTCATCGGGAATAGATCTTCCTATTCGCAACGCCTCATGTAGAATAGCTGCTGCACTAAGGTCGTTGCTTGCAATTACCCCGTCTGTTTCAGGAAATTTCTCAAATAGAGTTTTAGCCATTTTTTCAGCATCGTGAAAGCCAAACGATGAAGTAATTACCTGAAAGTCTACATTAGCATTACATAGCTCATCAACAGCACCTTTGAATCTGTCTTGTGCTGTCCTTAGTTCAATCGGACCTCGAAGTAAAGCAATTCGCTTACTGCCTCTTCTAACCATTTCTTGTGCTGCTTTTTTTCCTCCAGCCAATCCATCTGCATACACAGAAGGATAAGTGCCTGTTATTCGATCCAGTAAGACGACAGGAAAAGACAGGTTTTCGTAAAGTTTTGTTTCCGCCTGATTTGTTGCTGAAATAATGCCTATTACATTATTTTGGTTAAAAGTCTGTATGTAATCTATTTCTTTTTCTAATTTTTCATCAGCATTCCCAATAATTAAATGAAGTCCCTGCTCCTGCATTTCGTCCTCTACCCCTCGAGCTAACTCAGGAAAGAAGGGATTTCTGATATCGGGAAGCAATAATCCAATTAATCGTGACTTTTTTTTATAAAGAGATCTTGCCACTTCATTTGGTTTGTAATTTAATTCTTTAATTGCCTCGTTTACTAGCTTCCTAGTATCTTCATGTGCATACCCTTTATTGTTTAATACTCTTGAGACGGTCGCCACAGATACTCCAGCTCTTTTCGCAACATCCCGTATAGTAGCCATGAATTCACCTCTCTTGTGTAACCGGTTACACACATAATATCATAGTATTATTTCCTATGCAACATTAAATATTATGGCCAGCCGGTTTAATCCATAAAAAAAAGCAGCAATCAGAAAACAGCTACTACAGAAACGCTTTTATTCTCTGTCTGCAATTCGTTGCTTATCCTTTACAGCATCTAGATTGCTGCTTCCCCGACCAATAAAGAGGATTTCTGTTTCCTCACTAAGCTGAAATTATTCTTACATTCTTTCTATTAGAATATCTAGAACACCTAGTGGATTTAGTATTAATTCTCCGGTTTCAATTGTTCTAGAAACTCGGAAATTTCGCTTTTGGAGTGGACAGCAAGATCGATACATCTATAATTCCCAGCACCTTTAAACAAAATCAATTGCTTCTTAGTCCACCCGATTCCTTTCTCGTAACAGCTTGCCTTGTCAACAGTTTCTCCATATAATCAGTTTCCTGAAGTAAGTCCGATGGTTACTTTGTTGTTCGCTTCTTGGATTTGTTCTATTCTATTTTTGAAGCTAACTACTTCTCCAACAACTATCATAGCTGGGTTCTTTATTTTCGCCTTTTGAGCAAGGCTTACAATACTTCCAATTGTACCTGTTATTGTCTTCTGTTCAGGCGTGGTACCTTCTTGAATAATGGCGACAGGTGTATCTTTGCACTTACCATGCTTGACTAATTGTTCACATATATATGGTAAATTCCCTACTCCCATATAAATAGCTAATGTATCAACCGCTTTGACAAGACTTTCCCACTTGATGTCTGCTGGTTCTCCGTTTTTGCAATGACCTGTAATGATTGCGAATGAATTGCCAAGTTCTCGGTGTGTGATGGGAATTCCGGCATAAGCTGGGGCTGCAATCCCAGCTGTTACACCTGGTACGACTTCGTAAGCAATATTGTTCTTTACCAATTCCTCAATCTCTTCCGCCCCTCTGCCAAACACAAAGGGGTCTCCCCCTTTAAGTCTAGTAACCACTTTTCCTAAGCGAGCATAATGGACTAATAGCTGATTAATCATTTCTTGTGGCATGGTATGAAATTTCGGCTGTTTTCCACAATAAATGAATTCTGCATGAGGTTTTGCTTCCCGTAACAATTCTCTATTGACTAAACGATCATATACAATAACATCAGCCTGCTGTATACATCTCAATCCTTTAATTGTAAGTAAGTCTAAATTACCAGGGCCCGCTCCAACTATATATACTTTTCCCATCATCTTCCCCCCTTAAATCACATGTTATGTTTCAGCAATATAGTCTTCCTTCTTTGAAACAACCATTTCTTTTTTCTTTTTCACTTTATGATGAGTAAAGTATAATGCTAAACCTGTAAATATAACCCCACTTACCAAATTCCCAAATAGCACAGGGAGCTGATTCCAAAGCCACCAATCTGCTAAAGAAACATCCGCACCTAACATCATCCCTGCAGGAATCACAAACATATTTACGACAGCATGTTCAAAGCCTTGTGCAAAAAAGATTAATATCGGCAACCACATGGCAACAATTTTCCCGATTGTGTTTGTCGATGTCATTGCCATGACTGCCCCTAATGTTACCATCCAATTACATAGTAATGCTTTCACAAACACGACGATTAAACCATCACTGCCTAGATTTGCATACAATAGCGTTTTTGCTTCTGCAACTGCGATAATTTTTGCTGCAATAGCATTATCAGTAACATGACTAAGTTGTGTAATTGCAATCACATATAAAAAAGCATACAGCCCTGCTCCTATTAAATGACCAATAATGACCCAAAACCAGTTGGAGAGCATTTGGGATATAGAAACCCTTTTCTCTAAAACCGCTAAAGGTATGAGCGCAAAACTCCCTGTTACTAGTTCAAGCCCAAGCAGTATGACTAATACAAAGCAAGCTGGAAATAAGATTGCTCCCAAAATCCCCATTCCTGTTTGAATTTCAGCGGTAAATGCCAATGTTGTCCCAAACCCAAGGAGGGCACCTGCCAGCCCTCCTCTAATTAACATATCTATAATAGATAATTTTGCTTTTGCTTCACCAGCCTCAATCATGCCCTGCACTACTTGATCTGTCTTTACGAATGACATAATACCCCTCCTTTAGTAAAATCAGATGACAATGTATACAAGGTTCTCTTCCACTTCCACTTTATATGCTTTAACACAACCATGATCTGGCGCTTGAGCCTGACCGTCACACACATTAATTTTCCAATCATGCATCGGACAAAATACATGGTCTCCGCTAACCATTCCCTCCGCAAGCACTCCCCCTTTATGGGGGCATCGATTCTCAATGGCACGAACATCCCCATTTGCCAGCTTGAATAAGGCAATTTCTTCTTTTCCAATATAAGCTGTTTTCCCTAGGCGGTCTGGCAAATCCGAATATTTTCCGATTAATACTCTTCCTATTGTATTTTCCATAATTACTCCCCCTATCTATCATTTAGAAGTTACTGGAACATTAACTGTTTCATAAAGTCTTTTTACTAAACTTTCATCCTTAAGTGTTTCACTCCATGGTTCTTGCACCGTTTCTAAAGTTATATCCATGCGTTTATTTAATTCATCGCGCAAGCCTTTATCTTCAAGTTTTTCTTTCACCTTATCAATCCCGAGACGGCCAACCCATACAGATGTTCTTTCTAAGTAATTCGCTGTTTCTCTATAGTACTGTAAAAAGGCTCCAGTCCATTCCAGTACCTCGGCTTTCGTTTTAACCTTAACGAGTAAGTCACCTTCCCTAAGATCTGTACCTGCATTGCCGCCTACATAGAGCTCCCAAACTCCATCTAAACCAACGACTCCAACATCCTTAATACCACTTTCAGCACAGTTTCTTGGACAAGCTGATACGGCCATTTTTATTTTATGCGGTCCATTCAACCCTTCAAATTTTTTCTCTAAATCAATCCCCATCCCTACTGAATCTTGAGTACCAAAGCGACAGAAGTCAGCACCAACACAAGTTTTTACTGTACGCAGTCCCTTAGAATATGCATGTCCTGACGGCATACCAAGTTCTGCCCAAATATTTGGTAAGTCTTGCTTTTGTACACCAAGCAAATTAATACGTTGTCCACCAGTTAATTTAATCATTTTTACCTTATATTTATCTGCTACATCAGCAATCTTTCTAAGATCATCTGCATTTGTAACACCGCCATACATTCTTGGAATGACACTAAAGGTACCATTATTTTGAATATTCGCATGCAATCTTTCATTAACAAAACGAGATTCCCGTTCGTCCTTATATTCTGTTGGATTAAGCATGCCTAAATAATAATTTAATGCTGGTCTGCATTTAGAGCATCCTTCATCATTTTTCCATCCTAATACATTCATAACTTCCCTTGTATGTGTAAGCTGCTTTTCCTTTATTTCATTAACAACTTCATCCCTCGATAAAGTGGTACAAGCACAGATCGATTCCTTTTGATCTTCACTATATTTATCACCGAGTGTAAATTCCAATAGATCAGCCACTAATGACTTACATGAACCACAGGAACGTGATGCGTTCGTACACCCCTTCACTTGTTCAACTGTTGTAAGTCCATCATTTTTTATTGCCGAGACAATATGCCCCTTCGTTACCCCATTACATCCACATACCACTTCATCATCTGTCATTTGGGCTACTAAGCTACTTCCTGTTTCCTCCGTCTGATTAGATTCAGTGTATTCCTCTATAGATGCACCATTCTTGATTAAATTTAATAACCGATTACCTTCCTTCGTTTCGCCAAACAGGACTGCTCCAGCTATTTTCCCTTGCTCGATAATGATTTTTTTATAAGTTCCATTCCAATCATCTAACATTTTAATCGCCTTAGTATTCTCATCCTCTAGGATTTTTCCAGTTGAGAAGACATCTACACCAGACACTTTTAATTGTGAAGAAAGAACGGACCCTTTGTATCCCTCACTGTATACATTGCAAATTCGTTTAGCTAACACTTCCCCCTGTTGATAAAGCGGGGCAACTAAGCCGTAAACCATTCCCCTGTGCTCTGCACATTCTCCGACAGCAAATATATTAGGAATTTCTGTTTCCATAAAATCATTTACGACGATCCCCCGATTAACAGGAATGCCAGTTTTTTTAGCTAATTCAACATTAGGTTTTATTCCGACTGCCATCACAACTAAGTCTGCTTCAATCTTATCGCCGGTTTTAAAACGTAGTCCTGTTACATGTTTCTTCCCAAGAATTTCGGTAGTTTGTTTATTTAATAAAAAGTTCATACCTTGATTTTCTAACTCTTTTTGTAACATTTTTCCGGCATCCCGATCTAATTGCCGGTCCATAAGATAATCATTAATATGAATAACATCTACCTTCATTCCAAGATTAAGCAAACCACGAGCAGCCTCGAGTCCTAATAATCCTCCTCCGATAACTGCTGCTTTCTGATGCTTTTTTGAGTAATGCAGCATTGTTTCACAATCCTTAATATCGCGAAATGCCGTCACACCTTGTTTATCTGAACCAGGTAAAGGCAACATAAATGGATTAGAGCCCGTTGCGATAATTAACTTATCATAAGGTTCTTCACGGTTCTTATCTGTAGAAACAATCTGCTTTTTTGTATCAATATTAATTACACTTTCCCCTGGATATAAGCGAATATTATTGTTTTCATACCAATTCCAATCATTTAAAGTAATATCTGCAACAGTTGTATCTCCCTGCAAAACCTTTGATAATTGGATTCTATTATAGTTTGGATGTGGTTCACTTCCAAAAACAGTTATATCGAATTCATCAGGATCAATTTTTAATATTTCTTCTATCGTCCTAATTCCGGCCATTCCATTTCCAATCAAAATTAACTTTCGCTGTAACATAACTGGCAGCCCCCTCAATAAAAGTTAGATAATTCCGACAATATTCTAGTGCCTAGTTTAATCGGCTACGTAATAGTTATGCAAGCAACTTGTTAGATTTTCTCACATGTTCATTTTGCTACATTTCCGTATTAAAGCGTTACTCCTATATCGCTGTTGCTTAGATTGTTTTGATTAAACCAAGGATGAAACCGTTATCAAACATTTACTAACTCAGTCTCTGTTTAAACAAAAAAACATCTAAAGACCTATAGTGGTTTCCGTTACCAATATACAAATATTTCCATATGCATAAATCAGGTACTACCATCGTGCACCTTAGATAACTATTCTTGGTGAATGTTCGGGAACTCATGGAAATTGAAGGTACTCCACTTACAGAGCTGAAAAAAAATACAAAAAAAGACTGGCACTTATATTCATAAGTCCAGACTAGCTTTTTTCTCCTCCCTAATAGAAGGAAAATATATTACAATAATGGATTATATTTAAATCATCCTGATTTGCTTCCATGTCTTCTGCCACAATAATAACCAAAAGAGAAAATAGCCATTACCACCAATATAACAATTCCATAAGCGCTAATGATCTTGATTAACATAGGCACTACAGAGCTCTTTATAAAGGGCATTAACATCCCTTTTGTTTGTAGAAAATAGCCATAAACAAGAACTAAGATAATTACAATAAAAACTGACAAACGTATGATTCTAAAGAATACGTTCTCGCTCAAAGTGTTCTCCCCCACTCCTCCTCGTTTCTAGTCTACTTTCTGGCACATGAATTTCTTATTATATAAGTTCGCTGTATAATCTTCCTGTCCTTCTAAGAAACAAGAATTGTTTCCATCCTAGTTTTGAAGAGACACTTATTAGTTTGAAAATTAGGTATATAGCCGCTTAATGACTATTGGGATTATATGGTAACATAAATTGATTTTAACAAAGGAGGAATTTTATGACTTAAACAATAGCCGTCAAATATGGTAGTTTACGCAAAACTCTAAAAATCCAATTATTGTCACAGATGGATGTATCCAATCTGGCTAGAAAATGAATAAACTTTCCCGAAGTAATGAGGATTACAGAAGTTGGTAGTGCACTAGAAGCAAGTAACATCATTTTAGACAGCTATTGAAAAGTCCATAGTCATTATTTGTATGTCCAGAGTACAATTTTGAAATTATTTTAAAATTGTATCAGCATTAAGCAAATACATGAAAAGAGTGATTCCGACTCATAAGTTTATTTATCAACTATCAATAATCAATTAGCTATAAACCGATTTAACAAACGAACCATTTTCATCGATTACTAATTTTTAGGAGGAATACATAATGTCTGATCTTTATTCTCGTATTAATAGGGATGATGCTGTTGTTCTTTTAGTGGATCACCAAACTGGCCTGATGGCTGGACTCGTTCGTGACTATGGTGTTGATGAATTCAAAAATAATGTTTTAGCTCTTGCTCGCACTGCTGAGTTCTTTGAATTACCAGTTATTTTAACAACAAGCTTTGAAAACGGACCTAATGGACCTCTTATGCAGGAATTGGTTGATCTGTTTCCTAACGCACCAAAAATAGCACGCCCTGGACAAATTAACGCATGGGATAATGATGATTTCGTTAAGGCAATCGAAGAATCTGGCAAAAAACAACTTATCATCGCAGGCGTAGTTACAGATGTTTGTGTTGCTTTCCCAGCACTTTCCGCTATTAATGCTGGATATGAAGTATTTGCTGTTACTGATGCTTCAGGGACTTTCAACAAACAAGTTGCAGATGCAGCCAATACCCGTATGGCACATAATGGCGTGCAACTTATGAACTGGTTTAGCGTAGCATGCGAATTACAACGTGATTGGCGCAACGATGTTGAAGGATTTGGGAATTTACTTGCTAGTAATCTCCCAGGCTATCAAAATGTAATTGGAAGCTATATGGGTGCACAGCGAGATCTTAGTAAACAAAATGCATAGATTTATTCCTAAGAAATAGGCTAGATGGCGCTGATTTATTCAGCGCTTTTTTAATTAAGACGGATCGCAGTACGGTTTATGGCTGAGCTAATAATTACTTAAATTATCACAACTTAGGAGTATAGATTTGAGGCTTAATAATTATTAGGATTTAGTAGTAATGATTTATACAAAGTATGTGTAGCGAGGCTGTCAAATTTAATTTTATTACTGTCTATTGCCACAAATGAAATTTGCGGCCTTTTTCTTGAACATAAATTATAGCAAAACCAACATAATATTTTCCTTTTCTATATTGCCAAGTAAAACTTTTCTGTTTGTAATTAAAAAAAGCAATGGCATCAGTCCATTGCTTTTTTGTATTCAGGGATTTAAATGGAAGTAAAGCCACCGTCTATAGATACTACTGTTCCGTTAATATAGTTAGCTGTATCCCCCAGCAAGAAAGTAACTAGTTCTGCCACTTCTTCAGGATTTCCAAGACGTTTCTGCGGGATGGCTTCTACAACCGCTTTAACATTTTCAGGATTCTTTTCTCGGTATTCTTTTACCATAGGTGTTTCAATCGTGCCAGGTGCAACAGCGTTACAGCGAATACCTTGCTCTGCATATTCCGCAGCAATTGTTTTAGTAATACCGACAATGCCGTGCTTTGTCGCAGAATACGTACCAACAGTAGCTTGTCCTACTACTCCTGCAGTAGACGAAGTATTAACAATCGAACCGCCACCGTTTTTAAGCATCACTTCTGTTACATATTTAATTCCGTATAATGCACCTAATAGATTAATACCCACCACTTGTTGGATTTGTTCAATAGTATTATCCGCGAATTTTACCCCTGGGCCGGAAATACCTGCATTATTATAGAACATATCAATTGTGCCAAATTCTTCTACTGTTTTATCTACATATTTTTTAACATCCTCTGCCTTGCTTACATCAGCTTGGACAAAGATTGCTCTTGCTCCTTTTTCTTCAATTAAGCTTACTGTTTCTTTTCCTGCTCTTTCTGAAATGTCCACAACCGTAATAGACACACCTGAATCTGCTAATTTTAATGCTACCGCTTGACCTAACCCGCTACCGCCACCAGTTACAATAGCTACTTTATTTTGACTCATAGAAGTTCCTCCTTAAAAAACAAAACTTTAATTATAACCTTGTTATTATTTTACAACACTTGACCATTCGAGTTAATTACTTCTTTATACCATTCAAAACTTTTCTTTTTTGTTCTCTTGAAGCTTCCATTTCCGTAATCATCTATATCGACATGAATAAAACCATAACGTTTGCTTACCTCAGAAGTTGAAACACTAATAATATCAATTGGTCCCCAACTAGTATAACCCATTAGTTCCACACCATCTGAGATAGCTTCTCTCATTTGCACAATATGCTCTCTTAGGTAGTTAATGCGATAATCATCCTGAAACAAACCATTTTCATCTGGTGTATCGATTGCACCTAGTCCATTCTCTACTACAAATAGCGGAACCTGATATCTATCATACAGTTTATTCAAAGTAACACGAAGTCCTACAGCATCAATTTGCCATCCCCAGTCAGATGATTCAAGATATGGATTTTTTAAACCAGAGAATAAATTACCTGGAGCTCTTTCTCCATGTGGTCCGGCACTTTCCACTAAAGACATATAGTAACTGAAGGAAATATAATCTACTTTATTTTGTAATAAAAGATCTTCATCCGTTTCTTCCATAATTATATTAATATTGTTCTCTTTAAAATATTCTTTGATAAAGTTTGGATAATATCCACGAACTTGAACATCTGTATAAAAGAAATTCATCTGCTCTTGTTTTAGCGTTTTTAACACATCTTGTGGATTACATGTTTCTGGATATGTTTCCAGTCTCGCAAGCATACACCCAACTTTCGCATCGGGGTTAATCTCCCTACATAGCTTTACAGCCATTGCACTAGCAATAAATTGATGGTGTAGGGCTTGATAGATTGCCTGATCTATATTTTCAAAACGGTCTGTTATTAAACCTCCACCATTATATGGAGCTAAAGCAATAGCATTGATTTCATTAAATGTTAACCAATATTTTACTTTATTACGATATCTCTTAAATACTGTTTCTGCGTATTTCGTAAACATATTAACTACTTTTCTATCTATCCATCCATTATATTTCTTAACAAGAGCAGCAGGCATTTCATAGTGTGATAGCGTTACAAGAGGTTCAATATTATATTTAGCTAATTCGTCAAAGACATTATCATAAAATTGTAGTCCCTCTTCATTCGGCTGTAAGTCATCACCGTTTGGAAAAATACGTGCCCAAGAAATAGATAATCGGAATGTTTTAAAACCCATCTCTCCAAACAAAGCAATATCTTCTTTATAGCGATGGTAAAAATCCACTCCCCATCTTTTCGGGTATTGCTTTTTAGAGTCTTCCTTAAATGCTTCCTCAAACTGCTCAGATGTAATATGTACTGCATTGTCACCAGCACGCTCTTCCTTAGGTATAAATGGTATCATATCAGCTGTTGACAAACCTTTTCCACCTAAGTTATAACCGCCTTCTAATTGATTGGCAGCTGTTGCTCCACCCCATAAAAACCCTTCTGGAAATCTTTTAGCCATAATAAACACTCCTTCTTATTTTTGAATATTAAATAGTTGTTCTTCTGTCTTTATTTCTTGATAATCTAAATCCAACTTCTCTACGGAACTATATTGATCACTATTTGTCAGTATCACTAAAGTAACCATATTGTATCCTTCGTTACTGATTGCCACTCGGTCAAAGGTAATAAGCTCTTGACCCTTTTGTACATATTGACCTTGTTCTACTTTTACATCAAAGAACTTGCCTTCTAAATTTACTGTTTCAAGGCCAATGTGAATAAGTACTTCTAAACCATTTTCAGAACGTAAACCAATTGCATGCTTTGTCGGATAAATCATTGCAACTGTACCATCAAAGGGAGAAACTAATGTATTCGCTGAAGGATCAATTGCAATACTTTTCCCCAAAATTTCACCTGAAAAAGTCTTATCTGGTACATCTTGAAGAGGCAAAACTTTACCTGTTAATGGACTACCTATTTCTTCCCCATCTTGGGATAATCTAGTTGTTTTTGTTTTCTCTGTACTTTCTTCCTCATCTGCACGAACATCTTCAAACCCTAATATAAGTGTCATTACAAAAGCAATAATGAAGGAAACAATCATAGAAATAATGGTATACACTAAATTCATAGGACTAACAGGATCAATATAAACCGGGAAAGCCTCTAAACCTTGTAAGATAAAACCGAAACATTTTACTCCAAAGTAAACAACCATTCCTCCACTTATTGCACCAGCTATCATGGTTGCATATAATGGTCGTTTCAGTTTCAAATTCACTCCAAAGACAGCAGGTTCTGTAACACCTAATAACGCAGAAACACCCGTAGAAACTGCTAAAGATTTCAACTTTTTATTTTTGGTTCTAAATGAAACTGCAAATGCTGCACCTGCTTGTGCTAAACTGTTTACAATATTTAATGGCAAAATAGCATTATCATAACCATACTTACCCATATTCTGTAGAATAATAGGAGCAAAACCATAATGCATTCCGGTAACTACAAACACAGGCATTAAACCACCAATTAAAATCCCAGCAAATACTCCTCCATGCTCATAAATCCACGCAACTGCAATTCCTACATAATCGCCAACTATAAATCCAATTGGACCAGCAACAATTAATGTAAAAGGAATCATAATTAGGAAAACAAGTGTTGGTGTTAATACCACTCTCACTGTATTTGGAACAACTCGATTTATTATTTTATAAACATAGCTTAGAACCCAAACAGCAATAATAATTGGAATAACAGTGGCACTATAGCCTATGAAAGGAACAGACATACCTAAGAACTTTAATCCTGCTTCTCCACTGGCTACCCCAGCTGTAATAGTTGGGTACAGTAATGCACCCGCTAATGCTACCGCTAAATATTCACTCACTTTAAATCTTTTAGCAGCTGATATTGCTAATAAGAAAGGAAGGAAATAAAATGCGGCATCAGAAATAATGGTAAGAACTTGATACGCATCGCTTTCGACTGATATCCATCCTAATACTTGCAATAAAGCAAGTATCCCTTTCATCATCCCAGCCCCAGCAATTGCTGGAATGACAGGAGAGAATACACCCGAGATCATATCAAAGAACCTACCTAAAAGCTTTTTCTTGCTTGCACTTGATTCATCAACACCACTTTCACTATTACTTCCAACTAACGATTCTACCTCTTTAAATACTTCCATAACCTTATTTCCAATAATCACCTGGAACTGACCGTTTTGAAATTGAGCCCCCATTGCTCCAGTTAACTCTCTAATTCCCTCCACATCGACTTTACTTTCATCTTTGACATGGAAACGAAGCCTTGTTACACAATGCCAAGCTCTTGTTATGTTTTCTTTGCCACCAATTCTATTTACAATATCTTTTGCCAATTTTTCCTGACTCATTTGTTTACTCCTATTCTTTTTTCTAGACAAAATAAAAACCTAAATATAATTCAAAACAAAATTTTGTTCTGAAGTATATTTAGGTTATGCCTGATTTAACAGTAACACCCTAATTTTGTTTTTCATTCCTTGAAGTCATTCGATGTATATGAATTGCTAAATATGCCAGTTCATCGTTGGACAGATGCCAGTTATACTCGATGTTTAAATACTTTTCAATTTTCTTCACACAGATATAAGCGTTTTGATATCTTTCTTTTATGATGTTATATAGAGACGTAATTTCTTCCATGGTTTTTTCATCATGATTTAATTGCCTTAAAATAAAGTAACGTAAATGCGTCAGTAACCTTGAATAATTAATTGAGTCTTCTTGGATTTTCATTTGATAATGATAGCTAATAATATCAAGAATTTTATTAGTAATTTCTGTGATTTGTAGAGTAACCTTCATTTCTTCACTCTTATGTTGCGCATTAACAAAATGCAAGGCAATAGACGTCGCTTCATACTCTGGCAATGAAATGTTAGTAAATCTCTTAATAAGATTAAGGGATTTAACGCCTATTTCATATTCTTCCTTATAAAGATTCTTAACTTCCCAATGAAGTGGATTCTTTATTAATAGGTTATCTTGATGTCTTTCTAAGGCAAAGTTTAAATGATCGGCCAAAGTAACAATAAAGGCATCACTTAACTTTTTTTGTAAAATATCTTCGCCCAAACGAATAATTTGATTTGTTAAGAAGATATAATCGGCTGGAATACTATTTAGAATACTTGTTAACTGATTGGACTCAGGAGAATCTAAAGAATATACTTTATCAACTAATTTAGGATTAATTTCTTCATATTTTTTCTTATTAAAACCAACCCCCTTTCCCATTACGATGATTTCGTTTCCACTATTATCTAAAGCTAGAGCAACGTTGTTATTAAATGCCTGTTTTAGTTTCATTGATAATCCCTCTTACTTTATGAATAAAATAAAAAAAACCAATTATAATCGCATGGATAGATAGGTTCCCTATTTCCATTACAATTATAATTGGTTATGCCTGATCGAATCAGTAACACTCCTAAATTTTGATATAAGCTTAACACGTAAAGAAAACGTTGTCAATAAACTTATATGTACAATATAACTTTGAAATTATTGTATCATCCCTATCCATCTAACATATAACTCGTATAAAAAAGGGAATTTGTAAGAACACAATCTACTCTTATAGACGGATACATAATTTTATTATGAAAGACTCTTCTTTTAATCCATCTCTATCCATTATATTTATAGAGCTGGATTACTTCTTTTTTAAACATTACATTCTCTCCTTTTTAAAAGATAGCCAAACTATCTCTTCTAATAAAAAAACACCCTAACACATAGTTAGAGTGTTTTCTTTTATGTATCTACATTGACAAGAACCCCTTACTCGTCTTCTTGTTCTTTGTAGGCTAGGGCAATATCTACGATTTCTTCTGGTGTTAATTCTTTATCACTCCAGAAAATTAAATCACTCGGTGCTGGGTGTGGTACATTCTTTTCAAGAATATCAATATACTCACTTACCTCTTCGTCAGAAAGTAATGGGTTTATTATCTTATTTACTGATTGCACTAATTCTTCTTTTGACATTTTATTTTCCATGTTATCCACCATCCTTAATTAATTCCCTTTCTTTCCAAAGTGATATGTAGGATCCAAAATAACTTGATGCATTCTTGGAGAAGTAATCATTAAATTATCTAAATTCTCCAGACTTTAACTTAATAGCAGACCTTGCATATGCTGATTTACTCTTGAGTACTCCTCGCATTTCTGAAACCTGACTTAGTGTACCTGTAGATTTTCTTTTATAAGGCTTAAAAGCTACATATCCAGCTTGGCCCTTATTAACAGTAAATGAATATGTACTAGAACTTGATTTTGCTGTGGTTAAAGTAAAACTTGCTCCTACGTCAATAGCTTTAACTTCTTTTTTAGCACTAGCACTATAAGATTTAGAGACTGTTGCTGACCATTGTTTATCTACTCTACAAGTTTTTGTATTACAGTCAATGCTAGCAGAAACTTTAATAGAATCGCCATAATATTTTGTTGCTGATTTTTCTTTGTATCTCCATGTTACCCAATCAATATCTGCGTAAGGAGTGACTGTTTGGTTACTATTAATTGTCGTAACTAGTTTAGCAACTGAACTTTCACTATTATCAATAAATTCATTTTCTAAGTTTTCCACTTCTGATATATTCGTAGATTCTTCTTCAGAAACAGGAATAAGACCAGATTCAGTCACTTTAAAAGGTGAAATTTCTGCTTTTAATTCTTCATCGTAAAATGTTGCCACACCTTTAGCATTAACATTAACCTTCTGAATTTCTTCTGCATGCCTTGAGAAAAACTAAAAATGCCTAAAATAAAAATTGATAAAATAATAGTATACTTTTTCAAAGTTAACACCAATCCTCTCTTAAAGCATCCTAATATTACCAATATTTAATTATTTTTGTCTCAAGCTTGGAACTAATAAATAATATAAACCAGAGTTATCATCAATATGGGGAGAGATTTCACTATCTGTTTCTGTTTCAATTTTAATATTTTTTGAATTTGTTATACCAGCATACAATTTGAATTTTTTTCCTGAATAAGATTCAACATCCCCTATAATATTCGTATTATTGTTTTTATCGCTAATAATTACATCATTTCCATTTTTATACCATGAAACTTTTTTGTTTTTCCATACCAAAGTTCCAGTACCTATACCAACCGCTTCATCTTTTTTAAATTTATAAATTACCATTTTCTCACTATCTACTAATTTTGTTTGACTGATGAAGTCAACAATATATGGAGATTCATCTTTAGCATATTCTAATGCCTCTGCCTCCGAATCAAATTGAACTTCTGATTCAATTTTTTCAGTATTGATTAATTTGTTAAATATAAAAACAACAAGAGCTACTAAAACCAACGTAGCAAAAATAAATACTCCCTTTTTCATTAAATAGTCCTCCTATGTAAGTGATCGTATGTCAATATTCTAACAAATATAAAGATTTCAAAATAATAAGACAAGCCCTTTATCTAACATTTTTTCACATAATTACTTAAGATATGCAGAAGTTTAATATTTAAGTTTTAACCAAATAACTTTTATTTTGGACTTTACATTTCAAAAATTATCCTAATATAAGGGAGAGTATAAAATTTATTTAATATTTTTGATTTATAAACAATATACTAACTTCTGTTACACATACGATTAGAGTCAAAGAATGATAATAACTTGCTTTTCTATATATCTATTCTCTAAGTCTTGGTTTAGTTTCTCGCTAGAATCTTTCTTAAGTATGTAATTTCAAAATGCCGACATCCAACGATATCGGCATCCCTAAAAACAGATATAAATTTATATTATTTATTTTACGCTTAATCTAAGTTTGTTAAAAGTTGGTCGTAAGTCTTCTTTATTAGGAGAGTAGCATTACCTTTAATTTGTTCAATTGAACTAATAAAATGTTCCACTAAAGTATCATCCACTAGGGCAATTGGTTCTGGAAAGTATTCTACACCCTCCTTTTCCATAGCTTTTCGACTTGTATAAGCAACTGTGTCGATAATACAATTCCATGCAGCAATATCGTTCTCATTTTCGGACATCTCTTGAATAATTGTTATTCCATTCTCTTCATTATCCAACAGATTATAAAGTTCGTAACCAATTTCTTCTTTGTTTTTTACCCATTCCAAACTTTTTGAAAGAGCATTTTGTGCTAGCTGTCTATCTTCAATCTGTGAAAAGTCACTTAAAATTTCTTTTGATAGCAGAATAAAAAAGAGTACTTTTCCTTCATCTGTTAAATGGCTAAATGTATGTTCTTCCATAATACCCTCCTATAAATCTTTATTCTATGTATTTTCCATTTCTAATATTTAATTCTAACCTACCTGTAACCTTAACAGCTTCATTGGTTTCAGATGTAACTATAATAGTTAAATTAGGATAACGCTGACTTAATTGCTTTAAAATGCCAGCAGGTACTTTATCATTAGCTAATCCTTGATAGCATTTTCTACAAACACCAGATGGATTAGACTGATGTAATCTTAATGTACCTGTTACTTCTTCTGGATTCAATCCCTTCTGAATTACAGCAGCATCATTCTCATTAAGAACTCCTTCTTCTGCATGTCTTGTAAAAAGCGGATTGTTGCTAGGAGCCTTTATATTTCTATCAGGCATCTGAATCGGCGAATGATCGGTTTAGACTAGGAAGTGAATCTTTAGAAGAAGACGGTATATGATTTAATTTTGAATCTGTAAAAAGAAACCAAGATTACATTGAAGTTGCCAATAGTGTACTGAATCTGCTACATACCTATGATAGAAAATGGATTTCTTCTCTATATAAATAGGAATTCCTTTTTAGGATTTCCCTAATATTATTAACATTTTTCATCCTTGGTTTCTCCCCTTTAGGAAGAAGATAAGTTTTCATAATTGGCAGCTTATATTTAACATAACAACCTGGTATTATATAATCTCTCAGTCTTAATTAAATGGTTCTTTACAAAAATGGTATTAAATGTATATACTGTAATTGACTTCATATTTATTATAACGGAGGTTTGATAAGTGAGGTATTTTTTAGGTTTGGAAAGTTTATTCGAAGAGAGTTTGTTTGTTAGTTATATGTCATATGGAAGCACCTCGGTTACTTAATTCATTTTATTGGTTCTTCCTTATTCTAAGCAATTCGTTTTAATAACATATAAAATTACCTACCGCCTATTATATGATTTACAAATTAATAGAATACAAGAAAGACAAGAATAAAGGGGAAGTTAACTATGTTCAAATCAGAGTTTACAAACTTAATTGCTAACCTAATATTATCTGCAATACTCGTTTTTTTACTTTCTTATAAAACAGGGATAACCTCTAGTATTATGATACTAATACTTTTTATTTTTTCGCTTCGAGCTGTATATGACATAGTAAGATATAATAAAACTAAAAACCAGAAATCTTAATTTGGCTTCTGGTTTTTGCTAGAATTCCTTCTTATCAAATTAAACATTTTTTGAAGTAGATAATCCTTTTTAAAGACATTTCATTATATTCAATCACCTCCAATAACCAGCTACTTTTCTTCAATAGGCAGGCTTCCACTTATTAAAGGAATACTGCACCTTTACTGTTTTTATTTCTGTGGAATAAAATCTGATTATAAATAACTTCACTATGTTTCAATAATTTTATTTTTAAATAACAAGTCTCGAATTGGAGATTCCGCTTAACCTATAGTACTATTAAATTAATATTGTTTTTCAAAAATTTATAATGTTGCTACTGAATAGCTCTTTTGCTGGTAAAAACCCATCATACATATTTGTGAAATATCAATTAGAGTAAGAATTAAGAGTAATTCAAAACTATTACCATGGAACTATCAGAAGGAGGATATTATGAGCGAAAAAATTAAAACTTATGATACTGAAGGTATCAAAATATATTGGAAACCCAGTAATTGCAAACATGCAGCAGAATGTGTAAAGGGATTGCCAAGTGTATTCAATACCCAGAACAGACCTTGGGTATCACCACAGAATGCAACAGCTGAAAAAATCATGGAAGTGATTGATCTTTGTCCAAGCAGAGCACTTACTTATGAACAAAAATAAACAGGACTAAAAAGTTAGGAGAATGAGGAAATGACTGAAATTAAAATGGACAAGAATGAATTCTATATTGAGGAATCTAATGAAATTATTGCAAGAATTCAATTTATCCCAAGTGGAAAAGATGTAAATGGACAAAATTTAATTATTGTAAACCATACAGTTGTATACGAGGGACATAATGGCCGTGGATTAGGCAAAGAATTAGTAAACAAGATAGTTGAATATGCAAGAGATGAAAACTTATATATTATTCCTGTATGTCCTTACGCAAAAAGTGTTCTTGAAAGTAAAGAAGAATATCAAGATGTACTAGCAAAATAATTCCATTTTATTACATGTGTTGAATGAGCTACACATAACTGGACAAAAAATAAGGTCCAGTCGACTAATCACCAAATCAGGGCATACTGCTAATTAGTATAAGAGATTCATACTAGCAACAATACTAGGAGAGGCGGTTATGCTAGCCTAGCTAGCAAGCCAGATATCTTTTCCATCTGGTTTTCTGGCTGGCAAAAGTATGGACTTGGAGGCACCTTGTCAAGTTGCGATGGTTACCACTAAATTCGGAAGTCGATTATATCTTATTCGGAATGCTAGTATGACCAGGACTAGAAGAACATTTACCACTTAAAGCCCTAATGGTTAAATAAAACTCTTTGTTATTCATCTTTATTAAAAAGGGATTTAACAATAATTTTTTCATTTTCTTTCTTCTCCCAACCCCTCCCAAAAATCATTTTTTCTTAAAGCACCATAATACTTTCGGAATGCTTGTTAAACTAACCTGCCGAGTTAGCACCAGAACAAGGCAGAACCATAATCTAACTGGATCAAAGCTCCCCCTAATTTAAGTAAAACACTACACAAACCTAACAACTTACTAATATTTAAACAAAACTAAACGCTCCGATTTTATTCCGAGCGTTTTGGTGATGTGTAATTTAAAATCCAATTTAATGCACCTATTTTTTTGTTTATGCAACTTATTCAATTACAACGTTCCCTACATATTGAGCACTACCCGCTGAATTAATAAATTCAACTTTTAAAACATATTTCCCTTTGTCACTAGGAAATGTAAATTCCCCAGAGTCATCCAATGCAAGTTCCGTATCTTTTTTATCTTTTAATAGAGCAACTGTTATATCTGGGTCAGTCCAAATATCTCCACCATTTTTATCGTTCTCTTTAAACTCCAAAGACACTTTTTGATCTGAAAAAACCTTGATTTCATCCAGTGATGATGCGTATTTTTCAATATCTTCTACTTTTTTTTGCACATCTTCACTTGCTGTATCCCAACTAATATTTGCTTCTTTTAATTGAACAGATGAAATATCAAAATTCAAGTGGGCAGTTGGAACTCCAACATCATAATCTTCTGCAAAACACCCTGTTAGTGTACAAGTAAAAATCAATCCTATAAATAGTTTAATAACTACTTTCATATCACACCTCATTTGTTTAAGTTAGTTGCCCGTTTACCCCAATATATCTGCAGTGTAAAGCTTAAACTGACCCTTCTGTGTTCTAGAAACGGAGTTCCAATCAAATTACCTGTTTCCTTTAGTTCAATCCCCTTATTTAAACCATTAATAAAATATAATTATTCGGAAGAGGTTCAAAATTTGGCTGTTAGTGTTTTCATGCCCCTTTACAATAATTAAACTGGAAACTTGATCTCCTTCTTTGTTTTTAGTTCTGTGAAGCGTTAATTAATGTATGAATTCTGAAGAAGATTCTGGTATAATATTCTAAATAATTCTTAATAAAGAACGAAATAAAGGGGGGTCAATATGAAAAACAACCAATTTGCTGGGGAGCTTGTAAATCGTCTTAAAGAACTCCGGCTTAAAAGGGACTGGACTATCAAACATACAGCTGAAAAAATCGGAATAGGAGCATCTATGTATTCTGGTTATGAGTCTCAACTTCGTCTGCCACCAATGGAATTATTGTCAAAGATTGCGGAGGTTTTTGATACTACAACTGATTATCTATTAGGAAGCCCCGAAAAAGTAGAACAAACAAAATCTCCAACAGATATAGATTGGATTCTATCACACGAAAACATTAACTATAGGGGCATTGAATTAACATATAAGGATAAAGAAAACGTGAAAGTATTATTAGAGATGTTGTTAGAGAATAGAATGGAACCAATGAATGATGTAGGCTGCTCCATAGAAGAAGGTCGACAATAGCAAGTCATAATGGTTAGACGGATGACTGAAATTACTTGAGGGAGTCCGGCTAGCTATTCACCAAATATATGTCATATCCCTTGTCTATATGGATACAGCACTTTTCCAATTTCTTATGTTTCATTCATTTGCAAACAAGTAACTTTCGTTAACCTGCCATGATTTCTGCATAAAAGTACTAATTTTCTTTGTCTCAGAAATGGTGCCTCGTTTTAACATAATAAATGCATCTCCCTATATTTAAGGAAAGCCGCCGAAATATAGGATTGAAACTAAAAAATTGCACTCCAAAAAGTATGCTTTTTGTTTTTATTAATTAAGAATGTTGAGAGTATCTATAGAATAATCATAACCATTTTTCATTTTCATCGATCCATTTCCAAGTAGTTAAATCGAATGCGACTACTGCATCATGGAAAACAAAATAAGAAGGTAATACTAATGCATCTGCATCTGCCATCCTCCAGCAATTCTGAAACCATTCTGCTATTGCTCCTTCTTCCTTTGGGACTAACTCTTCTTCATTTGCCTCATAAAAGCTGTAAAATTCATCAAGCTGTTCATCTGATAGGTGTCTAAATTCCACGTCTGAGAGTATTCCTTTGCTACCAGCAAATAGCAATGAATCCTCCGTTTCTTTGAAAACTTCATTATTATCTCTATCCATTGAAAACATTCTAATGTCAATTGTTGATTGATCCATAAAAACTACAAAGTCTAATAAATCAATATCAGGCGAAAAATTATATTTCTGTATTTCTTTTAATTTTTCTATCAGAGTATCCGTATATTTATTTAGGCTTTCTAAAAGTGTATCCATAGTCTTGTTAACTAAAAACATAAAAACCTCCAAAACTTCTGTATATTAATATCCATTATATACCAAATGCAACGTTGAATATAAGCATGAATGTTATTTTTTGATTAGCTTTTAAAAAAATTATTGTACACAAAACCTTCTAATTAAAAATATTTAAACTGGGAGTATCCCTTCTTTCTCTATACTGCCCCGTTAATACCACGAATTTGCATTACTTAAAATTCCTCTTCTTATAGATATTAAAACTATTCAAGAATACAAACTATAAATAAATAGGAACTATTTAACAAATTAGTAATTTAAAGTATAATTTTATAGTAAATTATTATTTTTGGAGGGAGTTAAATGAAAAAACTATTAGTAGGTTTTATACTAAGTATCATTCTAATTTTGTCTGCAGTTGGGATACATCCAACTAACACAAACGCAGCCACTGACCATAATCCAGTTGTTTTAGTTCATGGCATTAGTGGCAATAGCTATAACTTTTATGCTATAAAGAATTATTTAGTGAGTCAAGGTTGGAATCGAGACAGTCTCTATGCAATTGATTTCTTAGACAAAACTGGTAGAAATTCAAACAATGGACCACAACTTTCTAGATATATAGAGGGTGTGTTAGCAGAGACTGGAGCAGATAAAATAGACATTGTTGCTCATAGTATGGGGGGAGCAAATACTCTCTATTACATTAAGTATCTAGGTGGAGGAGATAAGATTAGAAATGTGGTAACACTTGGTGGTGCTAACGGTCTTGTTTCCTCTACTGCACTACCAGGAACAGATCCAAACCAAAAAATTCTCTATACATCTATCTATAGTACAGGTGATAGGATTGTATATCCATACTTATCTAGATTAGAAGGTGCTAGAAATATTCAACTGTATGGAATTGGTCATATCGGGTTATTGTCTAACATCCAAGTAAATGGTTATATCAAAGAAGGGTTAAATGGTGGAGGCCTTAATACAAATTAAAAGACAATTCCTTGGAACCGTACTATTACGTTTCTTTTTATAGTTCATCAGTATATCCGTTCATAATTATGAAAAAGTTTTGATTTAATTATCTAGTAAGTGGTACTACCCCTTTATCATATTTGAGCAAGCATAATCTTCATTAATATAGATTATCTTTATAGCGTAGCTTGAAAATTTAATTCTGTTCGGACTCACTACCTCTATACTCACTATTCTCCGCATTTAATTTAGAGCAAGACCGATAAAACCTCATTTATTTATAGTACTAATACGTACCATATATAAATGAGGTTTTATCAAGTAAAATATAGCCGTGATGATTCCCTAATTATCTTTTTTCCATCTGCATATTTATTTCTGCATCTTCATCATGTCGCTGCCGAAGCAGCCGCTGCTTCATCAGCCTTCACACAATCAATTGCTACAACTAACGCGATAATAATAGCCTCCATCTCTTCATTCTCTATCTGAACCTTATAGCTGTCTCCCCAAGTAAACCATTCCTTGCTCACGGTACCAATCACATTGCCATGCTGTTTGACTTGAAAATCCATGTCCCACCAGTTACCCTGTACCTCAATATCTGCTGCATCTATCGTATACCGTGGTTTAAAGAATGAAAACTCTTTTCTTATCGTTAACGCCTCATGGCCATTTACCTCTACAAAAAACTTCGGTAAAAAGCTGAATACCTTTTTAGTAATAAGGGCAACTTCTTGTCTATTTGTATTCATTATGGAGAAGGTCTTTGGGACTTGCATAAAGCTTCCTTCCACATAATAAATATCCTGCTCTGTTTGGTCCTTCACTGTAAACTTTCCACTTAAACTGAATACCTTTTGCTTTATATAAAGTTGTTTCATAAGGCACCTCCTGTAAAATTGGGCAATCCAAAAGTGCTGATTTTTAAGTTTTCCTATTTGTTAACAATACGTATTAGCCATACCAAAAGATTCGTCCATTGCAAAAAAAGCAAAAGCCTCCCTAACGGAAGGCTTTTGCAACGGTTAATATTTCAAGTGTATTTTTTTAAGCAATTGGCATCTTTATTTCAGCACCTGCACCAGGTCTTTTACCTGCCTCTATCATCTCTTCCAATTTCTCCATTAATAGAGGAAGCTCTCCCATCGTTTGGATAACAAAATCTGCACCATTTTCAATAAAACGCTGTCTTGTTGTGTAGATGCTTTGCTCCTTTTCTTCCTCTGTAAGTGCTGTGAATTCTTCTTGCGTTAGTCCCATTTCCGAGCTTCCAATTACAACTCCTACAGACCAGACTCCTGCATTAATGCCTTCCTTTATGTCGGATACTGTATCGCCAACTTTTATAACGCTCCAAGAGGCTGTCAGCTTTAATTCCTCCATATTACGGTAGATCATATATGGATATGGTCTGCCATATGAATCTGTTTCGTCTGGAGTAACGAGAAAGTCTGGACTGTAGCCTTTTTGTTTAGCGTTTGGTACGACGATGTCCATCATTTTTTTTGTGTAGCCTGTTGTGGAGCCGATTTTGATGCCGCGCTCGCGTAAAACTTGGACTGTTTCAAGCACTTCTGGAATTGGATTGGTATATTCGCTTAAACTTGCGAGCAGGGCTGGCTCGAATTCAGCATATAGCCGCTCTACGTCTGCTTCTGTAAACTCACGTCCGTATTGCTCTTTCCATAGGCTTGAGATTCTTGGCATGGAAAGCATTGCTCGGATATGGTCGATTTTCAGCATCCCCATCGGTTCTCTTGCTTCTGCCATTGTTACATCGATTCCGGCATTGTGGAAAATATCAATAAACACATTTACTGGTGCAAAGCACCCAAAATCTACTGCTGTTCCTGCCCAATCTAGAATAATGCCTTCTACTCTGTTCATATTAAAGTCCTCCCATATATTCTTTAATAACATCACATAGTTCTTGTATGTCTGTTTCATAGATCTCGCCGATATTGCCAATACGGAATGTGTCTATATCAGTTAGTTTACCTGGGTATAGAACAAAACCTTTTTCTTTAACATACGAGTAGAAATCAATGAAGCTAAAAGTTTCACTTGGATACAGAAAGGTTGTTATAATTGGTGATTGCTTTTCTTCTGTAATATAAGCGGTAAAGCCGATCTCTGCTAGCCTGCTTCTTAGTACTGAATTATTTTTGTGATATCTTTCAAATCTAGCAGAAACACCGCCTTCTTCTAGCAGTTCATCGATTGCTTTTGAGAATGCTGCTACTACATGTGTTGGGGATGTAAAGCGCCATTTTCCGTCCTTGTCCATTTCCTTCCATTGATCAAACAGATCTAGCGATAAGCTGCGGGCATTGCCTTCACATGCAATCAGTTCAAGCTTGTTGGCTAATACAAAACCGAAGCCAGGTACTCCTTGGATGCATTTGTTTGAGCTGCTTATTAAGAAATCTATTCCCAGCTCTGCTATGTTCATTTCCACACCGCCAAAGCTGCTCATTGCATCGATTATCAGCTTTTTATCATAATCCTTTGCTAACTGAGCTGCTAGAGTTAGAGGGTTTAAGATTCCTGTTGTTGTTTCACAATGAACCATCGCAATATGGGTAATCGTCTCATCTGCCTCAAGAATGTCTCTCACTTTTGCTTCGTTTGGATGTTCATTATACGCTGTACGGTATTCTACAAAGTTAAGACGCAAATATTTCGCCATTTTCACAATCCGCTCGCCATAGGCCCCGTTAGTAATAATAAGCAGTTTATCTTGCTCCGAAAGAGCTGTATGCAACACAGATTCTACTACAAAGCTGCCGCTCCCTTGCATTAATACTGCTGTATAGTCGCTTTCCGGTGCACCCGCCAGTTTTAGTAGCTGTGCTCTAATTTTTTGGGTAATTTGCTTGTAATCATCATCCCATGTACAGCGGTCAAACAGCATTTCTTCTTTTACTGCTTTGCTTGTTGTTAATGGTCCAGGTGTTAGTAATTTATAGTTTCTCATTGTTGTCTTCCTCCTAATTGTTTCGCTTCCGTAAATAATTGCTGATGCTTTTCTAATAGTTCTACAGTTAATTGCTCTGCATACTGTTTGGCATGAGCAGGTTTGTTAATGTCATCTACTGTTTCGCCTTCATAAATGGCTACTGGATAATTCGTGATTAATTCCTGTCTGGCATCATTGATAATTGTTTCCGCCATTTCCATGGCAAGCTTTGTTTTTTCCTTATCATCTTTGTTTACGACTGCAACTGATTCTGTCAAAGAGAAATTCCCTTCTGTCGGATCAACATAGCTGATCGGTGCTCCTTCCTCTTGCGCTTTAACAGCTTGGTGGCGAAGACCAAATCCTGCAGCTACTTCTCCAGCTTGAACTTTTTTGATAGGACCAGACCCTGAGCTTTCCAAATGGGGACCAACATTAGCAATCAGCTTTTCCAACACTTCTTTCCCTTCTTCTTCTCCGTATTCTGTTAGAATGGCTTGTACTAACAGCCACCCTGTTGATGAATCTGCAATATTTGGAATTGAGACTAAATCTTTATACTCAGGTTCTGTTAAATCCATAATAGACGTTGGCGCTTCTAAACCATTTTCCTTCAGTACCTCTGTGTTGACAAAAATCGCACCAGTAATTGCAAGGATTGGAGAATAAAAGGCTGGATGTTCATCAACTGCTTTTGTTTCAAACGTTAAATCTGTAAACATATCATTTTGTTGTTGTGCACTTTCAAGGAAATAGGAGCTCATTGTGACCAGATCTGCTTCTATGTCTTTTCCTTCGGCAATAAGTTTCCCGCCAAGTTCAGAAGTTCCTAAAGACTGTAATTGATATTTGCCTTCATAACCTGCTGCATTTAATGCATTTTCCATTGCTGTTATTGCCTCTTCATCACCATTTGTGGCAATCACTACTTTCTCTGACGCTGCACTGCTGTTACTGCAGGCAACCGTCACAAAAAACAGACTGACGGTTATCAATAACAAAGCCACTTGTTTCATCGCTTTTTGCATGTTAATCCCCTCACTTTTTTTGGATTTTGAAACAAAGCCTGCTGCTTTATGTTTTTGGACATAATCACAGATAAGCTTTACTGCTAAGTTTGTAACAAATATTAGAATCGACAGAACAAATATTTCATTGAATTTAGCAAAATGCTGCAGCTCCTTAATTTTGCTCGCAAGCACAACTGTCTGTGTCGATACTAAAAAGATAATCCCGCTGATGGTAACCATCGAATTGATAAAATAATAACTGAACATTTCGATAATTGTTGTTATAGAGTTAGGTAAGATAACTCTCCAAATTGTTTTGAACCAGCTATAAACCTCCTGCTGTTTCCCAATTTGGATTCATTTTTGCTAACGTGTTTTTTGCCATCAAATATGGTGTTGTAAAATAATGAACGATATTACATAAGATGATAATTAAAAATGTCCCTTTTAGAGTGCTACCATTGATAAGCAGTAAATAAGATAATCCTAATACCATGCCAGGAACTGTATTACAGATGATAGAGATAACATCCAGCACCTTCGTTTTCATACTTGTTCGCGCTGCTAGTAATGCCGCGAAATAAGCTACTACTGTGCCAAAAACAGCTGTACTTGCTGCTATTAAAATCGAATTCTTGTAAACGAAAATTAATTCACTAGATTCAAGTACTGATTGAAAATGCCCCCAAGTAAAAGACATATCATACGGATAACTGTTTACGAATGGTGCGATAAATATAACCGCAAATACAGACAGCATAGCTGTGATAATCAGTGCAGACAGAATACCGAAAGCACTGTCTCTTTTCTTATTCTCCAGCAGCTCCATATCAGAGACATTGTCATTATGAAAATTGAATTTTTCCAAATAGCTTAACAGGAAAATGCCAATTACACTTGGCAAAAGCATCATTACAGCGATTACTGCCCCATGGTTAAAATTAGGAATAGATCCAAGCATTACTTGATAAAGCTGTGTTGCGACAACATTGTACGTCCCGCCGATAGAGGCCGGAATACCAAAGTCTGTGAAGCTTAGGATAAACGAAAGCACAAACGCTCCACCTAATGTTCCAATTAACGGGCGAAGCACCGTGTTATTAAAACTGCGGAACACCCCATCTCCCATTAGTTTCGACACAATCATATATTTCTTGTCTACCTGCATAAAGGAGTTGTGAATTAACAAAAATGCTGGTGGAATGGTATAAATGACATAGCCAAGCAATAAGCCATTAAAGCCATAAATATTGAATAATTTCCCGCCAAATATGTTTGTCAGCAAGCCTTGCTTTCCGAATGAATAAATAATCGCAAAGCCATATGTTATTGTCGGGAGCAGCATTGGAACAAGAATGCCAATTCTAACCGCTTTTTTCAGTGGCTGAAACATCCTAGTACATTGAATACTGTATGCCAGCACAAACGCGATAACGGTTGTTAATACAGCAGTAAGCCCTGACACTTTCACACTGTTCCAAACTGCTTCACCAAAAGCTTTATCTGTTATTACTGTCTGAAAATGAAGCAACGATAAACCTTCATCTCCCTGCACCGACCGAATAAACAGCAGAATGAGCGGAACAAGCATAAATAACGAGAACAGAAGAACAACGAGCCAATAAATAAGGCGCATCTCTTTTTTGACACTATACATGGGCGCCACCATATAAGGACAGAATGCTTTGTCTTTTCGTCTCCAGCTGTTTCAAAATAAAGCTGCGTACAAATTCATTTTGTGGACGCTGCATGATATCTTCTGGTGTTCCAAACTGGGGAACTTTACCGTCGTTGATGATGAGAATTTTATCAGACATCGTCATCGCCTCTTCCGGATCATGTGTAACCAGAATTGTCGTTAGCTTAAACTCCTTAGCGATTGTTTTAATTCTTTCCTTAATCGATTCTTTAATAACCCCATCTAAAGCACTCAAAGGCTCATCCAATAATAGAATTTTCGGTTTTGTCACCAGTGTCCTCGCTAGTGCGACTCGCTGCTTTTGCCCTCCTGATAATTCATGAATTCGTTTAGTCAAATGAGGCTGCAGTTCAAGGAAATCAATGTACTCTTGAATTTCTTGTTCTGTAATGCTGCCTTTTTTATTTTTTAATCCGTAACGGATATTGTCATATGCATTCAAATGAGGAAATAGTGCATAGTCTTGGAATACAATATTAAATCCTCGTTTTTCCATTGGAACTTTTGAAACATTATCCTCATTGAAAAGTATTTTGCCATTATCCATTTTTACTAATCCTAATATGATTTTTAATAGAGTTGTTTTTCCACTTCCACTTTTACCTAAAAGGGAGACGATTTCCCCTGTTTGGATGGATAAGCTAATATCTGACAGAACCTCTTTATCCCCGAATTGTTTGCTGACATTTTGTAGTTGAAGCAAACTTTCCACCTCCTCTTGCACAACTTCAGTATAAATACTATATGTAAATGACAAACCTGTTTTTTGTTAAGCGAATGTAAAATATGCATATTTTAAGCATAAGTTATACATTAGTTTTGTATATATTCATTTTAATTAATTAGTGTTTCTTGCTTTTTTTCTACGTATAAAGTATAAATAGAGGCAAGTTCACTATTAAAATGAATGAGGGGAAAAAGCATGTTTCCACTAGAAAGACAAAAAAGAATTATAGAATTGTTGATGGTCAAAAAAGTCCTTAAAATGACAGAATTAACTTCAGAGCTTGGCATCTCTGTTGATACTTTACGCAGAGATATTCAAACGCTAACGAATGAGGGGAAAATTGAGAAAATATATGGTGGTGTGAAGCTAGTTGAATCGTTCTTAGGTGAATCGACTATGGGAGAGCGGATGGTCAGCCACTTGACTGAAAAAGAAAGCATTGCCCTTACATGCAGCAATCTCATCAATGATGGCGATTGTATCTTTCTCGACAGCGGCTCTACAACCTATCAAATCGCCAAATATATTAAAAACAAGAAAAACTTGACGGTCGTAACCAACTCCATTCCAATCATAACCGAGCTAATGACTAGCGATGTGGAATTAATTGTGATTGGCGGCAAAATCCGTAAAGAAGAAAATTCAGTAGTAACATTTGATTATCTATTTAACTTTCAAGAGCTCAATATCTATAAAGCATTTATCTGTACAAGCGGGATTACGCTAGAAAAGGGAATTTCTGATTATAATTTAGAGGAAGTCTTAACAAGGAAGAAAATGATTGAAATATCCAAGGAAATTTATGTAGCTGCTGATAGTTCGAAGTTTGGTAAAGACGTGACCGTTAGCATTGCCCCGCTAGAGAGTATTGATTACATCATTACAGATGCCAATTTATCTGATAGTATTGTCGAGCAGTTCCGCGAAACAAATTGCACTTTAATACTCGCAGAAAATACGGAAAAATAAGAAAGGGGAGTCACACAACGGTGACTCCCCTTTCTTATTTCATCCCCCAGACAACAGCAATATTCCGGGCTGTTCTTTCCACATATTCCTCTGCATTCTGAAATGCTTCCTGTAAGGATATAACACCTGGAATGATGCTGAAGACTGCGTCAATGCCGTGTTCATGAACAACATCACTGTCACTTGCAGCATTACCAGCTATGGCTATTACAGGGACACCATGTTTTTTGGCAGTCTTAGCGACGCCGATTGGGGTTTTCCCAAAAATCGTCTGACTGTCTATTTTTCCTTCTCCTGTAAGGACTAAATCAGCATCAGCAACAAGCTCAGAAAGCCGGGTTGCTTCAATCACAATGTCGACGCCGCGCTTCAAATCAGCTTGCATAAATGCCAGCAAACCGCCGCCCAGTCCGCCTGCTGCTCCTGCCCCAGGTACTTCAGCTATTTTTATGCCTAATTCTCGTTCAATGACTGCTGCATAATGAGCTAGGTTTTCATCTAGTTGGTGCACGATTTCAGGAGTGGCACCTTTCTGCGGACCAAAGATGGCAGAAGCTCCTTTTGGACCAATCAAGGGGTTATCCACATCGCAAGCCACTTCGATTTTGACACCAGCTAACCTTGAGTCCAAATGCGATAAATCGATGGCAGCAAGACTGCTGAGGAAACCGCCGCCATCTTCTAATTTTTGACCGTTCTTATCAAGGAAACGGGCACCAAGCGCGCTTGCCATCCCAGCACCGCCGTCATTAGTCGCACTGCCGCCAATACCGATAATAATATGGTCGACATTATGCTCAAGTGCAGCGGCAATTAATTCACCAGTGCCTCTTGTTGTCGTAACAAGGGGATTTCTTTTTTCTGATGGTACTAAATAAAGCCCAGAGGCTGCCGCCATTTCGATTATTGCAGTTGTTTCATTACCAAGTATTCCGAAAAACGCCTCTACTTTCTCGCCTAACGGGCCAGTCACTGTTTTTGTGATAATTCTTCCGCCTGTTGCATCCACTAATGACTGCGTAGTACCCTCTCCTCCATCAGCCATAGGCACTTTCACATACTCAGCATCAGGAAATACTTGCTTAAAGCCGTTTTCAAGCGATTCTGCTACCTGTAATGCTGATAAGCTTTCTTTAAAGGAATCTGGTGCAAGGACAATCTTCATCTTTATTGCTCCTTTCTATATTTTTTAGCCAAATAGTTTAAACACCCCATAAATAAGGGTTGATATGATTGCTAATGTTAAGCCCACTAGTGTTTCATATGGCAATAGCTTTAGGCGTTCCTTCATGTCCATGTTGACACTGCCGCCTGTAGAATGGAAAAAACTTCCGTGTGGAAGATGATCTAGAACAGTAGCACCAGCATGAATCATTGCAGCACCGGCAAGGGCTGACACACCCATGTCAAGGATGGTAGAACTGAACACTTGGCTTGCCACTGCTGTTCCTGCAGTAGTAGAAGCTGTTGCTGCCGACATAAAAATTCCCGATACAGGTGCAAGCACATAACCTGGAAGTCCAAGGACATTTAACCCATCAATGAGCACATCCTTTAAACCAGAATTAGCAATAATTCCTGCTAATGTGCCTGTTCCAAGCAGCATGATCGCAACACCGGACATCTTTCCTAAGCCAGATACAGCATAATCATTAATCTTTTTCCCTCTCCCCATCACAATTGCACCGACTATTCCGCCAACCGGCAAGGCAATCATTGGATCGATGCTAATATTAAATAGCGGCCGTAATGCTAATAACAAAATCGTTACAATCGGCGCCACAATCGCTGTTAAAAAGGATGGAAGCTCCATGCTGTTAGGAGAGTCAATTTCCGCTAACTGGACGACTGACCCTTTTTTGACAAGTCTTTTTGCAAGCAAATAGGTAATGGCGAGTCCGAAAACAGCTGGAATGATACCTGCAGCCATAATGGATGTTAACGGAACATTAAAGGCATCCGAAGCAGCAATCGCGTTCGGGTTTGGTGACATGATATTCCCTGCCTTACCTCCGCCAATCATTGCCAGCAAAATAGCGGTTTTAGAAATGCCGGCCTTTTTAGCAATTGCCAAAGCAATCGGTGCTACTGTAATAACGGCAACATCAACAAACACACCTACTGTGGTCAAAATCATCGTCGCTAATGATAAAGCGAGGAGCGCCCTTGTTTCTCCCAGCTTTTTTACAATCGTTTCTGCGATAACAGCGGCCGCACCAGATTCAATCAAGACACCAGCAAGCACCCCAGCTGCCAGAATTCTTAGCACTGCAGGAATAATCCCCTCCGCACCTTCTATCATTAACAAAACTGTATTAGCTATATCTACTCCTCCGACTAGTCCACCGACTAAGGCGCCGGCAATCATGCCATAAGCAGGAGAAACTTTCTTCAGTATTAATACAATTGCTACAACAAGTGCTACAATTGCTCCTAAAGCGCTTACTTGAATGTCCAAAATAGCTCCTCCTCATTTGTTTGTAATTATTAATAATTGTAAGCGTTTCCTAAATGTTTTTCTTCGTTCATTCCAAAAAAAAAAGCTTGGAAGCTCCAAGCTTTTTTGTGCATTTGCACAAGTCTATGAAAGTTGATTTTGAAGAACAGAAAGATAAAGCTCTACTAACTCCTTTATTTTCCGCGGGTCCTTACCTGTCAGCTCATTAATTCGCTCTAAACGGTAGCGAAGTGTATTGCGATGAATAAACAGCCTTGCTGCCACTTTGTTCACATCTCCATTTTCCTCTACATACATAAGCAAGGTTTCAAGCAATTCCCCTTTTTTATCCTGTTGCTTCAGCCTCTCGATATAGGTACCAAACTTAACATCTAGCCCCTGTTCTTTTGCTTGCGACAGAAAAATCGGCAGCTTTCTGTCCTCTGAGGAATAGATGTTCTTATCTGGATCTAGCTTTTTACCAACCTTTAAAGAATGTACAGCTTCCTGATAAGAAATACGTATCCCTTCCAAGCCGCTGTAGTATGTTCCAAGAGAAAATTTGACTGCCAGCTCTTCCTGTTTTTCGAGATAAGACATCCATCTCTCCAGCTCAGCTCTTGTGGCTGCTTGATTCCAGACGCCATTTTTTAACACAATCCTTTTTAATAGAATAATATAATGTTGGTGGACAACATATAGATCATCCTTTGACAGCTTTGCACGAATGGTTTTAAAAACTTTAGCATTATCATCTGCTGCCATAATTATTACCGTTCTTGGAATAGTTAAGTCCATGCCGAGCCGCCTAGCTCGGTCAAAATAGAGTGAATCAAAGTCTTCCTGTCCATTAAGCAGCATCGTCACAAGCTCTTCTTTTAACCGCTCATCCCATTGCATTTCCTCCATTAAAAAGGCTTGCTGGATGATCATTTCGGCAGCCATTTTGACAAGCTCTCCATAATTACGGATTTCCTCAGGTGCTCCCGTTATCCCAATGACACCAACAACTTTTTCATGAAAAGTAATCGGCAAGTTTATACCTGCTTTCACCCCATGAAACTTATCTGCTTCAGTAACACCAATTTCAAAACCAGTCTGCGTTTCGATTACCTTTACTGCACCTTCATGGATAGAATCAACTCTATCCTCATCCCCTGAGGCAATAATAACCCCTTTTTCATTCATAACATTAATATTCCAATTTATAATTGTCATCGTGCGATTGACGATTTCCTGTGCTAGCTCCTTGTTTAAGTATTTCATCTGAACCCTCTTTTCTGGTACAAAAGGATATCCTTCTTTATTAAGATTATATTTATCTTAACATAGCAGTCTATTCTGACTTCACTTAATTTTTTAAGTTATTCTTTCTATTAAACATCTTATTAAAAATATAATGCAACCTTTTCTTTATAATCACGTAGGTCCTCTTACTAGCAACAAACGATATCCATAAAAAAGCACCCTAATCTTAATGTAGTCTAAAAATTAGGGCACCCACCATATTATATGAAATAAAAAAACTATATTTCACTTAGGAATAACTATTCTGAATACAAAAGTGTTTATTATTGATGTAATTATATTTTGTGGGAAGAAATTTTAGGACGGGCAACAAGAAAGAAAATCGTATGCAAAACAAAGAAGATTACCGCAAATATAAGAAAATCTACTATCAAAATAAATTCAACATTATTTTGTATGAAGTCATGAAGAAAGAAAGTTATAATCAATACAATGAAGCAGCTTAAAGTACTTTGTTTCCAAAAAGAACTGTATGCTATTTTTGAAATGAAAAACACCTCCTCTATTCACCATTCTAATCACATCTTAATTTAAATCTTCAGGTGTTACAACCTGAATATCAACCCACTATCCTATCGCTTCAAAATATAATATAAATGCCCTATAAAAAAGATATATAACTATAGATATACTTACAAAAACTATATTATTTATCTCTTATCAAATTTACTTCTCTCCATTTAAAATAAATTATAGACTTGAATTTTCTCTTTCCTTATAAAAAAAGACTTGGATTATATCCAAGTCTCAGAATTATTCACTACCGCAATTCTCTAGCAATTACTGCAATATCCCGCGGTGATGTTCGGCAACAGCCGCCGATAATGCTCGCTCCTGTTTTAAACCATTCTTTATGGCTTAAACTTGCGCATGCTTCCTCGCCATGCCAAGTTTTTGTGGTCGGGTCGTATGTTTCGCCTGAATTCGGGTAGACAATTATTGGTTTATTTGTACTTTCTTTTATATTTTTGATTGCTTCTGTGATGATTTGTGCTGATGCACAATTAAAGCCGATGGCGGCAATTTGGTCGTGTTCTGTGAATTGTCTGCCACAATCCTTTAATGGTGTGCCGTCACTGATTTGTGTTTCATCTTTTAATGAGAAAGAAAGCCAGGCGTATGTATTCGGAAATTCCTTTAGTATTTCAGTCAGTACGGTTGCTTCCTGCAAAGAGGGAATTGTTTCAAATGCAAGAATATCAGCTCCTGCTTCCATTAATGCTACTATTCTTTTCCGATGAAAGTCTGTAAGTACTTTGTTTGTTACATCATAGTTCCCGACATATTCAGATCCATCTGCCAAGTATGCGCCATATGGTCCGACTGATGCAGCGACTAACGGCTTGGGTCTGTTTGACTGTTCGTGCTCTTTCCAGAAGTCATCTCTAGCCTTTCTGGCAAGAGCAACGGATTTTTTTATCAACTCTATTGCTTTTGTTTCATTTATATCTCTTTCTGCAAAGCCTGCAATCGAGGCCTGATAGCTTGCGGTGATGGCGCAATCTGCTCCTGCGCGAAAATATTCTGTATGCACTTGATAAATAAGCTCTGGCTTTTCTAAAAGCACTCTTGCTGACCAAAGCGGGTCATCTAAATTACAGCCATGTGCTTCTAATTCTGTCGCTAATGCTCCGTCTAAAATCATCAGCGGATAATCTGATAAAATATTGTTAATTGGATTGCTGCTGATCGACATACTTTACTTCTCCTTTTTTTAATTTCTTCATTACATAAAAGCTAACATAGCAAAATAGGATAAATGGAATTCCGCAATACAGGGCAATCCGTTGTGTTGGGTCAAAGGCAATACCAATACATGATGCAAGACATAATAAGAAAGAAGCAATCGGTACAAATGGATACAACGGTGTGCGATAGACTAAGCTGTCGACAGAGTTTCCTTCTTTAATAAAGCGTCTGCGGAACAAAAACTGTGAAGCACTAATGCTCATCCAAACAGCGACAACAGCTAGTCCAGAAATAGACACGAGCACGATATAAACTGTATCTGGAGCTACTATGCTTGATAAAAGCGCTAATCCTCCGCCCAACATGCTGAAAATCACGGCATAAACTGGAACCCCTTTTTTCGACAGCTTTTTAAACTTCGGTGAAATTGTATTTTTATCTGCAAGTGACCAGAGCATTCTCGAAGCTGCATAAAGGCCTGAATTAGCAGCAGACAAAATGGCGGTCAAGATTACAAAGTTCATGATATCTGCCGCATATGGAATTCCAATCCGCTCAAACACTGTTACAAATGGGCTTTCTAACACCCCGGCTTCGGATGCTGGCAATAGGGCAGACAATACAAAAATAGTACCAACAAAGAAAATGATTAAACGCCATAATGTTGTATGAATTGCTTTTGGGACGTTTTTTTGCGGATCTGCCGTTTCACCTGCGGCAATTCCAATTAACTCTGTTCCTGAAAAAGCAAAATTAACAGCAAGCATCGTCATAAACAACGTGACAGCACCGTTCGGGAAAAGACTGCCACTTGTAAAATTACTCAGCAGCGGTGCAGACTGTGAATGAGTCATTGGAATAAGCCCGAACACTGCTCCTAATCCTAAAATAATAAAAAGGGCAATGGCAATTACTTTAATAGAGGAAAACCAAAATTCAGATTCAGCAAACAATCTGACTGTAAGTATATTAAGTATGAAAATTAAAATTGCAAATACTAAGCTCCAAATCCACACATTAACAGATGGAAACCAGCGCTGCATGAGAAGTCCTGCAGCTGTAAATTCTGATCCTAATGCAACAGTCCACGTTAGCCAGTACAACCAGGCAACTGTATAACCAGTAGCTGGGTTAATGTATTTAGCGGCATAGCTGTGGAAGGCTCCTGTTTCTGGCATATGCACAGCCAGCTCCCCTAAGCACAGCATTACTAGATACACAACAAGCGCACCAATAAGGTAGGCCAGTATTGTACCGATAGGACCTGCCTGCTGTATAGTGTAGCCTGAACTTAAAAAGAGTCCTGTTCCAATTACTCCTCCAAGTGACAGCATCACTAAATGTCTTGTTTGCATTTTCCGCTGAAATTGTTGTTTGTTCTTTTCCATCTTAACTCTCCTTAAAATATCCAGAAAAAAACACACCCTAAAATAGAGTGCGCTGCTGACTAATAAATAACATAAGCTCTTATCTATCAGGAGTCACCCGACTGGAATTAGCACAGTGTCAAAAAGACCTGTTGCTGAGGCTTCATAGGGCCAGTCCCTCCGCCTCTCTGGATAAGAAATATTTTTATTACATTAACAATCTATGAAATTATTGTCAATAGGGGCAATTTTGACTAAGTTAGCAGAGAGTTATTCTTACATTTCTTTTTTAAGAGTAATTATGCTTATTATCTAAATGGAGGATTGTATAAGCAGTATTTTGAAATAACAAAAATCAGCAAAATTTTTTCTTTTAAAAGTAGCTATATCATTCTATTAGTTCTTACATCCTGTGAATTCCTTCTCAAAAAAACTTGCTTTCTTATGTTATACTGTATAAGGTTTGCAACATTTGAGAGGAGTTACCTAGTATGGACTTATCAAAATCATCTGATTACAACAAATCTATTTCTATTTATTTACTTATTGCAGGCATCGTGCTTGTCGCTTTCAACCTTCGACCGGCAATTACGTCATTAGGACCGCTTGTCGGCTTCATACAAGAAGATGTTGGACTAGCCCATTGGAGCTCTGGCTTGCTGATGAGCTTGCCCTTGATCACGTTTTCTGTCATGTCACCCCTCGTCCCTAAAATATCCAGCAGATTATCAAATGAAAAGACATTGCTTCTCGGTTTAATCATTTTATTGACTGGCATATGCTCTAGGTCAATTCCTTATACGTTCTTTCTTTTCGCCGGTACTCTGCTCGTCGGTATAGGGATTGCAATTGGCAATGTTTTGCTCCCTGCCATTGTTAAAGATAAATTCCCAGAAAAGTTCGGGTTAATGACAAGCGTTTACTCCACATCAATGGGTGTGTTCGCGTCTTTAGCTTCCGGATTAAGTGTCCCATTAGCTGACGGACAAGGCTTGGGCTGGCAAGGTGCTCAAATGGTTTGGGGAATTCCTGCAGTTGCTGCGATTATTGTATGGTTCTATTTATTGAAATACAATAGAGAAGATAAAGAGGTCATTACTGGTGCAAAGCCAGTCTCAACAAAAGTTTGGTCATCACCGATTGCATGGCAAATTGCCGTGTTCATGGGATTTCAGTCGTTTTTATTTTATGTGACCATCTCTTGGCTGCCAGAAATCCTGCATAGTTATGGAATGAGTCTTGAAACTGCAGGCTGGATGCTGTCCTTTACGCAGCTGGTAGGTTTACCTGCAAGCTTTTTCATCCCGTTTATAGCAAGCCGTCTTCGTTCCCAGTCGTTGATTGCCTGCGGTTTAGGCATTTGTGCTATTTTAGGATACAGCGGTCTTCTGTTTAGTGCAGATCACTATCCAATCCTAATTATCAGTATCATCCTAATCGGTTTGGCACTTGGCGGAATTTTCCCATTAGCTCTCAGCTTAATCGGCTTCCGTTCTCAAAATGCTAAACAGGCAGCAGAACTGTCTGGGATGGCCCAATCAACAGGTTATATCTTAGCTGCTGTTGGCCCACTATTTATCGGTTCCTTGTTTGATTGGACACATGTTTGGTCAATCCCAATCGTGCTATTAATCATTATTGCAGGGATTGTGACAATATTTGGGATTTTGTCAGGTCGGGATAGACATATATAATTTTTATAAAAAACGGTGCACATTATTGTGTACCGTTTTTTTAGTATTTTATAGTAAATAATTGTAATTCATACGGACAAACTAAGAAAAAACCAAAGGAGAAAGCAATGTCTAAACGAAATGAACTTATCTTTTTACGAATTTTATTTGTTGTCAGTATTGGCTTTTTCTTAAACCTGATTAGAAAACCACTTTTAAAGGACTGGCTGATTATCTTTTTGTTTAAAAGCTATATTGCTTCAATCTTAGATTACCTCGTTGTCAAAAAAGGCTATATTACATACCCTGTCAGGATTTTCAAATCTTTTGATATTAGTGTGCTTTTCAGCTACCTGATCTTTCCTGTCACTTGTGTTTATTACAATCAAGCAACAAAAAATTCAAGATTGCCGGGAATATTGTTTAAATGTCTGCTTTTTAGTCTTCCTTCTGCAGTTGCAGAACATTTTATCGAGAAGCATACAAAGCTGGTCCAATATAAAAAAGGCTGGAATTCTTCTTTCAGTTTCCTTTCGATTGCGTTTACCTTCTTATTTGTTCGAACCTTTATATCGATTGTTCGTAAAGTTGAAAAAGCATAAGCTAGTAATTAGTCAAGTGTATTATTCTCTTTCGGTGAAGCAGAAATATATGCCTCTGTAAATAAAGTAGTTATACTGTCAACAAGAATATCCTTTAATATATGAAAGGCATAATCAATATCTAATCGTTCTGTCCACTGATGGGCATCAAATCCGACCGGCCCGATATTCAATACAGGTACATTTAGCAGCTCTAATTCTCTAAGAGGGACTGTGTAACCTCTCTCCCAAATTGGCATATTGGCTGTAAGTGATATCATCGATTCTGCTGGATATTGCAAACCAGCATAGCTTAGGTCGGATATACCGTTAAAGTAATTTCGTTTTTCAAAATCTATGCCGTGAGCAGCTGTTCCGTATGTCTGTATTTGCTGAACAACTGTAGTTATTAATGGATGTTTATAGGAACTAATAGCAGGATAAAAGGGTGGCGCAAAAAACACGATGATCATAGGGGCAAGTTCTTTGCATAGTATCGCTAGTTTATCGACCATCTCAATGGTTGCTTCTCTGTCATCCATTTCTCCCCTGTTTTGCAAAATCGAGGTATGGATGCTTTCTACACTTTCTTTTCCATACTTCGTTACTGCATATTGACTAAGCTCATCATATGTTAATACAGAAACATTCATTCTAGGCGGCGAAAAGGGAGTATATTTAGCAAACTCGGCGGCTTGCAATGAATAGGATTTTGTTATTTTAGCAGCTGCATTGCCGGCTTTCTCCATGAGTAACTGCACCACATCATCCATTTTCTTTTCTAATAAAAACAGATTAAATAACGTAACAGCGCGATGCGGTATTTGCACAGAATAATCTTTTTTGATGCCATACTGAATTAAGTTAGTTGGCGGCGGTGTCGTTTCACCTTCTACTATTTCACATAAATCGGTATTCAGTTCGATTTCTTCTGTTAATAGAGATACCATATAGTTTGCATTCAACCCGGCAAAAGGTTCGCCGACATGTGTTTCTTTGCCGTAGCAAAGGAAACCTGGCAACAGCTTGCCGATGGATCCTGTATAAATATACTTATTATTGTCACCAGGATATCTCATAAACATCGGCTCACCGTTCAAAACAGTCACATATTCCAAGTCATATTCTTCAGCAAGTTCCAGCAATATTGGAACTGCTGCTCTCATTCCAATTGAATTTACTTCTTCATCAGGAACTGTCACTAACAAGATATTGCCTTCAAACTCTCCATTACATGCTTTTTCAATCATCGACATATGAAGGGCCAATCCACATTTCATATCCATCGTTCCCCTGCCGAATAACCAATTTCCTGTTTCCATATCATTCTTGACTTGTTGTGGAAGTTCTTCCTTATGCAACTGAAAAATTTCTGTTAGTTTCTTCGGATCAAAAGCATGTTCCTTCCATCTGCCGTAGTCCTGCACATCAACAACGTCAAAATGGCTGATCAGAATTACTGTCTTTTTTGTTGGAAGTTGATTTTTCACAAGGCCTGTAACAAAATATCTGCCATCTCCTGTTGGATTTTTTTGAAGATGATCTGGATGTTTCTGAAAATAATCTAAGCTTCTTAGCTCATTTACGACAAAGTCAGGAAGAATTTTCTCTGCGTCAGAGCCTGTAATACTAGGTATATTGACAAGCTTGCATAAAAGGTCAACTAATTGCTCTTTTGTGCTCCATTTTTCCATGTTAGCCCTCTTTTCCATATGATGAAATTTGTTTCCATTAACTATATAAAAATGGACAGAACCCGCTGACTTCAGGTTCTGCCTAATGCTGTAGAAATTTCTTTTGCCGCTTTCTTTATACAATGAATTAAGTAGGATAAACGTTCTTCGCTAACACGATATTGGACGACTCCGATGCTGATTGCCCCTACCAGCTGGTGATTAAAATCTAAAACGGGAGCTGCAACAGATATTGTGCCATCTGTTCTTTCACTATAGCTTACCGCATACCCTTGTTCTTTTATTAAAGACAATTGATCAAATAATTGACTCTGTTTTGCTTTAGAAGATGGAAGCAATTCCTTAACGATTCTTTGCGTTTCTTCTTCTGGCATATTTGCCAGAATCGTTTTATTTGGCGCCCCAATTGAGAGCGGAATCCGCAAGCCGATTTTGTCAATAATTCTAACATTAGTAGGACTGTCGACTCGTTCAATAATAATGGATTCCATTCCGTCACGGATATTAAAATAAATACTTTCCTCCACTTGCTGTGCTAATTCTGCCATTACTTCGCGCGCCTTCGTTCGATAGTCTGCCTTCTCGAGCTGGCGCAAACCAATCTCCATCCATAAACTGCCGAGTTTATAATGCTTTGTATCGGCATTTTGCAGTACTAGCTGATGCTGGATAAGCGTATTTAAGAGGCGGTGAACTGTACTTACAGGCAGACTAAGACTGTCGGCAATTTCTGAAATCGACCACCATTCTCCATTATCAGAAGCAAGCAGCTTTATAATACTCATTGCTCTATCAATAGACTGTACCATAATAACCTTCATTCTTTTTTGACATATAAAATATTTTTACACCATCAATGTAGCAGACTGAAATACATTCTGCAATATAATTTTTACAAAAGTATGAATAATAAGAAATTTAACTAGAAGACCCATTGACATAATCTCATAATTATTTGACAATAAAATTAAGTTTCCAAATTATAGATGAAGTTTCCATAATGCGGAAAGTGATAACTTATTTTATGTACGTACCATACACGATATGATATAAACTTTCGTTTCGAAAACCACCTAATGATTGGAGGAATCCTTATGTCTATGTCAGAAAAATTTATTAGACAAAGTGAAGAATTCGGAGCAAATAATTATCATCCCCTGCCGATTGTCATCGAAAAAGGAGAAGGAGTGTGGGTGGAGGACCCTGAGAAAAACAAGTATATGGATATGCTTAGTGCTTATTCAGCTGTAAACCAAGGACATTGCCATCCGAAAATCATTGCTGCTTTAAAGAATCAAGCAGATAAAGTTACCTTGACTTCCAGGGCTTTTCATCATACTCAGCTTGGCCCGTGGTATGAAAAGCTGTGCAAACTGACAAAAAAAGATATGGCTCTGCCGATGAATACCGGTGCAGAGGCTGTCGAAACGGCTATTAAAGCTGCACGGCGCTGGGCATATGATGTTAAAGGTGTAGATGAAAATTCAGCGGAAATAATTGCATGCTCTGGGAATTTTCACGGGCGCACAATGGCAGCTGTGTCTCTATCTTCCGAAGCAGAGTACAGGCGCGGGTTCGGTCCTTTGCTGCCTGGTATCAAGCTCATTTCATACGGTGATTTAAATAGTTTAAAAGAAGCGATTACACCTAATACAGCAGCATTCTTAATTGAACCAATACAAGGTGAAGCAGGAATTATCCTTCCCCCTCCCGGCTTTATGAAAGCTGCCTTTGAATTATGTAAGCAGCATAATGTTCTCTTTATCGCAGATGAAATTCAAGTCGGACTCGGCAGAACAGGAAAGCTGTTTGCTTATGAGTGGGAGGATATCGAGCCAGACATGCTCATATTAGGAAAAGCTCTAGGAGGCGGGGTATTTCCTATCTCCTGTGTTGTTGCCAATAAGGACATTCTTGGCGTCTTTAATCCTGGTTCACACGGATCAACATTTGGCGGAAATCCGCTTGCTTGTGCCGTATCGATTGCATCATTAGAAGTTATAGAGGACGAACAGCTCGCAGACCGATCTCAACAACTCGGTACTTATTTTCTTGCCAAACTTCAAGGGTTAAATTGTTCTGTCATTAAAGAAGTAAGAGGCAGAGGGCTATTTATCGGCATGGAATTACATGAAGAAGCTAGACCTTTTTGTGAGAAGTTGAAGGAGCTAGGATTGCTTTGCAAAGAAACACATCATACCGTCATCCGGTTTGCTCCGCCCCTTGTTATTACGAAGGAGGAGCTTGATTGGGCAATGGAGAGAATTACTAAAGTATTTGCTGCAGAATAATAGAATAGATTAAGTCACGAAACTGATTAGGACATTCCTAATCAGTTTCTCTTCCTCCACACATTCCCGCTCTCCTCCGAAAGCCATTGTATCACTTCTCTCCGTCTAATAATTCCGATAAAAACTCCAGAATCATCGACTACTGGAACGAAGTTTTGTTCTAGTAACGTGCTGACGATTGCTTCTATCTCACTGTTCACAGCTATCGCTTCATTACTAGCGTGAAGAGGTACGTCTTGAAGTTTCACCTCATTAGTATGTTGGAAGTCAAGATTTCCAGTATTTTTCATTTTCCATAACAGATCACCTTCTGTTACAGTGCCCAAGTAGCGGCCAGCTTTATCAAGGATTGGAACGGCACTGTAGCGGTGATACTCCATCTTCTCCATAACCTGCCTCATTGTCCAATGCTGGAATACGAATGCAACTTCGTGTTTTGGTATGAGAAAAAAGGCAACATTCATTGGCTTTTGTCCTTTCTGATTGGTTTGCTGTCTGCAACTATATGAATATCAATATTTGTTGTTTGTCTCATTATTTCATTGACGATGGAACCTTTTTTGATTTCTTCCCATCTTGTTCGTGCAGATTGTCCCAGCAATATTTGTGTAATAAAATGTTCATTCGCCGCTTCTACGATAATATGAGCAGGCTTTTGCATTCTTTTGTTTTTCAACAGAAATTCGGCACCGAATTGCAGGGCTAATTCCCTCCATGCTGTGATTTTTTCTTGTTTCCACTGTGGCATATCCTGCTCTTTGCTGTCTGTTACATGCAGTACATACAGCTTCGCCTTTAGGCGGTTTGCCATTCTCCAGCCTCTTCTAATAAGCTTTTCTGCAGTTTGGCTATACTGTACGCAAACTAGGATTTTTTCTTGGAGACCGATTGGCCCTTGATATAGATGGCCATTATTCTCTTCGATTTTTCCATCTACGTCATCAGCCACCTCTCTTAACGCAAGCTCTCTTAACGCATAAAGATTTTCCTCTGTAAAGAAGTTTTGTAGGCTTTGCTGAATTTTAGGACTATCATATACCTTGCCATCCTGGAGCCTTTTTCTTAATTCTGGTGGAGAAATATCGATTAGCTGAATTTCATTTGCTTTATTGATAAAAAGGTCAGGCAGCCTTTCGTTTACCTTTACTCCTGTAATATTGGCGACAATATCATGGACACTTTCCAAATGCTGAATATTGACGGCAGAATAGACATCAATGCCTGCTGCCAATATTTCTTCTACATCCATATATCTTTTCCGATTTTTTGATCCAGCTATATTCGAGTGTGCGAGTTCATCAATGATGACGATGTCTGGAACTCTTTTCAGAATTCCAGGAATATTCACTTCATAAAATACCTTGCCTTTATAGTTCAATTCAAGGAGCGGAACCGTTTCAAGCACGCCAATCTGTTTTTTTGTTTCTGCTCTGTTATGTGTTTCTATCAGGCCAATAACAATATCCTTACCTTCTTTACGCAGTTCGTTTGCGTCCTGCAGCATTCTGTAGCTTTTTCCAACACCAGGCGCTGCTCCTATATACAGCTTTAGCTTACCCCTTCCTTCCTTATCCATTTCTGCTAAAATTTCTTCCGCTGTCTTTCTTCTGAAATATGGATGATTTTCCTTCACATTTATTCCTAGCTCCTTTCTTTAAGCAAGCTCCCTGCCCTTTTAGCAGCAGGAAGCTTGGAAAATATTAAGAGGTCAATTCCATTAATGATATATTAAGTTTAAGCACATTTACTCTTTCCTCTCCGAACAATCCCCATTCCTTTTCTTCTGTGTGACGTTCAATCAAGCTTTTCAGCTCTGACTTCGGTACATTAGTATGTTCAGCAACTCTATTAATTTGTGCTAATGCCGCTTTTGGAGTAATATGCGGATCAAGTCCCGATCCAGAATTTGTTATTAAGTCGATGGGCAAGCTTTTTAATGATACATCTGGATTCTCAGACTGCCATTCTGTAATAGACGCTTTTGTTCGTTCAAGCATTTCCTCATTTGTTGGAGCATAGTTATTTGTCCCAGAACTAGAAGCATCATAATCAATACTTGAAACTCTTGAATGAAAGAAGCCCTCATCAGCAAAAGACTGTCCAATTAACTCAGAGCCAATCACTTTCCCTTCGTTATTGTAGACGAGACTGCCATTTGCCTGTTCTGGCAGCAAAACAGCAGCAATACCAGTAACTGCTAATGGGTAAATCACTCCGCAAATAAGCATAAATAATAAGCTTGTTCTTGCAACGGTTGCAAACATGGTTTCATCCCTTTCCTTCCGTAACTGTTATATTACGAACGAAATTAATATATCTATTACCTTTATTCCAATGAATGGAACAATCACACCTCCTGCTCCGTAAATAAACAGGTTCTTTCTTAATAGTGCATCTGAACTCATTGGTTTATATTCTATCCCCTTCATTGCCAGTGGAATGAGGAGCGGAATAATGATTGCATTGAAGATCAATGCTGACAGAATAGCTGTAACTGGCGAGTGAAGCCCCATAATATTTAACGCACTGACCTCAGGGATTGCCAGCATAAACATCGCAGGCACTATCGCAAAGTACTTCGCAATATCATTGGCGATGCTGAAAGTAGTCAAGGCACCTCTTGTCATTAATAGCTGTTTGCCAATGCTAACTACTTCAATCAATTTAGTAGGATTAGAGTCTAAATCAACCATATTAGCAGCTTCTTTTGCTGCAGTTGTGCCACTGTTCATCGCCAAACCAACATCCGCTTGTGCCAGTGCAGGCGCATCATTCGTGCCATCTCCAGTCATAGCTACTAATTTCCCTTTTGCTTGTTCATGCTTTATTACTGCGATTTTATCTTCAGGCTTACATTCAGCAATAAACTCATCCACACCTGCTTCTTTGGCAATCGTTGCTGCAGTTAATGGATTGTCGCCAGTACACATAATTGATTTGATGCCCATCCGCCGCAGTTCGTCAAATCTTTCTCTCATCCCTGGTTTAACGGTATCTTTTAAATAAATAAGCCCAATAATTTGGTTGTCGATTGCCACTGCTAATGGAGTGCCTCCTGCTTGGGCTATTTTATTTGCTTTTCTGTCCAAATCTTCTGGCACATTTCCGCCGTTTGAAACAGCCCATTGTTTTATTGCGTCGACTGCCCCTTTGCGAACAAGTCTGCCATCAGGCAGATTTAACCCGCTCATTCTTGTTTCAGCTTTAAATTCAACTATATCTGCTCCGGCTGCCAAGGATAAATCAATTGCATAGCCTTCCTTTTCCAACAATTCCAGAACCGAGCGCCCTTCTGGGGTTTCATCCTTAACAGAGCTTGCGGCAATCCACTTATAAAGCGTATTCTTATTCGTATTGCCAGTTGGCACAAATTCACTTGCCATCCTGTTCCCAAAGGTGATGGTGCCTGTTTTATCTAAAATGATAGTGTTAATATCTCCTGCTGCCTCGACTGCCTTACCCGACATTGCCAGAACATTAAATTTGGTCACCCTGTCCATCCCTGCGATTCCAATTGCAGAAAGAAGCCCACCAATTGTTGTGGGAATTAAGCAAACAAGCAAGGCAATAAGAACAGGCACTTGCAGCTGAAAGCCTAAGTAGTTTGTAAAGAATGGCAATGTCATGACAACGAATAGGAAGATAAGTGTTAAGCTGATTAACACCGTGTTTAAAGCAATTTCATTCGGTGTTTTTTGCCGTTCTGCACCTTCGACTAATGAGATCATTTTATCTAAAAAGGACTCGCCAGGATTGCTTGTTATTTTCACTTTTATTTCATCACTGACGACAAGTGTTCCACCTGTTACCGAATTAAAATCTCCTCCAGCTTCTTTCAGCACAGGTGCTGATTCACCTGTAATTGCCGATTCATCAACAGATGCCAACCCTTGAATCACTTCCCCGTCACCAGGTATCATTTCTCCTTGTTTAACTAGAACGATATCCCCTTTTTTTAAGCAGGAAGACGGAACTTGCATGATGCTGCCGTTAATAAGCAGGTTAGCAAACACATCTGTCTTGGAAGTCTTAAGCGCATTGGCCTGTGCCTTTCCTCTTCCCTCTGCAATGGACTCTGCAAAATTTGCAAACAAGACGGTGAATAACAGAATGATAGAAACAGTGATAGTAAACCAGCGATCACTTTCATGTGCTCCTAATATATTAGGAAAAAAGGAAAGAATGAAAGTGATAAAGAATCCTAATTCCACAATAAACATTATTGGATTTTTCACCATAAGCTTAGGATGTAGCTTTAGGAAGGAATCCTTCATAGCATGTTTGATAATATCATTATTCATTAAGGCTGTTTCTTTCTGAATTTGTACTTTCTCTTGTAAATTCATTATTTAACCCTCCATCACCATGTCAAAAATTCAGCAATCGGACCTAAGACAAGGACTGGAAAAAACGTCAAAGCTCCGACGATAAAAACCGTACCAATAAACAACCCACCGAATAAAGAAGTATCTGTTTTGAATGTTCCGGCAGTTTCTGGCACAATATTTTTGGATGCCAGACTTCCTGCGACTGCTAGCATCGTAAGAAGCGGAAAAAATCGTCCGATGAACATAGCAACACCTGTTGATATATTCCAGAAAGGAGTCGCATCACCAAGCCCTTCAAAGCCTGAGCCATTATTATTAACAGATGAAGTAAATTCATAGAGCACCTGTGTCAATCCGTGGAATCCTGGATTAGAAATTCCTTCATTGCCTAATGGGGTGAATAAAGCTAAAGCAGTTCCTGTCAGTATTAGACATGGCGAAATCAACAAGGTAACGGCAATCAGCTTCATTTCCTTCCCTTCAATTTTTTTCCCTAAAAACTCAGGTGTTCTTCCAACCATGAGCCCTGAAAGAAAAACAGCAATCAGCACATACATCATAATGTTGATAAAACCAGAGCCAACACCGCCGTAAACGGTATTTAAGAGCATATTCGACAATGTTAGCATCCCGGAAATAGGTGTCAGCGTATCATGCATCGTATTAACAGCACCTGTTTCTGTTGCAGTTGTTGTTATCGCAAACAAGACTGACTGAACAATGCCAAACCGAACTTCCTTGCCTTCCATACTGCCGTTTTCAGCTGATAATCCCATCTTAGTAAAAGCAGGATTTCCTTGATATTCTTGATAAAGGGAGGTGCTGAGAAACACAAGGAAAATCATAGCCATCGAAATAAACAATACTTTACCTTGTTTTTTATTTCCGATTATTTTTCCGTAAGTAATCGGAATAGAAGCTGGCAATAAGAACATTAAGATAATTTGCAGTGTATTTGAAAGTGCATTAGGATTTTCAAAAGGATGCGCTGAGTTAACTCCTACATATCCTCCGCCATTATTACCAAGCTCCTTAATCGATAAGAAGGAACCAATTGGACCTGTTGCTATTGTCTGTACATCTCCCTCGAGCGTCTCGGCCTCCATTGTTGTGTTCATTGTTTGTGGAACTCCGAGAGCAATAAATATAAAGCTAGTGACAAATGCAATCGGCAACAGTACCCTTGTTATGCTTCTGGTTAAGTCGATAAAAAAGCTGCCAAGCCTTTTCCCCGCTAATCCCCTTATAAATGCAATGGCAACTGCAAGAGCAGATGCTGGGGCGACAAACATCATGTAGATGATCGCAATCAATTGTGATAGCAGCGATAACCCTGATTCTCCGCTGTAATGCTGCAAATTCGTATTTGTCATAAAGCTTATTGCTGTATTAAAAGCTAAATCAGGACTCATGCCAGCAATATGGTTCGGATTTAAAGGAAGAAACCCTTGAAATCGAAAAATCAAATAGACTAATAGAATCATAAAACTGTTTGCTGCAAGCATAGACAAAGCATATTGTTTCCAAGTTTGTGTGTTATTTTTTATTCCGCCGAGTTTATATATCCACTTTTCAACAGGATAAAATATCTTATCCAGCTTTGTAGGATGCTCATTAAATGCGACCGCCATATAATTTCCCATAGGAATTACTAATAGCACTATGAGCAGAAGTGTAAGAATGATTGATAATATGGTGAAAACCAATTGTTTCCCCTCCGTTTATATTAAAATTTCTCAGGGTTCAGTAACGCATACAGCAAGTAGATGACAACACCTAGTGCCAGGACAAAAATAAACGTAATCATTTCTTTTCCTCCTGTTCGCCTACAGCTGTTTTTTGTTCACACCAAGTAATTAATCCAAACATAGCGGCTGTTGATATCCCAATAATCGCAAGCATAAGCAAGTCTTCCATATACTGCCCCTTTTCATTTTTGTTAATATTTCCCATTAAAATTTTGCACAAAAAACCCCCTGTATTACACAAGGGGTTTAAATCCAAGGTAATACCTTCTGTCTTAACGCTTACGAGGTTAGCTGCCGGATTCGGGCCAAGATAGTAGCCCTACCTTCTCATAAAGGATTCACCCCGGTGAGTTTTGCTCACGTATTGAATGGGTCCCCCGCTCCAAATGGATTTCAGCGATACAAGATATTTTTATTTAATTACAGAAAAAAGACCGCGGAGGATTACCCCGTGGTCGAGTTGATTTTTTCGATCACCAGTTACACATCCTCTCTCTTTACGCTTACGAGGTTAGCTGTCGGATTCGGGCCAAAAGAGTAGCCCTACCTTCTACAGAAGGATTCACCCCATGTGATTGTTCATCACAGATTGGGTCCCCCGCTCTTAAAAAGACTCAGCGAATAAGAATTAATATTATGTTAGCAATCATACTCCTCCAATATTTTCTTGTAAAGACAGCTAATTGTTCAAATTTGTATAAATTACTCTTTATTTACTCGTTTAACCGAGATTTCATGTCCAAATATAACTCCAGCTCGAAATTTCTTTAAATATCTTAATATATTGTCAGTTTACAAAAAAATACTTGTGGCAAGACCTGAGATAAAACTTTCAAAGTCTTGCCACTACCTGTATGTTTTATTTATGATGCCTTTTTTTGACTCTTCGTCTTATTGATCCAAAAATTATCCATGTATTCAAGTGTTTTTCCCTTTGTTTCAGGGACCCATTTCCAAATAAATACTGCTGATAGAATGCTCATTACGCCATAAAAACCGTATGTTAACCCACCGCTGTATTCCATCATCATCGGATAGGTAGAGGAAATAAAATAGTTTGCTGCCCATTGTGCAGCAACAGCAACTGCTACTGCCTGCCCTCTGATTTTATTAGGAAATATTTCTGCAATAAGCACCCAGCAGATTGGTCCCCATGACATCATAAAAGATGCTGTATAAACAATAATAAAAATTAATGTGCTGATTCCAATGATATTGGCAAAAGCAAGGCCGGCTACACCAAACATTCCTATTGCCATCCCGATAGAGCCAGTTATTAATAACGGTTTCCTACCCCACTTATCTACGGTAAATATAGCAATAACAGTGAAAACGACATTAACAAGCCCCATAACGATTGTTTGCAGCATCGAAGCATCTTTTGCCGCACCCATGCTTTCAAAGATTCGAGGAGCATAATATAAAGCAACATTTATTCCTACAAACTGCTGAAAAACAGACAGCATTATCCCAATAACAATGACAAGCTTTCCAAAAGATAAAAGTTTAGCAGACTTTGTTGGTTCTTGTGTTACATTCAATGTCTGTTTAATTTCTTGTAGAATCGTTTTTGCTTGTTCTGCACCGTTTATCTTGGCTAACACATGCATTGCTTTAGTATCTTCTCTCTTAAACGCTAAGTAGCGCGGAGTTTCCGGAACTAAAAAGAGCAGCAGACCAAACAGCACTGCAGGTATTGCTTCCGAAGCAAACATATAACGCCAGCCAATTTCATTAACCCATTCTACCGTTTGTCCGTTTGCAATCCCCCAGTTAACAAAATAAACGACCAGCATTCCAAATATAATCATAAATTGGTTAAAAGAGACCATTTTACCGCGAATATCCGCTGGGGCAATTTCCCCAATATACATTGGAGTAATTGCAGATGCAAGCCCTACGCCAACTCCGCCAATGATTCGATACAAGTTAAACACAAACAACAATGCAATGCTTGGCTCCCCTTGCTGAAAGAAGAGAAATTCAGGGTATCCCGACCCTAATGCCGAAATAAAGAAAAGGACTGCTGCAATGATAAGCGACTTCTTGCGACCAAATGCAGACGCAAAATAACCTGATATTAATCCTCCGATAATACAGCCGATAAGTGCACTCGAAATAGTTGCACCATGCGCTAATGTTCCTAAATCTAAGCTTGTAATTAAATATGCTTGTACGGATTTTTCAGCCCCAGAAATGACTGCTGTATCATATCCAAATAAAAGGCCGCCAATTGCTGCTACGAGTGTTAATGAGAAGATATAGAGTGAATTTCGTTTCTGCTTCATAGTCTTCTAGACAGAGTATTAATTTGCTTTCTGCAAACTGCTCTGCCTATACCTCCTTCTATTTTATGTGTTTGAAAAACTAGGCAAACTTTCATTTAGCGGTGAATTTAGCTTAAAATGCTACCTGCAGCTAATTCTTGTCATCATTCCATCTCCTCTCCTATGTAAAGAAAGCGTTTTAATACGGTTTAATTATATCTCGAACACTTAGTTTGTGCAATCAACAAACTAAGTGTTTTTGTAATTATAATTAGACTAATACCTATCCGCTTAATAAAACTAATACTGTATCCTATTAAAAAGATGTCGTAATGACGAAAAATTTTTATTGCTGCTTACTTTTACATTTGGTCATGTGAAGGTTCACTACTTTAACTTGAGAAAAGCAAAAAGCGTTGTATAAACAACGCTCTAATCATAAACAACTTGATTACGTCCCAGCTTTTTCGCTTGATACAATGCTTTATCCGCTTTATTTATAAATAAGTTAATATCATTTACAGCTTTATCAAAAGCTGCCACCCCTATGGAAACAGTGATGTTAATTGTTTCTCCATTACTTAACATAAATACGTGATCTTCTACCGATTTTCTAATCCGTTCACTAATTTCAGATGACAATTCGGTTGAACAGTCTACTAAAATAACGGTAAATTCCTCCCCGCCGTTCCGGCTAATGATATCGGTTGGTCTTGTGGAATTTTTGAGAATGCTACCAACCTCTTTTAACACCATATCTCCTTCTAAATGCCCGTACGTATCATTAATTTTTTTAAAAAAGTCGATATCGATATATAGAAGTGTTAAAGCTTCATTCCTTGTTGCAGCTATTTTCATCAGTTTCTTACAAATATAATCAAATTTTCTAACATTATTTAGGCCTGTTAAGCTGTCTATCGTTGATTCTAACTTGTATTTATTAAATAATTCCTGGCTTGCTCTAATGTACTCGATTACGTTAAAAGATGCATAACCAGCTACATAGGTGAATATAACATGCAAAAACATCGAGAAAATATAATGTTTTATATCGTCTAATACAAAAAAATAAAGTATCGTCGTTAGTATAATATTTGTCGTAGTTAAAGTAGCAAATACCTTATGCTTACCTGAAATATTTCTATTAGCAATAAAGATAGAAACAAAGGCTATTAAAAACAAGACGATTATCACTACAAAAGAGAAGTCTCTGTTAATAAAAAAATCACCGAAAATGATTAACGCCGCACAAAGATAAGCAGGAATTCCCCTACCGTAATATGCAAGCAAGATAATTGGTAAATGGCGCAGATCGATTAAAAAGCTGCCATGAATGCTAAATATCATTAAAAGTATGCCAATAATTCCCCCTGCAAAACCCATAAGTAGTTTTATATGAAGTGGAGAATCTTGATGAAGCTGTGAATCCTTCATGACTCTGGAATAGAAAAAAAGGACAGAAATCAATATTGTTAAATTTACAAAAAAGTCCTTGATAATAATGATTGTCATTATTTTTATCACCTTAATTATTATTAATGGCTTAACTGCCCAATTACTGTTTATATCGGTAGCATTATATAGGTTTACAGCGATTTTATTTTTGTGTAAACAATATATTTTTTACAAAAAATCTTATTAATTGGGAATAATCAGAAAATCTATAATATCTTTTTGGGACTATTTTTTAAACGAACAAGCAAATTTTTGCAAAATAAAAACACCTCCCGATATGCAATGAAACTGGGTCATTACGTATCGAAAGGCATTCCGTGCAGTAAGTCCAACTGCATTTGGTACGCGCCTTAGAGGATTCGAACCTCTGACCGTACGCTTAGAAGGCGTATGCTCTATCCAGCTGAGCTAAAGGCGCATGTTTTGTTTTCGTTATGTAGATATATTAATTTATATGGCTCCGCAGGTAGGATTCGAACCTACGACCGCTCGGTTAACAGCCGAGTGCTCTACCACTGAGCTACTGCGGAACAATAATATGGTGGGCCTAAATGGACTCGAACCATCGACCTCACGCTTATCAGGCGTGCGCTCTAACCAGCTGAGCTATAGGCCCATATTATTTTGGAGCGGGTGATGAGAATCGAACTCACGACATCAGCTTGGAAGGCTGAGGTTTTACCATTAAACTACACCCGCAAGGATAAAAAGGGAATAAATCATTCCCTTATGACTGGGCTAGCTGGATTCGAACCAACGAGTGACGGAGTCAAAGTCCGTTGCCTTACCGCTTGGCTATAGCCCAATGAATATGAAGAAAATATGGGGCGACTGATGGGAATCGAACCCACGAATGTCGGAGCCACAATCCGATGCGTTAACCACTTCGCCACAACCGCCAAGGTTATAAATGGTGGAGGGGGACGGATTCGAACCGCCGAACCCGAAGGAGCGGATTTACAGTCCGCCGCGTTTAGCCACTTCGCTACCCCTCCGATATTATATTACAAACATATTTTAAAAATGGCGGTCCGGACGGGACTCGAACCCGCGACCTCCTGCGTGACAGGCAGGCATTCTAACCAACTGAACTACCGGACCAGATTGCGGGGACAGGATTTGAACCTGCGACCTTCGGGTTATGAGCCCGACGAGCTACCAGACTGCTCCACCCCGCGATAATATTATTTATTTAACTAATGGAGGAGGAAAGGGGATTCGAACCCCTGCGCGGTTTGACCCGCCTGTCGGTTTTCAAGACCGATCCCTTCAGCCGGACTTGGGTATTCCTCCTTGATAAAAGCATTCCGATGGTGGACCTTGTAGGACTCGAACCTACGACCGGACGGTTATGAGCCGTCTGCTCTAACCAACTGAGCTAAAGGTCCGAAATATGGTAGCGGCGGAGGGGATCGAACCCCCGACCTCACGGGTATGAACCGTACGCTCTAGCCAGCTGAGCTACACCGCCATATTATCATCCATACATTTTTATAAAATTGGTGGAGCCTAGCGGGATCGAACCGCTGACCTCCTGCGTGCAAGGCAGGCGCTCTCCCAGCTGAGCTAAGGCCCCGTTATTATTTTAGAATATTAATGGTCGGGAAGACAGGATTCGAACCTGCGACCCCTTGGTCCCAAACCAAGTGCTCTACCAAGCTGAGCTACTTCCCGATATGGCGCGCCCGAAAGGAGTCGAACCCATAACCTTCTGATCCGTAGTCAGACGCTCTATCCAATTGAGCTACGGGCGCATATTTTTGGAGCGGAAGACGAGGTTCGAACTCGCGACCCCCACCTTGGCAAGGTGGTGTTCTACCACTGAACTACTTCCGCTTAGAGTGTGAAATTAAATGGTGCGGGTGAAGGGAGTCGAACCCCCACGCCTTGCGGCGCTAGATCCTAAGTCTAGTGCGTCTGCCAATTCCGCCACACCCGCGTAAATGGTGAGTCATGCAGGATTCGAACCTGCGACCCTCTGATTAAAAGTCAGATGCTCTACCAACTGAGCTAATGACTCATCTCATTTTAAAAGATGGTGCCGACGAGAGGACTTGAACCCCCAACCTACTGATTACAAGTCAGTTGCTCTACCAATTGAGCTACATCGGCATTTATATGGTGGAGGATGACGGGATCGAACCGCCGACCCTCTGCTTGTAAGGCAGATGCTCTCCCAGCTGAGCTAATCCTCCGAATATTGGTGACCCATACGGGATTCGAACCCGTGTTACCGCCGTGAAAGGGCGGTGTCTTAACCGCTTGACCAATGGGCCAGTTTTTATATTTCTTCCTTGCTGATTCAGCGTTTATTTCGTTTGTTGTATCAGCGACAAGTAGTATTATATAACTCTATGCGAGTTAACGTCAACACTTTTTTAAAACTTTTTTAAAAAAATAGGCTCATTTTTGCAAAATGCCGTCATATCAAGGAAAACCGCCCTGTTTTTAAGACGGTTTTTTTATTTTAAACGAAATATGTTTTAAAAAAAAGCACCCTTTGCACCAAAAAAACGAATGAAAACGAAGATTGATTTTTAGAATAGATGAAAAAGAAGCGGACATTTGCCCGCTCCTCCCTATTCAACTATTCCAAATTGCTTGCTGGACCAAAAAATTCAAAATGAATATTCGCCGCTGGCACATGCAATTCTTTTAAATGAGCGTTTATTAGTTTCATAAATGCAGTTGGTCCGCAGAAATAGAAATCCGCATCCTTATTTGGAACAATTGACTGCAGCCATTCAAGATCCATATAGCCTTCTTTATCAAATACCTTAGCTTCTATATCTTTTTCTGTTGGTGAAGAGTAAGCAACATAACTTCTTATATTAGTATGCTTATCAGTTAGCTGTTGCAATTCTTGTTTCATTGCATGAACAGAGCTGTTCAATGCACCGTGAACAAACACTACTTCTCGCTCTGGCTGCTCTTTGACAATTGTGTTAAGCATGCTGATCATTGGGGTAATGCCGACACCGCCACTGATTAGTACAACTGGAGTTTCCTTTTGGTCAAGAACAAATTCCCCAGCTGGTGCACTTATTTCTAAGACAGAACCTGCTTGGATTTCATTATGAAGGTAATTGGAAACTACCCCATGTTCTTCTCGCTTCACACTTATACGATAGTAAGACTTGCCTGACGCATCAGATAAGCTGTAGTGGCGAATATGTGAATATTCTTCTCCTTCTGGATGCACTCTTACTGTTAAGTATTGACCTGGTAGGAATGATGCAATTTCCTGTCCGTCTTCTGCTTCTAAATAGAAGGATGTTATTACATCACTTTCTGCTACTTTCTTTGTAACGACAAAGTTTCGGAAGCCTTCCCAGCCGCCTGTTTGTTCTTTTGCTTCTCTGTACATATCTTGTTCAATACCGATAAAGGCATCTGCAATAACACCATAAGCCTCTGCCCATGCACCGATAATCTCATCTGTTGCGGCATCGCCCAATACATCCTTGATAGCTTGTAATAACGTTTCCCCAACAATTGGATAATGTTCTGGCAATACACCTAGCGCTCTATGTTTTTGCGCAATTTGTTTAACAACCGGAATAATCGCACCTAACTTATCAATATGAACCGCTGCTGCATAAACAGCATTAGCGAGAGCCGTTTGCTGCTTACCCTCTCTTTGATTAGCATGATTAAAGATATTCAATAGTTCTGGATGATTAGTAAATAGTGTTTTGTAAAAGCGAGTTGTTATCTCTGTTCCATGCAATTCTAATACAGGCACAGTACTCTTAATAATTTCAATTGTTTTTTCATTTAACATGATTATTTCCCCCATCATTTAAACATGTATTTGTTCTACATGTTTCCATTATACTTAACTTAATTACAAAAGATATATTTTGAATACATCTTTCATAAATTTGTCACAATTACACATTAAGAGGTTAGGTGCTATAATAAAGAGAGCTTCAATGGAGGTTTTCTAATGAGATTAACAAATTATACGGATTATTCTTTACGCGTGTTAGTATATTTAGGATTAAAAAAGGACGGTCAATTAAGTACTATTCAAGAAATTGCCGATACATATAATATTTCTAAGAACCATCTAATGAAAATCATTCATCACTTAGGAAAACTTGGCTATATTGAAACAATCAGAGGGCGAAATGGCGGATTAAAACTCGCTATGAAACCTAATGAGATCAATATCGGGAAAGTAGTAACAGCAACAGAAGAAGATTTCCATATTGTCAACTGCTTCACTGAAGGAAGAAATTACTGCATCCTAACCCCTTCCTGTAAGCTAAAGCATGCTCTAAATGAGGCGCTTCAGGCATTCTTGTCCGTTCTTAACAGCTATACGCTAGAAGATTTCCTTCATAATGATGACGAACTTAATGCCTTAATTGGAGATCCATTTTCTAATAAATAAATGAGTACAAAAAAACCTCAAACTACTGCGTTTGAGGTTTACCTCTTTATCCTTACGTCTTCATTGTTTATACTGCTTAAATTGAAGACACTGCATGCTTTTATTAAATCTTTTCATTGTCTCTTACATCACAACTCTCAAACTGTTCCTTCCATCTTTCTATTAAGCTGACTCTTTTACATGTTATAAGTGATAACAATTGCATACATAAGTAAAAGCCCTTGCTTGAATCATCATTATTCATGATTATTTTTTCCAATAGAAACATCCCCCTCAATCGTTGGTTAATTATATACATATATCTCCATATAAATCATTTTAGCACTTTAAATGGGACATCGAACCAAAGAATAAGAAAAACGATAACGATTATAGATATTATATATGCTCGACCTGGTTTTTGCTGATGCAATGCAATGACAGAGAACATAATAAGATCAAACAAAAAGGAATATCCAAATTGCCAGCTGTTTTGGTACGATATTCTTCCTGTCAAAAATAGTATCCACTCTATCACTATATAGATTACAGACCAGACTACTATGTAAATTATGCGCTTTACCCACCCTTCAGGGAAATGGGACAAGAAGAGAAAGATACTAATCGGCATGGTTATAAGTGCATAAATAACGACAATCATCTCGTGGCTGTATAAAAAATCGGGATGAAACTTCCAAAGTGTATTTTCATTCACGATATACTCATAAAGCAGACCACCTGTAGATATAAAAAACATACTGGCATGATATTTTCGCCAGTTTTTCCAATCTCCCCATTTAAGAGAGGCTATAATAGTCAGAAGTGTGATGGCGACGTGCATCATACACAGCCCTTTCAGGTAATAATATAAACAGCAAATCCCTTTAGTACAAATGACCGAGGTCCTTTGAATCTATTCTTTCCATAGTAAGAAAAGATGATGTAAAAAATGCTTGGAATTTGTCTTAATAACCTTCCTTTTGTGAAAAAAGGCGGAATTTATGGTAGTATTAATTGTGCTAAATAAAAAAAGTGTAGAAAGAAACGAGGAAAAAGAAATGAGTGTGATCACGAAAAAAAAGCCCAATAATGTTAAGTTTTTATCGCGGATTTTATTAGTAATTATTGGCGGGTTCATTACAGCTTATGGACTTGAAGCAGTATTAATTCCAAACAATGTTTCCGACGGTGGAGTTACCGGGATCAGCATTGTTATATCCCAACTGACAGATTTACCGCTAGGCATTTTGATTGCTATTTTAAATTTACCATTTGTATTTTTAGGATATAAGCAAATAGGTAAGAGTTTTGCGATATTTTCCATAATCGGCATCGCCTCACTGGCTGCAGGTACAGTGCTTATGCACCATATCAATACGATTATTCATGGAGATACATTGCTTGTTACTGTAGTCGGCGGAATCATCATCGGTTTTGGTATGGGTCTTGCTTTGCGTAACGGTGGAGCACTTGATGGAATTGATATGCTTGCAGTATTACTGTCACGAAAATTGCCTTTTGGTACGAGCGACCTTATTTTATTTCTTAATGTTTTTGTATTTGCTATTGTATCAATCGTATTCGGTCTACAAGGAGCAATCCTCTCTGGTATCGCCTACTTTATCGCCTCTAAAGTAATCCATATCGTCGAAGAAGGTTTAAGCGGATCTAAAACCTTTAAAATCATTACAAATGAACCAGAATTGATGGTAGAGACTATCCGTGACAGACTAGGCAGAAGTGCTACATACAGTCTAGTACAGGGAGCCTATTCTAGTGAAAGATTTAAAGAAATCACTTGTGTCATCAATAGACTGGAAGAAAGCAAAATGAAAGAAATCATCTATGAAATTGACAGTGGCGCCTTCGTTACAGTTTATGATGTAGCAGAAGTTAAAGGCGGTAATTTCAAAAAGAAAGATATCCATTAAACAACATAGGCGAGAAAGAAAAATATTCTTTCTCGCCTTTTTTCTATTTACTAATGAAAGGACAAGCCTCACTCACGAAGAGTGAGGCTTGTCCTTTTACTTAAGACAGACAGTAATAAACCTAGTATTTGCCTAGACCAGAATCTGGCGTTTGAATAATTACAGGGTTTTTGTCTGGATTCAGCCATTTTAACACTGTCGTTACATTAGCTTTAGAAGTGGCTGTGCAGCCGGCTGTATAGCCATACTTGCCTGCAACATGGAAGAAAATCGCGCTTCCTTTTCCTGCAACAGGGTTTTTCGTATTATAATTGATAACAAATCCTAAATCATATTCAGGAATATTCATCTTTTCGGCACTTTTCCAGCGTCCATTGTTTTTAGAAGCCTTTTGCCAAGTATTGTATAAGGAGGAGGCTGGATCATCTACCCAAACATCATCACTTGTAATTTTGCGATATGGCAATTTCGTACCTGGATTAGCTCCTCTCCCAAAGGCTGTCCCAATTGTATATTTCCCTGTCGGTGAAGCTTGAGAGCCTTCTGACATTTTGTCAGTCATTCCATTTTTGCCAAGCACGCCTGTCATCGATTGAACTTGTTTCCATTTGCCATTAGTCTTCTCAAATGTACGTATTGTCGCTGTTTTAGAAGAAGCATTCGATGATGTCACTAATATCAACTGTTGGGCCTTACCAAGTGTCTTCATATTATTTATAGTATCCTCAATGGAAGAACTTGATGAAACACTAGATGATGTTGCTGCTTTTACATATGTACCGCTGACATAGCCTGTTTTCCCTTTAAAATCAATTTTATACCAGCCATTTGATTCCTTCTTCTGAACTGTAAGCTTTGTTCCCTTTTTTACAGAGCCAATCACTTTATACTTCGTGCTCGAGCCGCTTCTTACATTCAAAGTGTCTGCGGTTACCGTATAAGTTGTAGTACTTGCTGAAGCCGCTTTCACATATGTGCCGCTCACATAACCTGTTTTTCCTTTAAAGGTTATCTTATACCAGCCGTTCGATTCCTTCTTTTGTACAGACAGCTTACTACCTTTTTTTACTGAACCAATCACTTTATGCTTTGTACTCGAACCACTTCTTACATTCAGTGTATCAGCTGTTACTGTATATGTTACAGAACTGGCAGCTTTTGCAGAGGGCATTCCTAAAATCCCTTGACCTGCAACAAGACTTGCACTTAGCACAAAGCAGGTTACTACCATATAAATATACTTTTTCATCCTATCACTCCCTTTCTACACAACCACCATATTGTAGCAGTTTTTTGCTGATTACTAGTTTCCATCACATAAAAATCACCAAAATGTAATGGTTGACATACATTTAACAGGGTTCAGCTATAGAACCCTGTTACTACTAAAATATATACCCCTATAACCGTTACACTCAATCCTGTTAAAAAGGCAATGCCAGTACTTTTCTTTTTTCTTGTATTAAACCACACAGTTGCTGCGGCAATCACAGTGAAGAGAATTCCGAAAATAATCGATGCAGACGGTGTTGTAGGCTGTATCCAATCATACCAATGCAAAAAATTCATGTCATCACTCCTAAGAGATAATTTAACCAATCCGTTTAAAATTCACCATTAAAGTAACTGATTCTCCTTCTGGTCTTACTCTAATTTATACCGTATGTAGTGATGGCTAATTATTGTTATTTATATTATCTATTTTTGGGAGAAAATTAGGAAGGAATCAGTTTGCCAATTGATATTCGACGTGTCTTATTAGTTTATGACCAGTTTTGTTTTCATTTTACTTAAATTTAAGGTTCTTGAAATCCATACAAACCAACAAAGGTTAGGCTTAGACTTATCAAGAGCATAATGGTGCTAAAAGTGAACAATATGAATCTGTATTTGTTCCTCTCTGCAGGAAATGCAAACAATACTCCTAGAAAATTATAAAGGTTTAGTATGTACATAAATGACATTCCCTTTGTTCCAAAAGATAATGTTTCACAAATTTCTCCATCCTTAGAAAATGATACAATCATAAGAAATCCTAACAGTGTGGATATTATTGATAAGATTGAAAAGAAGATTCTCATATCTCTCCTCCAAAGTTACAATTACTGTCTGCTTTAATTCATTTTATTACAGAACCTACCATTTTAAATAAAATTAATTGGAAATAAAAGGTGCTTTTTGTATATATTTCGAATCTTCAATTTGGTTAATTATAAAAGTAGCGATATCTCCATTTGTTATTTTTATTCCTGGTAAATCTGTTAGATTTTCTTTTATGTATCCTATATCCTCCTGATCAGTGATGAATGGCAGCCTAATTAGAGTCCATTTTATAATCTGTTCATTACTGTTAAGAAAATCCCATTCTTTTTTCTTATCTATCATCATATCAGAGTAAAAATTTTCAAACAGCTTTGCACCAAGTCTATTTATAAGACTTTTTTTATCGTTAGAAATAGTTAAGGAACCTCCAGTAACACCTATATAACGTTCAATTTGTAATTCTGCCATTATCTCAATAATTGTCTTCGTAACACTGCTATAAATCGGTTTCTCTTTGAGGGGTTGCCCAAAAGTATTAATTACTATTTGACAATCCTTTAGCAGCTTTTGAATATCTTCTCTATTCTGGACAGCCCCTTCTACTATTTCTATCCTATCGTCATTTAAAGATAACTTTTTGGGAGTTCTAACAAGCATTCGAACTTGATAGCCGTTTTCTAACGCTTTAACAGCAATTCGACGTCCAACCTTTCCTGTTCCTCCAATAATAGCAATCTTATTTAGATTATCCATCATCCACCTCAAGTAAAATAGTCACTATACCATTTATTCAGAGTTTGCCACGCCCTCATTTTTTTACTACCACTGAATTCCTTCCATTCCCAAGGTCAAATAGGGTCATAACAATACTAATTATTCCAACAATGGTTCCTAAACCACCAATAATGCTTATTAAAATACTGGGAATCACTAAACCTACGATAACTACCCCTAAAAAGGTCAGTACTATAAACGCTTGATAAACTGCAGAAATAATATTTAAAGCAACATGATTAAAAAAAGCTAAAATCAATGGTGGTAATAACAGAACTATAAGTGTACCAAGGGACGTTAAAAAATTTTGCGGTTCATCAAATGAAACAGTATTAGGGCCTGTCGGATTTTTAGCAGCTAGGAATAAAGTAATGACTGCCAATATCATAATCACTAACATCATAGAAAGTCTTTTTACCATAATTGATACTCCTTTTTGGTTAATCAGGATACTCTTTTATTAAACCGTTACAAAAAGCGATCTATTCTCTATACGAACGGAAAATAAAAAAGTTCCATAATTATACATAAAAAGAAACTTTTCCAATTTATCATCGTCTAATGTTTCAAGATTGACACAATGTATTTGCTATTTTAATAACATAAAGCCCCCCACTAAACATAAAGGAGAGAAATTGTTGAAGAAAAAGAGATTTTTGATTGGATTTTTAAGTCTCCTCATTATTTTTTCTGGTATATATGCATACATTTCAAGCATTTCTATTTCTGGTAAATCTGACAACGGTATGTGGAAATATACATACAAGAAAAACCTTGATGAAAGTGCGCCAAGCGGTTGGCAAGGTAAAATAAAGCAATTAAATAACGAAAAAGTTAATGTGTCCAAATTAGAATATATGGATAATGGTGAAATAATAGCTGAGCAGGATGAGTTTAGTCATGGAAGAGATGAAGATGGTTCTGTAACAAACGCAAACCCATTCTTTACTGACTTTCTATTAGGAGACGAACTAGTTGAGGGACATGTATACAAATTAATTATTACTTATGAGAAAGATGGAAAATCTCATAAAGATACAATCGAAATCAAATAATATAAATGCAATTATTAATAGCAAGAGAAAGATAAAATGGGTTGCCTGATATTCAGACAACCCATTTTATTACTGATTCAATTCAACTGTTTCATTAACATCTGTAGATTTAGAGCTTTGCCCTGTCATCCGTTTATAGAAAAAGGCCATCTTCTTCGTGAAATTACCTGTTTCCCAATATTCAGCCGCTTCTGCTTTCACCTTTATTAAGACAACGCTAGGATCATCATAAGAAGTTTGCATAATTTGCTCGTATGCTTTGCTCCATAATTCCTTTTTCTTATTTAAATCCTCTACGATTTCCGCTCTTCCGCGAACAGAAACATAGGATTTACCTGCATAAGCAACATTAACGTCTTGATCATGTAAGATTTCTTCATATTTATCCGTCTCTTTTTTCGTGAAGAACCACAAATCACCATCAAACTCTACTTCTTGTGTTTTCATAGGACGAGACACAAGCCCTTCTTCTGTTACCGTCGTTAGCATGGCTGTGTCTATGTCTTTAATTAACTCTCTTAATGTTTCCAACTCTTCTTGTTTTATCATGTTAGACATCTCCATCACCTCATTTAAGTTTATAGAGGTATATTACCCTTTTCCAAAACTTTTAATCAGGGAGGACTGCTTAATAATGATTAGTTGAATTATTTAATAATATCTCTGCGAAATGCTTCCTTAAATCAAGCATTATACAAAGTTTTTTAATACGAAAATCTAAACCTTATTTTATATGTGACGAACTATTTCCTCACAATAATCCAAATAGACTTTACTTATCAGTGTATCCTTTGGAGCTAAGATGGCACTTACATAGATTAAAAATTCTGAATCATGCAAGTATGGATTTAACATAGAATGCTTGACTCCTAATATCGTTTTTACTGTTAATTGCGTTTCCGGTAACCATTCTTTGTATGTCTTCACTGTATCCTTAGAATCCACATTCTCATCATTTTCAGCTAATATCAAATATACTGGGGAGTTAATTTTCTTAATATCTTCTGTCCCATCTGCTGAAATATTCTTTTGCACAAATGTGTATCTATCTTCGGATAAGCTGTTGTCATTCGTTTTTTGCATGTATTCTTTATAGGAAGCGCCTGATTCAATAAGATTAGACGCTTGTTCATCCTTGTCTAGTTCACTCTGTATTTCTTCATCCGTTTTGCCAGCTCTTTTCATTTCCATGGTCGTAAAATACTCTCCTTGTCTAAGCCAATTGATGGCAGGACCCACTAAAATAGCTGCTGTAATATCGGTGCGATTTTGCTGTACTTTTGGAACTACCCAGCCAGCTTGGCTAGCTCCCCAGAGGATGATTTTCTCTGTATTCATAGATTTCTGCTGCTTTGCCCATTCGATTACTTCTTCTACTTCCTTCGCTCGATCGTCCATTGTTTGATCTAACCAATTCCCTGCTGAATCTCCTATTCCTGGTTTATTCCAAGATACAGATGCATAGCCTTGTTTTGCAAACCGTTCCATTAAAGGCTTATAACCTCCATCCTGTGTTGCGTTTTGCGGTCCATCTCCATGAACAAATATAACAATTCCTTCATTCTTCTCTTTAGGCATGGCAAGAAAGCCTTCTAAATTTCCTTGCTTGGTTTTAATGTTCACCTCTTTCTCCAGCATAGCGTAGTCATTTTCATAAAGGAAACTAGCGATTGTCATTATTATCAATACAATGCTAATAAGTAATTTAAACCTCGTATTCATTATTTTTTATCCCTTTCCACTCCATGAAATACCACCTCTCTATTCCATACTGCCTTCCTATTAAACTTGTTCCTTTTTTCTTTATCTGGAATCCTAGTCTTTCATAAAGTCTACTAGCAGCAGCGTTAGTTGCAGAAACATATAATGTTACATACTGATCACCCTTCACCAAGTTTTTAACCAATTTAATAAGCTGTGTACCAATTCCTTTTCCTCGGTTACATTTAGTTACGGCTATAAAGTCTATGTGAATTTCTTTAGCTTTGCTTCTATGATCGAACGCTACAAGGAAAATACATGTTTTAAAAAATGCTTGTAAATTTAACTGTATAAACAACCGACCCAATAATTTTAGTCCCTTCCACTTTTTTGGTTTAATAAATAAAATTCCTTCTATTTTCTTATCTCTTACTATGAGCAAATTATCTCGGTGATTCTGTAAAATATGCTCTGCTAGGCAACGCAAAACAAAACTCCGCTCGACTTCTGGCAAGTTTAGTGCTTGAAATTCTTCCTGAAATCCTTCCAATAATAGAACCGCTATCTCTTCTATATCCTTTCTAGAACTAGCAATTCCTCGCTTCATTTCGCCTTAACCTCTAAACTATATACCATCTCTTTGATATAAAATGCTGATAAATTCGCTTCCTCTAGTATCAATAAATCATGTTCAAATTTGGCATTTATCAGATCGAGATTCTTGTAAAAACACTCTATCTCTTCTAAAAGTTGGTCTTCTAGTTCTACACATATTTTCTTACAATAGTAGGTTCCTGCACGAAAAGCATAATCTGCTTCTTCCAAACTCGTTCTATACATTACTTTGACATTACTTCCATTCTCTAATATTGCATAAGAGACATCTTCTACAATATTTCTATTGCCATTTTTCTATTTAGCTAGCTTTTTCAAATTTAGGTTGTATGCTTCATCTACAAATTCATCCTCAAAGCAGGCAAAATATCTGTCTTCTTTATTCTCTTCGACCAGCTTGTATGTTTCAGTTTGTTGAAGCTCGAGAATGGTTTGTACATTCCCCTTTAACTTAGTAAGACGTGTAATTTCATTCTCGAAATGTACTAGTACACTAGATAATGCTTCTGTATAATCTGTTTTCTTCTCCACAATGTTTTTTATTTCTTTTAACGAAAATCCTAATTGCTTTAGCAGCAAAATATGTGACATCGCATACACTTCCGCTTCTCCATACATATGATAGCCATTTACATCAATAAATGCGGGCTGTATTAATTGTTGTTCCTCATAATGCCTTACCACGTATTTCGTTATATTCAGTAATTTAGCTAATTCTCCACTTGTTAAGTGCTGCATGCTTATTCCTCCAATCATATTTACAGCAAAAACCGTGTGGTTACCACACAGTCAATCATTTTCCATTTACTTTTTACAAGCCATAAAGAAATATCAGCCTAATGATTGCTTTATAACACCATTGGCTAACATAAAAAAAGACACACCCATAATTTCTATGGGTAAGCGCCCGATTTTAGTTCATTCTATTAAGTGACGAAGAAGTAAGCATCTTAAAATACCCAACCAGCGTTGTGACAAGACCAATTCCAAAAAGTATACTGCCAGCAGTCAAAAAATTATTTATGTAGCCTTTCATTACTAAATGGTATGTAGGAGTGTCTGCCCCTCCTTGTTTAATAAGCCAATTTTCAGCAGTGAATGTACCAAATTTAATACTGAAAAATAGTAGAATAAATCCAATAGCAGTTAGTAAAATCCCTAAAGCAACGAAACCTTTCCATTTATCTTTTGCCATATCATCTTCACTTCTTTCTCTATACTTCCATTTATAGTATTAATTAATATTATCTGGTAATTATATATACGTTTTGCTATCTTAAAAGTTTCAAATTAACCAGTAAATAGAAATTACAATGCTTCCATGCTCACTTTCTGACAAATAAGCGACCGTTACCTTATATCGTGTATTTCCCCCTCGTCTAACTTATTAATATTGTCCTCATTTATTAGACTAAATAAAGAAAAAATGATAATGCAGAGTGAAAATGCAAACAGACCGTTTTTTTTTCTTGGTTCTGTCGATTCTTTTACAGCTAATTCAGAATAACTTTATTAAAGAGTCTTTTTTTACTACCAAACATATTACACAGAAGAAAGTATTAATTTTGATATTCTCCAAGAATAATATTTAATGGATAAACAATCTAAAGAAAAATTCCCTTATTACATACAGTTATCTGTAAAAAATAACTCAGAACTTGATGAGGATAATAAAAATAAATATGCCCACGAAATGGTTTAATCCATCCAACAAACAAAGAATAACATAGTGAAGCAGCCTATAGATGTTGTCATATTTATTCAAGTAATAAAGAAGAGATATTTCATGAAATAAAATAACAGTCCTTTATGAATGGACTGTTATTTTGGCAATTATTCTTCAAAGATTACACGCAAGCTGTCTTCTTTTTGATAAGAAGGCTGGTTTGTAATAAAAATCAACTCTTGTGCATCGTGTCCAGGGATTAAAATGATAGGTTCTTGGCTTATATTTGTAGAAGCAAACTTACTTTTATAATGAACACATGAGCCTTGTGTTATCATCCACATATTATTATCTTGAGCCAATTGAAACCATTCTGAAAATGCTGTTTGTAATGCTTCATAGTTCGGAATGGTCACAGAGTATGCTGGTATCTCCGCATGGTAGGATTTACCATTGGACATTGTATGCACTTTTCTTCCTGTATTTTGATAATATATTTCTAATTTATCTCTCTTTGCTAATACCGATGTTATTCCATCATCATACCCTTCAAAGTGAATATAAAAAGGATACTTAAAGCAGGTAATTGCTGCCTTCTGCATCAGATTTATCGTATCTTCCACATAGTCAATATTATCTCCTGATATATGAAATTGCTCAAATTCCCCATCCACGATTACCCAATCTTGTTCCTTTTCAATACTCTGGATAATTTCTATTTCCATAGGTTATCTCCCCTTGGTGTAGATTTGAAAAACAATAAATGAACAGGCAGGTTTCTCTCGTTAATAAAACCGTTTAAAGTCTTTATCTAAACACGCCCTCTTCAACTTTTTAGTCCTCCATAAATAATTTATATCCGAGATGTTATCATAGGAAAGTTGAATATAATAATAGTTAATATACTCTAAGACTGCAAAGAGATATATGAACAGCGCAATACTTACCCCCCCAACAGGTAAGTTCGATTTCCACAAATACAAATCAGTTACGAACGCTATAAAAGGAGCAAAAATTAGAAAACCATTAAGCTTCTTTAAAAACTTAAACTTTTGGATACTATTAATAGTTGTATTAGGAGTATATTGTTTTTTTAATTGCTTTAGTTTAAGATGCCAATATATTGTTCCCTGTAATAATAAAAACTCTAGCAGGAAAAATGAAATCCAAAATGACCCTAACGAATATAAGTGTAAATTAGGATATACGTAATTTAATAGGTAACTTAAAAAAAGGAAAACTATAAGGGAAGTTAATTCCCCAGAAAATAAATATTTCAATCTTTTTTCTAAAGTTTTCTTCATAATATCTCCCTATAAAATTTTTTACCAATCGTAATTGTTGATATTTTCTTAGTAACGCCTCCCTTTCCACTGACTTATTTATTCAATACTACGGAAAAAGAGCTAAAAGGTTTCAGTTTCCTCCTTTTAGCCCTTTTAGCTACTACAGAACTTTCGTCATTTGTTTCTAATTTATATATCTCATTGTAGGCATACAATTAGCGAGAAGTTTTTTTACTTAAATTTCTACTTGTACCCAAATAATTTGTACCAACAACACCAAGAATGATCATAATGGAACCTGCTATGTGATATAAATGAAACTCCTCTTTTAAAAAAATAACTCCTGCTACAATAGTAATGAGTGTAGCAAAGTTACTGAAAACACTCATTTTTGATGCATCTATTTTAGATAATGCATAGTTAGATAGATAGGAGGTTCCTAAAGACGATAAGATACCTAAATACAAAATCGCAAGAACAAAATCCCAATGTCCAAAAGGTTGCATATATTGACGGAGTGTACCATTTATAACATGAGTTGTCAGTGCGACTCCATTAAAAGCGATTAATCCAAACAAGGTCATTATATATGTGATCGTGAATAATGAATATCGCTGTGTTAATTGTCTAGCAAATACGTTGTATAAGGAGGAGGTAAGTGCTGAAAGCAAGATTAACCCCGTTCCAACAAGACTTGCCTTTGTACCTCCTGCCCCGTTCATGTACATAATAGATATGACACCAAATACTGATAAACTAACTGCTATTTTTTGACTACTGGTAGTTGTTTCCTTTAAGATGATACTTGCAAGAATTAACGTAAAAATTGGTATTGTTGCTTGAATAATACCAGCTTCTGAAGAGGAAGTATGCACTAGCCCAAATACTTGAAAGCTAAAAAAGAGTGTCGGATATAAGATGGCTAACAAGGCAATTCGCAGTACATCTTTTCTTGTTACATTGACTTTATCTAATCCTTTTTTTAACAACAACACAGTGGCAGCAATCCATGCAATAGTAAACCGATGTGCAAGTGTATCTAACGGTGTTGCAACAGATAATGTCACTTTAACAAACATAAATGACAAACCGATAATGAATGCATAGATGATTGCAGCGATATATGCATTTCTTTTTTCATTCATCTTCATTACCCCCTTTATGATGATCCGGCCGGTACCATTATCGTAAGAGATTACGCTAACCTTTACGATATAAAAAATACCGATCTGTACCGATACAGATGCAATGGAGGCTTATGATGCTTAAATATGAATCAATCTATCAATCTCTTCTTATGCAAATTCAGTCTAATAAATTTTCAACCGGTGCAAAATTACCATCCATTCGAGATTTAACACAACAATATTCTTGTAGTAAAAGCACGGTCTTGACCGCTTTAAAAAAATTGGAGGCACAACATATTATTTATGCACTACCGAAAAGTGGATATTATGTTGTAGATAATCATGTCTTCAAAACCCCATCGGCCACGGACATAATAGACTTTGCAAGCTCTGCTCCTACTTGGCATGCTTTTCCTTACAAGGAATTTCAACACTGTATAAATAAAGCTATTGATACGTATCAAGAAGAATTATTTCGCTACGGAACACCCAACGGTTGGCCTCCGCTTATAGCAGCATCAAAAAAACTGTTAGAATCATACCAAGTTTTTACGCATGAAGAGCAAATTTTCATCACTTCTGGTATTCAGCAGGCTCTTTCTATATTAAGTTTGATGCCTTTTCCAAATAATCGTTCCACTATACTAGTAGAGCAACCTAGCTACCATTTATACATGGATTTACTAAAAACGTTACAACTACCGGTCATAGGAATTCAACGCACCGCAAAAGGAATTGATTTAGTACGACTTGAACAATTATTTCATAAAAAAGAAATTAAATTCTTTTATACGATGCCACGCTTCCATAATCCTTTAGGCTCGTCATACAGTAAAAAAGAAAAAGCAGCTATATTACAATTAGCAGAGAAATATAATGTTTTTATTTTAGAAGATGATTATTTAGCAGATTTTGATTTCAACCCGAAGAATGACCCTCTTTTTGCAGATGATTTACATGATAAAGTGATCTATTTAAAAAGTTTTTCTAAAATTATGTTTCCAGGATTAAGAGTTGGATTGGCAGTTCTACCTCCCTCTATCCTTAATATCTTTCAAAAATACAAAATGACAACAGATATCGACAGCTCTATGATTTCACAAGCCGCATTATATCTCTATTTAAAAAATGGAATTTATGAACACAATAAAACGAAAGTCAGTACCATCTATCATACACGTGCTAAAATTCTGCATCAGTCTATACAAGATTATTTACCTGCTTACGAATCATCATCAGAAATTGTTATGCATAATCATATTCATTTAGACAAGCGTATGAATTTAAAATCATTAGTTTACCAGTTGCAAAACCAAGGCATACAACTAGATTCAGTTAAAAGAAATTATTTAGATGGCTTTTACCAAGAACGGATTTTGAAGCTGAATGTTTCCAATGTAGAAGACAATCGAATTCAAGAGGGAATTCTCAAAATAGCAAGAGCATTAAAAAATCCTCAAAACTATTTTTAATGAATGCCTTGCTTCGCAAGCAAAAAGGGATTGAGTGTGATTTGTCTTATAATATCCCTCTCCCTTTTAACTCTTCAAAAATAAACTCATTGAAAAAGTTCAATGTAACACTATAGCTATCCTTTAATATGCTGCAAAAATTAGTCTACCAGAAAAACAAGGTAGTGCGATTGTATCTGTTATTACTGGATTTACGGTTTCATTAGTATTAGGGGTGCCGATTGGAACATTAATTGCCAACTTTTTTAATTGGCGGTATATCTTTTTATTACACTGATAAGCCTGCTACTATTATCTAAATTAATTCCTCCTTTAGCTGGTAACAATTCTATGTCTTTCAAGCAGCAATTCTCTATTATTAAAGATACGAAAGTATTTACTGGCCTATTAACAACCGTATTTTGGATTCTTGGGAAAACTATGGTAATTGCCTATATTGCGCCATTACTAAACAACTTATTAAATATCCCATCAGCAAGAATTAGCTTCTATTTATTCTAGGTGTGTTTCTTCGTTTATCGGTTCTCGCGTTGGAGGATTTGCTGTTAATAAACGGGGGCCGATGCGGACAATTATCATTAGCTTAATCATTCACTCATTTATCTTAATTACATTTACATCCAATTCAACTTCAACAATCGGTATTATTATTGTCCTTATGGTATTGGGCACATCTGCTTGGATAACTACTCCAGCTAATTAATATTATTTAATAACTTTAAAACCAGAATCATCTGAAATAGTTCTAAGTTTTAATACAGCACTAATGAATATTGGAATGACGTTAGGAGCAGGATTAGGAGGCTTGGTTGTTGAGTATACTTCTATTCATAATCTAGGTTGGATTGGGGGAATAACCGTATTAGCAGCATTAATTACTACAGTATTTTCATTTAAAGTAAAAAGATTAAATGAGCATTCCATTTACATGTAAAATGAACACAAAAAAGCATTAACTCTTTCTGATTAATGCTTTTTTATTAACCACTTCACCAAATGTTATCTATTAAGCGACCTATTAAGCGGATTATCATTTTAGGTATAAACATTAAGATATTCCAAATCACTTCACCTACTACCTCGAAAAAGCTCTCTTTTAAAAATTCTCTTATTCTGCTTTTATTTTTCATTTTATATCTTTTCACTTTATATCTTTTCATTTTATATCTTCCCATTATTCTTTTTAAGTTGAGCTATTTTACTCGATTTTATCAAAATAAGGATATAAAAACAGCAAGAAAATTATTACATATTATTCCTTTTTAATGTGGTATAATCATGATACATTTAAATAATAATTTATTTTCGCCTCTGTAGCTATAGAAGGGAAGAGCGCCGGAAAACATTGTTAGTACCGGGTCGCAAGGCAAGGGTTTCAGAAGCACCGAAAAGCAAAAATAGCTGAGGCAGGTGAAATTCCTAGCCGGTGAAAGTCCGTAGGGAAGCGTGTTCCCCCTAGCCTATGCTTACGAAAGGAGTGCGGGTTCGAATCCCGTCAGAGGCATTCCTGTTAATTCATCAGATTATGCGAATAAAAAAGGAATTGCTTATGAAAAAGCAATTCCTTTTTTGAATAATTATTTAATACTTAACTGTAAAGCTTTCAAGTTTTCACGCATCGCTGCTACGTAGCCTAATTTCTTATCTTGTAATTCTTTAGATAAAACCTCTAAATCATACAGACTAGCTGTCTTTGTTCCTGTTTCAGCTGCTACTGTTTCTGCAATTGCTGAGTTAGCACCTTGTTGATAATAGATAACTGGTACATCATTTTCTTTCACTAAGTCTCTAATTTCTGCAATACGTGATGCGCTCGGTTCCACTTCTGTAGATAAACCGCCAATTGCGATTTGCTTTAGATTATATCGCTCCGCAATGTATCCAAAAGCTTGGTGTTGTACGACAAAAACACGGTTCTCTGCATTTTCGAACGCAGCCTGGTATTCTTCATGTACTGCTTGAAGTTCCTTATTAAAAGCTGCTGCATTTTTTTCGTAATCGTCCTTTCCATCTGGATCTGCTTCAATGAGTGCATCACGAATAATATTTACTTGCTCTTGTGCCAATAATGGATCTAACCAAATATGTGGATCAAGGCTTTCATGGTCATCAATTAAAACAGATACTGGCTCTGATTCTGCATATGTATTATGAGAATCATCAAAAAGTACTGCTTTTACTTCAAAGCTTTCACCAGTTGTTTTGTACTCAAAATGATCAGTTCCTTGTCCTGACACTGCTTCCCATTCTTCATCAGCACTTCCACGAGTATACCAATGCCAATGCTCATAGTCAGCTTCTTCTTGCAGCTCAGCAACAAGTGTAACGACATCGCCTGTATGATAGTGATCTGCTAAGCCAATAATCTCTATTGGTCCAGCACTTTCTTCACTTCCATGGTTATCGTGATGATCAGCTTCTTCACCGTCTCCATGAGCTTGTCCATGATCATTAATAACAATCTCTACTGGTTGGGACTCGGCAAATTCATTGTGAGCATCATCATACAATACTGCTCGAACTTCAAAACTCTTCCCTGCAGCTTCATAATTAAATTCAGGTCCGCCTTGATTCGGGACAGTAACCCATTCTTTATCAGCACTTTCTCTTGTGTACCAGTGCCAATGTTCATAACCTGAATCATCCTCTAATTCTGCTGTTAATTCAATCTTATCACCAGTGTGATAATGATCTGCAACACCTTGAATTTTTATACCTTCTGCATCTTCATCAGATACTTCATGTTCATCTTCATGATGGTGCTCTGATTCAACACCATCTGCCGTTCTTGCTATCACTAATTTATCGTTCTCAATCGTCTTTAATAAGCTTCCTACCCAAAACTCCATTTCTTCACTGCTATATACAAAAACGTCTGCATCATTGACACGAGCGACATCTTTTGCACTTGGCTCATAGTGATGGGGATCTTCTCCATTTGATAGCATTAAACTTATATCCGCTCGTTCTCCTGCAACTTGACGAGCAAATTCATACATAGGGTAAAATGATGTTACAACAGAAAGCTTCTCATCATTCGTACTGCTTTCTTCTGCATTTTGACACCCAAAAAGAAAAGTGGACATCATCAAAATGAAAATTAACCAACTTTTTTTCATTTGCGTTATAAACCTCCAAACAACCAAATAAAGCGTAATAATTACGATTTAAAAGCTAGATTTTAGAATTTAATTCAAACTTAGTATATTAATAACTTAATAATTTCGATATTTATTAATGAGCTAACATATCACGCACTATACCAGCTGCATCTAGATTAGAAGGATAATATGTTGGCCAATGAGTGACTTCTTTTAGCAATGTCTCACTGTCATCTCCCCAATATAGATGGAAATGATGGGAATCAGCTGGAAAGATACCATGATCACTAAATTGAATGTATTTAGGCATGTCCTCTGTTCCGTCTGCTAATTTAAAAATGAAACGCACTCCTCTATTCCCTTTTTCATAGGTAAGAATTTCGTATCCGTCTGACTCATACTTTCCTGAATACTCCTTGTCACCTTCAAAAAAAGTTACAACATTGTCTTTAATGAGGATGCGGTCAACATCCGTTTTATAGCCTACTGTATAATATTCTTTATATTCTTCTTTTGTCATATCTCCGTTTTCTGCTTTATGTTCCAATACCTCGTCTAAATCTCCAGATAAAAGATATGGATAAACAGATTGCCAGTCACCTTCCCAGTCAGACAATTCACGGTTCTTTACTTGACTATCTTCAAAATATCCTTGATATATTTTTTTACTTTCTTCGTCAGTTCCATGATGATCATCAATGACAATTTTAGCTGGTGCTGATTGGGCACTTGGTTTGTTGTCATTGTCAAACAGAGCAGCTTTTACTTCTAATCCATTAACCGTTGCTTCAGCTGTAAAGATTTCGCTCTCTTGCCCTTCAACTACTTTCCATTCTTCATTGGCATTTTCTCTACTATACCAGTGCCAATGTCCAGATTCTGTTTCTTTATCTAAAACTGCAGTTAACTCAATCTTATCACCGGTATGATAATGATCTCCAATTCCTTCAATTTTTATATCTTCTGGAGCATCATCTATATTTTTCACTTCATCTTCCTGTACTTCTGATTCTTTCGCCCCTGCTCCATCTACTTCCTCACTTTTTGTTCCTGAACATGCTACTAAAAGTACACTAATTAATAACATGCTAAATAAGCTAAGATATAACTTTTTCATTTTTTCCCCTCCTATTTTTATGTAAAATTAAATCGTAATTATTACGTTTTATAAACTAACACTTACTTAGCCTTCTGTCAAGCATTGCTAATAATTATTTAATAAAAAATAGAAAGTGACAAGAACAATAACGTTTTTTAAATATAATATTTTAACACGCTGTCCTATTTCATTGATATCTAAATACCTTATACTTGGTTTTTATGTGCTCTAATTAAAAAACTCTCCTTTAAACCAAAGAGAGCTAACGATATCTTAATATAATAAACACCCAAAAAATCATCTTTGTACGGAATGAAAACTTTTTTCAACTACAACTTACAGTCGTCGGTTTTTCTAAGCTTTTTAGCTTCTGTTTGATTAGAAAAAACCCGTTATACTCATTAGGTGTAGTCAATTTTGATAACATTGCTCAAATTCGTCTTTCATGAGCCAACTAGTACAAGCCAAACCATTTTCATGATAAATTTCTTTATCAACTTCTAATTCAATGCTTCTATTTGAATTTGGATATTCAGGATCGTTGTTTACAATATACAAAGTATCTTCATCCTTCCAATGCATAGAAAAAGTAGATTTTGCATCACTATAATATATAGTTTTCACTTTATTTTCCTCATTATTAGTGACTTCAATCCATACATTAACTCCCCCGGCAGCGCCTCCATATAGTTCATAAAAAGCATTAGCTGTATACTTTTCTGTGGGTGACGATAACGGTCCAGGTCCTTTTTGGGTATAATCTTTATTAATATTATCAAACGAAAAAAAATAAATCCCATATAGTAGTACTCCTATAAATAGAAGTGAACTTGTCAAAGTGACAAGTAGTAGCTTTTTGGGAAAATGTTTCTTATTCAAAAAGTAGATTATTAAATAAATAAAAGAAACAATTAGCAAGAGTATTGTCAATATGGATAGTAAAAAACCGATTATATTCAACAAATATATAGATCCTCCTGTTACTTTATAGCTAATATTGTTTATTATACATTGTACATTTTATAAAAATGCAGCGTTAAATTTACTGACATTTATGTAAAAGGGTCAACCTAAGAAGGTTGACAAAAATTGTATTAGTGGAGCAAAGAAAAAAGTTTAATTACTGGCTGACAATATATCTTATTATTTTTAATTATTAAGGTATAGGTATTTACCTACAATAAATAAGATGTACCGTATAGTACGGCAGTACATCTTCAAAAACGTTACCAATTTTCAATAACTTAAGTAAAAAAGTGCCTGAGGACTCTGCTTAAATATAGTATATGTTTTACGAAGCTCTTTCTACAAATTTTACAAAATGTAAGTGTTAAAACTTATAGGATATTTTACCATTTTTTACTCTCCTCTTTTCATCCTATTTACTAAATAAAAATACTTTTGCAATAGTTCTTAGAAGTATGCAATTCTATTAGTAATGATGAAGAAAAAAAGGAGTGATCATATGTACAAAGTAGGCGAAAAGGTTCTACATTGTTCAGAAAAATATGAGATTTTATACATTTATGAGAGCGGTTTCGTAGAGATTAAAAAACATCCTTTTTCGATAAAATTAGTTCATATTACAGAAATTACTCGCAATGGAACTTGTTAGATACATCTACATGAGCTGGTTCTCAAAATATATCCATCTTCTGTGAATTGGATTAAGCTAAATAGCCTTTTTGTGGTTCTTTAGCCATTAACCCTTTTCTATACGCGAAGATTTACATTCCTTTCTACATATATAAGCATCTAGGATGCTAATAGCTTCTTTTACAAAATAAGCTAACAAGAAATTTAACATTATAATTAGCTAGGTATTATTGGATATGCTATACTTCTCGCTAGTTAATACCTATTTAATATAATGAAAGAAGGTTGCTTTATGAAGATTGCAGCACCTAAAATCTCACTAGAATTACCTGCGAAGAATTTTAGTGATATTTATTATGAGGAAGATCCCATATTGGAAATGTGTACAATAACAAACTCAGATTTTACATATGAGTCCTTAAACAGGGTTCGGCTAGACAAGGCTTTAATAAAGAATTGTAAGTTCACTAACACTGATTTTAGTAATATCTCTATTACGGATGTTGTGTTTGAGAATTGTGATTTCTCCAATGCTAATTTAAGTGGATCCTCTATCCATAGAGTTGAATTTACTAACTGCAAATTATTAGGAACCACGTTTCCAGAGTCTAGTCTTGGTAATGTGAAATTTAATAATAGCATATTAAATTTGGCTGCATTTGGGCATTCGAAACTAGAAAAAGTAGTATTTCAAGAAGCCGCTCTAAAGAATAGTGATTTTTATGAATGTAAACTTAAAAAGGTAGAGTTTGAATTATGTGACCTTGATGGTGCGAATTTTGAACAAACACCTCTTAAAGGGATAGACATTAGTTCGTCTAGTTTTGAATCGCTTATCGTCTCCATTGATAATTTAAATGGTTGTACCGTTTCTACTCATCAAGCTATTCAATTTTCTGCCTTAATGGGACTAGTTATAAAAGATTAATGATTTTAACTCTAGCATAGATAGGGATAATTAAACTATTACTCTAAGTCTCGAAATGTGAACGCTAATTTTTGCGATTTACAAAGTAGCAGGTAAAAAAGAAGTATATCTTTTACTGGGTAATTATGTTTATATAACATAGAAGGAAACCTCCATAAAAAGTTTTCCTTCTAAGGCCCCATTTACCGATCAACCTTAATCGTTTTTGTTTACTAGCTTTGCTCTACCATATTATACGAAAGTTGGTTTTAGTCCCCGAATAAATGCGTTACAGATGATTCTGATAAAAAAAACAGTTGCCATTGGCAACTGTAATGAAAAGCTATTCCTCATCTCAAAAGGAATATATCATTCATCTTAATTTTTATAAATTAATGCTTTGTCTTTAGCTAAAGCAAATGGTCGATAATAGCCTACCGTGTTTGATAAAGGCAAAACTTCAGGATGTAAATTTATATTTAGTACATTTTTTATATATTCTCTTCGTTTTTCAAACCGATCCCATAATTGCGGATAGTTCTCCTGTATTTCTTTTCTTAACTCTTCGTCTGCCAGCGCAATTCCTGTTTCCGCACTAGCACCACCATAGCCTTGAACAGACGGAATAATATCTACTTGAAACAGCATACCACTTCGTATTTTCGCTGTTGATTCTGGGTATATTGGGGAGCTCATCCATTCCTCATCCGCTACTAAATGGCCTGGGTTTAATGACCAATTAAATTGTTCCTTAGGCAGGACATTTTGAATGCAGTTATACATATCTTCCCCGCTTAAACCAATTTTGATATTTTCTAACCAAGCTACAACAGCTGTATAATAGGGTTTTGCCACTTTCTCTAAATAGTCTCCTACAGTTTCCGGTAGTTCTGCTTGATCAGCTACAATATAACCTGCTCTACTTGTTAGACCACCCTTATATCCTGTAGTAATGGAAAACTTATCTCCTAGGTGAACTTTTTTATTTTGCGGATAAAGAACAGCATTTGTGAATCGTTCTCCTGTTGCAAAAATATTCGTTACATTATGCGGTTGGCCATAAACAGATAAATAACTAGCAAGCTCCATATCTGTTTTACCCAGCTCTATTTCATCCATTGCTTTTAATACACAATCTGATGATAAACTGGCACCATATTCATAATAAGATATTTCATCAGCATTATTTACTATTCGAACTCCCTCTTGCCCAATAAAAAGTTCTGCACAGTTAATAATATTGTCACCATCGCCAACAATTTGTTTTAACGAATCCACCATATAATAAGGAATATCAAATAACTGTTTATTATCATCATACTTGCTAGTAAACAGTTTCCAGCCTACAAGCCCAATCGTTGATTGCTCGTTTATATTGGCAGTTTTAAGAATATCTGCAAAATTCATGCTGTTTTCCATCGGTTGATTTGGAAGGGAGAAGTGAGGAACATGAATTGCTTCTGCCTTTAATCGTGAAAATTTTGCCATCTTAAGATTTTCGTTCCCTAATAATAAGTAAGCTTCTCCATCTTGACTTATAACTAGCAAGGCTTCTTCAAATCTCGGTATAAAACCTGTGAGATATTCAAAATTCGCACCATGTTCACGGTCAGCATATATAATCGCCGTATCAATATTATGTTCTTTCATTTTATTTAAAAGCCTATTTTTACGTTGATTCATCGTTTCATCTGAAAGAACAACAGTATTATTATTAAAATCACTTAACGGTCTTTCTATCTCTTTTAAAGTAACATTTTCATACTTATAGCCAAACTTCATAAAAGCTTCACTCCACTTCTCTAATTGTTATTTATCGGAAAATTCATTTGTCGATAAATTGATATGTAACAGCTAATTTTTAATACACCATTTTAAAACTTGAATTTATTTTAGAAAGTAAATTTTCTTGCTTAACCATTATCATATCATAATGAATACAGAAATATTAGCAGCTCAAATATTGCCTCTTCTTTTAAGGATCACCCTTTCATAATCGATAGTTCTACGCTAAATTTTCCATATAATCCTCATAAAAAATCGTCCCTATAACTATTTACTCATTATAAGTACTTTTACTATTAAATTCCTTATACCAATGTTATTTTAGTAAGTAAGTATAAACAGAATAATCATTGGCTTTGTCCTGTTGAAAGTAATAACCAGGCCGTTACTTTACCTCTGTTTAACAACTTAATCCATTAAAGGCGGTTATAAATTTGGAGAAGCGGGATGTCAAAGTTATCAATCAACTCAATGACCTTACAGAAGGTCATGTATTATATTTCTTCGAAGATATAAATGCTTATATAAATAATATTATTGATTTTGTTATCTCTGGATTGGATCATAACCAATATTCCTTAATCATTGAGAATGATCGGATTGTTCCATTGATAGAAAAAAAACTTGCTGTGCTATTGAATGAAAGTCAAATTAGCAAAGTTAAATTCATCAATAATTATGACTTCTACTTTGCAAACGGAGATTTTGCATGCAATTCTATTTTTGATTATCTTCCTAGACTTTATAAGGGTTATAATGAACAAGAATTTCGTGTACGTAGCTGGGCCCATATAGAATGGGGAGATATTAGTTATATACATAACAAATTAACAGAGTCTGAAAAGGAAGCTGAAATAATAGTCAGTAGAAAGGGAATTCTGTCTGTTTGTGCCTATGATTCAGATAGAATGAGCGAGGAGCTTAAAACAAACCTTCAATGTCACCATAACTTTCTTATAAGGAATTAGAAAAATTATACAGTTTCCCACTCTTTTTTCGGAATGAAGCTGTTTTTTTACCTTCTTATAATATCCTGCCAAAAGTAATCCCATAAAAAAAGTTGCTGTGAGGCAGCAACTTTGCAGAAATGAGATTACTAACACTTATGGTTATTCTTCTTCATCTTCATCAATATCCATTTCTATATCTATCTCTTTAGAAAATAGCTTAACAAAGTCCTATATAAAAAAACGTTCATCTGATAGGATGAACGTTTTCAGGTTTGAATATTATCTACCACACTAACAATTATCTTTCCCTTTGCATGTCCTTCACCAAGGTAGCGTATAGCTTCTTTCACTTGATTTAGATTATACCGTCTATCAATTACAGGTAGTAAATTACCTTCCATATAAAGTTTTGTTAAAGCATCTTGATCCTTCTTATTTGGTTTATGTACAAGAACTTTCAGCGTCTTATTTTCTGTTTTTGCAAACAAAGGCCCTAGACATAATAATTGGATGATTAGTGATAACGACCCTCCAACCATAACATATGTACCATTAGGATTTAATACTCGCTTGCAATTAAATATGGACCGCGTACCAACAACATCGAGAATTAAATCATACGACTTATCCAATTGGGTAAAGTCTTCTTTCTTATAATCAATGACATAATTTGCCCCTAATGACTTTAGCATATTAAGCTTTTGGGTGCTATCCACACAGGTTACCTCAGCACCATGTAATTTTGCCAGCTGCAAGGCGAACGTGCCCACTCCCCCACCGGCACCATTAATTAAAACAGTTTGCCTTTTTGTATTCTGGCGGCCAATACGTAATCCTTGCAAGGCGAGCACAGCTGCTTGCGGAATGGCGGCCGCTTGATCAAATGTCATACTAGCTGGTTTTATGGACATTGCATCTTCATGTACACACACATACTCTGCGAAACCGCCCCAGCCACACCAAGATATGTCCCCAAATACTTCATCTCCTGCTACAAGGTGCTTTACATGACTGCCAACCGCTTCGACCCTGCCAGATATGTCCGCTCCCAGTATCCTGTGTTTCGGTTTTATCATTCCCCCCAAACGGGTTAAAAACGGTTTACCTCTTAATAGATCCCAGTCCCACGAATTTACGGATACAGCATGAACTTTAACCAGTACTTCATTATTCTGAGGATACGGAATGTCTATTTCATTGAGTTCAAGCTCATCTGTCGTTCCATATTTTTCATATATTATCGCCTTCATGAAGAAATCTCCTTTTAAGAATTTATTCGTACAAAACAATTCTTTATATGCCATTAGAGAGTTTATGAACATGAAGTATAAAATATATGTCTTGTTGAAATAAAAGGGATTTCAACATCTATTGCATTAACACAAGAAAAAATTTTCTTTATTTAATACCCGAATGCTACCACTATAGTACCTTAATAAAATGGCGCTGTTTCAGTTAATTGTTTATAAAACGATGAACAGTGGCAGGGGGGGAACTTGTTTTTTCTTTTTCTGTTCTAATAACACAGTAACAGGTATTAGTTATGACCAATGTATATGAACTTTTTCAAACTACACATGCTATGAAATGTACTCGAGGCCATACCTTAACTTTCCCCTCATTTTCGCCAATACATGAAGGATTATAATTGATTTTGTATTTTTTGTTGGAGTGGTTAAATATACAAGGCTTTACCTCCTACGATTTTCTTTTAGTATCCTTCTTCCTTAAACTACCGAGTTAGCATAATAGTTAGTTTCACGCTAATCTTTTGTTTCAAATACCAAACCCACATCACCTGCTTCCTTTTTACTTTTTTGATACTTAATATTGATTTCCCTTGCAATGGAAAAATTACTTCTTGCTCTTTCCAGATAGCTGGTGAGTTTAATTCGAAAATTATATTAAAAATCACTTGTTGCAAAAAATGCAATCAAGTGATTTTTTCCTTTCTATTTGTAATATTATAGGGTTTGGTACTATATGTTGATGCGGAAGTTTATCCTTATAAATCTAAAATTCTCATCACAATAGAGTGGTTTCAAGAGCATTACTTAACATAGTATCAAAACTTTCAAATGACTCCATTAAAGTTCCTGAAGGCTTATCAAGTTCAACATATAAACCTTCTTTTTGATCATAACAATACCATGCTGTATCAGAATCACCAAAAAATATATACTGTTTTTGCCAATCATTTTCATGCCAAAGCTCATTAGTTTCAATAAACCCATGGATGTCTTCTTTTACTTCTCTATCAAGTAAGTTTTCATCAACACCATATATTACTAAACCATTAAAATCTAATCCGTTTATGTTCTTTAGAAATTCAATATACGAGCTAGGTAATACAACATCGCCTAATTCATCCTTAATTTTATGATTCATTTTAATAATTTCAGCATCTGCTACTGGACTTCTAAGTGAAGAACCATACTTTTCTTCTATTTTTCTAATATCGTCCAAAAATTTCGTCCATTGGAACATATCTACTCTTCCCTTCTTTCAAAAGGTTTTGGCGGGTGTATCTCATCTTTATACATAGGTCAATTTATTGTAATACTTTGTTTTGGTGATAAGCCTTTATTCAAAGAGTTTTGTTCATTAGTAACCGATTTATGAAAAGTATCATTATTTATCAGTACTAAGTTAGCAAAATCATTTTTTCCTCCATCATCTAAAGGTAAATTGTGATGTACTTGCCAATCCTTTATATAACAGTGCCTGTTACGTAGTTTTCTAACTAACATTCTGTCACTATCCAGTCCGACTGTTCCATAAGAAATGGTCTTGCATATATTACAGGAATGCTGCCATATTTGTGACTTAAGAAAGTAATACAAAATAAGGAGTAGAAATACATCTACTCCTTTTGCTTGCTTTTTCAATATTTATTATTTTAAACGTTATATAAACCACCATCAATAGTATAAGAAGATGAAGTAACGTAAGAAGATTCATCTGATAGTAAAAATGCAATTACATTTGCCACTTCTTCAGGTTCACCATATCGTTTCATCGGAACAGCATCATTATATGCATGTTTTGCAGCTTCAGCATCTTCTGAAACATTGGATTCAATATTACGCATCATTTGAGTATTAATGACACCTGGGTTAACAGTATTCACACGGACATTATAGGTTGCTGCTTCTAGGGCTGCTACTTTATTAATACCCATTACAGCATGTTTGGATGAATTATATAATACCATACTTGGTGCTCCAGTAAACCCAGCTACAGATGATGTATTAACAATAGAGCCAGCATTCTGTTGTTTCATCACAGGCAAAACATGTTTAAGACCAAATAACACACCTTTAACATTAATACCATAGACAAAATCAAATTCTTTTTCTGTTATTTCTTCAATTAGTTTAGCTGGTCCTTCAACTCCTGCATTATTAACAAAACCATCAATTCGACCAAATTTAGCAATTGTTTGGTCTACATAATTTTTAACATTCTCTTCATTCGATACGTCAGTTTGTACAACTAAACTATTATTTTCCGTTAATTGAAGCTCTGCTTGTACCGATTCAATTGCTTCTTTGTTTAAATCAACTAGTACTACCTTTGCCCCACCATTCGCTACTTTTTTCACTACTTCTTTCCCTATACCGCCTGCTGCTCCTGTTACAATAATAACTTTGTCTTTAAAATTCATGTTTAAATCCCCTTTTTATATATTTTGAATTGCGATATCTCAAATTAATAATAACATAGGTTATTTTAAATAACCAATAATTCAACTCAGATATTTATCATTATCAAAATTCATAATGTTAATTATTGATGTTTGTGTTTTCTTTTTCGAGTTAATGTGTTGAATCTACATAAAGATTTTTTTACCTTTGAATATTAAAAGATCCAAGAAATAAAAAACTAGGATTGTTACATAAGAAAAGGAGCTGCCTCAGCAGCTCCTTTTAAATATCACCAATATTTCCTTTTTTCACAGGTCTTATAAAAACTCCTAATTTGACTATAAGTTTAAACATCCAATAAAAGTTAAATAAAAGCCCAAACGAGATAACTGAAAACAGCATTCCACCATGATAAACTGGAATATCTGCAGGAAAACCAAAATAATAATCTCCAAAGCTCTTTTCAAATCGATGACCTACACTAGGAACTACAGCAAAAATTATAGTTGATATAAAACTTACTATTGATAATTTTACTTTTTTAGCATTAAATTTATTTAAAATTAAAAATGCTACTATTGCTAAACCGTTTATTAACAATCCAATAATCAAATCAATCACGCTAAAAGCTCCTCGTTTTTTGCCACCAATTTATACTTTCTAAATTATTATAGCAAAAATACCCATTATTAACATAATCTTATATTAAACTATATTCCTACCATTTTCTATTTAATACAAGTCTTCCCCCCCCTCTTATTACAGATAAAATTTCTTGAATTAAACCACTAAATGCAGTCTAATTATATGGTTTCTAATACATATGTACTGGTCCTATTTTATTATTATTTCAAAAAATTGATTGACAGTATATAGAATTTAACAAAGAATGAAATGGTAGAGTAATCCATATAATAAATATTCATGCATAATGAACAAAGGGTGATTAAGTCATTGAGAAACATATTTACTATTTACAAAAATGATTGGATACGAATTTTCCAAGCTCCTGTTGCTTTATTTTTAATCATTGCATTAATGATATTGCCTTCCCTCTATGCTTGGTTTAACTTGAAGGCTTCTTGGGATCCATATTCCAACACAAGCGGAATTAAGATTGCTATAACCAATGAGGATGAAGGGGCTGTTATTCGTGATAAGGAAGTTCATATTGGGGATGAGATTGTTGCAACCTTAAAAGCGAATGATAAGCTTGGCTGGACATTTGTCAGCAAAAAAGAAGCTGATGAAGGGGTCAAAAAAGGTACTTATTACGCAAGTCTCTATATACCGGAAGACTTTTCTGAGAAAATAGGTACGGTGTTAGAGGATAAACAAATAAAACCTGAAATTGAATATACGGTCAACGAGAAATTGAATGCCATTGCTCCAAAAATGACTTCCAGCGGTGCTTCCACTATTGTACAGTCTGTAAAGGAAAGCTTCGTGGAAACAGTCAGCGAATCTGTTCTGACTATCTTTAATGATGCGGGAATTAAATTAGAAGAAGAGCTACCTACTATTCGTAATATCGAAAGTAAAATCTTCACACTAGAGGGTGATATTCCTCAAATGGATGCTTTATCTGAGAAGATTTTAAATCTAGAGGAAAAAATACCTGAAATAGATGAACAAGCGCAAAAACTTTTAGCGTTAGAATCAGCTATTCCACAATTAAATGAAGCATCTGAAAATATTTTGTTATTAGAAGAAAAACTACCAGAACTTGAAAAAGTAGGCGAAGGTATTCTTCTGCTTCAGGAAAAAGCTCCTGAAATCGAAAAAGTTGCAGGAAAAGTAACTGAATTAGAAACTCATTTTTCCGAAATTAGTGATACTGTTTCAAAAGCTGTCACTAATGTCGAAAAGATGCAAGAATTTATTACAACTGCAAGTGGCTCTTTAGAAGAAATAGAACAAGGCATTACTAATGGGCAACAAATAGCAGAAGTTCTTCCTGATTTTATGGAAGAAAATCAGGAAGCTTTTAATACAATAGGACCTGTATATAAACAAAACCTGCTCTTATATCAAAAAACAGCGGATGCTGTACATCAGTATGCAACTTTAGTTAAAAGTGGTTCACTATCTGATCAAGAAATAACAGAAAAAGCGTCCCTATTAAAGGCACAAGTACAAACAAGTATAGACAGCCTAAATCGTTCCATTGTTTTATTTACGACATTAAACACTGCTACTACAAATGGGCAGTCAACACTACAACAAGAAATAACGGACTTGCAATCTTTGCAAACAAATTTTAATAAAGAAAAAGAATTACTTGGTACTATCCAAGAAAATAAAGAAGCAACAGAGTTGTTAACATTATCTCAAGAAGCTATTAATCTGAGCACTACAATGCTTAATCGTTATGATACGCAAACAGCACCTAGCATTAATAATGCCCTAGATGCACTGAAAGAAGCGACACAAAATGCTGGGGAAGATTTAAAAAGTGCTCAAGAGAACTTACCGAAACTTAAAGAAATTTTAGTTACTACAAAAGATTCACTCACTCTTGCACAGGAAAATTTATCAAAACTTCAAAACAATCTACCTGCAATTGAAAAAGAGGTTAAAGAAGTTTCTAGCATCATTCAAGATAATATTGATGATGTTTTAGAAGGAATAGATAAAGCGGCAGACTTCTATACAGACACATTTCCATCCTTAGAAGAGAAAGTGCATGTAGCAGCGGACTTTGTGCGTAATGACCTTCCTGAAGCAGAAAAACAACTTTCTAAGGTTGCGTCCATCATTAGAAATGATTTGCCGGGATTGGAAGATTCTGTTCATAAGGTTGCAAATCTAGTTCGAGAGGAATTACCAGGCCTAAAGGACACCCTTACTAATACAGCAGATTCTATTCGGGATTTTGAAGATAATTATGATCTTGGTGAAATTATCTCTCTGTTAAAAAATGATATTAATGAAGAAAGTGATTTTATGGCAAACCCAGTTGTTTTAGATGAACATTCTCTATTTCCAATACCTAACTACGGGTCTGCCAATTCACCATTCTACACAACACTAAGTTTATGGGTTGGAGGATTATTACTGATTTCCTTGCTGCGTGTGGATGTCAGAGATCCAGAAGGAATTTATACTTCTAATCAAATCTATTTTGGTAGAGGTTTAACTTTTCTAACGATTGGATTATTTCAAAGTCTGATTGTTACATTAGGAGATATATTCATCTTAAAAGCCTATGTAGCCAATCCAACCGCTTTTGTATTGTCCAGTATTCTTATCAGCATGGTTTTCATGACTATTGTGTATACATTAGTTTCGGTTTTCGGTAATATCGGAAAAGGAATCGCCATCATCTTCCTTGTATTACAACTATCAGGTGCAGGTGGAACATTCCCGATTCAAGTTGCTCCACCATTCTTCCAAGCCATAAATCCTTTCTTGCCATTTACGTATGCAATTAACTTATTACGTGAAACAGTTGGTGGAATGGTAAATGAAACAGTTTTTCATACTGTAAGCATGTTGCTCCTGTTTGGTGTGGTTGCAATAATAATTGCCGTTTTCCTGAAAAAACCACTTGCTAATGCTACGAAAAAAACGGCAGAAAAAGCTAAATCAAGCGAAATTATTCACTAATGGAAAAGTGATGTTTAGAAAAAGAATGAAGGCTGTATTTTAAACCTGTAGTCGAAACACTTTAAATTTGTGTTTCATCTGCAGGTTTTTTCAGCTTATATAGGATAATATACGCAGTTTTGCGCCCCCTTATGGTATAGTTGGTTCGGGATACCTACCATCTTTGACTTTCCTGCAAATTACAAGTGTGGGAAATAGCCAAAAGTATAGCTCTCTTTTTTAAGTATTATGATTAAATAATTTCACTCTTTTTAGTTTCTATATACACTAATTCCTTAAATACACAGTTACACGCAAATAAATAAATGAGCTTACACTTAAGAAAAGCGTTAATCACTCTTAGAATGAATTTAAATATTATAAAAACAGACTAATCCCTCTTTCAATAAAAATTAAACCCACACCAAGTAACCTGGCATGAGTTTCAATAAACTACTATCATATATATTCAATTTCTTAACAGTCACCCTAGAATCCTCTTAATCCTTATCTCAATAATTACTTGAAGTATTCGATAATAACTTATTCTGAGTATGAATTTACCGGCAGCCCTAATCCTAAATTCCCTCGTAATGTATTACTTTCATACGCCGTTCGATAGATTCCTCTAGCTTGCAGTTCAGGAATGACATAGGTAACAAAGTCTGTTAGTGAATCTGGCAAAAGCGCAGGCATGATATTGAATCCATCAGCAGCACCGTCTCTAACCCATTCTTCCATCTTATCAGCAATTTGAGTTGGGGTTCCAATGGCTATATGATGTCCCCGCGAACCTGCTACCCACTGATAAGTCTGACGTAATGTCCAGTTTTCTTCTTTTGCTTTCTTTAGTATCATTTCATGCTTGCTTTGGATAGCATTAACAGTCTCTGGAAGTTTGATATCTGTAAATTCTGTATCGAGCGGAATGCCTGCAAAGTCTATGTCGCCGAAGTATCTGCCTAAAATAGCAAGTCCAGCTTTAGGTATGATCAACTCTTGCAATGCTTCATATTTTTCTTGGGCTTCTGCTTCCGTCGCTCCTACTATAGGCATTAATCCTGGCATAATACTTACATCGCTTTTCTTTCGGTTGAAAATCTCCATTTGACCTTTTAGGTCATTGTAAAAGGTAATTGCATCCTCTTTATTTGCTTGAGCAGTAAAGACAATCTCCGCATATTTAGCTGCGAATCGCTGACCATCACCTGATGACCCTGCTTGTACAATGACTGGATGACCTTGAGGCGATCTTGATACATTTAGCGGCCCTCTAACAGAGAAGAATTCACCTTGATGGTTGATTTGATGAAACTTGCTTGTATCAATAAACTGTCCTGACTCTTTATCAATCACTAATGTGTCTTCTTCCCACGAATCCCATAGCTTCTTGGATACTTCCATAAACTCTGTTGCTCTTCTATAGCGGGCACTGTGTTCTAAATGCTCTGTCTTATTGAAGTTTTCTGCAGTGGAAGCTAGTGATGTCGTAACAACATTCCAACCTGCACGTCCTGCGCTTATATGATCCAATGATGCAAACTTTCGAGCAACATGAAAAGGTTCTTCATATGTAGTGGATGCTGTTGCAACTAAGCCTATACGGCTAGTTACGGACGCTAAATAGGCTAACAACGTCATTGGCTCAAATCTAGTTAGAATGTTTGGATGTGAATTTTCATCAACAGACAAGCTATCTGCTAAAAATAATAGGTCAAATAACCCTTTTTCTGCAGTCTGTGCGATATCTTTAAAATATGTTAGATTCATAGATGCATTCGGTACAGCATGTGGATGTCTCCATGAAGCAACATGGTGACCTGTTCCAGCTAGAAACAAACCTAATTTCACCTTTTTTGGTTGTTCGTTCATGTTGATTTTCCTCCTTTGCTTTTTAACCCTTTTGACAAAAATAAAATCCTTCTTCTATCTGCAGAAGAAAGATCATAACTAGAAGAACAGTACTTCGCAAACATAAATTCGTCGTTTACGCTTGCGAAGCATTTACTTTTATTCAAAAACCGTCCTGTTCAAAACAGTTAGCCGACATCATTATTTCTTATTCAATACATTTACTGCTAGATTAGCAAAATACTCAGACGCAACTTTAATCGCGTCTTCCTTTAAATCAAATTGTGGATGATGCCATTCCTGCGGTCCATCTACACCCATCCAAACAAAAAAGCCTGGAATGTATGTTTGATAAAACGCAAAGTCCTCTCCACCGGCACTAGGCACAGCATCGACAACATTATAGCCAGCTTCGTCAGCAGTAGCGCGAACAATTTCCTCCAAGTTGGCATCATTATTAACTACTGGTAAATAATCATCCCAAATAAACTCAACAGAACCGCCATTTCCTTGAGCAATCGATTCTGCTAAGTTTTTCATTAGACCAGGAATCGCTGCTCGTGCTTCAGGCTGGAATGTCCGAACTGTCCCTTCAAGCATTACAACGTCAGGAATGACATTCCATGTGTTTCCTCCATGGATACTTGTAATACTAATGACCGCATTATCAAACAAATTCAGTCTTCTAGCAATAATAGTTTGGACAGAGGTTACATATTGACTAGCAATAACAATAGGATCAATCGCGTTATGAGGAATACCCGCATGCCCGCCTACACCATGGAAATTAATCTTAAATTTATCGACACTTGCCATTAATCCCCCTGATTTTACACCAATAGTACCTACTGGCAAATCCGGTTTATTATGCATTCCGAAAATAGAAGAAACTCCTTCTAATGCTCCTTTTTCGACAGCAAGCTTCGCGCCTTGGGCAACTTCCTCTGCTGCTTGGAAAATAAATCTCACTGTTCCGTGCAGGTTATCCTTCTGCTCATTCAAAAGAATCGCCGCTCCTAATATGGAAACAGTATGGAAATCATGACCACATGCATGCATTTTTCCGTCTGTTTTCGATTTAAACGGTACCTTTGTTTCTTCTTTAATTGGCAAGGCATCAATGTCTGAGCGGATTGCAATAGTCGGTCCAGCAAACGCACCCTTAACTTCCGCCACAACACCTGTTTCTAAATCAAGAGGTAGAATGGATATATTGTGTTCTTGTAACCACTTTTTAATATGAGCAGTTGTATTAAATTCTTCAAAAGCAAGCTCTGGATTTTCATGTAAATATCTTCTTTTTCCAATTAAGTCTTCTAATAGTTCATGAGACATTTTCATGATTATTATTCATCTCTTTCCAGTGTTTTTAAAAATTGTTTCGTTCGTGGATTTTTTGGATTATGGAATAATTCCTTTGGATCATTTTCCTCGACAATATTTCCGTCTGCCATGAAGATGACACGGTTTGCTACTTCTTCAGCAAATTTCATTTCATGTGTAACAATAATCATTGTCGTGTTTTGCTTAGCAATATTTTTAATAACTTGAAGTACTTCAGAAACCCATTCAGGGTCAAGGGCAGATGTTGGTTCATCAAACAGAATGGCATTCGGGTTTACAGCAAGCGCACGGGCAATCCCGACACGCTGCTGCTGACCGCCAGATAATGTAGACGGATATTGATGGAATTTATCCTCAAGCCCTACCTTTATTAACAGCTCTTTACCAATTTTCTCTGCCTCTTGCTTATCCATTTTCTTGGCAACAATTAGTGCTTCCGTTACATTTTGCAAAGCTGTTTTATTTTTAAACAAATTATAGTTTTGGAAAACCATCGCTGTTTCCTGTCGCAAATTATGGACGTCTTTTCGTCCCATTTTAGCTACATCTACATTTGTTTCTCCAATATGGATAGTCCCTTCATCTGGTACTTCTAATAAATTTAAGCAGCGTAGTAATGTTGATTTCCCTGATCCAGACGGTCCAATAATGGCCAATACATCGCCACGATCGACGTGTAAATCAACACCATTTAAAACGGTATTTTTACCGAAACTCTTTTTCAAGTTTTTTACAGATATCATGGTAAGACTCCTTTAACTGATATACGGTTTTTCCATTCGCTTTTCGATTACTTGTTGGATTAAAGTAACTATTATAATTAGAATCCAATAAAGCAATGCCAATGCTAAGTATGTTTCAAAGAATTTTAAGGAGCTTGCTGCTAATATCTTTCCTTGTGCAAATAATTCAACGATACCTAATGTAAAAGCTAGGGAAGTCTCTTTAATTAGACCAATAAAAACGTTGCTGCTCGCTGGAATCGCATTACGAGTTGCTTGTGGTAATACGACCCTGCGCAAAGCTTGTGCCCTCGTCATTCCAACAGATAAACAAGCCTCTACTTGCCCTTTATCGACAGAGTTTAATGCTGCTCGGAAAATTTCCGCTAAAAACGCCGATTGCTTTAAGCTGAGTCCCAAAATAGCTGCTGTAACTGCGGTCATTCCAGTTAGAGCTGGGAAGATTTGCGGCAATCCGTAATAGATTAAAAACAGCTGTACTAATGTTGGAATTGCACGGAAAAATGAAATATAAATGGTTGCAAGCTGCTTTAAAACAGGTATATTCGACCTAGTAATCAAAGCAAGTATTAAGCCGCCAATAACAGAAAAGAACATGGATATGACAGCAAGAAATAAGGTGAATGGTATTAATTTCAATAGCGCCGGAAAAATTTCTATAAAGTAACCAAAATCGAGTTCAAGATTCATTTTGTTCCTCCAAATTATTCCTTAACTGTGATGTCTTCACCGGCAAAGTATTTTTTAGATAGTTCTGCTAATGTTCCATCCTCACGTAATTTCTTAATTTCTGCATTAAATGCTTCTGCTAATTTCTCACCATCTTCTGTTTTTGCGAATGGGAAAGAAACATCTTCGTACACAAATGGGTCACCAACAAACTTCAATGGTAGATCGCCTTTATCAATCTCAGCAATTAAAGATGATTTTGAGTTAACATAGCCATCGACACGATTGTTGATTGCGTCATTCATTGCGCCATCGCGTGTTTCATAAGTTTTTGCGATAATTTCAGGATCAAAATTTTCTAGATTTACAACATTATTAGAGCCTAAAACGCCAGAAACTGTTTTCCCTTTTAAATCATCTAAACTATCAAAATCATTGTCCTTGTTTGTAACAATTGTAGCCCCAGCATAAGCATATGGCTCAGAGAAATTATATTTTGCTTTTCTTTCTTCCGTTACAGCAACGAAGTTTGCAACAGTATCAATTTTCCCTGTTTCTAATTGTCCCATTAAACCTGCGAAGTCCGTTTTAACCCACTCCACATCATAGCCTAAGTTTGCAGCAATCTTTTCAAATACTTCTACGTCAAATCCAATTAATTTACCATCTTCTTCATAGCCGTTCGGATAACTTTGTGCCGTTGATCCTGCACGAAGAACTTTCTTTTTGCTATCCCCTGATTCTTCATTTCCACTTCCGCAAGCTGCTAATAACAACATAACTGCCATAGTAATAACTACAAGTAATTTCTTTTTCATGATGTCTCCTACCTTTTCTTATATGTTTTTGCTAATAATAGTTTTTCTAAATAGATTGTTACATGTCCTTTACCTAAATCGGACTCTCCAACCTTTTCATAGCCACGCTTTAGATACATGTCTGCAAGCCAAGGATGCTCCTTTGCTGTGCCTAATGAAACAGAAGGACAATGAAGCGTGTCTCGCAAGTAATCATTTTCAATGAAATCTAAGAGTTTTGATGCATAACCCTTGCGTTTAAACTCAGGAGCAACAGCAACCCACCAAATATGCGGTATTTCATATGGCCCATGATGGCTGCTCCATGGCATACGGATAGAAGCAGTCGCTACCATCTCGTCGCCATCCTTCATATAAAAACATATATTTTCATTGACATTTTTTTCTACTAACTGCTCATCAGCAGTGGCTGCTGCAAAATTAATGCCAAGCTCACGGATGGAAGCATAACCGCGTAGTGATAAATCTAGTAATGCTTTGATATCCTTATTAGTAGCTTGATGAAAGGTCAAATTACTCAACTAATAACCCTCCATTCTTAATAGATTGAATAACCTCATCTACCTTTTGGCTTGCAAGACCAGTATACTGACTTGGATCTAGCAGCTGATTAATCTGTTCTTTCGACAGCACCGAGCCTACTTTCTCATTTGCTGACAGAAGTTCTTTAAATGGGACTTTTTGTTCGACTGACTCCATAGAGATTTGATACACAAGGTGATGAGCAGTTTGCTTCCCAACCTTTTCAGATAATGCAAACATGACACGTTCTGACAGGACAAGACCACCTTGCATTTCCAAGTTTCTCATCATATTTTCAGGTTTTACTACTAATCCTTCAAGAACAGTGATTGTGCTTTTCAACTGAGAAGAAAGATATAAGCAAATTTCAGGTAAAGCAATCCATTCACTTCTCCAGCTCATTGCATCTCGCTCATGCTCCATCACTAATGATTCATGGAGCAATGCAACACTATGCAAAATAGGTTTCGTTAAGCTTGCGATACCTTCAAAAATAGCCGGGTTGCGTTTATGAGGCATTGTAGTTGAGCCAACATTTCCTGTTTTAAATGGCTCCTCTACCTCATCAATTTCTGTACGCATTAAATTATAAAATTCATTCCCTAACTTCCCTAGAGATCCACTTATCAAACCAAGTACAGAACCATATTCAGAAACTCTATCACGAGAGGAATGCCAACAAATATCTGGGGTATCCAATTCTAGAATTTCTAATGCTCTTGCTTCTACTTTAGGACCAATACTGCCTAATGCTGCGTAGGTTCCGACCCCTCCTGCTAGCACACCAGTAAAGACTCTCGTTTCAACAGCCTGTAATCTTTCTAAATGACGTTCAAACTCACTTAATACTACTGCCATCTTAAAGCCGAACGTTGTTGGTAATCCTTGCATTCCGTGTGTTCTTCCAGGCATTGGCGTATCTTTATAGGTAGAAGCTAATCCAATTAAAAGCTCCGCTACTTTCTTAATATCTCGTTTAAGTATGTGATTTGCTTCTTTCAACTGAAGAATCATACCTGTGTCCGTTACATCCTGAGTAGTTACTCCATAATGAACAAATTCACCATACTCACCAGAAAGTGATTGCAAGTGATTAACAGTTGCCATTAATGAATGTTTTAGCTTCGCAGCCTCTGCTGCTATTTTGTCAATTTCGAAGTTTTCTATTTTTGCAGCATCTTTTATTACACTTCCCGCTTTTTCGGGAATAACTCCTAGTTCACTTTCCGCCAACGCTAATCCAGCTTCAACATCAAGAATTTTCTGTAATCTATTTTCATCATTCCATACAGCACGCATTTCCTCTGTACTAAAGTTATTTTGCAACATTTTTAAGTCTAAAACATGTGAACCCATTTTTGTTAACACTCCCATGTTGAAATCCAGAATATACCAGTTAGTCCTTTAACTCATAAAATATATAATTCCTATGTTTATAGTGTGAATTATAACATAGTGTTTTTAACTTGCAACAATTTATTTAAAATTGAAAATGTACATATAAATTGGAAACGATTTAAAATGGAAACAGCTTCTAATTAACTACTAGAAACTGCCAATCTGTTAGTTTATAACCTAAAACAAGCAAGTTGCTAAAGCCGTTACCAACCCAAGCATAGTTGCCTATTAGTTAATTCTATAGGTTATAATATCTTGCTTTATCAAATCATCTATTAAAATCTTTTTATATTTTTCCAAGCTTCTATTATAAAAGGAAAAATTCATTATTTATCTTCTACAACTTAGCCTATCATGAAAATAATTATGTTACAATTTAAACATCTGATAATTCAGATACTTTTGATAAAAAAATGTAGGAGGTAGGTATTATGACTAACAAAAAAAATATTTACGTAAAAATCTATCGAGGGATTACGATTAAGTAATCTAACTACTTAGCGTTTTCCCAAATTCTGAAAGGGGAAAATAATTTGAACCAAACATTGCTAATCATCGATGCCCAGCAAGAAATAATTGATGGCAATCAAGAAGAAGGAGTAGTTTTTAATAAAGAACAACTGATTAAAAATATAAATTTATTAATCAAAAAGGCGGCAGAAGCAAATGTCTCCGTATTATTTGTAAGAGATTCAGAAGTTGCAGGAGGTGTAGGGAGCGGATTTCAAGTTCACAATGAAATTAATATGCCTTCTGATCCAATCTTCTTTGATAAGACTGCAACGAATCCCTTTCATGGGACAAATCTTTTGAAGCATCTGAAATCACAAAACATAAAACATATCGTTATTGCTGGTTGTAAAACACAGCATTGCATAGATACAGCCGTTAGAACAGCCACTGTCAATGGCTTTGACGTTACATTAGTAGGCGACGCCCATTCAACAACAGACAATGATTTTTTACGTGCAGAACAAATTATAAATCACCATAATGATACTCTTCATGGCCATTACAATGTTGATCACTTTTCAATTGTCAGGAATTCAGTGGAAGACTTGTATACACCATCACATGATTCTTACAGAGAATAGTAAAACGAGTTTAAGTGCAGAAGCATGTTTATCTAAAACAATTGAAAAGCGAGGAATATAATAATGGCTTTGGAAATGAGAAAAGAATGTGAACGCTGTACTTCTTTATTAGCGGAAAGCTCAATTGCTTATATTTGTGTTCACGAATGTACATTTTGCGAACCTTGTACAGAAAATATGAAACAAATTTGCCCAAACTGTGGCGGAGAACTAGTTAGAAGACCTAGAAAACAATTAAATAGATAATCATCTTTCCTGGATAAGCAGAGATTTTTCTCTGCTTATTTTTTTGAACATAAACTGATTCTTATTTTTTATTAGTCGTGTATATGGGAGCCTTTCTAGCTTTTGGTACATTGTACTCCTCTCCCCTCTTTGAACCATGTTGCACTAATAACATACACGGCTACACCTTTTTAGATTACCCTCGCTTGATTAAGTTCATTTCTATCCTCCTTTTCAATAACTAAAACTTTCAAGTTCTTAAAATTCTAAATTATTCCAGTATGTGGTATCTTTATTTTAAATAATTAGAGAAAGGAAAAAACAATGGAAATCAAATCATTAACTTTACACTCAAATAATTTAGTAGAAACAAAGATGTTCTATACTAAAACGCTTGGTTTTACTTTAGTTGATGAGGATGACAATAATTTTCAAATAATGGTAGGCTCAAGCAAATTAACGTTTACTAATCAGAGTGCTTCGAATAACCCATTTTATCATTTTGCATTTAATATTCCCGCTAATAAATTTAGCGAAGCGAAACAATGGACTAAGGAGAGATTAAATTTATTAACTGAAAATGGAGAAGATGAAGTTGATTTCTCTCATCTACCTGCCCATGCATTTTATTTCTATGATCCTTCTGGTAATATAGTTGAATTTATTGCAAGATATGGGATAAACTCCAATAGTAACCTTCCATTTACTCCAGAAAGTATCCTTAATATTTCTGAAATTGGTCTTGTCGTTGAAGATGTAATGCAAACTGGCCAAAAAATGATTAATAACGGGATTTTTGAACGAGATAATAATTCAATTAGTGATAAATATTTAAACTTTATGGGGAAAAAACATAAAGGGATATTTGTTATATTAGCTCAACCAGATAGAAAATGGCTTTTTTCAGAAAAATATTCGGCTATTTTCCCACTGGAAATAGTATTAGATAATAATAAAATATTAATAGTTAATACAAAGAATGAATTTCTAATAAAAGAATAACGCTTCATATTAATACGATATTAAGGAAGTAGTTTGTTGCATTAAAATGGTCTTCTAAATCTAACTTGAGTTAGCTAAAAACCCCCATAAATATTAGAGATTAAATTGTTAATAATACGGGAGGGACAGAATGAAAAAACCACCTCTTTTTATTGCAGCTACTATCGTATTGTTTTTAATTGGCTGCAGTAAAACTAATCATTCCAATGCTGATTTTCAAGGAGTCATTCTTGCAGTAGGTGATCAAAGTATCATTGTAGGAGAAGAAGATGTTAATCCTGAAGCTTCCTATGAATCGTATGAGGTTTTACTCGATGATAATACAGTATTTAATGGTGATATTTCTAGTATGAAGCAGTTAAAGGATGAATTTGTAGAAGATAAAAAATTTGATGTTTGTTTATGGGTAAAAGAAAAAGTCGAAAATAATCATATCAATAATAAAGTAGTAACCAAATTAAGGATAAATAAATAATGCACAAATAAATTGGAAACAATCAGCGCAAACAGCCTGATTGTTTTTTCTGCTTAAATATATCTTCTTGACGTGCGTTTCTATTATCCAATTCTTTCATCATGCCTTAGCCATTTTTTTTATTCTCAAAGGATTTTTGGAACAGCGATTTAAGGATAGCAGTTAATAGCCACCCTCTTTTAATTTAAGAAAATGTACTTTCACTAATCATATAGGAACCGATTCCTATATAAAAATTTGTACTAACAAAAACCAAAAAACAGCCCCTTTAACAAGGTAATATATTTCGAAAAAATAAATAATGACAAAATTCGACACCCTTTGTATACTCACATTAAACGGGGCAAACCTAATGAAAATTAGGGGCGCAAAGCTATAGGGACTAAGGTGATGCCAAGCTATGTCAGCCAGCTGCCGTTCACAATAAGTAAGGAGTGAATGAGAAATGAAAAAGTTAGCAATTGGTGTTTTGGCAACGTCCTTGATTTTTTCTCAAGGGTTACAAACTGAGGCAAAGAAAAGTACAGTTGTCGATAAAGATAAAAACGGGATAGCAGATGACTGGCAAAAGAAATACAAGCTTGGGAATGGAAAAGCAGCAGCTAAAAAAGATCCTGATAAAGATGGATTATCTAACGTGCTCGAATACCAGCTTAACTCAAATCCAATTAAAAAGGATACTGATGGGGATAAGATTTCTGACAGCAACGAAGATAAGGATAAAGATGGACTTATAAACGGTCTAGAAGTTAAATGGAAGCTCAATCCATTTAAAGCAGATACAGATAATGATCGAATCATTGATTCACAAGAAGATGAAGATGGTGACAATCTCACAAACAAAGAGGAAATCTACGTGGGTACTAGCTTAACATTAGTAGATACAGACAAAGATGGACTTAATGACGGAAATGAAGATACAGATAAGGATAAATTAACTAATAGCATTGAATTTGACCTTGGATATAATCCTAAAGATAAAGACAGTGACAATGACGGAATCAAAGATGCTGATGAAGACTTAGATAAAGATGGTATACGCAACAGTTATGAATTGGACGAGCTAAAAGTTGTGTTATTGAATGAAAACGACAAAGAGTTTAAGATTCAATTCAAGCTTGGCAAAAAATCTAAGTTAATGGTAAAGGATAATATCGGCATTCCAAATGCAAATACTTTCTTCTCACAATTTACGACTGGTTTGACACATACTGCAACTGATGAAGAACTTATTAATAAAATTAAAGAAATTACAGGATTACAATCCTTTATTAAAATCAGTATTAAAGCAGAATTTGCAAACGGACAAGAACTGAAGGTAGAGCAAGAATATGCAGCGGTTGACACTAGCGGTGATGCTTCTACAGACAGCTCAATCGATGAGACAGAGGATTTAGATTAATAATAAAAAAGGCATATGCTGATATCCAGTATATGCCTTTTTGTTTATAGCAAGTGAGTATCCTGTAATACTAGTCTAAGGCTGATAAATTAAATTCAAAAGTTAAGATATTGTTAATTTACTTTGTATACTATTGTATAAAATTCCTAAACTGTTACACTTTTGCTTATAAATTCAGATTGAAAAGAGAGAGCAAATGAAGAATAGCAAACATTATAAGGGATTTAAATCTCTTTTAGAAATCCTATTGGTTTCTAGTAAACTTGGATTTACTTCTTTTGGGGGACCTATTGCTCACCTTGGCTACTTTCATAATGAATATATCCGTAAAAGAAAATGGATGGATGAAAAAAGTTATGCTGACTTAGTAGCTTTATGTCAGTTCTTACCCGGACCAGCTAGCAGTCAAGTTGGAATTGGCATTGGTGTTTTACGGGGAGGCATTCTTGGAGGTATTGTTTCGTTTATTGGTTTTACACTTCCCTCTGTTTTAGCATTAATAATTTTTGCTTTACTTCTCCGAGGAAGGTTTGTGGGTGAAGCTGACTGGATACATGGTCTAAAAATTGTCGCAGTCGCAGTTGTTGCTCAAGCTATATTAGGAATGGCAAAAAGTTTAACCCCAGATTTAAAGAGAAAAACAATTGCTTTACTTTCATTAGTTGGAACACTAATCTGGCAATCTGTATTTACTCAAATAGGCGTTATACTCCTATCAGCGATTATCGGCTTTCTTTTATATAGAAGCCATCCAGATAACAACTATAATACAAAACTACAGTTTCCCATTTCTAAATGGCTCTCCATTTGTTGTTTGATTGTTTTTTTTAGTTTACTGTTTCTTTTACCTTTGTTAAGAGAAATAACCTCATCGAATTGGATAGCCATATTTGATAGTTTTTACCGTTCAGGATCATTAGTCTTTGGTGGTGGACATGTTGTTTTGCCATAACTTCAAAATGAACTTATCCCTGCTGGTTGGTTAAATAAAGGTGAATTTTCAGCAGGATATGGTGCTGCCCAAGCTGTTCCTGGTCCATTATTTACTTTTGCTGCATATCTCGGGACTGTTATATATGGATGGCAAGGTGGTTTATTCGCTACATTTGCAATTTTCCTGCCGGGTTTCTTGCTCATAGTGGGGTTCTTACCATTTTGGGATTTATTACGGCGTAATCCAAAAATAAACGGCGCCCTAATGGGTGTAAATGCCGCAGTTGTGGGGATTTTAATTGCAGCCTTTTATGATCCAATATGGACTAGCTCCATACTTTCTCCCCGTGATTTTGCTTTGGCAGCAATACTGTTTAGTCTGCTAGTATATTGGAAAGTTCCTCCATGGGTAATAGTTATTACTGGGGCAATCGGCGGCTCTCTTATTGTATAACTATTGCTCACTAAGTGCTGCTATAAAAAGCTAATCCTTCACTGTTGTAAGGATTAGCTCTAACATTTATTGAGTTGTTACATTGTCTAGATAAAGCGATGTTTGACCACTAATGTTAGCTGAACTTGTAAACTGAACACCCACCTCTTTAATGTCATTGATATTAGAGATAGTAGTTAAATCAAGTGTTAGAGACGTATCAGAAGATATTTTTGCTGCTCCATTATCGAACCATTTCCAGTCTCCACCCGTTTTAACATATAGTTTTGCACTTATTCCATTGCCGACATTTCCCCAGTTTGCATGTTTAACAGTAGCTTTCAACTTAGATTTCCCACTAAAGTTCAAACTTTGAGATAGGGATAAATAATGGATGGAATTTGAAGATAGTTGGACATCAGCTTTTAATGACTGTTTGCCTCCTGCTGCCCATTCTGTTGTAGGCCAAGGTCCACCCGCGATATTTGATCCAGTCCAGTTTTGATTACCGCTTTCAAAATCATACAATATATTATTTGTTCCTGCTGAGCTACCGAATACTCCGCTTAGTTTTGAAGTGGCTTTTAACCCATTTGCCCCATTAACAACCGTATTACCCCAATCAGTTAAACTGTTACCAGACCAATCGTTGCTTAAATCCAGATAGCTCCAATCAGTGCTATTTCCTTTCCAAGACCATGCAAGCCAACCGACATTTTTTTGCTGTGAATAACTCATGATGGTTGTTTCATCTACATCTCCATTTGTATGTTTTTGTCCGAACTCTCCTATTATTAAAGCTAATCCTTGGTTTAAGACACCATCAATATTTGACTTAACAGTTGCTGCATCCCCACCAGCGTACTCATACATATGTATGGAGAACATTGTATTCTTCAATGGATCCGCATTAAATACCTCTTTTCCATAATTATGAATGGAAGCTGGGTATTGTCCCCATCCAGCAGAATCAATTATTAGAGTATGATTTAAGCCTGCATTCCGTAACTTTGGAATAGCTTGTTTATAACCAGCTGCCCATGCCGCACCATCCCAAGTACCATACCATTCATTCGCAATGTTTATTATCACTTTATCTTCTTTGCCTATCAATGTGTCTTTTAAGCTGATCCAATAATCGACTGCACGATTTAAAGATTCCACATCGTCTTTTCCTGTTGCGTCATGAACTTCCAGAATTGCAATCAGTTTATTTTTTTCTGCCAATGACAAAAGGCTTTTAACAGTATTAATATCATCTTTGGTGTATTGTCCACCATCAGATAAAACAATTCTTACTGTGTTTGCTCCAGTTGCTGCTATTGCTGGAATAGCAGCTGCTGAATCTTCTTTAAACCAAGAATGAGCATGATTTACACCTCTCATAATAAACGGTTTACCCGTAGCATCATATAAAGTGGTACCGCTTACATAAAATCCCGAAGCAGCACTTGCTTTTGAATCAGTAATAAACAAAGCAGAAGTAACTAACAGTAAAATTAGAATAAAACTTGATAATTTTTTCACAACCAATCCCCCAATATTTTAAAATTTTTATTTTAACTCTTTCTTTTTTTACATATACCTCCTTTCTATAAAAAAGTAAGAGTTAAAAGCATAAGAGTAAAGCAATTTATTCTAATTATTAATTTATCGATTAAGTAATTATAAAGTAATAATAACATTAATTCATAATTAAACAATTTATTTCCATCAATTTTTCCCAAATGAATAATAAGACCTAAAGAGTCTGAAGGCTATCCATTTAGGCGTTTAGATCTGTGTAATATAAAAATTATATGAATCTTATCACTGGTGTTTTTCTACTATGCAGCTAATCAACTAAATTACTTACTTTGTTAATTAATTTACTTAAACCAGCCTGTCATTTAATCTCATAAAAAAATCATTCCCCATCATTAAAGGAATGCTCTACTTTTTTTATCCGATATTACAAGAATGCTGCCATTTTCCTGATAAAAAGAACTGCAAATAAATGCAGCTCTTTTAAAGATTCAGAATGAGGTTAATTTATTTGAGCCGCTTCCCTTCAACAGCTAACATATACATCATTAATGATTCAGCATCCCTAACCATCCATTCTCGATATTCATTTTCTGCCCTTAGGTAATCTTTTTCCGTTATGAAACCGTCTCTTACCATTTGAACTCCTCTGCTTGAAGCAGTATCTGCCCAAATTCCAATGCGAGTTTGGAATTCAGGATGAGGTTTCGTTGTTAGCTCGTGTTGGGGAGTTATGGTAATTTCTCCAATTCCTATTTTCTGAAACATATTGGGGAGATTATCGGCAATCGAATTGTCCATACCTGCTTCCGAACGCCATTTCAAATAGGCAGAGTAGAAGGCAAGCATACTTGAGGGCGGCTGTGGCTGCCAATTAATTTTCTCATGATTGTAATCCACAATGATTAGACGACCTCCTATTTTAGTAGCAGAAGTCAGTTTTTTTAATGCTTTTAATGGTTCCGATAACCAAATTAAAACCCTTGATGCAGTAACGATGTCAAATTCTTGATCATAGGGGAGATTATAGATATCACCTGTTTCAAAGAACAATCCTGGTGTTTCGCCATAAGCTTGACGGGCTTTTTTTATTAGATTCGGATTGCTATCGATCCCTACCACGCGACCATTAGGACCCACTTCTTCTGCAATTCCATATGTTATTGATCCTGTGCCACAGCCCACATCGAGAATTGTCATACCTTCAGTCAGTATTTCCTTAAGCCTTTTGTGAGAGTTTGCTAACGTTCTAGAATCTAGAACATTAGTTAACTTTCCTGATAACACAGCCCTATTTCGCGCCATCTTTGTATCCATATAACTTCCCCTTCCCACCAACTAAATGTTAATTCCACTGCTTTTATTTTATCAATTATTATTAAGTACTCTAATAAATTATAAGTGCCAATTTAATTCCAGAATGGAATGGATGAGGTTTCACAAGAAATTTAAGCTTATTCTTTTAAGTAAAACAGCAGTGCATTTTTTCACAAGTGTCTGTTTTTTACTTTCATCATTAAAAGGAATAATCCCTAATTACATAAAAAACAGCCACATAATAGTAGCTGTCTCCATGTAAAATTCATATTGGTTTTAAATTTACTTTTGATAACAACAATGATAAATGAAAATAAATATTTGATGCAATGATTCCTATTATTGAAAATATAATGGCATCTTTAATAAGGAAAGAGTGAGACCCTATAATTAAAAATAGAACACCAGCAAGAATACCAGCTACTGAATACATTCCCAAAACGAGAAAATATCTTACCTTTTTTGATTCTATTACTATGTTATCCATGCCAACATCTATAAGTAGTGATACCGGTATTCCTATAAAGTAATAAAATGGACCAAAAGAAACCAAAATCAGGTGCATAGAAAATACAAGAATATAATACTGCAAATAAAACAACAGATAGTGTGGCTGTTAAGAACCTTTTCATTACTACACTCTCCATGAATCAAAACTATTACAATAAAACAGTTGGTAAAATAAGCACCACTATTGTACCAGACTTATCAATCTATTGTAAGTGGTTGTTATGTTCCTTGTTCTACTGTTATAGATGGCCCTCTTCACTTATTACAGCCAGATAGTTCTATAATAAGGGCAACACCAACACCTTAAGAGATGACAATATGTATATGAATGCACCTTAGCAATACATAAATTACCCCCACCACATTGCACAAACAAATAATGACCACATTGATACAAAGGTTCCTACTGTTCCAAAAACAAAAATGTATAAAAGACTGTATTTTTTTTCAACTTTTTTTAATTTTATCATCCAAAATCCTATTACGGGAGTAACTAAGCATATACTTATGCTAATTACAGTAATTATAGTTAAGTAATAAATGCTATCTGTCGTATTAATTATCCCCTCAAGAAAATAGGCTAGTGATTGTCCATATACTCCTAATGCTGTTGCAGTAATTATTAACAGCCATAAAACTAAGTGACTCTTTTGCATTAAACTTTTCCCCTTGTGTAATTTTTATATAAAAGTATAATATTACACTAATAATAACATAAGTATTAGCGATTAGGGATGTTTTATATATATTTTTTACTCAATCTCATTTATAACATGAAAAAACCACCAAATAAGGTGGTTAGTGAATTTTTTTACTTAACTAAAAAAACGAAAATAAAGTGCTAATACGTAATTACCTAAAATAAATATCGCATATATTTTAAACGTAAATGCAAAGAACCCTTTTTTCTTAAAATTTAATAACAGATAAAGAATTGATATTATTAATACAAGTATGTATGTAGGTGCTAAAACTAACTTTGAATATAGATCCGGAGTAGTCATTTTTTTCTCTTCATCCTAATATTTGAGTAAATTCCCTTTTGTTTGTATGTGTGTTTATTATATCTCTAAACTGCTTCGTTTAGATACTTAAATTTATTGACATTCTTATTGCACTAATCTCCCTCAATTATAAACACCTTAACTCTTAAAACTTAGGCCTCATGGGAAATCCTCTTCTTCTTCACAAAAATAAAATAGGTGTCCTAGGATCATGGAACACCTTTAAGAAGGTCTGTTAATGAAGGCTTCACCTAATATAGGATAATATCCCTTTTTCATTATGGATACGCCACTTATCCAATTCTTGCTGATTTTTTGTTGTGAAGAATTACGCTTACGCTAACCATTCATTTGCAGCTTCAGAAAAGACATAAAAAAACAAGGCATTAATCCTTCTTGGATTAGTGCCCTGCTACCATAAAAAATCAACTTTTATTTTATAGGCATAGTGTATGTCACAGAAATATCATTGCTTTCTTGTATTTTCGTAAATATCTCATGAAGAATTTCTAATGCTCTTTCATTAGATTCATACTTCCCTAAAGCTTTATTCCATTCATTTGAACTGCCTACTATTTTTTTTCCTTCTACAGTAACCTCTTTTACACTTATCAAACTTTGTTTATCCTGAGAAAAAATCCATAACATAGTAAAACCATCCCTTTCATTTACACAGCATTTGCTGTATTTTTAAATACGTATGAGAATTTTTAAAGTTTCACTATTAAACTATCCTACACAGATTGTTTCACAAGGACAGGCCCCTGCCTTTTCAAAAGCATAGTCACTCTTTTATAATCTTCTCTAATCATTATAGGGTTTAGCCATAATCACCTCAGCCTCCTTTTATACCATTTTTTAACATTTAGAATACATCGTTTTATTTGGTAAAAATTACAATAATTTGATAAAATTACTCATAGGTGATTAAATGACTGTTCTAAGGAAGGAAAAACAAAATAATTTTGTATCCATTATAATTAGTGCATGCATTTATTGCTGTAATTGTAGTGTTGTATATTTCTAGACATCATCCTAATACATTTAGTTTAGATAAAGTGGTAATTTGCTATTTAATAGTTATTGCCGGAAGCATTGTAGCCTTTATTTTATCTTTTAAAAACAGGATAAACTCTGCCCTGTTTGTTGTTAGCATAGTATCAAGTCCTGTTTTAATTGTGATAATGTCAATCATTACATTTCTTTTAGCATTGGCAAATGGAATTTCAGAACCGTAATAGTATTAAAAAGGTGATTAGACTGTACTGCAACCCATTTTTTAGGTATCTAAGGAGGTGTAAAAAAATATGAGTGAACAGACTCAGGAAATTAGAAAAGGTTTTAACCCAATTGCACTTACTGTTACTTTACTTGTTTTAGCATTTATAGTGTTCTCTGTTTTTCGATACTTTCCCAATGTACATATGCTGGTTAGTATAACCCTATATTTTATAATCGACATTGGGTTTATAGTAGCAATGATATTAGGAATAAAAACGAAAGATAAGCCAATCATGGTTTTCAGTATTATTTCTAATTCCATCTTTTTTGTACTGTTATCTTTGTTTACTTTTTTGCTGTTAGTAGCATATGGGATAGGAGGACCATAAAAGTCTCTACTTGGAGGCTTTTTTGTGCTTATTTATGGGTAAATCCTTACAAACAATTTCACTTATAAGTAAGCTCCTTTACCAACAAGAATATAATCCAGCTTATTATAAAAAAATCCAGCTATTCACAGCTGGATTTATTGGAATTCAGATTATTTAAGTACATTTCTTCACAAGGTTCTCTGTATTAATATTAACTTTTATACTTTTTTATAGTAAACTTTCTTCTAATGTTTTCATTTCATAGAAGTATCCTTGTTTGTTCATAAGCTCTTGATAGGAACCGGATTCTATAATATTTCCTTGGTCCATTACAATAATTAGATCCATTCTGTCTAATCCTTGCAGCCTATGACTGATTAGTATTAAAGTATCCTCTTTTGCATATTCGAAAAGTCGCTGATAAATACTTTGTTCTGTCAGTGCATCTAATGATGAAGTGGGCTCATCTAATAACCACAGATGTCCTTTCTTTAGGAAAGCTCTAGCAATGGCTAATCGCTGTTTTTCTCCTCCTGAAAGATTTTCACCGTTTTCTAATACTTGCTGATCTAATGAAAATTGTTCAAGATTTACGTTAGTTAAGGCAGCTTTCAACTGATCATCTGTAAGTTCAGCTCCAGCTAATTTTAGATTTTCTCGGATGGTACCATAAAAGAAATGATTTTCCTGCAACACTACCTTTGCTTGTTCCCAGATTGCTTCGCCTGCAATACTTGCTGTATCTTGTTTATCCCAGAATACTTTACCGTTTTGAACTTGTAGTAACTTTAAGGCAATTTGCAGTAATGTGGATTTTCCAGAACCACTTGCACCTACAATTGCTACTTTCGATTTAGATGGTATCGTTAATGAAAGATTAGGGATTGTTGTCCGCCAATCGCCTTGGTGTGTAAACTGGATTTCTTTAAAGTGTAGTGTTGGGGCATTATCCGGTAATTTAAATATAGTCGCCTTAGTCTCATTAACCTGTATGTCTGGGTCTTCTACTACATCATATAAACGCTTGGATGCATCACTGCTTTCTTGCATATAGATTGGAAAGACGGCCATTGGTGCTGCAGGCTCAAAGACAGTAAGGGAAACCATGACTAGCATTGCCAAAAATATCCCTTCTAATGTACCATTCGTAACTAAATATGCTCCAAAGCCTAAGACAAACCAGCTGACTACAAAGGTAATAAATCCATTAAACGATTGACTGGATATTTTATTTATATTTTCAGCTTTTTGTTGAGCAATATAGGCTTCTGATTGACTTATTAAATGATTTTGTTTTGTTTGTAATTGTTGAAATAACTTTAAATCACGAAAGCCAAACATCATTTCTGTTATATATGTGGATAATTCACCACGTTCATTTCTAACTTTGCCATTAATCTTCACTTGTCTTAAGGTAAATAGCGCTGGAATAAGGACGGTGGTCAATAAAAATCCAATTAAAAGGATTACAGCAATCTCCATTGAATAGAAGCTAGCAAAGAAAATGGTACTAATAAAAACAAGTAATAACACCATTGGTGGGTAAAAAACTCTCAGAAAGAAATTTTGTAAACTTTCTACGTCTCCAACTACACGTGCTAGTAAATCTCCACTTCTATACTTTTGAAAAACATTTGGAACAAGTGGAGTTAATTTTTCAAAAAAAGCCACTCGCAAATTACTTAAAATGGTAAATGTTGCTCTGTGGGAATAAAGACGCTCTCCGTATTTTGCCCCTGCTTTAACTAGACCTAATAATTTTACAGTTGATGTTAATACAATTAATGTATAAAAGGGAGGGGTTAAGGCCGATTTAGAAATAAGATAACCACTTGCTGCAAATAAACCTACACTACTAATTCCAGCAATAAAGCCACAGATAACCGCAATAACGATATCTTTTTTCTCTATTAAAACTAGTTTAATTACTTTTAGCAAAGCGCTCATTGTTTAGCCCCCCCTTTTTGAATGGTAACAATTTTTTTATATGCTGGGATATTCTCAACCAAGTATTCATGCGTACCAGTTGCTTGTAACTGCCCATTCTCTAGATAAAGAATCTGATCTGCATTTTTAATGGTATGCAATCGATGTGCTACCGTTATAACAGTCGCCTTTTCACTTAGCATTTCAATCGATTGCTGCAAGATACTTTCCGTAGCAAGATCAAGTCCTCGTGTTGGCTCATCAAGTAAAACTATATTCGGTTTTTTCAGAAAGGCTCTGGCAATGGATACCCTTTGTTTCTCGCCGCTGGATAATCCCCTGCCTGCTTCCCCTATTTCTGTTTGAAACCCTTTTTCTAAAGATTTTATAAGTGGTAAAAGCCCAGCCAATCTTGCAGCCTCTTCTATAGCTGTTTCGTCTACCTTATCTGTAATCCCCATTGATATATTTTCAGCTATCGTACCAGAAAAAATATAAGGGTGTTGTGAAATGTAAGAGATCTGATTTAACCAGGAAGCTTCTGTATAGTTAGTCAGCTCTCTACTATTAATTTTAACTGACCCATGATCTGGAGTTATCATTCCTGCCAATATGTTAAGTAAAGTAGATTTCCCTGTTCCACTTGCACCAACTATGGCAATCTTTTGTTTTGGCAAGAACGTAGCAGTGACCGGCTTTAATTGAAAGTCCCCAACAGGATAGGTATATCCTACTTGATCAAGGAATATAGTTGGAGGAACATCCTGCTTTTGCAGCTCTTCTTTTCCCCATAACAACAAGTTTTCTTGTTCCTCAAATTCTTCTAATACTTTTTTCGTCGCTCCCATACTTGCTCTGCCATTATGGAATGTTGTTCCTAGTTCTTTTAATGAAGTAAAAAACTCAGGAACTAATATAAGAATTAAAAAGGCCGTGAAGAATGACATGTTTTCATAAATAATCATCTGTATAGCCAATTCCAGTGCAACAATTCCTATACTTAGCATAGAGATAAGTTCCAGTGCAAAGGATTGTGTAAAAGCTATCTTTAATATATCAAGAGTTGTATCACGAAAACTTAAGCTACTCTTTTCTAATTCGTCTTTTTGACGCTTTGTTTGGTCGAATAACTTTAACGTAACAAGCCCTTTTAATGCATCTAAAAAGTTACCAGAAAAAGAAGCTAGTTTTTCTAACTTCTCTTCTGATTTTTTTTGCGTTTTAATTCCGATGATAATCATATAGATCGGAATAAAAGGAGCGGAAACTAATAGTATTAAACCTGAATTGATATGTTGTGTAAAAATGATTATTAGCACTAAAATCGGTACAAAGGTGCTCTGCATCACTTGCGGAATAAATTGACTATAAAAGCTATCCATCTCATCCACACCATCAAGCAGCATACTAACCTTTTTACCTGTTTGCCCTTTTTCTGCTAACTGAATAGAGCTACCAGCATATTTCGTTAATAATTCTTTACGCGTAGCATTCTTTACATCGCTCGCAATGGAAACACCGATACGTTTACTTAGATAATCAGAACTAGATCTAATCAATAGTATGAATAATAATAGGATTAACCATGGTATAACTGCTGAAAAGGTTTGATGATTCAAGAAGACACCATCCACTATATTCGTCATTGCGAAAGCCTGTGTAATAACGGCTATACCAAGTATTAATGTTAATCCCATTAAAAGAAAAATTCTTTTTTTATATAACCAGATGGTCTGCTTTAATTTTTGCATAATCAATTCAGCCCTTTGTTCAATCTCATTATTTTTTACCCTTCGCGTAATCTGCATCAAATAAGAACAGACGCATTAACAAAATCAGGGAAGGAACTAATAATAGCAGTCCAGCTATAAATGCAACAATAAGTGCAATTCCCATCGAAGGATTTGTAACACTATTTTCTATACTGATTTGCGGATATAGTAAATATGGAAACTTGGCCATGCCGTATCCAAAAAAGGCAAAAAGAAATTGCAGCATAATCGCTATAAAAGCAACACCATAATACTTGCCAATATACAATAGACTAATCGCAATTAAGAAAAATGCCATCGATAGACCAAAAACCCACCATAAATCAATCATATTTTCGTAATTTTGCTGATTGCGCTGACTTAAAGCTATCATGGTTGTAAGTGCCATAATAATGGTTGGTGTTGCCCAAAAAAGTGCCCATTTTCTTACTAAATGAAGTGCCGGTATATCATTTGCTCTTGATGCATAGTACGTTATAAAGCTCGCACTAATAAACAGGACAGAGACAATAGCCAAACCAACAATGCTCCAAGCCAATGGACTAGTAAATAACTCAAAGTATTTTAATGATACGTGTCCATTTTGTTCTGTAATGAATCCGCCCTCAGAAATCGTTAAGGCAACCGATAGAGAGGCTGGGATAAATAGCCCTGTTGCACCATATAGAAACATATAAATATTACTTTGTTTTGACCCATAATTTTCAAAAGCATAAAAGGAACCGCGAATAGCTATCAAAATGATGGCAAAACTTGCGGGTACAAGTAATGCTGATCCATAGTAATAGGCTGTTGATGGAAAGAATCCAACAATACCAACAAAAAAGAATACTAAAAATACATTTGTTACCTCCCAAACTGGAGATAAATAACGTGAAATAATTTTATTGATAATGTGATCTTGTTTCGTAACTTTTGCATAGTAAGCGAAAAAGCCTGCACCGAAATCTATGGATGCCACTATTAGATATCCATATAAAAATATCCATAATACACTAATCCCAATTACTTCATAGCTCATTTTTTATCCCCCTTATTAAGTTCAGGGTAGTATTTCTCTAATTCGAGTTCCACAGGCTTATCTTTAAATAATTTCCTTAATGTAAGGACAAATAGGGTTCCAAGCACTAAGTATAGTGCTAAAAATAAGAAAAACATGTGAACAATATAGGGAGATTTAGTTGCTGCCTCTTCCACTGTCATATATCCTCTTAAAATCCATGGCTGTCTGCCCAGCTCTGCAAATACCCAGCCAAATTCGACTGCTAACATCGCAAGTGGGCCTCCTAAAGCGAGTAACCATAATACAAACTTGTTATGGACATCCCATCGTTTAAATCTACTTAACACTAGATATAGGAATGAAATTCCTAATAAGAAAAAGCCAATCATAACCATCAAATCAAACAAATAGTGAATGATTAATGGTGGTCGCTCACCTTCTGGGGTTTCCTCAAGTCCTAGTACCTCACTCGTAAAATCACCATGAGCTAAAAAGCTTAGAAAACCTGGGACTCGAATAGCTCCAACGACTTCATTGTCTTCATTTAACCATCCAAACAGAACTAGATCGGCATTTCCCTCTGTTTCAAAGTGCCACTCTGCAGCTGCTAATTTCTCTGACTGGTGCTTAGCTAGATACTTTGCTGATAAATCTCCACCTAATGCAGTTAGCATAGAGAACACAAACATAGAAATAACAGTCATTTTTAATGCTTTCTTATGATATTCTGCAGCACCTTTCTTTTTTAATAGTGCAAACGCAGCAATGGTAGCTAAAATTGCAGCAACTGTTAAATATGAACCTCCTAAGACGTGAAAAACTCTTGTTGGAGTTGACGGGTTTAACATTGCTTGCAATGGATTTACAGCAGTAAACTCACCATTCACCATTGTAAATCCGTCTGGTGAATTCATAAATGAATTCACTGTACTAATGAATACTGCGGACATACCTGCACCGATGATGACAGGTAAAGATAATAACCAGTGTGTATATTTCCCTTTAAATCGGTCCCAAGTATATAAATAAATCCCCAGGAAAATTGCTTCAAAGAAAAATGCAAAGACTTCCATAAACAGCGGCAATGCAATTACATTACCTGCAAGCTCCATAAAGTTAGGCCATACTAACGATAGCTGTAAGGCTATAGCCGTCCCTGTAACCACACCTATAGCTACAGATATTACAAAACCACGGGACCAGCGTTTAGCTAATAATTCATAATGTTTGTCTTTCTTTTTAATTCCAATAAATTCAGCTAAAGAAATAAATAATGGTACTCCTACACCTAATGTAGCAAAAACAATATGAAAAATTAGAGTCATAGCAGTAATTAATCTGCTTACCGTAACTGTATCAAACTCCATTTTCACCCTCCTCAAAATGTAATTTTATGTGAAATAATGAACAAGTTATTGCATACTTTGTTACTCTTTGCACAATAAAATGTATCATTCCTTCATTTTCATTTAAAAAACCACATATCCACCTTTTTAATTCATCGTAGTATATGTATTTCTTTTTCTATTTCCACTATATTTATAATGTTAACATGGATTTCTATAAAAATTTATGTCCATTTTTCGAAGGATTTTTTTCCCAAATGACAATATTTAAATAACATATTATTTCGAATTATTAATTTAAAGTTCTGATAGAGAATAATGTTGATTTTCCTTTTTTAACTATCGGTGTAGTTAGTGGAAGAAGGGTTAATTAATTTCTATAATGAATTATAGATAAAAAAGCAAGAAAATAGTGATGTAATCAATAGAGGATTATGTTAATAGAAAGGTGCCAGGAGATGAAAAAATCAATACAAAGTAGATTCATTGGAGTGTTTACATATAATGACGATTTAAAAGTATATGAGGCAAATGAAGGGAAAATACATTGGAAATTAGATATAAGAAATGAATTTGTTGATGTAGATGAGATGTTGAAAAAAGCAGAAAAACTTTTTTCATGTATAGAAGAATTTGATAAAAATGCAAAAGTATCCATAGCAGAGAAATTGATTGATTATAAAAATGATTTTTGGCCCGAGTATGATGAGGATGATGAAAATTTAAATTGGGATGCTGTAGATGCAGGGGAATATGATATAACAAAAGAAAATTTTCAGGAAGCAATTACCCTTTATGACATCGAAATTAGAGCAAATGAAATTTACTGTGAATATGATGATGGAGATTTATTTGTTGGGCATAGAATACATGCTTACTTTGATAATAATTATGTGTTATTAAGGGCTGATGTATAGAAATAATTTGATTTTTTAAATTTTTTTGACAAACACTAAAGTCTTGGTCTTTTCTATTAAAATAAACATCAAAAATGACCTTTATCAGAGCCAATTTAATAGATTTTACCAATAATCCTTTTAAACAAACAAAAAGCATGAGAACAAGTCTCATGCTTCCTTAATTTTATAGCTCTTCCCCATTTGTTGCAATTACATTTTTGTACCAGTCAAATGATTTTTTCTTGCTGCGTTCTAATGTTCCGCTGCCGTCGTCATGCTTGTCAACGTAAATAAAACCGTAGCGTTTAGACATTTCGCCAGTTGATGCACTTACTAGGTCGATACAGCCCCATGGTGTATAACCCATTAGCTCTACTCCATCTTGAACTGCCTCTCCCATTGCTTTTATATGTTCACGCAAGTAGTCAATGCGGTAATCATCGTTAATCGTTCCGTCTGCTTCTACTTTATCATAAGCACCTAAACCATTTTCGACAACGAATAGAGGTTTTTCATAACGATCATATAGTTGGTTTAGAGAAATTCTTAATCCAGTTGGATCAATTTCCCAGCCCCAATCACTTGCTTTCAAGAAGGAATTTTTTATTCCGCCTAGGATGTTACCTTGGCCCACTTCTTCTGGTTTCTTGTCTTTCTTTTCTGTTCGAGACATATAGTAGCTGAGTGCAACATAGTCAACTGTATGCTCCTTAATTAGCTCTAAGTCGCCTTCTTTAATATCTAGTTCAATTCCATGTTCTTTAAAATAGCGCTTAATGAATGCTGGATAATGACCACGCACTTGCACATCTCCACAGAAGTAGTTGAAGATTTGTTCTTCTTGCAATGCGAATAGAACGTTCTCTGGGTTTGAATCTACAGAGTAAGTTGGCAGGTAAACAAGCATGCAGCCAATTTGTGCACCTGGAATGATTTCATGACAAAGCTGAACCGCTCTTGCACTTGCTACAAATTGATGGTGATATGCTTGGAATGTTGGCTGGTAGCGGTCTTCTTCACTTTGAATCGCAAATCCTAAACCAAGGATTGGCATATGTAGACTGCTGTTAATTTCATTGAATGTCATCCAGTATTTTACTTTATCTTTGTAACGGTTGAATAGTACTGTTACATATCTCTCAAAGAATGTTACTAACTCACGGCTTCTCCAACCACCGTATTCTTTTACTAGATGAATTGGCAATTCATAGTGAGAAATTGTCACAACTGGCTCAATATTGTATTTTAATAGCTCATCAAACACTCGATCATAGAATGCTAAGCCTTCTTCGTTTGGCGTAAGTTCATTGCCATTAGGAAAGATTCTGGACCAAGCGATGGACATACGGAAAGTTTTGAATCCCATTTCAGCGAAAAGGGCAATATCCTCTTTGTAACGGTGGTAAAAGTCAATTGCTTCATGGTTTGGGTACGTATATTTCTCTGTGTCTAGTTCAAAATCAAAGCCTGGATCTGAAAGCACTTTTAATCGAACTTTCCCGCCTGGAAGCACGTCTGGTGTGTTTAAGCCTTTTCCACCTTCATTTGAGGCACCTTCTAATTGGTTTGCTGCAGTTGCTCCTCCCCAAAGAAATCCTTCTGGGAACTTAAATGTTGATGTCATGTTTGTTTCCTCCTTTATATGAAGGAGAGAATAGTGTATCACTCTCTCCTTATTCACATTGCTTTAAACGATAACCGTTAATAGTTTTTCGGATTGGACAATATTTTCTTCACTTGTTCCAACGACTTCTACATACTCACTTGTATTAGTGACAATCACTGGCGTTGTTACTGGATAACCAGCTTCTTTAATTTTCTCAATATCAAACTCTACTAACAGATCGCCTTGCTTTACTACATCATCTTGCTTAACATGCGGTGTATAGTATTGACCATTCAATTGAACAGTATTGATGCCTATATGAATTAATATTTCTGCTCCATCTGTTGAAGTAATACCTATCGCATGACCTGTCGGGAAAACGGTCGTAATCGTTCCATTTACTGGTGAAATAGCTTTTCCAACTGTTGGCTCAATCGCTATTCCTTTCCCCATTGCTTCTGAAGCAAATACAACATCGTCTACTTCTGATAATGGCAGTACCGTTCCTGTTAATGGGCTAGAAATTACTTCTTGTTTTATAAGTGGTTGTGCTTTTTCTTCTACTTTTTCTGCTTCTTTTTCAACTGGTTCATTCGATGCTTCTTCGTTCTTCTTTTTATCTTCAAAACCAAGCACTAGTACTAATACTAAAGCAATTACAAATGCAATGATCATTGGAATAATAAATGACACAATTGGTGTGTAAGCTGGAATTGTTAAGAAAGCTGGAAACGCAAAGGACATAGCTTTATTACCAAGAGCGCCACTTATTCCTCCTCCGATTGCACCAGCAATGGCAACGAAAGGAATTGTTCGTTTATTACGCAGCAGCAGTCCATAGATAATTGGCTCTGTTACACCTGCTAATGCTGCTGGTAAAAAAGTAGAACCAGCAACAGTTTTTACCTTCTTGTCTTTTGACTTTAAGAATATCCCCACTGCTAATCCCATTTGGGCAAACACAGCGGCGGAAAGCATAGCCATTAATGGATCATATCCTTCTGCTAAATTCTGCAGGATAAGCGGCACAAGGCCCCAGTGTAGTCCAAGTATTGTTAAGAAAGTCCAGCCTGCACCCATAACGGCACCTGCTAACCAACCACTCTTCGAACTTAAGAAGCTGATACCATCACCAATCCAGTTTCCTACATACACCCCAAATGGACCGAATGCCAGCACAGTTAATGGCACAATAATCATTAATGAAAGCATCGGCACCAAGAATAGCTGCAAGTCTTTATGAATAATTTTCTTTAAGAATTTATCTAGTAGTGCATAAATACATATAGCAATAAACACAGGGAATACAGTAGACGAATAATCCATTAGTACAACTGGAATTCCAAGGAAACTAGAAACATTACTTGTCTCTGTCATTAACCCCGTAAAGTTAGGCTCAAGTAATGCAGCCCCAATTGTTCCACCAACATAAGGATTTGCGCCAAGCTTAGTAGAAATTGTAATCCCTAAAAGAATCGGAAGGAAATAGAATACTGCATTTCCAGCCGCAGACAGAATAAAGTATGTCCCGCTTGTCTCTGATAATAACCCAGTCATTGTTAAGACTGTTAAGATTGCTTTTAACATACCTGCACCGGCAAGCGCTCCGATTAATGGGGAGAAACTTCGTGATATTACTTCAAAAATTTGCGCCCCAATGCCTTGTTTCGGTGCATTTTCAGATGTTTGCTCCGAACTGCCAATATTAGCGATCTTGTTTATTTCTTTATTTACTTCCGGAACATGACTTCCAACAACCACTTGAAACTGTCCGCCACTTTCTACAACACTAAGCACCCCGTCTAAGTTTTGCAGTGCTTCTTTATTCGCCTTGCTGCTATCGTTTAATTTAAAACGTAAGCGTGTTGCACAGTGAACAAGGCTTGAGATATTTTCTTCTTTTCCGACTAAATCAACTATGTCGTTAGCAAGTTTATTGTAGCTCATTTTCTTTTCTCCTTTTTATTTAATACACTTATATTCATTTCCCTGTTGACGTGAAATTTTCCAACAAAAAAAACCTAAATCAAAACATCTCTGTTTGATTTAGGTTTTGCCCGCAAGGTTACAACCCTATTTGTCATTATTGCTTTTGACAACTCGTTCTATATGGATCGTTAAATAGATCATTTCTTCATCTGTTAACACATAAGTATACATGCTTTCGATAAATTTCTTTATTTTCAGCGCACATTTATGTGCTTCCGGGTATTTCATCTGAATTACTTGATATAAATCATCATCTGTAGAGCTGTTATAGTGATTTCCTTTCACTAAACGCTGCGCAAAAAACTTGAGATGGGTAATAAATCGATAGAAATGCAGGGAATTCTCATTGAAATCAATTTTAAAGTGATACCTGACAAGTGTTAAAATTTCCTGCATAATCTTTGTCATATCATGAACAACTGGCATCTCTTCATTCAATTCAGCGTTGATGAAGTGAAGTGCCAAGAAGCCTGCTTCATCTTCTGGCAATATTACACCAAATTGATCACAAATCATATTCAATGCTTCTAATCCTACCTCATACTCATCTCTATACAGCTGTCTGATTTCCCATAGTAATCCGTTTTTTATAGGAAGGTGGTTCTTAAATCGATCCACTGCATAATAAATATGGTCCGTTAAATGAATATAAATGCTTTCGTTTAATTTCTTACCAAGCTTCATCTTCGCATATGCAATAATCTTCTCCGATAATTGCATATATTCAATCGGCATATCAGCAATCAAGGTTTTGAATTTCGTCATTATATCTTCGTTTTCTAAAGTGAAAATCTTATCGATTTGTTCTTCATCTATAAGATCACCAGCCCGCTTTTGAAAAGCTATTCCACGACCAATGATGATAATTTCTTGCTTATCTTTTACAGAGATAACTGCATTATTGTTTAATATTTTCTCGATGTTCACTTTATTACCCTCCGATATATAGAGAAAAAGGCAAAACCCACCCTTTAAAAATAAGGTAATCGGTTTTGCCTGATTTAACAGTTACAATCCGTTCTGTATACGCTTCCTACATCTTATCAAACAATAATAAAAATAGCAAGTTAATTTTTATCAAGGGTACTTTAGCTCATTATTTTCCATATTAAAGAATGACTTTCCTAGCCTGTAAGAAGGCTTGGTTATTCTGAATCGTAACGTCTACATCGTAGTAACCACTTTCAAAAGAAGAGCATTTATAATCACCTGAACATCCTGTTACAAAGAATGGAGTATTAGGAAAATTGGAATGGATATTGGTTAGCTTGGAATAAAAAACATGGGCGTGATGTGTAAAGATCCCGAGGATTCTATTTCTAACATTAGCAGGAATGGCATTAAAAAAACGGTCCGTTTCTTGTCGGCTCACCACATGATCTGAGCTGACAGTATTATAAATTCCTGGTACATAAAGCGGCCAATGAGTATCGATAATATAGTAATGATTGTTATCCAGATTATTTAGGAGGTCAATGCTGTCTTGGCTGAATGTTCCCGTACCATTATCGAGCCAAACATGCTGCACTAACCCTTGAGTCCTTGGAATACTCACTCTGCCTGTTAACGGGTTAAAATATTGCAGAAATAAACTTCTGCTGTCATTCCTGCTAGTATCTTCCCAGTTTCCTATCGACGTTCGGTAATATATATTTTTAGGTCCCAGATTATGGTCAACAATATTTTTAAACTGCTGATAATAACTTCGCGCTTCTGCTGTTGTAAAAGCTCCTAAAGCATGGGCGTTGTCTCCACCAAAAATGACATATCTTTTGTTCCCAGTGCTTAAAACGCGGGGGAGGAAGTTATTAAAAATACTTTGGCTATTTAAATAGCCTACATGACTATCGCCAATAACTGCTATGTTGACATTATATCCGGATGAAGCCTGTAAATTAGACTGTGTTAATGTACTAGGGTTAGAGACAGAATTACCCCTTCTTTTCTTATTCATTTTCATCACACTCTTTTTCATATCTTCCTATATGATATTCAGTAATTTATAGTGTGCTTGTACACTTTTAAATACCTTCCCACAGCAAAATATATTCTGTGTGATATAAAGAAATATTTTTCAATATGGTTGATAATTTTGAAAGATTACTAATACTTTCATCCTTTGTAAAAGTGTTATCGAAATGAAGGAGTGTATATTCGTCTAAATTACGAGCTATAGCTATTAACTGATTCGTTATGTCTGCTAATATTTTAAAAGAAGAAGCAGTTATTATACAGATTCCTGCTAAAGCAATTCCTTTTTCTGTTGCTATCTTATTATGGAATTTATTTACAAAATTTAAGTCATTTACAGCTAATTGCTCGAATTCTTTACTATCCGGATAAAATACTGGGATAGTACTGATTAGTTCCGTTTGACGAGGATGAGCCTCCCCTACATAACACAAAAAATCATCGTGAATATAAATAATGTCTATTATTTTATTTTTTGTTGTATGTAAAACTTTGATTTCATGAAAGTCAGTCATAAGCGTAAGCTCCTGTCTTTATTTAATCTTAACAGCATAACAAGGATGAACTATTTTAATGCTAGTCTATAAATCCTTTGCAAAGCTTTCCATGATTTTGCCACTAATAACACTTATTATAAAGTTCTAGGAACAATTCTCCCATTCAAAAAAGCACGGGTTTCCCCGTGCTTAAAAGTGTATTAAGTTTAAAGTACTCCTGCAGAGGAAATCAATATCTCAGGCTACACTCTCACATGAACGGGTGTAGTCCCATTTTCCACACCTAACTGATTCAGCCATCTGCGATAAGCTATAGTTAGGGCATCTGATTTAAGATGCAGTTCTGCTTGTAAATCCAACGGAAGCAGTTCTGGCTTTTGGCTTTGTACAATATCTAAATCTTGATAAAAGATAGTGTCTTGGAACTCAACAAATGGTTCGTCAGGCATATCTAAATCATAGTTTCTTGTTAACAGCATATATGCTTGTGATTGTTCATTATCTACTTGATTAACAATCAGTAAAATAGTTAATGCATCGTCTGAGCCTTCTGAGGTCTTCGTAAAACGAGCTGTTGTTGGATTTAAGATTTCGTATACATAATCTGCATAGCCACCCTTTGAACGTCCGTCAGGATTTGGCTGATAAACAGGAATTTTGCTTGTAATATAGCGATTATCGATAAATTCTACTTTATAATCTACTACTTCCGCATGTTCCTCGTCTCCTAGTAAACCTTCATGTACGAACATAAGATGTGAAACATCAAGAAAGTTCTCGATAATTCTTGGTGCATTTGCTCCTACATCATAAGGACCACAGATGACAGTACGATGATTCTCCATGTTGAATTCTGGATAAGAAATAAGCGGAGCTGGATTGTCACCTAAATTAACCCAGATTAGACCAAGATATTCTTCACAATGATATACAGTTGCTTTTGCCTTCTTTGGAATAGCTCTTCCATTTGGAAGGGCTGGAATCTTTACACAGGCTCCAACACAATCATATTCCCACGCATGGTAAGCGCACACTAAATTTCCGTTTTTCACCTTTCCAAGCGAAAGGGCAGCGCCGCGGTGGATACATAAATCCTTAAAGGCATGAACTCCCTTTTCATTGCGGAAAATAGCGACTCTTTCTCCAAGTACAAATACTTGTTTTGGATCTTCTAATAATTCCTCTGCTTTACATACTGGATGCCATTCATTCCATAATCTATCTTGTTGCATTGTGTAAGACTCTCCTCTTTTTCTAGTTTACGTTCATGGAAACATCATTAACTTTTACTTTATCGTCTTTTTTCTGTGGAAGCACTAGGTTCAGAACTAATGCAGCAATCGCTCCGATAGCTGTTCCAGATGATACAAAATAAGTAACGATTTCTGGCAATCCAGCTAACACATCTGCAGGCATTAATACAGCGAATAATGCAAGCATAATCGGCACACCGATAACAAGCATATTTCTTTCTGTAAATGCTTCATCTTTAATAACTTTAAAACCATTCATCATGATAACAACACATAAAATCGCAAACACACCATTAATTACTACACTTGGGATACAGGCAATTAAGCTTGTAAGCTTTGGCATCATGCCAAGCAGCACTAAGATTACTCCACCAACAATAATTGGTTTACGGCTTTTCACCCCAGTTATCGCGATAATACCTGCATTAGAAGAATAACCTGTTACAGGTGTCCCCCCAAAGAAGGAACCAACGAAACAGCCTAACCCTTCCCCAAGAGCGCCGCCATTTAATCGCTTTTCATCCAGCTCTTCTCCAGTTACTTTACTGACAGTAAACCATGTTCCAGTAGTTTCAATAGTGACAATAAAGTAAACAACGACCATTACTAGAATGGCATGCAGATTAAACTCTGGCATACCGAAAGAAAATAGACCTGGCATTTGGAACCATGCTGCTTGCTTTAACGAATCAAAATGAACTAATCCAAAGAATGACGCAACAATAGAGCCAATAATAAGTGCTAAAACAACTGATACAATTTTAATATATCTCCATTTGGATTTAGCTTTTTCTCCGACATACATACAGAAGATAAGAACAGCCGCAGTAATGGTAGCTACTAGGATATTCTCTCCAAAGCTGCCTTCTGCTGTATAAATGGAGTTGATGGCACTCGGCATTAACGAAAGGCCAACAACCACTATAACCGTTCCTGCAACGATTGGCGGTATGATTTTTCTGACAACCTTGCTATAAACCTTGAGCGGATAACCTAATAAAGCAACAATTAATGCACCAGGAATTAAACTGCCAATCATGGCACCGATACCTGACGTTGTGCCAATCGCTGCTAATGCGCTTAATGGGACAAAAGACGGCCCTTGCATAACTGGAAGCCTCATGGCAAATCCTGCTTGAATAATCGTGGCAATTCCGCATGCGATAAACGTCATTTGAATCAATAAGGCACTATCTGATACGGAAAAAGAAAGTAACCCGGCCAAAATAATTGGCGGAATAAATAAATCCATTGCTAATACTTGCTGTAAACCTAGAAAAATCGACTTGCCAACGGAAATTTTTTCTTTTTGTTCCGTGATAGTCTCCTTCATCTCTTTTTCCATTTCCCCATTCCCCCTATAGGTTATTAGACATTCATATAATCAAAAATTTCTACCAGCAAAAAAGCTCGAAATACATACTTTTCCAGACAACAGAAAAGCATGTACTTCGAGCTTCATAGTTCAAAGTATCAAAAGAATAGACCTATATTCATAAGCCATTCTTTTAGCTTTTCATAGTCAGTTTATTTACGGTAAACAGGTAGAAACTTGTAGGCCATATCCCCACGATTATATGAAAAACACTATTTAATTTTGGTTTGTTACTACAATACCACGAAATTTATTAAGTTCAAGATATTTTTCAAAAATAATTTTTCTTGTTTCTTTAAATCTAGCAAAGCGATATGATTTTCTGTAGACTAGCTACTAATCATCCATTACAATGTTTATATTAACATAAAACACGAACAATAGGAAGGTGTTTATTATTAATTATACGTATATTTTTCACGGCACTGCATTCACTAGTTATTCTCCTGAAAAAGTAAATATCTTGAAAAACCATCTCTTCTTTGTAAATGCTGAAGGCTTAATCGAAAAGATTGTTAGCCCTGAAGAAGAGGATTATGCTTCCCTTTTAACTGCACACAAAGAAGATGCCAACTTTCGGCAATTAGATGAAGGCCAATATTTTTTACCTGGTTTTGTCGACTTACATGTTCACGCTCCGCAGTGGGCACAATCAGGGACTGCCCTTGATCTCCCGCTATATGATTGGCTGCATACGTATACTTTCCCCCTTGAAGCAAAATATGCAGATTTATCATTTGCTGAGACAGTATATGAAGATTTAGTTAGCACCTTACTCGCCAATGGAACTACAACTGTGCTTTATTTCGCGACAGTTCACAAAGAAGCAAGCTTATTATTAGCAGAGATTTGTGCAAAAAAAGGACAACGAGGCCTTGTAGGAAAAGTAGTGATGGATGATCCAGAACAAAATCCTCTCTATTACCGTGATGCTGATACAGAAACAGCTCTTAAAGATACAGAGGAGTTTATCCTTGCCGTACAGGAATTAGCCAAAGATGTGAAGCAAGGCGTCTACCCTGTTGTTACACCTCGCTTTATACCAAGCTGTTCAGACGAAGCGTTGAAAGGACTAGGTGATTTGGCTGCTAAATATGACACTCATATACAGTCCCATTGCAGTGAAAGTGATTGGGCACACCAATATGTAAAAGATAGATTGCAAAAAAATGACGCTTTTGCACTTAATGATTTTGGATTGCTAGGCGAAAAATCAGTTATGGCTCACTGCAATTTCCTTGATGACAACGATGCTGCATTGTTTGCAAGCACCGGCACTGCCATTAGTCATTGTCCATTATCGAACGCATATTTCGCCAACAGTGTCTTACCTTTAAAACGATTTCAAGCAATGGGAATTGATATTGGCCTTGGAACCGATATTTCAGCAGGCGCAACGCCAAGTATTTATGACAATGCAAAGCAAGCAGTCGTCTCGTCTCGCATGCTAGAAGATGGTGTCAGCACTGCACTTTCTGCAGAAGAGCGCGGTGTGCCAGATTCTCGCATTTCCATTCATGAAGCCTTTTATTTAGCTACGGCTGGCGGTGGTGAAAGCTTAAGTCTGCCTATAGGAAAAATAGCAGAAAACTATTCGTGGGACGTTCAAATTATTGATACAAAAGCGCCCGCAGCTAAGCTTCCTATTTTTAATTCAGAGGAAGAATTAGATGATATTTTCCAAAAAATACTATACCTTGTTCGTCCAGAAAACATTAAAGAAGTGTGGGTCCAAGGAGAGAAGGTTCATTCACGTTAGTAATAGAATTAGCAAAACACGAACATTCATTATCACTTGCCTGTGTTATGAGATGAGACTTCACCCCGTAAAAATAAAAAAAGAAGACAACTCTTTAATAATAGAGAGTTTGTCTTCCGTTTGAAAGGACTCTTCATAGGGTCCTTTTAAGCTTATAATCTACTTCCACTCAGCTAGATTTTTTTGCAAAATTTTCTGCATAAATCTTATTTAACGCCTGTTCTGCAAGATCTGCAAAGTAATAAGCCGCCGGCAATATCGCTTCTTCATTCAGTGTATATTTTGGATGATGAAGACCATATTCACCAGATACGCCGATATTAACAAAAGCACCACGAATTAATTGCTGGTAAAAGGAAAAATCCTCTCCTCCTGATGTTGGTTCAACTTCGACTACTTTATAGCCATTTGTTTTTGCAATATGGCTCGCAAAGTTGGTCCATTCTGGGTCATTATTAACAGATGGCGGGCCAGCATGCCAGCTTAGTTCCCCTTTTGCGCCATATGTTTCTGTTATTCCTTTAATGACTCGCTCGATTTTTTTTCGTATCGTTTCGCGAATATCTTCCTTAAATGTCCTTACAGTGCCTTCTAAGTAAACTGTCTCAGGAATTACATTCCAAGTGTTGCCGCCGCGGATTTGTGTGACGCTGATAACGGCTGTTTCACTCGGCTTCGTTTCTCTGCTTATAACTGCTTGTAATCTTGAAATAATTTCAGCGGCAATTACGATAGGATCAATACCTTCATGTGGTCTTGCAGCATGACTGCCTTTTCCCTTTATGTTAATTTCGAACCGGTCAACTCCCGCTGTTAACACGCCTTCCTTTACACCAAGGACACCGACCTCACTAAGCGGGTCATTGTGTAGGCCAAATATTGCCTCCACTGCGTTCAAACCGCCTGAATTTATAATAGATTTGGCACCATGGCCAGTTTCTTCAGCCGGCTGGAAGATAATTCTGACTGTTCCCCGCAATCTGTCCTGCCTGTTTTTCAGCAAATAAGCGGCTCCAATTATAACAGCTGTATGGAAATCATGGCCGCATGCATGCATTACACCAGGAATAGTAGATTGGAATGAGCTGACAGCTTCCTCATTAATTGGCAAGGCATCAATATCAGCCCTGATAGCAACAACCGGCCCATCAGACTTTCCTTTAACTTCGCCAATGATACCTGTTTGCAATGGTACATCCAGCACGGAAATCCCTGCGTTTTCCAGCCATTTCTTTATCTTCTTGGAAGTTTCTATTTCTTGGTTAGAAAGTTCAGGTTCAGCATGAAGATTCCTGCGAACATCAATTAAATGACTTTCCAGTTCATTCTTATTATCGCTCACTATATTTAATCCCAATTTTCATCCTCCCTTTCCGATAAGCTGCTTTTAAGATTCCTCCAGAAATTGCTTAAGTGATTTAACTAACCCGCCGCTCCCAAATTTGACATACTTGCTGTCTGTTTGGAATTGCTCTTGTTCCCACAAATATTCTAAGTAAGCAATAACATGAATCCGTCTGCTGATGATATTATGAATTCCGTGTGAATAAAACCATTCATCAATTGTATGGTAAATCCCTTTATTTATTTTGTATTTTTCATTGCACCATTGAAAGAACCGAACTTCGGGAAAATGAAGATATTCACAATGAGCAAATGCTTCCCTTTTCTTGATTCGAAATACTTTTTTTGAGACGACAAGCCCATAATCCAGCAGCATGTGAATTCCTTCCTCCCCTGTAAGTTTATTTTTGATTAATTGGCTGTTTTTCGTATTGGCTATGCTTGTATGCTAAACCTAAATTCTCGCGGAGCGTTGTACCAGTATACTCCTTATTGTAATAGCCCTTGCTTTCCAAAATTGGCAGGATGTGTTCAATCCAATCAGACAAACCGCTGCCAAGCACTGGGGCACCGTATATGAAGCCATCTGCAGCACCACCGTCAATCCAAGCAATCAGCTGGTCTGCCACTTGCTCATATGTTCCAAAAAAAGCGCTTTTCGGGGTTGTTACTTGCAGGGCAACCTCTCTTAATGATAGGCCATTTTCCTTCGCCAGTTTTTTGATGCCGTCTGTTGTAGAACGGAAGCTGTTTGCACCGACATCCCCAATTTCAGGAAAAGGCTCATCAAGAGGAAAGGCACTGAAATCGAAATGGTCAAAGAATCTTCCTAAGTAATTTAATGCTTCTTCTATGGATACAAGATTTTGAATAGCTGCATATTTTTCTTCCGCCTCTTCAATAGTTCTGCCTGCAATCGGGTGGATGCCAGGGAAGATTTTGATGTCATCCTTGCTTCTGCCAAGCTGCTCTGCCCGATTTTTGACGTCATCATAAAAAGCCTTAGCTTGTTCAAATGAATTCGAATTAGTAAAAACAGCATCAGCGTCCTTTGCAGCAAGGTATTTCCCTGCTTCAGATGAGCCAGCTTGAAAAATAACCGGCTGACCTTGCTTTGAACGTTCGATATTTAATGGACCTTTGACAGAGAAATGCTTGCCGGTATGATTTAAGGTATGCAATTTTTCTGGATCGAAAAACTGTCCCGTTGAGCGGTCTCTTACAAATGCGTCATCGTCCCACGAATCCCACAAGCCTTTGGCCACTTGCAAGTACTCTTCGGCAATTTCGTATCTTAACGCATGGTGAGGATGATCTGCTTTACTGTAATTTTCTGCTGATCCTTCTAATGGAGAAGTAACAACATTCCAGCCTGCTCTGCCGCCGCTCAGCTTATCTAACGAAGCAAACTGGCGAGCAATCGTGAATGGTTCACTATAAGAAGTAGATACTGTCCCGACTAAACCGATATTTTTAGTAATGGTGGCAAGCGCAGATAAAATCGTCAACGGCTCAAATCGGTTCAAGAAATGAGGAATCGATTTTTCATTAATATAAAGACCATCAGCAACAAAAGCGAACGTGAACCCAGCTTCTTCTGCCTGCTTAATGATAGATTGATAATATTCGATATTTACACTAGCGTCTGCAGGAACAGATTCATCTTTCCATGCGTTCATATGTCCTCCAGGGCCGTGCAGCATAACACCAAATTGAATTTGTTTTTTCTTTGTCATCATTCTCATCCTCCATTAGCTTTTTTTAAATACCAACAAATCTTGTAGGAATAGTTTTGATTATCATAAACCAAAAATTTGAAAATGTATAATTAGTATTTTTAAAGTCATGCTTTAATTTTATTAATACGGGTAACTAGACGGTTCTCAATTCCAAAAATCAGTATTTTTAAAGTCATTTATTAGTTTTTTTAATTTAACAAATCTTCTGTCAGATGTTAGCATAAGCACTAATCCTACAATACAAAGTTAAATAGTAGGAATTAAACTACACGCTACAGGGGGTATTACTTTGAAAAAAACAAAGTACAAATGGCTGTCATTATTACTTGTTGTATTCGTAATGGCTGGTTGCAGCAACAATACTGGCACAACAAGCAGTTCTGACAAAACGGACAATGAAGTTCAAGATGGAGGAACGTTGAATATCGCTTTTCAAAGTGAGCCTACCACACTTGATCCGCAAATCACCGGTAACTCTTCCGTAAAGGATGCAACAAGGAGTATCTATGAAAAGCTCGTTATTCTTGATGACAGCGGCAATGTTGTACCAGATTTAGCCGAAAAAATTGATGTAAGTGAAAATAAGAAAGTATATACATTCCAGTTGCGTAAAGGCGTAAAGTTTCATAATGGCCAAGAAATGTCGGCAGATGATGTAGAAGCGTCTATTAATAGATGGATTAAGCTTTCTTCTCTCGGCAAAACAAACTTTATTGGAGCAATCGTTAAAAAAACAGGCGATTATACAGTGGAGCTCCATTTAAAAACACCTAATGTAAATACGCTTGCACTGCTCGCCGATCCAATTCCCGCAGCCGTTATTATGCCTAAAGAAATTATTGAAAATGCGCCAGATGAAGGGGCAACAGAATATATAGGAACTGGACCATACAAAGTGAAGGAATGGAAACAAAATCAATATTTAGTTTTAGAAAAATTTGCTGACTACTCTTCAGATGGCAGAGAACTAAAAAAAGAACCACATCTAGATGAAATTAAAATCAGTTTTATTACCGATGAATCTACAAGAATCTCTGGATTGACGACTGGACAATTTGATATTGCATTAGGAATATCCAGTGATAATGCACAGCAAGTCGAAGGGGCACAGACTGCTACCCTTGAATCAGCGCCTGGCGGTTTCTTAGGTCTTTTTTATAATTCACAAGAAGGATTTTTCAAAGACTTAAACGCAAGAAAAGCAGTCAATGCGGTCATAAATGCTGAAGACATCCTGTCCAGCTCTTATGGAAGTTCTGATTTCTATGAGTTAACTTCTTCTATTGTTAATAAGCAATTCCCGAACTATTACAGTGAAGCTGGCAGTTCAGCATATAATCAGCATGATCAAGATAAAGCAAAGCAATATTTGAAAGAAGCTGGCTATAAAGGCGAAGAAATCAAGATTTTGACTTCCCGTGACTATCAGGATCAATATAATACCGCTGTGGTTGTCCAACAGGAATTAGAGGATATTGGTGTCAATGTAAAACTGGAAGTATATGATTGGGCAACATTCGGTGAAAAATTAACGGATACAAGTAGCTGGGATCTTTACCCTGTTGATTGGGCTGCACGCTCCACGATTTTCCAAGGCTTTTGGACTTCATATGGTGCGCCTGTTGAAGAATCAACTAAATATTTAGAAGCTATTAAGGCTGCTGACAATGTGGAGGACGCCAGACCTGCGATTGATGCTGCCCAAAAGTATGTGTGGGATACACTGCCATTTACTTTAATTGGACATAAAGTTGCCTTAAATGCTGTTACCAATAAAGTAGACGGCTATGAGTTCAATCTTGGACCTGTCTTTTATAATATCAGTCTAAAAAACAATTAATACTACTTAAGAAGCAAGACTTGTGCTTACTTACTCCTGTCTTGCTTCTTCCATTTTAATTATCAATTTTGAAAGGAAGATTTCATGGGCGGATATATTATAAGACGGCTTTTGTCACTCATTCCCGTACTGTTAGTCGTTGCTGTCGTTGTTTTTCTAATCATCCATATAACGCCAGGTAACCCTGCCATGATTATTTTAGGAGAAGGTGCAACTCCTGAGCAAATAGCAGAACTTAATCAAAAACTCGGTCTTGATAAACCGTTGTTGGCTCAATTTTTCATTTGGCTCACTAATATCGCACAAGGTGATCTTGGCACTTCTTATTTTCTCGGAAAGCCAGTTCTTACAGCATTTTTGGAAAATGCCGGTCCGACGCTTTCTCTCGCTGTTCTTTCCCAACTTATCGGTGTCAGCATCGCCCTTTTATTTGGGATAACTGCAGCTAAAAACCAAGGACGGGTTAAAGATGATTTGATTTCCGGAACTAGTTTAATCGGAATTTCGATACCTAGCTTTCTATTAGGCTCATTTCTGATTATGATTTTTGCGGTTCAGCTGAAAATCCTGCCAGTATCAGGCTATGCTCCTTTAAGTCAAGGAATCTGGGAGCATCTAAAGTATCTTATTTTGCCTTCGATAACTCTTGGAACGATTCAAGCCGCACTTATTACGAGAATGACAAGGTCCTCCCTTCTTGATACTTTATCGGAAAATTTCATCAAGACAGCAAAGGCGAAAGGTGTCAGTGAAAAGGCCATTTTGTTAAAGCATACTCTGAGGGTCGCCTTTCTCCCGATTTTAACTGTGATTGGCGAATCCTTCGCAGGGCTTGTCACTGGAGCTGCTGTTACCGAATCACTATTTAATATTCCCGGTCTTGGCCAGCTGATTGTCTCGTCCATTAATCGCCGTGATTATGCAGTCATACAAGGAGCTGTGTTGATGATAACAGTTGTCTATGTACTGATGAACCTGCTCGTTGATTTGTTATATGCCGTTATTGATCCACGGGTTCGGAATTCTTATCAAGTCTAAGAAAGGAGAAAAACATGTCAGAAAGCACGAAAGTACTAGTTAATAAGCCATTAACCAGCAGAAAAACAGTCAAAAAAAAGAGCCGGTTTTTTTCCAACAGATTGCTGCTTACGGGAAGTATTCTGCTAACTATAACTACTCTAATAGGAGTGTTCGCCTCTTTTGTTTCTCCGTACGAGATTTTAGAAATCGACCCAAAAAACCGCTTAGCTGCACCGTCTAATGCCCATTGGTTTGGGACCGATAATTTTGGAAGAGATGTGTTCAGCAGGACGATGTACGGTGTTCGAATCTCCTTAATGATTGGAGTAACTGTAACCTTAATCGCTTCTGGTATTGGTCTGACTGTCGGGCTGCTAGCTTCCTATTACAAGCTGCTCGATCATATTTTTATGCGGATATGTGACGGGTTGTTTGCTTTTCCGTCTATTCTGCTGGCGATTGCGATTATGTCTGCCCTTGGACCAAAATCAATTAATGTTATCATCGCCCTTGTTCTTGTCTTCATCCCTTCTATAGCAAGGATTGTCAGGGCCGCTGCCTTAGTTGTGAAGGAAAAGGTTTTTATTGAGGCATTACAAGCACAAGGAGCGAGTTCATTGCGAATTCTCTTTTTGCATATTGCTCCAAATATCCTTGCTCCGCTCATTGTACAAGTGACATTTGTCTTTGCTGTCACTATTTTAACGGAAGCATCACTCAGCTTTCTTGGTGCTGGTATTCCTGCTCCCCTGCCAAGCCTCGGCAATATGCTTTATGATGGGAAGCTTGCTATATACAATGCTTGGTGGATGACCGTATTTCCCGGCCTGTTCATCATACTAATCGTGCTTGGACTCAACCTGTTCGGCGATGGCTTAAGAGATCATCTTGATCCAAAAAGCAAACAAACTGTGAGGAGGAGGAAAAGAAAATGAGCCAGGTGCTGCCATTGCTTAAAATCGAGGACTTGCAAGTGGACTTTGCCACACATCAAGGAGAGGTCTCGGCTATTGACGGTGTTTCATTCGAACTGGAGGAAGGTGAAATATTGGGAGTTGTCGGGGAATCCGGCTGCGGAAAAAGCGTGACAGCAGAAGCCATACTCCAGCTGCTCGATGAAGAAAGCACCTTTTATAATGGAAAGATTATGTTTAACGGGGAAAACCTTTTGGAGTATGACAAGAAAAAGATGGAGAAGCTGCGCGGCAATGATATTGCGATGATTTTTCAAGATCCCATGTCCTCACTGAATCCTGTAATGCCTATCGGCAAGCAAATCGCAGAATCAATTCGGATTCATCAATCTGCCACAAAAAAAGAGGCATACCAAAAAGCTGTCGAACTGCTGAAGCTCACTGGAATCCCTTCCCCTGAACAAAGGGCAAAGGAATACCCTCATGAACTTTCCGGCGGGATGCGGCAGCGGGTTATGATTGCCATGGCGTTATCATGCCAGCCTAAGCTGTTGATTGCTGATGAGCCGACAACTGCATTGGATGTAACTATTCAGGCACAAATTCTCGAATTAATTACTTCTTTTCAGAAACAGCTGAATATGGGGATTATCCTCATAACCCACGACTTTGGTGTGATTGCCAATATGTGTACAAAAGTCGCTGTGATGTATTTAGGGCAGGTAATTGAAGAAACAGATGTGCAGACTCTTTTCAAACAGCCCTTTCATCCTTATACAATTGGTTTAATGAAGTCTGTGCCTCAAATTGAGGGTGAACGAGTTGATTATTTACACAGCATTGCGGGCACTGTTCCTTCCCTGTTTCAAATTCCAAAAGGCTGCCGGTTCGCACCGCGATGCAAGTATGCAACAAGCAGATGCGAAAGTAAAATGCCTCTTTTAGAAACAGTCGCAAAAAACCACCGTGTCCGCTGCTGGCATTATGATGAGGTAAAGAAAGGAGACACACTGTATGCAGACTGAGCAAACCTTAAACAGAGGAAAACCGATCCTTCAAGTGAAAAATTTGCAGAAATATTATCCTGTGAGAACTTCGTTAGGAAAAACAAAAGCCTTTATTAAAGCAGTCGAAGACCTTTCTTTTGACATTTACGAGGGTGAAACGTTCGGATTAGTAGGTGAGTCAGGCTGTGGAAAAAGCACTGCAGGAAGAACGCTCTTAAAGCTTGTCGAGCCGACAAATGGCGAGGTGCTTTATCGGAATAAAGATATTTTCAAGCTGAAAAAATCCGCTTTAAAATATGTGCGCAAAGAGCTGCAAATGATTTTTCAGGATCCTCATACCTCATTGGATCCACGAAAAAAAGTCGGCTATTCTATTGAGGAATCACTGGCGATTCATAAGATAGGAGCAAAGCAGGAACGAAAGAACCTAGCATTAGAGATATTAAAAAAGGTGGGATTTAATGAAGAACATTACAGTCGGTATCCACATGAATTCTCCGGCGGCCAAAGACAGCGTATTGGTATTGCCCGGTCGCTAGTCCTTGAGCCAAAGTTAATCATTTGTGATGAGCCAGTTTCCGCCTTAGATGTTTCTATCCAGGCACAAATTGTTAATCTGTTAAAAAGCCTGCAAAAAGAGCTGAACTTGTCCTATTTATTTATCTCTCATGATCTTAGTGTTGTCAGACATATCGCAGATAAAGTTGGAGTTATGTACTTAGGCAACCTTGTCGAACAAGCTCCTACAGAGGAATTATTTACAGACCCATTGCACCCATATACTAAATCATTAATTTCAGCAGTCCCACTGTTAAATCCAGAGAGCAAACGAGAAAAAATGGTGATAAAGGAAGAGATCCCCTCCCCTCTTAATCCGCCGTCAGGCTGTGTATTTCACACTAGATGCCCAGTCGCCTTCGATCGCTGCAAAACAGAAGTACCGAAAAATATACAGGTACAAACGGAACGGACTGTGAAATGTCATTTGTACGAAGGATAAATAATGAAGTTAATATGGATATTAATATATTAAATATAAGTTGACAGGTAGGAATTGTGTGTTTTATAATCATCTTAATTTAGAAAATTAAAAAATCGGCAAGCTGATCGGAACACCGAAGGCGTAACCTTTATTGCAATTACTGCATATATAGGATTACGCCCTTTTTTTATACTTTCAATAATATTAAGGGGTATTGAACATGAAAAAATTGATTATTTTTGCATTTATCGGCCTGTTGGCACAATTGATTGATGGATCATTAGGAATGGCTTACGGAGTTACATCGTCGTCGCTCTTGCTTACTTTCGGAATCGCACCTGCTGTTGCTTCTGCATCTGTTCATTTAGCGGAAGTCGTCACTACAGCTGCTTCTGGGGCATCGCATATTAAGTTTGGCAATGTCGATAAGCAAACAGTCTATCGTTTGATTATTCCAGGCTCAATCGGGGCTTTCTTAGGGGCAACTTTTTTAAGCAATCTGCCAGGTGACTTAGCAAAACCTTATATCTCCTTGTTCCTATTATTACTAGGACTATATGTGTTAGTACGTTTCTTATTTAACTTCCGTCCCTCTGAAGAAAAAAAGAGCTTATCACTAAGCCGCAAGCAATCCATTCCGCTAGGACTAATCGCTGGGTTTGCAGATGCGACAGGCGGCGGCGGCTGGGGTCCGATAGCAACACCAGTTTTGCTATCAAAGAAGGGGATCAGCCCGCGTAAAGTGGTTGGAACTGTTGATACAAGTGAGTTCGCCATTGCAGTATCTGCAACATTAGGATTTTTCATTTCCTTAGGCTGGGAACAGGTTAACTGGCTGTGGGTAGGTGCCTTGATGATCGGCGGCATAATCGCCGCACCAATCGCAGCATGGCTTGTCCGCAAGCTGCATGCCCAGCTGATGGGTGTTCTGGTTGGTGGATTTATCATATTGGTGAATGCTCGCACACTCTTGACTTCATGGATTACTAATGAAGCTGCCTATCCATATATATATGCTGCCATTATTGTAGTGTGGGTAATATCTATCATTTATGCTGTAAACAAAGTTAAAGCTTATAAGAAACAAAGCAATACTAATATTTCTGCATAAAAAGGAAACAGCCATCCCTTGTATCGTCATATGATTCAAGGGATGTTATTTTATTGTCATGCGCTATTCAAAAAATGATAAATCAACCTATTCGTTTAGCACTTCACTCCTTATAAAGCAGAATTATGTTAACGTTAACATTTTCTACATGAAAAATAGTCTTAGTTTCTTTTTAAAATATCTGCTGCATTGGACTGTGAAAGAAATCCAAGCTGTTTCCATGCGTTTTCTGTTGACCATGGTTTATGAGGATTTTCTGAAACACCATAGTAGGTACCATATCTTACTGTTGACTCAAGGGCCAAGTCAAAAAGCTGGACCGCATCTTCATGGGTTAGCAAGGTTCTGTGCAAACGATCATTTTCTTCTACAGCTTGAATTTCGTCTGGATGTACACTTCCAATTCGTAAATTAATTACCGAAAGATTATTTTCAGGCTGATGTGTAAGAATATGGCCAATATTTTCGGAAGCAAGCTTTAGAACGCCGTATAGTCCATTCGAGTAAGGATAATCCGCTGTTGTAATTTCCCTTCCTAACCTTGAAAAACCATCTTTCTCATAATAATCTGTCGTATGATTGCTGCTCGCATAGACTACCTTAGGAATTCCTAACGTAATTGCAGCATGCATAACATAAAACGAAGCCATAAAGTGAATTTTCGTCATATCATTAAACTTATCTACATTCTTTAAGTCATTATGAGATTTAATCGTTAGTAAATTAATCAATGCATCTGAATCTTTGGGAATGCTGTGAAGGAGCGATTCGTAATCTGTTGCATTTACCTCTACGAAATCAACTGCCTGTTCAGGTGCCTTTTTATCAAGTATGACAATCTTGTATTTGCTGCGCAGACCTTGATATAAAATCGACCCAATTGTCCCAGCACCGCCAATAATGGTAACTTTCTTTTTCATTATTCTCCTCCATTAAATTAAGCCTAGTAATATTTACTACTTCTATATAAAAAGATATCCATCAGGCAGAATAATAAACATTGTGAATACAAAAAAGAGAAGTAATTTGCTAGTGCAATCACTTCTCTCTTACTCCTCTAAAACTATTAGCTATCCAATCCAACATACTCAAAGTAAGCAAAATCTGCATAAGAGCTCGCTTTTCGGTCCATATCATGGACAGCAATCCCGACAAAGTTCCCGGTAAATCCTCCAGATAGGAACATCACATCTTGGGCTGCTCCGATTTCCTGCCAAGCAGAGATATGTTCCATACGATAATAAAAATTAGCAACAGGTCCATTCACTTCCACCTTAAGCTCTACCTCTCCTTGTTCAAGCTTTACAATCACTGGATTTAAAGTAAATTCGCCATCTGCGCATTTCATTAAGCGAATGACGCGGCCGTGTGTTTCATCAAATGTTAAGTAGGCATACAAATAATTAGTATCGTTGAGATACAAGAGTAAACCTGCCATTTGGTTATATGTTTTTGGAGTGTAGTCTAACTTTGTTTCAGCGCTAAAATGAAAATCCTTTTGGCGGACGGCGAGTATATGATGCTCAAATAAGGATTGAATCGAGTCACCAGAGGACATTCGTAAATACCCATTACGGCTCTTTACATCGCACCATGTTTCATCTGCCAAAATCCGCAGTGTATTCCATTCTTTATCGAGATTACCGTTAAAATCATCTTTAAAATCGGTACTTTTTCTTTGATCTACTTCATTTACAGTAACGATTTCTGTTTCTAACAACGGACCATTGCCGCCGTCTTTTGTCCAATAAACCTCCTGGATGGCAGTTTCGCGTCCCAATATAGCGGCATTTCCTTGCAGGGGCCGCGTACATAAATAGATCATATACCATTCTCCTGTTGGCGTTTGAACGATGCTGCCATGACCTGAACACTGCAAGGGGGAGTCTGGTTTATCCCTTGCTGTCAGCATCGGATAATGAGGATCCACCTCATATGGACCTGTAATTTCCTTCGATCTGCATACTGTCACAGCATGGCCTGACCCTGTACCCCCTTCTGCGGTAATTAAATAGTAATAATCACCATGATGGTATAGATGAGGCGCTTCTGTTTTAGCCAATTCTGTGCCATCAAAAATTTTATAAACAGGTCCTATTAATGCTTGATTCTCACTATCATATTCTTGCATCACAATTCCTGCTGATTTATTTCCGGTTGTCATGCGATAATCCCAAATTTCATTTAACAACCACTTCCGTCCATCTGCATCATGGTATAAGGATGGATCAAAACCGCTGCTGTTTAAATATACTGGCTTCGACCAAGGCCCTTCAATACTTGGGGCAGTAATTAAATAATTGTGAGAATCTTTAAATGGCCGCTTCGTACTTTTCACATCTGTATAGAGGAGATAAAATAATCCCTTATCATAACTAATTTGCGGAGCCCAGATACTTCCGTTTTGGGGGTTTCCCCGTAAATCGACTTGATAGGTTAAAATATCTGTCTTATGCTCCCAATTGACTAAATCCTTTGATTGATAGATACGTACTCCCGGCAGCCATTCAAATGAAGAAACAGCAATATAATAAGTATCCTCGACCTTCAGGACATTAGGGTCTGGATTAAACCCGGGCAATATTGGATTTTTGACTTTTGATCGATACATAATCTGCTCCTTCTCCATTCTTTATTTTTCTAAATAAACATAAGCTTGCAGCTATAAAAAAGAGAAAAGCTAATGGGAAAGCAATAAATTGGGTTCCAATTAAAGTTGTCAGACCGGCTGCCAAATAAAGAAAAGCTGCCCACTTAGGATACCTGTTTTTCCAGATGCATACTGTCGCTGGTAAAGTTAAACTAAGCACAATCAATAAGGTAACGCCAAACCATACAGCCAGTGCTTTCACTGCTGTGAAACTCTCAGACAGATAGTTCGTTGAAACATCCTCCTGCAGAATCGGAAAGACTGTGTCTGCAAAAGTTTTTTCCTCCATGGTCGTAATGGTTAAGGAAAAACCGCCCAAAAGAATGACACAAAGAATAACACCTGCCAAGCCAATGATTACTTCCCATTTTCGCTTCATTCTTCAAACCCTTTCTATTCCATAAAATTAATCCAATCCAACATGACTAACTCTTTTTTAGAGTAATAGATATTTTTATATTCTTTAAACATAACCGTTTTTCGGTTGTGATGATTATCCCAATCATCCCATCTCGTTGGATGAATATGTGCGCCGATACGACAATTGGCAAAAGTAGTTTTTGCAAACGAACGCCATGGTCTTCCTAAAAACACATTTGCAACGTCTTCTTCCCCTGTTAAATAACAGTGTTCAAAATGGAACCCCTTCTTGCCTTCAGGAGTGGAGGCTGCCGTTATAAAGCCTTCGGCGTTATTCGGCCTTCTTAATGATTTAATTTCACAGCTTTGAAATACCGCTGCACCACCGCCAAAGATAAAATCGACTGTACCCTCGATATAACAATCGCTAAAATGACAGCTGTGCTCATCTAAAGATGTTTTGATTTCAGGAGTGGAGAATAATTGTCCGTTCTTTTGCAGGGGCGGCAATGGCCCGAGACAAATCGTGTCCTGATAACCTCTAAAAGAACAACTCTTGAACATAACATTAGTTCCTTCATTATAGAGAGCTACCGCCTGCCCCACCTTCTCTCCTGGTCCTGCATTATTAATCATGTCAATATTTTCGATTGCTATATTAGATCCATTGATAAAAAAAGTGGCTGTTTGAAAGGTTCCTATTTCCTGCTGCTGCTCATTTTTTTGTAAGGCAAACCGATTGCCAATAATTCTTACCGTTCCAACACCAATTATGGAAATGTCTGATTGATACAGAAGGATGTTTTCATAATAGTCTCCACTCAAAACCGTTAGCTCAAATGGTCCTTGTTCATCCTGCCAATAATCTAATGCAGATTGAATACTGGAAAAATCACAAAATTCATTTCTGCCAACAATTAACCTCTTTAAAGATGTTTCTTTAAGAACTTTTTCCATAATGCCCTCATCTCCCTTGTTTCTTGATGCCCTCCTGTAAGCATAAAGCCTTCAAAGTTTTGAGGAACGTGTTGGTTTGTATATGTTTTCTGCAGTTGTTCGTTTAAATATTTGGCACCTTCTATTGGACACATTCTGTCATCCCTGCCTGCCAGGCTTAAGCGCGGCCTTGGCGCTATCAGCTCTTGAACTCCTAAAGTGGAAAAACACTTTAAAAACCGAGGCACATAATAGTAGAAACCGTGATGATCCAAACCGCGTTTTTGAATCAGTGTCTCGATATGAACCTGACCAGCTATGTCAACAGACACTTTAATACGGTCATCAAGTGCAGCTAACCACCAGCTCATCAAACCGCCCATAGACATACCGATGGTTGCTAGTCTGCTAGAATCTACATCCGGCCGGGTTTCTAAATAATCAAGCAGTGTCAAGTTATCGTATAAACGCATCCCCCACAATGTCTGGCCATTTAAGAGCATCTCTTTAACAAGTTCACTTTCCTGTCTCCCTTTTCGCTCATTAAATCCCCACATATCAATGCAGCAAACAGCAAAGCCAAGCCCTGTAATCTCTTCTACAAAGGAGGGATTTTGTAAATACGTACTGCTAGTTAGGAGTTCTTCTTTCCCTTGATCAAAATTCCCGCCATGGGAGTGATTAAAGATAATTGTTGGTAGTGCGCCGTCTGCGTTCTGCGGTTTGGCAAAATAGGCTGGCACCTTTTCGAAGCCATTTAATCCCAGCATTAAACTTTCCAATATATATCCGTTTCGTTCCTCCAGCCTAACTATCTCTGCAGATAAGGCTTCTGGTTTTGAGCGTTCTCCTAAAAGTTCAAATAATTTCCTTAGCTGTTTGTCTTTCACTTGACCTCCACTTCTTTAAGAAGTTCTTCTTCCGCTTTAGTATTCTTGGACTTACAATGAGTTACCTCAATATCCTCTGAATATTCAATATGGAAGGCTGGGCCTTCATGGTTCTCAACTGACACGCGATTAAACAAGACATCTTTGGCATAGCCAACATAAAAACCGCGATTATTCATATCCTCAATTCCAGCCATCATTGCCGGTTTCCCTGTAATAGCATTTTCAGCCATGGAGATATCGATATGATTAAAGCTGAGTTCTGACACATACTGTTCCGCTAACCCATAAATAAAGCCTGCTGCTGCATGGACATTGCGAGCTGTAATATGGGAGAAATGGATCCGTCTAAACATCGGAGTCTCCTCTGTTATTGGGTAAGGATTTTTATCCCATACATATTTATCTTTTCCGCGGGGACCACAGAAATAATACAAGTTTAATATAAACGGACACATTACTCTGTCCATCACAATATTATCAACGCGAATGTCCTCTACTACACCGCCGCGTCCCCGGCGTGATTTTAGGCGAATCCCTCGATCTGTATCTTGAAAAACACAGTTACTAATGGTCACATTGCGGATATCACCGCTCATTTCACTGCCCAATACAACAGCTCCATGCCCATGAATCATCGTACAGTTTGAAATCGTGATATTCTCGCAAGGAACACGTTCTGCTGTATCTTCTGTTCCGGATTTAATGGCGATACAGTCATCTCCTACATCAATGTGGCAATTGCTGATTCTTACATTGGAGCAAGATTCCGGATCAATTCCATCTGTATTCGGTGAGTCTGACGGATTAAAGATCGACACATTATCAATGGTCACATTGTTGCAACGGATTGGATTAACCGTCCAGCTTGGTGAGTTAATTAGTGTCACATCTTTAATGGTGATATTTTCACATCCATCAAAACTAATAAGCTTGGGACGTGGATAGGCGAGCTTCTCCCGTTGGTTTCGGAATATGTCCCACCACTCCATTCCATTTCCATCAATCGTTCCAAATCCAGTTACAGAAATGTTTTTTGCATTTTCAGCATACAAACAAGATGCATAAACCTCTCTTTTGACACCTTCCCAACGAGATGTTACCACAGGGTAATGATGCTGCTTGTTGGAAAATTTCAATACAGCACCTCTCGACAAGTTCAATTCAATATTGTCTTTTAAAAATAACGCTCCGGTTAAGTATTCACCTGCAGGAATATTTATCGTACCACCGCCATTTTCATAGGCTTCATCAATCGCTGTTTGGATAGATGTGGTACATAATTCACCATCCTTTAGTACTTCAATCCCTTTTATCGTATAAGTTGTCATGGCTACACCTCTTTTATTACTTCTTCAAATTCAGCTAAAGCCTGCAAAAAAGCTCCCAACCCTTTTTGGTCGTTACAAATAATCGGTTCACTAATATAATAGGCATACGAGCCATCCCTTTTATCAGCACCGCCTAGTCCTGCAACTTGGCAAGTTTTATTTAGATTCACCCAGCCTTCCTTCGTTAACAGAACAAATTCCTCTAATAAGCCTTGATGAGATTTCTTTAATTGTGCTTCCCATGCTTTTCGATTCAAAACTCCTAAACGGATACCTTTTGCTATCGCACACACATACATACTGCTGCATGACGCTTCTAAGTAATTTCCTTTTTCATTTCCTTTATCTGTTACCTGATACCAAACACCGCTCTTCTCATCTTGGTAGTTTACTAGTGCTTGCAGTGTGTTCTCTAAAATTCGGACAAGATAATCACGGCCTAACGTTTTTTCCGGAAGTATTTCCAGCGTATCGACTACTGCTAACAAATACCACCCTATCGAACGGCCCCAGAAATTTGCTGACAATCCTGTTCTTTGATCGGCCCATGGCTGCACTTTTTGTTCATCCCATGCATGATACAAAAGCCCTGTCTCTCGATCTAGTAAATGCTCATAGCTTAGCTTAAACTGCCGAATGATATCCTCTAAACCTTCCCCATTAGCGAAAGTTGTCTGATACTCTGCATAGAAAGGAGAGCCCATATACAATCCGTCCAGCCAAATTTGGTATGGATAAATTTGTTTATGCCAGAATACACCTTCAGATGTGCGCGGATGTTCTTCTAACTGTCTCCGCAATAGTTCACAAGCTTTTTTATACTTCTCTTCCCCGGTTTCTCTATATAGCACAAATAGAAGCTTTCCATTGTTAATGTGATCAATATTATATTCCTCTAAGTGATAGCCTCTTATGGAACCATCTTCCTGTACAAAATAATCTATATTGTCCTTAATAAAGTTGAAATACTTCTGTTCTCCCGTTTGCCTCCACACTTTTTCAAAGCCTTTTAATATAACTCCATAATCATAGGACCATTTTCCATTGTTGCCTCTGTCTTCATATAAGCGGGGCAGTCTTTCCATAATGGAGTTCGCTGTTTTAACAGACCAGTTCATTTTCATGTTCTACTCCTTTTCTTTCAGAAGTTAACTTTTTAATTCACCATTCAATGGAGAAAACCATTAATTTGTAGCTTTATATGCTTCCTTATATTCTTCTTTGATTGTTTTTCCTCCTTGTTCATTCCAATTCTTAACTGCTTGCTTAAAGTCAGCTAGGGAGATTTCACCTAAGATATATTGATAGGTAGCGTCCGTAATAATCTTTTGTAATTCAGAACCTTGAGTTGTAAAAGTTGGAGATTCTAATGGAACTGCAGGATTCATCAGGGCGTATTCTGCGTTTTCAGCTATTTTTTCATCAGCTTCGGCCTTGATTGGGTTAGGATCCTTCAAGTTGTAACCGGTTTCATTAGGTCGCGAAGATGCAAATGGCTGAACTTCCTGCTGCCATAAATCCTGATTAATAATTTCATAGGCACCATCATCGTTAAGCTTATAATGGGTACCTTCAATTCCATATGTCATTAATGTATAGTTATCTTCATCTATTAAATCATTAACAAATTTTAATAGCTTTTTCAATTCCTTTTCATCCTTAACTTCTGAACGTGGAAATGCTAATAATCCGCCAATCCCATTACCTCCAGACCAAATCGCTCTATCAGAATTAGACGCTGATGTCATATCGTTAACTAGAGCAAGTTCCATATTATCCTGGATTCCTGCTGCCATTGTTTCGAGATTTTTCGCGTCAAATAAGGCACCAACATAAATACCTCCTTTTCCTTGAGCAAAGTTTTGCTGCTGGTCAGTCTTCGCTGTTACAGCAAAATCTTTATTTATCCAGCCATTTTCATATAACTTTTTCATATAATCCATTGTTTCAATGTATCCGTCTGTTTCAAACTCTGCTACAAAGTCGCCTTTGGAGTCCACTTCCCAAGTGTTTGGTGTTCCAAAATAAGAACTTACTGTTTTGAATACGCCATACACTAAATCACTGCGGTCCATGAAACCAGTTGTATCATCTTTACCGTTGCCATCTGGGTCGTTCTCTGTAAATGCTTTTGCAACCTCCATTAATTCTTCTGTTGTTTTAGGAACCTCAAGACCTAAGTTATCTAACCAATCTTTACGAAGAACCACACCATTTCTTGCTAAGTCTTTTTGGAATGGTACACCATAAAGCTTCCCCTCTGTAGAAGCTGATTTTAGCATATCTTCGGGAATGGCTTTTAAGTTAGGGAATTCATCTAGATACTCTTCAATATTCCAGAACATACCAGATTTCAGTGCGTTTCTGACTGAAGAATTTTCTAAAATCGTTAACGTAACAATATCTGCCAAAGAGTCTGAAGCTAATGCAGTATTTATACGTTCCTCTTTTGAAGCATCGGGAATCCACGAGAATTTAATTTCTGTATCCGTTTTCTTTTCAAGTTCATTTAATATAGTATCTGTTGGAGGTGAAGCGGTATGGAGAATATTCAGCCAGGTGATCTCTGCTTTGCCATTATCCTTTTCACCATCTGCTGAATTATTGCTAGTTTTTGCCCCACTGCATCCTGCAAGCAGCAGCATGCTTGCAAGACTAACGCTAGCTAACTTTGATACCATTGGTTTTTTCATTACAATTCTCCTTTTCATTTATATTTGCTTCTTTAGCATCTTCGATTTCCATTCTGGTAAACACTTGATTGGCAGTCCAAGTGATTAGGAAGAAGAGGAAACTTACTCCAAAAAAGGTTAAAACGCCTGGAAAAAAAGTGATCGCTGCCCAATAAAGTACACCTGCCACTAGAAAAAAGATCAGCGAATATTGCAGACAGGCTATGCCAAATAGAAAGGACATCTTTATTTTCAAGAATATTCCATTCCAATTATAATGGGCCATAATTGGAAAGATATATACGAGAGATAACAAATAGATGCAGCCTACAATCAATAATGCCACTCTTAAGTACCAATTGGTCACGGTCAATAAGTCGACAACTAAAACAAAGCCAACAAAAAGATAAATCCAACTAATGATAACCGATTCCTTAAAGTTTTCTTTATAATACTGCCAATAGGTCTTAAAAACAGGGACGCTGTTTCCGCGAATCCATTGCCGGCATATACTAACTAAGGCGTAAGTAGAAGGGCCGATCCCAAACACACCTAATCCTAATAAAGTAAATAAAACCCACAATATATTTACATAAACTAAATTTAGGATGCTGGTAAAAATGGAATTTATTTTTTCTACCGATTTGAGCATCGTAGTCCCCTCTTTCTGGAATTATTAGTACACGCCATCTTCTCCAAATTTTTTAGCTAGTTTGTTAGCTAAAATAACTAATATCAATCCAACAATACCTTTAAATAAACCTACTGCTGTACTAAAGCTTAGCTGCCCATTCTTCAGCCCAGCTGTATAAATATAGGTGTCGAATATTTCAGCAACACTTCTGTTTAATGAATTAAGTAAAAGATACATATGCTCAAAGCCTAAATCTAAGGTACTTCCGATTTTTAAGATTAGGAGCGTAATTATAACAGGACGAATCGCTGGTAGCGTAACATGCCAGGTTTTTCTTAAAACACCAGCACCGTCCATTTCAGCAGCTTCATATAATTGTGTATCAACAGCAGTAATAGCAGCTAGATAAATAATCGTTGACCATCCTAATTCCTTCCATATTATTTGACTAATATAAACCGTTCGTGTCCAATCGGGGGACGTTAAAAAGCTGATTTTCTCAAATCCCATGGTTGCTAATAATTCATTAATAACCCCACCATCTACATTTAAGAAAACATAAGTGATGGATACAATGATTACCCAAGACATAAAGTGCGGAATATAAATCAAGGTTTGGATTCCTGATTTGAAATATTTGTTTTTCACTTCATTTAGCATGAGTGACAGGATAATCGGTAATGGAAAGAAGATTACAATATTTAAGGCAAACAAAATTAACGTATTATTCAATAACATGAAGAAAGTAGGTTCCGTAAATAATCGGATAAAATGTTTAAGACCCACCCACGGACTTTCCAGAATTCCTAAGTATGGTTGATAATCCTGAAATGCGATGATAAGTCCCGCCATCGGTAAGTATTTAAATATTAAAAAATAAAGCACTCCAGGGAAAATCATCAAATATAGGAGCTTATTCGTTTTTATCCCTGCCAGGATCTTTTGCCTCCGCATTACTTTTTCCTGCTTAACAGACAAGGTTGGCAAAGTATGATTTGGGTTCACAGCACCTCCCATTTTACTCCTCCTTTAATTGTGAAATATCTTTCTGGTTTAAGCTTACTGAATCTAAATAATTACGTACATAATCATTTTATGATTACGCTTACAAACTTTGTTTTACCAACGTTTGTAACGATAATATTTGATTTTGATTATCCTTCTTTCCCTGAAATGATTATCCTGTTTTTTCTCTTCACGAACACATAGAAAGCGTTTTCTTCATTCTTTTTTATCAATGTAGGATAGTGATTATATACGTAATATTATTTTGAATGATAAGGTAGGCTTATCTTTAAACTGTAAATGAAGGAGGATTTATATGATGAAAACAAAAAAGAAAAAAATGACTAAAGGAGGCCGGGCTTTTTCCATAATTAATGGAACGATATTAATTATTATCGCACTCATTTGTTTCCTCCCATTTGTCAATGTGATCGCCAGTTCGTTTGCATCCACACAGGAAGTGGTAGCGAGAAAGTTTATCTTATTTCCTCGTACCTTCTCTCTCGATGCTTATCGGTATATTTTATCAACTCCAACTCTATTTAAATCTTTAGCCGTTTCGATTGGGGTTACTGGTATTGGAACCTTGGTGAGTATGGTTCTTACTGCTTTAATGGCATATGGTCTATCCCGGAAATATTTATTCGGAAGAAATTTCGTTAATTTCATTGTTGTGTTCTCGATGCTGTTCAGCGGAGGAATGATACCAACCTTCTTAGTTGTTAAATCAGTCGGATTGATTGATTCTTATTGGTCTTTAATTCTGCCAGTCGCCATTAATGCTTTTAACCTTATTATAATGAGGAATTTCTTCCAAGCCCTTCCCGATAGTTTGGAAGAATCTGCGAAAATGGATGGCTGCACCGATTTTGGTGTATTCTTAAAAATCATGCTGCCTCTTGCCTTGCCATCCATTGCAACTATTTCCCTCTTTTATGCAGTGACCTATTGGAATACGTATATGACAGCAATCTTATACATCAATGATTCCTCTAAATGGCCGATTCAAGTATTATTACGCCAGATAGTTATTGTATCTAGCGGTATGCAAGCCGAGGGTTCCTCTGTAGATGTGGTTCCTCCTGCTCAAACAATTAAAATGGCTGTCATTGTAATTGCAACGGTTCCAATGCTTATTGCTTATCCATTTGTACAGAAGTACTTAGTAAAAGGTGCCTTGGTTGGATCTGTCAAAGGGTAATGTCTAACAAGAAAAAGCTTCTGGAAGCGCAGCAGAAGCTTTTTCTATTGTATTCTTTAGGAATGCCGATATTCTTTTCGGTAGTCCCCTGGCGTTATGCCCAATTTCTTTTTAAAAAAACGGATAAAATTTTGCGGGTTCCGATATTTCAAACGCTCTGCGATATCTTTTATCGCTAAATCTGTGTCTTTTAACCAGGTTTGAGCCATTTGTAAACGATAATTCATTAAATAATCCACGAAGGTCTGCCCATATTCTTTTTTAAAGACATTGCTTAAATAGTTAGGATTATAATGCAAGCGGTCAGCAATTATATCAAGAGATATCTCCTCATCAAATTCCGTTTGGATAATATAGACCATTTTTTCTGACAGAGATTTAAAGCCACGCTCTGTTTTATCTTGCGTGCTAATGATTACTGGCTTTATTAAATCAATGATTAGCATTTGCTTAATTTTTTCCGGATGATAGACTGTTATCGCTGCTTGATACATCTTTTTTATATTTTCAAAGATTTTTGATTCTGCACCTAACAGCTGGCCTAACTGGACTAACTCATTTATGACTCTTATTAAGGTAACTCCTAAGCTTATCGGGTTTTTATTTAAGCGAAAAATTTCGTCCACTAATACTCCAACCATCGCAATGACAACTTCTTCGTCCCCCGACCGGATCGCATTCATTAACTCATTCTGTAACTCGACAGGAAATTTTGAAATGGACGCATCATTTAGAATCGAAGCGATATCATAATAGAATATAATCGATTCTGAACCAACATTCACGCGATAATGAAGTGATTCTTTAGCTAAGTCCACTGCCTTTTTACTTTCTATTAAAGTATCATAAACAGGGCTTATACCTGCGCTTATCACAATATTCAAGTATTTTTTTACAGCTATTTGAATTTCTTCATAATACTTCATAATCCGCCGCTCAGCTTCTTGGTCCTCTTTATCAAGGACAAAGATGACTGCTTGCATCTCATCATTTAAAACAATCGGAATTAATCGTTCCGTCTTCGGAATCATTTCTTCCACAATATTATTAATAGCCAATAAAAATATGTTTCTATCGTCCATTAGCTGTTCATCTATGCTGTCTATTTGAATTAACCCAGTATAAAATACCTTATTTTCATCGAAATGGTAACCAAACTGCTCCAGACGGTGAATGACCTCGTTTTCTGTTATGCGTTTTCTAAATAAACTCAAAACAAATAAGGTTTCTAACTGTGGTTTTTGCATGGTAAGACTTGCTGTCAGAACCTCTTTTTGTCCAACTACTCTTTCTACAGATTCTGCTAACAAGGAAAGTTCATTTTGCTTAAGATTTACCCTTTGAATGTCTAGCTTGTCTTGGATTCTTTTTATCGGACGTGAAAAGGACTCAGCTAACAGAAAAGAAATGAAGCCAACAAGCAGAACTAAAATTGCTGATGCAATCAAAAGCCCTATTCGCGTATTATGGATGATACTTCCTATTTCCCCCTCATTAATCTCTACTATGTAAAGCCAATGATTATAATCTGAGCGGGTAAAAACGTATTTTTTGCCGTCTTCAGTATCTATTACACTCGAACTTTGTCCATTTTCCATTGCAGCTGCTGTTAGTTTTTTAGAGCTTTCCTCCGACAACTTCCTATCATTTCCTGTACGTGAATAAATCAACTCTTCCTTTTGATTATATATTTGCACCAGTTGTTTATTATCACCAACGATCTTATCAATGCTTAACTTGGGAATATTGGCTATTCCTAACGCAAATTTTTCACTTTGATAAATAGGTAAAGTCATAACCATTTGAATACCATTCTTGATTGGTTTCCAAAAAAGACTTCTGCTCGAATCAGATACATAATCTTTTTGATAAGTTGTTACTTCATCCTTCGGCAGAGTTTTTAAAGAACCTTCGATAATTCCCCAATGCTCTGTTAAGCTAATCAAACTATAGTGACTTCCTTCAATCCCCATCATTTCGATATAGCTCATTTCTTTTTTGATATCGCGATAAACAGAGAAATCTTTTCCTGATAATGGATTATTAAAAATATTTTCAAAATTGGAAGTGGAACTGTATGCCGTAAATCCATATTCGATTGTTCTTACCTTCTGTTCCACGTTCTGAAGGATTTGGTTTGTATAATTTTTCTTATCTGTTAAAAAACTTTCCTCAACAGATTCGTAGGTAGAGTTATAAATAAAAATACTAAACCCTGCAACAAGTCCGACTCCTACTAAGAAAAACGGAATAAAAAGACTGTAAAACACTCGCGTTTTTTTAAACAATACCATCACTCCTTCATTAAAATTCCTCGCAACTTGTAAGCGTTATCATTTTATAATACCTTAATTTCCATCATATTAGGAGGTCTAATTAGCTTTCTTCATATGCCACTAGTCTATAGTAATCCAGTTTTCTAATTGTAATTGACATTTAAACCTTTAAATTATAATATGTAAGCGTTAACTCATAATTCATAATTATCAAAAACAATCGTACTAATATGATTATACATAATAGTGTTAACGTGTGCATATACCTAATTTGAAAAAATTGGATAAATAATAAGAAGAGGTGGTATAAATGCGAAAAAAAGCAACTATTTTCATAGCTGGAGATTCGACAGCTGCGATTAAAGTACCGGAAAAGCGACCAGAAACAGGCTGGGGTGAAGCCTTCCAAGCTTATGTTAAGGAGAATGTCAGACTTGATAATCGTGCGATTAATGGCAAAAGTACGAAATCATTCATTAAGGAAGGTCATTTAGAAGCAATTGAAAAGAGCATTAAATCAGGAGATCACCTGATTATTCAATTTGGCCATAATGATCAAAAACTTGAAGATCCTGAAAGAGGTACACATCCTTATGAAGATTATCAACAAAACCTACTTAAATATGTTCAGGTTGCACAAAGTGTAAATGCCCATCCCTTATTATTGACATCTGTTACTAGACGCAATTTTGTTGGAAATAAGATTGCCGAGAACTCAGTTGGCGATTATCCAAAGGCAATGATTGAATTTGCCAAACAAAACAAGGTGCCAGTACTGGATATTCATAAAATAACTCGCGAGTTTTTGAATGCTGCCGGTGAAGAAAAATCAAAGGATTATTTTTTACATCTACCTCCTGGCCAATCTGAAAACTATCCAGAAGGTATTATAGACAATACCCACTTTAATGAAGCAGGAGCTGCAATGACAGCTCAATTAATTGTCGCGGCAATGCAGGAAAGTAATCTACCGATAAAAGAATTATTAAACGGCTTAGATACTTCGGACAATGAAAAGCTCAGCGGTTTTCTCCACAACTAGGAACTTACTTTAAGTTTTTCACCTATCATTTTACCCCTCTTCTCAAAATATTTGATAAAATATCTTTAAGGAACAAAAGCTAATCTTAAAAAATATTTAAGGTGACAAACATGAATATAACCCAGCTTCAATATTTAGTGGACGTCGGAGAACTAGGCTCCTTTACTGATGCCGCTAAAAAGAATTTAATGACAGTCCCAGCAATCAGCCTCTCGATTACGCAATTAGAGGCAGAATTAGACGTATTGCTGTTTACACGTTCACGAAAAGGTGTAACCCCAACAGCGGAAGGCAAAAAAGTTATCCAGCATGCTGTTACCGTTTTGAAAACAATCGACAGGCTCAAATATGATATTGCTGTTTCAAAAAACAATCAGTACGGAAATATTGTTATTGCCACGATTCCCGGGCTAGTCTCACAAATCATTAATAATACCCTCGAATTCCGTGAAAACTATCCTTATATTAATGTCCAGGTGATGGAGGAAGATACAGCTGCAGTGCTCGAACAGGTTAAAAACGGCCATGCAGATATGGGATTTGTTTCACTTGGATCAAACAATCATGATGTGGCTTTAGATTGGGAACCGATTAAAAGGGTCGAAGTGGTGCTTGCCGTGAATAAAAGCTCTATCTTGAGATTCAACAATAAAATCTCTCTTGACCAAATCATTAACGAAATGAATGAATCAATTGTCCTGTACAATGATCCTTATTTGAAGAAAATTGCCGACGATTTGTTTCCAGATAACTTGAGGAACAGGATTGCATTGACAACAAATAATGGGGACGTGCTTTTACAAATGGTGCTGCAACGGAATGCGATCACGATTACAAATGACTATATTATTCGAGCATTGCCGCCACATCTAAAAGATGAGGTGGTGACGATTTCTATCAATGAGTATCTTACCCTTTCTAATTATTTATGGCGTGTGACACGAAAAAATGAAAAATGCCCAGAAATGATTGATCAGTTTACAGAGCATCTGTTGCAGGATTTAATATAGCAAAAAAGCCTTCCGAATTCGGAAGGCTTTCTATTATATTAATTTCCCAAGAAATCAGGGTCCATAAAGCGAGGATTTGGGTACTTATAGAAGCCTTCTCCTGTTGCAACCCCAAGTTTACCTTTGTCAACATACTCTGTTTTCAAGAGCTCTGCCAACTTTTTGAATTCTGGATTTCCTGTTGCTTCTGCTTTGGCTTTCACAATATTGTAAGATGTAGTGATGCCGACAACGTCAAGGATTGCAAAAGGTCCTTTTGGAGCGCCAGTAGCAATCATCCATGTTTTATCGATAGTTTCAACGTCAGCAACCTCTCTTGACAAAAGCAGCTCAGCAGCGTCTAAAAGTGGCACAAGCAAGGAATTCAAAATATATCCTGGCTGCTCCTTATGTAGAGGCAGCGCCACCATTCCAATTGCTTTAGCAAAGTCGACTACTTGATCAAACACTTTCATGTCTGTTCCTGGATGCTTCATAATCTCCGCTGTATTGTTAATCCAAATCTCATTAGCAAAGTGAAGTGCCAAAAACTTCTCTGGACGCCCAGTTGCTTCAGCAAACTGGCTCGGCAATAATGTCGATGAGTTTGTGGCAAAAACAGTTTTTTCTGGTGCTACTTTGCTAAGATTTTGATAAAACTCTGTTTTTATTGGCACAATTTCTGGTATTGCTTCAATTAGTAAATCTGCATCAGCAGCTGCTTTTGCCAAGTCACTGTAATAAGAAATACGGCCAAAGGCTGCATCTACCTGCTCTTGGCTGGCATTTAGATCCTTCTGATAACGACCTTTTAATATGTTGATTTTTTCCTTCGCTGATTGCAGTGCTTCATCATTAATATCATAAATTGTTACATTGAAACCGTGGAAAGCTGATTGGAAAGCGATTTGGCTTCCTAAAACCCCGCTGCCTGCAACTGTGATTTGTTTGAATTCCATGATTTATACCATCCCTTTGTACAATTAATAAACTATTTAGTACTACAATACTATTTTAAAATAGATTATATATTAAATAAAGTTAATAAAACTTAATTTACTTTAAGTTTTATTTAAGATAAGTGCTGTCTTATTTCTTTACGGACACTGTTGGTGTAGAAAACCTTAATATATGTATAAGCTGTTTTCCCATATAATCGGACTGTTCCTGAAAATCACTGTCGATCCACTGCAGCAGAATGCCGATTATCCCATGAATTCTATAAGTAGAAAAAAGGTTGATATCAATATCAGAATCTACATCATCTGTGAAGAACTCAAATTCGGACCTGAAAAGCTGATCTAGCCTGTTAATCATTTTTTCCTTAAAGGAATAATTTGTTTCAGGAGACAGCATCAGCTTGTAAAACTCCTTATGCTCCAAAAAATGATCAAATAATACAATAGCGTTGGCAGACAGCTTGTGAAAATCAATGATAGATAAATGCTCATATGGCTTTTTATATGCTTCATCCATCAACTCAAACATGTCCTCTATAATCTCATCTAAAAGCTCTTCTTTACATTTATAGTGTGCATAAAAGGTGCCTCTATTATAATCTGCAGCATGAACAATTTCAGTGATGGTAATATCTTGAAAATGCTTCTTTTTCATTAATTCCAACAACGCTGCCTTGAAATTTTCAACTGTTCTTTTAACCCGTTTATCTGGATAAATAGTAGACAATGGAAGGACTCCTTTAATAATTTTACTAGACAAATGATTATCATTTGTATGTTTTCGTACATATTCATTATTATTGCATATTGAAGCCCTTTCATAAATAATCTAAGCTTTAATTGCAGATAAATATAATCTAAAACTCGAAAGGATTGATATAGTATGACATTTCCTGTACTAGACGGAAAAGTTGCCATAGTAACTGGTGCTGCAATGGGCATGGGTCTTGCAACGGCAAAACTATTTGCAGAAGCAAAGGCAAAAGTGGTAGTAGCTGATTTTAATGAAGAAAAAGGACAAGCAGCAGTAGCTGAAATCGAAGCTGCTGGCGGTACAGCTTACTTTGTAAAGGTTGATATTTCTAAATCAGAGCAAGTCCAAAACCTTGTTGCAAAGACAGTAGAAAAATTCGGCCGTCTTGATGTTGCAGTAAATAACGCAGCATTAACTCCAGACAATGCTCCAGCGGCTGAATTTGATGAGGCATATTGGGACAGATTAATCTCTGTTGATTTGACTGGAACAGCTCTTTGCATGAAATATGAATTACAGCAAATGATTAAACAAGGTGAAGGCGGCAGCATCATCAACATTTCTTCTGTGAGCGGATTCCGTCCTCAGCCGAACAATATTGCATACGTGGCTGCAAAGCATGGCGTTGTTGGAATGACAAAGGTTGCTGCATTAGAAAATGGCGACAAAAATATCCGTGTCAACACAGTTGCACCAGGTGCAATCGATACACCAATGCTGCGCGGCTCCTTGGAAGAAACAGGGCAGACAGAAGAAGAATTCGCTCCTCAGCTCAGCTTGTTAGGAAGATTTGGCCAACCGGCTGAAATCGCACAAGCAAGCCTATGGTTAGCTTCCGACCAATCATCTTATGTAACAGGAACAACTATCCATGCTGATGCTGGTTATACAAGCAGATAATCATACGAAAGCAGCAGCTCCATCATCGAGCTGCTGCTTTTTTTCCTTCATCAAAGGACATTTTTAACCTGCTTTGTGTAAAAAAAGCGGACAATCGCAAAGTAAATTATTTGGATTAATGTAAATACACCTAGTACTGCTGTGGATATTTTTGTTAAATCATAATAAAATAAATGTGATAACGCTGTTAGTGCAACTGCCCCATGAATCAGTGCCACCAAAATCGGCGTAAAGAATAGAATTGCCGTTTGTCTTGTAAGAACGTTCTTCAATTCTTTCTCTGTTAATCCCATTTTGGCAATAGACCGAAACTTCTGTTTGTCTTCCTCTAAATCTGCGTACAGTCGGAAATATAGAAAGCTTCCCGCTGAAACAAAAAAGACTATTCCAATAAACAAGCCTACAAATAATACTAAGCCATATTGCTTATTGAGCTGATAGATACTATAATCCTTAGCAGAAAATTCATAAGGAGGAACTACTTCTTCTATCTTTTTGGAAGCTGCTATAATATTGTCTTGCCCTTCTGTGACTTGCCATGCATGATAGCTCTCCTCACTTAAAGGAGCTGGCAGTTCCTCAAAGTCCTGGTCAGAAACTACATAATAAGAATCCGTTGCTGGAAGGGCTCTGGAATAAATCACTTCTTTTGGAACCAAGGATGTACCTGAATTCAATTTTAACGGTTGTTTAAGTAATTCTTCCGTTTGGCCAAATTCATTGCCGGTAAATTCAACTACCTTAACCTCACCTTTGCCAATATTAATTGTGTTTTCTCCCAATAAAACAGCAAATCGATTAAATTCTGTTTCACTAGTTATAAAGATATGATCTTGTCCTACCTCATAATAGCGGAGCTGGGTTTGCTCATGATTTGCTTCCATCTTTTCTTCCTTGATTGTTTCATTTATAAAAGCAACATCTTCCTTGTCTTGATCTACCGTTATATAGTCAAACGTATAAGGATTGTTATTTTTCAGCCCTGCCGTTAGGAAGGTTTGAAACCCAAACAATGTTCCGATTGCACTAAAGGCTACTGTAGATATAATGGCAACCATAAAAAAAGTACGGGCATTATCCTTCATCCGGAAGGATAAATCAGAAAAAAGAATCATATTTGTTTTTCGCCAGAATATGTTGTTGTTATGTTTCAATCTGCGGATGATATATACACTCAGCTGTGTAAACAACAGATAAGTACCGATAATTACGACTATTACTACTGGCAGCATCGCGACAATCACGACAGCACCTTCTACTATTAGAGCAGCTGCATAGCCAACTCCAATCAGCAATACTGCAGAAATCGTTAAAAAGATATTAGCTTTTGGTTCACCTTTTGACTTCTTATTTCCTTTGATTAAATCGATGAGCTTGCGACTGCGTAGTATATAGGAAACAAATAACGAAATAAACAAAAACAACAATATAAACGAAAGAAATGTGATGATAATGGCTTGTGTAGGAAAATAAAAGTTTAGCGCGTCATCCAAAACAAGCACATTTTCTGCGATTAATAATATCACTTTAGAAAAAATCAATCCTAATAAAATACCGCCTAAGGTTGCAAAAAAACCGATTACCATGTTCTCCATGAATATCATGAGACGAACTTGCCTAACGGACATCCCTTGCATCATCAATAACCCTAACTCTTTCTTCCGGGTGCTCAAGAAGGAACTCATAGAATATAGTATGAAGAAGAAGGAAAAGACATAGATGATTCCTCCTGCAATATTCATCCCTTGTTGTACGGAGGAATTCATGTCACTTCCAGATATAACGTGATGGTAGGCGAAAATCGCAAATGTGAAGAATACCATCACCGTAAACATACTGCTTAGGAAGTAGGCTGCATACAGTCGTTTGTTGCGGATAACATTATTAAACGCGAATCTGCGAAAGGTCATGCCCATCTCCTCCTAGTAAAGAAAGTGTATCAATTATTCTTTGGAAGAAGGCTTGGCGATTATCGCCGCGATGAATTTCCGAATAAAAATTGCCGTCCCGAATAAAAATTACCCGATTACAGTAACTGGCTGCTTGCGGATCATGAGTCACAAGTAGCATCGTTGTGCGCTCCTGTTTATTTATCGTTTCCAGCATTTCCATGACATCTTTGGACGACTTCGAATCTAAATTTCCGGTTGGTTCATCAGCAAGCAGCAATTTAGGGACATGAATCATCGCCCTTGCCACTGCTGCCCTTTGCGCCTGACCTCCAGAAATCTCATAGGTGCGCTTATTCATAATAGCGGTAATCCCCAATTTTCCCGCGATTTCCTGTGCCTTTTGTTTCATCTCTTTTACTTTTTTGCCATCGAGTGTCAACGGAAGAACAATATTTTCTTCTACCGTTAAGGTATGCAGCAAATTAAAATCCTGAAATACAAAGCCCAGCTCCCGTCTGCGGAATTTTGCCAGCTCCTCTCTTTTGAGCTGATGCGGATTATTACCATTGATCAATATCTCGCCAGTCGTTGGCTCATCAATTGTTGCTATCATATTTAAAAGAGTCGTTTTCCCACTGCCAGAGGGTCCCATAATTCCTACAAATTCGCCGTTTTCAACAGATAAATTTATATTATTTAATGCTTTATAAGCAATTTTGCCTTCATATATTTTACTGACCTGGTTCACTTCTAACATCACAAGATCTCCTTTTCTGCTTTTGACCTGTGATTAGTATACCTTGCAAAAGTAGTGCTTAACTATCGATTCTTCTTACACTTTCCTTACAAGCTTGTAAGGTTTTGCGTGTCCGAGAAAACGATGCGAAAAGTTGTACCTTTACCTGATGCTGACTCCATTTCAATCTGGTGACCGAGATATTTCAGCGTCTCCTTCGTTAAATACAGTCCCATCCCTGTAGATTCCCGAAACCTTCTGCCATTTTCTCCGGTAAAAAAGGGATCGAAAATCCGCTTTTTATCGCTTTCTGGTATGCCAATTCCAAAATCCTTTACTTCCAGAATGGCTTGTTTCTCTCTTTCATAAATGGAAATAACAATCCGATTACTAATCCCAGAAGAATATTTAACTGCATTACTAATAAGCTGGGTGAGAATAAAAAACAGCCACTTCTCATCAGTCTCGACTGTCATTCCTGGCTTTTGCACCTCTAGCTTAGGATAAACCTTGTTCCTGATATAAAAGCGTTTATTCTCACCGTTCACTTCATCTATCAATTTTGCTAGATTTACCGGCTTGATATGAAAATCCTGCTCTATTGTTTTTAACCTGGCTATATACAAAACTGTGTTCAGACCAGTCTTCATTACTTCCGTCTCTTCGCGGATGCTGGATGACTCAGGTTCATCTAAATTTTGGGCAGTGAGTTCAATTACTGATAATGGGGTTTTCATCTGATGCACCCATTGGTCCATAAACTTACGATGCTCTTCCTGCTCTTTTTCAACTAGCTTCAATTGATTTTGAAAAAGTTTGTATTGAGTTCGCATCAACTCATCGAAGGCTTTAGAAATCGGGGCATCATCTGTTTTTTGATAGCTGTCATCAAGCGTTTCCAGCGGCTGATTTAAACGCTTGTACATTTTCTGCCGTGATAAATAATAATATAGGAAATAACTAACAAGGATGAAAAAGTTGAGAAAAACAGCGTAAGCAAACAGCTTAATATCTCGATAGCCATCAAACCAAAAAATCGAAAGAAAAAGGAGCATTTGCACAGCCTGCACAAAAATCAACAACGTATGCTCTTTTAAGAATAATCTCATTTCTTTTCCGCCGACCATGATACATGTAACCGATATCCTGCTCCTCTTACAGTTTCCACTGCATCGTGTAAGCCAATTTCCTGAAACTTTTTACGGACTCTTGTAATATTAACATTCAATGTATTTTCATCTACATAGCTTTGGTCATCCCACAGCTTTTCCAGTAAATCCTCTCGTCCAGCCACACGAGGATATCGTTCCATCAAGCTTTCAATAATATCTGCTTCTTTCTTTGATAAAGAAATACTCTTGCTTCTATAGGTAAGCTCGAGTCTCTCTGGATAGAATCTTAGACCAGCGTTTTCTAATATTCGGCTTTCTGGAATGCTGGCATACTCCCCGTAAGCACGGCGCAGCTGGCTGCGGATTTTTGCGATTACAATTTCTGCACTAAACGGCTTTGTTATATAGTCATCTCCGCCATTCTCTAATGCCATCACTTGATCCATCTCCCCTATCCTTGCAGAAAGAAAAATCACAGGACAAACCGATTCCTTGCGAATTTGCCTGCACCAATAATAACCATCAAAGCTTGGCAAATTAATATCTAACAGCACTAGATTTGGATTTATTTCATAAAATGTATTCATTACATGTTCAAAATCAATGACACACGTCACATCATAACCATATTTTTCAATATGCGTCTTTAAATGGGTTGCAATTTTAGGGTCATCCTCAACAATCATTATTTTTTGCATGTTTGATCACTCCTTATTTCAGTTTCCATTATGGCATAGAATGGGAGCAGCGACAAAAAATTCATAAAATCGTAAAACGCTCTCTGCACAAGCAGCATCTTTAAAGGCGATGTATAGGCGATGTATACATCTATAATTGGTACTTATAATTGATAAAACGGATTAGGCGCTTGCGCTAATTTAGGCCATTTAAAAATTATAATAATAGAGTTAAACGTATGCGATAGCCATATTTCCAATTTCCGGAGCGAGAAAATCAACACTTTTTTTAGCTGAAACGTATGAAGCAAAAAACCGGCCATCCTTTCGGATGCCCGGTTTATCTATAATAAATCTTTACTTTCTTATTGTTTTTAAAGCGCCGCTCCAAGCATTTACTTGGTCAAGCATTGCATTTACATTTGTAAGATGCAGATCAGCTGGCTTAAATACAGAGCCATTTTCGAAATCTGTGAATAAGGATAAAGTTGGATGAACACGCACGTCGGCAATCAATAGTTCCCCTAAAATCCCTCTTAAATGTTCTGCAGCTCGAGCTCCGCCTGTTGAACCATAGCTTACTATCCCAGCTGCTTTGTTATTCCAGGCTTCGCGAGCTGAATCAAGGGCATTTTTTAATGCTCCTGTGATACTGTGGTTGTATTCTTGAACGATAAAGACAAATCCATCTAGGCTGTTGAGCTTTTGATTCCATGCCGTTATACTTGGCTCACTGCCATCTGTAGTGCCAAGAAACGGCAGATTAAATTCAGCAATATCAACGACTTCGTAATTAGCATCACCGCGTTTGTCAGCAATTTCTTTCACCCATGCCCCTACTTGCGGACTTACTCTACCTTCTCTAGTGCTTCCTAAAATAATCCCGATATTTAGCTTTTCAACTGCCATTGTCTCATCCTCCTCTGTTTGTTTCCCAAAAATCTTTTTGAAAAAACTCATTTTATCAACCACCTGTCACAAGAGAAAGATCTCTTATTTAGTGTTTTCTTTGACTATTTGCTCTAATCCTTTACGAATAGATGTTACTGGACGTCCAAGCACCTTTTCAAAGTCATTGCTTTCAATTTCTAATGTTCCTTCACGGATGTCTTTTTGAATATTAACAAGCATTGGCAGGAGAAACTCTGGAACACCTGCGCCCTTCATAATCTCTGTGTAAGCAGCATCATCCACATGCTGTACAGCAACATTTGCCCCAATAACAGCACCAAGCTCTGCGGCAATTTCATCCGTTGTTAGCAATGGGCCAGAAAGTTCATAAATTGTATTTTCGTGACCAGTTCCAGAAAGCACTATCGCTGCTGCCTCTGCATAATCCTGCTGTAATGCCCAGCCGACTTTGCCGTTTCCTGCTGATGTTACCCATGCTGCTCCTGCTAGAACTCCTTGGATGCTGGAGCTTTCATTTTCTAAGTACCAGTTGTTGCGCAAGAAAGAATATGGTATACCAGACTCTTGAATTCTTGTTTCTGTTGCTTTATGTGTTGGAGCAAGGAAATTGCTGCTTGCCTGTGCATTGCCGATACTTGTGTATGCGATGAATTTCACTCCAGCACGCTCGGCTTCGGCTACTGCATCTGTATGCTGGCGGATTCTTGTTTCGTTATCTCCATCTGCTGAAATGATAAGCAAACGGTCAATCCCTGCAAAAGCTGCAGCCAAAGTTTCAGGCTGATTAAAATCGCCTTGGCGAACTTCCACTCCAAGCGCAGAAATCCATTCTGCTTTCTCTGGATTGCGGACACTCACTGCCAGTTGTTCTGCAGGCACTTTTTTAAGTAATTCCTTCACCACCTTGCTTCCTAATTTGCCAGTTGCTCCAGTTACTAATAGTTTCATTGCAATTCCTCCAAGTAAATTTATTCATGTAATGATGTTATCATGCATATTATTGCTGTAATTATTTCGAATACCTGTATTCATCATAGATACTTCTATAGTGTTTGTCAACGAGAATGTTTTTTTATTTTTTCGGGAATATCATGTATAATACTTTTTATTCTATTTAAGATCATCATAATCGTATAAGCAGGTGAGTTAAATGCAAATAAGCAGCAGATTTACTGTTGGTGTTCATATATTAGCTTTATTGGAAATTAATAAAGCGGGAGTCAGTTCTTCTGAATTTTTGGCGGGAAGTGTTAACACAAACCCAACGTTAATCAGGAAAATTATGGGGATGCTCAAAAAAAACGGGTTGATTGAAGTGCAGCCGGGGATTGCAGGGGCTAAACTTGCAAAACCTCCTACTGACATCCGCTTGATAGATGTATATAAAGCTGTTGATGTGGTTAAAGAGCAGGAATTATTCAGTGTACATGAAAATCCGCTGCGTGACTGCCCTGTCGGCAGAAACATTCAGGATTCGATTACGCCTGTTTTATCATCAGCCCAAACAGCCTTAGAAAAAGAGCTGGAAAATGTGACAATTGAGGATATCATTAAAGATATTGAGCAAAAAGAGAAAGATATGACAAGTAGCTCATAAATAAAAAAACTAACCCACTAGCATTGCATAGCTGCACGGAATGTTTGTGGGTTAGTTTTTATTAATTCAAGGTTTAAGGACAACTTTAATACAGTTGTCTGTTCGTGTATCAAAATATTCATAGCCCTTTTCTGCCTCACTAAGGGGCATGACATGTGTGATTACATCACCGAAATCCATCTTGCCTTGTGATACAAGATTATATAGGTAAGGCATATAATGGATGACAGGAGCTTGTCCTGAACGGATATTAACATTTCTTTGAAAGATGTCGCCTAAAGGAAAAGCGTTATATCTTCCGCCATATACGCCGGTTACTTGAATGGTGCCGCCTTTGCGAACAGCCTGACTGGCAATAACTAATGCACTCAATGTTCCGCCATGGAGCTTTAAGCCAGTAGCGAGATATTCCATCGGTGTCATTTTCCCGTCCATACCAACTGCATCGATGACAACATCCGCTCCGCCCTTTGTTATCTCCTTTAAGTATTCACCTGTATTGGGATGATGCTCAAAATTAACTGTCTCGACTTTATTTGTTTTTTTTGCATGCTGCAGGCGATATTCGAGATTATCCACAGCGATAACTCTTTTTGCGCCTTTAAACCATGCAAACTTTTGGGCCAGCAAACCTACCGGACCGCAGCCGAGGATTACCACTGTGTCTCCATCCTTTACACCTGCATTATCAACGGACCAAAAAGCAGTAGAAGCTGCGTCTGACAGCAGTACCAATTGTTCATCCTCAACTTCACAATTTTCGGGTATTTTGAATGGGGTAAAATTGGCATATGGCACACGCAAATATTCAGCCTGACCGCCAGGATAGCCTCCCGTTAAATCGGAGTAACCAAAAAAACCACCAATTTCACCATTGTCATTAGAATTATCACATTGGCTTTCTAGATTATTTTTGCAAAAGAAGCATTCCCCACAAGCCACGTTAAACGGAATGATAACTCTGTCCCCTTTTTGGAGATTTTTCACGTCAGGTCCCACTTCTTCGACAATCCCCATTGGCTCATGTCCGATAATATAATCTTCTGGAAAGTTCGGAATCATTCCATGTATTAAGTGAAGATCAGATCCGCATATTGCTGAAGTGGTGACTTTTATAACAATATCATCACTCTTTTCAATCTTTGGACTCGGCACTTCTTTAACCTTTACATCTTTAATGCCTTGGAAAGTAACAGCCTTCATTCTTTACATCCTTTCTTATTCATCGTCATCTATTTGCGCCATCATGCCAAGGCGGGAAGTATCTCCAGGAAATAAATCCATCTTTCCAATCATTAAAGCACCTTCAATAGACTTTAAATCCATCTTGTATTGATCTTCTAAATTATATGGATGCAGCCACCCTTTTTTCATCATGAAGCTCGACACTTCTTCATGTAAAGCCAACCCTGCCTCAAGCTGAATCCGAAAAGCTTCCCGTAAATCTGGTGTTACCGTTTCAGACAAGGCAGTCGCAGCATTTCGAACACCAGTCTTAATGCTCAGCAAAAACTCCAGCGCTAATGCAGAATCAGCCATTTCCGGCATGCCTTCCGCATTTTCCACCTCTAAGTAATCTTTAATCATTGTAGTTCTCCTCCGAAACTGGGTTAGGCATTTTATAAAAGTTTTGCAAATATTCCAGTGCCTGAATGGATTGCTCCACATCCTTCTCCATTAACGCCTTTAATTCCTGATCAAAGACGACACCGGACATCATCTTGGATTTAATTACACAAGTTGTTTTGAAATTCAGCATTTCATGCAGCTCTAATGTCTCATGGTTTGCTAAGCCATTAGTCTCCATACACTCACCTCCATAGGTTTACTAAAGTATTTTTCGTTTACAATCTTTCCTTTATGCGGATTGCAAAAATTCCAGATTAATACAAAATACTTCAACAAGACTATACCTGTTGAAGTATTTCTATTTTATTTATTTTTTTGGTTTTGACTGTTCGAACTTTTCTTTACTCGGTCTTTCTTGCACTTTTCGGTTAGAATCAAATGATTCTATATTTGCAAACCCATGTGTACCTCTGCCATTTGGCATATTTCCACCTCATCTCTCCTGTTTATTTTGTATAAATCAGCCGAGAAAATGAACGGAATTGGAAGGAAAATTCAGGAACTCAGGATGAGTGTAAGACAGTGCATAAACTCTTTTATTAGTGAAATTATAACAAGGACTATGTATGCAAGTGTTATGAAGGAGGATTAACATATGCCAAGAAATTTAGGGTTGCATGAAAGCTTAGAACTTCATGAACTTCTTACATTTAAAAATACATGCTTGACTAAATCAACAACGATGGGTACTTTAGCAAAAGATGCCGCACTTCAAGATATTCTTAATCTAGATGCGGCACAATCTCGTGAGGCTGTCGAAGCACTTAGGAGCTTGCTGGCTCAGCAAGGAGGCAATGTATTATGAATGGAATTATGCAAAACCTTATCGGCTTAGGAGATATTACGGATCAGGTTATTGCCACAGATTTATTAATTTCCGCCAAATCTGGCATAAGAAACTATGCTTTTGCGATTACGGAGGCTGCTACCCCGGAGGTCCGTTGCGTGTTGAACAAACAATTGCATGATGCGATAGACTTACATGGCAAAATCAGTGATTATATGGTAGCAAACGGCTACTATCATCCCAGCAATGTGAATGAACAGCTGAATGTAGACTTGCAAACAACAGACACAGCCTTAAGCCTTCCAAATAAGCAGGATAAGTAACACTGTTATAGAAACAACAAAAGCTAAATTGTTTAGCTTTTGTTGTTCAGATTTGCCTTCCTTAGCTCTTTATGATGATTCGTTCATTTAAAGATTGAACGGGACGATGGTCGTCAGGGAAAATTCGTCGAAATGTCTCAATTTGTTCTTTCGACATTTCAATTGGTGTTTCAAACACAGTCCAGTTTACTTGTTCTGTACACGGCGGTGTTGTTAAAGATCCATCATAATGAAAGGCAGTTTGCTCTTTTGGAAGCAATGCACTTAAATCAACTGGTTTAGTTAAGGAGATATCTGCCTTTGTTTCTTCTTGTGGAAGTTGATTCCATAAATCAGCTAATATTTTATTTTCTTTCCCTTCCTGAATCATTACACCAATAACTGCAATCTTCCCATCTTCATCTTTATGAACTAAATGAAGCTCCATCTCATAATTTTTTCCGTTAAATTGATGTTCGCTCGGGGTATGGAAATGAAACTGTGCAAGGTTGTATTCCTTCCCGTTAATTACAGCCGTATTGCTTTTGTCTACTGCATTTGCTTGAATTGTATGCCCATTGTTTTGAAGAGTAAAGAACGAAGACTTATACTTAATTTCCGTCTCCCCTTCAGATGTCTCTGCTTCTACTTGAGAGAAATCAATATTAATGGGTGACTGTTCCGTTCCATCAACACAAGCTAAGTTTGCTTGACCTAATTCTCCCCAGTGAACAGGACTAGTGTCTCCTTCATAAGACCAATGCGCAGCATCGATTTCTCTTTCTTTTTCTGCTTTTAATCCTGCACCAGTTTCTGTCGAACAGGCTCCCATCCCAAATACACTGACAACAGCTAACAATGGATATACAAGTATCTTTTTCATCGTTAATGTCTCCCCATTCTTTTATTAAAACTTATATTAATAAGATACTAAATTTCCATAATAATACATACATAGTTATTTTTTGTTAATCGCTTACATATGAAAAATAGATTTATTTTACCATTTTTAACTTTATTCGAAAAACTAGACTCTCTTAACTATTCATGAATATAGATGTATGATTAATAACAAACCTATAAAAATACAGATATTGAGTACTTTGGAATTTGCAACAAGGAGTGCTCACCCAATTTTACACAAGCATTCTAAGCAGGATGTCTATTAACCTCTTTCATATATGAATGTATATTGCGTTAAACAAAGTAAATATTTGTAATAAAAGTGATAATTAATATAAAGTCGAATGACTAAATTAAATATCTGAAACATTATTAATTATTAATCGTATATTTATAAACAAACTAAAGGGAATGATATTCGTGTTCAAATCTGAGTTAACAAATTTAATTATTAATCTATTGTGCTATGTCATACTTGTTATTTTGTTTATTCGAGTTATTGATAACGATAAAAGGATTATTGCTTTAGGTATTATCATTTTTTCACTCCGAGCTATATATGACATTGTAAAATATCGTAAAAGCAAAACTAAAGAGTCTTCATAAGCCTTCTTTTCTATTATGATTGCAACTCTAAAATTGTTACTTACCAATTCCAGCTGGAATTAATATAGTAAAGGAGATTTATATAGTGGCGAATAAAATTAACTTTATCTTCACTGTCCTTTTCATTGTTGTTCCGTTCGTATTTCTAATTAGTTTTTTTATTTGGAGATTATTAATGAATACAGGTGGTTTAATAGTTATAGCCGCCGATTGTTTACCTATTCTAGGTATTTATTATTTTCTTACTAGTATTGTGTTCTTCATTATGTATATAAAAAAAATTGATTTAAAAAATTTGTAATCGCTCACAACCTTTCCCTCTTCCTAAACTCCACATCATCTTCCGAAAAACCTCTTCAAATTCACTCAAACGGACCGATATAACATCTAGAAATATATGTTAAGATGAGTGAGGTTGGAGAATGAAAATTAAAACACAATTAATTATCATACTGACTGTTTTGCTTTTTTCTTTAGTTGGTATTGGTATTTACAGCAATAACAGCCTTCATAATGCAGAGGATTATTCTAAAAAATTAAATGAAGCAAAAGAGATGCAGCGTCTCGTTACACATGTTCAGTATCGTCTTGCAGGAATGTCCAATGATGAGAGAGGGTTCTTACTGACAGGTGACAGCCAGTATACAGATGGAATTAAAGAAAAGGCTGTAAACATTGAAGATACGCTAACTTCTATGGAGAAGTTATCAATTTATCAAACGTATAAAGACAGTATTGAGCAACTAGAAACTAGCTTCCAATCTTATACGTCTATGAGTGACAAAGTTGTCAACACATTCAATAATAGTCCTTCTGATTCGGAGGCATTGCATTTTGGTGACTTAAGAAATGTAAGAAAAGAAGTCCTTGATCCTGCTGTTGACAAGCTGGTAGAACAAATAAATGAGAATGTTAGTCAAATTGAAGCAGATAATGAAAAAAACAGTGATATGGCAAAAACTACATTAATTACTATCATTATATTAGCAGCAGGTTTAAGTATTGGATTAGGTTTTATACTGCTGCGTTCGATTTTACGCCCATTAAACATCATGAATAAGCAGATGGTTGAAATTGCATCAGGTGACGGAGACTTGACTAAAAGTGTGAAGGTAAGTGGTAAGAATGAATTTGCTCATTTGGCAACTTCCTTCAATGAATTTGTTGCTTCTCTAAGATCCATGATTTCACAAGTTGGACAAACTTCTAAGTCTGTTGCCCAATCCTCAGATGAGCTTGCTGCAAGCATGGAGCAATCACGAGTAACAGCAGAGCAAGTCGCTGACTCGATACAGATGATTTCGGAAAACAGTAATGAGCAAAACAATTCTGCACAGCAAAGTCTGAACAGAGTTAATAATTCCTTACAAAATGTCTTAAATGTATCAACTAAAGCGAACCATGTAGCAAAAGAATCAGACCGTATTAAAGGAAAAGCAAACGATGGTGAACAGGCAATGGCCGAAATGCAAGGACAGATGGGCACTATCCACCATTCGGTTGGATTAGCAGAAAATGGCCTGCACTCCTTAGTCTCAAGCATCAATGAAATAAAAGATACTTTGAACAATATTCAGGAAATTTCCGGACAAACGAACTTGCTTGCCCTAAATGCGGCTATCGAGGCGGCAAGAGCTGGTGAACATGGTAAAGGCTTTGCCATCGTTGCTGATGAAGTGAGAAAATTGGCAGATATGACAAGTACTTCTGCCAACCATATTGATACATTAATCAACACTATTCAGAATCATTCATTAGAAACAGTGGAGAATATGACCCTTGTAAAGGAAAATGTGAATTCTGGAATGGAACTGGCGGATCGAACTAATTCACATATTAAAGAAATACTGAACAGCATCGAGGTTGTTGCTGGTCATATTAAAGAAGTTGCTTCTACAACAGACCAAATTACAACAGAGGTGCAAGGCGTTCAGCAGTCAATGGAAGAAATCGCACACAGCTCTAACAAAACATTAGCAAACACAGAAGAAGTCGCTGCTGCAACAGAAGAGCAAACTGCTTCCTTCCAGGAAGTGTCTGCATCAGCGACTGCTTTATCTAAGCTGTCTGAAGAACTGGAAAAATTAGTTCACCGCTTTAAGATTGCAGATGGAGAAATAAATGATTGAATCAAACTGCTCAAGGTAAATGAACCTTGGGCATTTTTTATGATTTTCTGGAGAGAAATTACATAAGATTAACCTTTTTGGCAACATTATTCAGTATATGAGGTGAGCTGAATGAAGTATAAAAAGGAAAAAATCATCGAAGGTTTTGTATTGGCCTTAAGCTTAATCATTCTCTTCAAACTTATCCCAAAGAAAAAGTCACGAACAGCAGTCTTGGCTTTCTTATTCAAACTAGTGATTACCTGGCTTTTTGGTTTATTAGTGGTAGAGAAGGATGCCATCAACTATCCTGTACGGCTTTTTTTCAAAAAAACATATAAGGGCAGCTTTACCTTTGAATATATTGGATACCCAGCACTATGCGCCTTATTTAATTCCTATTATCCTGAAAAAAAAGGACCCTTAGTTAAAATAGGATACTACTTTCTCCATACCGGTTTTATCATTATTGGTGAATTATTAGCACTTAAATACACGAAGCTGATTCAATATGAAAACTGGAAATGGTATTGGAGCTTTACGACTGTTTGGCTTACTTATTACTGCTCGCGTCTGTTCCATGTCTGGTTCTTTGGAAAAAGTCACTGGAAAAAGAAGTCATTGGGGAATGTTTTTAGAAATTTGTGGATGTAGAAAAAGATAGCAGCAACTTAGGCAGCTATCTTTTTCTATATACGAATTTATTTTATCCAGAGACTAAACAATCCATCTGTTATCCCGATTGAGTACATATAATAAAGACCAAATGCAAAGCTTATCGACCCAGCACATCTTACTAGCAGCTTATTTGTCCGAACACTTTTCGTGCTATACACAAATGGTATGCCAATAATTGTGGTAAAAACGAGCATTCCAATAATTGTTCCTATTCCAAAAACGAGTATGTACAAGGCACACTGCCAAACAGAAGAGACGGTTGACATCGTTAATATTACCATAGCTGCACTTCCTGCAAGACCGTGAATAATTCCTATAAAAGTAACTTTAATAAGTGAAGTCCGTTCAGCTTGCTTATTAATATTCTTGATTTTATCAAAAAAAATATTTTTGCTGCCTAAATATACGAGCATTATACCAACTATAAATTCGAGGGTCATTACCCATTTATCAGCAAGTTCCCCTTTTAGCAATACAATCAATATTCCAAAAACAAATAATGTTGCTGTATGGCCAACTCCCCAAAAGGCGCCTGCTAAAGTTGATCTGGAAAGTCGTTTATCCTTACTGACAATAGTAGATACAGCTATAATATGATCTGGTTCTAATGAATGCTTTATGCCAAGTATTAATCCTAAAAATAACACAGATATGAATTGAAAAATCATCACAGGCTCCCCCCTTTATTCCCTGACTTCCCCATTTCGCCACACTTGTTCATATACTCTTTTCAGTGGAACTTGATGGTGCACTGCTATTTTTTTACACTCTTCATACTCTGGCGCCCGCTGCACAATCTGTCCTTGCAAGATGCCCTCTTTTACTTTTACTGTCCCCCACTCTGTCTCAACATATCTAAATCTTCTTTCAAGCCGATGGACAGTAACTGGATAATAACGTACACCGAGTGTGGTAGTTTCTATAAAAAGAACCTTTTCTATTTCTGCTAGTTTTTCCAGTGAACACAACAATTGCAGCAGTATTCCCGGTCTATTTTTCTTCATGTAAATAGGAGTATAAAAAACATCGTTGGCTCCAGCATCGAACAATAAATCCATTACATAACCGAGCACTTCCCCAGAAATATCATCTAAGTTCACTTCCACTTTAATCATATTTCTATCGATATGCTCCTCATTAGAAGGATGAACTAGATTATCCATCATTGCTCCCCAATAATTACACGCAGAACATTTGGATGTTCAGCAAAATTTTTTGTGCCAGCACCATAACCGATAGATTGCACCATTATAGATGGAAATGCACAAAATTCGTCTGCCAATGCGGCAGCAATAGCGGCACCTGTCGGAGTAGTCAGCTCGCCCCGAATTTTAGTATGTTCAATTGGAATTTCTTTCAGAATTTCCAGGGTTGCAGGAGCAGGTACAGGATATATCCCGTGATCAATCTTAATTCTGCCAGTGCCAACAGGGAGAGCGGAAGCCTTAATGACAGAAACCTCCAGATGATGGATTAAGATAGCAGTCCCAACAATATCAATAATGGAATCTACTGCACCAACCTCATGAAAATGCACTTGTTCTAAGGGCATACCATGTATATGTCCTTCAGCTCGGCCAATTTTCTCAAATATTTTCAATGCTGTATTTTTAATATCATCAGAAAAGTCAGCGCTCTGTATAAGCTCCACAATGTCCTTATAAGAGCGGTGTTGATGACTATGATTATGATTGTGATGATGTGAATGCTCATGGCTATGATCATCGTAGTGGCTGTGTGAATGCTCATGGTTATGATTATCGTCGTGGCTGTGTGAATGCTCATGGTTAGGATCATCGTCGTGGCTGTGTGTGTGTTTATGGCTATGGTCCCCACTGTCGCCAGCAATACTATGTTCTGTTAAATTATCCACCAAAATTACGTCGAATTTCGTGCTGCTGATTCCATTTTTGACAACCTTCTTCCATACAAGCTTGTATTCATCTTCCATCTTAAGTTTGGACAGTTCTTGAACTAAGAATTCTGGGTCAGCTCCCGCATCGATTAATGCGCCAATTACCATATCACCGCTTATTCCAGAAAAACAATCAAAGTAGAGCGTTTTCATTTTTTCTTACTCCTTTCTGTGCGATTTGATTGATTAGGACAGCGTTATAGCCGCCGCCAAAGCCATTATCTATATTTACAACACTTATTCCTGATGCACAGGAATTCAACATAGTTAATAATGCGGATAAGCCGTTGAAATTGGCACCGTAGCCTACGCTTGTCGGCACAGCGATTACCGGGTGTGACACAAGGCCGCCAACAACACTTGGCAGTGCTCCTTCCATTCCAGCTATAACTACAGAAACAGTTGCATTCTGGATTTCCTCCAGATGATTGAACAGGCGATGTATTCCTGCAACTCCTACATCATAAATGCGACGCACCTCACTTCCGAGCACTTCTGCTGTGACTGCCGCTTCTTCTGCCACTTTTAAATCCGATGTGCCCGCACAAATGACTGCAATATAGCCATTATCGGTAGCTTTAGCTTCCCTCTCAATCGGTTCTTTCCAATAGAGAACACGAGCTGTTTTATTATAGATAAACTCTGGACATACGCTTTGAATCGTTTCTGCTTTTTCTTTAGAAACTCTCGTCACGAGAACCTGATTGTTCCGCTTTTTTAAGGATTGGATGATGGAAATAATATGCTTTGCTTCCTTCCCTTCCCCGTAGACGATTTCTGCGAAGCCTTGACGTTTATTGCGGTGATGGTCTACTTTCGCAAATCCTAAGTTCTCAAATGTTGCTAACTTCTTTTTAGCTTCATTTATGCTTAACATACCACTTTGAACTTGAGACAAAATTTCCTCCAGCATGTTGGTCCCCCTCAGAGATGGTTTTTCGATTTAAATTAGAGATGCATACCTTACACATATTGTGCTATCTTTTCTAAATAGAAAAGTTTGAGTTATCCTTTACTGCTAGTGCCTTGTTCATGCTGCCACTCTGGTAGCCTATTAAATCTAAAGTGATATATTTGTAGCCGAATTCCTGCAATGCACTCACGATAAACTTGTTTTTTTCCAGTACGTTCCTCATATCATCTGGCTCTACCTCAATTCTGGCGATATCCTGATGGGTGCGGACTCGCACTTGACGGATTTGAAGTGTTTTTAGAAATGCTTCTGCTTTTTCTACCTTTGTAAGATTTTCCTTTGTGATCCTATCGCCATAGGCAATTCTTGAGGAAAGACATGCAAAGGATGGTTTATTCCAAGTCGGCAGTCCTTGCTCATACGAAAGCTCGCGGATTTCCGCTTTAAACAAATTCGCTTCTTGAAGCGGTCCCCGAATCCCTTTTTCTTTTGCTGCCTTCATGCCTGGTCTAAATTCATTCCTATCATCAGCGATGACCCCATAGATGACATTGTTAAATCCTGCCTCTTCCATAACTGGAATAATATGATCAAACAAACTGCTTTTACAAAAATAACATCTGTTTTTTGTATTTTCCGAGTAACCGGGAATCGCTAATTCAGAGGTTTCTATAAGGATATGTTTAACACCAATATGTACCGCAAGTGACTTCGCCTCTTCCAACTCGCTTGTCGGGTATGTTTCGGAGTCTGCGGTTACTGCCAGAACATTTTCTGTTCCTAGAGCATCTACCGCTGCTTTTAATAGAAAGGTACTGTCCACACCTCCTGAAAATGCAACAACAACCGTTTTCATTTCCTGAAGTATAGACATTAGAAGTTCATATTTTTTTGCAGGCATGTCTTTAGCACCCTTCCTAATCTAGATTTTTTTACAAAAGCATTGATACGCTCTTTCATTAGATTGTCATACTTCCAAATCCGCCATCTACCCTAATCAAAGCGCCTGTCACAAAACTGGACGCCTTATCAGAGGCAAGCCAAACCGCTGTACCTTGAAGCTCTTCTGCTTCCCCGAATCGTTTCATCGGCGTATGCTTCATTATGTCTTCTATCCTTTCTTGATCAAGAATCTTTTTGTTTTGCTCTGCCGGGAAAAAACCTGGAATAATAGCATTGACACGAATTTCATACGGAGCAAATTCACGAGCTAAAAATTGGGTGACACTATTGAGCCCTGCCTTTGAAACCGAGTATGTGAATACTCTTGAGAGGGGTGTTGTGGAAGAAACAGAAGAGATATTGATAATGCTGCCCTTTTTGCCATGTTTTATCATCTTCTCAGCAAAAATCTGACAAGTTAACACAATCCCTTTTAGGTTAACATCCATGATTCGATCCCATTCATCCATGTCAATCTCAAAAAAAGGTGTTGCACTATTAGTGCCAGGTGCATTAAGAAGAATATCCCAACAGCCAGCCCATTGTTCTATTTCGTCTGCTGCTTTTAAGAGTGAGTCCTTTGTTAAAACATCTGCAAAAAATGCTTTTGCCTCGCCGCCGTTTTGGATTATTTCGTGGACTATTTCTTCTGCTTTAGCTAAATTGCGGCCAACAATCGCTACCTTTGCACCATGTTCTGCCAAGCCCTTTGCCATCGAGGATCCTAACACACCGTTTCCTCCTACTGCAACCGCCACTTTACCGCTTAAATCAAATAGTGTTGACATCAATTTCTCTCCTCATCGTCTAAAATAAATTGCCTTGCTCATTAAAAGGAACTTCATAAAGGCCAGTAATTTGCTCCATATTAGGATGATTGTTCACATATTCAAGTAAGCTTTCAGATACTTCAATCTCACTTAATACTAAGGTGTTTTTAATGCGAACAAGTTTAACATCGTGAAAGTTTAAGATATTGCATGTTTTCACTGCTGCTTGAAGAGCCATTTTATCGTTTGGCAATGTTGTGGCAATTTTTGTTGGTGCTACAACAGTGGAGGTCAGGCCATTAGCATACGTCCCTTCTCTGTCCATCTTGTTGAGCAAACGTTGTGTGGTGAAATCTGCCGTTCCAACACCATTCGCGTTTCCTTCTGATTGTGGAGTGACATCTAGCACAACCATCTTGTTTACATCTGGGCCGCCTGATGCATATGGCGTAGGATAGCGGCCAGTAATATTGGGATCCATTCCGTCACCGCTAATATTCTTGCCGATTTCATCAATCACAAGGACATCAAGCTGGTCAAAAAAAAGTTTAGGCAATAATGACTTTGCTTTTATCTGCAAGGCAGGCTCCGTTTCAATCACTTCTTCTGGTGTCAGCACTTCCATCGTGGCTATTTTATCGAATGCATTTTCCACTGTCGCTACACCGAACAGAAAGGGGGTTTTCTTCATAATGACCTTTGCCATGGCAGGAACGTTTTCTGCCATATATTTAAATCCCATTTGATGACAGGCCTCAGCACCTTTTTGTTTGCCCAGACCAATGCTTATCATCTTCATAATGCCGCTCTCAACAGGTCCACGAAAGGCTGTGTGTGGCTTGATGCGGTTAATCACCACGATGCCGTCTGCTTGCAAGGCATATTTATCTACATATACTGGTAAACCATTCGCTAATTTGCCGACCTGCTCTACTTCCATGGAGGAACGAATCTCTGCTCCTACTGATTCTTTCGAAATACCAAGATGCTCGAGAACGGCTCTCTGGCCCTCTGCCGTTGCTCCACCATGGCTGCCCATGCTTGGGACTATAAAAGGTTTTGCACCTAAACCTTTGAGAAATTTCACTGTTACAGCAGTAAGCTCGGTGATTCGATCTAGCCCCCTGCTTCCGACAGCAACGGCTATTTCCATGCCTGATTTAATATTTTTTACTATTTGCTCACTTTGTAACTTCTTCATTAAGACGGAACCGAGATCATCTATTTTGCTATCATCAAATGAAACCTTCACTTTTGCCATTTTTGGGACTGGTATGTCTTTTAATAATTCTTCAAGAATACCCATCTACATCACTCCTTAGCCCACTGCGTTGTAAACCCTTCCATTTATCCTTAAAAATATATTAATTTTAGAATCTATTGGTACGTAAATATTAATTTGTTTAGCAAACTAATTAATTAAATGTATATTATCATTATCGGAAATTTGCGTCAATCATTTATTAGATGCTAAATCCGATGTCAAACTAAAACCAATAAGAAAGAAGTCCCAATATTTAGGACCTCTAACTATTAATTAAGCATGAGGTTCCGATTATCAGAACAAATCTGCATACCCTAATTGTCTTAAATAGTCTCCTGACTCTTTAAGGCAATCAAATGGATCTCTTCCATATGTGTCGTCTTGTTCAATCAGAAAATATTGAACGCCCGCTTTTTTTCCAATCTCCATAATCGCTTTAATGTCCAGATTGCCTGTGCCAAGCTCAGCAAATTCAATATTACCTGTAAATTTGCTCATGAAATCGGACATATCCCTTAAATCTCCTAAATCAATTGGTCCGATGCGATAATCCTTTAAATGAATGAGTGAGACACGCCCGGCAAAACGATTGATGACATCTATCGGGTTTGCGCCTCCTCTTTGGGCCCAGTGAACATCGAGTTCAAAGCCGAGATTGGACGTTTGCTCTCTCATAATATCCAGCAGGCACTTCCCGTCATATTTCTCAAACTCAATATGATGGTTATGGTAATACAGCTCTATTCCATGCTGTTTGAGCCGTTCGGCCATCTTTTCAGCTTCGGTAATATACTCCATCGCCTTGATTTTATCTCCCATTAAATTAACAGGCATCATACCAATTCTAATAAAATTACAATCTAATGTTATACAATCACTGACAATCTTATCAAAATCTGCTGTTAAAGATTCACCTTGGCTCCCTGGCATTGAATCAAGGGGGGCGCTGATCGCTGCGACTTTGATATTAAAGTCTAAGCTTGCTCTTCTCAATTCAGACACATTTTCCTCTGTCATTTGAACTTGTGTGACTTCTACATAGTGGTAGCCCAGCTCATGAATTTTTTTCATTGTTTCATAGACGCCCAATTCTTCTATTTTATTTTTTAAATTGAACATTTGAACACCTATTTTTCCGCTTTTCATCAATTTAGCTCCTCCATTCTGACACGTCTTTTTTCTTCTGATGATTGCCTGATTGCATCAATCATTTTCATGGACATAAGGGCTTCCTTCACATGGGTATACTTGTCGCTGTCTGATGCAATACATTGATAGAACCGATTAATAAGCTTAGCGTGGCTCGCTCCATAATAGAACTTCGTCCCAGTAAGTCTGTCATCTGTTGCTAATTCTATCTTTTTGTCCTCTTCATTAGCTCTTGTTAAAATACTGTCCTTAATCGTAAATTTTTCTTCCTTAAATGTGACTTGCAGCTCTACACTGGAGTTTCGTTCATATGAAATCGTCGCAAAGAACAACCCTGTGGCACCGTTGGCAAATTGAATATGAGCACTTGCTGTATCCTCCACCTCTATTTCATAATCAAGTAATTGATCGATTGATCCTCTGATTGAATCTATGTCTCCCCCGAGGAGCTGCATTAAATCTAAAGTATGAATCGATTGGTTAATCATTACGCCACCGCCGGCATACTTCATCTTGCCTCGCCACGGTTTTACGTCATAATAAGCCTTTGGCCTATTCCATGTAACCAGCCCCTTTATTCCCAGAACTGGACCATAATGGCCGCTTTCAACCATTTCATTCAGCACTTCAACTGTTTTATTGTACCGATTCTGTAAGCACACACAGATTTTCACATGCTTATGTTTTTTTTCTAGTTCCACTAAGGAATAACCCTCTTTATGAGTCAATGCGATAGGCTTTTCGAGAAAGACATTAATGCCCGCTTCCACACAAGCTACTGTTGCAGGATAGTGAAGATAGTGCGGCAAGCAAATATGTACACAGTCCAGCACTTCCTCTGCCAGCATTGCTTCATAATCTTCGTAAAAATTCACATGAGGCACTATTGCTTTACGCTTCGGGTCTACATCACATACTGCCGTTAATTCCACATCTGGGTTTGCCTGTATGGCGGCAAGATGAATTTTTGAGATATCACCAAGTCCAATTACCGCTGCTTTCAGCATTCCAATCTCCCCTCCTGCAACCCATGTCAGCTTTTAATTGGGTTTAGTTTTTCCGCTTCTATCTTTTTGTTTAACTCAGCTAGATATACCTCTTCATCAATTGGCAGCTCTACTTCTTTGTCTAACCAGCTCGACAGATGAATGGCATTTGCCAGTGCAACCCCATTGATTCCATCAGAACCAGGGGCAAGGAGCGGCGTGCCGTCTATAATATTAGCTGCAAAATTTTCCAAAACAGCGATATGCTGCTCTCCCCAAACACTCTCGAATTCTAGCACCTCTTCTGAATAGAGCTCTTGTGTATTGCCGCCCATAAATATTTTTGTCACCTCATGCATGCTCATAGTAGCACTCATTTCTGACTCTGGTTTAACAAGGCGTTTAATCGTTATTTTCTGACTGTCATCAACAACGATTTTCCCCTTGTCTCCCAATATTTCAAAACGGTCCGTCCCTATTACATCATGTGTACAAGTAATGAACACACCTGTCGCACCATTTCCGTAATCAAGCAATGCAGTTACTTCATCTTCCACAGCAATATTGCGCTGAAATCCATATTTCACATTAGAATAAACTTTCTTTGGCATCCCGCAAATCCATTGCAGCAAATCAATTTGATGGGGCGCCTGATTCACAAGGACACCGCCGCCTTCACCATTCCAAGTGGCTCTCCATGCTCCTTGGTCATAATATCCTTGCGGCCTCCACCATGTTGTTATCATCCAGTTTGTGCGGCGGATGTTGCCAATTTCCCCTGTATCTATTAAACTCTTTAAAGTTTGGTAAAGTGGATTTGTCCGTTGATTAAACATAATCCCAAAGGTTAATTCCGGTTTTGTTGCTGCAAAATCATTCATTTCTTTGACTTGTTTTGTATAAACACCTGCTGGTTTTTCAACAAGTGCATGAATATCTCTTTTTAATGCTTCAATCGCCATTTCAGGATGAAGATAATGAGGAACGCATGTGACGATTGCGTCTATCTCACTTCCTTTAACCATGTCAATATAGTTATCATAAAAAGGAATACCAGGAAACTTCTCAGCTGCTGCTGTCTTTTTTGCTGGATCAATATCACAAATCGCCCCTAGCACCATATTTGCGACTCGCCCCTCTGCCAAAAAGTCAGCATATGCTCCTCCTTGAGCTCCTAACCCAATAACACCTAATCTCACTTTGCTGCCCATTATACTTCCTCCTTACTTGTAATTTGGTTAAGAATGTCTAGCAATGACTCATATTGCAGCTTGTAGGCACTCGCTCCTGTAAGTGCTTCATTGTTTTCGATAAAGTGAAGCGATTCTTCCAGCTCCAAGTCCTTTAGCGAATCAAATAACACAAGATGCGGTTCCAGTGTCAAAAATCCCTGATAGCCTTCGTCCATTGCCAGTTCCAATATTTCTGTAATTCTGCCTTGCCCAGTACCGCATACTACATTCTGTCCAGTTTCTGATACTGCATCTTTTATATGAATATAGACGATGTCATCCTTCAAAAGGTCATAGCATTTTTTTGGTTCCTCACCACACTGTACAAAATTAGCAAAATCAAAAATTGCTTTAAAAGAAGCTGAGCCTACTTCATGCAAAATCTCTTTACAGCGCCGGCCAATATCCCCATAAATATCCTTCTCATTTTCATGGAGCAAAATAATATCATATGATTTAGCAATTGCAGCCAATTCCTTTAATTTACTAATAACATTCTCTCGATATTTGTCTGCTTCTTCCCCTTTCGGAATATAGAAGCTGAAAATTCGGATATACTTACAATCAAGCAAGCTGCAAATCTTGCATATTGTGTGGAGCATTTGCTTTTGCTCTTCAAAGCCGCTGTCGTCATCAATTAGGATCTTGCCTATTGGAGATCCTATAGACGAAACACCGATTTCTGCTTTTTGCAAACGGGGTAAAACATCATCCCTTATTTCATCTACCGAAAAATCACCAATATTTCTTCCGTCAATTCCACGCAAGGATATATAATGCATGCCAAGCTTTTTAACTACCTCAAGCTGTGTATTAAAGTCAGCAGAAATCTCATCTGAAAACCCTGAAATCAATAGGTTATTCATCTTTATAAAGCCTCCTTAACTATTTTTGGCCAGTCTTTAGTGCTCGATAATTTCTTGCCGTGTTTCCTACCTTTTCTTTGAAGTACCTGCTAAAATGAGAAATACTTTCAAAGCCTGATTTCTGCGCAATTTGAGATAACGGAAGATGTGGCTCCACTTCTAATAAATATTTGGCATGATTAAGACGACAGCCCATTAAGTACTCCATCACCGTAAACCCCGTAATTTCCTTGAAGACATGAGATGTATAATATTTGCTTAAATTTCGTTCTTTAGCTAATCTGTCTAAACTGACTTTTTCCGTAAAATGCTCATCAATCCACGATGCTATCATCTCGGCATGAATTTCCTTTTCTGGTCTTTTTGCCGGAAACATCTGTAAATCTTTTTTGCTCATTTTGTAAATCTCTACAAGCAGCTGTACAAGTTCTAATTTCACTTCTGCCTCTAATATGTCTGGTTGATTATTTTCCTGTTTATGATGGATTGCAAATAGGCTACTGATTTGACTCATTTTCTCTTCCACCAGCTTTGCTGACTTATCATAGCCTGTTCGAAGGAGGCAGTTGTTCAGTTTTCGAAAGGGGTCCAGCAAAGCTTCCATTCCAAGCACATGCAAAATTTCCTGTAAATAAGCTGGTGAAAAATGAATGACACTTCTAATATAGGGGGTTTCTAACGATGGATTCGGTTTATGCAATGTTAATCCGTCCATCAATAAAATATCTCCCGGCTGCAGTTCATAAATCCGGTTATTTATTAGATATTTGCAGTCTCCCGAGTGAAAAAAATATATCTCGTATTCGTGATGTGAATGAAACTCAAAGCCTGCCGTCTCCATTCCTCGCATCCTGTAATAGGCCATTATCCATTGCTCCAGCTAAAACCACCCCATTTGGTAAGCGTTATCATTTTTTTATTAAAGTAAGAACCTGTTTCTATTGTATTGCTTTCTGGAACATAATACATTCTCTAAAAATGCTGAAATCTGCTGTTTTTTTTACTGAAATTGCTTTTTTAAAAGCAGTTTCAGTAAAATTTCTAGAAACACCCTGCATGCTAACAATTACCTTACTAAAAAGTATCGCTCTGCGTTTTGAAATCCAATGTTTCTAATTGTTTCCTCAAGCAGGTCCATATCGTATGGTACCAAACCGGATTCTGCCCAATTACCGAAAAGATTACATACAATCCTGCGAAAATAATCGTGGCGGGCATATGAGAGAAAACTCCGTGAGTCTGTCAGCATTCCAATAAAATGGCTCAACATCCCTACATTCGCAAGATCCTTCATTTGCCTTTCCATACCATCGATATGATCATTGAACCACCAGCCTGAACCAAATTGAATTTTTCCAGACACACCCTTTTCTGAATAATTTCCAACCATGCCGGCAAGTACGGGATTGTCTTTTGGATTAAGATTGTATAAAACGGTTCTCGGCAAAGCACCCTCCTGGTCAAGGGCATCAAGAAATGCAGCCAGCGCTTGCGCATGATTAGCTTCTCCGACTGAATCAAAACCAGTATCTGGTCCAATAAGCTTCTTCATTTTTGTGTTATTGTTGCGCATCGCCCCTATATGTAATTGCATGACCCATTGTTTTTCCGCATACATTTTCCCTAGCTCTTTTAACAAAAAGGAACGATAGCATCCTGTTTCCTCTTCTGTCAGCTCGATACCTTTCATACCTTTTTGAAAGATGCTTTCAATGTTTTCCTTTGTCGTATCCATATATTCCATCTTAGGGATATCATGATCAGATGCACAGCAGCGATTTTGATGAAAAAAATCAATTCTCTCTTTCAATGCAGCTAATAAGCTGTCTAAATTATCAATCTGAATTCCAGAAGCGTCTGCTAATTTTTTTAACCATTCACTAAATGCTGGTCTTTCTATAAATAGTGCCCCATCAGGCCGGAAAGTAGGAGCAATGATCGTTTTAAATGTCTCATCATTATTCAATAATTGATGGTATGTTAACGGGGAAATGGGGTCATCTGTTGTTCCGATAAATGTAACATTTGATCTTCTTATCAATGCTCTTGCAGTGAATTGCGATGTCTTAAGCAATTGGCTGCACTGTTCATATATCTCAGAGGCTGTTTGTGGACTAAGCAGTTGATCAATACCAAAATACATTTTTAGTTCCATATGTGTCCAGTGATATAAAGGATTGCCAATCAGGTATGGCACTGTTTCAGCCCAAGCCTTAAACTTCTCCCAATCACTGGCATCTCCAGTAATAAAATGTTCATCCACACCATGAATACGCATGACTCTCCATTTATAATGGTCTCCACTAAGCCATAGCTCTGTCAGATTCTCGTATGTTTTATCTTCCCAAACCTCTTGCGGATTTAAATGGCAATGAAAATCAAAAATTGGTAAACTGGTAGCCGCATTTTCATATAACTGTTTTGCCGTATTCGTATCTAATAAGAAATCATTATCTAGAAATTTCTTCATATGCTCCCCTCTCCCATTCATATGTTTTCTCAAGTTATTGTAAGCATTTACATTTTATTTTATATTAATTTGTTCACTAAACAAATTAATTCCACACATAATGTAACATGTTTAAATTTGTTAGTCAATGCAGATTACAGATTTAACAGAGGTTTTGTTAAATGTTGCTGGTATAATAAGGGTAGTCTAATATTAAATATATCAATATATAAAACCAATGGAGGATCACATGATTACTGGTGATGCAGCATACATAAAAAGAATTAATCGCTCCTCAATTATAAGAAATATTATTAAAGAAGGTATGATCTCACGAGCAGATTTGTCTAAGGTTACAGATTTAACGAGAGCGACCATTTCTGTTCAAGTGGCTGATCTTTTAGAGGAAGGTTTAATTGTCGAGACACAGCTTGAGCATAATTCAGTTGGCCGAAAACCAATTATGCTTTCCTTAAATGGAAGTGCAGGTTTTGCTCTTGGTATTGATTTGGATAGCGGCAAAATCTCCTTCATTCTTTCAGACCTTCTCGGCCAGCCAGTTTCCACTAAATCTGTTGAATTGAAAACCAATGATTACGCTAAGATTTTACATATCCTCATAGAGGAGATAAAGAATTTCCAAGAAAATACGCCTGTAAGCGAATATGGAATTGTCGGTATTGTGATTGCTATTCACGGATTAGTATCAAAGGATGAAATTATACATTTCGTCCCTCGGCTTAACTGGAGCAACATCCATCTGAAAGAAGATTTAAAAAAGGAAATAGACATTCCTTTATATATAGAGAACAATGCTAATCTCTGTTCTTTTGCAGAAAGGGTCTATCAGCACCATGAAACTGACTATTTATTGTGTACAACTCTATACTCTGGTATTGGCATCGGTATGATGATGAATGATGAGTTTTTCCGTGGGTATGATGGCTTCGCTGGGGAAGCCGGCCATATGATTATCGTTCCTGGCGGAAAGCCCTGTAATTGTGGAAACAAGGGCTGCTGGGAGAAGTATGCTTCTGAAGCAAGTATATTTGAACAGCTTTCTTCAGCCAGAAATCTGGAGGATTTAACGTATGACCAAATCCAAGCTTGGATTGAAAGCGGCGACCAAGAGGTAATTGACTTAATGGAACAGCTTCTTTACTACCTTTCCATCGGTCTGAATAATTTAATTAACATGTACAATCCTGATACACTTGTGCTGGAGAGTGAATTGCTGCATATCTATCCTGATTCGCTCGAAAAAATTAAAGCGAATCTGACCTCTTCCACCAGCCATTATCAAGGGCTGTTAATCTCCCCATTGGGTAAAGGTGCTGTAGTTTTAGGTGCGTGTGCATTAGCAATTAAAAACTTTCTCGATGTGCCAATGCTCAATTTTTCTCTTGAAAGCAATGCTTAAGACTAAACGAAGCCTCACCTAAGTTGGGGCTTCGTTTGCTTTTGGCAAAAAAAAGATAGCTGCAATCCAGCTATCCTTCCCATATTTATTTAGCAGCATTCCTTCTATCAGCAAGATCTTGTGCAAGCTGTAGCGTTTTCTTTTTGCTGAGCGGGTATAAGAATACAAGCAGCAAGAAAACTAGAAATAAAGAGCTTGCTGTCAACAATGTCGCAAGGGTATGAATGCCTTGCAACGTGCTTTCTGATTGCACGTCTAATGACGCACTATAACCAACTGCAGCAAGTGCCGTTCCACCTAATCCACCTGCAACTGCTTGCCCTACCTTTCGAGCAAATGAATAAATAGAGTAAATCGTCCCATCTTCCTTCATGCCTGTTATGAATTCATGATAATCAATTACATCTGTGACAAATGCCCAAACAACAATCCCAAAGAACGAAAAACCAAACATTCCAACTGCAGAGATTGCAAGGAATTGACTAGCGCTAATATCTGATAAGAAATAGAGCAGCAAATAATCTATTACGGAAAGCAGCAAGCCTGCTGCTGCCACTTCTTTTTTCCCAAATCTTGCAACTAGCGGTTTTGCAATTACTATCGCAATAAACATGGCAGCTGTCGCAATAAGCCCTGAAATACTTAATGCTTTTGCATTATCAAAATAATTTTTGAACAAATATACATCAACAGCTCCCTTTAACATAGAGCTCATAATAAAAACGAGTGAAGCAATAAGGATAATCAGAAGCGGCTTGTTTTTCCCTACCCCTTGTAATGTCCGTTTCAGCGAGGTTTTGCCTTCCTTTCTTGTCTCTGTAATACGTTCCGTTGACATCTTGTAACATGCCATATAACAGGATAGTGAAAGAACTGCAAAAATGATGGCGGCCATAAAAAAACGGCTAGGATCTGCTTTATTATCGACAAATACAATTAACGGTCCTATCACGTTTACAATTAACCCAGCTAAAGTTGCCCCCATTGTTCGGAAACTTGACAGAGACGTACGCTCGACAGGATCACTTGTAATGACAGAAGCCATTGATCCGTAAGGAATGTTTACCGTACTATACAATGTTCCCCATAAAATATATGTCACAAAGGCATATGCTTCATAGAAGCCTGTTGACATGCCGGGAATATGTATAAACATCAACACTCCTGAAAACACGAGAGGAAAAGACATTCTGAAAATCCATGGTTTGAACTTTCCATTTTTACTTGGCTTTCTCGTGTCAATAAAACGGCCCCATGTTACGTCTGCAACTGCATCCCAAAGACGAGCAATAAGGAAAATCGTTCCTACCATTGCAGGACTTAGACCAAAGACATCTGTGTAATACACCATTAAAAACGAACCTACTAGTATAAAAAAGAAATCATTGCCAAAATCACCAAATAAATAACCTAACTGATCTTTAACTCCAAATTTTTGTACTTTCCTGTCTACATCTGGTATTACTAGCTCTCTGTTTGTTTGAGCCATCATTATCCCTCCAACAGAATTGTAATTATAAGACGGAAATTTCAAATAAATCAGTCGGTGCTTATGCAATTATCTTTAGATGTACTGTAAGCTATGAACATTCAATCCGTTGTTAGCATAGAAAAACATTATTCCTCCCCTCTGCTTCACAATTTGTAACCCCTTACATTTCATAAAACACACTAGACCAAACTAACTGATGATGCCATAATTAATTTGTTTAATGAACTAATTAATTGGTCGTTATTAGATTAACACCCTCTAACTCGTTCGTCAAACACTTTTTGAAAGCGCTTTTTTAAATTTTTATACAAAAAAGAACGATGCTTTTAAAAAGCATCGTTTCATTTCTTATATAGCCAGCGCAATGCCACCATAAATTGCTCAATAAAGTATTCCCGCTGGTGATTAGCAGCTTGCCTTACTTCAAAAAGCAGCTGCTGCTGAGAAAATCCCTTTCGTTCAAGGATGCCATTCGCATTTTGCACAGACTGAACCATTTCCTGCTGTATATTCGTTTTTCCTTTTCCTTCTTCACTGCCAACATATAAATACAGCTTCTTTTTCTCAGGAGAGCACTCTTCATTCTCTAAAAATTCGAGCATATTTGGAAACCATAAGGATGGGGATAGTAGACCGTACTTCCCGATTACCTCACTGGTAGAAAACAAGGCAAACAGCGTAATTAGTCCTCCTAAAGAAGCTCCGAGCATACCCGTTTCCTTCATATCAGGTATTGTGCGGAATTGACTATCTATATATGCTTTAATAGACTCTTCCCAAGTATGCAAATATTCTTTTCCTTCCCCCTTAAAATCAGGGAAGGCTGGTACTAAACTCTCCGCAGGCCATGGAGTATATTCATGAAGTCTATCAACAGGCTCCATTCCAATAAGAATCACTTCTTTGATTTCATTTACTTGATAAGACTCTTTTAACTTAGCCAAATTACTGGAGAATAAATAGTGTCCATCATGCACATACACGGCAGGATAATGCTGATCTGTTTGATAGTAGCTTGGAGGCAAGCAGATGTACAGCTTCCTGCCGCCAACTGTTTTTTCAATTAACTCTTCCATTCTTGCCTCCTAAACTTTTGCTTTTACTAATAAAAAGATGAAATATGGTGCTCCGATAATGCTTAGTATAATACCTACAGATATTTCTGCCGGTGCGACAACACTTCTGCCGATATAATCAGCTACTGTCAAAAGCAGCATGCCGACAAGCCCACAAACTAGCAAGGAATGACGGTTCTTCAATCCAACTAGAAGCCTAGCGATATGAGGACAGATTAGTCCAATAAATCCAATGCTTCCGGAAACTGCCACACATGAACTTACTAATATAACGGCACCTGCCATCAACAGCCACTTCTCCTTCTCCACTTGTATGCCAAGACCTTTCATGACATTTTCTTGGAGGCGGAATAAATCGAGCTTGTAAGCTTTAAAGAGGATGAAGGGTACGACAAGTAAAAACCATGGAAGTATGGAAATGACATATGTCCATGTAGCATTATAGATGGTCCCATTAAGCCAAACAGTTGCCATTTCAAAGTCCTGTGCTTTCATCTTTAGAGACAGAAACATGGACAGTGATCCAAACCCTGTGCTGATTGCAATTCCTGTTAAGAGCAGACGCTGGGAATCAAGGCCGCTAATTCTGTTCCATGCTAACAGGAATATAATCGTAGCAGCAAACAATCCGCCGATTAAACCAATCAGCGGCATTAACAGCTTCATCAGGAGCTGATCGCCAGAGAAGGTTCCTTGAAAAAGGAGCATATATGCAACAATAAAAGCTCCGGCTCCACTGTTTATACCAAGAATGGCCGGATCTGCAAGTCCATTTTTTGTAATGCCTTGAAGGACCGCACCGCCAACACCAAGGCCAAAGCCAATCAGCAAGGCAAGCACAAGTCTTGGCAGCCTTAATTCAAATAGTACTAAATCAATATCCTCCTGCGGACGTATGCGGAACAAACTTTCATAAAACTGCGAGAAGGTGATAGGATACACACCATTTGTGATGCTGTAATAACCTGCAGCAAGGATAAGGACAATCAGAACAAATACGGTTATGTAAAATCTTTTGTTAAACACGCTGATCGCCTCCTCCCTTTCGCTTAATTAAATAGAGAAAGAAAGGAACACCGATGAAGGATGTAATGATGCCAATCGGTGTTTCAAATGGGTAATTGACAAACCTGCTGATCACATCACAGAAAACTAAAAATACTCCGCCTAAAATGCCGGCGCACGGGATAACGGCCCGATAGTCACTTCCGACAAGATATCTTGTGATATGGGGAATAATCAGTCCGATAAAGCCAACTTTTCCGACCAATGCCACTGATATTCCTGTCATTAAGCCGACTGCTGCCATAGATAACAGCTGAATCCATCTTGTCTTTTGTCCCAATCCTGTCGCGAGATCCTTGCCTAAAGACAGGATTGTCACTGATTTCGATAAAAACATCGATATAATAATTCCAACTAAGGCAAATGGAATAACAAACGTTAATAAAGGTGAATCGATTTGATGAAGCCTCGCATTATACCAAAAGCTCATTGTTTGGGAAACTTGGAAATAGGAGGCGAGACTGGAGGATACACCGCTTAAAAATGTTCCGATAATCGTCCCGATTATCGCAAGCTTGACTGGCGAATAGCCGTTTTTCACGAATGCTGCCAAGCCCATTACAAGTGCCACGCCAAACAGTGATCCAAAAAATGAAAGACATAATAGCTGAAAGGAAGATAAATTAGGCAAAAAGATAAATGAAATGGTAATAAAAAAAGCAGAGCCGTCTGTCACTCCCATTATGGATGGAGATGCTAAATAATTTCTTGTGATGCCTTGCATTAATGCTCCCGAAACAGCTAATAGTATCCCAATCAGTAAGGCACCAACTGCTCTTGGTATTCTTGAACTCCTCACGATTGTCTGCTGCATATTATCTGGATCATAATGGAAAACAGCTGCAAAAATATCCTTAAAGGATGTGTCTGTTGCACCATATCGGATGGAAAGAAGCGTTACGAGCGCAAACAAGATTGGAGATAATATAATAATTAAATAGGTTGCCAGTTTTTTTTGATACATACATATTCACCTTATATACAATTAGTACTTGTCCAGGAGTTCTGGACAAGTACTGTTATTTTACAGCCCTAATTCTTTCTTAAAAGCTGCTAGGAAGTTTGTTTTACTCCAAGCTGTACCGCCTGCTGCCATTGGGTCAATTGCATTTACATATACATGTCCGTCTTTAACTGCATTCAAGTTCGTCCATATAGCATTGCTTTCGAAATCCTTCAATGCGTCTTTATTTTCTTGATTTTCAGATTCCTCAAATTGCACAAACAAGTAATCAGGATTCATTTCAGCCAGCTTTTCCAATGAAATTTGTTCTTGGGCTTTAGCTGCTTTTACTTCTTCTGGTACTGTAAGTCCTAAATCAGTGTAAAGTACTGGATTGAAATACACACTCTCTGGGTATATAAAAATGCTACCGCTGCGAATTCTGACCATTACAACTTCTTTATCAGCAATTTTTTCCGCAACTGCTGTCTTTGTTTCCTTTACACTTGCTTCGTAATCAGAAATGTACTTTTCAGCTTCCGCTGTTTTACCCGTAATCTCTGCCAAAACAAGCAGATTATCCTTCCAATGAGTAGAAATATGAGAAATCGGAATCATTGGTGCGACTTTATTTAAGCTTTCCACGACATCTGCTTGAAACTTGCTTGTTCCAAGAATGACATCCGGTTTTAATTGCAAGAGCTTCTCTGTGCTCGGCTGGAATTTGTCACCAATTTCTTGAGCCTCAGACATGGAATCTCCTAAAAATGCAGGAAACTCGCCACCAGTTGCTACTGCTCCTACTGGTTTAACTCCTAACACAGCTGCATCTTCCATTGCTTCCTGACTTGCTGTAACAATTTTAGTACTATTGCTTGGAATTTCATATTCTTTATCTAAAAATGTAATGGTTTTTGTCGTATCAGCACTTGCTTCCTCTGCAGGTTTTTCACTGCTACCTGCAGACTCTTCTTTTCCGCAGGCAGCTGCAATTACAAGCAGGATACCTAACATTATAATAAATGCATATTTTTTCACGAAGATCTTCCCCTTTTATATAGTCTAATTGATATTGATAACCACTTTCAATTAGGATTATACAAAACTATCTTTTATTGGAACATGGATTATTTCCTCTCATTTACTTGTACTTTTTCCGTAATCAATTCTAATAGATTATGAATAACACGAAGATGAGAGCTTGCAGAGCATTCATTCCAAGGATCTGATTGGATGTAATAAACTTGCTGGCGTTTCACAGCTTCAATATTGTTCCAATGCACCGATGTCCTGACAGTCTCCCAATGTTTTAGCGTTTCCTCATCCTGGCGTATATTCATTAAAAGGAAATCTGGCTGCATTTCCATAACAGTATCTATTGATATTTGTTCATTATGCTTCCATTTGTCTTTCTCTTGTGCAGAGCCTATCTGCAGCTCTTCATAGATTACTTCTATAATGGTTCTAGAGCGGTTTAAATAGTAATTATCCTTGAAAAGACTGATGACTAGTCCTTTTTTTCCGCTTAAATATGGAGCTAGCTGCGCAGATGCACTTAATGCCTGATTTTCATAGAAATCCATCCAATCCTTTGCTTCTTTTGTGCAGTTCAAATATTCTGCTATCTGAAAAAACTGATCTTTCCAATTGTCCTGCTCTGAATAATAAAAGACAGGAGCAATTTTAGCTAATTCTGCTTTTTCGTCTGCAGTTATTTCCTGTTTCGCTATAATTAGATGGGGCTTTGCCCTCTTTAGCTTCACAATGTTTTTGCGCCATTCTGTATGCTTTCGATAAGACTCGAGATGGAAGATAATATCATCTTTGTACTGCTCATAATAATCAAGCGTCCATTTCGGATGAATGGGGGCTGCATATGGAAGTATTTGCAACGCCAGCAGATGTCCTGTTGTTGCGAAATCATAGGAAGCTATTTTTCTATGTCTTTTCTCCCGATATGCCGATGGAGAAATGCCGACTGCTTGTTTAAACTTTCTGCTTAAGTAGAATTCATCCGCATAGCCGACAGAACTGGCAATAGAACGAATGCTGTCTTTTGTCATCAGCAATAGTTGTTTAGCTTTATTTACACGTAATCTCGTAATATAATCGCTTATCGTAATACCGTATTGTTTTTTAAACATTTCTGAGTAATATTTAGGACTAAGCTCTGCCTGCTGTGCCAGCATATCAATCTTTAAGCGTTCATGAAAATGAGCTTCCATATACCTTTTTGTTTCCTCGATTGCTAAGAGAGTATCATTAGGTGTGTCGTGCTTTTTATAGGACAATAAATGAAAGAATACCTCATCAAGCCTAGCTCTCTGCAGAAAATGGAGGTAAGGGGTGTCCTCCCCTTCAAGGCGATACATTTCCTCTATTAGTACTGCCGCCTCTTGATGATAAGGTATTACCTGCTGCTGCATACATGCCAAGCTGTCTAAGTAGGGCTGAATCTCTTCCTCCTTGTCTTTCAAGAACACTTGAAAGGAAATAAGATAATAATCTACATCACCAGCAAATGTAAGTTTATATGTACTGCTTGGCGGGATGACGAGGAGCTGGTGGCTGGCAAATTGCTTCACTTCTTTATTGATCGTAATGGTTCCTCTGCCAGTCTGAATATATATTAAATCGAAATAAGACGTAATTTTATTTTCCTTGCTTTGCTTGTGAATGCGCTTGATGCTCTTCAAGTCTAAATAGAAATTTTTCCAAATATTATTATTTTTTATGATTGCCACTTGTTTTCCTCACCAGTTCCCTTTAAAATATTTGATGATATTGATAATCATTTTCATTAATAATACCAAAATTTAACCAATTAATAAAGATAGCCTGCACTTAAATGAAACGGAGGAAAGTATGAAGACAGAACCATATACCTTGCCGCATACAGAATGCTGGTCTATCTTGTCACAAGGAAATCAGCAATTATATAAAATATTCGTATCTGTTCCTGATTCACCTGCGCCTGAAGATGGTTTTCCACTTATATATGTACTAGATGGAAACTCTATCTTTGCCAGTTTCACAGAAAGTATGAATCTGCAGACTAGACGGGGAGAGATTACAGGAAAAAAACCGCATATTATTGTGGGCATCGGTTATGAAACAACAGAACCATTTAATGACAGTAGATATTTTGACTTTACCTTCTCACCTGAGATAGATTTCTTATCCTACCATCCCATAGACAGGGACTTTCCACCAGGGGGCGGCGGAAGCTTGTTTCTTTCTTTTATTGAAAAACAACTTAAGCCCCAAATTGAACAAAAATATGAGGTTAATACCGAAAAACAGACGATTGTCGGTCATTCTCTTGGCGGTTTATTCGTACTTTCTGCATTATTTACTTCGTCTTCTTCCTTTCAGTATTATGTGGCAAGCAGCCCCTCCATCCATTGGAATGAAGACTTTTTAAATACTGCAAAGCAAAAGTTTATGGAAACTGAGCCGAAAGCGAAGCTCCTTATCACAAGCGGAGAATTGGAAAGAGATCATTTTTCACAAATGAATGAAAAAGCGAAGAAACTTAATGATGAACTTCAAACACATGTTTCTGCTAAGTTTGATAGTGAATTTCTCGAATTTCCAGGAGAGGATCACACGACAGTTCTCCTGCCGCTCATTAACAAAACGATTTTGTTCATGAATGATATTAAACAGCAAATTAAATAAACTATACTGTTTTGCTTGAATTAATAGTAGCTTGGGTATAATATGTAACTATAAGCATAAACTAGAAAAAGCCAAGGAGCGGGTAACTCCTTGGCCCTGAACTACTGCCATATCGGGCGGTGCGGTCAGGCTAATATATTAGATTAGCGAGAAGAACCACCCTTACGTTTGTGGCGCGGGGTGGTTTTTCTTTGCTCTTTTTTCCTTTTGCCCGCTAAGCGCTGTGCGTAAGCTGCAGCAAAAGCAGTGAAAAATACTGTGACAGTATTCTCCAGCAGAGTCTTTAGAAAATCCATTGGCGTGTTCACCTCCTTCACCATAAGGGAAAGAGTGACCAGCACCACCCGCATCAAATATATGTAGTTCACTTCTATTATACACTTTTTTGGTAGGTTTTTCTTTACATTCCAAATAGTTTCATAAATTAGGATAAATCACCTAACAACAATAAATAAAGCCAGGCTTATTATAAAGCCTGACTTTATAAAGGAAACTGCCATACCTAAGTTCGATAAAACTTAAGAGTTTAAGAAGGAAGGTATAGCATAGCCTTTATATTAATTGGGAAAGCAATCCATCTAACGATTTACAAGATATAAGAGTTAGAAGGAAGATAGATAATAGCCCAATATGTATTCATACTATAGATATTCTGAAACAATGAGATCAAGATCAAAAGGAGTAATCCCTTTATCAACAGAGAAAATTAAATCTGCTTCCTCTATTGTAGCACAAAACTCTCCTCGTGCCTCAATATGAAGTTTAAATAAATCATATAAATTCGGTTTGACAAGTGAAGTTAATGCCTTTCCCATCAACACCATTCCCATTTGATTTTCTTCTACATTATTAGCAAAATATGGATCCGTTCGAAGTGCAACATCTGTCCAAATAATTTTATTATCCTGTAAATCAAGTATCATTGGAATACATATCTTAGAATCAGATGTAATATCCATTCTATTCTCGACTGTTTTTGGCTCATATATTTCCCCGGAATTAGGATTTTCTCTGCTCATCCAGCCCATAAAGCATTCTGGAAGCTCATTAAATGCCTCACCGCTAAAAGAATGGATAGAAAAGACAATATACCTTCCGCCGAAATTACGGACCGACTGTATATCCAAATCAATGAACTCACTTGCGCCTGCTGGTGCTGAAGTAATATCACCACTATGACTCGATTTATACTTAGCTGATCTTAAGTTCGTATACGAAACATGTTCCAAATATCCCCAGGCTTCATCATACATAACGGCGGATAAATCGATATCTGTGCCCCAATCTTTCGAGCCGTCTTTCCAATAAAGAAAAGTTCTAATTGTCTTCATGGACTCTGCCACATCCAGCTTAGATCCTCTCACAACAGCTTTAACCGACTTATTAGCGGAGCGCTGGGAAAATGGCACAAGATAATTTTTTAGTGCTTCGTCCAAATAAACCTTTCCAATCGGACCCCTTTGCTTATAAATACTGATTAAACTGTTGTCACAAATGCACACAATTTCCTCACAAACTTCCTCTGCAATGTCAGGGAGATTATTGTCTATTACAAACATCTTCGCTACATTTCCTTTAGGAAAAAATGATCTTTTTTCATTTCCTGCATTCCTGTTTTTAAAATGTTCTCTTACTTGCAACAGCACCGTCGTTTCTACTTTTTCAGCAATTGCCTTAAAATTCTCGATCACAATCTCAGGCTGGTGATGAAGTCTTAATAGGTGATCAAGCTTGCGCGCAAATTCACCTGGTCTTTCAGACAAAAAAGTCATAGCATCATCCATTCGCTTTGTGCACAGTGCCTCTGCAACAAGACCATTAAATGTAGGAATATGCTCATTATTTCTCAGCTTGAAAAAAGCTTCGTTCGCCTTTTTAAATTGCTTATATTCTCCTGGATGGAGCCGCTCTCCTAACCTAATCCATCTGTTCTTATACCTTTTCATATCCTCTTCGATATTGCCGCAGTTTTCAAGAAGCGTTAGAAGTAAACGTCTCTCCTTTCTTTTAAAGCTCTTAAATCGTGTACTTGCAGCTAAGCTGACATCCCCATCCGAAAGAGACACAGCAATCCGCAGGACATCTGTAGCTGTTTTAACATATTGAAACAGAATCTTATGATCTAAGTTGTTCTCCAATAATAACTTTCCAAGTAAAGCAATATTCTCCTTCAAAGGCACTTCTCGCGGTATAAGCTGCCAGGCCATTTCAGGAAAGCTTGAGAAGGCATACTCCAAGTCTGCCTTGTCAGTTGCTGAAAGGGACGTTTTTGAAGAAAGCAAGTTTCGGAAAATCATCAAAAAATCGTCAGTCGAACCAAGGGCTATCACTTTTTGCTCTGTTCTGTCATACAACGGCAGTCTTGTCTGTTGCTCATATTCAGGCAATATTGTCCCCTCTGACAAATAATGTATAAGCGCGTTTACAAATAGTTCTGCATCGCTCGCTTCCATCACCTGCTGCGGAAAGTTCGGATACATTGGCTTATAGGTCTTATTTGCACCCAATAATTCTTTCAAATTATCGATGGTGGATAAATAGAATTCATTAAGCTGGTTTGCGGAATATGTATATAGTGTATCAATGATAGATTTAGAAAATGTGTAGCCTAGTGATTCAAAATTGGCTAAGATGGTGGCTATGTAATGGAGATTAGGCGTATGGTCATTGCCTTTGGTTAGGATGAGTTTATTTTTTCTTCGTAAGTAGATTTGATTAATCATTATTCACCTCTTATAAATAAATACCTTTCTAGTTATATCATCATTTAGTAAAAAAATAAAATAATAACTTACATAATTAATATAATATGGAAACTCAGTTTAATAATAAAGAGAGGCAAACCTTTGAAAGGTTTGCCTTTGTATATGGTAATCTACTACTAAAATTCTTCTTCTTCCTCAACAGCAGTTATATCAAAGAGATAATCAGTTGTTGCTGTACCTTCCCATCCCTCTTGAGTAATATTACCTTGCTCATCTGTCTCTTCACTCATTTTTTTCAGAGCATATGTTGAGATAGAAAAACCTTCAACTGGTAACTGCTTTTCATCTAATTTCTTTATTTCTCCATTTGAAATAACATGAGGTTCATTTTCAGCAAAACCATATTGCGTTCTTTCGCCAAAGCTGTGTATCGCAAAAGTAGACAAACTTCCTTTAGCATTTGTAATGTCTGCAATATTAAGCGCGTTCATATTTACAAAGAAATACTTGGCATCTACTAAAGAAATAAGATTATCCCAGGCTTCAAAATGACTTTTAGAAATTTCATACCTATTCTTATCCACTACATAATTAATACTATAATATACTATGTCAAAGTGATCTTGCTGAATTAAATCCCAGCTTAATTCTGTCGGCTTGCCTGATTTAGTATATTGCAAGTTAAAATTTGTGAGCTTAATTTCACCATCTTTAAGTTTTAATTTCTTCATAACCAAATCGTTCTCTTTATCAAAATTAAGCTTATATACCGAACCAATTTCATGTTCAAGATTTATCGTGCGGCTCTCCCATTTATCTACAGCAATTGGTGTGATCCATTGTACGATTATAAATATAATGAAACCAAAGATGGCTGCTTGACGTTTAATAGGCGTATTTAACTTAGGTCGGAAAAACAGTAAATAAATGATAAAGCCAAGCGGTAAGGCAATTCCATTAAATTTAAATGCAAATACACCTAATATATAATAGCCAATTATTTTTAAAGAAAAATAGGCTTCTGAATCACTCTTTTTCTTGATTAAATACAATAATCCCCCAACTACTAACACTATGTAAACAATAGATGAAATCATCAAGTCCCCCTGTCTGGAATGCTGTCTCACTCCAGATATATGTATTATAATTCCAATACAAGTATAACATGGCAATTATAATTCATTTATAGAAAGTTATTTTGATAATGAAAAAAGACCTTCATTCTAATGAAGGTCTCACTTATTTTAGCGGTAAAATGCTTCGATTTCACTAACAATCTTATTAGAACTAATTTCTGGACTAGTTAAAATCGGAATGGCAACATGCTTTAGAGCAGTCTTTGCTCTTGCCATTGAAAGTTGAGCCAGTATGATTAGATCTACTTGATTATTGAGAAGCTTTTCTACACTGCTTGCAATAAGGCTGTCATGCAATTCAAATTCTTTGTTATTTAGAGCAGCAAATGCTTCTGTATTAACTTCCACTAAAACCTCTACCTCTTTTCCCAAGATATCAGCCTTGTCTTTTACTGCTTTTTCCGTAGTCGGACAGCAGTAGCTACTGTTGCAACGACACCTATTTTACTCCCCAGCTTAACGGCTTGTTCAATCATGGCATCATCTACATTTTCAATTGGAAGCTGCGGAAACCTTTTGCGCATTTCGGTAATTGTCGGACTGTAAGCAGAGCAGGATAGAAGGATTCCATCTACTTCTGTATCCACCGCTCGTTCTAGCAAACTCGCAAAGCGTTCTACTAATGCTGCTGTAATTTCTCCTTCTTTATCTAGCGCTCTGAGCAGTCCCTCATCCATGAAATTAATCGTTTCTATATCAGGAAAATTCTTCGCAAAAGCTTCCAGTATTGGGTTAACAGAATTTAGTGTAGCATGGATTAAACCGACTTTATATTTGTTCATGTTCTACACTCCATCACTTTAAAATTTAATTTTGTTTAGATATCATATCTTGGAAGTTTATTTCGTCCATAAACTCAATGAAGGTTCTTACTAATTTCAAATTATAGTCATCTTGATTGTAGAACATCCAAGTGTGTCTAGTTATTGGATTATTATCTTTATCATTTAAGGGCAGCTGATATAAATTCTCTGTGTTTTTAATAACTAAGCTGGGCATTATCGCATACCCTAAATCATGTGCTACCATTTCCCTGCAAGTGTCTGTTTTATCTACTTTAATTCCAACTTTCGGGGGAACGGAAAAGTTCTCTGACCACCATGTATCTATCATATCTTGAAGTTTAACATCACATATATAATCAATTCGGGGTAATGTTGGAAGTTCTGCCAAATCGATTTTACTATAAGATACTAATGATAAGTTCTCTTCTAGTAATAATCTTTTTCCTCCAATCCACTTGTAATCTCCTCTTACAAATCCAATATGAATTTATGCTTTTACAATTTCAGGACCAATTCCATCTTTTCAATTCCTTCCCACCCCATTGGAAGCTCTATCCAATCAAACTTTACATCTAACTCTTGTGCAGCTGCTTTAAAAACCTTTACTGTAGCGCTTACAATTTCTGGCCCAATGCCATCACCTTGTAATACTCCTAACTTATATGCCTTCATCATCTCATCTCCCTATTTCGTTTGTGCTTATAGATTTTCAATATTGAATTTCTACTATCACTGTAATATAAAGCTAACGATAAATGAAATATCGCTTTTTTATGTTTATCCATAACTATTTTTTATTTTCCTATCCACCGGTGTGATCATATTAACCATTACTTTTTTTTATCGATAACAATAACTTATATTGATTTCTATAATATAGTGGTTTTTTTGTATAATGGTAGAAAATATAATAACAAGGGAGAGGCTTATGGAGAACATAATAGAGCAATTTAAAGGCATTCCTACTACATCGATTTCCGATTCTATGAATGGATTAAATAATCTGGACCCTTCTATAAAGCCAATTAAGGATGAATATTCTTTTGCTGGCAGAGCACTTACTGTTAAAATTCCAGTTGGTGATAATTTGGCCGTTCTAAAAGCCATCAGAGAGTCAAAACCTAATGATGTTATTATTGTCGATGCTAAGGGAGATACATACAGAGCTGCTGCCGGGGACTTTGTAATTGGTATGGCAAAAACGCTTGGGGCTGGTGCATTTGTTGTAGATGGTGCAATCCGAGATATAAATGGCATTAGAGATCTCGATTTCCCTGTTTTTTGTAAAGGGACAACTGTAGCAGCTGGAGGAAAAGCTGGCATGGGAGAGATTAATATCCCGATTTCTTGCGGAGGTGTTACGGTAAAACCAGGTGATATCATTGTCGGCGATATTGACGGTGTTGTCGTAATTCCACAGGAACAGGAAGAAGAAATATTGGCAAACTCACTTGATAGAGTGGAAAAAGATAAAGCAAGAGAAGAACAAATCTCAGGCAATAAAGAAGAAATTATTATATATCTTGATCAAATGATTCATTCTGCAAAATAAGTATTCATGAAAGGAAGACATCTGCTCTTCCTTTTTATTATGGGGAGATAAATATGATGTTGAGAATAATAATATTTTCTGTTTTTGCTTTTCAATTAATTATTAATATTACTCGTCCAATTATTACGTTATATGCATCTGACTTAGGATCAAATACATTTGAAATAGGTATATTAACCGCTGCGTTCTCCTTCTTCCCACTTCTTTTTGCTTTACATGCTGGCAGAATAGCTGATAAGTATGGAGATCGTTATCCGGTTATTTTTGGGATGATTGGATTAGCTGTAGGTATGTTTTTCCCATACTTTTCCACCTCTATTTCGGCTTTGTATATTAGTCAGTTAATTGTAGGGATATCGAATATTTTTATCGCTGTTTCTCTGCAAAATGTTATAGGTACTATAGCTACCGAATCGAATCGAGATCAATATTTCAGTATGTTTGGCATGGCAGTTGCTGCTGCTTCTGTATTAGGTCCGATGCTTGGGGGATATATCTCTGAACACTATAATTATAATAGTGTGTTTCTCATTTCCCTGCTATTATCTATCCTGCCTATTATCATAAGCTTAAAAATACCTGCCATTAAAAAGGATGTGGGTGAGAAGAAAAGCATTATCGAATCAATTGGGTTATTAAAAATACCCTTATTAAAGAAGGCTTTATTTTCAAGTGCCTTAGTTTTGTATTCTAGAGATATTTTCGTTGCCTATTTTCCTATTCTTGCAAAGGAGTCACATTTATCCAATTCACAAATTGGGCTCGTTATTTCATTACAAGGATTAGCGATGATTATAATTCGCTTTATTTTACCGAGACTGCTTTTAATTATGGGCAGAGACTATATTTTATTTATCTCTGTTCTGCTGGCCGGTGCATCTTTTCTGCTTATTCCATTTACCGGAAGTCTGACTTTTTATTGTGTCTTTAGCTGCTTGATGGGCTTTGGTCTTGGCTGTGGCCAGCCGTTATCTCTGACTACTACTTATAACGCTTCACCGTTAAACAGAACTGGGGAAGTGCTAGGGTTAAGACTTTCTACCAATAGACTATCCCAATTAATTGCACCAATATTTTTCGGAATAGTAGGCACGTGGATGGGAATTTTATCTGTTTTTCTTTTTAGCGGCTTTTTCTTAATTGGTGGTTCTTGGTTTATTAAAGAAAACAAGACTAATGGTGGAGGTACAGTTGAAATAAACAAATAATAAAAAGATAAGCTGGTGGCAGCTTATCTTTTTCGTGTTCATTTCTTCTCCAAAAGCACCATCCATTCATCGAGTTTAAAGGAGAGCACCTCACTTTCCTCCAATTGAAACCCAAAGTAATCTAGTACATTTACTTCAGTATTATCGATGTACTTTGCAACTTTCTTAATCTGCTCTAGAGAAGATGTTGTTCGTTCTACCCAGCTTTTATATTCCATCTGTTTCTTTCTAACTTTGGATTTCACAAGGACAAGACCAGTCTCGTCAATCCAGCTTTCCCACTCATTCCGCGTGTAACAGCGAACATGACTGCTGTCGCGTAATCGTTCTAATGTATTAATAAACTCATCAAAGTTACTCTCATCTGGTGCTATATTATCAATTAATAGCAGCTTTCCTCCCGGTTTAAGAACCCGATGTGATTCTTTTAAAAATTCCTTGGCATCCGGAAAATGGTGTGCCGCAATTCTGCATGTCACTAAATCAAAGCTTTCGTCTAAAAACGGCAGATTTTCAGCATCTGCCACAATGAAGTGTATATTGGATGCATATACATCTAAGAACTGTTTTGCTTCCTTTAACATTTCAACTGTTAAATCTGTTGCATACACTTCTTTAACTTGAGGAGCTAAGAGCTTTGTAACATGACCGCCCCCAGCAGCTATATCTAAGACAGTCCAACTCTCTTTCGGCGCAGTCCATTCTAGCAAAAGTTGTAAGTCTTCTCCTTTTGAATGGCTTTTGCTTTCTACATATTTTTTAGCGTTCTTTCCAAATTGTAGCTTTACCTCCGCCTTTACATCATTGAAGTTTTTATCATTCATTCTCATCACCTCTACCTATACTATACAATCATATTAATGAAGATTATCATCGGAAATACTAATGGTTCTCCATAACATTTAATTATTACGCTGCATTTTCTTCTTAAAAACAATAATAAAAAATCCGCATACCCGCACAAAAGATGCGTTATACCTAATACTATAGCCATTACCACAAATGGCAGGCTATTCCAAATTCATCCCTCTTACTATTACTTATCAATGGAAGAATGAGAACGTCTACCAATACATGATGACATCCTTGTTAGTATTCGTAGCATTTTAGACTACATAAAATGCAGGCTTTCATTTCATACTTATTATAGGGGGTTTTTGGATATGTATTTTAGTTGGATGCTTGCACTAATCATGTATACTCAACAAATGACGATGACAGATGATTTAATAATTACTAACAAAGGCGAGGAAATGTTTGTAGTTAATCGTTCTAACTTTTCCATGCAATACCCTGTATTGCCTTTTTTAGATACAGATAAGCTGGAGAGTTTTATGGATGAAATAGATCAGCAAATAAGTAAAAAACCTAAAAATGCGATTATTGATACAAACGGCAGTATTATCTCAGAACAGGTTGGCTACCGATTAAACAGGGCCGTTTTTACAGATAAGGTGTATGACTATTTTTTCTCTAACGGTTCAGCTGCGCTGGATATTCCTATAAGAGCCAATTATCCTCGAGTAGATAGTGAATTGCTCGGCAATATTAGAGGAGAAAAAATTGGACAGTATATTACTTTCTTTAATCCATATAACAAAGAACGTAATAACAATATTAATCTTGCTGCAAAAGCAATCAATAATTATGTCCTATTTCCAGGGGAAAGCTTTTCGTTTAATAAAGTGGTTGGTGAAAGAACAATGGAACGAGGTTATTTACCATCTACAGCCATTGTAAACGGGGAATACTCTGAACAATTTGGGGGAGGAATTTGCCAAGTTTCCTCTACTCTATTTAATGCAGTCGATAACGCAGGCTTAAATATTGTCCAGCGATTTACACATAGCAGAGGTGTTTCTTACGTTCCTGTTAATCGAGATGCCACTGTAAGCTGGGATGGACCTGATTTGGTTTTTAAAAATGATTATAATCAGCCAATACTCATACTTGCTCGATCCATCAATAACCATATTAAAGTGGATATTTATTCTTCTGATGTAATTACATACACACCTAAGCAGGTGCCATATCTTCCTTAGAAAAACAAAAATACTCCCAAGTTAACTAACTTGGGAGTATTTTTTATGAATCAAAGTAACCCATCAAAGATAGATATCAAGTAGACTCTATTGCAGTTGCAAGCGCGCAAGTATAAAGCTCATCATTATTTAACATTAATAAGAGCTAAAACATGCATTATTATCCACGCCTGCCTCCTCGTCCACCTCTTTTACCTTCTGTATTATGTTTAAGAGATGATAAGCTCTCTTCACTGCTCTTTAGGAATTTTGCCATTTTATCTTCAAATGTTTCTTTTGGTTTAAAATTCCCTTTAGAACGGTCATTGTTTCCACGTCCTTGTGCTGGGCGAGTTCGTGGTTTATAAGAAGACTGACCTTCCGGCTTTTCTATCGTTTGCTTAATAGATAAAGCAATCTTTCCTTCTTTTTCACTTAAAACCTTTACTTGTACCATATCACCAATTTTCAGATGATCATTTACATCTTTTACATAGCTGTCTGCCACTTCACTAATATGCACAAGTCCTGTTTTTCCCTCAGGTAACTCAATGAATGCTCCAAAATTAGTAATACCAGTTACTTTACCTTGCAATTTACTTCCTATTTCAATAGACAATATCTTTTGCCTCCTTATCTTATACAAAACAACTAATTATAACAAAAATTCGATTTGTTGACAAGACGCTTTCCCAATGTATCATTTCCTGCTCTGTCATGTCGGCTGCATTTAATATTAATTCAAGTTTAACGATAGAACTGCCATAATATCAGTATCAACACTCTGACTGAAAGTATCGTTAATAAAATAAAAACACTTCTGTCATTTTGTTGATTTTCCCTTTTTAATGTCCTAAAAAACCCAATAAAATAGCCGCCAATTGGCAGCTTAAGATTATCCCTTGTCATTTTTAATAAAATTTTTACCATCAGTTGTTTTTTTGCCAATAATTACAGAGAGAACAACGATTACAGCAATCACAATTGTTACAACAGAAATAGTCTCTCCTAAGAAAACAGCTGAAAACAATATCATAAAAAACGGTTGCAAATATTGAATTTGACTAACTCTGGCGATCCCGCCGATTGCCATTCCGCTATACCAGGCGACATAAGCTAGAAATTGACTTACAACTGCGAGATAACTTAAACTGAGCCACGCGGTGAATGGTGCGTGAAGCATATCAGCTGTTAAATGCATGGCAACTGGGATAATAAAAAAGGGAGCGCCAATTATAATTGCCCAGGCAATCACTTGCCAGCTTCCTAGTTCTTTTGCGAGCTTTCCGCCTTCTGCATAACTAAATCCGAGCAGTATTACTGCGGCAAGCAGGGCAATGTCAGCTAATTGTAATTGGCCGAACCCTAAATTCAGCGCATAGATAACAACAGCAGCAGAACCTATGAAGCTTGAAAGCCAGAATTTAAGAGAAGGCCTTTCGCCTGCTCTGTATATGGCAAACCCAGCTGTTGCTAATGGCAGCAGAGCTACTTCAACAGCTCCATGAGAAACTGGCAAAGACTCCATTGCCCAGGACGTTAGGAGCGGAAACCCTAACACTGCTCCTAGTGCAACGATAATAAGACTTTTGAATTGGTGAAAGGAAGGGAGCTTTTCCTTGTGGACAATCAATACGATTACAACTAAAATAGCGGCGAAAACTGTTCTTCCTAACCCGACAACTGTCGTTCCAAAGTAATCAACTGCAACACTAGTAGCAGGGAGTGTTAAACTAAAGCAAATGACACCAACTAATCCAAGCAGCATACCCATTTTTTCTCTAGCCAACTATGTTTGCCTGCCTTTCTTTATTACATAGTAGTAATTCTTTGTAGTATTCCCTATTTAATGTTGGAGATCGGTAAACTTATGCATCATGCATGCATTTTCCTTTCCTTAATGGAAGACTCGATGATTAAATCAAGGAGCTTACTGTAGGAAATTCCTGCAGACTCTGCACTTTTTGGCAGCAAGCTGTTCTTCGTCATACCTGGCAATGAATTAACTTCAAGGACATATGGAATCCCACTTTCTAGCATCATATCTACTCGTGCATAAATGCTGCATTTTAAAGACTGATAACAGCTCATCGCAGCAGAAAAAACGCGTGCTTCCATTTCTGGCAACAGCTGGACTACTTCTTCCACAGTAGCTGTGTCATCATATTTCGAGTTATAATCAAAAAACTCTCCTTTATGGCGAATTGATATGACAGGTAAAAGCTCTCCGTTTAGGATGGAACAAGTAATCTCTTCACCCTTGATATGTTTTTCAACAATTGCTTCAGTGTCCCATTTAAATACTTCATTAATGGCGGCTAGTAAGTTTTTTCGGTCATAGACAATTTTCACTCCTACACTTGACCCGCCAGAATTAGGTTTTACAATCACCGGATAACCCATCTGTTCTATTTTCTCTATCTTAAGTTCTGCCTTAGTAAGATGAATCCAGTCTGGCGTTGACACGCCTTCATAGCGGATGATTTTTTTCGAGATATTTTTATCCATGCATAAACTGCTGGAAAGCACACCGCTGCCTGTATAAGGAACACCCATCGTTTCCAGAGTGCCTTGAATAACACCATCCTCTCCAAATTTGCCATGAAGCGCCAGAAGTGCGACATCCAGATTTTTTGCCTTAGCGATTATTTCTTCTTTATGCTCAAGACAAATTGGGATTATCTCATATTTATTTTTGTCTAAATGCGCAATCATTTCTTCCCCTGTCATCAAAGAAACTTGTTTTTCGGATGAAATTCCACCCATTATTACGCCAACTCTCATTCTTCTAACCTCCATAATGTTTTTTTAAGGTTTCTCCTATCAGTTTAATCCCAGTAATAATGTCTTCTTCCTTTAGTCTCGAAAATCCTAACCGCATTGTATGATTTCCGCTGTTGTCTGTATAAAAATCATTTCCAAGGGCAAAAACCACGCCTTTTTGAGAACATTTCTTTAAGAGCTCTTGTGAATCGATCGACTTATCCAATTCAATGAATAGATGGAGACCGCCATCGCCGGTTATTCTTCGCAATGGAATGTATTTATTACAATACTGAACTGCCAATTCATACTTTTTCTTATAAACAGATCTTGCTTTTTTTATATATTTTTCAAAGTAGCCATCATTTAAATACTGATACAATATTGCCTGATCTAGAGTAGATGTATGAATGGTACGAGCTCTTTTCATGCTCTCCAAATAATAAATTAACTCTTTGTCTGCTAAAATCCAGCCGACTCTTAAACCTGGGAACAGTATTTTAGAGAAGCTGCTTGTATAAATGACATTATTGCCGTTCCCCGCGAATGCTGCCAATGGCGCTAAATGTGCGCCAGAGTACCGCAATTCTTCATTAAAACCGTCTTCCACAATTGGAATTTGATATGCTGAGTACAGCTCCATTATTTTCTTTCTTTTTTCAGAAGATGTAACAATTCCGGTTGGGTTATGATAGGACGGTATTAAATAAGCAAAGTCATAATTATTTTTTGCCAAGAGGTCCTCAAGCATATCAATATTGATGCCGTCATCTTCCATGTCAATGCCGTCAATTTCATAGCCATGCATTCTGAATAATTTAAGTGCAGAGTGATGGGTTGGATTTTCACAAATAATCCGGCGCTGCTTCCTGTTTAGAGATGAAAGCAGAATATCGAGACCTTCTGTAAATCCATTTGTAATTAATATATCTTTATCTTTAATATCAACGCCTTTTACTTCCATATAATGAAGCAAGTAGTCGATTAGCGGTTTATACCCTTTGGCATAGCCATAATTCAGGACAACGTCTCCTTCTATAGCCATTCGATTCAGAAAAGCCCGTTTGAAATTTTCGACATCAAACAGCTTTTCGTCAGGTGCGATACTATTAAAGGAAATCACATCTTTGTTACGGCGCACTCCATGCTTCATCAGATCGTGTTTTTCTGCGAGCAGTGTTTGCTCACTCAGTTTTTCTGCCCAATTTACTTGTATAGACGGAGACTTAAAGGTTTCAACACGGCTAACAAAATTACCCTTTCCCTTTACCGCATAAATAAGTCCTTCCTGTTCTAAATCTGCATATGCCGTTAAAACGGTATTGCGGCTAATGAATAATTCTGAGCTGAGCTCCCGCGTCGACGGCAGCTTTTGATGTTCAACCAAATGCCCGTTAGTTATCATTCTTTTTAAATATTCTTTAAGCTGAATATAGACAGGTCGCCCCTCGACGAGCTTAAAATCATTAAACACTTTATTCATCTCCTTAAGTTACATTTTTACATGCTCACAGCATTTTCAAAAGGTCCACCTAAAGTGTATTTTTAACATTTAGTGGTTCGGAAGATTTATGTGGCTAAGTAAAATATAAAAAGCCGCCAGAAGGCAGCTATGCTCTACAAAAAATTCAGTATTAGATGTTTTTAATGACTTTAGCTGGATTTCCAGCAACAACTGTATTAGGCGGAACATCTTTTATCACAACAGAACCTGCCGCTACTATAGAATTATCTCCGATATTGACCCCAGCCAAAATTACACAGCTGCCGCCAATCCACACATCGTTGCCTATCGTAATAGGAATTCCATACCCACTTTTATTCCGATCCTTAGGTTCAATTGCATGACCAGCAGTATATATTCCAACATTGGGGCCAATCATACAGTTATCCCCGACTCTAACTTCTGCCATATCTAAAATAGTGCAATTATAGCCGGTGTAAAAGTTATCACCAACATGAATATTGTAGCCTAAATCACAGTGGAAATTATGTTCAATCGAAGGATTTTCGCCAACACTGCCAAATAACTCCTTTATAACTTTCTCTCGTTTTGCTGAATCTTCCACTGCACTTTCATTAAATTCCCGAACAAGCTTGTGTGCTCGAATAGTCTTTCTTTTTAAATCAGCTGTACCCCGTTCATAGAAGATCTTCTCTTTCATATATATGTCCTCCTATATGGTTTTACTTATTTTAACATAGTATTTAATCGTATTCTCTGCTGAAACTAATATCTATCTAGATTATATGTAGATGTTTTTATTTCTATAAACGAAATATATTAATTTGAGATTCTTTAATTGACAAGTTTCGACAATAGGAGTACTATAAAAGTGTAGATAAGAGATAATAAAAAAACGTAGAAATAAATAGGAGGAATTCTTCATGACAAACTTACAAGACAAAGTGGCAATTGTTACAGGCGGTGCTTCTGGTATTGGACTAGCAACTGTAAAGGCTTTCCTAGATAAAGGAGCAAAAGTTGTTTTAGCTGATTATAATGCAGAAGCAGGAGCAGAAGTTGAAAAAGAACTCAAAGAAAAATATGAGGACGTTTTATTTGTAAAAGCAAATGTAGCTGAAGAAAGTGAAGTTGAAAATTTAGTTGCTGAAACGGTTAAACATTTTGGCAAACTAGATATCATCTTTAATAATGCTGGTGTAGGAGTACAAAAACCAACACATGAGCTAACAGCTGAGGAATATAAACGCGTAATTGCGATTAACCAAGACGGCGTATTCTATGGTGCAAAATATGCAATTCGTGAAATGCTAAAAACTGGCGGAGGTTCTATTATCAGCACTTCTTCTATCTTAGGATCTGTTGGCGAACCAACTTCCATTCCATATGCTGCAAGTAAAGGAGCAGTAAACCAAATTACAAAATCATTAGCTTTAGAATATGCAGATCGCAATATTCGTGTAAATGCAGTAGCTCCAGGATTCATCGAGTCTGGCATGGTTAGCAAAGAAGCTTTAGGTGATTTCTACGATGGTTTAGTTGCAAAACACCCAATTGGCCGTTTAGGCAACCCAGAGGAAATCGCACATGCTGTTGTGTTCTTAGCAGAAAACGACTTTGTTACAGGTACAACAGTGTTTGTTGATGGTGGTTATACTGCAATATAATAAAAATTCACCCTCGATTGTTAGCAATCGAGGGTTATTTATTATCGTAGTTTATAGAAGCTATCTCTAAACCAGCTCTAACTTCCCCAAAGCCCTTTACCAATATTTCTCCGTCCTTATCTTCTAAATTAGGAAAAACAAGCACCGAAATAATTTCCTTCCCTCTTTCTTCAAGAATGGATAGATTAAATATCCCAATATGGTCTCTAGCATGGATCTTCTCCCCAGGCTTAACCAAAATGTGAAAGCCTTCTCCGTTTAACTCTTCTGTTTCTAACCCTAACTGCAGCAATACTTCAAGTCCCTCTTCTGTCATTATGGCAATAGAATGCTTTGCTTCGGAAATTTGGAGCACTGTGCCTGTTATTGGTGCATGAATATCGCCGTTAACAGGAATGATTGCAAGACCCTCTCCGAATACTTTTCTTGAGAATACAGGATCTGGCACACTGTCTAACGGAATGATTTCGCCGCTGATAGGACTATGTATGCAAACCTGTGCTTTTTTCCTTTTCATCATTCAGTCTCCCCTTCCTGCCCCTTACTATTTATATAATCGATATAGCCAAATGCTAACGCTTCTACCACAATGAAAAAAGCCGACGCTGATTGTATCCACCAATTTTTAGGGTTAGGGTTCTTTGAACTTGATGCATATAAATTCAAATCCGAATGCCCTGATAGCCAATTACTCTTAAAATTGGTAAGCGAGATAATTTTTGCTCCTTTTACTGCTGGTATATCCAGTAAGCCTTGCAGATTTGGATTTTCTCCGGACAATGACAGCAATATAATTAAATCATCGCTTGTCAGCTTTTCAATAATACGCTTATATTCATTCGTATGCGACATTCCCGGAATTAGCTGCACTGGTTTGCCAATCAATAAGAACAAACGCTGCAGCTCTGCAGCTTGATTTGTCTGTGCAAAGCCTGTAGAAATAACATAGATATTTTTACTTGCTTCAATCGCTTTATAAATGGGTAAAAGATCGACATTATTTAAATATTGCATCGTTTTTTGAACATCTTGGAGAATTTGATCAAAAAGCTCGTTCTGCTCTGGAGTATCTTCAGAATCATTTATTTCCCATTTTACAAAATTTTTAAATTCACTATAGCCGCTAAACCCTAACTTTTGGGAAAATCTTAAAATGGATGATTTAGAGGCTAAACTATTTTTAGCTAATTCATTAATTCCTAGCTTGCCGATTTTTTCTTTATTTGCAAGCACATATTTAGCAATCGTTAAATCTGTATCACTTAAATAGTCATAGTTATTATTAATTAATTCCTCCAGACTCATCGGAATCTCCTTCCATTGTAAAAAAGTAACAGGGTATGAACTTCTTACCCTGTTACTTCATTTTAGCAATACATCTATTCTTAATGAAGCTCTGTCCAAAAATCCTTGTTTGCTTCAATTAAATCATCCAATATATCTTTTGCAACACTTGCACTTGGCACTGTTCGTGAAAGTGTCAGTGCTTGCCAAAGCTTTTGATATGATTTTTCTAAATATGCTTGTACAACTAATTTTTCAACAGATACTTGCTGCTCAATTAACCCTTTTTGGAACTGAGGAATGGTGCCGATTGATATTGGCTCAACGCCTGCTTTGCTTACTAAACAAGGAATCTCAACCATTGCATTCGGATCGACATTGGCAATCGCTCCATTATTTGGAACAATTAACAACATTCTTTCGTACGTATTGTACGCAAGGGCACCGGCAAGCTGAACAATAAATTCTGCATGCTCTCCTGCTTCAATGCTTGTCCCTTCTGCTGTACCAGCTTCGGCGATACGTTTGCATTCTGCAAACACATTCTTCTCACGATGATTCATTACTTCATTTGCTCTCGTAAAGGATGGATTAGAATGCTCGACAACATAATCTGGGTATAAATAATATTTTAAATAGGTGTTGGGTAAAGTGTCTGGATCTACAGCATATATATCTTTTGCTTTTGTGAATGTATCCATCCAGCTGGATTCAGCTAACAGCGGATTGTTAATGCCGTCATTTTTAGCTCCATAGCCCCATTTTTTAACATGCTCTTTCAGCTGTGGCATTAAGTCATTGCCCGCTTTATCATAAAGCTCTGTCCACCAGCCGAAGTGGTTTAAACCATAGTAACGTTCGATTATATCATTTTCAGATTCTAACCCCAATATGTCTGCCATGGACTTTTTAATAGCTACAGGCATATCGCAAATATTGATAATTTTTGAGTCAGGTCGCAAAATCCGGGTAGCTTCCGCTACAATGGAAGCAGGATTTGAATAATTTAACATCCATGCATTCGGTGAATACTGTTCCATATAGTCGATTAATTCCACTACTTTTGGGATAGACCTCATTCCATAGGCAATGCCACCAGGACCGCATGTCTCTTGGCCAACAACTCCATATTTTAAAGGAATCTTCTCATCCTGTTCACGCATTTTCAGACCGCCAGCACGAATATGTGCCATCACAAAATCAACATCAGAAAACGCTGTTTCTGGGTCTGTTGTTGCAACAAACTCCATTTCAGGAGCACGTTCCTTAATGATAATTTCACAAGCATTCGCAATTGTTTCTTGACGTTCTTTATCGTTATCATAAAACTTCAGCTTTCTTAAAGGAAATTTATCCTGGTTTTCAATTAGCATCATCACAATTCCCGCAGTATAAGTACTTCCTCCGCCAGCAATAACAACTGAGTTCTTTTTCATAAAAAATCCCTCACCTCTAGTTTGATTGATTAGTATGAACTAATCCTTAAGGCGAGTATACTCGATTTTTTATTGTAAATAAGTGTTTCGAAGGACATTGGGAAAAGTCCCAGCGGTTGGTTCGTTTTGCTGCTATTTAAAGCTTTGAAGATTTGCCAGTATAAAGTTTTATTTGAATACTTGTACATATAATGATAATTTTTGTTTGCGAAAACAAATCGATTTCATGTGATAACAGCTTATCATCAATAGCGGTAATTTCGTCATAGCCCCACTCATCAATACCTCGCATCCCATCAAAGGCAATGCTATCACTGTTAGCATACACATTTCGTGTAATATCAAAGTCAAAGAAAAACCTTCTAACTTGGCTCCATATTACTTCATACAGTAAGTCATCATAATGCTTAATAATCATTATGATAGTTGTTGGGTCTTCCATATCCTCCTTGCTGTTGTTGTCAAAATGATTAACCAGTTTCATATCCTTGATGCTGGCATCATGAAAGGAATGATTAAGAACGAATTCAGCTGTGTCTGAATCAAAGCGATGGCTAATACTTTGCAAGTTTTGTTGATATCCTGCTAGATCCCAGTGATCTTCTGATATAAAGAACTTCAAATTATATAACTCCCTTTTACTTTTTAGATATGCTTAAACAGATACGCACTTTAATAGGAAAAGGTTTCAGATAACATGCTAGAAAATAGTAAAAAAAGCTGCTTCACGCAGCTTTTTTTAATTAATTACATTAACTGAATTAAACCATGGATACCCGTCAGGATAATCCCAATAATAAACCCGCAAATAGCTCCGTTAACACGAATCCATTGCAAGTCTTTTCCAATATTGTTTTCAATCATGTCAATCATTGTTTCGTTATCAAGCTTATCTAAGTTTTCTTGCACAAGATCACCAATTTTTGCATGGTTCTTTTCAATCAGGATTGTAATTTGCGTTTGTAACCATGCATCAATAGTCTTGCTGTTGCTCTGAACCATGCCAAGAAAGTGTAAGCACATTGGAATCAAATAAGCATCAATAAACTCTTCATCGTCCAATTGAAGCAGGATATTTTGCTGTATTTTTTGTAGGCTTTCCATTATAGTGCTGTCTAAATCCCATTCAGAAATCAACTGATTTTTCCACTTGTCGATTCCCTCTATCAGCTGTTCATTCTCATTCATTGCTTCCATTTCTTTGCGAATATACTGGACTAAAGCTTCACGGTTTGGCTGTCCTTTATGCTGCAAGCTTCTTACACCGCTCAACAGTAAATTTTGCACGATGTTGCCAAGTTTCTCCTCGCTGAGCAAGCTTTCAATGGACCTTAACGCAAATTTAAGCATTCCATCTGCTTCAATCCGGTTAATTACATTCATGGAAACACTGCCAAGCTTGCTTTTTGTTTCTTCTTGCCTTAACCAGTTATCGGCTTTTTTTAGCACATGGTCTAATACTTTTTCATCGAAATTTTCATTAACTAATTTTGAGCTTATCGCTTCAATAATTTTTTTCACTTCAACAGTAGATAGTGTCAGTGTTATTTGTGATTTAATAAACGGGACCATTTTTTCAAGCTCTATATTGCTAACAAGCTTCTTAATCCCTTTAATGATTCCAACTCTTAAAGAACCTTTCGTTATAAGATCTGTAATGGTTGGAAGGAGCTTATCTGTAAAAGAGATATCCTTTATCTTATCTTGGATGCTTTCTTTAGAAAGCCAATCGTTTTTCAAGACTGTAACCAATCCATTTGTAACCCTTTTTCGATTATTAGGCAATAATGCAGTATGGGGTATCGGCAGTCCAAGGGGGTGACGGAACAATGCGGTAACTGCGAACCAATCTGCTAACCCACCAACAAGACCGGCTTCAAATCCGCCTTGCAGCAATCTGATCCAAATAGAATCATCAAACGGTGCTGTTGCAATATAACCAATCCCCATAATAATCAAGGAATATACAGCTAATTTTTTTGATTTTGTTTTCATAGACATCTTTTTCCTCATCCTTAAATAATATTAAAATTTATCTATTCTTTTCTTATTATAACCGCCAATCACAGAAAATATCGTATTTAAGAGCAGCACTAAGCAAAAAAGCCGAATTTTTCATCCGGCTCTCTATACAATCTATAAAAAATTCTATTATTTGTCCAGTCGATTGAGTTTTGCAGAGATTTCTCTAAGAATACTGTTTTTTTCTTTTTGTATTTTCAATAGCTTCCAAGCATACCAAACTGCAAATATAAAAATCCCTATTTTCCCTAACCATATAATAGGAATAAATAATAAATTAACATCTACCCAACTCACGTAAAAAACCCCACTTTTCTTGTACAAGCCTTTTGGTTAATTATATCTATATTTACTGCTTTTAACAAACAGAAAGAACAAGTATGATTCTATTATTGTTTCGTTTTTAATAGTTCCGTTAATTGTTCTTCTGCATAAAAGAAACCGTATATTTTTTTCCTTTTTTTTGTTTCCTTCAAAACTTCTGCTATTTTTTGATGCGCTTGTTGTTCATCACCTTTTAACTTTGCTAAAATAGCTTCACTTCTTTTATAACTGACAGGCTCTAGCGGACTCAAGTATTCATGAAGTTTTTTCATCTCTTCAAGATTTTTATTGCCACTGAAAATAGAATCTAACTGTCGGATATGGCTGATAAATTGCAGAGATAATTTATTCTTCTTCGTTACTGGTATTTGCTTATACGGTTCAATTAAAGCACTGGCACAGTCATAGCCATCCTTCAATAACGTGTAGTAAAAAATCATATACGCAATCATAATATTGTCAGAAGAAGGCTTCATTGTTTTTACCCGGTCTATTAATTCTTCGGACCACTCGGAGGGATGTAAGGGAGAATTCATTTCTTTCAGCAACAAAAGCGATACCAGAAATTCTTTCGTTTGTTCTCCCCCTCTTGATAGCTCGAGTAAAACACTTCCATCTGATTTTAACGCCCCATTGGTTGGATATATCGTTACAATGAAAATAGCCGAATTAAACAATCCGAGATATATAGCTAGATCTAAGTCCATTGGTATTCCGATACTTAAACTGATTAAAGCAGCAGCCGCTGAAAAGACTGGTCCCCCTGCTGCAAACAGCTTATGCTGCTTGGCAATTGCAGTCAGGTCGTCTGTTAAAGGGGAACAGCTTGCTGCACCACCAAACAAGAACCAGCTGTCATTCGCTTTAATATGCATTCTGTCACTGTTTTCAATTGTTAGTGGTCCTACCGTTAAAAAGTTGAACCGATACCCTGCCCAAACTCCGAACAACACATGACCTAGTTCATGAATCAATAACGTCAGCAGTAAAAAGCAAAAGGATATCCCTGTAAAATTAGCAAAAGTAGCGACATTCGTAAATTGAAATGCCAATACAAGTATTCCTAAAACGATTGATACCGGCAATGGTTTTGTTAGTCTGCTCATTCCATTTACTCCCTCCAACACACTAATACGAATCAGTATGAAATAAGTTCCAAGTTTTAGAATTAACTTTAAGTTCCATTATTGTATAATGATAGATATTAGTAAAGGAGGTTTTTAGATGAATTCAATTGACTTAATTCTATTAAACTTTGCAGAAGTCAGAAGAAGAAGTATAAAAGTGTGGACATCTATCCCCTCAGAAAAATTATTCTGGAAGCCGGACAATGAAGCAATGAGCTGTATTGAAATGATTAGACATGTACTTGAAAGCGAGCATTATTATCATTTGGCCATTAAAAACAGGGCAAGTTTAGCTGTATTTGATTCCCCCTTTGAAGGCAGACCATATTCAACTGTTGATGCAGAATTAGAAATTGCTGAGCCTTATCGTAATAGTTTTCTAGATACGATAAAATCCTTTACAGAAGAAGATTTAATTAAAATAAAAATTGACCGCTCTGAATCTGGTTACATAAGAGAGCTAGGAGATATGCTGTTGCGCGTCGCCTATCATGAGTCTGTTCACACCGGTCAGCTCCTGGATTATTTAAGAACAGCCGATATCCCAAGAGTTCGTATCTGGGACTGAGTTTAGGTGGTGCATAAGTATTATGCACCACCAGTTCTGCTCTATTCCATATCCTCCACAAGTTTATCATTAATTTGTGTAAGCTCTGTTTCCGCTGGTAGATTTTCCATCACCATATTAATGCTTGAATATCTTTTTTCATTAGAAAACAAATAAAAACCATGCCCGTCATGACCAATCGAAATGTAAAAAGAATTTGGTTTTAAAGGAACGACTGCTGTTCTCTTCTTATAATGGAACTGCACATTATTGATTGACGAAATGGCATAAAAATCATTCATGACCGCTTGTATATAGGTATCATTAATAATTTGCGAAAGAGTATCTATATCCATAAACTTCACAGTTATATACGCTGGATGATAGAAACTTCTTATTCTTCTAGAACTATGGTAGATTCTTTTTTCTAATGAATATTGGACATTGTATTCTAAACTTAGTGCGTCAAAGTCAGTTAAGTATTCTTCGACGTTATTAGTTTCCAAATAAAGTGATAGATATAAAGGAAAGGTATTAGCAGCAAATAAGAATTTCTTTAAATAATCTCGCTCACTGTTATCATGTTTTTCATCCACGCTGAGATAGTAAACTTTAGGCGAAGTCTGCAAAAATTCAGTTTTAACAGGCAAAAAATGCTCTTTCAACACCTCCTGCAAATCCTCTTCCTTTAACCATAATTGATCCATTGATTTCACCCTTTACATTCCGCTATTAGTCTATAATCGTTCCGCTCGGCAGATGATTGATTAGCTCATCCAATGATGCATAACGGAGATCATTCGTATAGATAGTAAACCCTTGCCCATCATGCCAAATTACAATAACCGTTGCTGCTTCTTTCATATTAAAGCACGGAACTAGAGATTGCTTTTGTCTGCCAAATAAACCTTTAGTAAGTTTCTGCTTATAGGTAATATTATCTGAAAAAGAAACAGCATAAAACTGATTAGATCCTGCAAACCAAAAGCTTTCCTCTAAAACAAGGTTCAGCGCAGAAGGATTATTTATTGTAATTCTAAAGACCGGATATCCCTTTTGTTTTGGTTCTACATAGCCTAATGAATATGGAATGCTTTTCTGTTTTAATTTAGATTCCAGTTCTTCTGTACAGTCTTTATATGCTTCAAATACAACAAAAAGGGAGAATTCATTTTGTTTACATAGAAAGTCATATAAAAATTGCTTCGTTTCCTCATCATAATTCTCATATTCCGAAGGACCAATATATATTTTAGACAATACTCGAGCTTCTTCAAATAGTAAATAATCCTCCTCTGAATTAAATGGCTCTGCTGTTATATGAATCTTGGTCAAGAACAAGCCCCCTCTTCCTATGTAGTTCTTTGTGTAAGTTTTTTTATAATAGAGGTAATTCCGTTTAAACAAAGCAAAATGATTAGTTGTAGAAAGGAAAATACAATAATATCCAAAAATAAATCGAAATACTCCTCGCTTGGCGGTGAATCGGTTGAAATATCCACATTTAATATATTAAAAAAATAGGAAAAACCAATTGAACAGAATAAGCCTAAGTAAATGCTTATCCAGTGACGATAAAATCTTATATTCATTAAACCGAAAAAAATAAACATGTGCTTAACCCTATACATATTGTATTAATCAAAATAATTATTAGTAGATGCTTTGTTTCAATCTGCATAGAGTTGCTACCTCCAGGGGAAAAATGAGAGTGATATTCTTTGATATAATAAATTCTTCAAAAATAAAAGCCGTCCAACTAGGACGACCTCTTCTATACTATTTCGCTGCAGGCACTCATTTACCTTCTTCTTCCAGATTTTTCACAATTAACTTTACTACCTCTTTTTGTGACAATTCATTAGTCAATTTTCTTTCACCAGCCACTCCTAAGTAATCGTTAGGAATCCACCAGGAGCGCATGGCATCTTCTCCAAACTCCAACTTCTTATCACGGGTATTATGGCGTTTGACTGTTTCTTCGAATGTTAGATCAAAGTAATAGGTAAATGCCTTTCCATCATAGAAATCAATTAGGTTATGGAGCATGTTACCGTAGCGGATTTTATTCAGTATCCCTTCGACAATAACATATTTACATTTGCTCTTTCCATATTCAGCAACTTGACGAATCAGATCAATAGATAGGTTCCCTTCTCTATCGTGAACCTTTAGCATATCTCGGCGGATTGTATCCTGGGAAACTAACAGTGTGGCAGTACCATAATGGTCTTGAATACTCTTTGCTACAGTAGTTTTACCGCTGCCTGAATTTCCACGCAAAATTATTAACTTAGATTCCATTATTAATGGTCCCCTTTAGAAAATATTTATCCTTTATTTTTCTGGGTGAACTCCATTACTGCGTTTCGCGAGTTTACAATTTTTTCAATACTATCATCATAATACTTAGATACGTAGGCATAAAAGATAATATCGATTGTTAGGAATTGGGCGAATATCGAGCTTGTAGCAGCACTGCGGAACTGTGCTTCTGGTGCGCGCACATATTGTAAGGATAATCCAACCTTTTGTGATAAGGTATTATGACCAAAACGGGTTAGTCCAATGGTTTGACAGCCAGACTCCTTTGCGATATCAACAAGGCGAAGTACTTCCGTTGTCTCACCTGTATTCGACACACAGAAGAAGATGCAATTTTTTGAAGCTCCTGAAAGGATGGAAGCATAAATATGGGCATCTTGGATTGCTACAACGACTTTTCCTAAGCGGGACCATTTTTGCATAATATCATTTGCTACAAGAGATGAAGCTCCTAAACCATACACATATACAACATCTGCATGCTTTATACTTTCAATTGCTTTATCAATCATTTCATCATCTAATTCTAAAGCAGTTTCTTTAATAACCTGTACTGAATTCGAGACAATCTTTTCCTTAATGGACTGGGTTGTTTCGTTTTTTTCAATATCAGAAAAGCTGCTTTTCAAAGAATGGGAAAATTGGGATGAAAGAGACAGCTTTAAATCTGAATAACCTTCCACTCCAATGGAACGGCATAAGCGGATGACCGCAGCACTGCTGGCATTTGCATGCATAGCCAATTCATGAACAGACATTCGTACAATATCATTGGCATTTTCTAATATGTATTGTGCGACCTTTCTTTCTGACTTGGGCAGCTCTTCAATAATACTTTCAATTCTCACTAATATATTAACGGAAGTCATAGTTTCCCCCTTTTCAATCTCTCTGTTGTAAAAAATAATCCACTTAGTGTTATAGTACTGAATTTATTTTATCAAGAAAAGCTACCTGACTAATAGGTTTTTGATTAAAACTCTAAAAACTAGCGAAAAGCAAGCCTCAAAGATACAAGATGCTTGAGGCTTGCCACTCTAAACTATTCTAATGTAAATTGAAATTTCCCCCATGGCTGCAGAAAATCTAATAAAAATACTTCCTCAGGAACAATACGGCCAACCACATTTGTCTTTCCCGAGTTTTCCATATCTTGCAGAGCGATTTGCAGCTCTCCTTTGTACTGCCCGTATCGCTCATTTTCTATAAGAATATCTCCGCGGCGAATGTTAGGCGTGTTTGTTGCTTTAAAGTCTTCCTGTTTATATTTCACTCGTGATTGCGTAGACCTGATTAAATAATCGGAAACATCACCCCTGTAAAAATGAAATTCATCTAGCACAATTTTTTTCTCAAGCTCTGTGATCGTGTTATATAATTCTGTTTTGAAGGTCAGTATGTTGCTGTTAAGCTGACTTAGCACCTTCATTTCGGCTTCTGAAGCATAGGCATTAGCAATGACCACTTCGTCTATCAGACCTGTCGCAAATAAGTGTTTAGCCTGTGTTTCTATTGGAAGGTTACGATGCATTTCTAGTGTGCACAACCCTTCAGTAACTGGCCACGGGCCAAATGTTGCTGCTTGTGAATTAATAAAAGCAGCTGTGCTTATATTATGCTTTTTAAACAGATCACAGCATTTGTTGAAATGGGAATAACTTAAACCTGCATAACGATGCGGATAAAAATTGTGGGAACCTACTAAATTATCTCGATTAGGCTGATAAGCGATAATATTATCTAAATAATTAGTAGCATTGCTCATATTAATTTCAATCTTTAGCCCAAAGGGATTATGTGTCATGATTGCTTCTTCATTTCCAGAAAAACCTGCATCTAGGCGAATGCCATAAGCACCCATGTCTGCAAAGAATGACAGGTCATTATAGGAAATTCCTAAAGCAGTTAAAACTCTCGGTGCTATATCGACCATTACTTTCATCTCTAGATCATTTGCAAAAGAACAAATTTCTTGAAAATTTTTCATAATGTCCTTCTGTTGACCATTAACGGACAACAGACATGTAAACACCTTTTCAAAGCCGTACTTATGGGCCAGTTGAAGATATTGTTTATCTTTTTCCATTGTGGAATGCTCAGGATATAGGGATATTCCTAACTTTTTCATGAAAGTTTCCTCTCTATTTTAAAATGGAACTGGTGTAATGTTACCAAGGATAAGCGCCTGCTTAGCTCCTGTTGCTTTAGGAACATTGCTTGGTAAATTATTCATCGTTTCGTTTGCTAAGATAGCAAACGCTATTGCTTCTTTTGCTTCAGATGAAAAACCTAAATCCTCCTGCCTTATTACCTGACAAAACTCTGAAAGCTCTTGTTGTAGCATCACAAGCAGCATTTTATTGTAAGACCCGCCTCCGCCAATAACAACTTCGTCTATTTTAGTAGTGGGAAAGATAAACTTTTTATAGTTTTCAGCTATGGACTTTGGGTAAACATGGTCATTGTTGTCACAAAATCATGTTCGGAAACTTGCGGATAGGCATTTACTAGGGAGTCTACTAATGCTGTGCCAAATAATTCTCTCCCTGTTGATTTTGGTGGTGAAGCAAGGATAAACGGAATTTCCATACAGTGTTCCAGCAATTCTTTATTAACATTGCCGGTTTTTGCAATTTCTCCTTTATTATCAAAAGGAACCCCGTAAAACTTTTCGCAAAGATAATCTATTATCATGTTTCCCGGACCGGTATCAAACGCCTGCACATCTTCTATGGCAGCAGCCTTCGGCAAAACGGTGGCATTTCCAATACCGCCTATATTCTGAAGAATTATCGATTTTTCCCTGCTGCCATATAAAAGAAGCTCTGTATATGGAACTAGTGGTGCACCTTGTCCTCCTGCCGCCATATCCATTGTACGGAAATTAGATACTACAGCTGTTTTTGTTTGATAGGCAATAACGGCTGGCTCGCCAATTTGAAAGGTAGACGGGCTCAAGCCTTCTGTTTGATAGGGCTGATGATAAATGGTTTGTCCATGTGATCCGATGACATCAAGGTCTTCCAAGGCAAGCTTTGCCTTTTTACAAACATCGGTAACAGCAGCTGCAAAAATTTCACCGAGCTTAAAATTTAAAGAACAGATTAGTGCGCTGTTTGAAGTTTCAATTGAAAATGAATCATGGATTTCCTTTTTTATGTCTTTGGAATAAGGAAACGACATAAATTCAATCAGTTCAACCTTTGTTTTCATACCGCAGCCGTCTATTTTGACTAATGCCACATCAACTCCATCTAATGATGTTCCAGACATAAGGCCTACAACATATGCCAAATAAGTACACCTCCATTTATCCAAATACTAATAAGAAACAACCTAATGAGCAGCCTACTAATAATGCTAGAAATAATGTAATTACATGCTTTTTATTGTTTAATTTACGTTCAATCCAGACAATCACAAATGTTAAAGCACTGCTGATTCCAATGCTATTGACAATACTTAATGCAGCTTGCTGATTTACTCCAGTAGCACTTAAAAGAGGAACAAAGACAAGATTAAAAATGAGTATTAAGCTAAAGAAAATCGCGGCACTTTTATAGCTAAAAAAGAGCAGATTTTGTGTCTTTCTCATTTGCTTCCCCCCTGTAATAAACACATTACCTTACGCTGCGGATTTTTCTTCGCTTTCTTGGGTGACGAGCTTATTATCATATATTTTAAAGAATGGTAAATAGATAAGCACAGAAAGAACCAGATTAATAAGAACTATTACAATAGCTCTCCAGTCCCCGCCTGTTGCTAAATAGGCACCAATTGGAGCTGGCAAGGTCCATGGCACCATTACATAGGTTGGGCTGACCATTCCGATTGCTGTTGCTATATAGGCAATAGTTGCTCCCACTAATGGCGTAATAATGAATGGAATAATTAATAGTGGATTTAATACAATCGGGACACCAAAGATTACCGGCTCGTTAATATTAAATAAGCTTGGAATAATCGTAGTCTTTGCCATTGCTTTACTATATTTTGATTTTGCTGTTAATAACATCGCAATGACTAATCCTAATGTTGCACCAGATCCGCCAATCCAAATAAACCATTGAAAAAATGTTTCAGGAGCAATATGCGGAATATTGTTTCCAGCCGCAACTGCTGCGGAGTTATTAGCTAAATACACTTCCCAAACGGGGCGGGCAACTGCTCCAACAACGGAGACACCGTGAATTCCAAAGGACCAAAAGAAAGTAATTAAAAATGTTGGCAGAATGACTCCAAGATACGTATCACCGGCTTTAATGAGTGGTGCAACTGCTTTGCCTACAATCGAATGGGTATCTATCCCAAAAACGACAGTAATAAGCGCAATAACGGTTAATACGAGGGTCACAGGTATTAACGCTTCAAACGACCTTGCGACAGAAGGCGGCACAGAACTTGGCATTTTTATCATAATTTTCTTCGATTTGCATAAACGGAGAATTTCTACAGAAAAAATCGAAACGATCATACCAACAAACAGACCATGTCCTCCAAGATTAGCCATCGGCAGGACAAAGCCGACCTCCTCTACCGTTTGGACACCAATCGTAAATAAGAATGCAGCAGTAGAAAGCAGCGCACCAGAAAGAGGATCAATCTTATAGCTTTGAGATAAACTATAGCCTATTCCAAACGTGATATATAAAGTCATGATAAACATTGTTAACCGGTACGGAATTAAGATTTCTGCTGCATGTTTACTCGCCCAAGCTGCAATAGCAGAATCAGCACTCACTGGTGGAAAAGCAATAATCAGAAAGATACTGCCAAAGATTATAAACGGCAATGCGGAAACCACCCCATCGCGGATAGCCCGTAAATGTTTTTGCTCAGATAGCTTTGCCATGGGAGTAGAAAGATTTCTTTCTAAAAAGTCTACAAACTTATCCATTTATATTCCCTCCTAATTGTTCACTAGCTCACCTGTTATTTCTTGGTTAATTCGTGCAGTAGCTTTAATAAAGCTGGTCCGCCAAGGGGGCTGTAGGCTTGTGAAGGGATAACCCCACAAGGAACACCTGCTTCATCAGCAGATTCTTTAAAACTGTCATAACGGTGTCTGACTTGAGGAGCAACCATTGCCACATCCCAACCGTTGCGGATTTCCGAAGCAAAGTCAGTCGCGCCAACTGCTAATACATCCAATATTAAGCCATCATTTTTGGCTTCTTTTTTTAGTGTGTTCACCAAAATGGAACTAGACATTCCACCAGAACATACAAACAAAACTTTCATATTAACCTCTCCTTTACATATCCAAATTTTGATAGCGCTTTCTAAAAATGAGTATAACGTTTTTGTAATAATGTTTCAACTTATATTTAAATAATATGTTATAAAATTTCAAATATAACTATCTTTATAAAGTGTTGCTAATAGCTGCCGAGAATCCACTAAGAGATGTTTTTGTTGGCTCACAAACTAATTTTTTAAAAGTTCTCGGCAATCTGGACAGAGTAATGGAAATATGGATACCGCCCAGCCAATATGTAAATAGACCCTCAAATCCCCGGGAAGAAAGCAACTTATACCATGCAGGTTACATGTTACATGAAAGAGGCACAAACAAAGGCTGGATTCGTTCTCAAAACATGTATGTAAAGGCAACAAAACATCCGGCTGCCTTCTCTAATCTCATTAGGTATTGGTACATTTGCATTAGAAGCACTCGTAAATTTTAATCGCGGTAAGCATACTAAACATGAATGACAAAAAGGGTGCAGATATTATCTGCACCCTTATCGTGATAAACATTAACTATTAATCCGTTGAGGCATCACCAGAAAACTATTGGCTTTCCGGGATTTAAGAATCTTAATCATCTGCTCCTGCAGAGATTTATTACAAGTTACCTGTAATAGTACCTCGCTTTTACGATTAGAGAAAAATTTAATTTTCTTTTTCTTCTTAAGTGCTATTTCAATAAACAAACCTATTAAAAAACCACCAATTAGACCAAGCAAGCCCCAAATAATTGGTCCTAAATACAAGACGAATCCATAGATAGAGCCTAAAACCATAAAGATAGAACCGCCAAGCATCGCTCCATCAAGAATACTTCTGCCGTCAACGGAATGGATAGAGTCTACTATATGTAATTGATCATCAAGATTTTCCATCGGTAAAGCCACAATATTCTGCGGCTTTACTCCCTGCTTTTCCATTTCATGAATGACCATTTCAACAAAGGGAGAATGTTCAAATGTAGCGATAATTTGGACTGTATTATTATCTAATGTGTTGTGTTCTGACAAGTTTTCATCCCTCACTCTAAGGAAACGAATTTGCTCAATATCATATAATGTATTTGTTTCTATTACTGCTGTATATGCTTGATATATGGCAAAGGCATACATTGACGGTAGAAAAAGAAACCATTGCAAATCAAGAGCAGCTGTTGCACTCGGAAAATCACCGAGAAACGAATGAAGCCAAGCACTAACTGCACTTGCTTGATAAGCAACATATATCCACCAAGCTAAAACTAAGGTGCCAACGATTGTACTGCCGGCATATAGTTGACCTAAGCCAGGCGATAATAACGACCAGAAAAATCCTACCCAGGGATTTTTCTTATCAAGTATGACAACATCGAAAAAGGTTACAGCAGATGGAGAGATAGGAGCGTCTTCCACTTCTGCAAGTACATGGCTTTTTGCAATTTCTACGGCACAGCGGTAACTGTCCCATATACTATATACATACACTGCCATATAAAGCAGGAACCAATTTTCGTTAATTTCTGCCTTTGCTTCCTCGAATCTTCCTAGCATGGATAAGATAATCCCCATGTTTACATTGGCCTGACTGTTTACAACGAGCTCCCAAATAATCAGCATAAAACCATGGAGGTACTTACCGAGAAACATATGCCCAAACCCTGGAAAGGCAGCAGACCACCAAGCAGCAACCCATGGAGTGCGAGGATATGCAGAATTTACTCCCCATGCTGATATTGTGCCTTTTGCATAACGAGGTCTTATGTTAGCTGACTGGAATTTTTGATGCGGCATATGTTAGTCCCCCTCGACTCGGTGTCTTTATTAATATTACCAGCAATTGCCTGTATCATTCGGAAACTTCTTTTTTACTGTTTCTTTCTTATCACAGGATTACAAACTCATTACTTTATATTTACTTTTAATGGTCCTCTCTAGATTTCCGCCTTTTATCGGATATAATGGAGTTCTGATAAAAAAAGTTTTAGCAAAAAAATACCCAAAAAAACAAAAGGTCTTCTATCTGTTGGTGCATAGAAGACCTTTTGTCTATTTAGCAATCATTTTTTAGACTAATAAATATTGTGGAGCAGGACCTGTATATGCTGCCCCATTTATTGTTATACCGTTTGTTTAACCTGCTCACGCAATTTCTGTGTTGCCGCTACCATGTTTTTAAGGGATTGTACTGTTTCTTCCTCGCGTCGTGTTTTCAAGCCGCAGTCAGGATTCACCCAGAACTGTTCTTTTGCAATAACTTCTAGGCTGTCGTTTAAGATTGTTTCAATTTCTTGAATACTTGGAACACGCGGACTGTGAATATCATACACACCTAATCCAATGCCTAGCTCATATGCGTTTTGCTTAAGTGAATGAATCAGCTCTCCGTGACTTCTCGACGTTTCAATTGAAATGACGTCTGCATCTAAGGCGCGAATAGTGTCTAAAAAGTCATTGAACTCACAATAGCACATATGTGTATGAATTTGTGTTTCATTCTTTACACTTGATGTGGCAAGCTTAAATGCATTCACTGCCCACTCTAAATATTCCCCCCATTTTTCCTTACGTAACGGCAGGCCTTCACGCAGTGCCGGTTCATCTACTTGAATAATCGCAATGCCCGCTTCCTCTAACACGCTAATTTCCTCTCTCAATGCTAACGCTATTTGATTTGCTACTTGTTCTCGGGATATATCATCACGGACGAAAGACCAGTTTAGAATGGTAATTGGCCCTGTTAACATGCCTTTCACATATTTTTCCGTTAACTCTTGTGCTTCTATGACTTCTTTCACTGTCATCGGAGCGATCCATTCTACATCGCCATATATAATTGGCGGCTTCACACACCGTGAACCATATGAAACGACCCATGCTTGCTTTGTAAAGGCGATTCCTCTAAGCTTTTCACCAAAGTATTCGACCATATCTGTCCGCTCGAATTCTCCAGTTACTAACACATCAAGTCCGATGTCCTCCTGGATTTCTATCCAGCGTGCTGTTTCATTTTTGACAAACTGTGCATATTCAGCATCGGTAATTTCCTTTTTACGCCATGCTGTTCGTGTCCGCTTCACCTGATCAGACTGCGGGAAGCTGCCGATTGTTGTTGTTGGAAAATCCGGTAATTGCAGTTCTTCTTGCTGTAATGCTTGTCGTTCCTTAAAGACAGCAGGTCGTGAAAAATGCTGAGGCTGCACGCTAGAAACTAGCTGACCAACATTGTGATTATTTCTTGCTTCATGCCTTGCCAGTGCATCAATTTTCAGTTTACTCTGTGTAAGGGCAATTTCATTTGTCAACGTTTCGTTTCGTACATAAGACGTTACTTGAATCAACTCTGCTATTTTCTCATCTGCGAACGACAGAGCATCCTGTAAAGCAGCATCTAGTGCTTTTTCAGAAACAGTTGTAACAGGTACATGCTGCAGACTGCAGGATGATTGAATCCAAGCCTCCTTAACACCGCTTAATGCTAAACAAGACTGTGTTGTTGCCGCTTTTTCTACTAAATCTGCCTTCCAAATATCTCGTCCATTTACTAGTCCAATCCCTAATACTTTCTCTTTAGGGAAACCATATTTTTGGATAGAGCGGATATTTCCCTCTCCTCCATGAACAAAATCAAGACCAATCCCAGCAACAGGCAGTTGTGTCAGCTCCTGATATGCGGAAAGTGCTTCAAAGTACGTTTGCAGCATGATTTTTGCGGCTGGCACTTCTATTGATAATTGCTTGTAAATTTCTTTAACAAGCTTAATATCTTCTTCGCTTAGTGTCAGTACTAATGCAGGCTCCTCGACCTGAATCCACTCTGCTCCTGCATCAATAAGCTGTTGAAACACTTGTGTATACAGTGGTAAAAGCTTTAATACAAACGATTCTTTTGCTTTTTTATCATAACCTTTCGCTAGCTGTACGAACGTAAACGGTCCAATAATTGTAGGCTTTGTTAAAAGTCCTAATTCTTCCTTTGCCTCTATAAAATAATCTAAAATATAGTTATTTGTCAGCGACAATTGCTTATTTTCAAATTCAGGAACAATATAGTGATAGTTTGTGTTAAACCATTTTGTCATTTCACAAGCTACAGCATCTTTCCCGCCGCGTGCCATTGTGTAGTATGTTGTCAAATCTACTTCTTTTCCAGACCACTCATAACGGCTTGGCACTAAACCGAACATTGCAGCTAAATCAAGCATACGGTCATAAAAAGTAAAGTCTCCGACAGTGAGTAAATCCAGGCCAAATGCTTGCTGGCGTTTCAAGTTATTCAGTCTAATTGCTTTCATATCAGCAATAAATTGCTCTTTTGAAATTTTCTGATTCCAAAAAGATTCGACACAACGCTTCCATTCCCGATTTTCACCAATGTAAGGGTAGCCAATAACAGTACTAATTAATTTCATTATTATATTCCTCCTGCATCTTAATATTAGGTTTTCTTATAGAATTAATTGGTATTAAAACAGTAAAAACATGATCCTATGTCATTACTCAGGTAGCAGTCACTTCAACAAAGCGCTCACTGTCCAGTTCTCTAATATACTTTGTTAGCTCCTCCGTCATTTCAAATCGTAAGAAAGGCGTGATTAAATAAATTCCTTTAAATTTTTCTGCAGCGGCAGCTACTAGTTCCTTAGCAATTGCAATTCCCTCAAGCCGGGCCTTTAATGGGTCATTGCCGCATGAGGCCATCGCCTGCCTGACATCATCGGGCAGCTTTATGCCTGGCACTTCGTTATGGATAAATTCAGCATTTCGAGCGCTTGTTAGCGGCATAATACCAGTAAAAATAGGTGTTTCAAGATGTTTAGTAGCTTCATATACCTCTTCCAACTGGTTTACAGAAAAAATTGGCTGGGTCAAAAAAGATTGAGCGCCGCATGCTATTTTCTTCTCTAGTCGTTGGACTGCTTTATCCAGATGGCGGACATTCGGATTAAAGGCTGCTGCTATTTTGAAATTGGTGCGCTGCCCTAGACTTTGTCCCGAATACGACAACCCTTCGTTAAACTGTTTGACAAGACTAATTAAATCAAATGATGACAAATCATAAACACTTGTTGCCCCTGGAAAATCACCAAGCTTGGAAGGGTCGCCAGTCACAATTAATAGTTCACTTAGTCCAAGAGTTTGCAAGCCCATCAGGTGGGACTGCAAGCCGATCATATTTCTGTCACGGCAAGTAATATGAATAAGAGGCTCTGAGCCAATCTCGTTCTTCAGCTTCGTTCCGAGAGCGACATTGCTTATGCGCGGGCTGGCTAAAGAATTATCTGCTAGTGTGATGGAGTCGACACCTGCTTGATGCAGTGTTTTCGCACCTCTCATAAATTCTTTAATCCCCAGTTTTTTGGGCGGGTCCAGTTCAACAAGAATCGTTCGTTCGGACTTCGCTTTTTCATGCAGCCCTTTTTTACTTTCACTTTTAGCAACTTCTATTACTTCGATTTTACGCACTTTAATCTGTTTTTCCGTAATTGGTGTAAGATTTCCAAGTGCTTTTTTTACTGCTGCAATATGTTTTGGTGTTGTTCCGCAACAGCCCCCAATAATCCGTGCTCCTTGTTCACGCAAACTTACGGCACTTGAGCCGAAATAGTCAGGGACCGCTTCGTAAACGAAACGTCCGTCTATATATTCTGGAAGGCTGGCATTCGGATAGACGGAAAGAAAGGCGTTGTTAGGGAGCGGCACTTCTTCGAGAGAGCGAATCATATGATGTGGTCCTAAATGACAATTGATTCCAACAGCGTCTGCGCCTAATGCCTCTAATTTGAGAAAGGCATCATTTAAATGGACACCATCCTGTAAATAGCTGTTTTCATGCAAAGAAACATTAGCAATAATTGGAAGTTCCGTTTCATTGCGAGCAATCTTTAATACTGTCTCTAATTCTTCTAAGTCATAATACGTTTCTAAAAGCAGGCCATCAGGATTCTCCATCAGCTGGCTGTATAATTGCTCACGAAAGCTTCTTTTAATTTCATCCAACTCGAGATCAGACTTACGAAAGCTTCTTGACGCACCGATAGTTCCAAATACAAATGCTTTTCCTTTGGCTGCTTTTCTGGCAATGGATATGCCTTTTCTGTTGATGCTGCTAACATCTTCCTCCAAGCCATATCGTTTTAATTTAAAGTAGTTCGCACCGTATGTATTGGATTGGAGTATATCTGCTCCTGCTTCCAAGTAAGCAGTATGAATCGTTTCAATCCGATCAGGATGGGTAATATTGAGCTCTTCATAGCAATTATCAATTCCGTTTGAATAGAGAAGGGTACCCATGGCTCCATCACCAATCAAAATTCGCTTTTTCAACTCATCCCGAAAATTCATTCTATCCCTCCTCCTTTAGTCAGCCTATTACTTTAGTAAGCAAAATCTAAAACTAATATATAATTGAATATTCAAAACACTCGCAATGCACTTTCGAATTCCTAATTGTTATTCTAGAAATCGGTAGGGAATGCCACCTCCTTTTCTGTGTCTCTCTAACGTTGTATGTAGCTTATCATGATTAAATGGCTATAGTGTAACGGATAAAAGTAATCAGCTGTTATAATTAAGAGCTATACCCTTTTTTTGTCAAAGTCACTATATAATGAGGGGATGGCAGTCATATTTATTGCCCGTAAAAAGTTAAAAAGGCATGAGTTTCACGCTTGAACTCATGCCTTTAACAATGCTTTATATTTTAAATTGTGAAATTTGTTCCTGTAATTTCTGTGACATGCTTTGTAAATGGCTGCTTGCGTTCTTTAAGTCTGTCATTGTTGCAAGCTGTTCCTCTGTACTAGCAACAACATTTTGGGTATTGTCAGATGCATTCTGTGCAATATCTGACAATTGTTCTACAGAAGCTGTAATTTCCTCAGATGCTGCTGACATCTGTTGAGACGATGAGGAAACTTCCTGGATTAGACTGTCAACGGATTGAATAGATTCTAAGATTGTTAAAAATGCAGCATTAGCCTCATGAACTACGTCCATCCCTGCTTGCACTTCCTTCGTTCCGTTTTCCATCACATCGACTGCAAGCGTTGTATCCTTCTGGATGGTAGAAATAATTTCTACTATTTCCTTACCAGATGCGTCAGATTCTTCTGCTAGCTTACGAACCTCTTCAGCTACTACAGCAAATCCTTTGCCAGCCTCCCCTGCGCGTGCTGCTTCAATTGCAGCATTAAGTGCCAAAAGATTCGTTTGATTAGCTATATCTGATATTACCTTCACTATATCTCCTATTCTTTGCGAATGTTCTCCTAATCTCTTCACAACCTCAGCAGATTGCGACACACTTGCATGAATAGATTGCATTTGTGTCGACGTCTTTTCTAGTGAATGACGGCCATCTTTTGCTTTTTCTATGACGTCAGACGAATTCTCCAACATATCGACTGAAGAAGAGGCAATTCTTTGAATACCTGAACTCATTTCTTCCATTGCTGCAACTATTTGTTGCGAGCTGTCTGTTTGGACCTTGGAACCTTCCGCAACCTCTTGTATTGCTGCTGCAATATGTTCTGTTGCCTTCGTCGTTTCAGATGCCCCTTCGCTTAATTCATAAGAAGTTTTAGAAACTGATTCAGAATTCCCGGCAACTTCTCTAATCATATTTCGAAGGTTTCCGATCATTTTGTTAAAATTAGCAGCCATTACACCAAATTCGTCAGAGCTGTTAATATGGAGTTCATTCGTTAAGTCACCATTTGACATATCTACAGAAAGATCATTCACTTTCTTAACATTTCGTGACAAATAAGAAGAGTAGAAAATTATACCTGCTGCAATAATAAGGACACCAACAATTCCAATAGCCAGCGAATAATACAATATTGATTGAGATGCTTCTGTTAATTCTGCTTTCGGTATTACCATTCCTAATATCCAATTTGTACCGTTTATCGGAGTATATTGCACAAAGTACTCTTCCCCGTCTTCCGTGAAGTAGCTTTCCCCTTCTTTACCGGAAAGCATGGAAGCAGACAGTGCTGCTAAATCTTTATTTTGTTCATTTTTAATGTTTAACTTCATAACTTTATCTTCGTCTTTTGCTGCGATATATTCGCCTTCATTATCTAGAAGAAATGCCCAACCCTGTTCTCCAACTTGTGTTTCAGAAATAAGTGTTTGAATTTCTCCTAAATTAATATCACTAGTTACAATTGCCTGCAATTCATCTTTGCCGTTGTATATTGGCATTGCTGCAGTGATTAGTGTCGCATTCGTACTTTCATCAAACAGCGGTTTTGTATAAGCTATCCCTGCTTCCTTCCCAAGTTCGCTACCAACCTTGTACCAAATCTGATTAGGATAATCATAATCAGGATTATTATAGATTTCCGTCGAGGTAGTCTTGTCCCCTTCTCTGTAGCTGTACGTACTGAAATACTTGGTGCCTTCTTTATATTGGTACGGTTCAAAATAAATTCCCATTCCGTAAACATCTTGATTTCCCGCTAGTTGTCCTTCAAAAATAGCGTGCAGATCTTGAAGCGTGTAGCTAGTTGCATTCTGCTCTAAGACATCAGCAACTCCTATTGAAAAGGCAGTATGCCTGTCTATCGTTCCTTGAATGTCACCCGTCACAGACTCTAACTGATAATGTAATTTCTGATCAATTTCATTAGATATATAATCGTGAGAGGTATTGTAAGAAACAACAGTCATCACTAACAGTGTTAAAAATACTAATGGCATTAAGAACACCAATGTTTTAGCTTTTATGGACATTCGTTTCACCTGTTTTCCTGCTTCCTATCAAAATTTAATGTTGCCTCAAAAAACCTTCCTACAGAATATATCGGTGTATTATTATTAGAATCAATGAGTAAGAACAATTTAGCAGGAACATGGGAAACATTACCGAAGTCTTATTCTGTTTTAAAAAAGACTGTCCTAAAA